>NZ_JACSPZ010000010.1 GCF_014836905.1 Solibacillus faecavium
CTGGTGAGCCATGAAGGACTCGAACCTTCGACCCTCTGATTAAAAGTCAGATGCTCTACCAACTGAGCTAATGGCTCCAAAATGGCTGGGGAACCTGGATTCGAACCAGGGCATGACGGAATCAAAATCCGTTGCCTTACCGCTTGGCTATACCCCAATAAATGGCGGTCCCGACCGGGATCGAACCGGCGATCTCCTGCGTGACAGGCAGGCATGTTAACCGCTACACCACGGGACCATAAGTAAACTATAATATGAAATTAAAAGTGGTGACCCGTACGGGATTCGAACCCGTGTTACCGCCGTGAAAGGGCGGTGTCTTAACCACTTGACCAACGGGCCTATAATGGCTCCGAAGGCAGGACTCGAACCTGCGACCTGCCGGTTAACAGCCGGATGCTCTACCAACTGAGCTACTTCGGAATAATCATTTCTTAGCGACATCATCTTGTCGACTTTTATTATTATAGATATCGAAATAAGGTTCGTCAACACTTTTTAATAATTTTTTCAAAAAAATAATTTACTTCCTTATTATATATAAAAAAACATATTCACCTGAAAAGCACATAATTTATCTTTTCCTTTATTCTCTACTATTTAAACATTTTATTAAATTAAATTTCACTTCGCAAAAATTTAATTTTCCCTTGGCATATGCTACAAGAATACCTTTTTACATCCATCTTTTTTTTCCTTCTATAAATCTGCCCACAACTTACACAACTATACATATGAACTACCTTTTTCTTTAGCTGCTTAGTTGGCTGCTCTATTGTAGAACAAAATCTTGGCGCTCCAACCTTTTTCAATAAATTGCGGAAATCCGCATCTCGATGCTTATAGCCCATCCCTAAAATATGTAAATGATAATGGCAAAGTTCATGTAAAATAATCCCCTTGAGCTCTTGTAACCCGAAATGATCATAAAGCTTTTTATTGAGTTCTATATTGTGACTACTTAACAAATACCGTCCACCCGTTGTTTTTAAACGACTATTAAAATACGCTTTATGAACAAAAGGTCGGTTAAAATATTCATTAGATAACTGTTCTACAAGTTCTTGAAGTTGTTCATCTGTCATACGCTACCTCCCCACACATAATAAAAAGCACATATTAATTTATGCGCTTTTTATTATAATTCATATTTATTTTCTTTACACGTTTAGTTGATTTTCCGGTGAGAGCATCGTTAATGAAATACGCCCTTTACTTGCTTCTACCTTTTCTACCCATACCGTCACAATATCACCTAATGATACGACATCTAACGGATGCTTTACACGTCCCTTTTGCAATTTAGATATGTGAACTAGACCATCTTGTTTTACACCAATATCAACAAACGCCCCGAAATCCACAACATTTCGAACAGTTCCTTGCAATTCCATTCCTACTTGTAAATCATCCATCTGCAATACATCTGTTTTTAGTAAAGGCTGTGGAAATGCATCTCGAGGGTCACGCGTTGGCTTTATTAAAGTATCAATAATATCCTTCAAGGTTACTTCCCCGACATTTAGTGTTTCACTTAATGTTGATAAACTTAATTTACTAATAGCCTCTTCTGCCTTTTGCGTACCTACATCTTTTTTTGTTACGCCCGCTGCCTCCAAAATTGCTTCAGCCAGTTTATAGCTCTCTGGGTGAATACCGGTTGCATCTAATGGGTTTTTTGCTTCTGAAATACGTAAAAAGCCAATTGCTTGTTCATAGGTTTTGGCACCTAAACGCGGTATCTTTTTAAGCTGTGTCCGTGAAGAGAAGGATCCATTTTCACTTCGCATAGCTACAATATTTTCAGCCACTGTTTTGGATAGCCCTGATACATATTGTAAAAGTGATGCAGATGCCGTATTCACATCAACCCCCACTTGGTTTACTGCAGTTTCTACAATGAACGTCAATGATTCAGCCAGCTGTTTTTGAGATACATCATGCTGGTACTGACCTACACCGACAGCTTTCGGATCAATTTTCACCAACTCGGATAGTGGATCCTGTAAACGGCGTGCAATTGATACGGCACTACGTTGCTCAACTTGTAGATTCGGGAATTCCGCACGTGCCACTTCCGATGCTGAATACACCGATGCCCCTGCTTCATTTACAATAACATAGGCAATATCCCCATCAGTTTCTTTCAATAACTCCGCAATAAATTGCTCTGTTTCACGAGATGCTGTACCGTTCCCTATCGCAATAATACTAATTGGATATTTTTTCAGTAATGCTTTAACAGCCTCTTTTGCTTTTGATGGATCTGATGTTGTATGCGGATAAATAACCCCAACTTCAATCATTTTCCCTGTCTCATCAACTACCGCTAGTTTACAACCTGTGCGGTAAGCAGGGTCTACACCTAGTACAACTTTTCCGCGCATTGGAGGCTGCAATAATAGATTTCTCAAGTTTTCCGAAAAAATGTGAATTGCTTGTGCCTCAGCTTTTGAAGTAAGTTCCGCCCGCAATTCGTTCTCAATGGATGGTTTAATTAAACGTTTATAGCTATCAGTAATCGCTGATTTAACTTCATTCACAGACGGGCCTATAAAGTTTCTAGGAATAAAGTAATTTTCCATTTGAGCAGTGGCTTTATCTACAGGTACTTCAATTGAAACTCTTAATACTTCTTCTTTCTCCCCACGATTCACCGCCAATGTACGGTGCGGGGCCATTCGGTGGACAGGTTCCTCATATTCATAATACATTTCAAATACTTGCTTCTCATCCTTATCCGCATTTTTCAACATAGTCACGAGCTTTCCTTCTCGCCAAGAAAGAGTACGTAGTTTTCCGCGAACTGTAGCATCATCTGCAAATCGCTCCGCTAATATGTCACGCGCACCTGTCAATGCGTCATCGATCGTTATTACACCTTGTTCTTCGTTTAAAAACGGATTCGCAAGCTGTTCTAAAGATTGCTTACTAAATTTTAATATTTGTTCTGCCAACGGTTCTAAGCCACGCTCTTTTGCAATTGTCGCTTTGGTACGGCGTTTTTGCTTATACGGACGGTATAAATCTTCCACTCGTTGTAAAACTGTTGCTGCATTAATTGATGCTTGTAACTCCTCGGTTAACTTCCCTTGCTCATCAATCAAGCGAACTACTTCTTCTTTACGTGTTTCGAGTTGTTGTATGTAATGGTAGCGGTCTTCTACTGCCTTAATTTGAACTTCATCCAAGGAACCTGTAACTTCTTTTCGGTAGCGTGCAATAAAAGGTACGGTATTGCCCTCTTCTAATAACCCAATAACTGCTTGCGCTTGTTTTGGTTCTACATTCGCATCTTTGGCGATTATCTGTAACATTTTTTGTTGCTCCATTATGCCACTCCTTTAAATTTTAAACTGCCTTTAGTGTATCACTTATGGATAAGTATTTTCCCGATTATCGATCAAATTCCCGTAAAAAAAGAGCCTACTTATCTAGTAGACTCAAACTTTTTTATAAAGATACGCCACCACTTGCTGCAATGGCATCCTGTAATTTTTTCACAGCTTTTCGCTGAATTCTTGAAACATGCATTTGTGAAATACCGAGTCTTTCTCCAGCTTCCTTTTGACTTAATTGTTCTAAATAGGTTAACTGGATAATTTGTCGCTCACGCTCATTTAATACATTCATCGCATCCGCTACAAGCATTCGGCGGTTTGTCGCTTCATATCCGACATCTTCTCTTCCGACAACATCAAATAATGTTACTGTACTTCCATCCGAATCAGATTCAATCGAGTGATCCATTGATAACGCTTGATAGCTTCGTCCCATCTCCATTGCCTCTAATACTTCTTCATCCTGAACCTCTAAATAATCAGCAATCTCAGTAATTGAAGGAGAACGTTGTAGCGAAGTAGTCAATGCTTCTACTGCCGCTTTAATTCTAGGTCCTAATTCTTTTATTCGTCTAGGAACATGCACGTCCCATGTTTTATCACGTAAAAAGCGCTTTATTTCCCCCACAATCGTTGGAACTGCAAACGCCTCAAAACTCCGGCCAAAAGAAGGGTCAAAACGTCGGATTGCACCTAACAAGCCAAGCATACCGACTTGTACAATATCATCATAATAAGATTTACCATGGGAGTATTTGCGAGCAATCGACTCTACCAATTGTTGATAATGGAGCACAAGGTTTGTCTGTGCTTCTTCACTGCCATTGTCTTGATATTCGGCAATCCAATTTAGTACTTCTTCTTTTGATGAATTTTTAGGTAGTGATTCTTTCGACATTTCCTTTCACCTGCTCTCTCGAGACATACTTCGTCATGAAAACAGTGACGCCACCTTCGTTAGTTAATTTCACTTCATCCATTAAAGTTTCCATTAAAAAAATTCCTAATCCCCCTTCACGTAAAAGGGCTACGTTTTCATCTTCGTGATATGGACCAATCTTTGATTTTACTTCTTCAAAATTAAAACTTACACCATAATCAGCTACCATTATTTCAATTTTATTTTCGAATAATGCACATCCAATTACAACTTCACCATCTTCGTTGGCTTTATATGCATGGTGGACAACATTTGTTACCGCTTCACTTGTAGCTATTTTTAAATCTTCAATTTCATCATAAGTAAATCCAACTCGCATCGCTAATCCTGAAATAGTCAGACGGATTACACTTACATATTGCGACTTGGCAGGTACTCGAATTTCAATATAGTCAAATGCCTTCATTATTTCAACTCCAATTCCTCGTCTGTCTCAATACTCATCAGTTCACTTAATCCTGTAATTTCAAACAATCTAACTAAACGATTTGATAAGCCCACTAATTTAAGTGATGCATTGTCCCTTGTCACCTTTTTATAAAACGCAACAAAAATCCCTAAACCTGTACTATCCATATAATTTACTTTTGATAAGTCCAACTCAATTACACGGCCTTCAACAATTTGCACCGTTTCCAATTCTTCACGCAATACCGGAGCTGTATAAGTATCGATTTCACCCTCGATATAGCCTCGCAAAACATTACCATCTTCTCTAAATTGAACATTCACATTCATTATTAGACACCTCCATCTATAAACTTAATTACATTACCCAAATCCCTAGGTAACTAAACATAAAATTATTTATTTTTTAAAAATGACGACTGTAAAATCATCCTCTAAATCAAACTCCGGCAGACTCTTTAAGTATGCATACATTTTTTCACACATTTCCTGAGCCGTAAAGTGACGATAACTCAATGCTATGTTTTTAATTACATCCCGTGGATCCAGTTCCCCCTGTTTCCGGAAATCTGTTACGCCATCTGTCATCATTACGATGAAATCGCCTTCCTCGAGCTGTACTTCGTATTGTGGATATTTAACTTCGGGCATAACACCCAAAAGTAATCCTTTTGATTCTAAATCGAAAAAAGTTCTTTTACTGGAATTATAATATAAAGAGGGCTCATGACCAGCTGAACCGTATGTAAATTTACCATTTTCGACATTGTAAGTACCATAAAACATTGAGACAAACATACTATCATCTACACTTTTTTCAATAATTCGATTTAACACTCCCAAAATATGAGACGGTGCATTATTAGAGCATTCAAGTGTATCAAGACCGTACTTTACCATCGACATACAAAGCGCTGCCGGAACACCCTTCCCTACAACATCCGTTACCGCTACACTCACATTCGATTTATCTCCCAAAAAATGAACATAATCACCATTCATCTTCCGTATCGGTATTGATACCATTCCGATATCAATATCTTTAAATTGGGGAATTTCCGTGCTCAATATCATATTTTGAATTTTTGTAGCAACATTCATCTCCATACGCAGTTCTTCCTGCTGTTCTAACAAACTTTGATGCTCTTTTAAGGTTAAACCAAAATGGACCATAATCTCAATTAAAAAATCATAGCTATGCGAAATATATTCGGGTAAGTCAGGATAGAGTTGCTCCATCGCATGTTTATGAATATTTATTACTTCTTCCGGAGCTACTTTCTTCTGGATTAACTGGCGAATAAAGTTTTGGCCAATATATAAATTCCTTTCCGTTTGATTTGATAAAAAGTCCGATAATATTTTTTGATATTGCATTTGCAGCTCTTTCAAATTTTATCACATCCTACTAAACCCATTTTTCAATAATTATAGTCGTTCCTTTTTCAACAGAGGATTGGATATCCATCGTATCCATTAATCTTTTAACACCTGGCAGCCCTGCACCTAGCCCCCCGGAAGTGGAATAACCATCTTCCATTACTTTTTTTATATTATTTATTCCGGGTCCTTTATCTGCCGCTGTAATACGAATACCAACTTTCACACCCTCGCTAATACGCTCGATTGTCACTTCCCCTGCCCTAGCATATAAATATATATTTCTGGCAAGTTCACTAATTGCAGTCGTAATTCGAGCCTGATCTACCGCGCCAAAGCCAATAGCTTTCGCTTCGTTTCGTCCAAGTTGGCGTGCAGCTACAATATCCCATTCTGTTATAATCTCTACGGTAGATTTCGTCTTCATCATAGTGCCTCCAATTTCCTACATTTTCATTATACGGAGTTAATACACATTATCAATTTTCGGAATTATTAATCTTTTTTATTATAGCATACGGTATGTTTATAACTTAAATTTGATTTCAAAATTATTTTTAATTAGAAGTATATCTATATAAATACTCGATGTATTTATTGTAAACTATTTGTTATATTTTTACATGATTACAGCTTACTATTTATAAAATAATATTATTGTGAAGATAATAAAAAGCATCGAAACCATAAGTTTCGATGCTTTTTTTATGTATTAAAATTTTACGAGTCCTAAACTAATATTGAGCGCGATATCGACTTCCTGCATTAGTTTTGTGTCAAGCTGAGTAATCCGATCTGTTAATCGTGACTTATCAATTGTACGCAATTGCTCAAGCAAAATTACCGAATCGCGTTCAAAACCATACTTTTTCGCATCGATTTCTACATGTGTAGGTAATTTTGCTTTTTGAATTTGCGCAGTTATTGCAGCTATTATGACAGTTGGACTGAAACGATTTCCAATATCATTTTGTATAATAAGCACGGGTCTAGTCCCGCCTTGTTCTGAACCTACCACTGGTGATAGGTCAGCAAAAAAAACGTCTCCACGTTTTACAATCAACTTGTCATCCCCCGCTTACGAGACGCTCCACCATATGTTCCGCTTCATACTCTGCATGCAAGCACTCACTGCAAATTGTCAGATTAATTTGCGACATTTCCACATAGCCCTTTATTAAAGCTTCCCGTATTTGATTTGGTTGCATATGCTTTGTATATTTTTGAGTCGCCAAATACGCCATCATATAACCACTCTCAGTATTGCGTCCAAACGTTCTTTCAAATTGAGTAACTAGCTCATTTGGTATGTCAATTACCACTTCTTCTACTTCTACCAATTCCTTCGCGTACAAAACAAGCACCTCCACCGAACATCCCATTTCCCATTAATTCTATCATTGATTACCTACAATGAAAAGACAGGAAAATAAAAAAACTGACAATTCTCGCTATTAGGGGGATAAATGTGAACATATTTGTTTCGATTTTTTGGAATTTTTTACAGTAAAATTACATCGAAATTTATTTGTATACCCTAGGAACTCTAGCTGTAATCACGCATGGTATTTCATAATTAATCGTTTGGAGTTTAGTTGCCCAATCATCCATTGTGATTTGTTCATGCTGTTGGCGACCAATCAATACAACTTCTTCTCCTACATTATATGCTGTTGGCAGTAAAATCATACTTTGATCCATACAAATTCTGCCGACAATTTTCGCCTTTTTTCCTCCAACAAGCACTTCTTGACCTTCGAGCTTACGAAGCATGCCATCCGCATATCCAATCGGAATGGTACCAATGTAGCAATCTTCCTCTAACGTATAAGTTGCACCATAGCCAACCGATTGCCCTGCATGCATTTTTTTTATATGTATGAGTTCAGTATGTAGTGAAAATGCAGGTTTAATTGGAAACGGCATTTTAGAACCAACAAAAGACGAAGGTAATAATCCGTACATCGAAATACCGAAGCGAACCGCATCATACTGTAAAGACGGCTCTTTAACTAAAGTGGTAGCAGTATTTGCCACATGGACTAGTCTTGGTCTTTTTGGCAATACACTCAAAAAGTCCTTAAATAGGGTTACTTGGTTGTCAAAGTACAATGAATCTTCTTCATCTGCTGTTGCAAAGTGTGTAAAAATACCATCCAAAATAAAATCATTGGACATAACAATTGCTTCGTACAATTCCAGTAAATCTTCTTTCGTAGAGACTCCAATACGCCCCATACCTGAATCAACTTTAATGTGAAGCTTTAATTGATTTGCCAAAGGTATATATTGTTTTACCGTTTCGATCCAGCTTGTTGAAAATACGGTAAGGATAATATTTTCCTGGGAAGCATAAGGAGCAAAATTAGGTGGTGTAGCACCCAACACTAAAATATCAATATCCTTAAAATTTCCCCTCATGTGTACAGCTTCATCAGGTGTTGCTACAGCTAGCATCGTTGCTCCTGCCTGAATAGCTGTTCTTGCCACTTCTACATCTCCATGCCCATATGCATTCGCTTTTACTACCGCAATAATTTGAATGTCTTTGCCAATATATTGGCGTAATGAAATGAGATTATGTTCGATTGCTTGTAAATCAATAATTGCTTTTGTAGGTCGGTAATTTATTGGTTTTTCCATTTTGACTTTACCCTCTTTTTAAAAGTATAAACACCCCGTAAATGTTAAGAAAATTATGGCATACATTTCACTTCGAATAAAGCTAAAATTAATACAAAAAAATAACATCTTGCACAAGTATGTGCAAGATGCATCTTTTTTAGAAGACATATAGCTAGGTTCGCAATAAATCATCTGTCATGGCAATTTATTTCATACTACTTTGCTGCACACTAGCTGCCACTTCCAATAATTCCTCTTTAGATAATTTTGTAGATGCGATAAAGAATGTCATGCCATCCTTATCCCACTGAATAGAATGATCTGTAATTGCGCCAATCGTGTAGCCTAAATCAGCTGGATCCCCAGGTGAGAATACAGGCAACACCATGTTGTCATATTGAATTGGTTGCTGCATTAATGTAAACGGTTTTTCACCTTCAAACGTTAAAATAACACGGGAATTGCCATCTTCTTTAACCTCATACTCTTCTGTCAACTTAGTATGTGCCCAGTCAATTGTTGGATAGTATACACTGAAATCTGTATTTACAACATCAGCTGATGCTGCCTTTTTCTCTTCTTTTTCAGTGAACTTTTCTACTTCATAATCCTTTGCGGTATGTTGTACACCTAACTTAATTTCTCCAAATGTAATAACAACCTGCTCTTGTAAAGACTCGTCTAACACACTAACCTTTGTCGGAAGCATTGTTTTCTTATCAACCATAATTTGCTGGATAGGTAAAGCTGTTTGATCTACATTCCGTGTAGCCAGCTCAAATGTATAAGTTGAATCATCTTCTGTCATAACAGCTTTTGAATCCGCCATTAAATCATCTGCAAGCGTTCCAATAATATAGGCTTGACTATTTTGTTTCGGCCACTCACTCTGGAATTTATGCGTTTTTCTAAGAGCCGGAGTTACAACAAATACCCCTTCTTCATTACGAACAATTAACTGCTGTTCCGTTTCTCCTTGAGGGTTAACTGCTACTCGATAAAAATCCGGTTTCGTATGCCATACTTTCACATCATAAATTCTCGGCTCAGCCCCAGTACGTACTTCCATTGAAGCACTTAATTCATAACCCTTTGCCTCATTCCATTTCTTGTTTACATCTTCAATCACTTCATCTTTCGTTGCTTTCCCACACGCCGCCAAAAATAGACAACAAACGACAACAACTAGCAGTCGGAGTTTCAAAGTTTCATCCTTTCGATTAACTTTTTCGATAAATTACTATATGAGTGAATGAGGGCATGTATGTATTATTGCATTAAGATTACTTGAGCAGCTGCCGTTGTTCGTGTATGTGTAATAGAAATAAAGCCATTTACCAGTTCACCATCAAAATAGAGGACTGGTTTTCCTAGCCCATCCTTTAAAATTTCCATTTGGTGGAGTTCACACCCTTTACCAATACCTGTACCGATAGCTTTTGAATATGCCTCTTTTGCAGCGAAGCGCCCAGCCAAAAACTCCACTTTCCGAGCTGGTGATAATTCCTCGAAAATAATTAATTCGCGTTCCGTTAAAATACGTTGTGCAAATTTTGCAGAACGCCCTAACATCTTTTCAATTCGATCCAATTCTACTAAATCTAAACCAATACCTTTAATCAATTAGTAGCTCTCCCTTTCATTTGAACATTAGTCCAATGTATAATGAATAATAATTTGTATTATTTTATATCGACATAATTGAGGTGGAAAATGTTTATTCGCAGAGAAAATTTCAAACAATACATTACGTTATATCCAATTGTCTCGTCAATCATTGCGATTAATTTAATCGTATACACCTTGACATTAATTCCTTCATTAGGAAGGGAAATACTTTATGCAGGCGCTAGTGTTAATGGTCTAATTGCCACTGGTGAGTGGTGGCGTATTATTACGTCGATGTTTTTACACGCTGGATTTATGCATGTTCTTTTTAATATGTTCTCACTATTTTTATTTGGTCCGGAGCTGGAGAAAATAGCTGGTAAAGTTCGTTTTTTAACGATTTACTTTTTAGCAGGAATTTTCGGTGGTGCTGCTACATTTGTAACACAGGCCCCAGATTACGCTAGTGTAGGGGCTAGTGGTGCGATTTATGGTATATTCGGTGCGTTTGGGGCACTCATTTATTACACGAGACATTTATTCCCTCAATTAAAACAAATCATGCTACCATTAATCGTCATTAGTATAATAATGACTTTCGTAACACCTAATATTAATATCGCGGCTCATTTAGGCGGACTCGTTACCGGCTTTATTTTAGGATTTGTTTATTTTAATCCAAAAAACATGGTTCGTTGGCGCAACAACTCTATAAAACGAGTAAAATAAAAAATAGGATGTGTGAAAAAGGAACCGCCTTTGCACACATCCTATTCTTTTTAATATTCGTACCAAGTTAATATCTTTTCAACTTCTTTTTGGTCTATATGACGAACCGTCGCCGAAGCCCCTGCCATCCCAGACATAACGATAATTTTCGCAGAACCAATTTTACGGCGTTTTTGGAAATAGGTTTGACTCCCCTGTGTTACCTGTACACGTTTTTTTAAAGCAAAAAAGGTAACACGGCTAATCATACGAGATACAATTGTAATTTGCTGACCTTCAATTGTATAGCCCGTCGTTTTAAATTGCCATCTTCCTAACAAAAGTATTGGTAAAACCAATAGTAAGGACAGTAATCCGAATGGATAGAAAAAATAAGAAATAGCGGCTATCAATGGTACAAGCCAAATAAAATCTATCCGATAGAAAAAAGGTAATGCTTTTTTAGGAGGCTGAATTGCTTCCGAAAGGTGAAAATCATATTCAGGAAATAGCTCAGCCAATGGTTTTAACGCTTCCTTTTTTGCAATTAACGGAAATAATATAATTTTCTTATCTGCTTCCCCACTGAATCCTCCACCAGCACTTTCCACTGCAATCGATGCTAAACCCAGCATTTGCTGGAATGGATTTTCCACAAGTTTAATTGCCTGTACACGATTTAACGGAATGGTTACACGTTTTTTTTCAATTAACCCTCGCGTAATGATTAAACGGTTCTGCTGTTTACTCACCGTGAAGTTATAATAATTCAAAAATGTAATGCCAACGGATATTATCCACGCTACCATGAGAGCAAGAGCGATCAGTATCATTGCCGCGATGAAGCTGTATTCCATTAAAAATGCCACTTCATCATATATCGCATCAAACGGAATAAATTCTGCAAATTGTGAGAAGACAGCAAAAACCCCTGCCAATACTACACCGATTCCACTTGAAGTAGATGCCAATAATAACAGTTCAGGAACCTTCATTTTGTGCAAAATAGTTGAAGGTGCTTCTTCCTCCTCTACCACTTCCATTAATTCACTTTCAATCGGTGTTTTTTGCTTCGCTTTTTTCATTTGGATTTCCACATCATCTGCCGCTGCTCTCGTAACAGCGGTTAACTCAGCTTCAGGCTTACCACTTTTGCTGCCCGCCGTTTCTACCTGCACTTGAACGAGCTTAAAGAGGCGATGGAAAATTCCTTCTTTATAATTTAAATTTTGAATTCGATCGAATGGAATGTAACGCTTTTTCTTTACGAATAATCCGTATTCAACCCGCAGTTCGCTATCTTCATACCAGTATACAAACGTCCACCATTTAATAAGACCGCTCACCATCGTCCCGAAGACGACAATCACTAAAATAAAAAGTGGAATCATTTCACTGAAAAATGTTTCACTGCGATAATCCAAATTAAAATTAAAGCCATTTGCAACTATGATAATAACAATCGGAATCAATAGGTCTTTCAATGCTTTTACCACATTAATAATAGCTGTAACGGGATGAAGTTTATATTTTTCGTTAGACATCATCTTCCGCCACCCTTGCAAGTTCAGAAATTTTTGTCCGTAGTAAGTCAGCTTCCTCTACTTTTAACATCGGTATCGTATGTACAGTTGCAGCTGAAGAAATGGAAATATTGGCTAACGTATATTTTTTTAAAATCGGGCCTTGTTCCGTATCTACATGCTGAACACGCACCATTGGTATTAATGTCCGTTTTACGACAAATAACCCACTTTGAATCTCGATTTCCTGCTCTCGCACTTCATAGCGCCAAATTCGCCAACGTACACTCGGAAAGACCGCGATGGAAAAAATAATGGACAAGACTACAAATGCAATAGCAATCCACATAATCCATTGTGGCCAATCAAATGTCACCACTAGAAATATAACTCCACCGACGAGAAGAGCAATAATAATAGTTTGAATTAGTCCATATAATCGCCAAACAGTTTGTGCTTTTTTCGGTAATTGGTATTTCGGTTGTTCTCTCACAAGCTCTACACCTCTTTCTTTCTAGTATGTTATACGATTCAATCTCTTAATTGTTTCATTCTTCTCCCATAAAAAAATGGCGTTAAAAATTCCCCATTACATTATATAGTATATATAAATGGAATTTTTGTTAAATAATTTATAAAAAGTTTATATTTCAACTACTCTTTTATGTAAAAAAAACACATCAACGTAACTCGTTGATGTGTTTGAATGTTATTAGTCTTCGCGACGTGGACGAGGACGGCGATCACGAGATCCTTCGCGACGAGCGCCACCTTCACGGCGACCTCCTTCACGACTTCCGCCACCACTACGGCTTCCGCCACCACTACTACGGCGATCTCCACCACGACGGTCTCCACCACCACTGCGGTTACCACCACCACGGTTACGATCATTACCACCACGACCACGGTTGCCACCGCCGCCGCCTGAACGTTCACGACGCATTGGTAATGGACGCTCTTCAGATAAAGAGATCGGTGTAGCATCCGGCTCTTTTGTAATTGATTTAAGTGCTGCCGCTACTAAGTCAATTGCTTCGTTACTTTCTAATAACTGAGCCGCTAACTCACGATAGTTACCTAAATCGTTATTTTGAACTAATTCCACCAATGATTGCATTGCATCTTCTTGTAAGCCTACTAATGCTTCTTCTGATGATGGTGGACGTAAAGGTGTCATACGTTTTTTCGTAGTTTCTTCTACAATACGTAAGTAACCCATTTCACGAGGTGTTACGAATGTTACTGCAACACCAGATTTACCTGCACGACCTGTACGGCCGATACGGTGAACGTATGATTCCGGATCTTGTGGAATATCAAAGTTGTAAACATGAGTTACACCTGAAATATCTAAACCACGAGCGGCTACGTCTGTTGCGATTAAAATATCGATTTTACCTTCTTTAAACTGACGTAAAACAGAAATACGTTTCGCTTGAGATAAGTCACCATGGATACCTTCTGCTAAGAAGCCACGTAAACCTAAAGCTTGGCTTAACTCATCAACACGGCGTTTTGTACGACCGAAGATGATTGCTAATTCTGGTTTTTGAGAGTCTAATAAACGAGATAATGCATCGAATTTTTCACGCTCTGTTGCTTTTACGAAAAATTGTTCAATGTTTTCCATTGTTAATTCTTTCGCTTTAATTTTTACGATTTCAGGATCTTTCATAAATGTCTCTGCAATTTTACGGATTGCTGGAGGCATTGTCGCTGAGAATAGTAATGTTTGGCGAGTAGATGGTACGTTTTCTAAAATCGCATTAATATCATCGATGAAGCCCATGTTTAACATTTCGTCTGCTTCGTCTAAAACTAACGTTTGAACTTCATCTAATCGTAATGTACGACGATTAATATGGTCTTGAATACGACCAGGTGTCCCTACGATAATTTGAGGGTTATTTTTCAATGCACGGATTTGACGGCTAATTTCTTGACCACCGTAAACTGATAATAATTTTACACGTTTGTCATACCCTAATTTATAAAGTTCTTCTGAAACTTGGATTGCTAATTCACGAGTTGGAGCAATTACCAAAGCTTGAACATTTGGGTTCTTTGGATCGATTTTCTCGATTAATGGAATACCAAATGCAGCTGTTTTACCAGTACCTGTTTGTGCTTGGCCTAATACGTCACGACCAGCCATTGCAAACGTAACTGTTCCTTCTTGGATTGGTGTTGCTTCTTCAAACCCCATACGCTTAATAGAGCGTAATGTCGATTCACTAATGTTTAATTCTGAAAAATTTGTCAAACTCTTCAATCTCCTTTTTACTATATAAGTTGACAAATGGTTACATTTTCAGATGAAATGGCGGCAAATTTCGAGCCATTGTATGTGGAACGTTTCCGTTACTTAAAAAATTCTCTCTGCTTCACATGCAGAGTCTCTTATATGAAAAGGAAAGCCCGGTCATTGCCGAGCGGTTCAATTCTACCGTTGTTATTTGTTCTTGCTTTTTTAAAAAAATAGAATAAAACCGTTTATCAAAAAAAAGTACTCTTCATCAAAAAGTCTGAAGAGTCTTCGCACAAAATGTATCCATTGCTCTTAATAGTCTAACATGGGTTGTAACGGTATGCAATGATAATGCTCGTATCGAATAGTCTGACATTTATTCACATTATAAATTTGAACACTGCATCGAACCATTCGTCACAATCATCACTATAACAAATATGATGTTTTCCACAATCTGAAATATACATTTGCTTTTGCTGTGAATGAATTTGGTTGTATAAAATCTGTGCCGTCGTATTCGGTACGATGCCGTCAAGCCTTCCTTGAACGATAAAGGTTGGGCATTGAATATTTTTAATATAAGGTTCCGTCTTTTTGACGACTTTCATAAATTCAACCGTCGCCGATAGTGGGACATTTTTGAGTTTATCTTTATAGCGCGCAAACACTTCATTTTCTTCCAGCTTTTTATGAACCATATCTTGAGCAATTGCCCGAACATCTTTCACTAGCTGGGGTGGATCTATATACTTTACCGCAGCACTCAATAATACTAATTTCTTTACTGTATAGCGGATTGATAAATACATACCAATAACTCCGCCCATTGAAAAACCAACAACAATTACTTCGTCTACTTGCTTTTTTAGCTGACGATAAGCAATTTCCGCTTCCATCATCCAATGCTCAGCCTTATAGCCTTTCATCGATAAATGTTCTGCATCCCCGTGACCTGAAAATGTAGGAACACTTATAACCCAATCTGTACGTTGTTGTATATAATGCACAAAAGGTTGCACTTCATACGGTCCACCAGAAAATCCATGTAAAAAAAGTACGCCTGTTATCATCAATTCACCTACTTTTATTGATGTTCTTATTAAATATAATAAGCGACTCTTGCCGAAGAAAAAAGCTTCCGCACTTTTTAGTAAAAAAACGAGTTAGCTATGCCAACTCGTTTGATTGAATAATTTTTTCTAACTGCATCCCTCGTGAACCTTTTACTAAAATTATGGATTCACTCGTAGCATTTAATTTAATTTTATTTATAATCGGATCATAGTCTTGCTCAGAATATACTAAGTGAGCTGCATCAAATTTAGTTTGCAGCTTTTCATATAGCCATTTCATGCGCGGACCATATAGACAAACATAGCTGATTTTCTGATTATCTATATATGCAGCCACTTCTTCATGCATCGACTGTTCATCATTCCCTAACTCCAGCATATCACCGAGGACAAGCCATTTTTCCTTACGAATTGTCGTTTGCTCGATAAATTGAATAGCAGCGTGCATCGATGTTGGCGCAGCATTATATGCATCATTAATAAATAATAGCTCACCCACTGAAATAAGCTGCATACGCATATCCGTCAACACAACTTGCTTTAATGCCTCGCGAATTTGGTCATCTGTTAACCCTAAAGCTCTACTTACAAGCATCGCATTTAATGTATTTTTTACCTGATGCTCCCCTAAAACAGATATAAAGAAGTCTCCATTAATGGCTCCTTCTACATGAAAGCTACTGCCTTGTGCTGTCGCTACAATATTAGAAGCTACTAAGTCTTGGCTCCGTGTAAAACCGAACGACTGCGTTTTTAAATTTGGCGTTCTGGCAACAAGGCTTTGCAATAATGGTTCATCTCCATCAAAGAAAAGCAAACCTTCCTCATTTAAACCTTTTACTATTTCAAACTTCGCTTTTGCGATACCTTCTCGCGACCCTAAATCTTGCATATGGGCTTCGCCGATATTTGTAATAATTACATAATGCGGGCGTGCTAGTTTAGTTAAAAACTCAATCTCTCCGAAGCCGCTCATACCCATTTCCAAAACGGATATTTCTGTATCTTCATCAAGCTGTAAAATTGTAATCGGCAAACCTAATTGGTTATTAAAATTACCAATCGTCTTTTGCACTTTAAAATATGGAGAAAGAGTTCCTGCCAAAATGTCCTTGGAGGAAGTTTTCCCATTTGAACCAGTAATACCGATAAATGTTGCCTTATGCTCATTACGATAACATTCCGCCATTTTTTGCAGTGCCTGTTCCGGATCATCTACAAATATTAACGGTAGATTCTCCGGTGGGTTAGGTTCATCTTTCATCCACAATGAAGCTGCTGCACCTTTTTCAAATGCCTGTTCCACAAAGCGATGCCCATTTACTGCTTCACCGCGAAAAGGAATAAACAAATCACCTTTAGAGATTGTGCGTGTATCAATGGAAATACCTGTGACAACCGTATCAGGAAATGCTTGATTTTCTATCGTTAGCCATGTTGCGAGTTGCTGTAATTTTTTTTTCACTTTTTATCCCACTCAATCTCTATTGTATTGAAGCTGTTGTTTTTCAGTATGGCGCTCTAATGCTAAGTTAATAAGTTCCTTAACTAGTTGAGGATATGTTAGATCTGTATGCTGCCATAGCAACGGGTACATACTAACCGGTGTGAAACCTGGCATTGTATTTACTTCGTTAATGAAGATTTCATTATTATCCGTTACGAAGAAATCCGCTCGGACTAACCCTGCTCCATCAATTGCTTTAAACGCTCTTTTCGCCATATCAACTAAGTCTGAATAGACATTTGCTTGCAGATCGGCTGGAATAATCAAGGCTGTAGAGCCGTCTTTATATTTTGAATCATAATCGTAAAAATCTGTCATTGGCTTAATTTCACCCGCTACAGAAACGTTTGGAGTATCATTCCCTAAAACGGCAAGCTCAATCTCACGTGCTTTAATACCTTGTTCGATGACAATTTTGCGGTCATACTGCAATGCGAATTGTACTGCTTTTTCCAACTCTTCCGCATTGGTTGCTTTACTAATTCCAACACTAGATCCAAGGTTAGCCGGTTTTACAAACATAGGGTAACCTAATGCTTTTTCGCATTTATTAATCCATGCTGTTTTTTCACGCTCCCATTCACTACGGATAAAAGATTCATATGGTACTTGGGGTAAATTCGCCATTTCAAATAACTGTTTCATTACTACTTTATCCATACCGGCTGCAGAACCAAGGACACTATTTCCTACATAAGGAATATTCAAAACTTCCAAAAAGCCCTGTACAGTTCCATCCTCGCCGTTTGTTCCATGCAATAATGGGAAAACTACATCGAATGGATTTTCCATATGAGCATTTATGAATTGCGTTATATTATTTTCAGATTGCTCTGAAGTCGTTGTAAATTGTAATTGTTCAATTGATTGAGCGGGTTCTGATAATTGAGGTCCAACACGCCATTCACCTTTTAATGTAATAAAAATTGGAAAGACGTCAAACTCATTAAAATCTACCGCCTGCGTTACAGCCTTTGCAGTAGATAGTGATACTTCATGCTCGGCAGACTTACCACCATATAATAAACCGATTCTTTTTTTCATTCTTTTGACCTCCAGTTTTTACTAACGTTATTTTATCACGAATCTCCTGTACGCTGAAATCGGATAAAAAACACTCACTGCCTGGTTCGCTGTGAGTGTTAACTAATTTGTATTAATTCATCATAGCCTTGTTTTAATATTTCATCTAAATCATCCCAAACTTCATCGGGATAATCATAGTCACTTAACACTCGAACTTCGATTGCATAATGGGCATTTGGCTTATCTAATTTATATAACGAAAGCAATGCACCCTCTTTTGCAAATGGTCTATATAATCTTAATGTAGAAGGATCAATTGTAGGGGAATTATTTTTGTTTTTTCTTCTCCAAAAACTTCCTCCTCCTTCTTTTTCTCTTATCATTTGATTAAATAAATTCGATATGAGTATTTCAGAATCGCCAATGAAACGATAATATACTTTTGTCATTTTGTCTGCCACAGATGAATAATAAGCGTACCGATTTTGCAGCTTGCTGAAAAAAGGTGATGCTAATGGTTCACGCTTATGACTTAAATAGAGAAGCTCTGCCTGTTCCAGCGGCGTCAATGTATTAACATTTTTTTCTGCCGCGAAGTCTACCCAGCATATATCCTGTTTTAAGTCGCTTTCTCTTTTCAAAAAATCCCGCATATCTTCATTAGTAACAAAATCAAATTGCGTATGCATGTTAAAAGAGCCATTGTCGTAGGCATGCCTTAATAGCAAAACATTCTTTACCGGTTCTACTGAAGCCATAAATTCCCTCAGCGTAAGCCCGCTATAAATAACAAAATTTTCCACATCGTTCATATGGACATATAAATGATGCATAAAATCTTCAGCAGACTTCAATTTCTTTGCCACTACTTGCACGCCCCTTTAACATGAATAATATGATTATTATATGACTTCTTATTCAAATTTGAAACATTTTCTCATATGTTTCGTCGAACTTTTAAATTGGACTTACTAAAGTAATTTTTTTAAGAATATGATAAAGTTAATAAAGCTTAAAATATTACTCTATTTTAAGCTCGATACTTTCTTGAATGGGTAAATTAATTAACCGTTCTCATATTAAATGCCTTCAATTTGTTGGTATCTTCTAACCCCTAGATGGGTTAAATTTAATAACTTAAGGTGAAATGAATGGATACAAACAATTATAATTTTAATAAGCGCTTCGACTGGCCGCTTACTATCATACTATTTATATTTTTTGGTGTAAGCTTACTGGCTATCGCTTCTGCGCAAACTTCCGGGCAATACGTGACAAACTTTGTTCCTCGACAAATACTAAACTATGCAATTTTTGCCTTTATAGTCGCAGTTGTCATGTACTTTGACCCGGATCAATACAAAAAACTGGCATGGCCGCTTTATGGTTTTGGACTACTCTTGTTAATTGCAGTTGTAGCCATTCCGCCCTCAACAAATATAACAATTTATCGTAACGGTGCACAAAGTTGGTTTAATACACCTATCGGGAGCATTCAACCTGCTGAGTTCATGAAAACATTTTTCATTTTAGCTACTGCTTATTTAATAAGTAAGCATAATGAAAGATACCAAATTAAAACGATCAAATCGGATTTCATGTTACTCGGTAAAATTGGATTAACACTTATTGTGCCTCTTTTCTTAATTATGCTGCAACCTGACTTAGGTTCGGGATTAGTATTTTTTGCGATTACCGCGGCACTTGTTATTGTTGCCGGTGTTACATGGAAAATAATTGTACCTTTATTCGGCGGAGCCGCTGTTATCGGCGGATCTTTATTATGGATGGCACTGTACATGCAGGATTTCCTTGAAAAAACATTTGGATTCCAGCCATATCAATTTGCCCGTATTTATTCTTGGATTGACCCGTACTCATATGCATCTTCAGACGGATATCACTTAATTACCTCACTTAATGCGATAGGTTCAGGTGAGATTTTCGGGAAAGGGTTTATGGCACGTGAAGTATATGTTGCAGAAAACCATACAGACTTTATTTTCGCAGTAATTGGTGAAGAATGGGGCTTTGTTGGGGCGAGCGCTGTTATTTGCTTATACTTTTTGTTAATTTACCATTTAACAAAAACGACACTGTTACTTAAAGATCCATTTTGTACTTATGTATGTGCAGGAATTATTGCCATGATTACGTTCCATGTTTTTGAAAATATCGGGATGACGATACAACTATTACCTATCACAGGGATTCCTTTACCTTTCATTAGTTACGGAGGAAGTTCGATGATGGGGAATGCTCTTGCAATCGGACTCGTATACAGTATGAAGTTTCATTACCGTACGTATATGTTTACTACGAATGATCCCGACGACGAATAAAATGAAAGGACCCATTTTATTATAAAGGGTCCTCTACTACTTAGAAATTCAGGTAGGATGAAGATAACTCGCATCCTACCTGAATTTCTTTAATTTTGTGTTTGTGGAGTTTGCGTTGGTGGTGTTAAAACTTTTAAAAGCTCAAGACGAGATTTCGTAACTGTCGCCGTAACACCTAATTTTGATAAGTTTGTAACAATACGCTTTAAATCAATCTCTTTCGCCATTTGATTACACCTCAAACTTTCCTTTTCTAATATATATAACGATTTTTGGTTTTAAAAGTTTCAATTTTTAAAGGTCAGACCTTCTACTTCTATATAATATCATGTAAAAGCTTATTTATACTTTTCAGTTTCATTACAAAAGTTAAATATAGTTAAACTTAACCTTTTCCCCTAATAAATAAACCCTTTAAAAAAATATTTTGTGGGATTTTTACTTGTTTCCAACCAATTTATTTATGTTTAACAAATATTTTATTTACATATTAAAAACAATTCGCATTTAAATTTTAGGCATGTTTAGCAAATTTTACAAGTGGAAATAGTGTTATTATCACGAACAGTTTTGAAGTAATATTGACTATTTCAATTTAAATTACTTCAAAAGGAGGAACATCAAATGGCACATTTAGATAAAAATATATTTATCCCTAAAGAGTTAATTAATTTTCATACGAGCTTAAGTCATTCTGCTGAACAGGTGGCTATATTAAAGCCTGTAATGGAGCCGGCGTTTCTGCACGAAAGTAAATTTGCTGGTTTGCCGTTCTTAACCCATGAAATGGAGCATCCTAAAGATAGACAAAATCGATATATGCTGTTTTTAGCACAGCTGAATTTCTCGGAAATACAGCTAGGCCATCCATTTCCTAAAGAAGGTATTTTACAATTTTATATTGCTCAACAATGTTATGAGAAAGTAAAGTCACATTCGGAATATTGTCATTTTAAAGTTCAATATATCCCTCATATTGCACACTATAATCAATTTATTCATGACTTTACCTATTTAGAAGAAGTAGATTTAAATAATTTTCCAATTCAGCAGGAAATGAAGCTTCTCCCTACTAAACAATTTGAACCTGTATCAGCCATGGACTATCGGCTACATAATTATTTCAAACCTGAAATGATGAATACGTCTATTACATTAGATGAGCGGTCATTCCAAGATGTTTATCTGGAAAGTTATTTAGCAGCGGAACATAAAATTGGAGGCTACCCGTATTTTATTCATCAGGATTTCCGAAAGGGTTCTATGTATTTGCAGCATTATGACACATTATTGCTACAGATTGTTTCTAACGATGAACAAAATATAATGTGGGGAGATAGTGGTATTATTAGCTTCTTTATTAATTCGGAAAAGTTAGCGCAATGTGATTTCTCGGATATATACTTCCATGTGGAAGAGTATTAAGAAAATTAAGATACACTCGCTTTTAGAGAATTGTCGAGTGTTTCTTTTTTTTGTTTAGCCTCCGTACGCTATAATGGAGAAAAGAAGGAAGGTAGGTGAACTTTTTGAGCTCTCTTATTCAAGGCTATTTTTTATTCCCTATTATAATGGTTTTAAATATTCTTTTTGCAATAACAGTTATCTTTTTAGAGCGTAAAAAGCCTTCATCCACTTGGGCATGGTTACTCGTACTTTTTTTCCTCCCGTTTGTTGGATTTTTCCTCTATTTATTATTGGGAAGGCAGTTGAGGAAAAAGCACTTATTCCGGTGGGATGGAAGGAAAGATATTGGAATTGAACAGCTCATTAATTATCAAATCGAAGCAATTGAGAATAATGAACTGGAGTTGCGTACTGAGAATATAAAAAATTATAGCCATCTTATTTATATGAATTTAAAAACAAATAATGCCGTTTTAACACAGGATAATGATGTGAAAATTTTCGATGATGGTAGTGACAAGTTTGAAGCACTTATTAGTGATATAAACCACGCAAAAAATCATATCCACATTCAATATTATATTTTTAAACTGGATAATTTAGGGCAAAGAATTATTAATGCATTAATAAAAAAAGCCAAGCAAGGTGTGAAAGTACGGGTTCTATTTGATGAAATGGGTTCTCGTGGCATTCGCAAACGTCATTTTAAAGAACTGATTGAAGCAGGAGGAGAAGTAGAGGTATTTTTCCCATCCATCCTCCCTTTAATCAATCCTCGTTTAAACTTCCGGAATCATCGTAAAATCGCTGTTATAGATGGCAGAATCGGCTATATAGGTGGGTTTAACGTAGGGGACGAATATTTAAGCCTATCTGATCGATTCGGTTACTGGCGAGATACTCATCTGCGTATTGAAGGTAGTGCTGTTCATCCATTACAGACAAG
Organism: Solibacillus faecavium; assembly: GCF_014836905.1. Classification (GTDB taxonomy): domain Bacteria; phylum Bacillota; class Bacilli; order Bacillales_A; family Planococcaceae; genus Solibacillus; species Solibacillus faecavium. The sequence goes on from NZ_JACSPZ010000010.1 coordinate 23,089, forward strand.
ATTTATATTGGACTGGAATCAGGCGAGTGCCAAAAACGATATTATCTATGCAGAGCGTTATTTCCCCATTATTCCACAAAAGGGAACGGCCGCCCTTCAGATTATATCAAGCGGACCTGATACAGAATGGGAAGTAATCAAAAATAATTATTTGCATTTAATAGCAAACGCAAAAAAATACGTGTACATACAGTCCCCGTATTTCATTCCAGATGAATCATTTTTTGATGCCATCCGTATTGCAACTCTTACAGGTATTGATGTGCGCATTATGATTCCAAATAAGCCGGACCACATGTTTGTCTACTGGGCCACTTATTCATATGTAGGTCCGCTTGTTGAAGCAGGTGCGAAAGTATATCATTATGAAAAAGGCTTTATTCATGCAAAAATGATTGTCGTTGATGATGAGATTGCTTCTGTCGGAACAGCCAATATCGATGTAAGAAGCTTTAGTTTAAACTTTGAAGTGAATGCCCTTATCTATGACCGTTTATTGGCCCATCGTCTTGCAGAAATATTTGAAAGAGACATAATGGATTGCTCCGAGCTTACATTGGAGCTTTATAAAAACCGTTCAAACTACACTAAATTCAGAGAATCGATGTCACGATTATTATCACCGATTTTATAGAAAATGGGATGCGCTTATGAACAGCACATCCCATTTTTTTAATTTATTCCTAAATATTCTTCTAATGTAACTCCTGCTTCATAAACCTTTGTTGCCAAATCTCCTTCTAAATAACGGAAATGCCATGATTCATGCATGAAACCGGTAACCTGCTCCTTACCTTTAGGGTAGCGTAATATAAAGCCGTATTTATGAGAGTTTTGAGCTAACCATTGCCCCGCTTTTGTATCACCGAAAGCATTCGTCAACCACAGATCCTCTTTACCTTTCTCGCCAATATCAAAGGCTAAGCCTGTTTGGTGTTCGGAATAACCTGGTCTCGCACTGTATCGATCGGCAGCATCTTTCCCATCTCTTTTCACATACCGATCATATAATGACTTTTGATACTCATAAGAACGGAAGCCACTAAATGCTACTAGCTCCATCCCTTCTCCCTTGGCAGCTTCAGCCATTTTTTCAAATGCTGCACGTGCTTTGGAATCCTCGCCTTTATTATATGAGGCCGGTAGAGGTATTTTTTTATTTACTATTAAAACACCTTTTATAAACGTAGGATCTGTTGCAGGTTTTTGTCCTACAATATAGCCATTTTCTAGTATTGCTTCTTCTTTAGTATCTGCAGACGGTGTTTTTGGATTTTCCTCAACCGGTTTTTCGTTTTTCGTACCTGGCACAGTTGGAGGTTTTTCCTCCTGTAGTTTTGTTTCGGAATTATTCCCTTCCATTGGAGAAGGAGTAGATGATTTATCTGACTCCGCTGTTTCCTCCTCCATTGGGATGACCGGTTGCTCCGGTGTCTGAGCACTATTATATTTATAATAAACGGAGCCCAGAATCGCGATTAATAAAATGATGGAAATGGAAAAAATCAAAGCGATGGGACTCTTTCTTTTTGCTTTGTAGTTCATTAAAGTTCGCCTTCTTCTTTTATTGTTATCCGCTGACAATGACTAATAATACAACTATCGATAAAACTGCAAACAATGCAGACATATTGCGCATCCATTTTGCTTCTTTTACATGACCTTTTTCTTTAAATGTCCTTGAACGGAAAAAATTTGTGAATGTAAACATAATCGTCATTGATAAAATCGCTGCTTCCATATTTTGTTTTACGATAAAATACAATGCTGATAAACTTGCTCCTGCAACTAATACAAGCGATACTGCTTTTTCATACTTTTTCATCATTATCTCCCTTAAACTATGATTGCAAAATTCCCTATTCGATTAAGGCAACCTATCTTTTAACCTCTAGTTAGTATAAAACTAGTTTGAATGAGAATCAATTTTGAAAATCTTAATTAATCGCTTCATTATTAGCAAAAGAAAAACTCTACATGTAAAACGATAATCCATGCAGAGTTTTCGAATATTTTTCTTTTTTTTCTGAAACTTCTCATTAAAAGTTTTTAGATAAAAATGCAATTATTGATTATGTTGATTAGTATTTAATGTTGTAGATTTAAAACATCATACATTTTCATAAACGACTTCTGACATTTCAAAACGGAAAAACTCATGATGCAACTCATCACGGAAATGCTTCGGTGTCACACCTGTATATTTTTTAAATATTCTTGTGAAGTAACTTTGATTACAAAAGTGGAACTGCTCGGAAATTGATGTAATGCTCTTATTCGTATGACGTAAATAGTATTGAGATTCTTCTACTCTACGGACATTTAAATATTCCACCAATGTTATACCTACATGCTCACGGAATATTCGTGATAAATGACTCGTACTTATATGGAAGTTTGCTGCAATGCTTTCAACTGTCAAATCATTTTCAAGCTCATCATTTATGTACATAATCACTTTGTTTACTGTCTGATGACGGAATGTTGGCTGTTTACGATCAGCAATAAAGTATACATAAAATTCTACTAAATCATCTGCAAATTGCAGAAACTCGGCGTCTTTCATTTTGTTTTCAACCATATCCGCACATGCTAAGTTGAAGGCAAATGCTTTTTTAGATGGAACCTGGTTGTCTAACAGCTTACGTGCCACAATTGATGACAAAGTAACAAAATATGAACGGACAACTTTTATCACTTGTTTGCCAAAGCGTGCAGATAGGATGTCTATTATTTCATGTAATGTCTTTTTCGCCTTTGTTGCCTCTAGATGATAAATCTCAAAAATTAATCGAGATTCCAATACAAAAAAATCTTCAATACCTGCATATTGATTAATATTGTCAATCTCCTGAAAATAGCGCTTTGAAATTGTTTCCGAAATCGAATACTGATGTAGTTGCATAAATTACCCCATCTTTCTTCAGAATAGACATTCTGTTTCTAAACTTTTAAAGACAACTTTAATCTGTGATTTTGTCCTTACATTGCAGATAAAGATGCCTACCGCTCCATCCAATCTGCCAAATTTCCTATAATAAATTACAAAATATTATGTAAAGTAATTATTTTTTTGCTGTTTGAGTTCCATTAACTATAATATATTTCGTATATATTTGTGCATTTATTAGTAACTATAGTGAATATTAACATATTCTAACTTTTCCTTTCAACCTAATTTTAACAAATACTATAGTTCAAAATGATTATGATACTTCCCTTTTTTAGAAATAGTCTCCGTAAATAATTTTATATTACTAGAAAATCAAACCTTTTTTATATTATTACTGGAATACTTTCCACCAATAAAATCTTCTAACAAAATTCACTTTACTTTTATCCAAAAATTAATTATTTATAAAATAAATCTTCTTAACCTTAATCTCTTTTAATATGTAGCAAAATAGTTCATAATTGTATAAAATGCTTATGAAGAGGTGTTATAAAGTGGAGCCAAAACAAATAGAAGAAATTATGGAAGTCATTAAAGAATTTTTCCCTGAAAATACTTCCATTGCTATTTCAGATACGAATGAGTATATTTACTATCAACCAAGCAAAAAAGTAGATTTAAAAATTAAGCCGGGTGACCCTATTAAAGAAGGATCAGCAGCTTACAAAGCATTAACGTATGGACAGAAGATTAACTCTTACATTGAGTCGGATGTATTCGGGGTTCCTTATTACGGAATGAGTATTCCCCTCATTGAAGAAGGCGAAACAAAAGGTGCCATCACGGCCATTTTCCCTCAAAAGCCCTCACCGTTTTTAACAAATTATATTACAGTGAAAATCGATGATTGCTGGTACCCAATCAAACATAACCAAGTTATCTATTTGGAGACTCAATTACGTAAAACTTTTGTTAAAACAATGCACCGTGAAGGTTACCACCGTTTGAACCTTAGTGACCTGGAATTATTCTTGGCACCAGATTCATTTATTCGATGCCACCGTTCATATATTGTGAACATCGATTATATTGAAGAAATCCAACCGGATTCACATTCTACTTTCTTATTAATTATGAAAGACGGCACACGCATTCCTGTTAGCCAACGCTATGCGAGCTACTTCCGCCGTTCTTTAGGTTTCTAAATGGAACTTTCTAAGCGACTTGTTATAAACAGGTCGCTTTTATCTTTTTACCACTTATTACTTTCTCCTTTTCAACCATTTTTTCATCTAAATTGTAAAAATCTGCTCATTTTTAGTTCCGGTAAAATCATAGTAAAACCGAATTTATCTACTCTACGCAATAAAGTTCTCGATTAATCATTTTTTAAGCGCTTTTATGTTATGTGTGAAGTTAATGTGACAATTTGGTGATATTATTAACGTAAATGCCAGTTTAGTACCTGGTAAAAAAAACAGAAAATTCTAATATTATTTTCTGATTAATCAAACGATTAAAAAACTTTTTAGGGGAGGATTTTTAAATGGATCCACGAGTTGAGAAACGTTTAGGTTTAAAAGGGTTAGCAGATAAAATCGTAACAGCTGAACAAGCAGCTGCTTTAATTGAAGACGGTACAGTAGTAGGGATGTCCGGATTCACACGTGCAGGGGATGCTAAAGTAGTACCAATGGCTTTAGTTGAGCGCGCTAAAAATGAAAAAATTAAAATTGATGTATATACAGGGGCTTCATTAGGTCCTGAAGTTGATAACCATTTAGCTGCTGCTGGTGTTATTAACAAACGCGGTCCTTTCCAAGGGGATGCGGTAATGCGCGGTATGATTAACAAAGACCAAATTTCTTATGTAGACGCTCACCTATCTCACAATGCTGAGTTAGTGCGCCAAGGAGTTATCGGTCCAATTAAACACTTAATTTTAGAAGCTGTAGCAATTACAGAAGATGGACTAATTATCCCATCAAACTCTGTAGGTAACTCTCCAATTTTTGCTGAGTATGCTGAGAACATCATTATCGAATTAAACATTTCTCATCCAGAAGCATTAATCGGTATTCACGATATTTACGTTCCTGGTGAACAAGGTAAGCGTGATGCTATTCCAATGACAAATGCTGAGCAACGTATTGGTGAAATTGGTATTCGTGTAGACTTAGATAAAATCCAAGCAATCGTTATTTCTGAAGAGCCAGATGCGCCTTCATTAATCGTACCTCCAGATGAAGAAACACAAAATATGGCAAACATTTTATTAGACTTCTTCCGTTCAGAAATCAAAGCGGGTCGTTTAACAAATGAATTAATGCCATTACAATCTGGTGTAGGTTCTGTAGCAAACGCAGTTTTAGACGGTTTTGCTGATTCTGAATTCGAAAACTTAGTAGTTGCTTCTGAAGTACTACAAGATGCAGTATTCAACTTAATTGATGCTGGTAAAGTACGCTTTGCTGCTGCAACTTCTATTACACTTACTGAAGAATTACAGAAAAAAGTTTACGGCAACTTAGAAAAGTATGCTGACAAAATTTGCTTACGTCCACAAGAAATTTCTAACCACCCAGAGCTTATCCGTCGTTTGGGCTTAATCTCAATCAACACTGCTCTTGAGTTAGATATTTATGGTAACGTAAACTCTACACACGTTTCAGGTACTAAAATGATGAACGGTATCGGTGGTTCTGGTGACTTCGCACGTAACGCTCGTCTTGGTATCTTCGTAACGAAATCATACGCAAAAGGCGGCGCGATTTCTTCAATCGTACCAATGGTTTCTCACGTAGACCACACTGAACACGATGTAGATGTAATCGTAACGGAACAAGGTATCGCTGATTTACGCGGACTAGCTCCAAAAGAGCGTGTTAAGTTAATCATCGAAAACTGTGCACACCCTGATTTCAAAGAGCAATTATGGGATTACTACAACCGTGCTTTTGAAGCTACAGGCGGCGCGCAAACTCCTCACATTTTAGAGGAAGCTCTTTCTTGGCACGTAAACCTTGCTAAAAACAAAACAATGAAAAAAGAAGTAACTAAAGCGTAATTTATACACAACATACAGGGTTTGTCCGAAAGTCTTTTGACTTATCGGACAAACCCTTTTTTTGTTGAATATTATTTTTGATTTATTTTGAACGTTTATCCTGCTCATCATTGTAATAATCCGTTGTTGTTTGAGCACCTTCTTCTACCATTTGGTTACCTTCTAAAGTATGATCGGCAACATCTCCCGCTGTCATTGCAACCTCTTCCAGCGTTTCTTCTTCATAAGCATCTTTGCCGACAGAGGCAGACTTAGCAATATTTGTATTTAAATCTTTCGTAACCGGAGAGTGAGCAGCATCGTTACCAGTTACTTTTTCTTGTGCTTTCTGCATTAAACCTTGCACGCCACCACTTTCATCTACTTTACCTTTTGCTTTATTTAAATAATCCATTGCTTTATCACGGTTTTCCTTCTTACTTAAGAAAGAAGCTGCTCCAGCTATCAATCCCGCCATTACAACGCCTTTACCTTTTAATTTAGCCATAATATTACCTCCAGTATCATTTGATTTTGATTTTGATTTCCATTCATATAATCTAATATACCCTGTGAATTTCTTTTAAAACCTTAACTATTTAGGATTAGAAAATCCAAAAAACGGATAATAATAATTAACTAAAGAAAAAAGGGGTGTTGGCTATGATTCAAAAAAAGGAAATTACATATAAAGGAACTGAGATGCTCACTCTTCTTGGCGTCTCTGGAGTCATTACTTTTATAATTTCACTTTTTGTAGGATTTTAATCGAAATTAATTTCACTTAAATATGTATAAAGAAAAACACGATTCCCTATCGTAATAGGAATTCGTGTTTTTGTATTTTTTATACTTTTACATCGTCATATGAGTCACTATTATCAAATGAAGATACGACATATGAGCAAAGGGCTTTCATCTTAAAGTTATTTTCTCGGGCATAGTTTGCCGCTTCATCCAAAAGTTTTTTAGCTACACCTTGACCGCGCAATTCATTTGATACATACGTATGATCCATAACCATGACTCCATCGCGTAGCACCCAAGTAATCTCTGCTAGACGCTCTCCGTTCACTTCATATTCAAAAGCTCCATTGTTATTTCCATTGTCTTTGTACGTAAATTCCATTTTTCACCCTCCTTTATTATTCACAATAATATATCATAGTTTGAATTTTCATGAAAAATAAAAGCACCCAATGATGAGTGCTTTTAAATACTACTATTCTTTTTTAAACCAAGTTGATATCGTATCAATTAGATTAGTGAAGAAGTTTTTGACACCTTGCCAGAAACCTTCATCTTCTAAAATGCCACCGAAAGTTTCATCAAATTTTGCCGTTAAATCTGAAAGCTGTGAAGATAGTTTACTAAAATCGATATTTAAATTACTAATGCGATCCATTAAATCTACTAATAATTGACGGTCTTTCTCGCTTAAGTTAATTTGTAGCTTAGCCAATTGTTCTTCAACAATTTGTTGAACTTCCTCTTTATTAGCCGGCTTGTTCTCAGCAATCGCTTTTTTGATTTGTGTTAGTAGCTCTGCTACCTGTTCATCTGTAACACCTGCCGACTCGGCAATTGAAGTGGCAACTGATAATTCGTCATTGGCAACATCTGTACGTTCAATATCCAATGTTTCACCTGTTTTTACTTCATACGCTTTATAAATGCCCACTAATGCAGAGTGACCTGTTACCGGTTTTGGAGCCGCAATTTCCACAATCGCGTCTTCAATACCTGCAGTTAACATTGCATTTGCATACATTTCTGATGTCACTTGTGTAATATTAGCTGGAGTGACAATGCTAATTGTCAGTCCTTTCCCTGCATCTTGACGCGTAATTTTAGCAGATGAAAACATGCGGGAACTAGGGTTACTGTCTTTTATATATTTGGCTAAATCTTGGCCAGAAATAGTAATTTCATCAACTTCTGTTTCTTGGGAGACACGTAATGCAGTTTTTACAATCTCCTTTTCACTATCGGATAAATTTGATCCATAAACTACGATTGGTACCCCTAGCTTTTCATTGATTGGATTTTTTTGCTCTGTTGCTGCTGCAGACACACTCAATGGTAATACTACCGAGATTAATAGTGCAAACGTCGCAACTAATGCAATCCATTTTTGTTTCATTATTAAATCCCCCTTTTTAAATGTATATTCCCATTTTCACTTAATCTTGTCCTAATTTCATATACATTCTCTATTAATACGTATAAAAAAAGTAAAAGGTTGCAAATTTTAATTCACCTTTTACTTTTCAATGTACTTTACTCTATTTTAATCTCTGGCGATTTCCGTCCAGCCATCTTTTTGTGTAATTTTACGAGCCTTCATTAATGTACCAAGCGCACGCTTAAATGAACCTTTACTCATATTGAACATTTCCGTAATTTCTTCCGGCGTTGACTTGTCACCGAATGGCATTTTACCACCGACACTTTCTAAATACGCGAAGATTTTTTCTGCATCTTCTCCTAAACGTTCATGTTTTCGAGGTAAAAATGACCCGTTTAGTGAACCATCTTCCTTCACATCAATGATGCGTACCTGTACATCTTGTCCTAAGCGAGGTTCAGCTTTCATTTCTGACTCATGAACGAAAATACGATATGGTTTTTCTACACCTAGCAAAAATGACCCTACTGGTAATAGACGATATGGGCGAGCTGTAATGTTTTTATTGAACAGTTCTGCTTCAGCACCTTCATACATGTCATTTACCTTTTCTTCAGTAACGAGACGTCCGAACAAATCACCATTGCGATCTGTACGCAATGTCATATATAAATGGTCCCCTGACTCCGGCCATACTTCGGAAATAGCTGGTAAATCTTCTGCACGGACTAAAACTTCTCGAGATGTGCCAATATCACAAAAGGCACCTTCTTTTGTAACTTTTAAAACTCGTGCCCAACCATAATCGGCTTCTGTAATATGTGGAATGGCTGTTGTCGCTTGAAGGTCCCCACGTCGATCCGTATATAGGAAAACTTTTACTAAATCCCCAATCGCTAATGTTTCTATAACATCCGATGCATTTAATGGGATTTCTAAATCACCATTCGTTAATACATATCGTGATCCTTGTTCCTCTAATACAGTTAATTCCACTACTTGTCCTGATTTAATTAATTGATTCATTCAATACATTCTCCTTTTTCTCGTCAATCATTACATATTATGATTTGATTTCATTTCTTCTAGCTTCCTTGTCATGTCGGGCTCTTCTTCTAAAAGCTGTACTAAATCAGCTATACGGTCAATCGAATTCCAACTTAAATGATGTTCAATACCTTCAACATCTTCATAAATATGTTCTTCATTTACCCCAATTAAACGCAAAAATTGTTCCAGCAATTCATGACGCTGAACTAGTCGCTTTCCTAATTTTTGCCCTTTTGGCGTCAATGTTAAGCCTCTATATTTCTCATACAGTAAATATCCATCTTTATCTAATTTCTGCACCATTTTTGTAACGGAGGAAGGTAGAACAGATAAAGCTTCTGCGATATCGGACACACGAGCATACCCTTTATTTTCGATCAATAAATAAATTTGTTCAATGTGGTCCTCCATGCTAGGTGTTGGCATAACTGTTCCCTCTCTTTCAATTGCTCCTTTAAGTTTACTACAATTTCATGCAAAAAGTTAACTGAAAACAGTGAACGTTAAAAAAGGGATATTCAAATTAGTTTGTCCCTAATTGAATACCCTTTTATTTCAAATCTATGTTAAAGCTTGCCATACAGCTACATGATTTATACATATGAATAATTATCCCCAAGGAATTATGAATGACTTGGATATTGTTTAACAAGATGAAGTGCACGGATAATTTGCTTGTTAATTTCTTCAATGCTTTCTGGTGTGTTCATTTGGTTGAATGCTGCATCTCTTGATTCTTCTGAAGCGACATATCGAGCAGGTAAAGAATTCAATGCTATAGCAGCGACATCCATTTCACACTGTTTACAGTGACAAAATGTCTGGTATTGAACGCCATGCAGCAAAAAACTTACAAGTCCCATTACAATCTCTTCTGTAACATTTACTAATTTTATATTGGACATTTTAATATTTCGACCTTTCGCCTCATTTCATTAATATTCACTTAATAATATAACTTTCGTTAAAATAACTCAAGAACTCCGTCGTTTGATACCTATTTATAGTGTTTGTCTAGTCTACTTTACTTTCAGTAATCGCAATGCATTTAAAATGACTAGCAATGTTGCACCCATATCGGCAAAAATTGCAATCCATAAAGTTAACCATCCCGGTATAATCAATAAAAGCGCAATAAGCTTTAACCCGAGTGCAAAAGCAATGTTTTGTTTAATTATTTTCATTGCTTTTTTACTCAGCTTCATCGTATACGGTAGCTTTGTAAGGTCATCAGCCATAAAAACAATTTGAGCTGTTTCAAGCGCTGCGTCTGTTCCTGCTCCCCCCATCGCAATACCAATGTTAGCCGAAGCTAAAGCAGGAGCGTCATTTACCCCATCTCCAACCATTGCGACTGAGTGATATTGCTGTTGCAAGTCTTTCATAGCCTGTAACTTGGACTGCGGTAAAAGGTTTGCCCTTACGTCATTGATATGGAGCTGCTCTGCAATTTTTTTTGCAGTTAAAGATTCATCGCCTGTCAACATTACAGTGTGCTGGATGTCATTTTCGTGAAGCGCTGCAATCACTTCTTTACTTTCCGGTCGAAGCTGATCAGCTATCGATAGTATCCCTAAAACACGCTCCTCATTTGCAGCTACGATTACCGAATGACCGCTCGATGCATGCTGTTGAACTCTTTGTAATAAGGACTCAGGAATAGTTACAATCGATTGAATCCATTTTACACTTCCTACATAAATTACTTCACCATTCACTGATGCATAAGCACCTTTTCCTGTTACTGACTGAAAATCTACAGCATTTGGAATAAGTATCTTTTTATCAAATGCTTTTGCTAAAACCGCTCGAGCTAAAGGATGCTGTGACATCTTCTCAACAGCGGCAATTTTTGCGAGTAATATATCCGCATTATCAGTATTCCCTTCTATTTCAATTGCCACTACTTCCGGTTGCCCTTTTGTTAAAGTTCCCGTTTTATCGAACGCAACTGCTTTAATGCGGGCTAATTCCTCTAAATAAACCCCACCTTTAATTAATACGCCGTTGCGAGCTGCATTACCAATTGCTGTAACGATTGCAACTGGTGTGGAAATCACAAGCGCACAAGGACATCCTACAACCAAGACTGCCAAACCTTGATAGACCCAATGTAGCCAATCCCCCGTTATAATGCTTGGCACAATCGCTACTAATAAAGCGACAACTATAATTGCTGGCGTATAATATTTTGCAAAGCGGTCAACAAACTTTTGTGATGGCGCTTTTTCAGCCTGTGCTTCTTCAACTAAATGAATAATCTTAGCAATTGTTGTATCCTCTACCCGCTTTGTCACTTTAACCTCTAAAGCACCAGCTTCATTTAATGTTCCTGCAAATACCGGATCCCCCATTTGTTTTGCAACGGGAAGTGGTTCACCTGTAATGGCTGCTTGATTAACGGTTGAAATACCAGTAATGACGACACCATCCATGGCAATTTTCTGTCCCGGTCTAACAATTAAAATATCACCAACTTGAATCATCTCAGTCGGGACTACCTTTTCATCATTGTGACCATCCTGCACTCGCTTAATAGTGGCTGTATCAGGTGCCAAATCGATTAGCTGGGAAATGGATTGACGAGCTTTATTCATCGAATACGCTTCCAAAGCTTCACTTACCGCAAATAGAAAAATGACAATTGCAGCCTCTTGCCATTCACCTATGATGGCAGCTCCGATTATCGCAATTGTTATTAATGTTTTCATATCAAATTCCAAATGGATTAAATTCTTTATCCCTGTTATGAAAGTGGAGTATCCACCTACAACAATTGCGACCGCATAAAGGCTATTTACGATTATATGCCCTTCATGAAGCACGAAACTGCAAATGACTCCTATTAATACAAACAGCAATGCAAATGCTGCAAGTTTATTTTCTTTACGTTTATAAAATGGGATCGCTTCAACCATTAATCGCTCATTCGCCCGGGAAACTTTAATACCATCAAAAGCCCCAGCAGCTTCTAGTTGATCAAGTGTCGCTGTACCGGTTACCGTTAACTTCGCTGCACCGAAATTTAAAAGTACATCTTCAACTGTGTCAATTTCCCTTACATTTCGTTCGAATTTTGCAGCACAGTTTGCACAAGATAAATTTTCCAAGCGATATTGTTCTGTTTTTTGCCCCATGTGATTCACTCCTTTGAATGTTCATAAGCAATCATGACAATTTGATGCACATGGTCATCTGCTAACGAATAGTAAACTAATTTTCCTTCACGTGTCGATTTTGCCAAACCATGTTCTCTTAAATAACGTAAGTGGTGGGATGCCGTTGCCATACTCGTACCGATGATTGCTGCTACATCACAAACACATAACCGTTCTTCAATTGTCAGCGCAAATGTAATTTTCAAGCGTGTTTCGTCTGCAAGTGCCTTTAAAAATTTCGCTACGTTGGAAAGCTGGGGCATTTGCTCTCTTACAGCTTCCACTGCCTGTTCATTCACTTTTGTTATATCACAAGTATCCTTCACTTTTACACCTCATTCAAATATCTGTTTGAATGTATTATAGCTTATGTACTTTTTACATTCAAATGATTGTTTGAATGTAAAAAACCTCCCTTTATCTAAAAGGAAGGTTTTTTCATTCTTTATTCAGCTTTCAATATTAACTCGTATTTCGTGTTAATAGTGCCATCGATATTAGTTTTATGGTAACGACCGTATACCCAATTCGATATTTGATTGTCATACCATTTTGACTTCATATGTCCACTTTGACCTGGACCGACAATATGATGTGCTGTAGACAAATTATTTAAATCGGCCACAAAGCGCCAAGATGCACCATGTTTTACATTTCCGTTTCCGTCTTCTGAAGCAGCTTGAACCGTTACACTCGATCCGCCTACCGCTAATCTTTCAGGGTTAACGTAATCTGCTAAAAAGTCAGACGCACTTGCCAATGGGTGGTTGAAAGTTAACTTATTGTAACTTCCCCACTTCCATTTTGAAACCGCTGTACCAAATTTACCTTCGATTTTCGTTACGGCATCTTCAAACGCAGTATAAACGAATTGATCTAAACCGCCCTCTTCAGTAATCCAAACACCTGGATTGCCGGCATATGCATCACGAAGCATTTGGTCGGTAATTTGGGATTTCCCTGGCATTAATTTGAAGACATCTTCCGGCATGGCATCTTTGAATAAGGCATTTTCCATATTTTCAATTAGGAAATGATACACAAGCGGTGCACCCTGATCTTTATCATCATAGTACTCCCACTCTTCTAACAATGTAATAACCCTTTTATATTTGCCTTCTGTATCCTGTGCTTTAATCGTTTCTAGTAGACTCGGTAAAAACTCTACGGCATGCAAATTTTTCTTATCCATTTGCATCCCTTTCATTTCCGCAGCCGTCAGCTTTAATAATTCCCCTGTCTCGTCGTTATAAACAGGCGTTTCAATCATTTCCACAATACGTTCATAACGATATGGTTGTGCCCAAAGGTTGGAAATATGATATGGGTATTCTTCACCTACTATTTGATTGTTAGCTGTTGCAATATAACCTTCTTCAGGATTAATGACAGTCGGTAACTCATCGAATGGAATATAGCTTTCCCAACCGTATTCAGAAGAATTCCCCGGTACTGGTAATGCACCTGTACCTTGTTTACGTATCGGTACTAAACCGTTTGCTTTATAGGCAATCGTACCGTCTGTTGAAGCAAACACAAAGTTTTGTGCGGGTGCTTTGAAGTCTTCTAACGCAACTTCAAACTCCTCCCAATTTGTTGCTTTATTAAAGCCTAATACTGCTTTTAATTCCTGTGTGGATTGAAGCGCTGTCCACTGCATTGAAAACTGCTCTTTAACTTCTGTTTCTTTTAGCATTATGTTTGAAATGATTGGACCATGACGTGTTTCCACCACTTCGAAGTCAATCGTTTTACCATCTTTTACTTTAATAGGTTCTTCTCGAACTGTTGCATCTTCCCATTTACCGTCATATTCAAATTGATATGGATTTTCCGGATTTGGCGTTTCGATATATAAATCTTGGACATCAGGATTTACATTTGTAACACCCCAGGCAATCTGTTCGTTATGCCCTAAAATAATGCCTGGAATCCCGGCGAATATAACACCGCTGACATTTTGTTCAGGTGACTGCAAGTGCATTTGATACCATACAGATGGTGTACTTAAACCTAAATGCGGGTCATCCGCAAGTAGCGGTTTCCCTGATTTCGTAAACTTCCCGCCAATTACCCAGTTGTTACTTCCGTTAAATTCATTAGGTAAATAATCTGTTGTAAAGGCAGTTGTAATATCTGTCTCTATATTTAAATTTGCCTCAATAATTGATTTTGCATTTTCCGGGTATTCTACAAATAATTCTTTAGCCTGCTCTTCTGTATAATTTTGTAATGCCCATGAACGGAATGCTTGTTGATTCCAGTTTCCGCCAAGGTCATATGCCATATATTTCCCAATTACCAATGAATCGATTGGTGTCCAAGCTTCTGGTGTATAACCAAGCAGCTTAAATTCATAGGAAAGCTTGCTGCTTCCTTTTACTTCATCAATAAAGGCATTTACACCTTCTGCATACCATTCTAAAATTTGCTTAGATTCCGCATCATAACCATCCCATGAATTCTCCGCTGCATGACGCAAGCTGAATGTACGGAAAAATTTATCGGTATTAACTGCAGACGCACCTACCACTTCTGCTAAAGTACCGCTTGCCTGACGACGAGCTAAATCCATTTGGAACAATCGATCCTGCGCTTGGACATAGCCTTGGGCGCGATAAAGGTCGGCATCTGACTTCGCCACAATATGCGGAACCCCTACACCATCTCTTGTAACTTCCACATCTTCATCTAAAATCGTAACAATATTCTCACCTTCAATTAAAGGCTTCGAATTAGATACGTATAAATGCAACCCAGCAACTGCTGAACCGCCAAGAACAATCAAAATCCCAATTGTCCAAATGACAATGTTAACAATTTTGCGCCCTTTTGCCTTTGTAGCCTGTTGTGCCATTAAATCCACCTCTTTATCTTGTTTTTTGCAAAGTGCGATTTGTTCCTTACAAAAAATAGTTTTCTATAATTCTCTTTATCTTACACTGTTTTTAATTTTAATACGATAGGGCAATGATCGCTACCTAAAACTTGTGAATGTATGGACGCTTCTTCAATTTGTTCAACGAGACGGTTCGAAACAATAAAGTAATCAATTCGCCATCCAATATTTCGCTCACGCACTTTTGCCATATAGCTCCACCACGTATAATGGTCCGTTTCATTCGGGTGGAAATGGCGGAATGTATCTGTAAATCCACTATTAAGTAAGTCGGTCATTTTTCCACGTTCTTCATATGTAAATCCGGAATTGCCAATATTGGATTTAACGTTTTTTATATCAAGCTCGCCGTGTGCAACATTTAAATCCCCACAATAAATGACGGGCTTTTTTGAATCAAGTTCCCTTAAATAATCCGCCATACGGTCTTCCCAAAGGAGGCGTTCTATTAAACGTGTTAAATCCCGTTTTGCGTTCGGTGTATACGTATTTACTAAATAAAAATTCTCGTATTCTAATGTAATAATGCGCCCCTCATCAGGTGCAATTTCATTTTCAATACCGTAAAATACCGCTAATGGTTTATGTTTCGTAAATACCGCTGTACCTGCATATCCTTTTTTTACTGCTGAATGCCAATACTGATAATACCCTTTGAGTTGAAGGTCAATTTGTCCTTCCTGGCATTTAGTTTCTTGAAGACAGAAAAAGTCAGCTTCCATTTCATGAAAATAATCTAAAAAGCCTTTATTTACACATGCACGTATACCATTGACATTCCACGAAATAAATTTCATCTTTTGCGCTCCTTCTGTGTTATATTCTGATTTATAATAGCTGCAAATTCAGCCAATATGATTAGTATGGTGGAGCCTTATCCACAAAAAGATAACCCGTGCCAAATGAGCACGAGTTGAGTCTTTTTATCTCCTAAGATTAATCTTCACCGACGATTTTTACTTCCATCTCTAAGTCGATATCAAACTTTTCCTTCACAGCACGCTGTACCATTTGAATTGTTTCAATATAATCTTTAGCTGTTGCATTGTTCTTATTTACGATAAATCCGGCATGCTTCGTAGAGACTTCGGCACCACCAACGCCTTTCCCCTGCAATTCGCTGTCTTGAATAAGTTTACCCGCAAAATAACCTGGGGGACGTTTAAATACACTGCCAGCAGAAGGGTATTCGAGCGGTTGCTTTGATTCGCGTTGGTATGTTAAATCAGCAATTTTATCATCGATTTGCTTTTGATCCCCCTGTTCTAATTGGAACGTAGCTGACAGAACGAAATAGCCCTTTTTAGCAATAATGCTTTTACGGTAAGAAAGTTCAAGCTGCTCGTTGTTCAGCTCTAGAAGTTCTCCTTCCGGTGTAATTATTTTACAAGATGTGACGATATCTTTAACCTCACCACCGTAAGCACCGGCATTCATTGCCATTGCTCCTCCGATTGAACCTGGAATACCGCATGCAAATTCAAAACCGGTTAAGCTTTGAGCTGCGACTTGTTTTGATACTTCTTTAATCAATGCACCACTTTGTGCATAAACCGTTTCACCTTCGATGCGAATTTCGTCTAGTAAAGCAAAATGCAGGACGATTCCACGGACACCGCCATCACGTACGACCATATTGGAGCCATTCCCCAGCATGAGTAGCGGTACATTATTCTCGTATGCATACTTAACGACAGCTGCTGCTTGCTCTTCTGTTTCAGGCAGCACGAGAATATCCGCCTTACCACCAAGTTTTGTCATCGTATATTTTTTTAACGTTTCATTTGTTTTTATATTATTTGAAGGTATCCATTGTAATAAATCATTTTCCCATTGTTGAATTGTCATAAAAGCCATTTTCCTTTCCTCAAAAGCTGACATACCTTTTTAGTATCTGTTTTTGACGCGCTTTTTACAAGTAAAACAACATGATTTATAACCAACTTTTCGCCCAATTTTCAATTTCTCTGACCGTCTGTTCAAGTGATTGGCCCTTTTCTGTTAAATTATATTCCACACGAATCGGTACTTCCGAAAATACTTTTCGTTCAACGATGCCCTCTTTTTCAAGTTCCTTTAAACGTTCCGACAATAATCGTCCACTTATCGGCAATGCGGATTCAATCGCGTTAAAACGTTGCGGACCCTCCAGTAGTTGATAAATAATCAAAGCAGTCCACCGTTTCCCTACAAGCTCCATAGCCTTGGACAAACGTGGACATAATGCTGATTCCTTCATTTCTTCACCTCAAATTTATTGCTTAAATTAAACTTTATTTAACTCCTTAATAATATATTACCACTTTTTATAGATTACGAAAAGTAAGTAGCTTACTTAGAACTTAATTCATGTTGTAAAAAAATATCTTCTATTTTATGATGGAATTAACACATTGTAATAAATTGGAGGTGAAACTATGACGACTTATTCGGTAGATTTTTTTCATTCATCAATTAACTTTTCCATTAAACACATGATGATCACAAAGGTACATGGTACATTCGATTCTTTTGCTGCCCACATAGAGGCGAGTAAAATAGAAGAGCTTAATGATTCATACATACGTTTTGAGATAGATGTAGCGAGTATTAATACACGGGACAGTTCAAGGGATCATCATTTAATTTCTGCAGATTTCTTTAATGCGGACCGTTACCCTAAGATCACATTTATAAGTAAAGAAATCACAAGCGACCAGCATCAAATCAAATTACACGGAGACTTAACTATTAAAGATGTTACACGACCTGTTACTTTCGAAGTCACATACAATGGTTGTGTTAAAAATCCATGGGGTATCGATACATACGGCTATACATGCCAAACCGAAATTAATAGAAGCGATTTCAATTTAACATACAATGATTCATTAGAATCGGGCGGACTTTTACTCTCTGAACAAGTAAAAATATCTGTGGAAATACAATTAAATAAAAACTGAAAAAGGGGCGCCCGTCAATTGATGAGCGCCCCTTTTCCAATATAAAATAATTATGCTGTTACTTTTACTAAGTTTTTAGCTGTAGCTTTTACTTTCTCTAAACCTTCAGCAATAATTTGTTCAGCACCAGCTGGATTAGAATTATGACCTTCGATAATTACTTCATCAATTTTCTCCATACCGTATACGCCACCAATAACTGCATTAATGTAAGTTGCAGCCATTTCAAGTGGAGCAGTTTCCGGTGTAGAGTAAACACCGCCACGTGCACTTAATACGATATATTTTTTGTCAGTCATTAAACTTACTAATTGACCTTGTTCATTGTATTTAAATGAATATCCTGCACCATAAGTGTAATCGATGAATGATTGTAATGCAGCTGGAATTGTTAAGTTCCATAATGGGAATGCAAATACAACTACATCTGCAGCTGTTAATGCTTCACGTGATTTATTGAATGCAGCTAGAGAACCTGCTTCGATTGCTGATAATTCTTCACCTGCTTGTGCTTTACCGAATGCATTGAAAAGTTCCTGACCGAAATACGGCATATTTTCTTCAAATACATCAAAAGTTGTTACGTTGACACCTTGTACATTAGCTACTTCAGCCATGAACGTTTCATACATTTTTGTTGATACACCATCTGGTCGGTTATTTGCTTTTACTACTAATACGTTTGTCATTTATCTATATCTCCCTACTAATTAGTATATTTATTTTCTGAATTTTTATCCTATTTTTAGATATCTCAAATTCGAGGTACTTTACTATAATAAAATAACTTCCAAAGAAAATCAACATAAATGCCCTCATACTTTCGACTGAAAATTCATGGCATCATTTATTTAAGGAGTCTTAGACTTGTTACTTACGGTAGGAATAATTAAATTTCGCAGGAACCATCAGTACATGCTGCACCATTATTGCCCTGCATTTTTAAATGTTTTCGTAAACCCAATTCTTGTGCTGCCTTTTCGATAGTTTGTTCAAATACTTCTTGTGGCTGAGCTCCTGAAATACCATACTTATTATCGATAACAAAGAATGGTACACCACGTACACCTAGATTTTGGGCAACAGCGATGTCTTGCTCTACCTCTTTCATATAGTCATCATTTTCAATAACTTGTTTAGCCTTTTCTACCGGTAAATTCACTTCTTTTACTAACGCTAGTAAGACATCAGTTTGACCAATTGCCTTTCCTTCCAAAAAGTACGCTTTCAAAACTCGCTCAGTGAAATCTTTCCCTTTGCCCTCTGTTTCAGCCCATTTTGCCAAACGATGGGCTTTTACGGTGTTGGCACTTTTCATTTCGTCAAAATTGTAATCTAATCCAACTTCTTTTGCCCGATCTTTAACATTAGCAGTCATTTTCTTTACTTCATCCAACGAGATTTGATATTTATGTTGCAGCTCTTCATAAACCGAGCTGTTCGTATCCACTGGTGTAGTAGGATCCAATAAATAGCTTTTATACTCAACTTCAATACTATCTCCATATCCCAGTTCTTCCAATGCGATTTCGAGTTGTTTTTTGCCGATATAGCAAAATGGACAAACATAATCAGACCAAACTTCTATTTTCATGTTAATCACTCTCCTTGTCTTGTATTGTAACGAGCTACTATTAAAAAGTACAACTATTCAGATCCTATGCATTCGTATAGAATTTTCGATATTCACGTTAGTTGAATAAAAAAATAAAAAATATCCTAAGCTAAAAATAAAAAAGGTGATATTTTGAAACAATCGCTATGGCTCCCAACGGATTCAGGTTTTTCCTCTCCGTCCATTCAACAACCTATTAAATGTGATATCTGTATTATTGGAGGTGGGATTAGCGGCGTGTATACCGCTTATTCACTTGCTAAGGAAGGATTTCAAGTTGTACTGATTGAAGCACTTCCACAATTTGCAAATGGAACTACTGCTTATTCTACAGGTAAGTTAACTGTGCAGCATAATCTCATTTATTCGAAATTGACTCCAGAAGATGGGAAAATCTATTATGAAGCAAACAAATTTGCAATTGAAAAAGGCATTTCTGAAAATAATAGTGGATTTACAAGGGCTACTTCCTATTTATACACTTCCACTTCCAAAGGAAAAGAACAGCTATTAAATGAAGCTGAGCTTTATAAGAAAATTGGCATTCCATTTGAAGCAACGAATGAAACTGAACTTAATCTACCTGTAGAGTTGGCCATCGGTATAAAGAATGAAGGACAAATTAATCCCGTACAATTTACAAATGCTTTTGTTCATTTAGCAAGAAAATACGGGGCACAACTTTATTTGAATACCCGTGTTACAAATATTGAACTACGTAATAACCAGATTCGTACGAGTAATGGCTATACGGTTCAGTATAATAAACTAATTTTATGTACGCATTACCCAATTGAATCCATTCGACAACTTTATTCGATTAAACTACAAATAAAACGTTCATATTTAACAGCTACAAAATCTTCGCAGCTGTTAGATGGGCAATATTTGAGCATTGATGATCAAAGTCGTACAATCCGAAGTGCACTTATCGATAACCAGCCTTACTTCATTTACGGTGGACAGTCCCATTTAGCAGGGTCCACTGGCGATACTGATCGTTTTTACGAAGCATTGCAGCATGAATTAACTACGGATTTTGAACTACCTCCATACGAATATGCATGGAGTGCGCAGGATATTATGACAGCTGATCAAGTCCCTTATATCGGACAACTTTCTCCAGACGATGATAGTCTATATGTGGCAACGGGCTTTAATAAGTGGGGATTATCTTCTTCACTTGTTGCAGGGAACCTTCTTACGGATCTTATAAAAAATGTTCCAAATGATGCAGCAAATCTGTTCTCTCCACATCGGTCAAGTTTTGGTAAGAACCTTTATTTCATGCTTCAGACAGGTGGGGTTATCGGCAAGGAGTTAGTTGGAGGATATTTAAAACGCCCTAAAGCACCGCGCTGTACCCATTTAGGTTGTAAAACAAGATGGAATGAAGCAGACCAGACGTACGATTGTCCATGTCACGGGTCACGGTATAATGCAGAAGGACAAGTAATAGAAGGTCCTGCCGTTTATCCTCTAGATATAAAAAAATCCGGTCACTCCAATTAAAATGGAGTACCGGATTTTTTATTATTTTAAGCCTTCAGTCAATACTGGAACAATTTGTTTCTTACGTGATACAACACCAGGTAAATTAATGCGGCCATTGACGATTGCTGTTCCAAATGCTTTTGCTGCATTTTCCGCAACTTGTCCGGCTGCTACCGCTGTTGAGTCGTTATTTAAAATATCCGTTACAACGAAGAAGAATAAATCTAAACCATTATCTGCTATATTTTTGTTTAATAAGTTTTCAAGCTCTTCCTGACGCCCAAGTACATCTTCAATATCGACAGCGTTTACTTGTGCAACAGTTGCTTTATATTCTCCGAATTCAAAGCCTTTTGCATCAAGTGATAATAGCTCTTCCAATGATTTATCAGAAAGGTCGGCGCCCGCTTTTAGCATCGCTAAACCATATTCTGCTGAATCAACATTCGCAATTGCTGCTAATTCAGTACCCGCTTTAACATCTTGCTCTGTGCATGTAGGCGATTTGAATAATAACGTATCTGAGATAATAGCAGAAAGCATTAAGCCTGCAATATTTGCCGGTACTTCTACATTATTTTCTTTAAATAATTTATTTAAGATTGTTGCTGTACATCCTACAGGTTCAGCCCGGAAGTATAACGGATCTGATGTTTGGAAATTGGCAATACGGTGATGGTCAATTACTTCTGTAATTTTTACTTCTTCTATACCATCAGCCGATTGTTGAAATTCGTTATGATCGACCAAAATCACTTGGCTTGCTTCCTCTTTAACATTTCCGATAAGGCGGGGTGCTTCAAATCCGAACTTTTCCAATGCAAATTTAGTTTCGTTATTTAATTCTCCAAGACGGACCGCCTCTGCATCGACACCTAACTGTTGCTTTAAGTATGCATAAACAATTGCCGAAGTAATTGTATCTGTATCAGGGTTTTTATGTCCAAAAACTAATGTTTTACTCATAATTGAGCCTCCTATATAAAATACTGTTCGCCCTTCATTTTAACATAACGGTATGAAAGTGAAAAACAACATTTCTCATTGACTAAGGATGCCGAAAAACTTAAAGGCTAGAAGTGTTTGTTTAAAAATTTCATTAACACTGAACCGTTGATTTCCATTCCGGGACCGATGCTTTTCCCGGGCACGCTCCAGCTAACTTATTCATCGCTTTAATAAAATGAGATATGTTTTCTACGATGACTAGTAATCAAAATCAATGAGTATGAACAACTTGTTCTTGCTAAGCATTTAGTTAAAATTTATAAAAAAAGACAAAAGGTCTCGAGAGTTCGTCTCTCGAGACCTTTTGTCGACAATCTTTGTCTTTTCGTTTTCTCAGCTAATTGCGGTTAAATTAATTTGCTTTTTCGAACTATTACTTTCCTTACAATATTTCTCTGGATTTTGCATTACCATCGTTTCCACTAAAATATGTAATAAAGAATATATAGCAATTGTGCATGTGGCCCCGCCTTCTTTTGCAGAAGGAACAATCAGCACTGGATTTGCAGGCTCCTTGTGAGAAGTCAGCTTTTTATCCCGAATCGCAACAATTTTTACATTTTTTCTCTTAGCAATCTCTACTGTTGTTGCCAAATCTTCATACTCATCATCCAATGAAATAACAAATAGTAAAGAGTTCTCATCCATAAATGCTAATTGTTGAGCAATTTTTTCCGTTTCATGTTCAATAAAATATACTTGATCGCGCAGCATCTTTAGATTACTGAACATCCAAAAAGCAGCAGGTTCCGAGTGTCTAAATCCTAAAAAGTGTATTCTTTTTGATTGATGCAGCAATTGAATAACTTCTTCGACATCGCGCTCTTTTAATTCATTAAAAGTTTTGGAAATACCGGCAATATCCTGCTTAACAATATCAGCGCCAATTTGCTGTCTAATTCTATTCTTCGCAATTGCTTTTTTCGCTTCTACTGTTTCCCCTCTTTCCATTAAGTAACCTTTCACTTTGTCTTGAAGGTCACTAAAACCCGAGAGGTCCATTGCATAACAAAATCGAATAACCGTTGATTCACTAACATCTGCAAGTCTACCTACTTCAGAAGCAATTTGTGTGGCAACTACATTGGGGTTATCAATGACAAACTGGGCTACCTTACGTTGTCCTTTTGACAATCGAATATACCTTTTTTTAATATCATTACATATACTCAAACTCCACATCTCCCTTTCTTAAAATCATCTTATATACCTATTAATTAGTTGACATGGTTATGGCAACTAAAATAGTGATTAATAACTATTACGATGTAAATTCCGCGCAGTAATTTCTAATAATAAAAAATACATTATCATGAATATTAATAGAATACAATGAGTTTTCTGAAAAAACTTTATTATGCTAAAGAACTGTATGTTTTATGTATAAAATAGACATATTATTGTAAATTTATTGTATTTTAGTAAAAATACTTACTATAAACTAACTATTCAAATTAAATTAGTTGGGTATAATTGAATGTATAAATTATGTTTAAAAGGACCTGTGCAAATTCAATCTGCACAGGTCCTTTGTTTTTACATTTATTGTAATTCTGTTTGTTTTGTTTCTTTTCCTAAGAAAATTACAGCTAACACCCCTATGACAATAGCACCACAGAAAATAGTAAATATATAGCTAATATCATAACCTTTTGTTAAAAGTGTACCGACTAATAACGGACCAAATATTCCTCCAATACGTCCTACCGCCGCTGCCATTCCCGCCCCTGTACCACGTACAATTGCTGGATATTGCTCTGGTGTGTAAGCATATAATGCTCCCCATGCCCCTAAGTTAAAGAATGAAAGTAACATTCCGGATACCAATAAAGTCGTGATGGTTTCCGCGCCTCCAAAAACAAATGCACTTGCTGCAGTACCTAATAAATATGTAACCAAAACAAATTTCCGCCCGAATTTTTCAATAAACCATGCAGCAGTGAAATAACCCGGTAATTGAGCTAACGTCATTATAAGTACATATTTAAAGCTCGATATTAAATCGAACCCTTTTCCAACCATTACACTCGGCAACCATAAGAACATACCATAATAGGAAAACACAACTGTAAACCAAAGTATCCATAGCATAACGGTAGAACGAGCATACTTTTTTGCCCAAACTTCAGCAATGTTCTGAAATACAGATCGCTTTTTAGACTCCTCTTTTACCCTAAACTGCGGTGAATCAGGTAATTTCATTCGTATATAGATCGCATAAAATGCTGGTATTGCAGTAATGAGTAACGCAACACGCCATCCTTCAATTGGCCAAAAATCTGCAGGAATTACAAAATAAGATATGATTGCTGCCAATAACCAACCTGCTGCCCAAAAGCTCTCCAATAGAACAACGACTCTTCCTCTTTCTTCTGCTTTCACACTTTCAGATACTAATGTAGAAGCAACCGGTAATTCTCCACCGAGCCCCATCCCAACGAAGAAACGCAATATTAGAAAGAGTGTCAAGGTAGTTGTAAATGCAGACAGTCCACTTGCTACAGAAAACAATATAAGTGTCCACATAAAAATTTGCTTGCGGCCCACTTTATCTGCGAGTAGTCCAAAAACTAACGCACCTACCATCATACCGATGGAGTTTACACTACCAATCCACCCCATTTGGCTACTATTTAAACCCCAATCCACTGCAAGTGCTGCAATGATAAAGGAGAGAATGCCGACATCCATAGCGTCAAACATCCAACCGACACCAGCAATGCCTAATAATTTATTACGTGATAAAGGCTTTTGTTCATTTACTTCCACTGACATTTACTATTCCACCCTCCATGTGTCTTTACACTTGACTTAACAACATTCCTATCATACATTTCTTTCTTAAAAGTGACAACATTTTTTTTACTTAACGAATTGTTCCGACAATTTATCGATTCCTATTGAAATAAGAGGCACATAGGTTTAAAATGTCTTGTATACAAAAACAAATGTTCATCTACCGAGAACAGAAGGAGTTAAATTGTCTATGTGGAAAGGTCTTATTGAAGAATATAAACAGTATCTACCTATTACTGAAAATACACCTGCTCTCTCTTTAAATGAAGGAAATACTCCCTTAATTCCTTTAGTGAATTTATCGAAGGAACTAGGGATTGAATTATATGGAAAAATAGAAGGTGCCAATCCAACTGGCTCTTTTAAAGATCGTGGCATGGTATTTGCCGTTGCAAAAGCTATTGAAGAAGGTTCAAAAGTAGTTATTTGTGCCTCTACAGGTAATACTTCAGCTGCGGCTGCAGCCTATGCAGCACGTGCAGGCATCCAATCAATCGTTGTAATTCCAAAAGGTAAAGTAGCACTTGGAAAATTAGCACAAGCTACGATGTATGGCGCTAAAATTATCGAGATTGATGGTAACTTTGATGATGCATTAAACATTGTGCGTAAAATTGGAGAAACTACTCCAATCGCGTTAGTAAATTCCGTTAACCCTTACCGTATTGAAGGGCAAAAAACAGCAGCATTTGAAATAGTTGATCAATTAGGTCAAGCACCGGATTATCTATGCATCCCAGTTGGGAATGCCGGTAATATTACAGCATACTGGAAAGGCTTTAAAGAATATAATGAAGCAAAACAAAGCGGTCTGCCAAAAATGTATGGCTTTGAAGCAGAAGGTGCGGCTGCCATCGTAAAAGGAGAGCCAATTACAAATCCTGAAACAGTTGCTACTGCGATTCGAATTGGTAACCCTGCAAGCTGGATATATGCAGAAGCAGCACGTGATGAATCAGGTGGTTTAATCGAGGCCGTTACAGATGAGGAAATTTTGGCAGCCTATAAGTTAATTGCCCAAAAAGAAGGAATTTTCATTGAACCAGGCTCTGCTGCATCATTAGCAGGTGTCATCAAATCCGTTAAAGCTGGTAAGATTATTCCGGGAAGCAAAGTAGTATCAGTATTTACAGGTAATGGTTTAAAAGATCCTGATACAGCAATGAATGTTTCAACTGTTGACTTAGTTGCACTTAAAAATGATGAGCAGGAAATCCGCAGCTATATCGAGGGCGTATTTAGTTTATGAGCAACAGTTGGCAAATCAAAGTCCCAGGCAGTACAGCAAATTTAGGACCTGGATTTGACTCGATTGGTCTTGGACTATCACTTTATTTAACTATGGAAGTAACTTTACAAAATGAGTGGGAATTTGTTCATATTGGAGACAATGTACCTTCAGATACAACAGTTGAAACACATTTAATTTATAAAACTGCCCAGCAAGTGGCTAAACAGTACAATGCTTCATTGCGACCATGTAAAGTGGAAATGAAGAGCGAGCTTCCTCTAGCAAGAGGACTTGGCAGTAGTGCCGCAGCTATAGTTGCGGGCATCGAATTAGCGAATATTTTAGGAGAGTTAAATTTAACGACTCAGGACAAGTTGAATATTTCTTCCCAAATTGAAGGTCACCCTGATAATGCGTCGGCTTCCGTCTTAGGAGGACTTACGATTTCCTCCATGGATGAACAAGGGGTTGTCGATACGCTTCATATTCAGGAAATGGATGCAGCATTTGTAGTGTTTATTCCAAATGTTGAGTTAAAAACATCTGATTCACGAGGTGTTTTACCAAGCCAATTAGAGCGGGGCTATGCTGTCCGAGCAAGTGCAAATGCGAATATGTTAGCAGCTTCTTTAATCGCAAAAGATTATGTACGTATCGGTCGTTACATGGAAGCAGATTTATTTCATGAGCCGTTTCGCGCGGAGCTTATACCAAATTACACCGAAATACATGAAGCAGCAAAATTGGCTGGAGCCTATGGGACTGCTTTAAGTGGAGCGGGACCAACATTAATTTCCATTATCCCACTATCGATAAAGGAACAATTTATTGAGGCTATGCAAAAACAATTCCCTACACATCAAGTTGTTTTAACAACGGGAGCTTCCGCAGGGATACAAGTCACTACTTACTCAAATAGTAAATGATATACAAAGGGTTGCAAATTTTAATTAAAATTTGCAACCCTTTTTACTATAGAATTCCCATTCGACTATGTTCGATGACGATACTGCCACAAAACATTCAATCTCATTTTCTCTCAAAATATGCATAATTTCCTTTAATTATGGGTATATTAATAAATCTACTGTTAGAAAGGGGTAATGTTTATGAAAATTGCAGTTATTGGTGCTGCTGGTAAAGCAGGGACTCATATTTTACGTGAGGCTTTAATGAGAAATTATGATGTAACAGCTATTGTGAAAAATAAGGCAACATTACAAGACAATAAAAATTCAATTATTGAAAGCGACTTGTTCAATTTAACGAAAGAACAAATTGAACCTTTTGATATCTTAATCAATGCCTTTGCCCCACTACCAGGGGAAGAACATTTGCATGTAACTGCAGGTGAATATTTAATCTCCTTATTGGAAGGGACATCAAAAAAACTGTTCGTTGTTGGTAGCTCAGGCTGTCTATATGTGAACCGCGAAAAGACTGTGCGCCTTATGGATTTGGAAGATTATCCAGAAGACCTTGTTGACATGGCAAGAGCACAATTGCAAAATTTGCAGGATTTAGAAAGCTCTTCAATTCAATGGACGTTTGCTATTCCTTCAGCTATGTTCGATTCTGACGGACCTCGTACAGGTCACTATATTAAAGGTGCCGAGAAAATTTTAGTAAACTCGCAATTTAACAGTTATATTAGCTATGCTGATTTTGCCGTAGCGTTACTTGATGAAATAGAAAAAAATGAATACCCGAATACAACTTTTACTGTTGCATCTGAAAATGTAACAGCTGCTTCCTAAAAACGAATATAAAAGCCAGCATCTACATAGGATGCTGGCTTTTATACTGTCATAATTAAGTTAACATTACTAGACTTATCGCCATAACGGCCATACCTGCAACTAAACCATAAATAGACGAATGGGCTTCATCGTATTTCTTGGCAGCCGGAAGTAGTTCGTCAATCGAGATGAATACCATAATACCAGCGACACCCGCAAAAATAATACCAAACAACGTATCTGTCATAAACTGCATGAGTACAAAATAAGCGATTAATGCACCTAAAGGTTCGGATAAACCCGAAGCGAACGACCATTTAAAAGCCTTCATACGCTTCCCTGTTGCATAGAAAATAGGAATTGCTACAGCAATACCTTCTGGGATATTATGAATAGCTACAGCGATGGCAATGGCAATCCCTACATTTGGATCTTGTAGAACGGCCATGAAAGTAGCAATACCTTCCGGGAAGTTATGAATTGCAATCGCCAATGCTGTAAAGAGCCCCATTTTCATTAGACGATCAGCTTCTATTTCTTCATTGCCTATTATTTGTGCCTTTTGTACATCTTCAACAGATTTTACTTCGTGAGGATTGTTGCCCTTTGGAATAAAGCGATCAATTAATGCTATTAATAGCATCCCCCCGAAAAATCCAAACAAAGTATACCAATAACCAGTCGTTTCCCCATGAACGTTTACTAATGAATCTTTTGCCTTCACAAAAATTTCAATTAGCGAAACATAAATCATGACACCTGCTGAAAATCCTAATGCCACTGATAGGAATTTTTTATTTGTACGCGTTGTAAAAAAAGCAATTAAGCTACCTATTCCTGTAGCAAGCCCTGCAAACAACGTTAATCCTAATGCTAATAATACATTCTCATCCATAACATTCTCCTTTGGATTTTATTCATTTATCAAATTATATGCGAGAAGTTTCCTTTATGCAACTTTTTTTGTTAAGGTAACATCTTATGTCACAAACCAACTTTCTGTTATAAAAAAGAATCCCTAATATTTAGGAATTCACTTTTTTCTCCAATGTTTAGGCGACTCATACCATAATACACAAATAATAAACCAACTATAGCCTATACTCCACCCGGCTAAGACGTCTGTAGGATAATGCCGGCCTTCTGCTATACGTGCTAAACCGATAAAGAAAGCTAGTACAATAGCTATACCCCAAATAGTCATCTCCTTTTTTCTACTGCTAGTCATATTGGAAAATAGGAAAGCTAAAGTAAACAAATACAACAAACCCATTTGAGAGTGCCCTGATGGAAAGCTATATGTAATTAGTTGATCGGCAATATCAGGTCGAGGCCTTTCAAAGTAATGTTTTAAGAGTTGATTAATACCGTTCCCCACTCCAATTGTTAACAAAACAAATAGCACTCCGCGGTAACTTTTTTTCCGAATCCATAAAAAGAGCAAAAGTAGGATAGTAATCATTACAATAAAACGCGTTTCACCTAAATAATGAAATAAAATAATAACCTCATTACCACGTAATAAGGATTGGATTTTCGCATCCAATACTTCCAAGCTTGCGCTATTATAATTCAGCGAAATTATGGCGAAAATAGCCAGAGTGATGAGTGCGAAAAAATATGCGCCTTTTTTCATTAGCATCCCCCTCTTTCTTATACTTCTATTCTTTTACCCAAAATTATATGTACTACGTAAAAAAATAAAAATCTACTTTGCTATTATTTTCAGCAAAGTAGATTTTCGTAAGTCTTCATTATTCTACAACAGTGTAATTTCCATGCTCCATCGAAATGACGAATTCTGGTTTCGGCGGTTTACCACCATGTTCTTTTATTTTCGCTTTATGGCCAGCGATATGTTCAGGGCTCTTTTCCCAAGCCTTCCATGCTTCCTCTGATTCCCAACGGATAATCATAACCACTTCTTCTTCACCGCGGCGGACATTTTTCACCAATAGTTCGCGACCAATAAATCCTTCACGTTGTTCTAATTTCGATGGACCTTGATCCGGCTTCCTACTAAAACGTTCGATAATTTTTTCAGAGTTACCCTCGGTTACAACCCATTTACGTATTTGTACAAACATAATCTATCGCTCCTTTTTTTAAAAAAAGCATGCCTCAAAATGAGACATGCCCTATTTATAATATTATTTTAATTCGTTTAAAATTTCATCTAATTTTTCTGCTTCAGTTGTTACACCGTTAGAAGAGAAGTACCAGTTTACACCATCAAGATAAACGATTTTACCTTCTTTGTAAGCACGAGTCTTTTTGATGATATCATTTTCGATGTCAGCTTTAATAGTATCTACATCAGAAGCTGTACGGTCAATGATTAATAATACTTCTGGATCTACAGAAAGGATTGATTCATAAGAGAAGTCTGAACCGTGTGAAGATGCTTTAATATCTGTAGTTGAAGGTTTAAAGCCAAAGTCATTGTATACATATGCAAAACGAGAATCTTCACCGTTATCGAAACCAGAGATTTTTTTGTCGTTGTACATTGCTACTAATGCATTTTCATAGCCAGCCGCCTTTTCTTTCACTTCATCAACTTTAGCTTGTAAGCTTGATTTTAACTCTTCAGCTTTTTCTTCTTTACCGAAGATTTTTGCTGCCAAGTCTACAGTTTCAAATACACCGTCAACGTAGTTCGAGTTATCAGAACCGATGAATACTACGTTTGGAGTGATTTCTTTTAACTCTTCATAGAATGGAGCTTGACGACCAGAAATGAAAATTGCATCTGGGTTAGCAGCTGCTACTTTCTCAAAGTCGATTTGCTTTAAAGTACCAACGTCTGCTACTGAATCTGTTACGTATTTCTCTTTAAGATGCGCCGGGATATTCCCTTTACCTCCGTTTGCAGCGATACCAACAATTCCTTCAACGCCTAATGCATCAAGTGTATCTAAGAAACCGTAGTCAAGTACTACGATGTTTTTTGGCATTTCTTCAAATGTTACATCTTCAAAGGAAACTGATTTCCCATCCTCTGTTTCACTTCCTGCTGATAATGGAGAAACTGACATTGGGAATGCTGCTGTTTCTGTTGATGCAGATGTTTCACTGTTTTCAGTTGCAGCAGGTTCATTTGTTTCAGTTGCCTTTTCTTCATCTGAACCACATGCTGCTAGCATTAATGTTAATGCTGCTGCCGTTAAAAATTTCCACTTTTTCATGTTAAAATTTCCTCCTACTTTTCTCTCAACCGAGAGTGATAATCGTTTTCAATTAACTAGTGTAAGTCTAAATCAACTGTTTAAAGTTGTCAATTGTTTTTATGAAATTAATATTCATTCTCATTTAAATTTATAAAATAAATGTATAAGCGAGAATAACCTATACATTTACTTATCTTTAGCTTTGGGAATTAAAGTATACACAGATTCTACAACCATCTTGTTCTTGAACCGGAATATGCATGTCATATACTTCCCGAAGTGCTTCTGAATTAATAATGTCATGAGTTGGACCATCTTTTACAAGGCGTCCATCTTTTAAAGCGACAATACGGTCTGAATACACCGAAGCAAAGTTAATATCATGCAACACAATGACAACTGTTTTGCCTAATTCATCTACAAGCTTGCGTAAAATTTTCATGATTTGAACCGAGTGCTTCATATCCAGGTTGTTTAATGGTTCATCCAATAAAATATACTCAGTATCTTGTGCTATTACCATCGAGATAAAAGCACGTTGCTTTTGACCACCGGATAATTCATCTAAAAATTTATGTTCCATATCGCCCAATGTCATGTATTCAATTGCACGATCAATATGTGCTTCGTCCTCTGCTGTTAAACGCCCTTTTGAATAAGGATAACGACCAAATGCCACGAGTTCACGTACAGTTAATCGTACATTTAGATGATTTGATTGACGTAAAATAGCCACACGTTTAGCAAAATCATTAGATTTCATTTTTTTAACATCACTTTGATCTAAAAATACTTCCCCTGTATCTGAATCAAGCAATCGGCTTACCATGGATAATAATGTTGACTTACCGGCACCGTTTGGTCCAATAAATGAAGTGATTGCTTTTGGCTGGATAGTTAATGATACGTTTTCAACAACTGGTTTCTTTCCAAAGCTTTTAGAAAGCCCTTTAATTTCAATCATCCTGCTTTCCTACTTTCCTTCAGTATTAGATAGATAAAGTACAATCCACCGATGAAGTTTATAATAACACTTATCGTGGTACTTAATTGGAACACATGCAGTACTAAAAACTGCCCACCGACAAGTGCAATAATACTAATTAGGCTCGCACCCACAATTAAAACAGAGTGCTTATACGTAGCAAAAAATTGATACGCTAAGTTTGAAACGATTAATCCTAAAAACGTAATTGGACCTACAAGCGCAGTAGATGTTGCAATAAGAACGGAAGATAAAATTAGTACCTTCAATACAATTTTATCGTAGTTTACACCTAAGTTTATTGCATTTTCACGTCCTAATGACATTACATCTAAATCCCTTAATAAACGATAACCGTATATAAACGAAGCCACTAATATAACGATAGCAATAAGTAAAAGCTCAGTTTTAACATTCATAAAGCTCGCAAATAAACGAGATTGTAAGCTTTCATATTCTACCGGGTCAATAATTACTTGTAAAAATGTTACTAAGCTACCGAGCAGTGTCCCTATAATCATCCCTGCTAGCAGCAGTAGGAAGATTGGATGCTTATCGGCCCTGAATAGAAATCTGTATAAAATAAGTGCGAAGATAACCATCGCAACAATTGATAATCCAAAATTCAAATAACGGCTTACTACAAAAATAGAGGCGGACCCCGCAAAGAAGAATATGACCGTCTGGACGACTTCATACATCGAGTCAACACCCATCATTGAAGGAGTTAATAATCGATTATGTGTAACTGTCTGGAATGTTACCGTCGCATACGCAATGGCAGTACCGGTAATAATCATTGCCAATACACGTTCTACACGTTTTGGAAAGGCGTAACTAAATCCACCTTGAATATTATATAGACAAAATAACAGTATACTAATAATCGCGATTACGGCTAAAACAATAAGCTTCGTTCTATTTTTTCGCATATGCTTTCCCCCTAAACAACATTACTAAGAAGATTGCACTGCCGATTACCGCAACCGTTGTGTTTACCGGAATTTCAAACGGATACACAATAAGACGACTCAGGATATCACACATCAATAGGAATGCTGCCCCTAGGAAAATTGTATGCGGAATCGTTTTACGTAAATTGTCTCCCATATATAATGAAACTATGTTTGGCACGATTAACCCTAAGAAAGGAATAATCCCTACTGTTAATACGACTGTAGTTGAAATAATCGCGACAAGCACTAAACCGAGATTTAATACAGTACGATAGCTCAACCCTAGATTTTTCGCAAAATCTTCACCCATTCCTGCCACTGTAAACTTATTTGCATATAAGTAAGCAAGAATAATCGCAGGTACAGCTACATAAAGCAACTCATAACGTCCTGAAACAACTAGTGTAAAACTACCTAAAAAGAATGTATCCACACTTTGCATTACATCTGCTTCATAGGCAATAAATGTGGATATAGCACCTATGATATTCCCGTACATAATCCCGATTAGAGGCACGAAAATTACATCTTTAAATTTAATACTTTCCAGAAGACGCATGAAAATCATCATACCAATAAGTGCAAAGGTGAAACTAAAGAGAATTTTCTCCATATAACCTACACTTGTGAAAAATACCATTGATACTACAATACCTAGTTTAGCCGCATCCAACGTACCCGATGTTGTCGGTGATACGAATTTATTACGGCTTAAGCTTTGCATAATTAAGCCTGAAATACCCATCCCTGCCCCAGCAAGTATAATCGCCATTAATCGTGGCACTCGACTCATCAGGAAAATTTGTGTTTTATCTGAATCCCAATCCAATAAATCAGATGGTTTAATGTCGATTGCCCCAATAAATAATGATATAAAGGACAGAACGATGGTTGCTGCAACGAGCATCCAAAGTCTCATTTCATTTTCCCACTATTCTTTATATATTTTATTTTAATTCCAATAGCCAAACGCTGTTGAATTTTTGAGTGAACTAATAACTCTGATGGAATACACTAACACGTATTCACTAATTCTCAATGAAAATGAGAATCATTTCTTTCACTACATCATTATATAATTGCTAATAATGAAAATCAAACACACGATTTAAAAATAAAGCATCTTTGAACAGCGAATATATTGAAATTAGTATTTTAAGAGCAATTAGCCGTTTTATTT
The DNA here is from genome assembly GCF_014836905.1 of Solibacillus faecavium. Classification (GTDB taxonomy): domain Bacteria; phylum Bacillota; class Bacilli; order Bacillales_A; family Planococcaceae; genus Solibacillus; species Solibacillus faecavium. The sequence goes on from NZ_JACSPZ010000010.1 coordinate 57,379, forward strand.
ACAAAGTACAGTATATATAGGAAATTAGACGAAATAATAAAAAACCACAAATATAAATTCATAGTTTCAGACTGTAAACAAATTCTTAAAAAATGTTTGTTTAAAAATCACCTTAACACTGAACCGTTGATTTCCATTCCGGGACCGATGCTTTCCCCGGGCACGGCTCTAGCTAACTAAATTGTGCCTACAACGGCAGGCACAATTTAGTGGATCTTCCGCGCGGTGCTCCTGCGATTACTCGTCGCAAAATAAATTTTGCTGTTCCCGGTGGAGTCACGGTCCCTCCACTCCAATCAACTTATTAATCGCTTTAAATAAATTGAGTTAGGATTTCTCTAATGAATAGTAATCAAACAATGAACGTGAACAAATTGTTCCGGCTAACCATCTAGTTGAAATTTATAATAAAAAGACAAAAAGTCTCGAGAGTTCATCTCTCCTGGCCTTTTGTCGACAATCTCAAAGAGGGGAAAGAATTAGTTCCAGTTCACGCAAAAAGAGAAATTGCATTGTGCAATTTCTCTTTTGCGCTTTATAAGGGAAATATTCGGAGAGGTAACACTTCTTTCGTTTAAAATTTGGTGGTAGGATACTTAAATTTTTACAGAGAATGTCCTTTTTTCATGCCTGAAATTATGCAGAGATTTACTTGATATAGATGATAAATTAGTTGTTCGGAGTGAAGGCGGCGACTCCCAGGGGAACAGCACGAGGGAGAGACTACAGGCTCGAGCCGTGCCCCTAGGAAAGCGTCCGCCGTAACGGAGAACAAAGGCTACGCAGTTGACACAATAAGTAAGCCATTCAAATTTACTAATCGTAAAGTTTGCAGGACTTTTGATTTTGGCCGGGTTTTGTCCCAGCCACTTGTATCTAAATCCGATAGGTTGTTTTATTGACACTGTACTTTTCCAATATTGCACGATTTACTTCATAGCCGATTCCATTTTTTTGAGGAACTTTAATGTAGCCATTTTCTACTGTTACTTCCGGGCTAATAATATCTTCATACCAATAACGGCTTGAGGCAGCAGTATCTCCAGGCATTATAAAGTTAGCAAGACTTGTAAGAGCAACATTTTGTGCCCGGCCTATTCCTGCTTCAAGCATCCCTCCACACCAAACAGGTATATGGTGCTCCATACAGTAATCATGAATGCGCTTTGCTTCACTAATACCGCCTACTCGTGCAATTTTAATATTGATAACACCACAGCTCCCCAGCAAAATCGCCTTACGTGTATCCTCAAGAGAGGTAATGCTTTCATCTAAACAAATCGGTGTCTTAATTTCCTTTTGTAATAAGGCATGGTCGATTAAATCATCATGGGAAAGTGGCTGTTCAATCATCATTAAATTGAACTCATCCAGCTTTTTTAAATTCCCCATATCTTCTAATGTATATGCGGAATTTGCATCTGCCATTAAAGGGATATTAGGAAATACTTGGCGAATCGTATGTAAAAGTTCGATATCTTTTCCAGGCTTAATCTTTACTTTAATTCTTTTATAACCTTCATCTAAATAATGTTGAATCGTTTTTATAAGCTGTTCATCTGTAGACTGTAATCCAATACTAATCCCCACTTCGATTTTATCCTGGGATCCTCCGATGACATTCGCTAACGGTTGATTCATTAATTGGGCGTAAATATCCCATACTGCACCTTCAATTGCTGCTTTCGCCATATTGTTGCGACGAATGGGCCGAAACATCTCAAATACATCATCTGGATGCTTCAATTCAGCTCCCAATAATGTTGGAATTAAAAAATCCTCCAATATATGACGCATAGTTTTAAAAGTTTCTTCGGTATAGGATGGTTCTTCAAAAGCAACACCTTCTCCCCAACCGACAACTCCACTTTCATCCTTCGCCTCCACTACTAAAAATCGTTTATCTTGCATTGACCCAAAGCTCGTTGTAAATGGTGTTTTCATCTTCATTACGAGTTCATGCATTGTGACTTCGACTAATTTCATGTTCATTGCTCCTATTAATTGTTAAATTAAAAAACTTTCAGCGGGCAATGATGCACCCGCTGAAAAGGAATTAAAGAGCAAATAAGGAACGCTTCACAAGTAGATAATGGCTTATTTGCTCATCTTTTTTCATTAAATAAATAATTTTATAATTTTGGTCAAACATTGCTTGTAGAATATTTCTTGTTTTATACCGCCAATCTTCTGCTAAAGCGACACTCTCGACTTTGATTTTTTGAAAGTTTGTTGGAATAGGCAATGTATATGCATCGTGGATAAGTGTTTCCTCTTTACTAAACTTTTGTTCCTTATCCAATGTAGGCAACCCTACAATATTTGCTTCCCAATCTACGATAGGTTTTGCTTCATCAAGCAATTCTTCTACTTTTGCATCCCAACGTAAGTAATCATTATCAACGAGCTGCCACTCTACACAAAGGCGATCTGTAGGCAATAATTTATTAAATGGATCTTCCATCTCACCATAGCAGTTCTCTATATAAGTATCGCTATAACTGCGCAACTTCGAAAAGTTTAAATAACCACTACGCGCTTCAAGCGGATCAAACGTCCATCGACAAGTGCGATAGCCGCGTTCGATAGCGATATCTTTCAAATAATTTTTTAGTAATTCTCCTACACCTTGCTCACGGTAATTACGTTTAATACCGATCATATGGGAATATAAATACACTTGCTCATCCATATATCCAGGACAACTATAGTTAAAGCCAATAATCTCGTCATTTAAATAAGCTCCAAGAACAATTCCACCATTACGGATTGTTGCAATGGTTTGATGAACAGGGATGCTACCGACTGCCCAAATCTCATGCTCTAACTCACGTGCCTCTTCAATTTGTTCAATTGTCGTCAATTCCTTAATTGTTACTGATTCTAACATAATGTTTGCCTCCCCTATAGTTACTTTTTCATCGTGCCATTAAAACTGTTATTACAATTATTTGCATCTCTCAGCCGTTTACACTGCTTATCGAGATCTTGTAACCATCGGGAATGTTCTGCATATTTCAAGTGTTGTATTAATCCTTCCCAACTAAAATTTTTATTGGAGATATTTTATTTTAGTAAGGATTCTCCCAGTTCCATTATATACCACAAGCTACCATTTTAAGTAGTTAACTTTTATTATTCCTTTCTTTCCAAAAGAAAAAACCTTAATTCGTAAAAAAATCTACAAATTAAGGTTAAAAAATTATTTTACACCGCGCATTGCTTTCGTAATGATTGGTGAAATGATTAAGATAACTATACCTAGTACAATAGATAAAATACCTAATACACCGAAATAAGCTGTTTCTGAAACTTGCTCGTATACACGAACTAACTGTGCGTTAATTGCCTGAGCTGCTGCTGCTGCCAAGAACCATAAAGCCATTGTTTGTCCTGCGAATGCTGCAGGAGCTAGCTTTGTTGTTGCAGATAAACCAACTGGTGAAAGTAATAATTCACCTAATACAACTAGGAAAATCGAGAACACAACCCATAATGGATTAACTAATGTATCTGCAGGCGTTAAAACGATTGCAGCAATCATTATTAGGAAAGAAGTACCTGAGAAGAATAGCGAAAGCGCAAACTTCTTCGGTGTTGAAGGTCCACGATCCCCTAACTTAGTCCAAAGAACCGCAAATATTGGTGCGATTAAAATAATGAACAGTGGGTTAAATGATTGGAACCATGCAGCCGGAATTTCAAACCCTAAAAATGTTAAATTTGTACGTGTATCAATAAATGTCGCAAGAATTGTTGAAGACTGCTCTGCAATTGCCCAGAACATTACCGCACATAGGAATAATGGGATATATGCCAACAAACGAGATTTTTCATCCGCATTTGTTTTTGGGCTACGGTACATATAAGTAATAAATAAAGTTGGAATTAAAATACCTAATGCTGTAATTAATAATGAGAAGTTTTCGATATTTGCATTACCTGTTTGATATGCAATGAAACCTAAAATTACAATGACTATACCACCAATTGTAAAGTTACGTGCTGATTTTTTCTTCTCTACGTCAGTAAGAGGGTTTGGTGCAAATGAACCAGCTAAGCCTAGACTCTTCTGAGACATTAAATATACAACCAATCCGATGAACATACCTACTGCAGCTACTGCAAATCCGGCATGGAAGCCCCAGTTCTTTTGGAATAGTCCAACTAATAAAGGCGCTAAGAAACCACCCATGTTGATACCCATATAGAAAATGGAGAAGCCTGAATCACGACGTGCATCTGTTGGCGCATATAAATCACCTACAACTGATGATACGTTCGGTTTAAGTAAGCCTGTACCAATGATAATAAAGAACATTGATGAATACAGTGCTGTTACACCAAGCGGTAATGCCAATAATATATGACCGACCATAATTAATATACCGCCATAGAATACAGCTTTACGTGTACCCGTTATACGGTCAGCAATCCAACCGCCAATAATACCTGACATGTAGATTAATGAACCATATATCGACATGATAATGTTTGCCTGCGTACGATCTAATCCTAATCCACCATCTTTAACAGCATAGTACATGTAGAAAAGTAAAATGGCACGCATTCCGTAATATGAGAATCGTTCCCAAAACTCTGTAAAGAATAATGTAAATAAACCTTTTGGTTGACCGACAAATCCTGTTTGAGGAACAGATTTCACTATTTCTTCTTTTGAATACATTTGAAATCCTCCGATTAATAAATATTCCGACAATTAAGTCTGTTGTCTGACATTTGAAATAATACACTTGAAACACTTTAGCGCAATAGTTGATTAAAATCAACAAATAATCAAAATGTTATAATTATGTCATTTTTCATTATTTTCTAACAATTAAGATATATTATTAAATTTTAGACTTTTGAATTATAAAGCAATTAATTATATAAAGAAATCATTTTGACTCTGCCTCTTTTTGGATAAATAACCACAAAAAAATCTAAGGTACATTGCCACCGCAATATACCTTAGATTTATTATTTTATTTCAGGACATAGTTGTCGTATTTTTGGTAGTCCGCTTCTTTAAGCTCGAGCGTCAGTAACGTACCATTTTCTTCATAAGCTGTTTCAAAAATGGTAGCTTGTTCATTTAAATAAGAAACCACAGCTCCTTGATCGTAAGGAATCAGCATTTGACAGGTGATATAGTTGGCGAAAATTTGTTTGCGAATAAGCTGCAGCAATTCATCCAAGCCAACATTTTGCTTCGCAGAAAGCCAAATATTATCGCCACTTACTAACGGATATTCTAAACTTGCCAAATCAGATTTGTTGTATACATAAATGGTAGGAATATTCTCAACATCGATAGCCTTCAACGTTTCATTCGTCACGTCCATCATGAAGCGGTATTCTTCATTTGATACATCGACAACATGCAAAAGTAAATCCGCTTCACGTGCTTCTTCCAAAGTCGAACGGAAAGCCTTCACTAAATGGTGAGGTAATTTACTAACAAAACCTACAGTATCCGTAAGTAAAAATGACTTATTGTCTTCGAGTTCAATATTGCGGACAGACGTTTCCAATGTTGCAAAAAGCATATCCTTTTCAAAAACCTGCTTTGTTACATCTTGGCCAGCCTTTGCAAGCAGCTGGTTCATAATTGTAGATTTCCCTGCGTTTGTATATCCTACAATGGAAACGACTGGCACAGCATTTTTACGGCGTTGCTTACGTTGTGTTTCACGCTGTTCTTTTACTACTTCTAATTCTTTTTTAATTTTCGAAATTTGATCTTCAATCTTTCGACGGTCCAACTCAAGCTTCGTTTCACCTGCACCACGGTTTTTAAAGCCTCCACCTGTGCCCCCGCCCTGACGTGATAATGATGCATGAAGCCCAACTAGGCGTGGAAGCATATATTGTAGTTGAGCAAGTTCCACTTGCAATTGTGCTTCACGTGTTTTTGCACGACGACTAAAAATATCTAAAATCAACATAGTTCGGTCAATTACTTTACATTCTAAATCCCGTTCTAAATTTCGAATTTGCGAAGGGGACAGTTCGTCATTAAAAATAACAATGTTTGCATTTGTTTCTTCAAAGAATGCTTTAATTTCTTCAATTTTCCCAGTGCCTACATAATGTGACGATGTTACGCGCTCTAAATTTTGCGTTACCATACCGACAATTTCTACATTCAATGCTTCTGCTAAATTCGACAATTCTTCCATTGAATAATCGAAATGCTCATTCTTTTGTAAATTGACTCCGACTAATACACCGCGTTCAACTAATACTTCAACATCTTTCAAACTGTTGCCTCCTTGCTTACATTAAAACTTTTCCCCATCGTATCATACAATTCAAAAGCCTGTACAATGAGACGACAAAGGCGCATTATTATATTATACGAACATGATTATTTTGAAAAAAGAAAAGGCGGTTTTTATGGAATTTGAACAAATGAAAGTGCAACTTCTCGCACTAATTTCTAATAAAACATTAATCCAAGCAACAATTAGCCAACCTCGGCAAAAATCAAATGACTTAAAACGCGTAAAGCTAAAGCCAGTCGAAATACGCGAAGAATATATGATCCAGCTTGAATATCAATATGAAAGAATTTTAAAGCATGAAAATGTTACGTTACAGGATTTGACTGCTAAGCTCGACATGCTTTTTGAGCAATTCAGGCAAGCGCATGCTGAGTTTCAGGAACAGACGATACAGGTACAGCTTTCCAAAAAGAACAAAGTACTCTGGAAGTCAAGTCAAAATGCGACGGCAAAACAAGTTGATTTATCTCATAATCGTAAAAAACAGTACTTACTGGATGACTCACGAGTACACCCGTTTTTAGTTCGTTTAGGTGTGCAGGCGGAAGATGGGAAGATCAAAAAGCAAAAGTACGATAAGTTTAAACAAATCAATCGATTTGTAGAGTTTATTGATGATTCTTTAGCCCACTTACCAAAAGACAAAACAATTCGTATTTTAGATTTTGGCTCTGGTAAATCGTATTTAACATTTGCGTTGTATTATTATTTAAAAGTCGAAAAAGAACTGGATATTCACGTCACAGGTCTAGACCTAAAGAAAGAAGTAATCGATGAATGTAATCATATTGCCCAGGATTTACAGTATGAAAATCTACAATTTTTAGTAGGCGATATTAATGATTTTAATGAAGAAACTCAAGTCGATATGGTTGTAACGTTACATGCATGCGATGTCGCGACAGATATGGCATTGGCACGTGCAGTGAAATGGGGAGCAAAAGTAATTTTAAGTGTTCCTTGCTGTCAACATGAGCTTAACCGTCAGCTTCAAGCACCCGCTCTATCAGTCATGACTCAACATGGATTAGTGAAAGAGCGCTTTGCTGCATTAGCAACAGACTCCATTCGTGCTGAGCTACTATCACTTGTTGGCTATGATACACAGCTATTAGAGTTTATCGATATGGAAAATACCCCAAAGAATATTTTAATTCGTGCATATTTCACGGGGAAAAAGCCAACAAATGAACAACGAGTAAAATATGACGAATTTGTGCGCTTTTTAAATGCAAAGCCCTTTTTAGAAAACGAACTACAAATTTTATTGAAATAACATAACTATATTCTCTATTTGCTCATAATTTCCTCTTTATTGACTAAATATAAGCAAATATTCACTTTTTCCTTATGTTACAGAATTGTAAAGTTTAACTCACACAACGTAAATTTTGTATAGATTTTTTTAAGTTTTTGTTATGATAATTGAGGTTAATTTTTAAAATAATTTCTATTATATAAATTCAGGAGGCAATTCCATGTTTAGTTCAAAGAAGCAAGACCCGTTTTTCGCGGCATTATTAAAAATTGCTGAAAATATGCGTGAAGGCATTCACTATGCAAATGATTTCCGTATCGAAACGGTTGCAGATTTAAAAGAGATTAGTATTCGTATGAAACAATATGAAACAGCGGGCGATAAATTGATCCATGAATTAATCGTTATGCTGAATAAGTCATTTATGACGCCAATCGAGCGTGAAGATATATTATCATTAGCCATTCGTATGGATGATGTTTTAGATGGAACAGAAGGCACAATTGGACATTTTGAAATGTTCTCTTTAACAGAAATCGATGATTCGATGCGTGATTTCCTAGTCTACATTGCCAAATCAACAGATGAAATTGTAAAAGCAATGGAGCTATTAAACAAAAAGGATCTTGTTGGTATGCGTCAGCATGCGATTTTAATTAAAGATTATGAACGTGAATGTGATGAAGTATTACGTTCTTCAATCAAAAAACTATTTTTAAATGAAAAAGATCCAATTCGTTTAATTAAATTCAAAGATATCTATGAGCAGTTAGAAGAAATTGCTGACTACTGTCAAACAGTGGCAAACACAATTGAAACAATCATTATGCGTAACGCGTAAAATTTAGGGAGTCCTTTTATGAACACACTACTTATTATTACCGTCTTAGTAGTCTTTTTTGCACTTGCATTTGACTTCATTAATGGTTTTCATGATACTGCAAATGCTATTGCAACATCTGTTTCTACACGTGCCCTACCGCCTCGAGTAGCGGTAATCATGGCAGCAATTATGAACTTTTTAGGTGCCATTACATTCGTAGGCGTAGCAAAAGCGATTGCATCAGATATTGTTGATCCATTTGCATTGTCATCCCCTGATGCACCATTAATCGGTTCTGTTGTTATACTAGCAGCATTATTATCTGCAATTACTTGGAACTTAGTCACTTGGTATTTTGGGATTCCATCAAGTTCTTCACATACATTGATTGGTTCAATTGCCGGTGCAGCTATTGCAGCATCTGGAATTGGTGTTTTAAATTATAGTGGCTTTACTAAAATTCTTATCGCTTTATTAGCTTCACCAATCATTGCTATTACTGTCGGATATATTATGATGACACTTATGAAATTCCTTTTTAAAGATATGAACCTGTATAAAACAAATAAGGGCTTCCGTATTATGCAAATTTTCACGGCTGCGATCCAGGCATTTACGCACGGTACAAACGATGCGCAAAAAGCAATGGGTATTATTACAATGGCACTTATTGCAGCCAATTGGCAAACTACTGATGATGTACAAAGCTGGGTACGTTTCGCCTGTGCTTTAGCAATGGGTCTCGGTACATCCATTGGTGGTTATAAAATTATTAAAACAGTCGGCGGTAAAATCATGAAAATCCGCCCTGTAAATGGTGCAGCAGCCGATATTTCTTCTGCATCGATTATTTTTGGGGCAACACTAATCCATTTACCGGTATCTACAACACATGTTATTTCATCTGCGATTATGGGTGTTGGTGCGGCTCAAAATGTTAAAGGCGTAAACTGGGGAATGGCTCGTAAAATAGTCACTACTTGGATTATTACAATGCCTATCTCTGCTGTCATGGCAGCAGTTATTTACACAATATTAAACATATTCTTTTAGTTGGAGGATAGGTATGTTCCGAAATTTCTTTCGGGCAAACCTCCCTCTTTTCTTTTTTTCCAGGAATCTATTACACTGTAATTACTGAGAAAGAAAGGCGGTATTAGATGAAACAGTTCGCAGTATTTGTCACAAGGTTCGCAAAGCCCATAGTTCTTATATGGTGTACGCTTTTAGTCATTCTTGCCTATTTGGCATTACAACTTCCCGCTAAACTGCAAGGGGATGGATTTTTTTATGATGGAGATCATTCTTATGTAACAAATGAACTTTCCGAAACTTTCAACCTTCCTGCAAAAACGATTTTCGTATTGTTTGAAGATAAAACCGAAGAAGAAATCAATACGGCACTTGAAAGTTTAGAAACGATCGAGGAAATACAAACTATTACCTCTCCAGTAGGTGTAGAAGAATTAAATAACAATGGTTTCGCTTACGGTCTTTTAGAGTTTGATAACACAGTCGTCGATTACTTCCCTATTATTGATGAACTGAGAGAAAAGCTCGGTGAAAATAATGGCATTTCTATTACGGGCGAACCTGTTATTTCAAAAGATATTAATCTAGCTAGCCAAAATGATCTAATTAAAGCAGAGACAATTGGTTTACCTATTGCATTGATTGTCTTACTACTTGCATTTGGTACTATCGTTGCCTCATTACTGCCAATTTTTGTTGGTGGTGCAACTGTTGTCATGACACTCGGTATTTTAACACTTTTAGGGGATTCCGTTAACCTATCCATTTTCGTGTTAAATATTGTACCAATGCTCGGTTTAGCGTTAAGTATCGATTTCGCTTTATTATTAATCAATCGTTATCGTGAAGAGCGCAATACACAGTCAATTGAACACTCTGTACAAACCGCTATTCAAACAGCAGGGCGCTCGATTATTTTTTCCGCACTTTGTGTCATGATTGGGCTCGGTGCAATGGTTGTCATTGATGTTGAGATTTTCATGAATATCGCTTTGGGCGGAACAATTGTTGTGCTATTGGCAGTATTAACAGGGCTAACTCTTTTACCTGCAACTCTTATTCTGCTCGGAGACCGTTTAAATAAAGGACGTATTTTCCGTATCAAGCCGACTGCCTCTCGTTGGCAAAAGTTTGCCGCTTTCGTTATGAAGCGTCCCGTCACTATTATTTTCGTTGCCGTTATCCTTCTAATCATTGCAATGGTACCGATTAAAGATATTGAGTTAACGATTCCTTCAACGGAGTCATTACCGACTTCTTATGAATCTCGCCAAACTTTCGATAAACTGGATGAAGAATTTGGCATAGCTGAAAATACACCTGTCTTCTTGCTTGCTGAAAATTACGATGACTGGGATACGACAGAAGGACGCGAAAAAATATTCGATATTCAACAACAGCTATTAGATGATCCAATGGTAGACCGCGTAACTTCTATGTTTACAGTGGCAAATATTGAATCTGCTGAAATGTGGGAAATGGCAAATAGTAACCCACAAGCACCGGGAGTACTCGATGAAGTTGCTGAAAACTTTATTAAAGAAGATAAAATGTATATGGTGGCCTATTTAAATACAACTGGTGCAACTTCAGAAGCACAGGATTTTGTACGCGACTGGATGGATAAAGATTTAGGTGTTGATTTCGCATTGTCTGGTCAAGCGAAGTTCAACCAGGAAATATTTGATGAAATAGCAAATAAGGTACTTATTGCAATTGCCATTATCATCGTTTCAACATTCTTTATTTTAATGGTGGCATTCCGATCGATTTTAATTCCATTAAAGGCGATTATCATGAACATTTTAGGGCTTGGTGCAACGTTCGGGATTCTCGTCTACATATTCCAATATGGACATTTCGGTTTGGAGGCAACAACACTTGTGTTGATAGTTCCTGTTCTTATATTCTGTTTAGTATTCGGATTAAGTATGGACTACGAGGTATTTTTAATTTCCCGTATTCAGGAGGAATATTTAAAAGGTTCGAATAATACAAAAGCAACAATAGATGGACTTGTCTCAACAAGTAAAATCATTACTTCAGCCGCACTTATTATGATCGTCATTACTGGCGCATTTGCATTTACTGATGTAATGCCTGTTAAGCAAATTGGTGTCGGTATTGCAATAGCTATTGCCATTGATGCAACAATTATCCGACTCATGCTTGTCCCTAGTTTCATGAAGCTGTTCGGCGATTGGAACTGGTGGCTGCCGTTTAGAAAAGACACGAGACCGAAATAAAGAGAAAATGAAAATAGCCATCTATCCGGATTTATGAGGATAGATGGCATTTTTAAATCACTGTAATTGGTGGGATGTGAATTTATTTGAACAAATCGAACGGATATTAGAACAACTTGAGATGATTTTAGAACATCCACAGCCTATTTTAGCATTTCTCCAACACTTATTAGCACAACACATTAGGTTATTAGAAAATCACAATTTTATTAGATGTTTTAAAAATATATTAGAACAGTCCCTTATTTATTAGAAAATAATCTAAACACTATTGTTAAAATTCCCTCTCGCCGTAGAAACAACAAGAGGGAATAGCACACTATATTAACCTAAATAAAGTAGCTCTTCATAATAATGCTGTGCCGATTTCGAATAGCTTGGCTGCTCATCTTTTTGCTGTTCAATTTGCTTCGGCTCTTTAGGCTCCCACAGCATGTAAAATGCTTGAATTGCAACAATGATAATAATGGAAGCGCCTAAAATTATAGCTATGATAATTTTCACCATTTTATTCCCTGACATCTCTTTTGATTGCTGCTCCTGCCCCATCCTTCATATCCCCCACTTATCTATTTTGAAAGTCGGAAACCATCTTCACGCAAATAAGCGACAGCGTCTTCACGCGTACCGAATGTTTCCTCTAAATTTCCTTGATGATAAATATTCCAAGAACGATCGTTAAATTCGAGATTCAGCTCAGTACCTTCACGAGATACCCATGTCTCGATAATAGGCAAGTCCTCTACTTCTTCTTCCGATAAATAGTCGATGGCATCACGTACAATTTCACGTAACGCTTCTTCGTCATAATCACGAATGTTCACAAGTCCATTGTCGCCTGCTTCTTTTTCATATTTTAATAAGTCTCCTACGAAAACAAAGCCATTGCCGTTAGGGTGCAACTTTTCTACAACGATTGTTTTTTCGTAAAGGCTTCCTTCAAAGTGATAATTCACACGTTTTAATGAAATTTCCTTTTTAGTCAACTGAGGAAATGATTCGATAATTTCTTGTTTTTGTTCAAATGTTAGCATTGTATGCTCCTTTTAAATGTCTTTTCAATTATTTAGTATACCGTGTTCAGTGAAAATTAAAAAGCGAAGCATATGTTTGTCACATATACCCCGCAATTTAGCAATATAAAACTATACCGTCTTATTGGCAGTCTCTTTAATGTGTTTGCGTTCTTCATAAATATTTTGAACGATTACTTTAATGACGCAGTACGTAGGTATGGCAATTAAAATCCCGATAAATCCAGCGATATTCCCTGCTGCTAATACGATTGAAATTACTGTCAACGGGTGAATATCCAAAGAGCGGCCCATAACATTTGGTGTAATTAAGTTACTTTCTACTTGTTGAGCGATAAGCGTCACAACACCCACCCAAATAACGTCAAATGGATTATTTAGAAGCGCTACAATCACTGCGGGTAAAAGGGATAGCCACGGACCAATAAATGGAATCATATTCATAAAAAATGCAAACAAAGCAAGTAACAATGAATAATCTAAACCAATGATTAAATAGCCAATGTACATCATGATTGCGAGTAAAAAGCTGACCAATACTTGTCCTTGTACATAGCTTCTTAATACATTATCAATGTCTTCTAAAGTTTTCTTCACCCATGTGCGACGTTCCCCGGAAAATATACCATAAATTTGGGGAGCAAACTTTTCATGGTCTTTCAACATGAAAATAAAGAAAAACGGCGCTAATACTAATGTTAATGTCACCGTTACCGCTCCACTTAAGAAGGACATAAGATATTTACTACTTGCGACAGCAATGTCTTGAATGGAATTGGTTACCGACCCGATAAACTCTTCTACCTGAGGAGGTAACATCGGAATATTTTCCTTATTATCTAATATAAAATCTGCTGCTTCTTCAATATCCTTCGCAATCGTCGGTGCATTTTCCACAAGTCTATTTACTTGGTTGGCAACTGGAGTACCAATCAAAATCAGAAAGCTTGCGAATAAACCGGCAATTATAAGAACAATTGTAATTAAACTTCCCCATCTCGGCATTCCGCGTTTTTCCAATATACGCTGCAACGGCTCTGAAATATAATAGAGCACTCCGCCGAGTAGTAGCGGTACAAGAATTGTCGTAAAAATAATGATAATTGGATTAAATATCGCATGAATTTCAATAAAATATTTAATAATCAGTAAAGTAATTAAAATCCCTACCCCAACTTGAAACCACAGCTTCCTTGTCATCGGCTCACTCTCTTTCTCAACTATCTTTTTCTTTTATTAATCACTATAGATTATGTACGTTTTAGCATGCCATAAAGCTTCATAAAATACAAAATAAAAAGGCATTGTTTTGCAACTGAGTATTTGCAAAACAATCCTTTTTATCTACTATAGTTTTTTATCGTCGATTGAATTTAAATAGTCCTCAATTGTGCCAATAACTGATTCTACACAGCCATCCTCAAATGGAGAAACTAAGCCGGCTTCTTCAACAAGTTTTGTGAATGCAAATGAACCGCCAAGACTACATAGGTGAAGATAGTCCTTCCAAGCTCCTTTAAAATCTTCTCGTGAACGTTTCCAAAATTGGAATGCACAAATTTGCGCTAGCGTATAGTCGATATAATAGAATGGGCTTGAATAAATATGCCCTTGTCGTTGCCAAAAAGCACCTGATTCTAAATAATCATGTCCATCATAATCACGATGTGGTAAATATTTCGCCTCAATTTCTTTCCATGCAACATTGCGTTCAGCTGGTGTCATTTGTGGATTTTCATACACGACATGCTGGAATTCATCTACTGCTACACCATATGGTAAGAATAGTAGCCCGCTGCTCAAATGTGAGAACTTATACTTATCTGTCTGATGCTTGAAGAATAGCTCCATCCACGGCCAAGTAAAGAATTCCATACTCATTGAATGGATCTCAGCTGACTCATATGTCGGCCATAAGTATTCAGGAATCCCAATATTTCGGCTTGAATATACTTGGAATGCATGGCCAGCCTCATGTGTCAGTACATCGATATCTCCGGATGTGCCATTAAAGTTTGAGAAGATGTACGGAGATTCATAATCTTCGATAAACGTACAATATCCACCGCTCTCCTTACCTTTCTTCGCAACTAAATCCATTAAATCATGCTCGATCATATAGTTGAAGAACTCGCCTGTTTCATTTGATAATTCTTCGTACATTTTTTTACCATTATCAATAATCCATTGTGGGTCCCCTTGAGGTACAGCATTTCCTGTTAAGAACGTTAAGCCCTCATCATAGAACTTGAAGTCTTCTACACCAATTCGTTCCGCTTGGCGCTCATATAGTTTTGATGCAAGAGGAACGATATATTCGCGTACTTGCTCACGGAATTTTGCTACCATTTCTGCATTATAGTCAATACGGTTCATGTTGACATAGCCTAGTTCCACATAGTTTTTGAAGCCTAATTTTGTCGCGATTTCATGTCGCAGCTTCACTAAATCATCATAAATTTGATCGAACTTTTCTTTATTTGATGCATAAAAGTCTGCAGTCGCTTTACGCGCTGCTTTACGTACTTCACGATCTGTAGATTCTGCGTATGGCCCCATTTGTGCTAATGTCAATGTTTTACCATCAAATTCAATTTGAGCAGAAGCAACTAGCTTGCTGTATTCAGACGTTAATTTATTTTCCTTTTGCATAAGCTCGATTACTGCAGGCGAGAAACCTTTTAATAAGTTTTCCGCTAAAGCAAAGAGCTGCGTACCCCACTTCTCTTCTAACTGAGCTCGGAATGGTGATTTTACCAGTTCTGTATAGTAATTAAAAACAAGCTCATCTGCCAGTGGGCTTACTTCATCAATAAAGTCACGCTCTTTTTGATAATAGTCATCATTCGTATCAATTGATGCACGTACATAAACGATATTGGCCATTGTAGAAAATGTATTGCGAATGGCGTTTAATTTTTCGATAACCTCGCTTTGCTCATCCACAGTAGTGGCAGCTTTAAACTCTTCTAATAATGCAGCTGTTTGTTCTTTCATCTGTTCTAAATCCGGACGTTTATATTCAAATTCTTTAAATGTTACCAAACTCATTCACCCCATCTAGTAATTCAAAATTCACTCTTTATTATTTATTATAATGTAAAAAATTGCAATTATTATCAGAATATTTATCCTTTTCTTATAAATAATCAAAAATAAACAGTGGAGAATTGTCGCCACCGTTTATCCTTGTAACCCTTTATATTCAATAACGACTAATTGATTCTTGAAGACCCGTAATCTCATCCGTTAAATTGCTTGCGGAAGTAGTTACAACAGACATGGCGCTTTTATGTTCTTCTTTGCAGATACATCTCCCGTTTAAACTTACCCGGCAGCCCTCTTAATAGCTTTATATTTTAAATTTACTCATTTCTGATACAACTTGTTGAGAATGTTCGTCTAATTGATTTACGGCTTTTGTTAAATCATCTACTACTTGAGTTTGCTCATCAGAAACGTAAGCTAAATTTTTTGCATTGTCTGAAGTATCATTTACCAAACGGCTCATTTCTTCCGTTGATGCTAAAATTTGTTCTGCCCCTGCAGACATTTGCTCCACAACAGCTGAGTCATCCTGAATCCGATTATTTACTTCTAAAACTGAATTTAAAATTTGATGTAACTGTTGACCAATTTCTCCTACCGCAATTGTTCCTTCTTTTACATCTGACGTTGTCATATCCATCTCGACTAAAACTTTATTTGTAATCGTTGAGAATTTTTGAAGTTGTCCTGAAATTTCTTCTGCAGATTGACGAGACATTTCAGCCAGTTTTTTCACTTCATCTGCAACAACAGCAAATCCCTTTCCTGCTTCTCCAGCGCGTGCAGCTTCTATTGCAGCATTAAGCGCTAATAAGTTGGTCTGATCTGCAATACTCGTAATAACGTTGACCATCTCTTTAATGGATTGGAAGCTATCACCCATATCTTTCACGAGTTTTGACGTATTTTCTACAGAGTTTTCTACACCTTGTATTTGAGCTACCACTTTTTCAGAGTTCTGTGCACCATCTTCCACGATACTTGTCATATCTGTTGAGATTTCTGCTATTTCATTAATTGTGTCTGCAAGCTTTTGAATACCAGTCGCCATTTCATTCATCGCTGCATTTACTTCTGTATTACTTACTTGTTGCATTGCCCCACTTTGAGATATTGTTGAAATATTATCTACCATTTTTTCATTGGAAGTATTAACACTTATAGTCGATGTTTCAATCAAGTCAACTACTTCTCCCAAACCATTTGTTCGATTTTTTAATACTTTGAAAGTTGTCGACAAATCCTCTAAGGAATTTCGGAAGTTTGTAGCAAAGACCGTAATTTCATTATTCGTTTTAAATTTAATACCTTCAATAATTGCTTTTGATTGAGCAATATCACCCGAAGCTAAATGCTCCGCAGCTACATTTAAAGTATCTAGAGGTAATAACGCACGACGTATATAGGCATAAATACCAATTAAGGCTCCACTAATGATTACGATAAATAGAATTGCCATCAATGGAACAACTTGCTTAGCAACGTCTCCTGTTAATGATCTAATATACGAGGCATCGATATCAACGCCCAAATAAGCTATTGTTTCTCCTGAATCGTTTTTCACAGGAACAATACCTGTAATATATTCACCAAATTTGTTGCTTAAAATATCGGTTGCATAGCGCCCATCCTCTATAACATGTTTGATATGTTCATATTTCGTCGCACTAGAAGAAGTGCCTATCTTTCCAGCTCCCTCGATATCATCCGCTGGCATACCGTCCACTAAAAATATAACATCCCCATCTTTTTCGGGAACAAAATACGTGTACGCGTATAACACACCGTTAAATTCACGTAGAGCATTAAGCTCTTCACGCAATTCCCAATAAATCGAATTTTCGCTTGGTTTATCAATTAACTGCTCATACTTTTCTATATCAATGAAATTTACAATATTACTCGCTACTTCAACCGTACGTTCCTTAACAGCTGACTCAACTGATTTTGAAGAGTTATAGTTCATCAAAGCCATGTTTAGCACTAGAATCACTGCAAAAATTATGCCAATTATTAATATGATTCGAGTACCTAGTTTGCCCCTTTTTTTCATAATACACCGCCTGTTATTATATTTAGATAGTTATATGTATTTTGAATTATCGAACTAATAAATACAACTGGTTCTACCTAATTCACTACATTCCTTAACAATTTGTAATAATATTGTACTAATTCCCTTATTATATTTAATATTCTTCCATCGGTAGTCTTATAAGATCGGAATCCTGCACCATAAAAAAAAGCCCAAAATTGTCTATTTTGGGCTAGAATCACTATTCTCCTAAATCAGCATTGTGATATACACGTTGTACGTCTTCTAAATCTTCCAGTGCATCGATCATCTTTTCAAATTTCACTAGATCATCACCATCTAAAGCTACTTCAGTCATTGGCAGCATCGTTAACTCTGCTACAGTAAAGTCTTCAATGCCCGCTGCTTTAAATGCTTCTTGAGTTGCATGGAATTGTTCCGGCTCAACGTAAACGATAATTGTTCCTTCTTCTTCCATAATATCACGCATATCCAAGTCAGCTTCCATTAAGATTTCCAGTATTTCATCTTCTGATTTACCTTCAATACCGAATACTGCTGTATTTTGGAACATATGTGCCGCAGAGCCTGATACACCCATGTTTCCGCCATTTTTACCGAATGCTGCACGTACTTCTGAAGCTGTACGGTTTACGTTGTTTGTTAATGCATCAACGATAACCATTGTACCTGCTACACCGAAACCTTCATAGCGTAACTCATCGAATTGCTCATCGCCGCCACCTTTTGCTTTGTCGATTGCTTTTTCAATAATATGCTTTGGTACAGAGTAAGTTTTCGCGCGTTCTAAAACTGTTTTCAGTGCACGGTTAGATTCCGGGTTTGGTTCCCCAGATTTAGCCGCCACATAAATTTCACGACCGAACTTTGCATAAATACGGCTGTTAGCTGCATCTTTACCAGCTTTTTTATCTTTAATGTTATTCCATTTACGACCCATTATATCCACTCTCTTTCGATTATCTATTCATCACGTTATTAAGAAACGAAAAAATATTATTTAACTTACTCATTATACATAAAGTCCAAAAAAAATTAAATTGCCTTCTCAAAAAAATGTAAAACCTGTAGCAATTTTTCATATGCTACAGGTTTCATTATAACTGTGAAGCCTCTAAGCTAAATGTATCGCCGCCTTGAAGTGTCCCGACATCATAGCCTTTTTTAAACCCGCGCATCCGTTGTTCACTTGTACCATGAGTAAAGCTTTCCGGTACGACATAACCTTGCTTTTGTAATGTATCTCTGACGCAAAACGTAACACCAATGCAATAAGTGATTCACGACATACTTTGCCCTATAATTACCCTAAATAGCACTTCCTATAACGTACTGGTTAAATGACATTCATTATTTTTTTAAAATTTATCATTTAATAAAACGAGAACTAAATCTGTTTCGTCTAATGGATAAATCAATAGAAAGGAGCGCTTTTTTATATGATGCTTTCCGATGAACAAGCATTTCAGCAGGTAATGGAAACGTATAGCGATTATCTGCTCCGCATTGCCTACTTATATGTGAAGGATTGGCAAGTAGCAGAAGATATTGTGCAAGACTCCTTTTTATCGTATTACGTCAAGTTCGAGCAGTTTGAAGAACGTGCATCATTAAAGACTTACCTCGTACGCATTGTTATTAATAAATGTAAAGATTATTTGAAAAGCTGGTCATACCGAAAACAGCAATTAACAAACACCTTTTTTCAGACAAAAACAGATCCTCAGAAGATGCTTCAACAAGCAGAACGACTCGATATTGCCGAAGCAATTTTAAACTTGCCTATACCTTTAAGGGAAGTCATTATTCATTACTACTATGAGGAACTCTCTGTCCTGGAGGTTGCAAACTTATTAAGAATATCCGATAACACCGTAAAAACGAGGATGCGAAGAGCAAGACAATTATTAAAGGAAAAACTTTCTTCAGATGAATGGGAGGTGCTTGCCAATGAATGAAATAAAACGTCAGCTTAATAAAAAAATAGGTTCTACATCTAAAAGAGCGGAACAAGTAATGGCAAAAGTAAACGAGCAAAAGCGGCAAAAGCAGCCTACAAAGAAATCCAACCGATTATACTACGCAACGTTTACAACTTTTTTAGCAGTGGTTATCTTTACGTTTCTTGTAGTGAATCCGTGGTCATCAAATAACTTTAGCCAAACTACCTATACCCCACCTGTAGATGAAGAAGAAACAAAGGAAAATGTAGATTTACCATTACAAAGTTACTTTAAAGCAGACGGTGATGTTGCTTATTTTCTTGGAATGGGAAATGAATATGCAGGATTTACAGAAACAACAACCTGGCTGTTCGAGGACTACGTAGAAATATTGGAAGATAATACCGGTGCTACAATGCAAAAAATTTACCATATAAAATCTGATGCCATTGAACTCGTCTATCAGGAAATGATGGAGTTCGAAAAAAAATCGTTTACGTTGGCACAATTAAATCAGCTAGACCCTATTCAAACTATTATTAAACTTCCTCTAACAGATGGTGTTACATTTGAAGCGAAAACAATATCGTATCCAGTAAAACTGATAACACCTTACAAGGAGTATGATGACTTAGTACAAATCACCGAGGAGAGTGACGGATGGGAATGGACCTTTTATTATGATAATGGCGACGGACTTGTTGCTAGGAAAACTCTTCCAAAGGATGCTAAGGATGGTGAGGAAATATTATCATTATTAGGATCGATCAATGAATTACCAACATTAAACAAAGAGAAGGTCATTTCGTTTAAAAACCTTTCAACGAATACAGTGGAGGAAATTCCGTTTTACCGGCTAACATTTTTAAATCAACTTTTATTATACAAGTATGAGGCAGATAACTTTGAATTGACGTATGAACCCCTATTTAAATATAACGAGGCTGAAATTGGCGTTTTCAAATACAATTGTCTCGAAAAATATTGTGAAATGGCGTTCGTGAAAAGACTTGGTGAGGAAGTTACATTCGGCAGTTTAGCTTGGGGGGAATTGCGGAGCTTTAAGCGGTCACCAAATTTTGAAAATGTTATTTTTTCCATTAACCTTGATGAATATTATGAAGACACTTTACTTCCTCGAAGTATGCTTCATGTGCTCAATATCGATAAGATGGAAGTCAATATGCCAAACTCTATGCAAGATTATTTTACTTATGCATGGTATCCAATCTTTCATTATGAATGGATTGATGACACGACAATTCAAGCGGAAGTGCCTGATGTTGAAAATTATGAATCACCTACACTTTATAAGTGGCAGCAGTCACAAGAGAAAAAAAGGAAAATCATTGAAGTTTCATTACCATACTAAAGTGAAGAGCGGGGTTGATCTCTTCATCAGCCCCGCTCTTTATTATTTCATGTCTTTTAAAATATGTTCCAGCAATGCCTCGCAGCCTTCTAAACATAGATCATACGTTTCCTGGAAATCTCCTGTATACCATGGATCAGGGACGTCCTTCTTATGATTGGTCAAATCAAGAAAGCGGAACACTTTGGCATCTGCTTCTGCACGGAGCATTTCTATCGTATTTTTTACATTACTTTCATCCATACAAACAATATAATCAAAGTTATGTAAATCACCTCTTCGTAACTGACGCGCCTGCATACCGCTAGTAGTAATGCCGAATTCCTGCAGTTTCGCCTTTGTCCCTTTATGTGGCGGCTCTCCGATATGATAATTGCTCGTGCCGGCCGAATCAACTTTAATTTGAGCAGTTAAACCACGCTTTTCTACTAAATCACGCATGACTGCCTCTGCCATTGGAGAGCGGCAAATATTTCCTAAGCATACGAATAACACTTGTTTCATATTGACTCCTCCTCATAAAGAAGCCACCCTAAAAAGTCTGGGCAGCTTCTATATATTACTTCACTTCTGGATGCATTTCTTTTAGGTGGACAGTCAGTCGGTTGAGCTCTTGTTCCAAAAACTGTACCGATTTTTCACGACCTTCTTTTCCCGCTTCCACTGTAAATGGCTTACCGTAAATTAAATAGCCTTTTTGACGTTTGAATACACCTGCTGCATTTTTCGGACCGATATAGGCAGCGGGCAAAATTTCTGCCTTAGATAGTTGGGCGATTGTCACAGCACCGGCTTTTAATTCCGAGTTTTCGGAGCTTCTTGTCCCACTAGGAAATATCCCTACAACCTTTCCCTCTTTAATAAGTTGGCGAGGGATTTTAATCACACTTGGCCCTGGATTATCACGATCAACTGGAAATGCATTCAACCTTTTAATAAGCCAACCTAAGCCTTTAACATCGAACAATTGCTTTTTAGCCATAAAATGTACTTCTCTTGGCAACATCGATATTCCCAAATTTAAAATGTCGATATAGCCATTATGCGTACAAGCAATGACAAAGCCTCCTTCTTTCGGTATATTTTCTTTCCCATATACCTTTGCTTTTGACCCGTTAACTCCTAAAACACCATATACAATATTTGCAATAAATTTATACACGTTTCATTCCTACCTTATGTTTGATTCTCAATCTATTGTAATCTATAGTCGTATTGCTATACAATCATTACTGTTTTGGTGTAGATTTTGCAATTTCTTCGACTAACTGAGGCAACCAATCATCAATATGACTAAATTTAAATCCTAGTTGCTGTGATTTATCATTTTTCATATACCATGAAGCAGGGATTGCATATGGCGAACGGATTTCCTCTGTACCGAGCAGTGCTATCTTTGCGCGTTCACCTGTTTTTTCTTCTATAAGTGAAATCAAATCTTTTAATGCGATAACACCATTAGCCGTAGCATTAATTGGACCTTCAACATTTTCCATTCCGGCCCACATTAAAAATCTTGCAGCTTCTGTTGCTTGAATGAACGACATTTCCGCATCCATATTGCTAAATCCTATCGGCTCATTATTTACGATGCGTTCAATATGGAAATGCAATCGGCGCGTATAATCATCCGCCCCCATCACAATAGGGAAACGAACAGCCACTACTGGGAAATCGGCAAATCTATAAAAAACCGCTTCCGCTAAACGCTTACCTTCACCGTATGAAAATTCATGTGTTTCACCCATAACGATTTCATATGAAGTTGGATCAAAATCCACCTCTTCATGGAGCTTGCCATCTGCCTCATATGTAGCTAATGTAGAGGTGAAAACGAGTTTACCGATATTACCATTAAAAATGTCGCACAGTTGTTTCGCTTCATTCGGTGAATAGCAAATATTATCGTAGACAATATCAAAAGTGCGGCTTTCTAAAGCCTGCTCAAATGCAGCTTTATCTTTACGGTCGACTTTAATATGTTCCACCGCATCACCAAACGGATTTTCAGAAACCCCGCGTGTTACAATCGTTACTTCATGCTTTTGCTCTAATAATAATTCCACTAATTTCTGTCCAAAAAAACGCGTTCCACCTAATACCAAAATTTTCTTCATCCACCATCACTCCATTCCAATTAATAAATCCAAATCAATTGTAATTTCCCGTAATTGAATACTTTCTTTTTCTTCAATGTGCCAGCCCATTGGTGTCATTTCAAGTAAGTTTTGTACTAGATCTACTTCAAGTGGAACGGTATACGTAATTCGCTTCACTTCGACATGTGCAAAGGCTGTCTTAAAACGCTCTACGGTTTGAGCATTTGTATAGCTTTCCTTTTCAGAATCTGCAAATGCTTGCTTGCGTAGCTCCATTAAATAATTTTCCTGGGGAACAATTTTAATAACTTTTCCCCCTGGCTTCAGCAATCGTTTAAATTCCTCATAGTTTGCTGGTGATAAAATATTTAGGATGGCATCAAAGGATTGCTCATTATATGGGCTATTCGCCAAATCACCCACGCACCAAAGCTGTTCATTATAAAACTTTGCTGCTGCCATGATTCCTTCTTTTGAAATATCTATTCCGATGCCAACAGCACCGTCTAATTGCTCACAGATGCGGTGTAAATGAGACCCTTCTCCACAGCCTGTATCTAAAATGACCGAATTTTGCTGTATAATTTCACCGGCAATCGCTTTTTGCACTTTGTCATATATTCCCGCATGAATAACCTTATGGCGTGACTCGAATAGCTCTTTGCCATACATCGACTGGACTGGTCGATTTAACATATATAAATAACCTTGTTTTGCTACATCAAATGTATGATTCGAAGGACAGCTCATTTTCCCTTCATCACTCATATTCATTTGCTGTTTGCAAATAGGACAAGCAAAAATTTTACTGTTTAATTGAAATTGTTTAATACTTAACGCTCTTTTTGATAATAGACCCACGATGGATCCTCCTTCGTATGTGTTCGCTTGTATCGTACCATAAACTGATAAAAATAAAAAAAGGAAATAGCCCTCACTACTTCCTTTTAAAAACTCGCAAACTATAATAATTGGCTTGTTGTCACAAATTCATAGCCTTCCTCTTTTAAATACAGAATAACATCTTCCAAAGCATCTGCGGATTGTTGGTGAATATCATGCATCAAAATAATGCCATCATCCTTTGCTTGTTCCTTCAAGTTCGCCAAAGTTTTTGACGGTGTTTTATGGTGCCAATCAAGTGTATCAATATTCCATAAAACCGGAGTTAACTCAATGACTTCTCGTACCGTCTCGTCAATGGCGCCGAATGGGGGTCTATACATTGTGGGATATTTCCCGATTGCATCACAAATTGCTTCGTTTGCTCGATTGATCTCCGCTTGCATTTGCTTAACATTAAGCTTCGTTAAATTTTTATGGCTCCATGAATGGTTGGCAATTTCATGCCCAAATGCATCTGCCTTTTTTACAATTTCCGGATGCTTCACAACATTTTGACCAAGGACAAAAAATGTTGCCTTCACTTCATGTTTTTGAAGCGTTGTTAAAACCTGTTTTGTCACATATTGATGTGGACCATCATCAAAAGTAAGCGCAATTCTTTTCTTATCACCTCTAGTAGGTTGGCTCTGTTCATCCTCTTGCTTTTGAGTTAATATTTTTTCAACCTCTATGTATTCATCACAGTTTTGAATAGTCCGTGATAACCCCCCATTATATAAATAAAAGGGTTTCACTAAGCCATTGCCACTTGATGCTGTATTAATAAATTGGTTGTACGCTACTTGTTCAGAATAAGTTAGGCTCATCGTAATCTTCTCGCTATCTGCAAATGTGGATGGCACATCTTTCCAAAAACGAAAGCCTAGAAAAACTATTAAACTAAACATAATACCGAGTAGTCCAACTTTTTTGCCCATCTTATTGCCCTCCAATCGTCAGTATATTAATTAGACGTATGAACACAGCAAAAAGTTGATAATATTTCAAAAAAAAACATATTTTTCTTAAAATTATATTGGATTGTTCTTCAAATGCATTTTCACCTATTAAAAAGTGTTTGTTTAAAAATTAAATTAACATTGAACCGTTGATTTCCATTCCGGGACCGATGCTTTCCCCGGGCACGGCTCCAGCTAACTAAATTGCGCCTACAACGGCAGGCACAATTTAGTGGATCTTCCGCGCGTGCTCCTGCGGTTACTCGTCGCAAAATAAATTTCGCTATTCCCGGTGGAGTCACGGTCCCTCCATTCCAATCAACTTATTAATCTCTTTAAATAAAGTGACATACGATATCTATAATGACTAGTAATTAAACCAATGAACGTGAACAAATTGAAATAGGGGCGATTGAACAACTTGTTCCTGCTAAGCATCTAGTTAAAATTTATAATAAAAGACAAAAGGTCTCGAGAGACCTTTTGTCGACAATCTGAGAGTTCGGTTTACATACGAACACCTTTATAATAAATTTTTAGTAAGCTGTCCATCCTGCATCTGCAGTAATAACAACCCCATTTACAAAATCAGAATCCTCAGATGCTAAAAAAAGTGCAACACTCGCAATATCTTCCGGTTCTCCACTGCGTGGGTTAAAACTTGCTCCTGCCATTGCACGAGACATACCTTCTTGATTTGCATTACTGAAACTTGCCCCAATATTTGTATTGACCCCGCCTGGAGCAATCGCATTACATTTAATGCCTTTTTCTGCATATTGGAATGCTGTATTTTTCGTTAATCCTATAACCGCATGTTTAGATGCTGTATAAGCAGCCCCTGCCCTAGAACCGTATAAACCACCTATTGAGGCAATATTGATAATCGTTCCTGCACCCTTTTCCAGAAAAATAGGCATTGCTTGACGGCTTGCACGCATAACACCTTTTACATTTATTTCAAATACTCGATCCCATAAGTCATCTTTCACGTCACCTACTGGAGAGAAGTCGTCCATAATACCAGCATTGTTTACTAAAATATCAAGTGTACCATAACTATTTAAAGCGGCTTTTATTAATTTATGAATATCTGCTTCCGTCGCAACATTAGCTGCTACAGCAGTTGCCGTTCCACCCAGTGCTGTAATTTCTGCTACTGTTGCCCCTGCACCTTCAAGAGTTAGGTCCGATACAACAACCTTTGCACCTTCTCGGGCAAATAAAATGGCCGTCGCCTTCCCCATTCCTGATGCAGCACCTGTTATTACTGCGACTTTATCCTTCAATCTCATACTTAAAACCTCCTAAATAGGATTTCGTTACTTTAATAATTTCGACGGTAACAGCCAGTTTACCTTTAAAAAATACATAAAAAGGAAGTAGAACTTCGAAAAGTTCCGCCCCCTTTATACTTACTTTACAAATTTCACTTCCTGAAGCTTATGATGACCTGAATCATTGATCCAGTGCCCTTCTATTTTTTCACTTAAGCCCGTAATATAGGCTTGATGGTGTACGTATATCATTGGTGCTTCTTCTATTAAGATTTCTTGAGCCTGTTTATACATTGCAAGACGTTTCGTTGTATCAATTTCTTCACGTGCTTCATCTAATATTGCATCTAACTCTTTATTACTATAGAAAGTAGTATTACCAGATCCCCCGTGATTTTTAGAATGGTATAGTTGTGTCAGGAAATAATCTGCATCACCTACTGGATTTGATAAACCTAGAATATACATTTCATGCTCACCAGCATCCGTCTTATCAAGGTATGCACCCCATTCTAAAACTTCGATATTAGCTGTAATATTTAATTGCTTTAATTCTTCTTGAAGCATAATGGCAATATTTTGTCGTTGTGGATTATCGTTTGTCCAGATTGAAGTTTCAAAGCCTTCTGCGTATCCAGCTTCTGCTAAAAGTGTTTTTGCTTTTTCAATATCTTTAGTAATCGGCGTTAGTGTGCCATCATAGCCAAACACAGTTGGTGCTAGTGGGCCACGTGCCGGTTCACCAATTCCTTCATAAATACCATCAATGATTAACTGTTGATCTACAATCATCGAGATCGCCTGACGTACACGTACATCATCGAACGGTTTCTTGTTAATATTAAACCCAATGTAAGATAATGAAGAACCTGGAGTAATACTAACTGAACTAGATGTTGCATCAACCATTTCCACTTCATTAGGTTGTACTGGTTCAATAATATGTGCATACCCTGTCTCAAGTTCGGCTGCACGCGTTGCACTTTCAGGAATTACTTTGAAAGTTACTGAATCAATATAAGCCTTTTGATTCCAGTAATCCTGATTATTCACTAATTTAATTTCCGTGCCTGGTGTCCATGAATCAAACTTCATAAAGCCAGTACCAACTGGACCATTAGCATTCATAATTGCTCCAGCTATATTGCCCGCTTCCATATTTTCATAATCTGCATCAATTTGTGCTGGTGAAAGAATAACGCCTACTGGGTGGTTTAAGTGGTTTAATAGTGGTGCGAATGGATAATGTGTATGAATACGTACTGTGTAATCACTCACAACTTCCACTTCCTTAATGGCTTCAAATAAAAATGCGCGTGGCGCTGCAACTTCCGGATCCAAAATTCGTTCAAAGCTCTTTTTCACTGCTGTAGCATTGAATTGTTCTCCATCATGGAATTGTACCCCTTCTTCAAGTTCAAACTCCCATGTTAAATCATCAATGGATGTCCAGCTTTTTGCCAAGCTTGGTACAATTTCTCCATCTTTATCCTTTTTTACTAATCCCTCTGTTATGTTTGATAATACCGAAGCTGATGGAACGTCCGTTGACATATGCGGATCTAGATTTGCGGCATCGGATAATGTTGCTAATACTAAATCACCGCCTGCTCCATCTGTATTATTCGAAGAATCTGCCGAAGCATCGTTATTACTAGAAGAATCTTCTGTTGAATCATCTCCACCGCTACATGCAACAAGTAATAAGGCAAATGCCATTACTATAAATAGTAGAAAACTATTTTTAAAGTTTTTATTCATTTGTTGTACCCCCTTTGTTTTTTGTTTCATCCATATTACAGCCTAAATTTTACAGGTTAAAATTCATAAAACAAACAATATTTTAAATTTTTATTCATTTCAGACAAATAATTCGTTCATATTATTTTCGAAATAAATTACTTAAATGAGCAAATAAAATATGCTATATAGCAAAAACAACCTTTTTTCAATAGTACATTATGCATTTTTTATACATTTTCGTTTAATAAAAAAAGAGCTAAGCAGTGGACAACCTGCTTAGCTCTTCATTTTAATTCGCCGATACTGTTGATTTCGACTTTAATGTATTGTTTTTGTCAGTCATAAAGCCCTCTAATGCTGAGAATAATGTTTCAATATTTTCTTCCGTTAGACGTTTTCTATCAAGGGTTTTTGTCCAGTTATTTAACTCTGACATTTTTAACACTTCGACATTTTGCGAATGAATTTCAATTTGTTGAATTGAACAATCGTTTGTAAAGACAACAACCGACTCGAATAGTGTTGCATCCACTTCTGGAAGCTGATCCTGCAAGGCATTTACCAAACGCTTCGTTTCGTGAATTGGGTTGTTGAATGTGCGTATTTTATTCTTATGTAATAGCTCTTTCCATTCAATATTTTGCTCTCGTCCATTAATCCAGCCGGATTTATCTTTAATGTTCACTACATAAATACCGGATTCATGTAGGAGTAAAGCATCAATTGAATGAAGTTCCTCATAAATAGGAATTTGTAAATTAATCATTACTTTTCGAGCGCCTTTAGCCCGCTCTAGATCATGCATAATTTTATTTAATACTCGGACCCTTTTCTTCATTAATACATCAAAATAGGAATAACCTGTTATTTTATAGAAAATGGTATTGTCATGGATATAAATTTTGTATGCGAGATAGCCTACAATTACCATTACAACTATTATAAATAAGGTCACTACGCTCACTCCTTGCGTACATTTTATACTCCATTTTAACAGACAACTGTACCCTTTTACTATGCACCTATAGACTAATTAAAATTGTAAACATATTCAAAAAACAATATTATACAGTGCTTTTTAAATGGCTTTCATTCTTTAAAATCGAAAGGAGCTGATCTAGCCTACTAATTTCATAAGTTGACACTATGGATTGTGGCGGTGCAACATACATTGGGTTTAACCAGCACGTATCAATACCTGCACGAGCCCCGCCAATAATGTCTGCACTATAGGAATCACCTATAATCAATGCCTTATTTAAATCGAAATTCGGAATATGGTCAAACACATAGTCAAAAAATTGCTTCATCGGTTTTTGATAGCCTGTATTTTCCGAGACGAAGATTCCTTTAAAATAAGGAGCTAGTCCCGTAACTTGGAGGCGTTTCATTTGTGTATCTGCCAAGCCGTTTGACGTAATGTATAAGTCATATTGAGGTGCCAATGTTTGAATTAATTCCATTGCCCCCTCTACGAACACTT
This sequence comes from Solibacillus faecavium, assembly GCF_014836905.1. Taxonomy (GTDB): domain Bacteria; phylum Bacillota; class Bacilli; order Bacillales_A; family Planococcaceae; genus Solibacillus; species Solibacillus faecavium. Next base: position 86,927 of record NZ_JACSPZ010000010.1, read on the forward strand.
TACTCTCTGTTAAATAACCGCGATATTCAGCATCCAATGCTCTTCCGTCTACTTCATAGCCAAAGTATTCAAAAGTTTTCCCAAAACGTGTTTGCATTAACTCTTCTCTAGTAACTAGCCCCTCTTCAAGTAAGCGCCATAAATTAGAGTTTATCTCACGATAGACACTTTCGATTTGTGGAGTTAATGGCAGCTGATGTGCTTCAAATAACTTCGGCAAAGCTATTTTTTCTGCTGCTTTAAAATCGAGCAATGTATCATCTAGATCAAATAATAAAAATTGATAGTCTTTCATTTATATACTCCGTTCCTACAAAGCTAATTTACTAACAATATCATAGTTATTATAAAATTTTAAGTATTTACACGAACTATGATTTTCGTTAGCATGACTATATTGGTTTAAATTAAGAAAGAAGGTTTTCCTTTATGGGATTCGAGCTGGACCCCCAACTCATTATTATTTTAATTTGCTTTGGTTTTTTAGCTGCTTTTATCGATTCTGTTGTGGGAGGCGGTGGTCTAATTTCCTTACCGGCACTAATGTTTGCTGGGCTTAGTCCATCTGCAGCCGTTGCAACCAATAAGCTTGCCGGAACAATGGGATCACTAACAAGTACTATTACTTTTTACCGTTCTGGAAAATTGGATTTTAAATCGGTAATGAAATACTTCCCTTACGTCTTTATTAGTTCTATGATTGGGGCATGGATTGTTCATTTACTAGATCCTAATCTATTAAAACCACTAATGCTTATTATGTTGGCTGCTGTAGCAATCTTCACCATTTTTAAAAAGGATTGGGGCAGTATTTCTGCAGTTAAGTCACTATCTAAGACAAAATATATGTTATTCTTCTTAGTCATTGCACTTATTGGCTTTTATGACGGCTTTTTGGGACCAGGTACAGGTTCATTTTTAATTTTTGCATTTTTAATAGTGGGGTATGATTTTTTAAAAGCTGCGGGCAATGCAAAACTTCTGAACTTTGGAAGTAATATTGGGGCACTTTTAATGTTTGTCTATTTAGGACAAATCAATTATACATATGGGCTTATAATGGGGGTTGCACAAATTTTCGGTGCAATTGTCGGTTCACGATTTGCCATTAAGCGTGGAAGTGGCTATGTTCGTGTTCTATTCATCATTGTCACAGTTACTTTACTTGCAAAAAATGCATATGATTACTTTTCGAATTAGGTTTTAGTAAAGAGACTAGGGCATAACCCAAAAATTGATTTCCATTCCGGGACGCTTTCCGCGGGCACGGCCTGAGCCTGTAGTCTCAGGCGTCGTGCTTTTCCCGCTGGAGTCGCCCTCCATTCCAATCAATTTTTTAAAATATCCCTTTCTTAATAAGGGACTTTACCTTATCCGATGAAATTTCTACTTCTGTCCCAACCTCTTTAATTTTATAAATTCCTCTGAAACATAGTCGGCGCTTATATATTACTGCATTTCTTTTGTTGGACCCATTACCGGTGGAACGTTTAAGCCTGCCTGGCGCAGTAATACAGTCATTTGACCAACATGATGTGTTTGATGTGCAATGACTTTACTCAATAAATCACCGCGCTGCATCATTCCTCCAAATGCAGGCACTTCCTCTAATAATTGCTCTTCCGTCAATGTGGCTGCTTCTTTTTTATAGGCTTCACGTACTAGCTCATATTTCTCAATGATTTCTTCCATTGTTTCAGGCTGTGGCATATCTGGTCCCGGAGCAGGAATTTGTAACCCTGCAAATTGACCAAATGCACCTGCTACACTCACTAAATGCCATGATAACCAACCTAGTGAATTGTGGTCATCGACAATCGCAATTTTCATTTTATCATTCGAAATTGCCTGCATTACTCTTAGTGCACCTTTTGAAGCTATTGCCCAATCTTTTACGAAATCTTCTGCTACACGATACATTTAAAACTCCCCTTTTATGATTATTTATACCAATCATACCGAACAACATAAAAATGGTCTATTTATAGATATTGCTGAATAATACGCCACGCTTCTACCTTTTCATCGAATGATTTTATATTTTTCCCTGGTATAGGGCTTGTAGACGGCATTTTCCCATATGAACGATCTTCCAAAACCTCTAGTCCCACATGCTTCTTAAATACTTCAAAACTTTTACCACCATTAAATAAGATAAGTTTAATTTGCGGATATTTTTTAAAAAGCGCTACAAAATCATTTGGAATTTCGTTTTTAATCGTCGCATCCAAGCTCCCTTTCCGGTCACAGCTTTTTATTGAATCCCATAAACCGATTCTATGTGTACGAAGAAGTCTTATTTTATCATTATAGTTTTCAGGGATACCTGTTGCTAATAGCCTCCCTATAATCGGCCAAAAATGATTTCTGGAATTACCGTAGTATTGCTGTTTTTCTAATGATTGTTTTCCTGGCATCGAGCCTATAATAAGCACATATGTCTTATCATCTACAATTGGAGGCAATACATTTTGTATAGGTTCCATCGTATCCCATCCTTTCTTGTAGATTTAGTATATTAAATACATACAGGACATGCCAAACATCAGGAAATAGTCATAAACTTTCACCCATGAAAAAGGCTACTTGCACACCGAGTGAGTTTCGTCGGTTGCAAATAGCACTTTTTTGCTTATTGATTAATTTGTACGTTTTGGATTTGGTAGATGCCTGTCGCGTCAACGGATAAACCTGTAACATTATTCGCATATCCTGTTAAGTATGCTTGGTGATGAATGAATGCCGCTGGTGCCTCTGTATTAATCATTTCCTGTACTTCCTTATAAATATCTGCACGTACCGCTTCATCTGTTTCAATACGACCTAGTTCCAATAATTCATCCAACTTCGCATTGCTATAGCGAGTACGATTGTTATTACCGATATCGGATGAGTGGAATAATGGGTAAAGTGCACCATCTGCATCCCCTGTAGAAGGCGCCCATCCTAGCATGAACATGTCATGATCTCCTTTGGATGTTTTTTCTAAATATGCACCCCATTCCATTACTTCAATTGTTGCTTCGACTTTCAATTGCTTCAATGCTTCTTGTAAAATTATTGCTATTTGTTGACGCTGTGGATTGTCATTCGTCCAAATCGCCGTTTTAAAGCCATCAGCAAAGCCTGCCTCCGCTAATAATGCTTTCGCTTCTTCTAAGTTTGTATCCTGTTTGGTTACATCTTCTGTATACCCCCATACCATAGGTGATAATGGACCAAAGGCTTGCACACCAAAATCATCAAATACTCCTTTAATAATTGCTTCACGGTCTAATGCTTTTGTGATGGCTTGACGAACTTTCGGGTTATCGAATGGTGCCTTTTCCGTATTGAAGCCTAAGTATGAAATAGATACGGAAGGTTGCTTTAATACTTGTGCAAACCCTTCTACTAGTGGTACTTCTGTTGGTTGCACTGGATCTATAATATGTGCATATCCAGCTTCTAAATCCGCTGCACGTGTTGCACTTTCAGGTACTGTTTTAAAGACCGCTGAATCGTAAGCAACTTGCTCACCCCAGTATTCTGTATTTTTCACTAAACGAATTTCCTGACCTGGTGACCACTTCTCTAATTTTAAGAAACCTGTACCGATAGGGTTCTCATTTCCGTAAGCACGTGCCTCTCCGCCATTTTCCATCCGTTTATAGTCTTCTTCAATAACAGCTGGGCTCATAATATTACCCCCTGGATGTGTTAAAGCAAATAATAGCGGTCCATACGGTTTCTCTGTTTTAATTTGAACTGTATAATCATCCACAACTACAATCTCTGAAATCGGTTCAAAGTTTGAAAGACGTGGCGAAGCGATATTCGGGTCAAGTAAACGGTCCAAATTCACCTTTACTGCTTCAGCATTAAATTCTGTGCCATCATGGAATTTTACCCCTTGGCGCAATTTTAATTGTAGAGTCAAATCGTCTACATATTCCCATGATTCTGCTAATAATGGCTCAATTTCACCAGTCTCAAAGTTTCGAACAACTAATGTTTCGAAAATATTGCGTTGTATATTTGACGAAGGAATATCATTTGAACCGTGGGGATCCAATTCTACTGCCTCTGAAAGCACTTCTATTACTAACTCGCCCCCTTGAGCATCTGTCTTTTCTGTAGTTTCATTTGTAGCTGCTTCATTCTTCTCTGATGTCGCATTTTCATCACCGCTACATGCGGCTAACAATAAAAGAAAAGAGAACGTTAATAACATCCAAAACCTATGTAACTTCATTTTTAACACTCCTTATATAACTGAATTTTCAATTTTTTATATCATAGCTTTTTATAGAAGACATTTCAATGTTTTTTCATATATGTTTACTTGGATTATTTTTCCCAAAACTAAAAGAACCACAGGTAGTCTGTGATTCTTTTAATTTTATTATTTATTTTTGGTATACTACATTACCTGCAACAACTGTTTTTAATGCAGTTGTTTGTAATATTTCATCGGCAGTGCAATGTAATAGATCTTTATCTAGTATTGTAAAGTCTGCATCGTATCCTGAGCGGATGTAACCCCGTTCATTTTCTTGACAAATGGCCTCAGCACTTCCCACAGTGTACATTTTTACGGCTTCAAAGCGTGTTAGCTTTTGTTCAGCACCATATCCGTCATGCGTATCTTCTAGCTTTTTACGTTCTACTGCTGCATAGATTGTTTCAAATGGACTAATGGCTTCTATCGGCGCATCGGTTCCTGCCGCGCACATTAAGCCTTCTTCACCAAAAGTCTTCCATGCATACAAATGACCAGAACGGTTTTCCCCCAGCTTTTCAAGTATCCATGGGAAATCTGACGTTACAAAAGCAGGCTGTAAATCCAAAATAACAGACAGCTTTTTTATTCGATTTAGCTGCTCTTCCGATACGAGACAGCAATGAATGAGGCGGTCACGCTTTCCTTTAGCAACCGGGTATTTCTCTAAATATGGTAATACTTGTTCCATACTACCGTCTCCAATAATATGAATGGCTACTGCTTCCCCGTATTTTCTCGCTAATTGAATAAGGGCTTCCAGTTGTTCATCTGTATGAATGAGCATACCTTTATTATCAGCTTCATTTACATATGGTTCCAGAACTGCAGCTGTCGAGCCTCCAAAGGATCCATCAGCAAAAATCTTCATTGCACCGGGCTCGATAAACGGTTCATCAAATGACACATTATTTATAACCATTTCTTCAAAGACTGTATGGTGACGCAATAAATTGACACGGAAATGTTTTTTGCCACCAACAACACGCTGATAAGCTGTTAGTGGATTGGTATACTGTCCAAAATAGGCCATTTCCTCGGTATGTCCGCCTGTTAATCCATAAGATTGCATATGTTCAATGGCCAGTTGAAGGTAATGCTCCAAACTAGCAATATAGCTTTCTCCTTCTTGCTGGAAAGTAGACGAAACCAAATTCATAGCTTGCTCATACAGTAAGCCATTCAGCTCGCCATTTTTATGCCGCCCCAATTTTCCGCCTTCCGGATCTGGTGTGTCTTTTGTTACACCTGCTAATTGGAGTGCTGCTGAATTTACTAATGCAACATGGTGACAAACGCGATTGAGGAATATGGGTTTGTTAGTGATAGCATCTAGTTCTTCTTTTGTTGGTATTTGACCATCTATAAATTGATTATCATTCCAACCATCGCCCATTAACCATTGCCCTTCATCAAGCAGACTTGCCGCATTCTGTACAAGTTCCAAAATTTCCTTTCCACTCTTCGCCTGCGTTAAATCCAGTCGCATTAACTTTGCGCCATGCCCAATCATATGCAAATGACTATCGACAAAGCCTGGATACATGAATGCGCCTTGTAGATCGATAATTTCATCAGCCTTTTCCTGTAATTGATCGAAATCTCCTGTTTCTATAATTTTGCCTTCATGAACAAGTACAGCCTGAACTGTACTTCCTTCTTGTTCCATCGTATAAATCGTGCCATTTGTCCATAGTTGTTTCATCTCCCACAATCCCCTATCTACATATCAAATTCACTTCTTAAGTAAGGCTGTCCTATGTTCATATGATCCAATGCCGGTTCATACGAGCCTTTATGAATAAATGTAATTTCATCAATATCCGATAAATTTTCGAAGTAAGAGCGTGCTAATGTTTCTACGAACATTCTCGCTCCAGCAGAACCTTGAATAGTATAAATATCGTCGCCTAAATTTAACACTAAGCTTTTACTCTCAGTTTCTAGTGTATAATCCAATAGCTCTACGTCATGCTCATTTACTTCCTCGAAAATAAAAGGTACTAGGTTTCCTTCATCGCCTTCAAATTCTTCTTCAAATGGAACTGTATTTTCAGCATTTGCATCTGATTTATATAAAGTAATCATTTTTTCCTCTACATTTGTATCACCTTGAGTTACATCATCTGTAGTATTTCCCGGGACATTATTTGTTATATCTGTTGTATCTTCCGTCCCACATGCTGCCAGCACAAATATAAGTAACAAAGTAAAAAATAGCTTCTTCATTGTTGGACCACTCCTTTTGATGTGTTACTTCCACGATAACGAATATACTCTCAATTTTCAAACTTTTATAATAATAAAGTTGTATTTTATAGGAATTCGCGCCTTAAACCATAAAATCCCAATACTGAATATAAATTGTTTTCAAAATATATTGACAATGATAATTCGCTCTAATAATATTAAGGAACACTAAATAAATTGGAACAAGGAAAGGAGATTAGGGGCATGAAGACAACACCTTTAGATGTACACGTTTCAAAGCGACAACTTCATATTTCCCTTTTCCGTACTTTTGTTTTAATTTAGCTTGCACTTTTAAATAAAGGGCACGGATTTGGACTTCCTTGTGCTTTTTTTCGTAATGACACCTTTTCGAAAAATCGAAAGAGGTGTTTTTTTGTTGGATAAAGGCTTTTAAATGTTCTAAATCCAGGAAAACAGTGCTACTTAGTGAAAAAATTCAGGAGGGCTTTGTATGACAATCTTTATGCGAAAACTATTAAAAACGGATCGATTCGATGATGGGTAGCCAATGCTACAAACTTTATAGAAGGAAGGTATAAGTAATGTTTAATGTGTTTGTGAAATTAAAATGGTTTTTTAAACAGTACCGTAAGCAGTACACCGTTGCTATTACGCTATTGATAATTGCAAGTTTTATAGAAGTATTACCACCTTGGATTTTAGGTGAAGCCATTGATGTTATGACCGGTGGCGATATGGATCAGGCACAGCTTCTTAAGTATGTCGGATTTATTCTGGCAGCTGCAATCGCAAGCTATGGATTAAACTTCTATTGGCAATACCAGTTATTCGGTGGTTCAATTGCACTGGACCGAATATTGCGAAAAAAATTAATGCATCAATTTCTGCAAATGACCCCTACATTTTATGAAAAAAACCGTACAGGGGACTTAATGGCTAAAGCTACAAATGATTTAAATGCCGTCACTCTAACAGCAGGATTTGGTATCATGACGCTAATTGATTCGACGGTGTTTATGGCACTTATTATTTTGGCAATGGGCTTCTTCATCTCCTGGAAACTAACTTTCTTTGCAATGCTCCCAATACCGGTCATGGCAATCATTATTCAATATTTAGGTAAGATTGTCCATGAGCGTTATATGATTGCACAAGGTGCGTTCGGTGAAATGAATGACAACGTTTTGGAATCTGTTGCGGGAACACGTGTTATCCGCGCTTACGTCCAAGAAAGTAAAGACGAAGAACGTTTTGAAGAGATGAGCGAAAATATCTTTGTTAAAAATATGCGCGTTGCCTATATTAATGGTCTTTTTATGCCAATTACAAAAATCGGAACAGGAGTCTGTTACGTTATCGCGCTTGGGTACGGAGCCGTCCTTGTATCAAATGAGGCGCTAACAGTCGGTCAACTTGTATCCTTTAATGTGTATTTAGGGCTTGCAATCTGGCCAATGTTCGCAATTGGCGAGCTGATTAACGTCATGCAGCAAGGAAGTGCATCTCTTGACCGTGTACAGGATACATTAGAGTATGAAGCAGATGTTAAAAATCCAAATGCTCCAATGAATCATAACGTACCCAATTCAATTGGTTTTTCTGAGTTTACTTTCCAATACCCTTTATCTCAGGTAAAAAACTTACAGCAAATTTCATTGAATTTACAAAAAGGGCAAACTCTTGGCATTGTCGGAAAGACAGGTGCCGGAAAAACAACCTTCATTCGCCAGCTATTGCGTGAGTACCCGTTAGGAGACGGGCAAATTATTATTAATAATACCGATTTGGCACATATGACGAAGGAACAAATTTTAGATTGGATTGGCTATGTACCACAAGATCATGTGCTATTTTCTCGTACCATTCGTGAAAATATATTGTTCGGAAAAGAAGATGCATCATCAGCAGATATTGATGAGGCTATTCGCTTAGCAGACTTCGAAAAAGACTTAGCGAATTTACCACTAGGCATCGAAACACTAGTAGGGGAAAAAGGAGTATCCTTATCCGGCGGACAAAAACAGCGTGTTTCAATCGCACGTGCACTAATTAAAGATCCGGAAATTTTAATTCTGGATGATTCCTTATCTGCGGTAGATGCCAAAACAGAATCAAAAATAATTGAAAATATTCAAACAGAGCGCGCTGGGAAAACAACTATCATTTCAACTCACCGCTTATCAGGAATTCAGCATGCGGATGAAATAATTGTACTGGATGATGGTTTTATCGTTGAACGGGGTACACATGAAGAGCTTCTACGCTTAGGTGGTTGGTACAAAGAGCAATTTGACCGCCAGCAGCTTGAGGAGGTAAAACAATGAGTACATCGAAGCGACTGTATCTTTATGCTTTAAAATTTAAAAAGCCGATTTTAATCGGATTATCATTATTAACAATTGCTGTTGCAACAGATATTGCAGGTCCATTTATCGCAAAATATATTATCGACCACTACATGGAACCAGGTAATTTACAGGCAGAGCCAATTGCGATTTTATTATCGATTTTCTTCTTGTTATCCGTGCTGACTGCTGTGTTCCGTTATTTAATGTTCATCTTTTTACAACGGGGTGCAAACTTTGTCATTCAACAGCTACGGAAAGATGTGTTCGGACATATTCAAAAGCTACCAATTGAATACTTTGATAACTTGCCAGCCGGTAAAGTAGTTGCCCGTGTCACAAATGATACAGAGGCTATTCGAAACCTTTACGTAACCGTACTTTCGCAATTTGCGAACAGCTTTATTACCATTGCAGGGGTATATATAGCTTTATTTATTTTAAATTGGAAAATGGCGCTTTTTGCCCTAGTGCTCATTCCAATCGTCTATATTTGGATGATTTTATACCGTAAATTTGCTTCACAATACAATCATGTCATTCGTACAAAAATTGCCGATATTAATGCGATGATTAATGAATCGATTAATGGAATGACAATTATTCAGGCTTTCCGCCGCGAAGATCAGATGAGACTTGAATTTGATGAGATGAACGATGAGCATTACCAATACAACCGTAAACTTTTATTATTGGATTCTGCGACTTCACATAACTTAGTAAATATTTTACGACTTGGTATGTTCGCTGTATTCGTTTATTACTTCGGTACACAATCGATGACATTGCCTGAAGCAGTATCAGCAGGTACACTTTATGCATTTGTTGATTATATTACACGTCTATTCAATCCAATTACTAACTTGGTCAATCAATTTTCGCAACTGGAACGTTCACTTGTAGCGGGTACCCGTGTATTCGAGTTACTTGATCAGCCGGGAGAAGAAGTAAGCAAAGAAAGAATTGAGCGCTACAAAGGAAATGTTGTATTTGATCATGTTTCATTTGCATACAAAAATGACGATTATGTATTAAAAAATATTCACTTTGAAGCAAAGGAAGGCGAAACTATTGCACTTGTTGGTCATACAGGCTCAGGAAAAAGTTCAATCATGAATTTGTTATTCTGCTTCTATGACCCACAAAAAGGACGTATTATCATTGATGGGCAGGATATTACAAAGCTGCCTCGACAAGCAATTCGTGAACATATGGGTATTGTATTACAGGACCCGTATTTATTTACCGGAACGATTGCATCAAATGTTAGCTTGAATGATGCGCGTATTTCACGTGAGATGGTTGAAAATGCACTGGAGGCGGTCGGTGGTGACCGTGTTTTATCAAAATTCGAAAAAGGAATTGATGAACCAGTAATCGAAAAAGGAAGTACCCTTTCATCTGGTCAGCGCCAATTAATCTCATTTGCACGGGCATTAGCATTTGACCCAGCCATTTTGATTTTGGATGAAGCAACATCTAATATTGATTCTGAAACAGAAGAGATTATTCAGCATGCGATGGATGTACTAAAAAAGGGACGGACTACTTTCATCATTGCACATCGTCTTTCTACTATTAAAAATGCAGATAAAATTTTAGTATTAGACCGTGGTGAAATCGTTGAGCAAGGCAGCCATGATGAGCTAGTTGCACTTGGCGGCAAATATGAATTGATGTATCGATTACAATCAGGTTCGTTAATTTCTTAAAAGCAAAAGGTGCGGTCCGGAAATTCATTTCGGACAGCACCCTTTTTCTATTTTTATAGCTTTTTATTTGGCCAATAAGACCATTTTCCAAATACCGTAATAATGGCTGGTACAAGCAACGGACGTACAACAAACGTATCCAGTAATACTCCGACTGCCGTTACGATACCGAATTGAACTAATAATTGAATCGGTAATGTAGCTAATACTAAGAATGTACCCGCTAAAATTAAACCTGCCGAAGTAATAACTGCTCCAGTCGATGCAATACCATTCACAATTGCCTCACGATGAGCAATACCACGCTTTCGGTTTTTCCATATATCTGAAATCATGAATATATTATAGTCATTTCCTAACGCAATAATAAATACAAAACTATATAACGGAATTGCACTTGCCATCGCTTCATGTCCTAGACCGTAATGGATTATTAACCAACCTGCGCCTAAAGCTGAGAAGAAGGAAATCAAAACAGTTACCATCAGTTGAATCGAAGTAATAAGGGCACGTAAGTAACCTAGTAAGACGATGAAAATAATGATAATCATAACAGGTTGAATAATATTTTCATCACCTGATTGTACAACCTTTGTATCTAATTGGGCGCTTGTTTCGCCCCCTATCCAGAACTGACCATCTTCCAGATTATTTTCAGTTAAAATCGACTTCACATCATCCTTCATCTGTTCAACATCATCCATTGCTTCATTTGAATATGGATTTTTATCTAAATCTATTTCATAAAGCTGAATATTATTATTTACATCACCTGTACGCATTTCTTTAACAATGCTTACGTAAGGCAAACCTAATAATTGTTCTGTAATATTAATATCTGTTCCTTCTGAATCCACTAAAAGCTGTACCGGAGCTAGTTCGCCCGGTGTGAAGTTATCTTCAATAATTGTAAAGCCTTCACGTGAAGGCATATCTTCCGGGAATGAAGAAATTAAATCATAATTATATTTAATATTCGTTGAAGCGAAAGCTAAACCAATCAAAATTACACCTGCAATAACAATAACAAGCCATGGTTTTGTCGTTACGAATTCACCGACCGCACGCATATAACGGTGATTTGGCTTTCGAGGCTTATATGGTTTATTTTTCTTTTCCGCATGTGCTTTTTCAGCCGATTCCGTACGTGGAACGAATGGCCAAAATGCTGCACGACCTAAAATGCCGAGTACTGCCGGCAATAATGTGACAACGGCAAAACCAGTTATTAATACACCGAAACTAAATGGAACAGCGAATCGCTGGAAAGCACCATAGTCCGCTAAAGCCAGTGTTGCTAAACCGATTACTACAGTTAAACCACTCATCACAATGGCACCGGTAGATTCACGTACTGCCATAGCTAACGCCGTAAATTTGTTTTCTTCTGTTAATAATATGTCACGGTAACGTGTAATTAAGAATAAACAATAGTCTGTACCCGCACCAAATAGTAGGACAATCATAATCGCTACTGCCTGCGCATCTTTATCGATCCAACCGTTTTCTGCCATCACCCCTAATAAAGGACTTACAACTAAATATGCAATCCCAACAACAACTAAAGGAATAATAGCTAAAATTGGAGAACGGTAAATTAATAATAAAATGACTAAAATAATAATCACAGTGGCAATCATAAGTTGAACATCAGCTGCTTTAAAAAGATCCGTAGCATCAATTGAGATTCCAACCGGTCCCGAGAAACGCGCATGTAATCCTTCATCTTCCAGGTTCGACTCATATGGATTTTCACCAAACTGTTCTTCCGTACGTTCTTTAATAATTGCTAAGTTTTCTTTTAATACATCTGTATTTTTATCTGGGGAGAAAAATACAGGTGTTACAAGTGCTGCTCCATTTTCCGATAACAAGCCCATCAATGCTTGAGCCGGAAGTTCATGGAATGGCGGAATAGATTCCTGCCCATTTAGTGGATCATCTGCAAGTTGCTTGTATAACCCTTGGATATTTGTCAAATCCTGTTCTGTAATTCCTGATTCGTTATACCAAGTAATTAATAATGGAATTCCACTATCTGAAGCAAATTCTTCTTCTAAAATCTTTCCTGCTTGTATTGATGTATATGTTTCTGGGATTTCATCGCCCGCAAAATTTTCTACACTATTAATTTGCGGAAATATAAGTGCAAATGTAACAGCGAATACAATCCATAGTCCTACAACTATCCAGCGTGTATTCTTGCCGCCCATTGCACTTCCCCATTTTTCTAATGGATGTTTTGACACAATACAACCCCCTTCTCCCACTTTTCTATTTACCATTTTTTACTAATAATCATACCCTACAAACAATACCCTCATACATGGTTATACAAACATTGTACAGCATATGAAAAACATTTGACAAGTGCTTTTTTTTTCGATTGAATAGACATAAATAAGAATTTACTTAAGGAGGTGCAAAACTTGGTTAAAAAAACATATTCTATTCAGCAAGTATCCGATATTACAAATCTTTCTAAACAACTGATTCGTAAATGGGAAGATCGCTATCAAATCATTCAACCTGAAAGATTGGACAATGGTTATCGCGTTTATTCCGAAGACGAAGTACAAACTTTAATGCTGCTGAAAAATCATATAAATAATGGCATGACAATTAAGCAAGCTGTAGACCATTATCTTAAATATAAAGATGCCCCAGAAGTGAACCCTATTACTTTCTTTCATAAAGCGCTGATTAAGGCTGGTACGGAAGGGGATGAACATGAGATATTACATTTACTCGAACAGGCACACCATAAATTTGGTGTTGAAAAGCTGATTCATGAAATTGTCGTTCCCTTTTTACATGAAATTGGCCAACTTTGGTGCGAAAATGCGTGGGGAGAATATCAGGAAGCTATCAGTAGTCAAACGGTGCGAGACTTTTTAAGTCATATCCGTCGGCACTTTTACGTCCCCGAAGATGCTCCGCTCGTTTTAGGTAGCTGTCTTCCTGGAGAAAGACATGAAATTCCTATGCAGATCCTACTTATTCAATGCATGTTACGTGGTTATCGAACACTAATGCTCGGCCCTTCACCTGCACCTACCGCGATTCAATCGACTATCGCTTTAAAAAAGCCGACCATTGTGCTCCTCACAGGATCCACTGAAATTGCTTTTACTGAATTTGCACAATCGATTACAACATTGGAAAAGTTGGCCCAAGCACATCAGGATATATCTTTTTATATTGGTGGAGCAGGTGCGGAAATCCACTATAGCGAATTTGAATTAAACGCTTTAAAATTATCACGCACAATTGATGATATCATCCCCGCAAAAAAGAATTAAAAAATAACCCAGACAATACAAGCTCACAGTAAAGGATGTTATAGTCCCCCTACTACGAGCTTGTAATTTTTATATCCAATTTACAGTAGTTGTAATGTCGTGATACATGTTCCATCTTCCTCAAACGTTGTTAAATCCCCTGTTACACTTTTCCCATCATAAGACATTTCTACAATGAAAGCTTCATTACGTGGCAACCATAAATCGATGAAACCATTCTCTAAAGTTGTCAACTTCTCATCCACTATAACTTCGCCTTTTTCATTTTCAATAAACACATCTATTTCTTTTTGAACTAATTCTCCTTGGCACCCTGTTAAACTATGGTCTTTACAAGGATGAGTTTCATTAACATACGGTGCAATTGAAATAAAAAACTCATCTTCCGGTAAATCATATGTAATTTTATTTTCATTTGTATCCGTTATGATTAATTGTGTTGAAGTAATTGATGCTTTATCATCAGTCGTTTTGTTCGCACTATATTCCGCCACCAAACCCTTCACATCTTCACTTTCGCCTTTTGAAATAGTTTCAGTTTCAGGCTCGACTCTCTTGTTATCGATTGCTTGGCTAACCGTTTCTTTTTCATCACTGCATGCAGCTAAAAACATCATCACAAATACACTTAATACTATTGATTTCCAATTCATTTTTTAGAACTCCCTCCCTTTATCCCAATATTGTAATCCATTTAGTGATGCAATACTGTGAAAAAGATAGGACAATTCTGAAAAATGATAGATTTTTAAAACCAAGATTGATCATTTCACTTTTTTCGTAAAATGATCAATCTTTTTATTAAAATAAACTATTTATCTACGTCTTGGCTGGTTTTTACGTTCACTGCCTGACGTCTTTTTAGTGTCCGCAGGATGTCTTTCGTCTTTTACTTGATCATTAAGTTCTTCCATTGGGATCGGATCGACAAATTTCATTTCCTCATCTTTATCAAAAATACTTTCGTTTTCGGTATTTAATAAATCAGGATTGTCGAGTTTCTTATGTTTAATTTTTTCATCTCTTTCTTCTCTCATTTTTAAAAACCTCCCTTTCTAGTACTCATTATATTTATTACCCGATTACTAGAAAGAATACACCTTTTTCTCTCAAATCAATTGTCCACAATGATTCCAAAAGAAAAATCCGTTGCACGAGTTTTTTCGCACAACGGATCTATTTTTTATGCCTCTATATAGTCACGGGAATCAACATTACGAATCATATAATCAAACGCTCCTAAAGCTGCTGTTGCACCTGAACCCATTGAGATGACAATTTGTTTATACGCCGTGTCTGTACAATCACCTGCGGCAAAGATGCCAGAAACATTTGTCGCACCGTGCTTATCGACAATAATCTCTCCATGCGCATTCATTTCTATTGCCCCTTGCAGGAATTCTGTATTTGGCAATAAGCCAATTTGAATAAATACGCCTTGCAATACAATTTGTTTTTCTTCACCTGTTTTTCGATCCTTATATGTTAAGCCATTTACTTTATCAGTACCTGTAATTTCTGTTGTTAAAGCATTCGTAATGATTGTTACGTTTTTCAGGCTACGAACACGTTCCTGGAGTACTTTATCAGCCTTCAATTCTTCACTTCGTTGAATTAGAGTTACGTGATTTACTACACCTGCTAAATCAATTGCAGCTTCAACACCTGAGTTACCTCCACCGATAACCGCTACATCTTTCCCTTTGAAGATTGGACCGTCGCAATGCGGACAATAAGCAACACCTTTATTTTTAAACTTCTCTTCACCCGGCACTTCCAATTGACGATAGCGTGCACCTGTTGAAAGAATAACCGTTTTCCCTTTTAAGACAGCACCATTTTCCAATGTAACTTCAATAAGATCTTTTTTCTCGACCTTTTTAGCGCGCTGGGATTTCATTACATCGATTTCGTAGTCTAATACATGTGCCTCTAAGCTTGATACAAATGCAGGACCTTCCGTTGCCTTTGTTCCGATAATGTTTTCGATTGATAGCGTATCATTTACTTGACCACCGAAGCGCTCAGCAACAATACCTGTACGAATCCCTTTACGCGCCGAATAAATTGCCGCTGCAGAACCCGCCGGACCTCCACCTACTACTAATACATCAAAAGGTTCTTTATCCGCAAACTCCGAACCATCCGATACTTCCCCAAGCTTTGTTAAAATATCTTCCAATTCCATACGACCGCCGCCGAAATTTTCACCGTTCAAATAAACTGTAGGTACTGCCATAATGTCACGATCTTTAATCTCATTCTGGAAAGTACCACCTTCAATCATCACGTTGGAAATGTTCGGATTTAACACTGACATAATATTTAATGCTTGTACAACATCTGGACAGTTGTGACAAGTTAAACTTACATACGTTTCAAACTTCAATGGCTGTTTAATGGCTTGAATACGTTTTATAACCGCGGCATCTACTTTTGGCGCACGACCTGAAACTTGTAAAAGCGCTAAAACTAGCGATGTAAATTCATGACCAAGCGGTAAACCTGCAAACACAACACCTGATTCCTCTGCACCTACCTTATTAATGCTAAAGCTTGGTGTACGTTCCAACAATGCATGTTGCACCGTAATACGAGGCGACATTTTTTCAAGTTCCTCTACTAAATTGAGCATATCTTGTGAAGTTTTGTCATCACCAATACTCGCTTTAATTAATAAATCTCCTTCAAGCATCGTTAAATACTGCTGTAATTGTGCTTTAATTTGATTATCTAACATTGCACTGGCTGCTGTATGAATGCCGATGATTGTTCCCCCGAAAAATAATCGACCATTCTCCCTCTAATACAGCAAGCCTTTCACCTTCTTTCATATTAAATTAAAAGATAGAGAGCTTGTCTTTCTTTTCCACGTTAAAAACAGAGCGACAAAAATCAAGCCATAATGGTTGTTTTTTGCCGCCTTTTTATTGTTATTTAAAACTTAAAAGTTAGATTAGATTTTACCTACTAGATCCAAGCTTGGTGTTAGCGTATCTCCGCCTTCTTCCCATTTAGCTGGGCAAACTTCACCTGGATTGTTACGTACGTATTGAGCTGCTTTAATTTTGTTAACTAAAATCGATGCGTCACGACCGATACCGCCAGCATTGATTTCTACTGCTTGTACAATACCATCTGGATCGATGATGAATGTTCCGCGCTCTGCTAAACCATCTTCTTCGTTTAATACGTCAAATGCTTTAGAGATTGTATGTGATGGGTCACCAATCATGATGTATTCGATCTTACCGATAGCATCCGAAGTATCATGCCATGCTTTGTGAGTGAAGTGTGTGTCAGTTGATACTGAGTAAACTTCTACTCCTAAAGATTTTAAAGTAGCATATTCGTTTTGTAGGTCTTCTAACTCAGTTGGGCAAACGAATGTGAAGTCTGCTGGGTAGAAGCATACTACTGACCATTGTCCTTTGAAGTTTTCTGAAGATACGTCGATGAATTCGCCTTTTTGGAATGCTTTTGCAGCGAATGGTGCTATTTCTTTACCGATTAATGCCATGATAAAATTCCTCCTATATAAATATCGTTGAATAATTATTATAAAATAATTATTATTACCATCTAAAATTATCTTACATTAATAATATTTCGTCAACTAGTAGCTACATAAATCGTGGGATTTTCTTCTAGAATGGGCAGTTCCTTGGCATAAATCAATATTAATATAATTAATCCAAACAATAAATTGTATTTAAACAAAAGGAAATTCTCATATATACGTTATTCTTGTATACATAGATTATTAAGAAATAATTGTCCCTCAAAAAATTATGAGCATTATCTCCTTTAATAGAATCAAATCGTTTTAATTCCGGCAATTCTCGTTTAACACATCATTTCATCCTAATAAATGAGAAAGAAGATGCATCACCTTCTATGTATTCCCCCTAAAAAGCAAAAAAGTCTATGCAGTAAGCTTTCACTTACAGCATAGACTTTTCAAATATTAGTTTGTAAAAGATAATACGGCATTTTTGTATTGAGCTAAAATTGCCGATGCTTCTTTTTTCGTTGTATATTCAAACATTCTAATATCGTTTGGATTGTTAAAAATAGTTACTACCCACATAAATTCCAGCTCCTTTGAATTGTTTTATTTTGTGTAAGATAAAACTGCATTTGTATATTTTGCTAATTTTGTTGCTGCTTCGTTTTTAGTCGTATACTCGAACATACGTATATCATTAATGTTGTTAAATACTGTTACTACCCACATGTTTCATTTCTCCTTTTTTAAAACCTATTATTTTAAAAAGCCTATTCCCCAATGACTTTTGCGACTTGTTATATAACAACTTTCTTACTTCACATTGTACTCCCTTTTTCTAAAATTAAAAGCGGAAAATCTCCCTTTTCACAATGTGTTCAAAAATAAAACGCTTTCTTTGAACACTTTGTGACACCTCACTTTTATCGGTTTTAAATTTAATTTAGAAGAATAGATCATTAGCTAGCATCATCTGTTATAGCACAGAATAAAAACGCTTTCAAAGACCATTATAAATATACATTGCTCACTTTTTTATGCTTGCTCTATTTTTCAAGCCAAAAAAACTGTGCTAAAAGTCAACCTGACTTTTAACACAGCCTTATACTTTTACTCATTGTGCTTTGCGGTTTATATAACTCATCACTGTATTAGTCCACTCTTTTACTTCCGCTTGTCGTTGTGGATCATTATTTGCCTTTTTCATAATAGCCGAAGTCTTGTCATGGGAAACATCACTCACCTCGTTTAATACAGTACCGGTATTTTTTACTGAATGAATAACAGATTGAACCGAGTCCTTTTTAAATTCAATATCTGTTTTTAAACGATCCATCGTTTCCGTTAACTTTATCATTTCAGTTTGAATATAGCTCATCTGTTTTTGAATACCTTCAACACGTGCCAATAATAAAGTGACGATTTTTTTTATTGGCCCTAGGACAGCTACTATACATCCTACTAAGACAACAACAGCTATTCCTAATATTATAATTGAAGCTAAAAGCCAACTATTCATTAATATACCTCCTTCTTTTCCTCTATTTTAATACATATACCCATTTGGCAATTATTAATACATCCGAAAATAAAACGAAAGTGTGTTAAAAGCCGATTCTCTTTCAACACACCTCATTTTTTATAAATAACGTCTTGCTCCTGAGTAATTCTTTTTATAGACGCCATTATTCATTGATTCAATTTTCACTTTTGACGCATAATGTGGGGCATGCAGCATTTTACCTTCCCCCACATACAGACCGACATGATATACTTTCCCTTTGCCTCCATTATAAGCAAAAAATACAAGGTCTCCAGGCTTTAAGTCTTTCTTTGCAACTGCTTTCCCGCCTGTCGCTTGGTAAAATGAATCTCGGGGTATCATAATGCCGTGCGCTTTAAATACCGCATATAAAATTCCTGAACAATCATATCCCCATGAAGATGTTCCTGCCCATAAATACGGTAGATCTAAATAACGCTTCGCTTCTTTAATAATCGTTTGTGCTGTTGGTTTTGGCACTTTGCTATATGCTGTATACGATTTTGCGTCCCCCTTCTTTAATAGCTTAACGCCATCACTTGGTGTCTCGACGTAATAATACTTTTTATCTTCATCGATTACAGGTAAAATCGTCGCATAACTAATTTGAAGAAATTTTGTTTTTGCATCTTCCTCAAACAAGTGTGCTTTTTGTGAAGTTATGATTGCAATGGCACAGTCATCGTAATTTTTGTTCGTCGTTGCGATATGGCTTTGTGGTACCCAGCCTGGGTAACCCGCTTTTAAATACGGTACATATTGATCTTTTGCCGCCACTCGTTGCCATTTCCCTTTTGTATCAAGCAGCGTAACCTCATCCCCGTACAATGCTTGCGTATCTGTACGTCCAACTAGCCACTTTTTCTGAGATAAGCTTAACGATGAAACCCACTTTTGCATTTCTACTGGATTTTTCGTTGAAGGATAATCAACAGCACGTGCTTGATTTGGTTTATTCCATAAATTTGTTACTGCAACATCGACTACATATCTTTTTTTATTCGTTTCTTTAACACAACTTTCAAAAACTGGTTGTTCTGGTTCAGTAGGTCGTAGTGATGGTTCGATAATTCTTGCAACATAGGAAGCAAAATTCCCGCGTGTCATCATTGCGTTTGGATTAAACTTTTCGTTTTTTGCAGGAAATAGAATTTGATTTGCTACAAAAGCTTGAATGGCATTTGCCCCACTATGATTTTTAGGAATATCTGTATAAGTCACCTTTGCTTGCCCTGATAAGCTAAAAGCATGCGCAAGGATTTTCACTGCCTGGGCACGCGTGAGTTTTGTATCAGGATTAAATTTACCTTCAAACCCTGTCATAATACGTAGCTCTGTAATTGCTGCAATAATTGGCATGCGAGGGTCATCTACTGAAATATCTTCATATGTAGGTATTGCTATAGCTTCAGAATCAATTTGCATTGTTCGAACGATAAGTTCTGCCGCTTCATATCTTGTTATTGCATCATTTACCCGAAAAGGTTCATTTGGCACTATCGTGACTCCACCAAAATCACTTAAAACAGTAAGCTCTTCGCTTAATTTTGTGCCATGCTGAACATCCGGAAATGTACTAGCATGCCCTACACCGTTTGCTGCCGACAAAAAAATACATATTACTACAAATTGAAACAAAATCCTTCGAAACATAAACACTCTCTCCTCGCTATCGTCGTTGTTGGAAACTAATTTGTATAAAAAAGCAGAAAATCTACTTAACAACCAAACTCTTTCTTACTAAATATAATAGTATTTATTGTATTTTTTATCTATGTTTTCTGTTAATGTTTTTTAATTTTTACAAATTTTTATTATATTCGGTTATTTATATGTTTAAATTTAGGTCAAAAGTTTTCACGTGAAACATATTGCAACACTTTTCGACAATAACGTAATAACTTTTTTATATGTATATTGTTTAATTATTTTTTATTGCATGTGACGTTACGTTAGCTTTTATACTACATATAAAGGGGGGAAATAAATGTATTCAATTGGAGTATTTTCTAAAAAAACTGGCATTACAATTCGTACATTACGGTACTACGGTGAAAAAGGCTTACTGAAACCGGCCTATATTTCTGATGGCGGACAGCGCTATTATAATGACGACAGTATAATTACAGTTCAAAAGATTGTGACTTTTAAATACCTTGATTATTCTTTAGAGGATATTAAGGAACTTCTGGAAAAGAACGATTCCATACTTGAATCTTTGGAACAGCAAAAATACCAGTTACTCAAAAAGAAAAAACAACTTGAACAAATGATTTCAACAATCGATACTGCCATTCATATACACCAAGAACATACGGCGGTTGATCCTACTACATTATTGCTCGTCATTCATAGTTTATTAACAGAGGATGCTCAAAGGGACTATTTAAGACAATATATTCCTGAACAACTAATCGACCGTATATATAGCTATTTTGGTATGAACTTTATCGAAATTAATCGGCGCTATATTGAAAGTGTACATGAAATAAAGCAAGCTTTTATTTGTCCGCCTGCAGATACTGACTTAAAAGAGATAATCGAACGTTTATTTAGTATTATTCCGCAGGATCTAGCGCAAAGTTTAGTTCAGGAATTCGGCAAATATGAGACAATTGAAGTTGATAATTGGTTATTTTCAATTCCTTTCACTACTGAAGAGGAAAATTGGTTAATGGAACAAGTTGAGCGGTTAAAAATACTAGAGGAGGTTATTACATGAACGTTCAACTTAAGCAATTATGGGCACTCGTAAAAAGAAGCAGATTCCCAAAAAGATTAGTTATAGTTGTTTTTATGTTAAGCATTATTGAAACACTCGCATCTTTAGCTGTGCCTCTCTTTACTATGAATATGATCAATGATTTTTCGAGTACTGGATTTGCATGGACAGCGGTAACCGCTGTAGCGGTCATTTTAGTTATTCAAGCAATACTAAGCGGTCTTACCTATTTCTTAATGCGCATGCTCGGAGAACGTATTGTTGCAAATTTGCGCAATACACTATGGCAGCACATTTTACATTTAAAAACACCTTATTTTGATGCCCATGAATCGGGTGAAACGATGAGCCGTATTACACAAGATACAAGCGTTGTTAAAGAATTAGTGACGAGTCATCTTGTCAGCTTCGTTTCAGGTATTTTCTCCATTATTGGAGCGATAGCAATTTTATTGTGGATTGACTGGAAGATGACATTGCTAATGTTAATTGCTGTGCCACTTGCCATTTTTGTCACAATACCGCTTGGACAAAGAATGCATAAAATAGCAAAAGCCAATCAAGATGAACTTGCTTCATTCAGCGGACATCTAGGCCGGGTATTATCGAATATTCGACTCGTGAAATCATCTCAAACTGAGCGTTTGGAAAAGGAACGCGGAGAAAACCGTATAGAGCAGCTTTATCAATTCGGTCTAAAGGAAGCTAAAATTTTAGCTATTTTGTCCCCGATTATGACACTTATTATGATGGTTGTTCTAATTCTCTTGTTCGGTTACGGTGGTACTCAAGTTTCTACCGGTGCAATTTCTTCAGGGGCACTTGTAGCGATAATGATTTATTTAGTACAAATTATTATTCCATTTACACAAATGGCTACATTTTTTACTGCATTACAAAAAGCACTCGGTGCCACAGAGCGTATCCAATCCATCATTTCACAGGCGACTGAAAAGATTCCTGGGTCTGTTATCCCAACTACTGCACAGGCAATCGCCTTTCAAAATGTAAAATTTCAGTATGCCGAGCAGCCTATTTTAAAAGGAATGAACTTTACAATTCCTGCTGGCAAAACGACCGCATTTGTAAGTACTAGTGGCGGGGGGAAAACGACGATGTTTTCCTTAATTGAACGTTTTTATGAAGTGACAGATGGTGAAATTTTATATGGACAAACGAACATAGAACAATACAACTTATATGAATGGCGGAAGCTCTTCGGCTATGTAACCCAAGATGCCCCGCTGATGAACGGATCAATTCGTGAAAATGTATTATACGGTCAACATGATGCAACAGAGGAGCAGGTTGTGGAAGCGTTACGAGCTGCATATGCATATGATTTTGTTATGGCATTGGAACGGGGCTTGGATACCGAGGTTGGTGAAGGCGGCATTAAATTATCCGGCGGCCAAAAACAACGAATTGCGATAGCCCGGGCAATTTTACGTAACCCCCAAATATTATTATTAGATGAGGCAACATCTAATTTAGACAATGAATCAGAACGGGAAGTTCAGCTTGCTTTGCAGGCATTGATGAAAAACCGGACGACGATTATTATCGCCCACCGTCTTTCAACGATTACAAATGCCGATCAAATACTACTATTTGAAGAAGGCCAGCTTTCAGGCGCAGGCACACATGAAGAACTGATTAACTCCCACTCCTATTACAAGCAGCTGTGGTCAAAAATGCAAACAATTTAATATATATAAGGAAGTATCTAAAATAAATTGGGTACTTCCGATTGTCGACAATATGTCTCGAGAGGCCTTTTGTCTTTTTATTATAAATTTCAACTAGATGCTTAGCAGGGACAAGTTGTTAAAAAAATTCTCCTATTTAAAGGAATTAATAAGTTGATTGTAGTGGAGGGACCGTGACTCCACCGGGAAACGCACGCGCGGAAGATCCACTAAATTGTGCCTGCCGTGGTAGGCGCAATTTAGTTAGCTGGAGCCGTGCCCGGGGAAAGCATCGGTCCCGGAATGGAAATCAACGGTTCAATGTTAATTTAGTTTTCAAACAAAAAAGCCTAGCATATTAGCTAAGCTTTCATATGAACGAACTCTATATTTTTACATTGTTTTTTCAGTAAATCCAATACTTCATTCAATTTACCAATTTCATCTTTTTCTACCATCCAGGCATTTTCATCATGCTGAGCAACATAAGAACTGCTAACATATGGATCATTTTGTTCAGTAATAAGACGTACATAGCCGAATGTCATGCCGGCTTCCTTATAATCTACTCGTAAAATCTCCTGATAAGGAATGGCCTTTTTGCGAGGTTTTGCTTTTTTTATAAAAAGGAACTTCTCCCCCGCATAGTCAATTATTATATCCTTTTGGTCCAGCATCACCTTATAGCCACCAAATAATTTAAAGCTATATGTTTTCATCGTTAACGACTCCATTTCAACTATCATTAGTTTTATTATACGGATTTTGACGATGAAATTCTAATTTTGACAATGATTACTGGACTAAACGTTCCTCTACTGTAATTTTCCCATTACTAGTTTTCAATTGAATTCTATGTTCTTTCGTTCCATGTGTATAATGCGACGTTTTTTCATTATAAATGGAGACAGAACCCCAGGCAGTCGAACTTTCAATTTCAACATTTTCTAACTTTCCTTCTGTGCTCAATAAAATTTGCCCGTTATCGGATGCAAAATTTAATGGAGATTGCACAGTTTTTAATTGAGCTACAATCCGTCCATTTCGTGACTGTGCTTTAATTTCCCCTACAACATCTTTCAGTTCTACACGCCCGTTATCAGATTCTAATTGTAGTTGCTGACCGACTACATTCTCTGCAATAATTCGACCATTATTAGAACTTGCTTTTACGTTTTTAATATTAGTTTCTGTAAGTACAACACGCCCATTAGCAGAATGAGCATCAAGCATCTTCCCTTGAATATGATCTGTTAAAATACGACCGTTATCTGATCTTAAATAAAATTGCTGTGCGACTGTTTCGGACACCTTAATACGACCACTGTCATTATTAATTGTGAGCTTCTCATATTGTTTTTTCGGCAAATGAATGACCGTATCTATTGGATTGA
The DNA here is from genome assembly GCF_014836905.1 of Solibacillus faecavium. GTDB lineage: Bacteria > Bacillota > Bacilli > Bacillales_A > Planococcaceae > Solibacillus > Solibacillus faecavium. The sequence continues at coordinate 111,616 of NZ_JACSPZ010000010.1, forward strand.
TTGACCCTACTATCGTTATAAACCAAAAACGGCGAACTTGTTCTTGACGTTTTACGGCAATAAAAAGTGTGTCATTTTTAATTTCCATCGTTGCTTCTGTTAAGTTGTCCTTATCCTTTGCTTCAATCATTGCCTCACTAGCATCTGTTGGAATAATTAATATGTTCACTCCGTCAGCTTCTATCTCTACATTGCGATATGGAATCGTTTCATCATTTTTCATAATGGCCATATTCTCTGTGAAATCCTCTTCATCATATGAGGCAAGAAGTTCTTCGGCTAACTCCTTTATATTTCCGAACGATTGAATGATTTCCTCTGTCGTTTTTCCCTCGGCACGACCATTTTCGAAATACTCCTCAAAGTCTCGGCGAATATCCTCCCGCTCTTGCTGCTGTAATTTTTCTAAATGGTGATCAAGTAAAATTAAAAATTGTTGTTCGTTCATTTTATTTGCTCCCTTGAATTAAAGTATTTACACCTGAAATAAAACTTTCCCATTCATTACGTAAGCTGTTTAGTTGTTCAATGCCTTGTTCGGTAATTTGATAATATTTGCGTGGTGGTCCCTCTGTAGACTCCATTAAGTACGTTGTGAAAAGCCCATCTTTTGTGAGCCTTCGCAATAACGGATAGACCGATCCTTCTGAAATTTCTATTTGTGTGGAGATTGCCTGGACAAGCTCATAACCGTACATATCTTTCTGCTCTAACAAGGCGAGTACACATAAATTCAATACACCTTTTTTAAATTGAGGATTCACTACTTCACCTCACACCCCACTACTATTTTATATACAGTAGTGTATCAAACACTACTGTTCATTGCAAGGTAGTGTACAAAAAATAATTGTGCTAAGTAAAAAACTTAGCACAACTTTTTTAAAACCTTTTATAAGCTCTATCATTAGAAAAATGGATGGCTGTCCACATCAATGTTGCAATTAAAAATAATTCGAATGCATTTGTAATCGCATCGCTCCCGATATCGAACGGAACCGCACTGCCGATTGTCATAAAGATGGTTCCGACAAGCATCCACCACCACTTTCTTTTCCAGGCAAGCGTAACTGCAGCAATTAATAACGCCACAAGAACAATTAAAATCATGAGCGGTGGTCCTGAGGCGGCTTCGGTTGTACTATAGTTAAGCACCCCATATGACTCTTTTGGTGCGAGTTCAAGACCGCTTAATTCCATAAAATACTCGACAATCATTGCCACAATCCATAATGCACCAAATGAAAAGGCAACCCATTTTTTATATGCAAATTCAATGTTCGCTTCTCTCATGACAAGTAATGAAAAAATGATCAAAGTTGGGGTAAAGATTGCGTGAAGCCAGAATCGTCCATAACTTAAATTTTTCAGTAACTCCCCTTCTCCAAACAAATGCCCTACCGCTAATATTGCATTATCATAAATAAGGGCAAGAATAACAAAAAATATAATAGCCGAAGCTGTTTTTTTATGTTTTGCAATTCCCCAAATCAAGATAACAATATAAGCTAATGCGAAAAATCCGAAAATGTAAGGATCCAATTACAATACCTCCTCCTAATTTCAACTCTTTCCTCTTTTACCCAATTTTATAAAATTTAAAGATTAGAAATGATATCAAGCGGGAAATATTCTCTAGATGATTATAAGGGGGATTATTTATGGAATTACACAACGGTTTATTGTTTTGGCCTAGTACATTCGTTAAAAAACAACATTCAAACCCACCCATTAAGCCGCATTATGATGCCATCGTAGTTGGCGCCGGTATGAGTGGAGTATTAACAGCAAAGGCATTAATGGATGAGGGATTAACCGTAGCCGTACTAGAAAGAAATGAACTCGGCTATGGCAGTACTGCCGCAAATACAGGGCTTCTCCAATATTCAAATGACATTCAGTTACATGAACTGAGCGAATTGATAGGTGAAGAGGATGCCGTACGCTTTTATAAACTTTGCTATGAAGCAGTTGATCAATTAGAGGAAATAACATCTTCATTACTCGATCAGGCAGATTTTATACGTCGCCCAAGCATTTGTTTTGCAAGTAAAAAGGGCGATGTAAAACTACTGGAAAAAGAGTGTGAAATGTTGGTTAAACACGGATTTCCTGCTGAGTTTTGGAACGAACTTATCGTAGAAAAGCGGTTGCCTTTTAAAGCGCCAGCTGCATTGTACACGAATAATGATGCAGAAGTAAATCCTTATAAACTTGTTGTCTCTTTAGCAGAGCAGCTAATAGATCAAGGAATGGATTTATTTGAAAATACGTTTGCCAATGTTATTGAAAACGAAGGAAATGAGGTTATACTTCGGACAATGAATGGTGACTTTAAAGCATCCCGCATTGTCTATACAACCGGTTATGAGCGCCTTCCATACGGAACAATGGAAGGGGCAGACATTAATCGTTCTTATGCGATTGTTACTGAGCAAAAACCGAGCTTCGAGGGTTGGTATGAAAACGCACTCATTTGGGAAACAGCCCGTCCATATTTATATATGAGAAAGACGATGGACAACCGCATTATAATAGGAGGATTGGATGAAAAGAAGGCATCACCTGCCAAACATGAAACAAAGGTTGATGCAATGGCAAGTAGCCTACTCGATAAACTCCATGAGTTATTACCTAACGAAACCTTTCATGCACCATATAAATATTGTGCATCGTTCGGCGAATCATTGGACCACCTACCATTCATTGGGCAACATCCGCAAGAACCAAATCATTATTATTTGCTTGGCTTTGGCGGCAACGGTACGGTTTATAGCATGCTCGGATCAAAAATTATAGCTGACTTAATCATGAACCGACCTAATGCCGATGCACGTATTGTTACATTAGACCGTAAATATGGTATTAAATAAATAACCGCCATGGTTTGTCTATTAGTTCGCAAAGACATCCATGGCTTTTTATTTTCAGCTTCCTAAAGTTTCATTGATTAGTATAATTACATCCATTTACAATATAATTAATACATTATTTAAGGGGGGAATTATATTGATTTTCAAATCAAAGGTTGATTGGTGGATGGCAGCTATTTTTCTCGCTGTACCTATTTCAATGATTTATGGAGTAATAACGGAACCTAATGCAATTTTAATGCTAGTTACTACAATTGTAATCGTTTTGTTAGCAACATTATTTTTTGGAACAAAATATATTATCGAGGGTGAAGAGCTAATTGTATATGGCGGCATTTATAAGAAACGTATTAACATTAAACAAATACGAAGCTTACGCCCATCGAAAAATCCGCTTTCTGCACCCGCAATGTCAATAGACCGTATCGAAATTACATATAATACTACTTTTAGTGAGGTCATCCTTGTCTCCCCTAAGGACAAAGAAGGCTTTGTTAAAAGACTGCTCGAAATAAACCCAAATATAAAGTTAATTCCATAACTTAAAATACCACGCATGCACAATACATCAACATGCGTGGATCGTTATACTTGTATGCCCTTTTCAATTAATCGTTTTGAAAAATCTTCAATAGTTAATGGTCGGCTGTAATAATAGCCTTGGACAAACTCACAATTAAAATCACGTAGTAGCAATAAGTCTTTATATTCCTCGACACCTTCTGCAACTATTTTTAAATCGAGTGCCCGCGCTAAAGTAATAATAGCTGCTACCATTGCAACATCCGCTTCATTTTTATACATTTCATGGATGAACGAACGATCAATTTTCAACAGGTCTACCGGAAATCTTTTCAAATAGCTCAGTGACGAGTAGCCTGTACCAAAATCATCAATCGCTAATGTAATCCCCATTTCTTTCAATTGCGTTATTGTGCTTAGTAAATCTGCATTTTGATCTAGAAAACTCATTTCAGTAATTTCTATTTCCAATGAATTCGGAGAAATCTCATTGGCTTTTAATATATTTTTCAATCGCTCAATAAAATTTTCTGCTTTTAAGTGGCTTGGTGAAATATTAACAGCCACTCGCATGTTCAAGTTAAATTGTTCATTCCATATCATAACTTGGCGTCCAGCTTTAGCAATGACCCATTCACTAATATCCGTTATAAAACCAACCTCTTCAGCAAAGGGTATAAATTGGTCCGGGGCTACAAAGCCAAGTTCATCATCAAACCAGCGAATAAGTGCTTCCATTCCATCAATTTCATTCGTCTGCAAATTTACTTTAGGTTGGTAATATAGTTCAAATGCCTCGTTAATAATTGCATCATGCAATCTCGTTTCTAATTTCAGCATTTGATTATGTGAAAAACGTTGCTGCTTTTTATACATTACATAGCCTTTATTATTGCTTTTCTTCGCTTCATACATCGCAATATCTGCATATTTTAGGATGTCCTGCGCTGACTGACCATGATCGGGGTAATTCACGGCGCCTATGCTAATCGATGCATAAAATTTATGATTATTTAAATCAAATTGCCGCTGAAATTGAATTTGGAGATCATCCACAATTTTTTCCAGTAATGTGGGTTCCTTTAAAATACAAACAAACTCATCACCACTTAATCGGTAAAAAGTGACCTCATCACTATTTAAAGTTTTCATGCGTTGAGCTATTTCCACCAAAAAAATATCACCTATATGATGACCTAAACCATCATTAATATTTTTAAAGCGATTTACATCGAACAGCATAAGAGTGAACGGGTGATTTTCTACTTCTATCAGTTTATTTAAGTCATTTATTAATTGACGGCGATTTTGTAGTCCTGTCAAATCATCATGATGGGCGATATGTATCATTTCTCCGATTTTCTTCCGAGCTGTAATATCTGAACGTATAGAAATATATTGATACGGTTTTCCTTTAGAGTTTAAAAAAGGGACAATCGTTGTTTGCACCCAATATATTGATCCATCTTTAGCACAGTTACAAATCTCCCCATGCCACGTTTGCCCTGAACCAATTGTACGCCACATTTCCTTAAAAAATGTTTTCGGGTGGTAAGCTGAGTTTAACAGTCGGTGGTCCTGTCCAATTAGCTCATTTCTTTCATATTTAGATATTTCACAAAATCGGTCATTTACCATTGTAATTACACCGCGTTGGTCAGTAACAGCTAAAATGGAGGTTTCGTCTAATGCCAATTTTATATTTTGTAATTCTTCTACTGTAAGTTGCATTGAACCTAGGACATTTGTCTCTTCTATTTTAACCATTCCTCCACCTCACATTTAACTTGTGAATATTTTCTATTACTATATTATATTACCAGTGCCTCTTTAATGAGTTATTATAGTTCTAAATAAACAATATTAATAGTACATATCATTAAATTCGGCTCATTTTCATTAATCTTTACCTTTTACTCCTATTTTTACAATCTACCACAATTATCTCCTTGCCTATCCATATTATTTTCTATTAGAATGGAAGATTTTATAAAATCAATATATTATACACCCTTTAATTTCCTTTTTAGTAAAACTCTATTTATATTTCACTTAATTTTCTGATAAAATAGTATCAACTTAATTATAGAAAGGATGGTTCGGATGAAAAACATGGCAAAGGTGATTGAAAAGTAGACACTATGCTCTTTTCAATCTAGTAAGGAAAAGAACAATTGAAAAGAGGAAAACAATGTATAACGATCAAGAATTAACGATTCGACCAATTAATGAAAATGATATGAAACGCTTATGGGAGCTTATTTATAAAGAGGAGCAGCCTGAGTGGAAAAAGTGGGATGCCCCTTACTATCCGCATAAAGCCAAGCCTTACGAAAACTTCATTCAAACAGGGCGTGAATGGATTGGCGATGATAGCTTTTGGGTTATTGAAGTAGCTGGTGTCGTACGCGGGATTATTACGTATTATTGGGAGCATAAGCCGTCTAAATGGCTAGAAATCGGCATTGTTTTGCACGAAGCTGGCTCTTGGGGTAAAGGCCTCGGCACACGCGCATTGAAATTATGGATTGAACATTTATTTGAATCTATGCCACTAGTTCGGGTTGGATTCACCACTTGGTCAGGCAATGAACGCATGATGCGGGTCGGTGAAAAACTCGGCATGCAAATGGAAGCGCGCATTCGTAAAGTCCGTTATTATGATGGTCATTATTATGATTCGATTCGTATGGGCATTTTACGAGAAGAATGGGAAGCTTTACATCAATAAAATTTAGGGGTGGATGAGATGAGCATTTCGGAAAAACTTCAGGCAAATCTTGGTGAGATGATTGATATTCGAAGACATTTACACATGTATCCTGAGCTTTCTTTTAAAGAAGTAAATACACCAAAACTTATTGCCGAAAAACTCGCTTCATTTGGAATTGAAGTGAAAGAAAATGTTGGCGGTAATGGCGTTGTCGGCTTTCTAAAAGGGGCATTTGATGGACCAACCATTGCATTTCGTGCAGATTTTGACGCACTCCCAATTCAAGATGAAAAAGATGTACCCTACAAATCTAAAATAGAAGGTGTTAGTCATGCATGTGGGCACGACATTCATACTGCTGCACTTCTTGGTTTAGCCAAAGCACTTGCCGATGCACGTGAAGTTCTACACGGCAATATCGTTTTTATTCACCAGTTTGCAGAAGAAGTTGTTCCCGGTGGTGCAAAGGCTATGGTAGAGGCAGGTTGTTTGGATGGGGTCGATTACGTATATGGTGCACATGTTGCTTCATGGAGCGAACTCGGTACGGTGCTGTTTTGCGAAGAATATGCGATGGCCGCTGCAGACTTTTTTGAACTGACAATTCAAGGAAAAGGCGGTCACGGTGCAGCTCCACATGAAACAATTGATCCAATTGTCGCTGCAGCTCAATTTGTTTTCGGTGTACAGCCGATTGTAAGCCGTAATACTGATCCGATTGAATCGACTGTTATTACCGTTGGAAAAATTGAAAGTGGTACTGTCGGCAATGTCATACCTGATAAAGCCTATTTAACAGGGACAGTACGTACATTCAATCCCGATGTGCGCGATATGGTTGAGCAAAAAATGAATAATTTATGCAGAGCCATTGAAATTCAATATGATGCAAAGCTCGATTTCCACTATACACGCGGTTATGATGCAGTTTACAATCATCCCGCTGAAACAGCCGCACTACGTGAAGCAGTAGTAGTTCATTTACCAGAGCTTGAAGTAATTGATGCCCCGCCTCGTATGGGCGCTGAAGATTTCACGTATTATTTGCAGGAAAAACCAGGTACATTTTTCTTTATTGGTGGAGGTAATGACGATATCAATGCTATTTACCCGCATCACCACCCGAAATTTGATGTTGATGAGCAATCTATGTTGCATATTAGTAAAGTCTTTTTACAAGCCTTAACACTCCATGGAGTAATCAAATAAAAGTTTTTTAGGATCTATCTAAGTCTACTTTCCAGATAGATCCTTACTTATTTACCAAAGGAGAGGAGAGTTGTATGAAGGCTCTTAGAATAGTCGCTTTGCTTTCCATTGTACTTATAGTCATTTTTATCATAACAAATAGCGGTGTGCCTAATGCATCGGTTACTACTGATGATAGAAGGGTGACGGTTTTGAAAAGTTCTTATTGTTGGAATGAAATCTGGAGACAGCAATGTGTCGATTACATCTCACCTTCCGAACAGATAAAAGAAAAGAGGGTAGTTCCAACGGTTGTGGCACCCCAAAGCAAACTTCAAATCAAGTTTAATAAAAAACCAACTGAAGAGATTTCTATATCAGTTTGGAACAATGAAAATATCGGTGAAATAGAATTTGTGAATAATACAATTACTGCCCCAAAGGAACGCGGCAATTATATTTATGTTGTTTCCAGTCGTTGGAGTAAAGGAAGTGCCTCTTATGTGTTTAGTATAGAGGTGAAATAATTATACAACCACTAACAGTAATCTTGTTGGTGGTTTAATTTTCTCCCCAATCAACCTCCTTTTCCATCGTTACTGTCTCCATAACAAAACCTAACGGGCTCGTCATTACTTCTTCTTGTGAAATATGGTACCCAAGCTTCTTATATAAACGAATATTATCCCCTTCCGATTTCCGAACTTTGCAGCGGACATAAGGTATCTGCTCTTCTATTGCCTGCTTTTCGATATATCTTACAATCGCACTTGCGATTCCTTGCCCTTGGAATTCAGGCAACACTGATAATCTTGAAAAGTAAAAATGATCTTTAAAACATCTAACCTTTACAACCCCAGCAAGCTGTCCTAGAACTTCTGCACCAAATATAAGTACATTACTTTCAAGCTCTTTTTTAATTGTTGATGCCGTTTCAGTTAACGCACTCGAGGGCATCGGATCATCTTCATAACGTTTAAAAGCTGCATGAATTACTTTTATAATTTGCTCCCCATCTGTAACGCCTCTAATCGTATCAAGCATTTATATAACCTCCGCATTTGAAATTAATGTATAAAAATAACATAACATTAATTAAAATACAATAATAGTCATTTCATTGAATTTTTTAAGTAAAAAATAAATTACTTTATGACATATATAAATTGCATTATGTAATTTATATTGTATAATTGAATTATCAAATTAAATAAAGGGGCGTTATTTATGGGGCTATTTAAACGAAAAATTGTTGATGAACGTGTGCAAAATTTACAAAACAAAATTTACCGTGAAATGTACTATATCGTATCCATTATTTGTTTTATCTCCATCATTACAAAATTAGTGATTTACGGTCGTGGTATTGAGTCGGTAGCAATTGAACTTATTATTTCATTAACATGTAGTATATATTATATCTACCGAGCAATGTACACCGGGGTTTTATCAGAAGAGGTAGAAATTCATGATGCCAATAGTAAGTATCGCTATAGCACGAAAACGATTATTTTCGGTATTCTGATTGGTGTCGTAATTGCTTTAGCAATGGGATTAAATAGTGGTATTAACTATGCAGATAGTAACGCACAGGCAATTGAATATTTCTTTATGGTTTCTTTAATCTCACTACTTTTTTATGCGCCATTTCTAGCTTTATTTTTATATATAATTAATCAGTCTGCTGTGAAGAAAAGTCAGCAAGTAAATGATAAGATGTTAAAAGATGATGAAGATACGTGGTGAATGCAGATGAAAAATGTACGTTTAAAAATGGCTCGTATTGAACATGATTTATCGCAGGATGAATTGGCTAAAAAAGTAGGAGTAACTCGACAAACGATCGGACTCATTGAGCTTGGCAAATACAATCCAACATTAAGTGTGTGCATAGCGATCTGTAAAACATTGAATAAAACGTTGGACGATTTGTTTTGGGAAGAACAGTCTGAATAAAAGAGGACGCGTAAAAAGGCTAGTAAAAGTTATTTGCTTTTACTAGCCCCTTTTATTCTATAAATCCAATAAGTATAGCTGATCATCTGTATTAGATGGATTTCCTCGACCATCTGTATTGTTTGTAATAAAGTATAGTTTATCTTCTTCTATCCTAACATCCCGTATTCGACCGACATCATTAACGATCTCTTCCACTTCTTTTGTATCTAAATTAAAGCAAGTATCGCCGTCCCTCGCAGTGCAGCAACATATAGCTTTCCATTGTGTACGCTCCGTAATATAAAATTATTTAATAAAATCTTCCGCTAAAATAGCTAAATAATCCATATCATCATATACACCATCTTTTAAAAACTCTTGTCTATGGCGCCCTTCCCATATCATTCCTGACTTTTCCATTACTTTTCTTGAAGCTGTATTTCTAACCATGCAGCGGCTATAAATTCTATTTAATTGATGTTCCTGAAATCCATATTCTATTATTTTCTTGCATGCTTCTGTTGCATACCCTTTGCCCCACTCCGAAACATCAATAAAATAACCTACCTCAGCATTTCTGTGATTTTTTGAAATCGTAACTAACCCACAATTTCCAATATAACGGCCATTTTCTTTTAGAAATACTGCAAATTCATAGGCTTTTCCTTGTTCAAAACTTTTCTGTAAATAAGAAATCCAGCTATCCACCACTTCTCGGGGATAAGGATGCGGAATCATCACCATTGTATCAGTAATTTCCTTACGCTTCACGACCTCGTAAATATCATCTGCAAATTCTTTTTCATAAGGCTTTAATAAAAGTCTTTCTGTTTCTAAAGTCATCGCCATGCCCCCTGCCCCATTAATAATTGTTCTAATCAAAATTTATCCCATAAAATATTCCATATAAATATCATTTTCTTTAAATCCAATTTTCTTATATAGTGGTTTTCCCATCGGTGAAGAGATTAAAAATAGGTGATGAACATTTCTAGCCTGTGCTTCATCTATTAATCGCTCCATTAACTTTTTCGCTAATCCCTGGCCTCTACTTTCAGGCCTTGTATACATATTCAATATATATCCTCGAATACCTGTTGGGTTAAAATAGCTGGGTGGAAATGAAATAAATTGAATCGCTCCTGTCGCAATAATATGATTTCCCTCTTGTATTAACCATTGTACAAATTGACTTGATTTTAATTGATTCTCAAAAAAAGCTGTTAATTGTTCATCTATATTCGAAGACATATGTTGCCCTTCCTCGATCAATAACCGCTTACGCAAATCAATTAACAATTCCATATCGTCTACTGATGCCAATCGAAATTCCATTACTATACACCTGCCTTAATTCTATTTATCATTAATTACTTTTTTTTATTAATCTATATACTATAACAATTTGTTCACTAAAATGTTTTTGCAATATTCATTATTTATTATTATTATTAGAAAAGTAAAAACTTACTACTAATTTAAGGATGAGTCTATGAAAATATCAGTAAAATGGAAAATAATAGGGATAGTTATCATGATTATTATTATTGGCTTAGGATCATTGGCAACCATTAGTTCCATTATTATTTCGAACAAAACAGAAGAAAGCGTTGTGAATCAAAGCAAGACCATTGTGGAACAGTTATCAGCGAATGTTCAAACGGTTTTAGAAAATTATGGTAACTCTCTTCAAATAATTGCACAATCTGATGAAATTGAAAACTACTATTTGAATAATAGTGTGCTTTTTGACGAAGCGGATACAACACTTCGTCAGGATTTTCAAACATTTTTAGCTACATATCCTAATGTATCTGGAATTTATACTGCTGACGTTGACGGGTTGATGTATGAGCCACACTTTGATGGTCTCGAAGATATTGATGCGACAACACGCCCTTGGTATCAGCTTGGTCTAGAGAATCCGGATGTCGTAAGCTGGACAGAGCCCTATTTGGATGCGGCAACTGGTACTTTTACTATTACCGGAGTGACAGGCATAAAAGTAAATGACCAAGTAATCGGGGTACTTGCAGCAGATATTTTATTAACAAACTTAACAGAAATGGTTTCAGCAATGGAGCTTGGGTATAACGGATATCCTGTTATTTTTGACAGTACAGGCTTAGCAATTGTCCACCCCGAGCTCGCGGGTGAGGACTTATCGGGGGAACCGTACGCTAAGCAGTTACTGCAAACAACTGATTCTGCAACTATTAAAGAATCAATAAATAATGTGGAGAGCATTATCGTTTCAAATCGTATCGATAATGTAGATTGGACCATAGCCACGATTTATGATAAATCCAGTCTCAACAGTACAGCAACTGATATTCAAAAGATTATTTTCTTAATTACAATCGGAATATTAAGTATTACCTTTATCGTGCTATATTTCTTTATTTCAAAAATTGTTCAACCGCTCTTTACTCTCGGTACATTAATGGGGAAAGTATCTCAAGGAGATTTAACTGTTCATATTGATGTAAAATCAAAAGATGAAATTGGACGTTTAGCTCATCACTTTAACTCAATGATTGGGGAAATGAAAAATATTATTAGTATTGTAAAAACTTCTTCCGCACAAGTAGACGATCGCTCACAACATTTAAGTGCGATGGCTGAACAAACGAGTGCCTCTTCCGTACAAGTGGCACAAGCTGTAAATGAAATAGCAATTAGTGCTGCGAGTACATCTGATAAGGCAGACACTGTAACTGAGCAATCAACAAGTTTAAGCGAGAAAATCAACAATATGAACAATCTTTCTACTCAAGTTGAACAAACAACAAAAGAAGCAGCGTCCCTTAATCAGGTGGGTCGTCAGAAGATGGATAACCTTTTAGAAAGCTTTACAGAAAATGATCAGGAACTAATAGAGCTGACAAAAGTGATTATGTTGTTAGAGTCAAAAATTGGTTCAATCGATTCTATAATGAATACGATTTCCTCTATATCTTCCCAGACAAATTTACTTGCACTTAATGCTTCCATTGAGGCTGCTCGTGCTGGTGAGCATGGCAAGGGATTTGCGGTTGTTGCAGAGGAGGTACGCAAACTAGCTGAACAATCGGCTGAGGCAACAGAATCCGTTAAAAAAACGATTCATCAGCTTCAAAGCCAGTCTCATGATGTGACAATCCGTATGAATGAAATGAAGCGGTCTTTTAATGAATCAAATGAGGTCGTTAATACAACAGGCGAACTGTTCGCACAGCTATCTAATTTAATTGACCGTGTAAACCATTCATTTATTGCTGTTCATGCAGAAATTGATAATGTAAATAAATACAAAGACCGTGTGCTTGATACAATCGAAGAAATGTCGATGAATTCACAAACAGCCGCTGCTGCTTGTGAAGAAGTAAGTGCATCGACAGACGAACAGTTACATGCGATTCAATCGGTCGCACAGGCATCAGAGGAATTAAATCAATTGAGCACTGACCTTGCAACAGCTGTTAGTCGTTTCAAAATTTAAAGGAAGAAAAGATGTTTCCAAATAAAAGTGCAGCCAGTGTACATTAAATTGTACTTTGGCTGCACTTTTTAATTAGTCTATTCACTCAGATTATTAATGAAATACAAAGCTTTTCTATCAATTTATTGATTATTCTGGTAATAATATGGTATGTTAAAGGAAAATTAACCCAAATAATTAAAGGAGCTGGATAAATGAAAAGAACTTTTGTATCTCTTAGTATAGCATTGGGATTGTTATTTTCGACAAGTGCCGGCGCAAATGCAGCAAACGTACATTACAAAGACGTCAAGAAATCCGATAACTTTTATCCATCTGTTCAATATTTATTGGATCAAAAGGCCATTAGTGGAACTTTGCCTAATTTTAGACCTTATGAAAATATTACACGCGGGCAAGTTTCCAGTATATTGACAAAGGCATTGGACAATCGCTTAAAAGAGGTAGAATACTCAGATTTGTATTATGGAATCGACTATATAGACGTGCCGAAGACAGATCAATTTTACCCTTATATTGATAGACTGTTCTTTAATGGGATAATGCGTGGCTATACTGTCGGAAATTCTTCCGACTGGGCATTTGGTATAAATCAACCTTTAACACGCGGACAATTTGCCGGAATCATTATAAAAGCCTATGACATTCCATTAATTCAGCGTCACAGTTACAAAGAAAATGGAGCTGTTAAATCGGATATCTTTAACGGCAATTACTTTACGGATCCATGGGGACAACAAATTGCCACACTTGAAACACTCGGAATTATATCTGGCTATCAGGATGGCAACTTTAAACCTAGTACGCCCATTAAGCGTTCACAGTTTGCCAATATGCTAGTAAAGGCTGATAGAGATGAGCTAACCTTTTTTAATCAATCCACTCTTGTGAGGGAATTTATAAAGTTAGGTATTAATGCAGACGTTGCAGTTGAAAAGCTGAAATCCCTTTCAAATAATGAGGTGCTAAAATATATCGCTTCTTACAAAGATATTCGTTATATAGATACGGTTAATATGGCGGCAACAGTCCGAAAAGAAGGGGAAATTATATTTAAAGATATTCAAGTGAAACTTATTGTTTCAAAAGATGCGGATGATAAGTGGCTAATAAATGTAGTTACGAATTAAAGAACTTGCTATTACACTTTAAAATAAGCCTCAAGCCCTTTCAAGACTTGAAACTTATAATCACTGTCTTTAATATTTCTTCACTGGTCTCTCTCTTGGAGTTATATTAATAATATAGTAACCAATGATTAAAATTAATATAACTCCTGCGAAAATAAGTGTATCTAATGCAGAATCATGTTCGACAATAATGAGCCGGAGCATTGCCGTAATCCCGATGTACATAAAGTAACGAAGCGGGAAATGATAATCCTCTTTAAAGTATTTCACAATCATTGTTATAAACTCGAAATACAGAAAGAAAACTAAAATTTTTGCTAAAAAGTATTTATACTCTTGCTTCCCACTGTTAATTATAAACTTTAAAAACTCGACCATCTCGACGATGAGCATGACGCATAGAGCTAACGCCAGTACCGTTAAACCAATATTCAAAATGACTTGCAAAACTTTTGGGATTAATTCTTTGAATGGCTTAGGATTGGTTAAAAGCTTCATTGTACACACCTCCAGATGTTATATTTTCAGATTATTCCATCTGTTTATGTGTGTCAATTTTGTAAGCGATTACTATTCCAAAAAATTTTTTCTCTTTGTTTTATTGATTAAATCTCGTGCAGAAAAACTGCTAAAAAGGTTCTGTTTCTTCGAACTCCCCAATATAGCTGACAATTTTACCGAATAGGGGATTATAGGTAGCAATTTCAATTGTATACATTTGTTTTTGTTCATCAAAGCTTTCTACCGCGCTGCCACGCCCTTCTAAAATCGAAGGTAGCGGAATTTCAACAGTACGTGCGACAAGCTTTTGTGCCCCGGATTTTGTAATAAGACCACCATCTTTCGTTGTGAAAAATTCTAAATCCGCGGATACAATGGCGGGTTTACCTAAATAATCTCGTGCTGTTAGATTGTTTAAATTAACATGCATTGCAGTTGTAAAGGTTCTTGTTGCGGCAGGAAAGTAAAAAGTTCTTTCAAATATTACAGTGTCCTTGCCATCCCATGTGTTTTTAAGTGTAAAAGGAATGTTTTTGCCGTTTTCAGGAAACAGGAAATTCACATACTTTCCGAGTAGATAAACAGGCTTTATAAATGGAGAACCTGTTTGAATCTCATGCATGACGCCCTTTGCATAAAAGGGCATTGTATATCGATGCTGCAATTTTGGATGGAGTTGCCCGAACTGTTTACCTAGCAGAGATTGATAGATCATAGAAATCCTCCTAATAGTGCATCCAAAAAAAACAGGATTATGTGCTATTTTGTGGAACTTATTATTGAAACACGAAATTACCTTCATTAAATACGGTAAATTATTTATACGTTAGAAATGAGGAGGCATTCTTTTGATAGTTAATTTATTAGAAAACATTTATCAAATATCAGCGATAATATTATTATTGTGCGCTATCTATTATTATAGACATTTTAAAAAGATGAAAAGGGAAAGAAAGCTGAATTCATCCGAGCTTTCAATATATATTATTACTAGAATTGCTATTATTCTTTTTGCAGCTAGTTATATGCTTCTATTTTTGGATAGAAACTACGGTTAAACACTATAAAGGGAAGTTAGATTTCTAAGTCTCCTAATTTCCTTTTTAAAAATTGAGTAAACGGATACTCATTCTGATCGGCTTTCCTTGTACAAATAAACAGGCTTTGACTGATTTCTACTTGATCTACAAATACACGCGCAAGACTGCCTTGTACCAATTTCTCCTTTACGCTGACGGCTGGTGCAATGGCCATTCCATAACCAGCTTCAACGACTTTTATTGATTCAAGTACACCTTCCATTTGTAATCCGAATTTTGGTAGCGGACAATTATGTGTATAAAAAATCGCCTCAAGTAAATCCAGCGTTGAACTGCCCCGTTCTCTATAAATAAAATCATGCCTACTCAATTCAAAAATTGATACTTCTTTATTTGCTAGAGGATGAGTTGGATTTACCACAAACCAAAATGGGATATCCAGTATTTTCTCAAAGGATAAATCTTCATGACCTATATTACTCTGTACAACAAAGCCAAAATCGACTTCATAATTCAGGACGAGCCGCTCTACTGACTGCACATTACCTAACGATACATATACATCGATTTGTGGGTTTTCCAATTTATAACCTGCAATTATTGACGGTAAAATATAATTCGTTGATATATAGGAAGAAGCTATTTTTACGTTCTCCTTCTTCGCCAAAAACGTTTTAAATTTCTCATCAATTTGTTCCTCTAAATAGAATAAGCGCAGTCCTTGTTCATAAAGAAATTCCCCTTCGGAGGTTAGTTGTATCCCTCTTCCCTTTCCAGTTATGAGCTTGACCCCGATTTCCCCTTCAAGTTTGCGAATCTGTGCGGTAACAGCTGGCTGGCTAATATGCAGGATATTTGCCGCTTCAGTAATACTGCCTAGCTTTGCGACATTTGTAAAAATTCTTAGTGTATGTAAATTCATATTCTCACCCATTCATAACTAAAATTTATGAATAAACAAAATATATATATTTGTTTTATGAGTAGTATAGCAGTATTTTGTCATTAGGGGTGATTTGTTTGGAAAACTTACTACTGGAGTGGCTATCATTTGATGGTCTCATATTATTTGGAATTGGTTTACTAGCAGCACTTGTGGGTGTAATGTTTGGAGCAGCAGGATTTGTATTACTTCCTTCCTTATTACTGGTCGGCATCCCCATCCATGCAACCGTTGCAATAAACAAATTTGCAACAGGCATATCTTCATTTTCGACAGTAATTGTTCTGACAATGAAAAAGAGAGTGGATCTGAAAAAAATGATTCCGTTCATGCTCATCGCTGCAGTTGGCGGTATAAGCGGAGCCTTTTTAGCAACAAGACTGTCGGAACAAACGATGAATATTGTAGCGTGTATTGTATTAATCGTAATGTTCATTTTCGTTATAAAAAGTAATAAAAAATCAGTTGTTAACGAACAACCTGAGATTGAAGAGAAAACTACTTTAATAGCTCCATTTCTCATAGGAATATATGACGGCGGGCTTGGAACGGGGTCCGCGCTTTTAAATATAACGTACTTTCTGAAAAAACAATTCAGCTATGTAATGGCTGCAGAAATGACCCGCTTTGTCATGTTTGCAAGCTGTACGACCGCATTTTTGTTTTATCTTTTTTATGGGATTGTTAATTGGGGGGTTGCCGTTCCAGTAGCTGTTGGATCAATCGTCGGCTCCCAAATTGGTCTTAAAATTATCCCTTATTTAAAGGGTAAATGGATTGAGATTTTGCTTCCTATTATCTTCTTCTTATTAATTGTCCAAGTTATCGCTGATTTACTATTTTAATTTATAGAAAGAAACCAGATGATTTAACTCCATCTGGTTTCCTTTGAACTTACTTCTCTTTTACGGCCGGTGCGCCAAACTTTCCTTGCTGAAAATCTCGGAATGCCTCTTTGATTTCTTCCATTGTATTCATTACAAATGGTCCACCAAGAGCAATTTCTTCACGGATTGGAACGCCTGAATAAATTAACACTTTCGAACGCGAGACTGCTTTGATTTTCAACTCACTTTGATTAGTTTCTGAACCTTCTTCGTAAAAGGACAAAGTAGCTGCCCCTGTTTTAGTAATCGTTGTCTCATTATCCCCGAACGCCATTTCTCCTGCTAGCATATATAAAAATGAATTATGGTTTTCAGGTAAAACATGTGTATACTCCGCTCCTTCGCGGAGGCTAATTTCCGTCATCGTTATCGGGACTAAACTTTTCATTGGGCCTGTTACTCCTGCAATCTCCCCTGAATATACTCGAATGGAGCCCCCTTCAAAATTTACAACAGGCGCATCTTCTACATATATATTTTGATAAGTTGTTTCTGTATGTTTCAGGCTTTTCGGAAGGTTCAACCATAACTGTAATGTATGAATAAGATCATCATCATAAGCTTCTTCCGCATGTCTAGCTGCCCAACCTGCATTCATATATTGAACATCGCCAGCATCTAATATGCTATATCCGCCTGCATTATCGATATGTTCAAGTCTTCCATCGATCACATACGTTACCGTTTGGAAGCCTCGATGTGGGTGATCCGAAAATGTTCCACGTTTGAACCAGTCTTCCGCCATTAAAATAAATGGGTCAAATTCTTTATTCCTGTCTGGAGAAAGGATGAAGCCTTGCTGAATATGAGGGTAACCATTCTTGTTATATTTCGGATACCAATAATCTTTTACTTCTCTTTGAAACGTTGAATCACTCTTCATTTTAAAGCCCCCTTTGATATACTCTGCCGCCTATTAACAATTGTTTACACAACACTTATTGCATAATTAAAGTATAGATATATTCTAATTACCTCTCAAGCAATGCAACTTATCTATAATAGGTAAGTAAAAAGATAAAAGCGTTATCTCCAAATGGAATAACGCTTTTATCCTATGATTTTCGTTTAATTAATTTTTCACATTATTAGTAGAGAAAAAAACGGAACAACAATAGCACCAATAATTGCGCTTAGTCCCATAGATAGCGAGCCTATTGATAATTCCTTTTCTCCAAATTCCTTTAGTTTTGATACCCCTGCCCCATGACTGACACTACCCATAGCAACACCACGACTAATCGGAGTATTAATTTTTGCTATTTTATATAAAAAAGGTCCAAGCAATACGCCTGTATACCCTGCTATCATAACTAGTACAGCTGTCAGCGGTGCAACGCCTCCAATCGATTCACTTACCTGCATTGCAACAGGTGTAGTCATAGACTTTGGCAACGCTGTATAAATAAATTCCTGTGAGGATTTAAATAGCTTTAGTATTATATAAACACTCACTAAACCTGTTAGCATAGCTATGCATATACTTGAAATAATCGCCATTTTATACTTGTTGATTAGTAAACGCTGATTATATAGAGGATATGCTAAAGAAACCACAGCTGGACCAAGCATGATTTGAATCCATTCAGCTCCAGCCATATACGTCTCATATGGAATATTAAATATTAATAATACCGCAATTGAAAAGACGGTTACGGTGAAAAATGGTACAAGTAAGGGACTATTTATTTTTAAATATAATCTATTCATTAAAATATATAATGCAACGGTACTAATGATTATTAAGATTTGCATAGTCCCCTCCATTTATTTTTTCGCCTTCTTTATTTTCTATAAATTGACTCGCCTTTCCAGTTATCACTAGCGTTACTGCGGAACTAACAAAAATTGCAACCATTAATAATATCCCTTCTAATCTTAATAATTCAGGGTATTCGATCAAACCAACAGTTGCCGGAATATAAAATAAAGTTAAATATAAAATCATAAAACTTGCTCCATCTTTAATATATTCAACTTTTATAATACCGGTCATCAAACAAATCCAAAGCAATAGAAGACCAATTATACTAGAAGGAATAAATATTCCAGTCCAGCTTACAATAACCTGACCTATAAAATAGAAAATCCATAAAATAAATATTTGGGCAATAATACGTATTATTTTCATAGAGGCCCCTTCTTTCTAAAACGGACATTAACGGATATTTAGCTTCTACAAATAAGCCATAATCGGAAAAAGATAAAACAATTACAATAAGATAACTTAACACTGTAATTGTTTTTATCTTCACACTTTCTAAATATTCAGAAATATTAAGAGGCAATTATTCATCTTTTAAAATGACATCTGCATATTTCTTTTCAATTTTCGCTACAAGCGAGTAATTTGTATCTACCATATTTCCTACATAAAGCTTTCCGATTTGGGTAAGTGCCTGATAAGCTTCAAACTTATCCCATCCCATTTCCTCCATCCAGTAAATCAACTCAGAGTACGCAATTTTAGCTGCATCCTCCATTGGCCTTGCACTACCTACTACCATATATTCTGTTTCACTTTCTATACGTGGCCATTCAATACTTTTTTGTTTAATAAGTTCAAACTTTAGTGTTACGCGCGCTGATACTTCAAGAGCTACACCGCATAATTCTCCATCTCCTTGACCGGCATGACAGTCTCCAGTATAGAAAAATGCCCCTTTATTTTTAACAGGTAAATAGACTTTATTTCCTGGTTTCACATCCGGAACATCCATGTTTCCGCCATGTTTATGCGGGGTTAATGAAGATATTGATTCTAATTCAGGTGCTGTACCAATAGTTCCTAGGAAAGGTCGCCATGGGAAAGATAATTGCTTATTATGAGTTACCATCCCGTCCTCAATTTTATAAATCCAAACCTTTTCAGGTAGTGGTTCTTGTAGAGAAGGAGTTAAATCTGTGGAACTTAATCCGCCAAAACTTTCTTTTAGCGCACTAACCGCCCAATCTCGGTCAGGTTGAATATCTATAATATGAACTACTAATGTATCGCCAGGCTCTGCTCCTTCTATATAGATTGGACCTGTTTGAGGATTTAAGCCTTTTACATCGACCAATACAACAGACGGAAGATCATTTTCATTTGTAACTCGATTGCCAAATGCATCTTTTGTGTGAATTTCTACAACCTCACCTGGTTTTACAACGGCAATTGGTTCTAAATATTTAGAATAAACATAGCTATGTTCTCCTGGTTGAGTGATTACTGTTACTTGGTTCTCTTGAATTTTTACCATTTCATATCCCTCCATTATTTAAACTGCTAAATACTCTTTCAGTAAATCATAATTTTTTATGTCATCACCCTGAATCTCCTGGGCAATCTTCCCTTTATCCATTGCGTAACAGCGTTGGGAAATAGCTTGTATAAGTCCAATATGCTGTTCAACCAACAGTACGGTAATACCTAAATCTTTATTTATTTGTTTAATGATTTCTCCAATTTCTTGTACCAAATTTGGCTGGATGCCTTCAGTAGGTTCATCTAAAATTAATAATTCAGGATTCCCTACCAATGCCCTCCCTAATGATAAAGCTGCCTGTTCGCCTCCGCTTAATGTTCCTGCTTTTTGTTTACGTCTTTCGAATAATTTAGGGAAATAATTATAAATTATTTCAAAGTCTAAATTTCCGCTTTTCTTATTAATTAATTTTCCCATCCTTAAATTTTCTTCAACAGTTAACATGGGAAAAACTTGATGACCTTGTGGTACGTAGCCCATACCTTCCCATGCACGCTCATGAGCTTTTTTATTCGTTACAGCTTTTGAATTATAAATTAGCTCCCCTTTATTTATAGGAACTAAGCCAATAATTGACTTAACTAATGTGCTCTTTCCAATTCCGTTACGACCTATTATAGAAACAATTTCTTTGGATTCTATAACTAAATCTAAATCCCGCACAATCATTATTTTTCCATATCCTGCTTCCATATTATTGATTTTCAGCATTAGACCACCTCCTACGATTGTCCAAGGTAGATCTCTACTACCTTTTCATTGTTTTCAATATCTTCAATCGTCCCTTCAGCAAATTTTTTACCTAAGTGTAATACTGTAACTTGTTGTGCTAGAGACCGAACAAACTCCATATCGTGATCTATGAATAGAATCGTAATTCCATTGTTATTTATCTTTTTAATTAAGTTTGAGATAAATTGAGTTTCTTCAGGTCCCATTCCAGCGACAGGTTCATCCAATAGAAGCAACGTAGGGTCATTTGCGATTGCCATCCCCATCTCTAAAGATTGTTGTTGACCATGCGACAAATTATTAACCGTTTCACCTTTTAAGTGTGTTAAATTAAATTCTTCCAATAAGTAATTTATTTTTTCCTCTAATGCCTTTTTTGAATACGTACGTTGTGCAGCAATTCTTAAGTTTTCATAAACTGTAAGGTCTCCAAAAACACCCGGCACCTGCATTTTTATGCTAATCCCTTCTTTAAAACGATCCCACTTCTTCATATGTGCAAGTGATTTACCTTTGTACAATATTTGACCATCACTCGGGTCAAAGATTCCCATGATCATTTTAAAAATAGTACTTTTCCCTGCGCCATTGGGGCCAATTAAGCAATGCAGCTCCCCTTTTCTAATAACTAAATCCACTTCATCTACAGCTCTTAACCCTCCAAAGGATTTACCAACATTTGATAACTTCAATATAGGTTCACTATTTTGTACTTGCATCTTGTAAAGCCCCCCTCTTTTTCGGGTTTTTTTGAAGTTGTTGATAAAGGGAGCTAACACCTTTATCACTTAATGAAAATAGCGTTTGAATAAGGCCATTAGGCACAAATAACATTACAACTATTAACACCACTCCTAAAATAATCAGTGCATATTGGTTACCGGAAGCAGCAAGTTGTTGTGAACCCCAATAATAAATTAAAGTAAAAATAATCCCTGCAGAAAGATTTTTACGACCAGCAGCAGCTACTAAAACTATAGGGAGTGTTGCAGCAGTTAAGTTTAATGTTGCAGGTGTTAAATAACTCCCCCAGATGGCGTATAATATCCCGCCTAAAGCAGCAATTGCTCCACCTAATGCAAATACAGCAAGTTGATATTTTGGAACGTTATAGCCTAACAGTTGTGTACGATCACGATTTTCACGAATGGCAATAAGAGCATAACCGTATCTTGAAATCATCAAATATTTAATCCCGATAAATACAGCTATTATGGCTAGGAGAATGAAGTAATATAAACTATTGCCCTGTAGCACAAAACTGCCCATTTGAATTGTAGGTATTCCATTAATACCGTTAAAACCGCCTAATAAAATATTACCTATCTTCCATTGTGGTCCTGCAGTTTGCGCTAAAAATGTTTCGATTCCAACTGCCAAACACAATGTAATTAACCCTACAAATACATCGTTAATGCCTCCGTAGAAAATAAAGTAACCTATAACTGTAGCAATTAAAGCACCAAATAAAACACCAATAATCAGTGCAATAAAATTAAATTGTGCATTATTAATGTTCATCGTTAAGATGGCGTAAAAATAACCGCTTAGTCCAAAAAACAAAGCTTGTCCAAAACTAAAGATGCCACCATACCCCCAGACCAGGCTTACACTTATTGATAATAAAACCATCGTTAGAAAATAGGACAGATTCAATACATTGTATGCAGTAGTCATTAGAGGATAAATTAATAGAGTTAAAAATAATCCAATCATCACTATATTTTCAGTGTTTAATTTAAATAGTTTATTTTGCATATTATTTACCCCTTACCTTTAGAAATTTTGATTCAACGAAGCCAGATAAACCAAGAGGCAATAATCTAATGACTAAAATTGTTACAACTAATAAACCTAAACGACCATAAAGTGTTCCCCATATATAATCTACACCTGTATTAACGATTCCAAGCATTGTCCCAGACATAACTGTTCCTATTAAAGCGTTGGCACCACCTACAATAACCGTTACGAAACTTGGCGTTAAAAATCCATTTCCAAATGTCGGAGAAACCGTCATTGTCGCTGCGTATAAAGCACCTGTTAAACCTGCTAAAGCAGAACCTAGTACGAATGTTAAAGAATAGTATTTTTCAGTATTAACCCCTAATGATTTTGCTATATCATTTTTTTGGATAGTAGCTCTCGATAATAGACCAAAGCGAGTATGCATAAATAACCAATAGATGAAAATTAGAATAAATACAGCTACAAAAAACAAACAAATTCTGTATACGGAGTAGGAGCTACCGAAGATCGTTACCGCTCCTAATGGTGTAGCAGGACTTTGCATCGAAGGTCCAAATACGATAAGCATTAACTGACCTAATACCATGCTTATACCAAAAGTTACAACTACCGAATCTATCGTTCTACCATATAATTTACTGATTATTAATTTATCGATTATAAAGCCTATTAAGCCAACAACTAAAACACTCAGTACAATTGCTAATATGAAGGGTACCCCACTCATTACAGCAATACTTGCTGTATAGGCACCTAACATAATAAATTCACCATGAGCCAGGTTTATAATCCCCATCATTCCAAAAATAATAGCTAAGCCTACTGCCGATAAAACAAGGAAGGCAAAGTTATCCATAAACTGATACAAAAGCTCAAATGATTTCATAGATTCTACCCCCTTTTTGTGAAAGGCGCTTTAAAAACGCCTTTCATCAATTTTTAATCAAGTGGATTATATTGTACAAATTCAGGTTTAGTAGTTAAATCAACACCCTTTTCAGTTGAAAGCCAATCAGGTACAATTGCCTCCCATTGCTTAGGGAAAGTAATCTCATGCCCTTTACCGCTATGAGCTAAATAAACATTTCGAATTGCATGATGAGTTTTACCATCGATAGTGACTAAACCAGCAGGGCCATCATAACTAATTCCAGTTTCCAATGCTTCAATTACAGCATCAGTTTCAGTAGTACCGGCCTTTTCAACCGCTTTAGCCCAAAGCATAATTGCCGAATATTCAGCTTCTGCTTCCATCCCTACATATTTATCGTCAGGGAACATTTTATAAAACTTATCAACAAATTCCTGAGCTTTTGGTGCAATTTCTAAATCACTTTTACCTAACTCCTCCATAAATGTTGCAGTTACATACATATTTTCTAATGCTGGCGGCTGGAACCTCAAATGTTCATAGGCCTGTGCCATATTAACCGTAGTACCCATTGGAATATCTCTAACGCCTGAATTTGCCCATTGACCATAAAAAGCAGATTGTTCCGCACCAGCTAATAACGTAATTAATACATCCGGATCTGCATCTTTTATACGGGAGATTGTGCTACTAAATTGTGAAACACCTAGTGGTATGAATTCTTCTCCTACAATTTCTCCACCATTCTCGACAGTTTCTTTATATACCCAATCCGCTGAAATCTGACCGAAGTTATAATCAGCTGCAATTACATAAACTTTTGGACCATAGTCTTTAATTAAGCCTTCCATTAATGTTTGAATTTGATGTTCAGGAACGCCTCCAGTTGCAAAGGTATATTTACTTGCAACCCCACCTTCATATTGATTGTTATAGAAGTATAGTATTTTGTTTTGCTCGACGATTGGTCGAATGGCTTCACGAGATGCACTTGACACAGCCCCCATCAATACATCCACCTCATCTTGTAAAATAAGTTTTCTAGCTAACTCCTGGAATTTGGTGTTATCTGACTGCGTATCAGGAGCAATTAATTGAACTTGTTTACCTAATAGTCCACCGCTTTCATTAATTTCCGATACAGCTAATTCAGCAGCATGTAATTTTTGTAGTCCGATTAATGAAAAGTCTCCTGAGTGATCTTCTAATAGACCTAATTTAATCGTATCTTTTCCCGCTGCACTAGCATCCTTATCACTCTCTTCGCTATTGCATGCTGCTAAAAATAGCATAGAGAGTAGAGAAGTCAGGACTAGCCCTTTTCTAAGGTTAAATAATTTTTTCATGAACATTACACCTCCAAAATAGATTCAATGTTAGTCTTTCTAACATAAAAGGAATATATCACGCTAATTTTTAATGGTCAATATCGCTAAAAACCATACAATTACTTTATCCATGTTATAAAACTTAACAAATATTTATAGTTAATGTGTAATTTAGGATTATTCGTTTATATGGGTTAAATTTAAATAACCTATCGAATTACGATTTAGTCGCCTAAAGTATGCTGAATATTCTAAATTTTCTCTAATTGGTAAAATATGTTTTTAGAATAATATTATCAATTTCATGTTATATAAAATTTTTTTCTTAGTAGCATTTGAAGTAGGTTTAAATACTATTAGAAGTAATTGTTTCGGAACGGGATTTGTAAACATCCATAGAACTCTTGTTTTTTCGCAAATAAAAAAAGATGCCCACCTTTACATGGACACCTTTCTGATTTTATTTAGAAGATAGTTCGCTTTCTGTTACCCATTTATGATTTTTTACTTGTTCTCCTGTTGTGGAAGTAAAATCAATCATATAAACCGTTGTTTCTACAGCTGAATCTATTATGGCAGTTGCTCCCTGCATTCCTTCCATATGATCCGCATCAAGTAATACTTCTTCTCCCGATTCTAAAGGCGCTTCACCTGCGTCCTCTATTTCTTCATGAATAACCCATTTATGATCTTTAACGGTTTCTCCTCCCGTAGTCGGTGTATAGGAAACCGTGTATACCGTTGTATCAAAAGCTCCTGCAATTGTGGCTTCCGCATTTTTCATACCAGGCATGTGATTGGTTTGAATCACTGCGTTGCTTCCAACAGGAAATGTTGGATTTTGGGCTTCTTTTAAATTTTCTGGTACTTCGCCTGTCCCCGAATGGTTCATTGAAGAATGATCCATGTCTTTCTCGCTATCATTTTCTGCACCTTCACTTTGTTCATTTAACATTCCGTTTGTTTCTTCCTGTGTTGTTTTATTTTGAGTAGTATCTTCATCCCCTTCCCCGCCACACGCAGCAAGTGCTAATGCAGCAGATAGAGAAATAATGCCCATCTTAAATTTAGTATTCATTGTCTATCCCTCCTAGCTATTAACGTATTTACCCTTAGTGTGTAAAGCTAAACTGGGAAATTGGGAATCCCCATGTTGGGATTGCAATTCAAATGGACGCTAAATGCTCATTTTATACACTATTTAAATCGTATTAAGTACATGGCACGATCTGGTCCTTCTCCATTTAAGACAAGTGTACCGGCTTCCGTAAATCTCGGTAAAACAAGACGTTCTTTAATACTTGGCAATTTAGATACTCGCTTTAATGCACCATCATTATTTTCAAAGAGCCATACTGTATTGCTGTCGCCTCTTTGTACCGAAACAGCAAAATTCTCACCATCTGTTGCAAAGTCATGTACCTCGAAAGAAGTTTTAATTGCATGGAATTGACCGCTTTCCATATCAATTGAACCGACAAAAGGCTCATCGTCTCCTTCATTCCACATATAACCGTAAACGTGATTTTCTTTTAACTGCAAATTTTGAACAGATCGATAGGGCACTGTATAGTTTCCATAATCGTTTATTTCTTTATAATCTTGTACGGTAATTACTGTCGACATACCGCTTTCTCCTTCTACTGTTTCAGAAGTAACGATAAGACTCCCATTAATTTCAGGAAGACTACTCCCCCCTTCTCCATGAAGTTTTCTCAACTCTTTGATTTCTCCCGTTTTCAAATCCATCATTTTATAGGCAGCAGTTGAAGAATTCCCATCAATTCTCGTGACCCCCATAAAAAATAATGTATCGTCCTTCACTTCAATCCCATAAAAGTAATCCGTCTCATATATTTGGACTTCATTCGTTTGACGATTCAATACATGAAGTTTCTCCTCATTTTCAACAGCTTGTGCCCAAACTACCCAATTTTCTGATACTCCATAGTCATAACCCCAGTGAGTTGTTTCTACCAATAATTTTTCTTGCTTACTAGTAACATCAAATGAATAAAATCCGCGCTCTGTCCGATAAATAAATTCATTTGTCTCATCAAGATAAGACGAGTTATTTAATGCATCATACGCTGTTTCAGGAAATACAACTTTCTCAATCGTAAAATCTTGTTTATTAAATAACGCCTGATACATAGAAGGACCGATCAAAAATATAGCAACGACAAGCGTGAAAACAGCAATAAGCGCCGGCATCCAATTACGTTTAGTTCTTGGTTTGGGTGAAGACATATTGTTTCGCATATGTTCCATAATGCGCTTTTTATTCTCTGATGTATCTCGAAGTGGTGTTAAACGATAATTAGTCATGTAAAAGCACCTCCCATTCTTCTTTTGCAAGATTTTGCTTCAGCAAATCCCGTCCACTCTTTAGCCTCGATTTCACTGTACTTTCAGGACGTTCTACAAGCTCCGAAATTTCCTTGGTCGATAAACTTTCTAAATAGTAATAAACAATTGCCTCCCTTTGCTTTAGAGGCAATGCTAATATCGCTTTGTCGATTGTATTTAATTCTTCCTGGTGCACTAGGCGATCTCTATGTAAAACATTTTCTTTTGAAAATAACTTTTCGGTTAACTTGATTTTGCGGTACGCCCAACTCTTTAAATAATCTTTTGACGCATTCGCTGTTATGCGAGATAAATACGCCTTTAGTTCGCCTTGTTCCACATAGTTCGAACAATATAATTTCATGAACACATCCTGTACAATATCTTCTGCCATATGTGAATCTTTTACGTAATAATAGGCAATGCGAAACAGGTAGTCGGTATAAGTATGCATCACTTCTTCAATGAACCCGGAAGATTTCAAACGTTCTCCCTCCCTTCTCTATATAAACGAAGCTGACTGCTAAAAAGACGAAAAAAGCTTAGCATATTTTGCTAAGCTTCTCACTTCTTAAAATCATCCATTGTCGTATCACGATTAGTAAACTGTACCATAAGCGGTGTATAAAAATATGTTAAGGAGACAACAATTAGCGCTGAAAATAACAATACATAGGCAAAGTGAAGTGACAGGAAATTTTGTAGCCAGATCGGTGCTAATGGTATTAGTGCATATCTCATTGTACTTTGTGAGGCATTACCCTCTAAATAAATAATTTTTTGGCAAGAATCGCATTTTTCACGATAGGGCATATAGGTTTTACGGAAAATTTGTTTTCGTGTAAATGGGGTCTCACAATGGGGACAATGTGACTGTTCTCGTTCCCGGGCATCATATAAAACCCATAATGTCACCAAAACTACGGATAATATGACAAAAATTAACTGGCTATACCAAAGGCTCGCAAAATAAATCGTTCCTGCCCATAAAAGAAGAAGTATGAGGATCACCGCAATTTTAGGTTGAATCGGCTTTGATAAAAAAGCATTCCATTCTTGTACTCTTTCATTTGTTTGCCAACGTTTCGTATTGGCTATACAAGCTTTTCCGATAAAATAAATCACAATCAGCTCAATCGAACTTACCACTGACCAAAGTACGACTGCTAATGATATATTGTGAAACGGTGATTCACTGCCACTAGAAGCTGTCGTCGGCTGAAGTGTCCAGCTGTCTGGCGCAAAACTAATACTCACAAAAAAGACACTTAAAATAAGAAAAGCGGGTAAAATTACCGGTATGTATGATGGCTCTTTCTTTGACGGTCTTTTCGCATTGGCAATCATTTGCTGCTTTTGCGCTTTCGTTAAACGTATTGGTTCTAATCGTTGTTTTAAATTATACATCACGCAACACCTCCCATTCGATTGCTGGCAATTGATCTTTCAGTTTTTGACGTGCTCTTTGCAGTCTCGTAGCTACTGTCGATTCCGGAATATTAATGTAAGATGCCACTTCTGCAATAGACAAATCATCATAGTAGTAGTGTAATAACACTTCCCGGTACTTTAAAGGCAGCTTCAAAATTGCTTCTACAATTACATCGCGCTCCTCACCCTCCACTACTACCTGCTCACCACTAGGCTCCTGCTTCATAAAGTAATGAACAATCTGGGCTTTTTTCGCTTTCCATTTTCGCAAATAATCATAGCAACGGTTAATCGTCATTTTCGTTAAGTATGTTTTCTCCGAGCTTTTCTGTTCAAACTGTTGCGTTTCATACAGTTTAATAAAAACATCCTGCACTACTTCTTCCGCTGCTTGTCGATCTTTCGTATAAATGTAGGCAATGCGATATAAATAATCCCCGTATTGCTCTACGTAATATTCAATATCCATTCGCCCGCCTCCTTTCTATATTTATTAGACGGAAAAAATGAGCTGGATATCTCATTTTTATCTAAATATACTAAAAAAACCCCTCGTTAAATAGGGGGGTGGAGACAGAAGGTATCTTTACTTATGCATATTAGGACCATTATCAAATCAACATCAATATTTCTTGGTTTTTTCTAGGCACATTTTCAATCGATTTTTTAGTCAAAGATATATAAAAAAACCTCTATGGATATTTCACCAATAGAGGTTGTTTTTATCATTCTACTCAACTGTAACCGATTTTGCTAGATTACGTGGTTTATCCACATCACAACGGCGGTGAAGAGCCGCATAGTAACTAATTAACTGTAGCGGTACAACCGATACAAGTGGTGTTAATAGTTCATGTACAGGAGCAAGGACTAAGCAATCTCCTTCTTCTTCCATACCTTCCATTGCAATAATGCATGCATTGGCACCGCGCGCAACAACCTCTTTCACATTACCACGAATATTAAGTGCTACGTCTTTTTGTGTTGCTAAAGCAAATACAGGTGTCCCTTCTTCAATTAAAGCAATTGTACCGTGCTTTAATTCACCGCCTGCGAAACCTTCAGCTTGAATATAAGAAATTTCTTTTAGCTTTAAGGCGCCTTCTAACGATACACAGAAGTCCATGTTACGACCAATGAAGAATGCATTGCGTGCGATTTTCAAGTAATCCTCCGCAATTTGCTCCATTTCATCTTTAGAATCAATAATCGTTTGAATACCGTTTGCAACAATTGCGAGTTCTTGTTTTAGATCGAAATCAAGTGCCACACCTGTCTCCTTCGCAACTGCATAAGCTGCTACCGCTAACACAGCTACCTGTGCAACATAGGCTTTAGTTGAAGCAACTGCAATTTCCGGACCAGCATGTAACAGTAATGTATAGTCCGCTTCTCGTGAAAGCGTAGAACCTTGAACATTCGTTACAGTTAATGACTTATAGCCAAGTTCCTTAATTTTCACTAATACTTGACGGCTATCTGCTGTTTCACCTGATTGCGAAATAAAGATAAATAAAGGCTTTTTCGAAAGTAATGGCATGTTGTAGCCAAATTCACTTGAAATATGCACCTCTACTGGAATACCCGCAATTTTTTCAAAGTACTGTTTACCAATCAAGCCAGCATGGTAACTCGTACCTGCTGCAATAATATATAAACGGTCCGCTTCAGCCAATGCTTTTAATATATCGGCATCAACCGTTACATCCTCGCCCTGTTCATAAGCTTGAATAATTTTACGGATAACAGTAGGCTGTTCATCTATTTCCTTTAACATGTAGTGAGGGTAAGTACCCTTTTCAATATCAGAAGCATCTAGTTCTGCTGTATATGGTGCACGCTCAACCGAACGACCATTTAAAGTAGATATCTCTACCTTGTCTTTACGAACAGTAACAACTTCTTTATCATGTAATTCGATAAATTGATCTGTAACTTGCAGCATCGCCATTGCATCTGAAGCGATAACATTAAAGTCTTCTCCCACACCTACTAATAAAGGAGATTTGTTTTTCGCAACATAGATTGTTTCAACATCTTCATTATCTAAAAGCGCTAATGCATATGAACCATGCACTAAAGATAAAGTTTTACGGAATGCTTCTAAAGTTGATAATCCTTCTTTGGCAAATAAATCAACTAGCTGTACAATAACTTCTGTATCTGTATCTGAAGACATTTTTATGCCTTTTAAATAAGCTTTTTGTAATAAGTGATAGTTTTCAATAACACCATTGTGTACAAGTGTGTATCTTCCTGATGCACTCGTATGAGGGTGAGCGTTTAAGCGATTTGGTACACCGTGAGTTGCCCAACGTGTATGACCAATTCCTACTGCAGCTTCAACATCGCCATCTACTGCTTTACGCAAATCTGCAATACGACCCTTTTCTTTAAAGATCGTAATTCCCTCTTCATTATGCACAGCAATCCCCGCTGAGTCATAGCCACGGTATTCTAGTTTCTCTAAACCTTTTAACAAAATTTCCTTTGCGTCTAATACGCCATTATATCCTACAATTCCACACATAATCCATTTCCTCCGATGCAACAGCTATATCTAAGCGACTTTTGGCAATAAGAAAGCAGACTACGCAATCTACCTTTTTTTCGCCGAATGCGCTTTAGGAATGTTAATTTAGAAGATGTTCTTTGCTCTCTTTTAGCAAGATCCACTCATCTATAAAATTCCTACTCTTTAAAAGGTGATGTAGCTTGTTAGTATTTTTTATTTGTATGCCATTTCGTTCTTCTGTGCAGAAAATCGCTTTTCTGTTTTAAAAACGAAAGTTACAACCGGGCATGTGCGGTCGGGAGGCATCCGCCGAAATTTCGATAAACCTCCACCTCGTCAGCTAAGGATTAACGTCCGCTCGATTTCCTTAGCTCTGGCGCTTTTACTTTTTTTCCGATTTTATTTTATGCGCAATTTTCCTCTCCTTTAGCGCAACTCAAGAAATAGTTTTTTCCAAGAGCATTTCCATCATACACATAATCAAATTCATACGTCAATCCTCTGCATCTAATGTAAGCGCTTCATAGAAAAAAATCCCGTTTTGTCATTGGAATAAAGCATCAGTGAAGAATTGTGCTGCCCACTGATTTATTCATTCACTCCAATGACTTCCAAACGGGATATGCACTATTATTTTATCTTATGCCAAGAGCACTATTACAGTGCCTTATCTTTTAATAACTTCACGATTTCACGGTTAAATGCAGGTAAATCATCTGGAGTACGGCTTGTCACAAGCTGTTCCTGACAAACAAATACTTCCTCATCATGGAATTTTGCACCTGCATACTCTAAATCCACTTTAATCGATTTATAACCTGTCGTATCTCTTCCCTCTAAGGACTTCGCCGTAATTAATAACTGTGGTCCATGGCAAATCGCAAATACAGGTTTCTTTTCATCCATAAAGTATTTTGCAAATGCTACGACACGATCATCATCTCGAAGTAAATCAGGTGAGAAGCCTCCTGGGATAAACAGCGCATCAAAGTCTGCAGGGTTTACATCTGCCACACCTTTATCGATTTGAACTGTAGCCTCACCATTTTTACCTGTAACGGATTTATTACCTTCTTTATCAATCGTCACAAGTGTATGCCCTGCAGCCTCTAGTGCTTCTTTCGGACTTGTGAATTCCACATCTTCAAACTTATCTGTAATTAATGTTGCAATTTTAGCCAATGTAAAACACTCCTTCGTCTTATTAGGGTACACTATATCATTTCCCTTAACTTTATGAATTAAAACATTTGCTAAACTATATTCATGTTTACTAGTTATCATTAAGTAACGGCATACGGGTATATTGAAATGACAAAAAAACACCGAAAGCAATGTTTCCATTACTCCCGATGCCTTATTCTATATTATTCAGCTA
Organism: Solibacillus faecavium; assembly: GCF_014836905.1. Lineage (GTDB taxonomy): Bacteria > Bacillota > Bacilli > Bacillales_A > Planococcaceae > Solibacillus > Solibacillus faecavium. The sequence goes on from NZ_JACSPZ010000010.1 coordinate 144,433, forward strand.
AACCCATTTCTGCGCTTACTACATCTGCAATGCGGGTAACATATTCTTCACAAGCCTCCGCAGAAGCTGCTTCTACCATCACACGTACTAAAGGCTCAGTACCTGAAGGGCGAACTAATACACGACCATTGCCGGCCATTTCTGCTTCCACTTCCGCTATTACTGCTGCAACCTTTTCATTTTGTGTTACTGCATGTTTATCTGTGACACGAACATTAATTAGTTTTTGCGGGTAGATTGTCATTTCGCCTGCAAGCTCAGATAGTTTTTTACCTGTTGCTTTCATTATGCTCACTAATTGAATACCCGTTAAAAGTCCATCACCTGTTGTATTGTAATCTAAAAATACGATGTGACCTGACTGTTCGCCGCCCAGATTATACTCATTAGCGCGCATTTCCTCTACTACATAGCGGTCACCTACAGCTGTTTGGATACTTGTCATCTCATGCTCTTCTAATGCTTTGTAGAAGCCCATGTTACTCATTACAGTAGAAACGACCGTACCTTTGTTTAAGCGACCTTTTGCTTGTAAATGCTTTCCGATGATAAACATAATTTGGTCACCATCGACAATTGTTCCATTCTCATCAACTGCTATTAAACGGTCACCATCTCCATCAAAGGCCAAGCCAACATCTGCATTACGCTCTAGGAGAAATTCAGCTAATTTTTCCGGATGAGTCGAACCGACACCTTCATTAATATTCAGGCCATCTGGAGAAGCACCCATAGTGGAAATATCAGCCTCTAAGTCTGCAAACAGATGTGTTGCTAAAGATGAAGTTGCCCCATGCGCACAATCTAAAGCAACGTGTAAACCTTCAAAATCTTCATCCACAGTTTGTTTTAAGTATGAAATATATTTTTGTCCACCCTCGAAGTAGTCTGTCACTGAACCAACAGCAGCTCCTACAGGACGTGGTAATGTATCTTCTTCTGCATCGATTAGGCTTTCGATTTCTGCTTCTTGTGCGTCAGTTAATTTAAAGCCATCTGGACCAAAAAATTTAATGCCGTTATCTGCCACAGGATTGTGCGAAGCTGAAATCATAACACCTGCTTCTGCATTCATGACACGTGTAAGGTAAGCAACACCTGGTGTACTAATCACTCCTAAACGCATAACTTCTGCACCAATCGAAAGAAGACCTGCTATAAGTGCTCCTTCCAACATTTCTCCAGAAATACGTGTATCTCGTCCAATTAATACTTTCGGGCGATCTTTAGCATCCTTCGTTAGCACATAGCCGCCAATACGACCTAGTTTAAACGCCAACTCAGGTGTTAGCTCACTATTTGCGACACCGCGGACGCCATCTGTTCCGAAATATTTACCCATTACTTTTTCTCTCCTTCAACGCTTAAATTACATACGTTTTAAATTTACCACCTAATGTGGACTGATTGTTTTTATTGGTAGTTAAGTTTTACTCCGCGTTGTCAACACTTTCCTCTGCATTGGCTTCGCTTTCCTCTTCACGAACAGGCTCGCCTGATACATCTGCATATACCGTAAGTTTATTCTGCGATAACTTTGTTGCACCTGTTGGAAGTGGAATTTTAAAATCATAGGAGCCAGACTCGGTAATTTTTTCACGAGATACTTCTACATTGACTTCTTCCAAAGCATCCACTGCCGCTTTCGGCCCATAAACAGTGATCCGGGATGGCTCTGACGACAACTTTTCAATCTTAAGCCCATCTACTGATTCCCCAATTTCAACCAATGTAATCGGGACTTCCCGACTATATTCATTAATTTCTACTTTGACATTGACCTTATCTGGATTAGCACGCACATCCAGTTTATTCAAATCACGGTCAAGAACCTTTACAGTAGCTTCTTGCTCAAATGATTCTTTTAAACCTTTTTCACCTGTAATTGTTGCCTTTACAAAGCTTATGTTATCAATCACACTTTTTGCACCGGTAATGGCAACTTTCGTCGGTTCTACACTCATCCTATTTACGATGAAGTCTTCGGCGACAAGGCTTTTATTCATCTCAGGCTCTATACGAAACTGCTCGGTAATTTTTTCTTCAATTGTCACATTAACGATTTTCGGTTCAATTGATACATTTAGTTTTTCAGAAAAGTTTTCCTGCTGTATTGTAACGCTATGTTCACCGATTAACAATGAGTTTAAATCGACAAATAATTTGTAATCCTTTTCAAGCTTTGTTGTTAAAACAATTGCCTTCGGTCCAGAAATTTTTACATCGACGGTTTCGGGAAGCCCTGTAACAAACAGACTATCTGAATCATAATACACTTCCAGCGGCACATTTGTAATAACATCTGTTTCATTTGATGAACCAGAATCTGCTGCTCGATTATCTTCAGTTTGAATATATAAAAATAGAGCAGCAGCTAAAAATAATGCTGTTAAACGAAGCATCCACGGGCTATCGAATAATTTATCCATTCTTTTTCCCTCCCCAAGTCCACTTAGAGGCTAAGTTAGAATCTTGCTCAGGACCAAACCACATTTTACGTAATAGTTCTTCAAATTCTGTCATAGTAAGGTTACGATGCAAGTTACCATTTGCTGTAATACTAATTGCACCTGTTTCCTCTGATACAACAATTGTAATCGCATCTGTCACTTCACTTAATCCGAGTGCAGCACGGTGCCTTGTTCCAAGCTCCTTAGAAATGAATGCACTTTCAGATAACGGTAAATAACAGGCAGAAGCTGAAATTTGGTTTTTCTGGATAATCACAGCCCCATCGTGCATAGGTGTGTTTGGGATGAAAATGTTTATTAGCAACTCCGAAGAAAGCGCGGCATCCATTTTAATGCCTGTTTCTACATATTCATTTAGACCAGTATCTTTTTCAATTGAGATAAGTGCTCCAATACGACGTTTTGCCATATAGCTCACAGATTTTTTTACCGCTTCGATTAAACGCGTTTGTTCGTCATCCTGTTGATTATTAGTACGTTGGAAAAGCTTCCCACGCCCTATTTGCTCAAGTGCCCGGCGAATTTCCGGTTGGAATATAATAATGATCGCTAAGAAACCCCAATCAATTACTTCCTGTAATAGCCAATCTAGTGTATCTAGACCAAAAACATAGGTAGCAAACTTTGCCAAAACAACAATCAGCAACCCTTTTAATAATTGAACGGCTTTCGTTCCTTTAATGAGGGTTAATGCCTTATAAACTACGTACCATACAAGCAGTACGTCCAACACTTTAAAAATCATCTCTACAGCAGCAATGTCTGTAAATTGTTCAATTATTTGCATGTGGCATCCCCCACCTTTTATAGCTAATCCATATTGCCTTTAGTATAGCATAATTCCGGCAATGATTAACTTTCATAACAGAAAAAAGTCTACCCAAACGAGTAGACTTTGCTTTTTATAATAGAACGTCATTTTTTTGAAGAAAGTTTCACTATTCGTCAGGAAAAAATTATTTTTATGTGGTTTTCAGTAAAACTGATATTTATTTATTGCTAAAGACCGCCATCAAATCATTAAAGCCATCTTTAATTTTATACCATAACCACTCGAACATTTCATCGATTTCCTCGACTTGTCCTGTAACTACTGCAGTGGAAGCCATATAGTTTCCATTTATTACTGTAACATTCCCATCTACTTCCCCTTCAATAATGATATCGCCGTTTTTCACAACGATGTCACCTTTAACAACTTCACCAGCGGGAACTGTTACCGTTTGCCCTTCAACAACTATATTTGGCTGTTTTGTCACAGAAAATTGATTGTCGTTCGGGAAACTACCTAGCACTGTAGCGCTCATAAACAAGCAAAATAATGCAGCAGCAACGAGCATCGGATGCTGACGGAACCAACGTTTTATGCCGACAGAACTTTTGCGTTTCGGTAAACGACTTATTACTTGTTCCTCAAAGCTTGGAGGGGCAGTAATATGCGCTGCACTCTTGATAAACGCAACCGTGTCACTTAATTCATGCATATGTTGTTGGCAATCCGGGCATGTCTGCAAATGTTGTTTCAATGATTGTTCATGCTCACGACTAATATCACCATCTAAATATTCGTGCATATAATCCACGAATTGTGATGCACACGTTTTCATGCGTATCTTCCTCCTACAAATTGTTTAACTGCTTTCTCAACGCTTCACGACCACGGTGAATACGGGTTTTTACTGTACCAAGCGGCATATCTAAAATTTCACTAATTTCCTGGAGCGATAACTCCTCAATATATTTTAATACAATCACCGAACGATATTTGTCAGGAAGGCGACTGATTTCAAATTGAATTCTGTCCTGAAGCTCCATTTGTTCAATAGCTGCTTCAGGCGATTGCTCATCCGCAGCAATCTGTGAATACATATCCAATCCTTCTGTCCCAGCAACTTCGGCATCTAAATAGTAATCTGGCTTCTTTTTACGAATACGGTCGATACATAAATTCGTACCTATACGATAAAGCCATGTTGAAAATTTTCGATTTTGATCATACGAGTGTAGATTAATATAGGCACGTATAAATGCCTCCTGTGCAATATCTTCTGCTTCTTGTTTATTTCCAAGCATTCGAAAACACACTTGGTACAGCTTGTGCTGGTAGAGGTTAACAATGTCGGCATATGCGTTTTGATCACCTTTAAGCACTTGCTTTATTCTTTTATTTACTAACGCATCCATTTGTCTTTCCTCTCCACCTTATCAGCTGTTCTATATATACGGATTGTTTCTTAAAAGGTTTCATTTTCAAAAAAAATTATTTTGTATTTCCTCAAAAATATGTGTTCTCATTATAACAAATTTCATTATGCTATACCCATTTTTTCACAATATTCATACTAAAGTTTCACCAAACAAAGAACCAATTAACGCAACTGCTACATCAGCCGTTTTATTGCGTTCATCCAGTATAGGATTCACTTCCACAAACTCTGCAGACGTCAACAATCCTGATTCCTGAATCATCTCCATTGCTAGATGACTTTCCCGATAGGTAATTCCCCCGGCTACAGGCGTTCCAACTCCGGGTGTGTATAAAGGATCCAGTGCATCAAGGTCAAGAGATAAATGCATACCATCTATTTGATTTTGTTTAAAATAATTCACCGTTTCTTCCATTACATGTGTCATTCCAAGTCGGTCAATTTCATGCATCGTATAAATCTTAATGCCACGCGTTTTTATTAATTCACGTTCTCCCTCATCAATTGAGCGCCCGCCAATTATGATTATATTTTCTGCTTTAATTTTTGGTTCTCCATGTAATATAGATGTCAATCGCTTATGCCCAAGCCCTATACTTGTAGCAAGAGGCATACCATGAATATTCCCTGAAGGTGTTGTCTCCGGCGTATTCAAATCGGCATGGGCATCAAACCATATTACCCCCATATTTTTATACTTCATGGAAAGTCCCGCTAACGTACCTATTGCTATACTATGGTCACCACCTAATACTAGAGGTGTATGATCCTTTTTTACAACTTCATATACTTTCTCGGCAAGTGCTGTATTCACTTTAATTACTTCATCTAAATTTAGAAGCTTTTCGTCTTTCTGATCAATTGCATTTCGTTCAATAACTTGAATATTGCCTTCATCCTCAACTTCAAACCCTAGGTTTACTAAACGTTGTTGCAAGCCTGCATATCGAATAGCACTTGGCCCCATATCCACCCCACGACGTTGTTGACCATAATCACACGGAACCCCTACAATTGAAATTTTTCTATTCATTTTCCCATCCCCTTACGAAATCTTTAATATTTGGTCGGCTATTCTATGCTCAGCTAAACTCTCTATTGAAATTTCGATTTCCAAAACGGTTTTCCCTTTAATATGCAAAAAATCCTTTACTCATAAATATAAGTAAAGGATTGTAATTTTTAAATTTAAGTGCACTTCTAAATTTATAAAATAAAAGTGAGCCATGAAGGACTCGAACCTTCGACCCTCTGATTAAAAGTCAGATGCTCTACCAACTGAGCTAATGGCTCAGAAAAAAATAAAAAAAATGGCTGGGGTACCTGGATTCGAACCAGGGCATGACGGAATCAAAATCCGTTGCCTTACCGCTTGGCTATACCCCAAACATTTTATAAGATGGTGGAGGGGGACGGATTCGAACCGCCGAACCCTAAGGAGCGGATTTACAGTCCGCCGCGTTTAGCCACTTCGCTACCCCTCCGACAAATGATGCAACACTGTTAAAAATGAATGGTGGAGGATGACGGGCTCGAACCGCCGACCCCCTGCTTGTAAGGCAGGTGCTCTCCCAGCTGAGCTAATCCTC
>NZ_JACSPZ010000011.1 GCF_014836905.1 Solibacillus faecavium
GAGCCTAATTTGATAAAAGAAATGACAAAAGGCATCGAGAGACGAGCTCTCGATGCCTTTTGTCGACAACCTGAAACTAATTTAAATAGTTGTTTTGATATCATACTTATTTCGGAGGAAGTAGGTTTTAGTAAACCCGACAAACGTATATTTGAATTAGTATTAAATAAGCTTAATGTGCAACCTGAGGAAACATTATTCGTTGGAGATGACCTTACAAAGGATATTAACGGTTGTCAAAATGTAAACATAAAAGGTATATGGTTCAATCCACATATGACAAAAAATGATACAACAATTATTCCGTTTGCTGAGATTCATTCTTTTGATGGATTATTAGATTTTTTACCTAATCGGAGTAATTAGTAATACACAAAATTAGATTAAAAAAAACGCTCTACAAGGATATTTCGAAATTGAAAGGAGGATATGATGAACAAGCTAGGAGTTCTTTCTTTACTAATGGTTATTGCGAGTATTATTTCATTTTTAATTATACGAGGCCCTAACGCGAATTTGCTGATGGCTATTATCGTACTTGGGACACTTTCGCTATTCGGTATTATATTTGCAGTCCTATCAAAGAAGTGGTTGTCAGGAATATTGGGTGTTTTATTAAACGGAGGAGTCTTGATTTTTGTATATTTAATTGTGCTAGCTAGAGGAATCGCTGGTTAGATTTATCTAAAGATATATAAAATAATATGAGTGGGGGAATGAAGTGTATATTGTGCCAATGGGTTTTTTTATACTTTTTCTTATTTCAACGACCACAGGACTGCTTTTTATGTTTAAGCTAGAAAAGGAAAATAAATATAATGTTATCAGCGGAACGATTGCGTTGGGAACAGGAACCTTTTCTTTCATTGCCTGCATCTTCTTCTTATTTGAATCGTAATAAAGATATTTTCAAATAGACTTGAATATATTAAGTTAAATTAACTTTTAGGAGGAAATATTATTATAAAGTCTTTGAAATGGCAGTTTATCATATCTCTACTTGTTGCTATTGGCTTTGTTTATATAAATTTTTCTAGTATTGAGTTTATAGAAGATAAGAGGGATCCAGCCGTTCGGGTAATCTTTTTCTTAATCATGATTTTTTCGGTGTTTAATGCGGGATTATTGTCGGAAAAATACATTCAATCAAAAAAGAAATAACTTCATACCAAAAAACAGGCGCTTTCCTAGAAAAAAGGAAAGGCCTTTTCAAATTTCACCTAGTTATTTTAAGATTCTTTAATAAAACTATTTAATTGAAGTGGTGTGATTGTACCTTGGTGGAAATAAAGTTGCCATTTCCCATCAATAAATTTCCATATGGAACTACGAAGTGTATTTCTTTCCCTTGTAGTATCTACAAGAAAATATGTAGCTAAGACGACGTCGTGAGCAAGCGGATAGATTTCATAATTATGTAGCTTCATTTCTGTCAATACAACACCTGTTTCAAGACATTCTTTCTTATCATACATAAAACCAGAGCTGCCAATTTCAAAAAAATCATCAGCTAATATTTCATCGAGCCTTTCTCTACTCATCCTTACTTCCAAACCGGTATGACTTTCCTCTAATTGTTGTAAATGTTCTTTTAGATTCTCAACCATAATTATAACCACCTAACTTTATTTACTTACATCTTAACTAATTTCTATATTACTTAAATATAATCCTCTAAATCAGAGGGGAAATAATATACCACTTAGAGGAATCACTTTTATATGAACTATTATACTGTATAATAAATAAAGGGAATTTTGGTATTTAAAACCGTTGAAAGTAGGTGGACTATATGAGTAGTAAAAAGAATATGAGTAAAACCAAGATAGCTAGTCTTGTTTTTTCTTCATTAGCGCTAATTTTATTAATACTAAATTATTTTTTATTTGTTTCAAATAAGAATACAATTTCTGTCGCTGCATTAACAGATAGAGAAAATGCAATTCTGTCAAGTATTACAGATCGATCGTTTGTATACGATTTCAATACAGATAAGGAATACAAAGAAGTAACTGTATGGATAGAAAGATACGAATCAGGAAATTTAGCTGAGGATAAAATAGCTGAATTAACGACGGAGGTAGAGGGGGAGGGTTCAATTATATTCTCAACGTCCAAAACAAATTCTGGCTCAAAGCAAATGCCATTCAGTATTACAATTAGCAATAATGAAGGTGTTAGTTCAATTTATGCCTCTGATACAAACACAAAAAATTTAGATAACATGTCAAGTGTGTGGGGGAATTTCCGTGGGGATAATATATCTATAGCAGACGAAGTGGTATTAGGCAGTATTTGTTACTCAAATGATGGAAGAATGAATTCCCTTACCGCTGAATTTTATCAGGATGTTAATGGTCATATTAATGAAATAGAAAAATATGAGGTTGTTTATTTACTTAAAGCCAATTTTAATAAATGACATTTGATAATTTTATTCAAAACTCAACAATATGTTCAATTTTGTTCGTTGCTATCATTATTGATTCGACTTAAACTATAAATAGAAATCAACAATATGTTGAATTTTGAGGAGGACACAATGATGAGTAAAAAAGCAAAAGTGATGATGTCTATTGCTGCTGCAATTATTATAGCAATGATGAGTAAAGCGTTTATTTTTGATGAAGCGGTGAAAGGTTATTTAGTTATCTTCTTTTTCATTGGGGCTGGGTTAGCGGCATTACGTTTATTTATTAATGGGATGATTCGTAAAATGAAAGGAAAGCATATTGGTGTCAAAGTGGTATTCTTTGCTGCTCTTTTAAGTGTCGGTATACCATTCCAAAGCTGGTTCCGTACGGATGTCTTATTTGCGATGAGTAAAGCATTTATATTTCCGAGTATTACAGTGATGGTGGCAAGTGTGGTATTAATGACAATTGTATACGGTATCATTTATCAACGTGTGAATGTGTCATATTTACAGGAAGAACATGCAGGATAATATCTTAATCCCTGAAAATTAGTATGGATGGATACTAGTTTTCAGGTTTTTTTGATGCAACTTCGTGTTTAGAGTTTATTCCAGTAACAAAGTTGTCATCTCAATTAATAGATTTAAATGAAAGGGAACTGAATTTCCTTTTTTCATACAGCTCTTTGATCGCAGCTGTAATTTGTTGAATGCCAATATGGATTTTCTGCTCATTTACTTGTGAAATGCTTAGTCGAATTGCTTTCTGGCTGTTTTTGGTTAAGTACATTCTCGAAGCATTATCTATATAGATCTGTTTTTCATGGAGTAGGTCAATTAATTTATCGACATTCATATCGGAAGGCAAGAAGAGGGTTAAATAAAAACCACTTTTAGGCCTTGTATATTGAACATAGTCAGGTAAATTCTTTGAACAAGCTTCTAATAATATGTTCATTTTCTTTTTATACAATTTTTTTACGCTTTCTAAATGATATTGAAACATCCCATTTTTTAAATAGATTTCTAATGCACCTTGTGAAAGGGGCGATGTAATGAAATCAACGCTAAATTTTTTGTGGACAAACCCAGTAATCATCTTTTCAGGGAGAACAACTGTAGCAATTCGTAGTCCAGGTAAAAATACTTTCGAAAAGCTTTTTACATAAATGACTCTCCCGTTTGGTTCATATGCAAACAACGGATCAGCTTTTGAATCTGTATCTAATTCAGCTAAGTAATCATCCTCTACTATGTACACATCGTATTTTTCTGCGAGAGCTACAATTTTTTTCTTTTCCTCATTGGAATAGTGATGTCCTAATGGGTTGTGACATCTTGGAATGATGTAAAAGAATTTAATATCATTCGATTGAAACAAATTCTCAAGTTTTTGAAAATCAATCCCTTTCATTGTTAATTCAATACCCAACGTTGGAATCTGATTTAACTGTAACGCATCGATCATACCAAAGTAGGTAGGCTGCTCAATTAATATATTCTTTTTTCCGTTTGGAAACGGCAAGGTGGAAAGTATATGAAGTGCTTGTTGAGAACCGGAAGTAACGACAAGGCGTTCGGGTATTGTGAATACTTGTAGCTGCTGTAAATATTTCGTGAGCTCTTTTCGTAAAGATAAAAGGCCCTGTTGGTCGCTATAGGTAAATAATTGTTCCTTATAATGATCAATTGCCTGGTTGATGCAATGCTGAAAATCTTCATACGGCATGATTCTTTTATCTGGACCAGCGGATAAAAAATCAATAGCAATGGCATCGAGATTAGATGTTTGATAATCATCCACAACGTAATAGCCGCTTTTCGGTTTCGCATAGACAATATGCTGTTTTTCTAATTCAAGTAAAGCTTTAACCACGGTATTTTTACTGCAATGAAATAGTTCAGCGAGCAGCCGAATCGAAGGTAATTTATCGCCTGTTTTCAATTTCCCTTCTTCAATTTGCAGTTTCACCCATTCTAAAATGCCCATATACTTAGTCTTCACTCAATCCTCTCCTTCGCTATCTGTCCCATGACAGATGGGGATTTCTCTTGTTTTATAAAGAGCAGAATTTCATTACAATCTTTTTAATTAGCTTAGTTCTTTTAATTATGATTATGGGGGATTTCTTTATGACTGAGAAGGGGGATTTACATGACGAATAGTATAAAAAGAGGAATGATATTAGGTTTTATCGGAATCGTATGTTTCAGTCTTACATTACCTGCAACAAGTATTGCCGTACCTTATTTTGGTGAAGTGATTGTTGGATTGGGGAGAACGGTTATTGCAGCTATTATCGTAGGGGCTATATTTATGATGAAAAAGCAAGCATTACCAAACAAAGGACAATTTAAAAGTTTGTTGATAGTCACGATAGGAGCAGTACTTGCCTTCCCATTATTAACGACATTTGCTATGAAATCATTGCCGGTATCACACGGAGCAATTGAATTAGCTTTATTGCCGCTTGCGACAGCGGGTTTTGCTATGTGGCGTGGTGGTGAGCAACCTTCGAAACGATATTGGATTGCAAGCATTATTGGTGCAATAACTGTTATTATATATGCCATCTATGTAGGATTTGGGCAATTGCAAAAAGGAGATCTAGCATTAATTGCAGCTGTTATTGTACTTGGATTAAGTTATGCAGAGGGTGGGAAATTATCAAAAGAGCTTGGTAGTTGGCAAGTAATTGCTTGGGCAATATTAATAGGCGCTCCATTTTTTATTATTCCTGTGGGACTAAGCATATCGGGCAGTATGCTACAGGCACCTGTAGAAGCTTGGATAAGTCTCTTATATTTAGGGATTGTCAGTCAGTTTTTAGCTTATGTAGCCTGGTACGGCGGAATGGCTGTTGGAGGTATTGCGAGAGTAGGGCAAATCCAATATTTACAGCCTTTTTTAATGATTGGATTTTCTGTATTATTTTTAGGAGAATCGATTAGTTGGTTAACAATTAGTTTAGCAATAATCGTTGTGGGCAGTGTAATAGTAGGGAAAAATGCACCCGTGATGAAGAAGGAAGTTCATTTAGAATAGACATTCACTCAATCTTAAGTTATAAAATGCCTCGATATTGAATTATCGAGGCATTATTTATTTTGAATATAATTACGGGCTAAATATCTAAAAAAGTGGAGATGGTTTTGTACTACATATCAATTGGTTTTGTATGGAATAAACGAACTCCAAATAAAGGGCAGCTTGAAACAATAGTGCCAATACAGCAATGAATGGATGACTAGTTCAAATAACAAAGTTTCGTCGAATGGAGGTTCATACAGTGAATGTTAAAATAAGAGCTCTTGTAGAACGCGATATACCCTTCTTATGGGATATGTTGTATGAATCTGTGTTTGTACCAGAAGGAGAGAAGCCTTTTCCTCGAACAATACTAAACGAACCGTCTTTATCTAAATATGTAGAAGATTGGGGGAAACAGGGCGGTGATATTGGCTTGATTGCGGAAAATGAACAACAGGCGATTGGGGCCATTTGGTTGCGACTGTTTGATGAAACACAAAAAGGCTGTGGTGATACTGAAACACCCGAAATTGGAATTGCCATCCTGAAAGAATTTCGTAGTAAAGGAATTGGACACAGGCATTAATGCGTGCGCTTGAAGCGAAAGCAATAAATTTTGGGTATCATATGCAGATGGGAAGCCTCCAAAATAAAGGAACAAAATCCGCTTATTATAAAAATTAAGTGAAATATAATCAAAATAAAAGGAGAAATTACCCTTATTGATAAATAAAACGTAAAATTTTATGATTTTCTCGTAAATAAGCGGAAATACTACCCTTATATTCACTGAAATGAGCACAATTTTAAAAATAAGCGGAAATCCTCCGCTTATTTTTCTTTATCCATTAAAATACATTAATTCCTTTATGAATGTCAATTCTAAATCAACAAAATAAAAGAGGTGAAAGCAATGGAAAGAGAGGCTCATTATTTTTGGGCAGTGCGTATTCCAGACGATGTGAAACAAATTATTCACGATGAACTGATACGAATTAAACCAATCTTCCAATTTAAACGTTGGGTGAATTTTCATGATTATCATATAACCCTGGCTTTTCTTGGTTCCGTAAATCCGCAGCAACTTCAATCCGTTATTCATTCAGTTGGGGAAGCTATTAAAAATCAAAGAGCGTTCATGTTAGAAATTGAAGGACTGAATGTGTTTGGTCCTCAAAATGCTCCTCGAATATTTTGGGGAGCGGTGAACGAAGTGGAACGGTTATTTCAAATTCAGGCAATTGTTTATAAAACTTGTGTTGCTGAGGGCTTTACTCTTGAAACACGTCCTTATCATCCCCACATTACTTTGGCGCGGAAGTGGGGAAAAAATGAAGATTTTAAAATGGAGGATTTAGTCACGCATAATCCTTTTAAAGAAAAAGCATTATCTTTTCAGGTAAATGAAATTGTATTATATAAATCCAATTTAGAAAATACACCTAAATATGAAGCAATCGCGTCGTTTACATTGATGAAATGATTAACATAATCTGCATCGTATACTTTACTTTTATGTGCTTAAGCTAGTAAAAAAGGAGTGATTCGATGGCAAAGAGAAATAGAAATAAATTACTTGTACCCGAATCTAGACAACAGCTTGATCAATTAAAAGCGAAAGTATCCGGGACTAGCAAACCAGAAGATGCAGCATTAGAGGTAGCTAAAGAATTAGGTATTCCCCTTAAGGAAGGATACAACGGGAAACTTACTTCTGAAGAAGCCGGTAAAGTAGGCGGGAGAATTGGCGGAAGTATGGTCAAAGAGCTCGTGAAAATGGCACAAGAAAGTATGAAGGAAAAATAAGCATTTGTAAATAATCAAATTCTCCATAAACAATAATTTAACTATAGTCACTTCATTTTATGAAGTGGCTTTTGTTTTTTTTATTAGTTAAAAATATTCCAAAATATGCTAAAATAAAACAAATGTTCGTAGCAGGAGGATGATGAAAATAGTAAATCAAATAAATTGGGACTTGGATAGGATTTTTCATGGTGGCAGCAAATCACATCAATTTTTAAAACACCTGACAGAATTAGATGTTCTCATACAAAATTTAGAGAAATCTGTTGCATCCTTTAGAGCGACAATCACTACAGATGAATTGGCAAGCTTGAATCAATTAGTCGAAAATATTGAGGAGATTCGCGTTAACTTGACCGAGGCTAATTCTTTTATTACTTGTCTAATTTCACAAAACACTAATGATCAGGATGCCGTAGTTTTACGTGGAAAGGTAGCTCAATTAGAGTCTCATTTTGAAAAGGAATTATCCAAGGTGAAATTAATGTTAGCAAACACAAATCAGGAGGTTTGGGACCAATTAATTGAAACTAAAGAAATAGAGGCTTTCAGATTTGTTCTAAACGAATGGCGTAATCATACAAATAAGCATGTTTCTGAAGAAGAGCGGAATTTAATTACTGAACTAACCGCTGATGGCTATCATGCATGGGGGCATTTTTATAGGGCGCTAGTAGGTAGTATTAAATTGAATGTTCAAGTTGACGGAGAAGTTAAAAGTTTATCAGTAGGACAAGCGATAAATTTACGGTCCCATCCTAAGGAGGACGTGCGAAAGGAAGCTCATTATTCTTTGGAATCTATATGGGAAGAAAAAGAGGAGCTATTTGCCAAAATATTAAACCATATTGCTGGTTTTCGTATACAGGTATATAAAAAATCTGGAGTGAAAAGTGTATTAGAAGCCCCTTTAAAAGAGAACCGAATGAAGGAAGACACATTGAATACAATGTGGAAAGTAATCTGTAAACATAAAAAACCCTTTTCTAATTATTTGGATCGAAAAGCTGAACTGATGGGTGATAAAGGGATGAAAGCATATAACTTTTGGGCGCCCGTAAATACTAGTAATCAAAAGATACAATACGACGAAGCGGCTTTACTGATTACGGAACATTTTAGTGAGTTTGGCACAGAATTAGAAGGTTTTGTTAAGGAAGCTTTTCAGGATGGCTGGGTAGAAGCCGAAGACCGTGCGAATAAATCGGCTGTTCCATTTTGTGCTGCATTCCCGCTCACTGGTGAATCAAGAGTTTTTATGACTTTCGGGGGGACATTTTTAAATGTTTTAACGCTTGTTCATGAACTGGGCCATGCTTTTCATAATTATGCTATGAAGTCAGTAAATGGGGTGAACAAACGTTATCCTATGAGCGTTGCAGAAACGGCTTCAACCTTTGCGGAAATGATTATTTTTGATGCAGCAATGAAAAAAGCAAGCTCTAAAGAAGAAAAATTGATGATCTTAGACCAAAAGTTAAAACGTAGTGTAATGAACTTTATGAATATCCATTCTAGATTTTTGTTTGAGCAGAGATTTTATGAAGAGCGTAAAAAGGGGATAGTTTCCTCAAAGCGTATAAATCAGTTAATGGAAGATGCCATACATGAAGCATATGAGGGATCCCTCGAACAGCCTTCCACTTATTCGTGGGTATGGACTCCACATTATTACATTACGCAATCGCCTTTTTATAATTTCCCTTATACATTTGGGTATTTATTTGCTTTAGGAATTTTTGCAAAGGCAAAGGAGAAAGGGAAAGAGTTTGAAAAGGATTACTTGAACTTACTTCGTGATTCAGGATGTATGACTGTCGAAGATTTAGTTGCGAAACATTTAGGGGCAGATATTACTTCAGAGGAATTCTGGGAAAAAGGAATGGAATTATGTGTGAAAGATGCGGAAGAGTTTTTGGAATTAACTTCTATGGATGAATAGCTCGCACAAATGTATACATAAAAGGGGAAGATGAAATGAGAATTTTTGATGCACATTTTCATATAATTGATTACGATTTTCCAATTACCGAAAACCAAGGATATTTGCCACCAAGTTATGTGGTGAAAAATTATCAAGATGAAACTTGTGATTTAAATGTTATAGGAGGAGCAATTGTATCCGGATCATTCCAAGGGTTTGACCAAGCCTATTTATTAAAAGCACTTACACAAATGGGACCAACATTTTGCGGGGTAACACAATTACCTTTTACAGTAACAGATGAAGAAATCATACAGTTAAACAAAAACGGGGTAAAGGCATTACGATTTAATATTAAAAGAGGCGGTTCAGAAGATTTATCAAAGCTGGATTACTTTGCAAGAAGAATTCATGACTTAGTAGGGTGGCATAGCGAGCTTTATATTGATGCAAAACAGTTACCGGGAATTGCGCCAACGATTGAAAAATTACCAGCAATATCAATTGATCATCTCGGGCTATCTGAAGAAGGACTACCTCATTTATTAAAGTTAGTGGATAAAGGCGTACACGTAAAAGCGACAGGATTTGGCCGTGTAGAGCTGAATATTGAGCATGCATTAAAGTCGATATACGATGTTAATCCAGATGCGCTTATGTTTGGGACAGATTTACCCTCTACAAGAGCTAAACGGCATTTTGAGTATGGAGATATTGAATTGATTCAACAGTTATTTGATGAAAAAGCTACCGATAAAATTTTGTACGAAAATGCTTTTAAATGGTATTACAAATAAAAAAATAAAGGGGGGAATGCATGAGACCTGTGCTAAAAGAAAATTTGAATGTACAAGATTTTCTAGATTTTTATTGGTTAAAAGAGGAGTTGCAATCTTTTTGTAGAGAGAATGGCATGAGTACAACCGGTTCTAAAATGGAAATTACAGATAGGATTGCAACGTTTCTTCAAACAGGAAAAATTCAAAAACCATTGAAGAAAACAAAGGCGCCTTTAAAAGAAACAATGCCAACAGATTTAAGTTTAGATACGGTTATAATAGAAAATCACCGTTGTAGCCAGACTGTGAGAGCCTTCTTCAAATTAGAAATCCCTAAATTTCATTTCTCTACTTTTATTCAAAATTATTTTAGGGAAAACGCAGGAAAAACATATCGTGATGTTGTAAATGCATGGTATGAAGAAGAGGAACGAAAAAAAGACCCATCATATAAGAAACAAATAGGACAACAATTTGAATATAATCAATTTATTAGAGATTTTTTCGCAAACCCAATAAACAAAGGGAAAAGTCGAGAAGATGCCATTATAGCTTGGAATGAAATAAAAAAATTACCGGGGAGCAATAAATATAAATGAGTTGGTCTTCGAGGTTGGATATACCGTATTATAAACTGGAATTAGGAAATTTAATCCAATCAAAACAGGTCAATACAGAGCTTTTTACAGCGCATGCTTGTCTAAAATATACCTTTTGGAAAACAGTTGAATATTTAACGATGTGGCACAATTCTGTAATAGGAATTGTGTTTTTTCATGCAAAAGCTAGAGTCTCCTCCGCCTCTAGACCTATACAAAATCAAGCTAAGGTACCTACCCTAAATTTACCAATAAATGTATTGTGAAAATATACATGTTAGCTAGATCGTTAAGTTATCCGGAAAACTTAAACTTTTATGGGGGTTAATTCTTATGAAACAACTTGATGTTATATTCAAATTTAGTTTAATCCTTTTATGTTGTACGCTTTTTATCCCTACCAAGCAAGTCTTAGCAAACCAAGGGATTGATAAAGACATGGAAAAGCAGCTAGATTCTTATATTGAATCGTATTTAGAGGATTATCAAGTTCCCGGGGCATCAATGGCGATTATTCAAAACAATGAAGTTGTTTATAAGAAATCATGGGGGATATCAGGTGAATCAGAAGAAAAAATTACTGCAAAATCTCCTTTTACAATAGGTTCAATCAGCAAATCATTAACAGGTTTAGCTATTATGAAGCTAGTTGATGAGAAAATTGTTAATCTAAATGACCCAGTTCAAAAGTACATACCTTGGTTTACATTAGCCGATGAGCAAGCAGCAGCTCAAATCACGATCAAACATTTACTTACTCAAACAAGTGGATTTAGTATGTATAATGGGTTATTAATTTCAGACAAAGAGTCTTTAGGTAATGATTCAATAAAGAACAATGTGAAGAGTTTATCAGACGTTAATCTTACTTCTTTACCTGGAGAAAGACATCAGTATAGTAATGCCAATTTTATAATTTTGGGAGCACTTATTGAAGAGGTGACACATCAAACTTACGCAGAGTACATGGAACAAAATGTGTTTAACCCGTTAGGCATGAAGAACGCGGCGGCAGACTATAAGACAGCGTATGAAAAGGGATATTTAAGTGGGTATCAGTCCTGGTTCGGATTTCCTTGGAAAACTTCTGTAACATATGATAATGGAGGGGCACCTTACGGATATATAGCGGCAAGTGTAGAGGATCTAGTCCAATTTATCAAATTTCTAAGTGGGAAAAGTTTCGATGATTTTTTAAGTAATTATTCCATGAATCACTATTTAACGCCACATATACAAACAGGAGAAAATCGTTATTATGGATTAGGAATAAGAATAGCCAATCCAGAATCTAATGACAAAATGATATGGCATTCCGGATCAACGCCTGATTCTCATTCAGAAATGTTTTATATTCCGAAAACAGACTGGGGTGGGGTAATTCTCACAAATAAAAATAATCAGTTAGAAGAGGAAGGGTTATACTACCTAAAATTGGGCATTATTAATATCTTAAATGGTGATCTACCAGTTGACGTTCCTAACAATACGCCAATCATTCAATTTATTATTCTTGGATTGATTTGTATATTGTTTGTGATATGTATTTATTTACTGGTAAACATACGTAAATTAAGGAAAAAGGGTTTGTGGGCAATCCTTGGGTTTGTATGTTTACTATTATTAATAATTATTGTGCCATTACTTTTAAATTTTGTGCAGTCACCATGGCGCTCAATTTGGATGTTTGCGCCTGATGTAGCATTACTGACAGTCTTAACAGTTATATTATTAGCATTTAACGGATTGCTGGCGTTAAGAATATCATTCAAGAAATAAAAGGACAGCTAAGCTGGAATCTGTATGTTTTATAAGGATTGATTTAACTGATTGGATATTTATGTTAAAGTTGGATTATAAATATTTTATTTGCGAAGTGGCACATATCAGGAGGGTTAACTTGTTATATATAACATTATTTATAAGTTTGATTTTAATTGTAATCACAACTCAGCTTGTAGAAAAGCTTAAATTATCTAGCGTTTGGTCATTAGTTGGTCAAATTACTGCATCATTAGTCATTATATTGGTTGGCAGTCTTGAGGTTAGTTATATTACTCAAATTGAATTAGGATATTTATCGATCCCATTTTCTTTATTATTTCTTGTAAGTTTTACAAATGTGATGAATACAGAAAAAGAGCAAAAACCTTACATTTTGCTATTACCTTGTATTTCTTTAGTTTGTTTGTCTATATCGGCTTTAATAATGGGATATTCATTTGTTTCAATTGTAGGATTATGTGCGGCTTTAACCATTTTGTTGGTGCTACTTTCAACTAAAGGAAATATAGGAAGAACATTTAGTACTTCCATCGGTTTTGTTATAGCTGTACTATCACTATCCATGCTTAACCACACTTTTGTCATGATTTATATTCCGATTTTTACTTTAACATTACCATTAGCATTGTATCTTTTATTACAAAATAAAATAACGAGTGGACAATCCATTATCATTAGCTCTTTAGTAGCTCTTTTCTTTAGCTTAATCATGTTTATAATGCCTTTTAATACATTATGGTATTTAGTTGTTGGAGGAACGGTTATTTTAGCTCTCTCACAATTTTTCAATAAATATCGGTTTATTTAATAACATTTGGATAGGGAGTTTTTTTCGAATAAAATAGAGGGAAAAATTCCGCTTATCGACCAAAAAAAACTGAAATTTAAGGTTTTTAATGTATATAACGGAAAATTCTCCCCTTATTTTGCCGGAAATACGCAAAAATCTGCAAATAAAAGGAAATCCTCCGCTTATTTTACTCTTAGTAAGTTACATTAAAGAAAAAGGGCTCGATTCCATTAATTTGGAATCGGGCCTATATCAATTCTATAGCTGTTGCTTGGGTTGGTGTTAGTTTGATTTGTTTAATTCTTTATAAATAACATATTTTAATGCAGAAATTTCATCTTCAGACAGGATACTTTCAATTTCGGATAATATTTCATCCTTATTGATTGCACCATTTTGCGCTTGTGCCTGAATATCTAGTAAACGATTAACGCCCACTTTTTTAATTAACACACGTGTTGCTTCTTCCTTCGTTTGGAAGGGAAGAGTATCGGGATTTGTAGTTGCTGCCTCGCTAACCATTTCCTGAAGCTTCGGATCGTTTTCGATATAGGTATTTACTTCTTTAAGACTTTCATCATCTAAATTAGTTTCCACTTTTTCGATAATTTTCTCGGATGCGATATTTGTTCCAAAATGCCACACAGCATAACCAGCTGCTCCAAGTAAAACAAGAATTATTGCTGTAAATGTTAAAAACTTTTTCATCAACTCACTCCTGACATAATGAATATAGCACAACTTTTCATAAACCACGAAGGAAAGTTATTTACTCGAATGGATGTAATTACAAATATTTGTGAATGTAGGGGAGTAAATGGATATTTATCCCATATGTTGATACAATATTCTTACAATTAGATATTTAAAAACTTAAGGGGTGGGTTAATTGAAAAGAATGTTATTTATAGTGGTTTTACTGGGGATTACCATTTTAGCAGGATGTGTTTCAAATGAAGAAACCATGGAAGGTTTGACTGAAGAACAAAAAGAAGAATATTACAATCAATACGTAAAGATTTTAGCGGACCTTAAGCTTAAGTATCCATCGGTGGAAATGGAACTCACACCTTTAGATGAATTTCTTGATGAAAATTGGATAGAACCAGAGGGACTTAAAGAAAAATTAGTTGATTTTTTGAAGAATGGTGAAGTTGTATATAAGTAGGGAGGGTAAAAGAATCGATATTAAAACGGAGGGGATGTTTTTGAGATTAAAATACAACTTTATCTGTATAGTCACTGCAATTGTTTTTATATCAGGTTGCTCCAATTCCAATCCACTTGACAATTCATCAGCAGATTGGGCTTATAACTTTGTTGTTTGGGATGGGTATATTTATCAATTAACCGACGAATATGTAGAAAGTGTAGATGAAGAAATCGGCGAAGTGACAAAGTACTCCGACATGGAAGGGACTTATTCTGGAAACTTCTCGAATAAGTATGAAAAAGGAACAAAGTATTACGCTATACAAGGGATCAACACGGATGAAGCAATTGCCATAGAAGATGAAGGTAAATATAAAAAAGCAATTCGGGATGGTAAGTACGGGGAGAAGTAATGATAGTATCGACCTGTACTATTAAATAATTTTGGGAGTGATGGAGATGATTTTTTTTAGGAAAGCAATGATACTTCTTACTTTCATTTTTATTATAGGTTCATTTCCCTCAATAACAAGTGCCTGTTCCTGTGCTGAATTATCAAGCGTTGAAGAAGAATTTGAACGTTCAACAGCAGTATTTAGCGGAAAAGTGATAGATATAAAAAAGAAAAAGAGTCTAAAAGGATATTCATATAAATCAGTTCTTTTTGAGGTGACGAATACTTGGAAGGGTGTTGAACAAACACAAATTTTTATTACCACTGGTGAAGGTGATGGAGATTGTGGCTTTAATTTTATTGAGGGAAATGAATATTTGGTTTATGCCAACGAATCAACGATGTATGGGGCAAAATCGCTTGTATCAATCTTGTGTAGTCGTACGAATGTGTTAAGTTCTTCTCAAAACGATTTGGAAGTACTGGGAGAAGGTGAGATCCCGATTGAAGAAGTTAATTTAAGTGGGAAACAAACTAGAAATCAAATTTTTATTTGGATATCACTGGGATTAGCCGGTTTTATTGTCATATTAACCATTATAAATAGAAGGAAACGACGTAAAAACTAGGAGATTAACTATGGGAGAAAATCAATTCTTTGTTTATCATATTGTTACGAGGAATAAAATGAGTCTTGGACAGATCATTTATTTTGATGAAAATGAATATAACACCTTATATCGTTTCTTCTTTGAAGCGGAACAATTAAATGCTAAAGGCGAAGATTTTATTCAAATTATGCAGAGTCATTATACAAAGGAAGGTTTGAATTTAGATAAGGATAATGCCGATGTAGCAATGAAATATATAGGGCAAACAACTAGAGCTGTCAGAGAAGTGATAGTAGAAATGGTTCGCTTAAAAGAATATCCACAATATCCTTCAAGATTATCCTGCTTATATGCTGCCAAAACATATGAAGATGCACTGAAGTGGAAGCAATTATTTGATTCTTTCAATCGTAATGTATTGCAGATTGTTAAATTAAAGGTTAATGGCAACTATTTTGAAGGGGATGGCGACCTTTTACCAAAAGAAGACGGAATTTCTTTTTATAAAAAAATTGAACAAGCAAGAAAATATTGGAACGGTAATATAAATAACGAACTTCCCGAACTTTTAATTAATGGGAAGATAGAAGTCATAGAAATTATTGAAGATTTCACTGAGTAAATAATTCAGAGCTTTTATAATACATACATGTTGAAAAGTAGTTTAACATAAGAATTCATTCCTTATTTTGTAACTTTTCAGTGACTTATCCGTAAAAACAATAACAACATTTTATTTAAAGGGGATAGTAAAATGAAACCTATTAATTATAATAATCCCGTCATTGGAGGTTATTTTTTCGCTGGTGTTATTTTCACGATTATCGGGTTATCTAAAGAATTCGTATTTTTATTTTTAGGAGTACTTTTTATTCTGTATGGTATTAAAGAAAATAATAAACTTTCTTAATTTGAATCAAACCATCATTTGTCCAAAGGGATGAATGGTGGTTTCTTTTTGTTTAAAAATAGAGGATAAACTAGGAAATACACCCATGAATTGATAGTGATAAAATGAGATATTTACCGTTAATTATAATAAAAAACTGCTATGATGAAAGAGTTTGAGTCTGTAAATTTTGTAAAAGGAGTTGTAGAATTGGTAAACTCAGCAAGAACGTTGATAGCGTTAATTTTGATACTTTTTAATATTAATCCGTTGGTATCAAGTGCAAATAGCGCTAATCTTTTACCGTTTGAAGATGAAACGTTAGGGAGAAATAGTAGTGCTTATTTATCGACATACGAAGTTCCATCGATACAGATGAAAGAGGACTTTATTAAAGAAATTTCTACATATGCAATGAAAGCAAATGAAAATTGGGGGATCCCTGCAAGCGCTATTATTGGAATGGCTATTATTGAAAGTGGTTATGGAACAACAAGAATAGCGATTAATGCCAATAATCTTTTCGGAATAAAAGTATGGGGATATAATCCGGAGAATGCTTGGCAGCTACAAGGGCAGCCTGATGAAGATTATGAACGGATACCTGTTCTAGCTGATTACGGAGAAGACCGCAAAATTTACGATGAAAGTAAAAGAAGAGATAACTGGTATCGTGCATTTAGTGCTTATAAAGAAGCGGTAAACTATTTAGCAGGCAACTTACTAGTAAATCAGAGATATCTTTTCGCAAAAACAAATTATGATGAAAGAATTAAAAAGGGATGGAGTTTTGAGCGAGCATCCAAAGAATATCTCTACGATATTGCGAATGCCGGATATAACCATTTGGGTGGTGAATATTATCGGAAGCAATTAGGTGAGTTAATGGATGAATGGGATTTATATCAGTATGACAATAAGAAATTCAAAGACATAAGCGAACATTGGGCAGAGGAACAGATTATGTTCTTAGCTGAAAAGGGCTGGATCTCCGGCTATCCTGATGGTACATATAAACCGAATATTACGATAACAAGAGCACAAGCTGCTGCTATTCTAAGTGAGTTTTTAGCGTTGCCCCCACTAAATAAAACAATTTCATTTATTGATGTGGAGAAGAGTTTTTGGGCATTAGAATCGATTCAGTTAGTAGCACAACATAAAATAATCAATGGCATTGGCGAAGGTCGTTTTTCCCCTCATACTATTTTAACAAGAGCGCAAATGGCTCAGGTATTTTATAATGCAGGGTTCTATAGCCAATCTGCGAATAATGGTGAGAATTCATTTGATGATGTAAACAAATACTATTGGGCATATATTGCGATTGAAACGATGAAACAAGAAGGAATTATGGCTGGCTATACTATTAGCCGTTTTGGTCCGAACAATCCAGTAACAAGAGCACAAATGGCAGCTATGATTTATCGTATTCATGAAAAAGGCTTAAACAAATAAACCAACTACCAGCGCTATTCTGTATTAAGGATAAGCGTTCTTTTTCAATTAGAGCGTCACAAGATTGTGCTATAAATTGAAACCTTTTCCAAAATATACCGTCTGAATTTCAAATAGAGGGTTATTGTGGAATTTGCTCTTTACTTTTGAACTTAAGGGGAGGGTTATATAATGGGTTGGCTTACTATTGGTAGTCTTGTGCTAGGGGTTATTGCTTGGATACTTCCTGTTGTTAATATTTTTCGAAGCCATAACAATAATAATTGGGCAGTTCTTTCTATGCTAAGTATTAGTGCCTGTGTTATTTCGTTATACTTTCAACTACTATATAATAACTATTTAGTGAAAATTGAAGATTGGTCTGCTCTTATGGATACAAGTAGGGGAGTGGTAGTTGCAGGATCAGTACTTCTTGTTATTACACTCTTGTTAAACATCATGACATTCGTTGTATATCGTAATAGAACGCCAAGAGTAGGTAGTAAAAAAATTTAGATTAATGCAACTAACTAAAAAGTAGATGCTTCAGCATATGACATGTGAAGCATCTACTTTATTTGTTTAGTTAATGGTTTTTATCCTTTAGTTTCCGGTTGCATGATTTGTGGTGGATATAGCCTTTGTCCAAGGAGCACTTGTAAGATAAGACATAGTCCGCCGACTGACCAATACAACGGTAGAGCTGCTGGGGCATTAATAGAAAAAATCACAATCATTATCGGTGACAGTAATCCTATAAATCTTGTTTGCTTTTGCTGTTCGATTGGCATTGCAGATTGTGAAACTTTAAATTGAACAAAATATAATAATCCTGCTATTGCCGTGACAAATAAATCTGGCTGCCCAAGACTAAACCATAAAAATGAATGGGTAGCAATTTCTTCTGAACTCGTAATGGCGTAGTATAAGCCCATTAGGAAAGGCATTTGAATAAGAAGTGGCAAACATCCGATATTTAAAGGATTGATTTCATGCTTTTGATACACTTTCATCATATCCGCTTGTATCTTCTGTTTTTCTTCAAGATTTGTTGCTTCTTTAAGTTTTCGTTGAATTTCTTCTATTTCCGGCTTTGCCAACGCCATCTTCACTTTCATTTCCTGCTGCTTCTTCTGTTGCTTTAACATAAAAGGCATAATGATTAGTCGAATAATAATCGTCACAATAATAATAGCGAAGCCGTAGTTATCACCCAATATTCCAGCAAGTCCATCTAAACTGCTTATAAACGGATTAACAAAGACTTTTTGAAAGGTGCCATCGCCATTACTTTGTTGGCAACCAGATAAGAATAATGCACTTAATGCAATTCCCATATATAAAAATAAATTTTTTGATTTGAACACTCTATTTCCTCCTAGTAACGATCTTTAAATGATTGTAGGAAGTATAGAGATGTCGCCCTCCTCATCGGAGTACTCGTATCTTTTCGTTGATCTTTGTAGCCAAACGATAACAGGGGAAGTAATAAACAAATTTTCATTAATTACGATTTGTGTTAATGTATTGAGCTGATCATAGATCGGGTAACTTATTTCAAAATATGTAAAATATCCCTTTGAAAATAGAATATAAACTAAAGCAAAATTTAGTAAAATACTTGAGTATACCGTAAGCGTGACGGGTAGATTCATAAATTCGAGCAATATATCTAACAATGAAAACACCTCAATATAAATTCGTATAATCTTATTACGTTTAACGCTAAGAAAAGTTTCAACATTTAATACAGTTTATGGAAATGATGTTTATAAAATAAGGGTTGTTTAAATAATATTGAAAAGATTGAGGAGCATTCAAAAACCTCCAATTAAATTAACTGGAGGCATGCTGCATTTAGAACTTAATTGGACTTTGCCATTAACGAAAGTACAATACTTAAAATTGCATAAATCACTTGTATAATGAAAACAATGATTATGAGTACTCGACCTTTAGATACTTTCTTATTCCCGAATATCCATGGATATAATAGCATCATTGAAACGATCGGGATGATACATAGTAAAAGTAAAATGATTGCTAGATTATATTCTAATCCTATGAATACAAAGAATAGTATATAGTAGGCAACCTGTAATGCAAAGAAGAGTATACTGAAAGGGAATTGTCCCTTGAGAAAGAATTTCTTATAAGCAAAGATCCAAACAACTAATAAAATAATAGCAATTGATTCTACTATTAAAAGTAAAGGTGAGTTGATAGCGAAAAACCCTAGTACTAATAAAATGACAATACCAAATAGTTGAGCTTTAGCAGTATTTTTCATATTCGCAGACGTCCAGATCAATACTAAAATTATGCTTAAGAGCGGTGAAAATAACAATAAATAAATTAGACTTGCATCTAAAAACGATAGACCATCCATAAAAACACTCCTTCCTTCCAACCTATGCCCACTACTTATATGTAGAACGACTTAAAAACGTTATTAGAATAGTTAAATACATATGTAAATAATCGGAACTTATCCATTAATAAGACATATAAGGTGATAGAGTATGGATATAATAGTGTTAATAAAAGCTTATATTAAATTCTTCTCGAGTACAATAGAACAAATAATTTAAAGGAGCTAAGGTAATGCCTGTGTATAATAAATTAGTAAGAGATAAGATTTTAGAGTTTATCGAATCAGATGGGCTGGCTTATAATGCTCGAATACTAGAGCCGAGTGAGATTTTAAGTGAAGTTAAGGAGAAAATGATTGAAGAAGCTAAAGAGTTTCGTGCAACAGAAACTGTTCATGAAAGCGTTGAAGAATTAGCAGATATATTAGAGTTATTACATACAGCACTTAGTGTATTAGGTGTGACTTATGAAGAGTTAGATGAAGTACGGCAGCAAAAAAAGGAAAATCGTGGAGGGTTTGAAAAAGCAATTTATTTGGTTAATGTAGAAGACAAGTAATCTGCGTTAAAGTGATGGGCTCTATAGAGGAATAGTGTTGGTAGTAGATAGCCTTTTAATAAAGGTTTACTAATTCAGATGTTTTTTTTCTTGTATTTTTGAAATTTGGATATGTAATTTAAATTATTTTATAGGGATATGGGGTAATTATCTTGAGCATTAGAGAAATAAATGAAGAAAATAGAGAAAAGGTTGTTTCATTTTTTAGAGAGCATTGGGGTAGTTCTGAAATGGTCATTTCATCAGGTATTTATCAGTGCGAAAAATTAAACGGTTTTATTTTTGAAGAAAATAACGAGATTATTGGTTTGGTTACATACGTTATTAAAGGTTATGAAAATGAAATAGAAATTATTTCACTGGATAGCCATACAGAAGGAAAAGGTATTGGCTCTGCCTTAATCGGGAAAATAGAAAACATAGCAAAACAAAAACAAATACAGATTGTAAGTTTAATCACTACAAATGATAATTTGAACGCTTTAAAATTTTATCAAAAAAGAGGTTACAGAATTATTTCTGTTAACTCTGATGCTGTAAACAAGGCACGAAAATTAAAACCTTCGATCCCTTTAATCGGTAATGACGGAATTCCATTAAAGGACGAATTAATACTTAAGAAAATAATAGCAGATAATTAAGAAGAAGAAATAATTGAACCAAAGAAATTTATGAGCGCGATTCTCTAACAAGAATCAGTGCTCATTTTTTATTTAAGGCTACCTAACAATGATTATAAATGTTATACTTTTCCATATTTGAGAGGGGGTACTAGTCCAATGGTAAACAATTAATCTGAGAAAATCTTAATTTATTTTATTTAATATAAGATAAACATGAAGATTTTCTCTTTTATCTTACTAATATTTAGAAAAGAGGAAATAACATGTTAAATAAATTCAGCGAAACTATTTTTTATATGCCCAATCAAGATGAAAATGACCGACCGACATTAGGACTGGTTTGTGGTGACCAGTACAGTCTAATAATAGACTGTGGTAACTCAACTCAGCATGCAAAGGAATTTATACTAGAAATTGAGAAGCTAAATGTTCCTCCAGTGAAATATGCGGTAATTACCCATGCACATTGGGACCATTTCCTAGGCATGAATGAATT
This sequence comes from Solibacillus faecavium, assembly GCF_014836905.1. Taxonomy (GTDB): domain Bacteria; phylum Bacillota; class Bacilli; order Bacillales_A; family Planococcaceae; genus Solibacillus; species Solibacillus faecavium. The sequence goes on from NZ_JACSPZ010000011.1 coordinate 21,664, forward strand.
TGATGCAACTATTATTGTTAATAGTCAAACAAACGAATTACTAAAAACATGGCAAAGTTACACATTTGACGACAGTTCACTACAAACATATGCGCGGACAAAATTGATGAGCGCTAAGTGTATTGAGATTATTCAAGAAGAAATTCCAAATAGAGATAGCTTTAAATTAAATTCTCCACAAATAATTTTTGAAAAAACGTTAACGCTTGATCTAGGTAATAAAATTTGTGTGCTTGAAAAAATTAATAGTACTCATTCAGACGATGCGACCATCATTTATATCCCAGATGAAAAAGTCCTTTTTTTAGGGGATTGTGTATATGGTACAACGACCAATTCTCTGTTCCAATATAAGCAACCTTTATTATTACCCATGATTGAAGACATTCAAAAATATAATGCTGAAGCATTTCTGCTAGGTCATGAATCAATTTGCGATTTGGAGGAAATGACGACGTTTTGGAGAGAGTTAAAAGCAGCAAGTGAAGCGGTTGAATCATCTTCAATAGAAGATGCAATAGAGTCCTTCAAGCTCGAAAATAACAGAACTCCAAATGATGATGAGTTGTTCTTTATAAAAGCATTTGTAAATAACCAGATTATCCGATCACAATAAATTTAGTACATTATCTACTTATTGGGTGGCGACGATTGGCCATGAGGGGGAACTTAAATTTCGTCACATATTTGAAAGGGGTAATTATTTGAATCAAATATTATTAATTATTGATGCACAACAAGAATTAATTGATGGTAATCAAAAAGTTAAGCCGGTTTTCAATAAAGAGCTACTTGTTAGGAATATTAATAAAGTGATTGAAAAAGCAAGAGATACAGATGTTCCAGTTGTTTTTATAAGGGATCTTGATGTTGCTGAGGGAAAAGGTGATGGATTTCAAATTCACAATGAAATTAATGTTCCCACTGAAGCAAAGTTTTTCGATAAAGCTGCAACAAACTCCTTTTATGGAACGGGTCTTTTAGAGTATTTAAAATCACAACATGTTAAACACCTTGTGATTATGGGCTGTGAAACACAGCATTGTATTGATAGCGCGGTGAGGACAGCAACTATAAGTGGGTTTGATGTAACATTAGTTGGTGATGGCCATTCAACAGTAGGCAATGATGTATTAAGTGCAGAACAAATTATAAAACATCATAATGCTACACTTCACGGTCATTATAACGTTGATCATTTTTCAATTGTCAGAAATTCAGAAGAAGACTTGTTTAGTCCAACTCACGATTCATATAGGTAATTATTTTAAATTTTTAGACGTGCGCGATTCTGCAAACAAGGATCAGCGCTCGTTTTCATTAATGGACATAGTACTAATAGAACATTAAGCTACATACAAAGGAGAAAGTTATGATTGTTTATACCGTACAAAAACTATCAGCCTATAAATTAATGCGAGAACAGGGTTACTTAACAGGAGATATTAAATACTCAATGTTTCCAGAGGCATATCAGTGGATGATGGAGCAAATGGAAAAGCGGCTTCCTAATTATAAAAGCGAGGTACCGCCAATATGGGTATGGGAACGTCGAGTTAATCGCAATGAAAAGGCACTTTTTAAAAAGGGAACAAAAGGCGTCATTTTAAAGTTAGATATCCCCCAAGAAAGCATTCTTTGGTCGCCATTTGAAGAATGGCATACTATCTTAAACGAAAGTCCAATCACATTTGATGAAATGGAATGGGAAGAATTTGAAAAAAGTGATTTTCCTATACAAGATGTAAAAGATACATGGGAGAGGTTATTTGATATGGATTGGCTTGCAAGTCGCCCTAAAGAATGGGCTGGTGATTTCAATGATGAATGGATGCAAGGTGTTACTCCCAAAATTACAATGGATCAAATTGTCAAAGTAGAACGATTTATTGCGAAATAGGATTTTTATAATTTGGATGGATATGTGAATCGGAACTAAATATTCTTTTTGTGATAAGATAATGGGAATAAGTCTATGTTTTAGGAGGACCATATGAGCTTGATAGCGCAACATCCTTATATAAAAGTAGAAAGAAAAGTAACAGGTATTGAACAGGTTGAAATTGAGCATGAACGAATTATTTACTTATACATGGATAAGGTCATTACGCAGCATAGGGAGTTTCCGATTAAGGTGGTAACGGATTTTTCTTTTCGGGGAATTGGAAATCAAGGTGGTATTCTCTATTTACACACGTTACTAGGTGTATATACGTATAATGTGAAATCTTCACCAGAAGCTTTTATCACAGCATATAGAGAATATTTCAAGTAAATAGTTTTCTACTACAAGCGGACTTTATAGAAGTTCGTTTTTTTGTATGCAGGTTGTTTTGCAATAATTAAGACCCACACGTACAGCTAGTTATTATCATTGAATAAAATAGATAAAAAAGTTACAATTTATGGTAATGAATTTAGTGAGGGGTGGGTTCTTTTCGTATGTGAAGGCGATGGAAGATAATGTGAGGTAATGGAGCTTATCCTTAATGCAATATAAGATTTGGAATGGGGCATCCGCTATTGTCATTAAAGATAATAGTGTACTAATGGTAAGGGCGAAGAATTCAAATAGTTGGAGTGTTCCTTCAGGTGAAGTAGAGGTTGACGAAACAGCAAAGGAAACGTGTATACGTGAAATTTCAGAAGAAACGGGTTATGAAGCTAAGGTAGTGAAAGCATTACATACGAAAAACACCATTATCAAAGATTATAAAGTCACAACACAATATTTCTTATGTGAAGTTACAGGTGGGGCAATTCAATATCAAGATCCTGATGATGAAATTGAAGAAATCTCCTGGATAAATAGCAGTGAAATTTCAAATATTATACATGCTTATCCTGAGGATCAAGAAATTATTGAGAAATTATTATTAAGTATAAATTCTTGAACAAGAAACTTTTTAGCTTCTAAAGTGGAGTAATAAAGAATAATGATTTTCAATATTTGAAGTAATCGAGTTAATGAACATTTTACTGTAGAAAGGATTTTCGTAAATGAGACAAATTATTGCTCTTGGTGGTGGGGGATTTTCAATGGAACCAGATAATCCAATGTTAGATCTTTATATATTAAAACAAGCAAAGAAAGCTAACCCACAAATTTGCTTTGTCCCTACTGCAAGTGGAGATTCTGACAATTATATATCAAGGTATTATAACTTTTTTAATCAACTAGATTGTGAGCCATCCCATTTATCTTTATTTGCACCCCCAACAAGGGACCTTGAGAGCTTTATATTAGAAAAAGACATTATTTATGTTGGTGGGGGAAACACTAAAAATCTTTTAGCTCTATGGAAAGAATGGGGTTTAGATAATATTTTAAGAAAAGCATGGGATCAAGGTGTTATTTTAGCAGGGGTAAGTGCAGGTTCCATTTGTTGGTTTGAAGAAGGAGTTACAGATTCGTTTGGGGATGGACTTGAACCAATTAATTGTTTGGGCTTGATCCAGGGGAGTAACTGCCCGCATTACGATGGCGAGGTAGAAAGAAGATCTGCTTTTCACAAACTTGTTGAATCTAAAAAAATACAATCAGGTATTGCTGCAGATGATGGGGTTGCTATTCATTACACGGAGCAAGGGATTATTAAAATAGTGAGCTCAAGGCCTAATGCCAAGGCTTATAGCGTTTCTTTCGACAATAAGGTTATAGAAACAGAACTTCCTACCGAATTTTTAGGTGCTTATTGAATCAACGGGGAAAATTAGTGTTAGTACATATATTATCTACGTTTTTCCTATCTATGTGAAACTCTTTTATTCAGAAATAAAGAGACTAAAATGGCAATGATCAAGACGGGTATTGCGTATATTTGTCCAACTAGCAACTTCCAACCTATCGTATTATATCCATCAGAAGCTGGTAACATAACAGCGACTATACAAACAATTGAATAAACTAATAATGGAATAGTTATTTTTATCATAGGTTCATTCATCCCCCTTTCTATACATTTGTTATTTACTTAGTTGCCAATTACAACCTAATAAGATAAAAAATTCTACTATCAAAATTTGGTTGGTTATTTTGCATATTGTGATTTTCTGACTGAGGCATTTATTTTTATGATATCGCAGGTTGCTGATGTAAGTGTGAGTTTGTTTCAGGTAAATTATGTTAAAATCTGAATAGATTGTGAAATTAGATAGTTAACTAGTCAGCAAGAGGGGGATTGTTATGAGGAAATGGAAAACAATTAAATCAGATTATATACATAAAAGTCCATTTGGCAATATTAGAAAAGATCAATGTGAGCTTCCGAATGGGATTGTGATCGATGATTATTATGTAAATGAAGTTAGATGATACTGAGGAGGTAACTGTTAAATTAATAGATTTTAATGATATGGGAAAGTTAATTCAAGAGAAAAAGATTAACACACAACTGTTTACAGCACATGCTTATTTGATGGCTAAAATGTACCTTATGGAAAGGTAATTGAAAATTCACTAGTTCTTCGTGAGCGGATGAGATTAAAGATAGGAGCCAAAAAATGATCGAATTACGAAAAATAGACGGGGATAACATAGATGAAGTAATAGCGCTTGATGTTGGAGAAAACCAGAAAGAATTTGTATTAGGAACTACTAACCTTAGATGTTTCGCAGACGCTCATATGTTAAACACTGATGGTATACCAGCGACTCCATTAGCTATTTATGCTGATGATAATATGGTGGGCTTTTTGATGTATATTTATGACACGACAGATCATGAATCATTTCAAAATGAAGATTTTTATGGGGAGAAGACCTATTTCATATGGCATTTTATGATTGATAAGCGGTATCAGGGGAAAGGATATGGCAAACATGCCTTTGAAAAAATGTTGGCGGATATTGAGGAGATCCCAAATGGGGAAGCACAGCAGATAGACCTTTTTTATCATAAAGATAATGTTGTAGCTAAAGAATTATACGCTTCATTAGGTTTTGTAGAAACTGGCATTATTCAGGATAATTCGGTGCATGCGATAAGAAAACTGGATAGGGTTTAACTATATAAAGCTGAGGAGATCAGAATAAGCGACAAAGATAGACGGAGAAAATCCGCTTATTTGAAAAATATAGAAAAAAACAACCAAAATAGACGGAGAAAATCCGCTTATTTGAAAAATATAGAAAAAAACAACCAAAATAGACGGAGGGATTCCGTCTATTTATTAAAAACACATAAAATTTCATAGTTTTGTTGTAGATAAGCGGAAATTCTCCCCTTATTTTCCCCGAAATACTTAGAATCCACCAAATAACCGGAAATCCACCGCTTATTTTTTGCTCCGCTAATTGCTTGAAAGAAAATTAGATAACTTAGATTACAAGTAACCAATTAACGAGTGTGATTCTATTAATAGGTCAACAAAGGTAGTAAAGTTTAACTCGGAGGATTACATAATGAGAATAAAGCCGTCAAAAAAAGTCTTACTTTCATGGATAGATAAATATGTACCGGAAAAAGATCTGTTTTTTCTATCGAACGAAATTCTAAATAAAATGGATATTAAAGACGTGTTATTAATGCCAATAGATGAGTTTTTTAATCACAATACATATGGGCAATTAAATTATGGGAACAGTTATGAATATTGGAATATAAAAAATGCCCAATACGTAATTATAGCCGAAAACGAATGGATTGGAAGGTTACCTGAAGAGCAAAGACAATTAATTCTAAATTCCCAAGTACTTTGTGAAAGAGGGCTTGTACTTCCTGTCTCCTTTATACATGAGATAGAAAAAATACCTTCAAGTTTTGTGATAAAGGGAAACGTTGTCATTCAGCGCTCCATGTGGGAAAAGCTAGATAAGTCTATGAAAGAGCAGATATTAACAACAATGGTTTTTGAATGGTGGGATAAAGGTGAATGTGAGGAGCCACCAAAGACAGTACCTCATTTTCTATTACCGTTTGCCAATACTTTTGGTCATCACCAAGGCGCCAATTGTTTAGCGGCAGTTTTGTTTGCTATTTCAAAAGGGAAACAAGAGTGGTTTATATATGAATGGATTCACTAGAAGACGTTTCTTGAAATGCTAACCCAATATCATTACGAGGAGTTATTAGATGAAGAACTGCAACAAGGGGACGTTATCATTTGGAAGGATGATAATGACATCATTCAACATGCTGCTTATTATATCGGAGAAGGGCTCTATTTTAATAAACATGGGCAAACGATGTTCAATCCTTGGAAGATACTTTCAGAAGCAGACTTATATAATGAGTGGGAACATTTAAGTAGAATGAATTATCGTCAAGTATTGGAAAAGTAACTTTTTACATCAAAAATAAATAAAGTACACAAACGCTCTCTTGAATAACAGGGGAGCGTTATTTTTATGATTTATCACGCGCTAAATACTTACATTAAGGAAGGTATTAGTGTAAGTATACAACGCATTAAAAGTATAGCGATATAATGAATAAACTGGAAATCCTTCTGTAGTTGCTATTTTAGAATCATCATATTAAATGTTAAAAGTTTATATAAAGTTTATATTGGCGAGCTATACTTCTGTAAGAGAAGTAGATAACGCAAATTTTTTTATCCAAACTCGATAAAGCTATTTTCGGTTTTTAAGAGAGTTTTATTATACAAAGATAGTTTTTAAGGTAGGGATAACTTATTTCCGTATAATCTATTTCTATTCGACATATTAATAGGGGGAACTAAGAATGTTTTTAGCAATAAAAGAAATGAAACATTCAAAAACACGTTTTGCAATGATTGGCGCTATTATCATGCTAATCGCATGGCTTGTTTTTATTTTGTCGGGCCTAGGTAATGGATTATCAACATTAGCAGCGGCAACGATGAAAAATATTGATGGGGATCTTTTCATTTATGAAGAGGGTTCTGAAGGAACGATGATGAAAACGAAAGTGTCTGGAGCAATTGCAGATGATATCGAAGGTAAATACGGTGTCAAAGAAGCAGCGAAATTTGGACAATCTACAATTATCATACACAACCCTAAGATTACAGACTCTAAAGTAAATGAAGACGTAGCCTTTTTAGGGATTGAACCAGGGAAATTCATCGAGCCAAAAGTAATTGAAGGTAAACAGCTTTCAAAAGACAATTTATTCGGTGTCGTTATCGACGAATCTTTAGCAGATAAAGGCTATTCAATTGGTGATAAATTCGAAGTAACATCTTCTGACATTACGTTAGAGGTTGTTGGTATTACAAAAGGTGAAACTTTTAACCATTTACCAACAGTCTTTGCAAACGTTGAAACTTGGCAAAGCTATGCATTCGCAGCACCTGGCTCAGACAATGGCTTAAAAAGCCCAGTAGCCATGATTGCGCTACAAGGTGAAAATGTAGATGCAGATGCGATTGCAAGCAACTATGATGCAATTGAAACGGTAACAAAATCAGACGCTATTATGGGTATGCCTGGTTATAAAGAAGAAAGTGCAACAATTTATATGATGCTGGCGTTCTTATTTGCCATCTCAGCAGTAATTATCGCTGTATTCTTCTACGTATTCATTTTACAAAAAACACAACAATTCGGCGTTATGAAAGCAATTGGTGCTTCAGACCGTTTTATCAAAAATTCAATTATCTCACAAGTATTTGTCTTATCATTTGGAAGCATTATCGCTGGTATCGGATTGACATATTTAACGGCTTTAGTCTTCCCAGAAGGAATGCCATTTAACTTAGACTTTAAAATGGTACTAATTTATGCCGTTGTCTTATTAATTGTTTCTGTTTTAGGTTCCGTGATTTCAGCTCGTCAAGTAACGAAAATCGATCCATTAACAGCGATTGGGAGAGTGGAATAAATGACTGGTTTAGTATTAAAAAATGTTACAAAATCATTTAAAGAAGGCGACTCAACAGTTGATGCATTAAAAAATGTTTCACTATCTGTAACTCCTGGTGAATTCATCGCTATTATTGGTCCATCCGGATCAGGTAAAAGTACATTGTTATCGATTGCTGGTGCACTATTGCAACCTTCTAAAGGTGAAGTATTAGTAAATGATACAAATATTGGGCAAATGAAAGAAAAAGAACTTTCTTCATTCCGTTTAACAGACATCGGCTTCATCTTACAAACGTCAAACTTAATTCCGTATTTAAATGTATTGGATCAATTGCTGCTTGTATGTAAGATGAAAGGCAAAGTAACTACTAAAGAAGTGAAATTTGCGAAAGCGTTACTAAAAGACTTAGGTTTAGGTCAAAAATTATCGAAATTCCCGAATGAATTATCAGGGGGAGAACGTCAACGTGTTGCGATTGCTCGTGCATTTGTTAACAACTCTAACGTAATTTTGGCAGATGAACCGACAGCAAGTTTAGACTCTAACCGTGCATTTGAAGTAGTGAAACAAATTCGATATGAAGTTAAAGAACGTAATAAAGCAGCCGTTATGGTAACCCATGATGAGCGTATGCTAGAGTTTTGTGATAAAGTGTACCGCATGGAAGACGGCGTATTAACGCTACAAAATTAATAAGAGAAAATAGCTTATGAAATCATTTTGATTTTCATAAGCTATTTTTTTTCTCTTAATATTAATATTTTAAGCATGTACAATGTTTTAAATTAATTCTTTCAATAAAATTTATAAATAGATAAAAATATAGTAATATTTTCAACTTTTCAATCATATAACTAAATATCCTGGAGAATACTGGTCGGTCAGTATTAGAAGAATTGGGTGAAAGAAGAGAGTACCTTGGAACTTAAGTAACGTAAATAGAGAGAAAGGGTTTGTTGTTAAGTTGAAAGAAAAAATAACAAAACAAAGCATTAAGCTTTTTCAGGAAAAAGGATTTAGCGAAACATCTATACAAGACATTGTAGATGCACTAGGCGTTACGAAAGGTACTTTTTATTATTATTTTACGAGTAAAGAAATTCTGCTGATGGAGATTCACCTAAGGTATATTGATGACTTATTAACTCGACAAAAAGTAATCATTGACAGCACGAAAAATTGTCGCGAAAAGATTATTGGCATTGTATCACTTGTTATTTTAGATATTAAAAATCAAAGGGCGAATGGTCGCGTTTATTTCCGAGAAATGCGGAATTTAACACCAGAGAATGCCAAAAAAGTTAAGAAAAAAAGAGAAGAGTTTCGCCTGAATATTGTAGATGTATTAAGTGAAGGAATTAAATCGGGTGAGTTTCGAGAAAGTATCGATCCTAAAATGATTGCCTTGGCCATTTTAGGAGTTACGAATTGGAGTTATAACTGGTTTAATCCCGAGGGAGAAGTGTCGGTTGAAGAGTTAGCTGAGAAATATGTGGACTTTGTGTTGTACGGAATAAGTTTACAAAAGTAATAAAGTATTTAAATCGGAGGTATTATATGTCAACAGTTCATGCCAAAACAATGAAAGCGATTCAATTCACTGAATATGGAGGGCCTGATGTTTTAAATTTCATAGATATTGAAAGGCCTGTAATTGGTGATCAAGAGGTTTTAGTAGAAGTAAAAGCTATTGGAGTAAATTATGCAGATACTGCTAGAAGAGAAGGAAAGTATGTTGTTCCGACAAAACTGCCGTTTATACCGGGTGCAGAGGTAGCAGGTGAAGTAGTTGCGGTTGGGAAACATGTAAAAAGATTAAAGCCTGGTATGCGTGTTGTGTCACTTATAGAGTCAGGGGCTTATGCACAATTTGTTAGCGTTCCTGAAATGGTCCTTACAGAAATACCAAATGGTGTTGAATACTCGGATGCTGTAGCCCTACCTTTACAAGGTCAAACAGCGTACCACATTTTAAAGACAATGGGGCGTCTGGAAAAAGGTGAAACTGTTCTTGTCCATGCAGCTGCAGGCGGTGTAGGCGCACTTGCGGTACAGTTAGCAAAATTATTTGGCGCGGGCAAAGTTATTGCAACAGCTAGTACTGAGGAAAAACTTTTACATGCAAAAAATTTGGGTGCAGATTACCTTGTCAATTATACGGAATCAGGATGGGAAGAAAAGGTACGTGAATTTACTGGAGGAAAAGGTGTCGATATCGCACTTGAAATGGTAGGCGGAGATATTTTTGAAAAGACATTTAAATGCCTAGCACCATTCGGACGTTTAGTGATATTTGGAAGAGCGAGTGGTGAAATGTCAACACTTGATGCAGCCCAGCTTATGCGTCGTAACCATTCTGTTATTGGTTTCTTCCTCCCACAAATCATGAGTCAACCAGAGTTATACCAACGTAGCTTTACAGAATTACTGAATTTCGTTGATAGCGGAGATCTTAAATTAACAATCGGCGGTATTTATAGATTAGAAGAGGCTTCATTAGTTCACCAATTAATTCAAGGAAGAAAAACAGTTGGAAAGTTAATTCTTACACCCTAAAAAAATTGTTTTTATTTACGCACGACATACTAACCGATTAGTATTTATTGATTTTTATGAGATGGGAGCGAATATATGGATCAATCTTTGTTTGACTTAAGTGGACGTACAGCTCTTATTACAGGTGGAGGAAGAGGATTAGGGAGGGATATCGCAGAAGCATTTGCAGAGCATGGTGCCAATATTGCGATTTGTTCTCGTAAATTAAGCAATTGCCAAGAAACCGTAGACTATATCCAAAATAAGTATTCGGTGCAAGCAAGAGCTTATGTATGTGATGTTGGTAACGAAGAAAACGTCATTAGTACTGTAAATGAAGTTTTATCGGATTTTGGTCAAATTGATATTTTAGTAAACAATAGCGGAGCTACTTGGGGAGAAAAGGCTGAGAAGATGCCCCTTGAAGCATGGCAAAAAGTGTTAAACGTCAATGTTACCGGCACCTTCCTTATGTCGAAAGCAGTAGGCAATCACATGATTGAAAAAGGATACGGGAAAATCATTAATATTGGCTCTGTCGCAGGTTTAAAAGCGGAGCCTGCTGAAGTGTTAAACGCCATTGGTTACAGCACGAGTAAAGCTGCAATACATCACTTTACAAAGGATTTAGCACGTAAATGGGCGGAGTATGGTGTGACTGTCAATGCCATTGCGCCTGGATTTTTCGAAACGACGATGACCAAACATATTCTTGAACGAAGCGGCGATCGTATTAAGGAAAAAAACCCAATGAATAAACTGGGAGATACGAATTCGTTAAAGGCTACAGCAATATTGTTCGCGGGAAGAGCAAGTGATTATATTACAGGGCAAGTAATAGCTATTGATGGGGGTGGATCATTATGACGCAAAGCAAAACAAATGTGGAGAGACCTTGGTTAGAGCATGTTGTACCCGGAAATCCGAAAGAAATTGAAATACCGATTATTTCGCTTCCGCAGCTGTTAGATGAATCGGTAGCAACCTATTCAAACCATACGGCTATAACGTTTTATGGAAAAACTTTCTCGTATCAGGAACTGAGCGATAACATTAAAAAGGCTGCGAAAGGTCTATCAAAAAGTGGTGTTGGCAAAGGGGATCGGGTTGCAATTATGCTTCCGAATTGTCCTCAATACCCTGTAAGTTTTTACAGCATACTAGCATGTGGTGGAATTGTAGTTCAAGTAAATCCAATGTATCAAGCTTCAGAATTAATCCATATTTTAAATGATTCTGGGGCAAAGGCAATCATTGTAATGGATCAATTACTACCTTTAATAGAGGCAATTAGAGCGCAAACACCGATTCAAGAAGTTTACCCGGTTTCTGTAGAAAGCGCTTACTTGCCAGATGAATTATTAATAGAAGATGAGGGCGAATTACAAACGGTAGAAATTAATCCAGTTGAAGATGTTGCAGTTTTGCAATATACGGGAGGAACTACCGGAACACCAAAAGGGGCAATGCTAACCCACTTTAATATCGTTGCTAACACACTTCAAAGTGAAGCGACTTCTACTGTTAAGGTGAAAAAAGGGGAAGAGCGTGTTTTAACTATATCGCCATTGTTTCATGTATATGGAATGACGAGTGCTATGTCTGTCACGTTCTATCTCGGCAGCAATTTGATTTTGGTGCCTAAATTTGATGTGGAGCAAGTCATTGACATTATTGAAAAAACGAAGCCAACCTCATTTCCGGGCGTTCCAACGATGTACATTGCACTCGTAAATTATTACAATGTCAGAAAATTTGATCTGAGCTGTTTTAATATATGTTCGAGTGGATCGGCACCTTTACCAATAGAGATTATTAATCAATTCAACGAGATAAGCGGTACTTCAGTTGCTGAAGGTTATGGGCTATCTGAAGCTTCACCTGTTACGCACCGGAATCCTGTTGATGGATTGCAAAAAAAGGGGAGTATTGGCATTCCGATACCAAACACGGATGCGAGAATAGTAGATATTGCAACTGGAGAACAAACCCTTGCCGTTGGAGAGGTGGGAGAATTAGTAATTAGGGGTCCTCAGGTGATGAAAGGTTACTGGAACAGACCTGAAGAAACAAATATCGCGGTACGGAATGGTTGGCTATATACAGGGGATTTAGCAAAAATGGATGAGGACGGCTTCTTCTTTATTGTTGGACGTAAAAAAGAAATGATTATCGCGAGCGGGTATAACGTTTATCCGATCGAGGTTGAAAATATTCTTTATAAGCATCCAGCCGTACTTGAAGTCGCGGTTATAGGTATTCCACATGAATATCGCGGCGAGACAATTAAAGCAATTGTAGTACTGAAGGAAGGCCAGGATGTAACGTCTGACCAACTCATTGATTTCTGTCGTACTCAATTGTCTGCATATAAGGTTCCTAGAGAAATTCAATTCGTTAAAGAGTTACCGAAAACGGCTGTTGGCAAAATACTGAAAAGAAATTTAATAACGCAATTCAATGCTCAAAGTGATCATGTTTAATATAAATCTAATGGAAACGGAAGTGTGATTATATGTATTTACGATTAACTGATGAACAAAAAATGGTGCAGGAAACTATCCGCAAATTTGTGAAAGAGGAATTAATCCCTCTTGAAAATGAAGTGCTGAAAAACGAGCGTGAAGGGAAACCGGGTCTTTCAAATGAAAAATTAAAAGAGCTACGCTTAAAGGCGAAAGAATTTGGATTTTGGGGTATTAATACGCCAGAAGAATATGGTGGTGCTGACCTTGGCCAAATGATGATGGCGCTCGTTTTAATGGAAATCTCGAAAACATTTGTCCCTTTTAGTTTTGGCGGTTCAGCAGACAATATTCTTTATTATGGAAACGACTACCAAAAGGAAAAGTACTTAATTCCTACGATAAATGGTGACAAAAAATCGTGCTTTGCTATCACAGAGCCAGATGCAGGGTCCGACACAAGAAACATTAAAATGACAGCCGTGAAAGATGGCAATGAGTGGGTCTTAAATGGTGAAAAAACGTTTATTACAGGTGGTAATGAAGCAGATTTCGTAATGGTTATTGCGATAACTGATAAAGAGCTCCATAAAAAAACTGGTCGAGATGGTGTAACTTGCTTCATCGTAGACCGTGATATGGGCTGGAAATCAGAGTATATCGACACGATGGGTGAATGGGGACCGGCTGGTTTAGTCTTTGATAATGTTCGTGTTCCAGAAGAAAATATTTTAGGTGAGGTTAACGGTGGTTATAAATTAGGTTTAGAATGGATTGGCTTTGCACGATGGGTTGTAGGTGCTCGAGCAGTTGGAATGGCAGAACGCCTACTACAAATGGCGATCGATTACTCGAAGGAACGTAAAACATTTGGAAAACCAATTGCAGACAATCAAGCGATTCAATGGCCGATTGCCGACTCAGCGGTTGAAATTGAAGCAGCGAGATGGCTTGTGCTTAATGCAGCCTTTACCCTCGATCATGGAGAGGATAACCGCCACTTGGCATCAATGGCAAAATTGTATGGTGCCAATATGGGCAATAGAGTAGTAGACCGAGTACTGCAAATTCATGGTGGAATGGGCTATACGAGAGAGTTACCGATTGAACGCTGGTACCGTGAAGCAAGACTTTGGAGAATTTATGATGGTACGGACGAAATACAACGTATGATCATTTCAAGAAATCTCTTAAAAGGAAACGTTAAGGTTGGCCAATATGTTTAACTCTATTAATGAGCGATGAAATCAAAAAAACTTTTATAGAGAAAGAAGGAATAGTCGTGGGACAAAGATTTGAAGGAAAAACAGCATTTGTAACAGGTGGCAGCAGAGGAATCGGAAGAGCGATTGTTGAGCAATTCGCACAAGAAGGGGCTAATGTCGCAATTATTGATGTGAATGAAGAAGCGTTAGAAGGTGCAGCTAGTGAATTAAGAGAAGCGGGCTATTCAGTTTATACAAAAGTCGGAAGTGTTGCCAATCGTGAAGATGTTGAGTTGGCGATGAAAGAAGTCTATGAAATGTTCGGCTCGATTGATATATTAGTAAACAATGCGGGCGTTATTCGAGATAACTTAGTATTTAAAATGACGGATGAAGATTGGTTAACGGTTATGAATGTTCATTTAACAGGTGCATTCTACGCCTCTCGAGCTGCTCAAGCTTATATGACGAAGCAAAATTACGGCCGAATTATTAACTTGTCATCCACTTCTGCTTTAGGTAATCGCGGACAGGCGAATTATTCGACGGCAAAAGCTGGCTTACAAGGATTAACTAAGACGTTAGCAATAGAGCTAGGTCGATATGGTGTAACCGTAAATGCTGTTGCACCAGGCTTTATTGAAACAGATATGACAAAAGCAACTGCTGAAAGAATGGGCGTTCCTTTTGATCAGTTTGTTGAATTTACTACTAAGGCAATTCCGGTTGGACGAAGCGGAAAACCAGAAGATATTGCAAATGCAGTCCTATTTTTTGCTGATGAAAAATCATCTTTTGTAAGTGGGCAAATTATTTATGTTGCTGGAGGACCAAGAACTTAAAGAAAAGAGGGATTAAGTGTTTAAAGAAGCAATTGGAACACGCTCAACTGTGATTAAAAACACAGTTGAGCGAGGTGCTGTTAAAAAATTTGCAGAGGCCATTAATGATCTTGCTCCGATTTATTATGACGAGGAAGCAGGGAAAAATTCAAGATATAAACGAAATATTGCGCCACCTACCTTTCCAGTTACACTTGATTTTGGTACGATTCCAAATTTAAAACTACCGGCAAAGGGACTCATTCATGGAGAGCAAATCTTTCATTATGAACGGCCTATTTTTGTTGGAGAAGAACTATATTGCTCTACAGAAGTGAAAGATTACTATGAGAAAACTGGGAGTAATGGAAGAATGGGCTTTTTAGTAATTCGTCGTGAGGGCTTAGATATAGATCAAAACCTAATTTTCAGCGAAGATCGTATTCTCATCATTAATGAAGCAGTGAGAAAGGGGATGGGTGCTTGATATATATTACGAACTTAAAGCCAGGCGATTCATTACCTTCTATTGAAATTCAACCGGTGAATAGACTTGACTTGATTAAATATGCAGGCGCATCTGGTGACTTCAATCCTATTCATACAATTGATGATGAGGCGAAGAAAGCAGGTTTACCAGGCATTATAGCGCATGGAATGTGGACGATGGGTAATTTAGCAAAGTTATTTACACCTTACGTTGAGGAAGGTTTTATTCAAGATTTCGCCATCCGCTTTAAAGGCATGGTATTTATAGATGACCGCATTACACTAAAGGCAACTTTACAGGACCATCATTCAAGTGAAATGGTGTTTGAAGTTGCAGCAATCAATCAACACCAAAAGGAAGTTATGAATGGATCTGTAAAATTTTTATGTCATAATATTTCTGAATTTTCAGATGAATTAAAAGGGAGGATGAATGTGTGAGAGAGGCTGTAATTGTTTCCGCAGTAAGAACAGCAATCGGCAGGCAAGGTGGCGCACTTGCATCTATTCCTGCTCATGTTTTTGGAGCAGAAGTGATGAAAGAGGCGCTAAAGCGTGCAAATGTTACGGCTGATATGGTTGATGACGTTATTTTAGGCAATGTACTAAGTGGTGGTGGGAATATTGCTAGATTAACAGCTTTGCAAACAGGTTTATTTACTGGAATGCCCGGGTTAACTGTAGACCGTCAATGTGGGTCTGGCATTAATGCGATTAATCTAGCTGCGCAGGCAATTTGGGCAGGCGATGGAGATATTTTTGTAGCAGGTGGAGTGGAGAGTATGAGCCGTGCTCCTTATTTAATGGACCGTCCAGAAAAAGCTTATAGCCCTACACTTCCTCGCTTCCGAAAGTCTCAATTAGCTCCAAAAGAAATTGGTGACCCACCTATGGGGATTACAGCGGAAAACTTAGTTGAGAAATATAACATTAGTAGGGAAGAACAAGATGCATTTTCTCTACAAAGCCAACAAAAGATGGCTAGAGCGATGGAAGAAGGCCGATTTGAAGAGCAAATTGTACCGATTTATATACCTACTCGAAAAGGTGAACCAATTGAATTTAAAGTGGATGAACATCCTCGTCCAGAAACGACCAAAGAAGGATTAGAAAAATTACCGGCCGTATTTTTGAATGGTGGTACTGTTACTGCAGGTAGTAGTTCAGGTTTAAATGATGCTGCCTCAGTCGTTGTTATAATGTCTCGAGAAAAAGCAAATCAGTTAGGAATAACTCCTTTAGCAGTCGTTCGAGCACAGGCAGTTGCCGGGGTTGATCCAAATATTATGGGAATCGGACCAGTACCTGCAACAAAAAAAGTATTAGAGAAGGCTGGCTTAACTTTAGAGGATATGGATTTGATAGAAATAAACGAAGCGTTTGCTTCACAAGTTCTTGCTTGTGATAAGGAACTAAACATGGACGCGCAAAAAGTAAATGTCAACGGTGGGGCAATTGCACATGGACATCCTCTAGGTGCCACGGGTGCTATTTTAATGACAAAAGCAATTTACGAATTAAAGCGGTCAGGCGGAAGATATGCACTCATTACTGCATGTATCGGTGGCGGGCAAGGAATTGCGACGATCATTGAACGAGAGGGGTAGTCAATTCTTTCACATAATAAAAATCGTAAATGAAGGAGAAGAAAATATATGAAAACTATCCCGGATGTTGATATTTATGTACGGTATTGTGAGACGGATGCTGGAGGTCATGTGAGTAATACGAGTTATTTTCTTTATTATGAAGAAGCACGTACCAAATTTTTTGAAGCGATTAAATTTAGCGGGAAAGATCGAAAGAATTTTAATTTTATCGTAGCACGTCTTGAAAGTAACTTCATTAAACAATCATATGCAAGCCAAATACTGAGAGTATCAACAGGCGTATCAAATATCGGAACAAAAAGCTATACACTTGAACATGAAATTAAAGATGCACATACGGGTGCTCTTATAGCTAATGGAAGTTCAGTTATTGTTTGTTATAACTTTCAAGATCAGCATTCAATTGAAATACCAATGGAATTAAGGAAGGCCCTTGAAGAATATTTAATTACCACACGTTAGAGTAAGCCAAATTTCATCTTACAATACGAAGGGGGATAAATATGGAATTATTACTGCAGCAATTGTTTAATGGACTCACCCTTGGAAGCGTTTACATTCTTGTTGCGATTGGACTTACTCTCGTATTTGGTATTTTACATGTTCCAAATTTTGCCCATGGAGCGCTGTACTTAATTGGTGGGTATCTCACTTTAATGGCAATGAAAGGGCTAGGTGTCCATTATTTTGTAGCTATCATCATCTCTATGATTAGCGTTGCATTAATAGCGATTTTAATGGAACGATTGGTTTTTAATCCGTTAAGGAATGCTCCTGCTATTCATGACAAAATAGCAGCCATTGGTATGGTATTGTTTTTCGATGCACTTGTTAGCCTTATATGGGGCAACGACTACCAACGAATGATTACTCCATATGGTGACTCTGTTACAATTTTTGGAATAGCCACATCGTATCAAAGAATTTTGGTTATTGTAGTGGCGGTCGTTGTGGTGATTTTATTGCAGCTTTTTTTAAAGAAAACAATGATTGGAGCGTCAATTATTGCGATGGCGCAAAATCGTGAAGGAGCCTTTTTAGTAGGGATCAATGCGAATGCAGTAGCGATGATGACATTTGCTATCTCAGGAGCATTAGCTGCAATTGCGGCATCTATTTCTTCTCCGATTAATCTTGTATTCCCGGCCATGGGACATATTGTTATTTTGAAAGCATTTGTCGTCGTCATTATAGGGGGGATGGGTAGCGTTCCAGGCGCTATCATTGGCGGATTAATTCTTGGTATTACAGAGAGCTTGGGAGCTACGTATATTTCGAATGATTATAAGGATATGATCGCCTTTTTACTACTAATTATTATTATGACGGTGCGCCCTAAAGGTCTGTTTGCGAAGGGGGTTTATTAATGAGTAAAGTACTGAATAAACGTAATGGAATTATCGCAGTACTCATTTTATCCCTTCTTTTCCCTCTGGCCTTTTCAGATAATAAATATGTTTTATATATTATGACACTCGCCTTTATTTATATTATCGCCATTTATGGAATGAACATTTTAGCTGGTTATACAGGGCAGCTCTCCTTGGCACACGCAGGTTTTTTTGCCATTGGAGCCTATTCCGTAGGGGTGTTAACTACTAAAGCGGGTCTTAATTTTTGGTTGGCATTATTGTTAGCTGTTCTTATTACAATGGGAATTGGTTTTGCTTTAGGCATCATTGCACTACGAACGAAAGAGCACTTTTTTGCCATTTATACGTTAATAGCAGGTTATTTAATCTATTTATTAATTTATAAATGGGAAGGTTTAACGGGTGGCGTAAGGGGATTAATTGGCATCCCAATACCAAATGCAATTGGTCCCATTGAATTTTCTTCATCGATCGCCATGTATTATTTAGTGTTATTTTTTCTCCTCCTTTCTATTTTTGTCACTGTAAGAATTGTTCATTCTTTAACAGGAAGAACGTATAATGCGATTCGTAATAGTGAGGAGCTAGCACAAACTCTAGGAATTAATACAAAATTAAATAAACTAGTATCTTTTGTCATTTCGGTATCTTTTGCAGGACTGGCAGGCGGATTATACGCTTCACTTGTTCGATTTATTGGACCTGAAATTGCAGGGACTACAATGGTATTTACATTTTTAATGTATTTAATCGTTGGTGGGATTGGAACGCTTACGGGACCGATTATAGGGACGATGCTTTTTGTATGGCTGGAGCAATATTTACAAAGCTTCCAAGAACATCGGATGTTGATTTTTGGACCAATATTAACATTAATCGTTATTTTCTACCCTAGAGGGATCGTAGGAGCTATTCAGTCCTTAAGGGGATATTTTCGGACTAGAAAAAAAGAGAGTAGCAAGTCATATACAA
Source organism: Solibacillus faecavium (assembly GCF_014836905.1). Taxonomy (GTDB): domain Bacteria; phylum Bacillota; class Bacilli; order Bacillales_A; family Planococcaceae; genus Solibacillus; species Solibacillus faecavium. Next base: position 40,927 of record NZ_JACSPZ010000011.1, read on the forward strand.
CGAATAGTGAATCAACGGATATGAAAAGTAGGGAGGTTTAATGATGACATTTATTAAACTAGAAGGCCTCACGAAAAGATTTGGTGGTTTAACTGCAGTGGACGAAGTTGATTTTGAGATTGAACAAGGAAAAATTACCGCAATTATCGGACCAAATGGAGCCGGTAAATCGACTTTTTTTAATTTGATTAGTGGCTTCCATCAACCAACATCCGGGTCAATTACGTTTGAAGGTAAGGATATTACTAAAACACCGCCTCATATTGTAGCGAGACTAGGTATTGCCCGTACATTCCAAACTACTCATCTATTTGATACGTCGTCAGTCATTGACAATATTATAGTAGGCTATCGCTTACGTACCAAATCGAAGCTTTTTGATGCTATTCTTCGAACGAAAAGAGAAAAGCGTGAGGAAAAGGAAGCATTTGAAAGAGCAATTGAAGTACTGGATTTCGTAGGCTTAGCAAATTTGGCTGACAGTCCTGTATCGACGATTTCACAGGAGTCAAAAAAACGAGTGGCCATTGCGCTTGCACTTGCTACAGGCCCAAAAGTTATTTTCCTTGATGAGCCTGCAGCAGGAATCAATCCTGGTGAAACAGAAGGCTTGGCAGAATTAATGAAGAAAATCGTTGATAGCGGCATTACTGTATGTACGATTGAACATAAGATGCAGATGATTATGGGACTTGCAGATAATATTATGGTGCTAAACCATGGTGCGAAAATAGCACAAGGTACACCAGAGGAAATTCAAAATAACCCAACTGTAATCGAAGCGTATTTAGGGGGTGAATCATCTGCTGAAGTTATCTGATGTGACAATAAAGTTTGGTGGTTTTGAAGCATTAAAAAACATTAATTTAGAAGTGCATGAAGGCGAGTTAGTTGTATTACTTGGCGCGAATGGGGCAGGGAAAAGCACGCTATTTAAAACAATTAGCGGCTTGAACAAAATGACTTCAGGTGACATTCAGTTTAATGGAAACAGTATAAGCGGAGCTGCCCCAGATCGGATCGTAAAGACCGGTATTGTTCAATGTGCCGAAGGAAAAAAGCTGTTTTCTGAGATGTCTGTTCAGGAAAATTTGATGATGGGTGGCTTTGTCCATCGACGGAAAAAAGCACAATTAAAACAGTCTTTGGAAGAAACTTATGATTTATTCCCAATTTTAAAAGAGAAAAAAGATGATGCAGCTGGTTCCTTAAGTGGAGGACAGCAGCAAATGTTGGCGATTGGTAGAGCTTTAATGGCAAAGCCAAAACTAATTATGCTCGATGAACCTTCCATAGGGCTTGCTCCGTTAATAGTCGAGCAAATGTTTTGTGTTATACAGTCGATTAATAGAAATGGAACGACCGTGTTACTTGCTGAACAAAATGCCAATGCTGCACTGAAAATTGCTAGCCGTGGCTACGTAATAGAGAACGGCATATTAGTTCTACAAGGGAATAGTAAAGAACTATTTAATAATGATGATATTCGCAAAGCTTATATTGGGGCATAGCCGTGGGAATGTAGTATAGGTGAGGAAATGGAACAAATTAAGTATTGTCGCACTAAAAATATAAAAAACAAAGGAGATAAACATGAACACATTCAAGAGGGGATTATTTCTTAGTTTGCTTTTTATTTTGGCTATAGTACTAGTTGCTTGTTCTGAAGATGGGGAAGAAACAAAAAAAGATGAAGGAAAAGCACCAGTCAGTACAGAAGGCAGTAAAGTAGAAGAGCTTACAATCGGCTATACCGGTCCTTTAAGTGGTCCAGCAGCATTTTATGGCGAAGAAACATTAAAAGGATTAAGAATGGCTGCGGAAGAAATTAACGATAGTGGTGGATTTGAAGTGGATGGTCAGAAGTATACGATTAACTTAGCGACTTTAGATGACAAATATTTACCGAATGAAGCCGCAGCGAATGCGAAAAGATTAGTACAGGAACAAGATACTAAGTTCATTTATACACCACATAGTGGCGGTGTATATGCAATGCAAGTGTTTAATGAAATGGAAGATTTTATTGTTATGGCCTATACGAGTGAGCCAGGTGTTACCGAAACAGGAAATAAAATGACTGTTCGTATTCCACCTCGCTATGACAGATATATTGAGCCATTTACAAAATACGAAATGGAGCGTTTCGGAAAGAAAATAGCATTCTTACCAACAGCAACTCAGTACGGTAAGGATTGGGCAGATTCATTACGCCCGGTATGGGAAGCAAATGGTGGGGAAGTTGTCTTTGATGAGTCAATCGACTTTAGTAAGGATACGGACTTCCAAACAATTATGACCAATGCATTAGCAAAAAACCCGGATGTCTTATTCATCGGTGGACCTTCACAACCGACTGCCCTTGTATTAAAGCAAGCACGTGATTTAGGTTTCGAAGGTGGATTCATTATTATGGACCAAGCAAAGCTGGATGAGATCGCAGCAGTATTAGGCGGAAGTTATGATTTACTTGAAGGCGTAATTTCGACACCACCACTAGTTACATCCCGATATGGTGGTACAGAAGCCTTCATTGAAAAATACCGTAGCCAAAACGATAAAGATCCAGGCTCTGAATCAGGATTCCATTATATTTCATTGTATATTCTAGTTGAGGCAATGAAAGCAGCTGGAACTGTGGATGATACTGAGAAAATTATGGCAGCAATGGATCAAGGAGCAAAAAACCTGCCAGAAAACAAAGAAGTTTATTACATTAAAGGTGTAGACGATGATGGTGGATTCCTTCCATTATTACGCATGGCTTATATTGAAAATGGAGAAATTGTTCAGATGGGTGAAGAAAAGTAATAATAGTGAAGGTTTTTACAGATAGAAAAATCATATTTTATGAATTATATCCCGTACTTGTGCCGGGGAAAACATTTCAAAAGAGTAAACAGTTGATCTGTATTACTCTTTTTTTGTTCTATTCAAACTGAGCTCCGGTGAATTTCTCATAAAAAGATTTTAAGTCGAATAAATTGGATACTAGTGTGAAAAAAGGAGATGTATATTGCGTGGGAAATTATTTGGAAAGTGCTGTTTTTGAACATCAATTTTGGCTTCAAGTACTTGGGGATCATTCAAGATTTATTAACGATTCGCTATATCCATCTCAAATAGAGGATATAACTAAAGCTGCTTCCTTTATCCATCACTTCGATCAACTTCTTTCTCAAGTAAGTTCACTTAACGAATCCAATATAATTCTTTTCACTAATAATGTTGAAGAATCAGTAAAACAATTAAGGGCCTTCAAACTATCCATTATTGAACGCCACTTAACAGGTGAAATGAAAATCCATTTAACACCTACTTTTATAAATCATATGGTAAATGAATTAGAAGAATATTTACGTATATTAAACTATCTTAAACAGGGTGAAGTGCCACCAATATTTCACGAATTACATCACCATCTAATCTGGTTGGTAGATGCATCGGGTCATGCGGGGGCCATTAATGACCAATTGGATGGTGTAGAAAAAAGATTGAAGGAAAAAAGCGGTACTTTTGCAAAACACTTTGATCAGTTTTATTTAAAAGCGGTAGAATTAACGGGCTATTTACGTACGAATGTTCATAAATTCCCGGCATTAAACAGATTTAACAATGAGGTTGAAGTGGAAATGGGCTTATTTAAGACGTTTTTAAATGAACTGGAAGAAATGGAGCTAAGTGCGGAAGTGTTAGGAACCTTTACTGCGTCTATGGCAGACCACATGGCGAGGGAGGAACAGTACTATTTAATGAAATTAGCAGAGTCTTCTAACATTTAAGTGAAAACCGCAGGAAATATAACCACTTCTATTATTTTCGTGGTTATATTTCAGCTGCGGTTTTTTATTTAGGAATGAAGTATATTAACCGATTAAAAATAGACGGAGAAATTCCGTTTATTAAAGAAATTAAGTGAAAAGTAATCAAAATAAACGGAGAAATTCCCTTTATTTATTAAATAAACATAAAATTTAAAGGTTTTCATGTGAATAAACGGAATTCCTTCCCTTATTTTCCGTGAAATGAAGCTAATTCTGCAAATAAGGGGAAATCCTCCGCTTATTTTACTCAATTATTCTTTAGAAGTACTATCTTTAGATAAAAACCAACCAGCTATTGCAATTGCAATTAATACGCTATAGAAAATTAGTTTCCATTCCAGGGAGTGGGCAAAGGGCATTATCCGCCGCAAGCAATCCTTCTAAGCCAATTAATAATAATAGTACCCAACCATACTCTAATAATAATGAAATATCCAACTATATTCCTCCTAGCTACATTCAAGATTAATGGTAAGTAAGAATAATGTTCCCATTTCCGTAAACTATAATCATATAGCGAGGCATCACTAAAAATGCTTATAAAAAAATACATTTAATTTTCATAAAGAACATATATTTATCAGTATTTAAAAAAGTTGATATTAAGAGGTGGCCTCCGTGTATGTTCTTAAAAAAAGTTTGGCGCTAATTTTAGGCAGTATTATTCTATCTTTAGGTATAAATCTGTTTTTAGTACCGCATAAAATTTTAGATGGAGGAACAGTTGGCATTGGATTAATAGCAAATTACTTATGGGGGTTTAATACAGGAATTATAATAATTATATTAAGTATTCCCATCTTTATATACGCATGGTTTCATTATAGAAACTATTTCTATAATAGTTTACATGGCTTGATTCTATCTGCTTTTTTTATTGATTATCTTTCACCTCTTAGTAAGTTAATAAAAGTTGAAGCGGTATACAGTTCTATTCTAGGTGGCATCTTGGTAGGCATAGGAATTGGGATGATGTTATGCTTTCAGACAAGTACAGGAGGCACGGATTTTATTGCCCAGTTTTTATGTGATAAAACAGGAATTAATGTTGGGGTTTTTATTTTGGTGATTGATTCAATTATTATAATTATTGGGGGGTTATTATTATCTCCAGAAACGTTTTATCTCTCCATTTTAACAATAATATTTGTTGGTATAACAACTAGCCTTATTACAAGTATGAGAGGACAAATAGTAGCTTATTAAGGAATTTTCCGTTAAACGATGTTTTTTACTCTTGTCACAATTGTAATGTTTGTTATACAAATGCAAAAGAGGCGCCATTCATTCCCTAATGATTTTAGGGTTACTTTCTAGTAAGCTTGTAACAGACAACTAGAAAGGAATGATTCAATAATGTTGAAAAAAAGTATCGTGTTGTTGTTTAGTATGATGATTTTTGCTTTGCCGGCATCTGCATCTGCAGCTACATATACAGTAAAAAGTGGGGACACGCTTTGGAAGATTGCTTCTAAAAATCAAATCGGACTAAGCGAATTGATTTCTTTAAACCCTACATTAAAAAATCCGGACATGATTTATGTTGGAGATAAAATTATTATTTCTGAAAATGAACAACAAGCAGTAGAAGAGCAAGTAGCTAGTTTAGTGAATAAAGAACGTGCGAAAGCAGGGTTAGCCCCACTTACAATCGATTGGGAGCTAGCGCGTGTTGCAAAATACAAATCACAAGATATGCACGACAAAAAGTATTTCAGCCATACAAGCCCAACTTATGGGTCACCATTTGATATGATGAAAAACTTTGGTATTAGCTATAAATCAGCAGGTGAAAATATTGCAAAAGGCCAAAAATCAGCTACGCAAGTAATGGATGCGTGGATGAATAGTTCAGGTCACCGAGCAAACATTATGGATGCGAAATTTACACACATTGGTGTAGGCTACGTTGAAGATGGTAACTACTGGACGCAAATGTTTATTAAAAAATAAAATCTCAAAATTTAAAGCAGTTCAAATTTTTGTAAGTAAGAAAATTTGAACTGCTTTTTTTATGTCTCAATTCACGATTTTTATAAATAAAGCTCCCAGCCGAAAATTAAGATGATAATTAGTAATCCAGAGACACAAGAAAGTGTATAGCGAATTTTTTGACCCCGTGTTAGCGATATTTTCCGCCATCCTAAAAATAGTGCAGCGATACAAACCGCTACGATAATTATATACGCATAATTTATCCAAACATGAATTTTTAGTGCGGCATAAGGTGTGTAGTTAAGTGCTCTATAAAATAAAGTAATTATATTTATAACAGTGATGAGATTCGTTAAAAGTAGTATTGTTTCCCATTTTTTTAAAATGATCGGTGGAACTTTGTTTTTTCTGGATTGAATTAAGGTGATTAGTAGAGTAATAACTGAATATAGAATACTAAAAGTTATGGCTAAAATACTGAACAGCTTAAAGATTTTTGAACTTTCGGAGACCGGCAACAAATCACTTGTTAGCGTTGAGATCTTTTCTACTTGACCATTGTTCAAAGTCACATGCAGAAAATCATTCGAATCATCTGTAGATTTATAAAGTAATGGAGCAATTTGTTTATACGTTACTCCAAAAGCATTAATTCTGTTTGACTCTGTCACTTCAATATTTATAGTACTTAGCGCCCCATATAGCTTGGCGAAACCTTTATAGGACTGCCTTGCCCAATAGTAATTTCCTTCATGATTCTGTACATTGGGCAAAGTATGATTGATGTTTGATGGTGTATATTCTCCGAACAGGAGTGTTGGTAAGCCATAACTAAGCGCAACTTCATTCTGCTGATTTGTCATAATAATTAAACCCAATTTGTTATCTTTGGAAAAGATGAAATTGCTTGAAAAACTATCCGTATTCCCTGCATGGCCCAATACCTCTACTGCATAAAGACCTTCCCAAAAACCATGGGCATTTCGCGGGAAGCCATTGTCATAGAAATCGCTCGTCGTTAGCATTTCATCTAATGTACGATTGTTCTGGAATAAGGGGCTAGTCTCACCATCCGCTGGCATAAGCGCCATCATAAACTTTGCTAAATCCCCTATAGTACCCATTGCACTTCCAGCTGGATACAGACCGATAAAAATACGCCCATTTTTAGAAATACTTAATTCACCTTCACTACCATAATACCCAAAAACTGCATCTCTTTTTGTTGCAATACTTAGGTTATCTTGCTGTGTAGGGTGTATCGATGTGTCTTTCATATTCAAAATAGAAAAGATATGTTCATTTACATATTCAAAAAATGATTGTTCGGTGAGCTGTTCTACAATGAAAGCGGCCAGTGCTACACCATAGTTTGAATAGGCAACGATACTTCCTGGTTCAGTCACTTGAGAAGGCTTAGTAATGTGAAGCATTTCTTCTAAAGGTTTTATTTCATGAGCTGACTTATAGAATAAATCTATATATTTATCCTCCCAGCCCGCATTATGGTGCATAAGATTTAACATCGTGATAGGGGCATTGTATTTCAGGTTAGTTAAAAATCCGTCTGGTAAATACGTGTGAATCTCTTCATTTAAGTCTAGCTTTCCCTGCTCTACAAGTTGCATGACGCTGGTCCACACAAGAAGCTTCGTAACAGAACCCCACTCTAAAATAGTATCTGGTGTAACTTTAATCTTATTTTCAATATTTGCGTAGCCATAGGACGAACTTAAGAAAATTTCGCCGTCCTTCATAATTAATACATTCGCACCAGCTGTAGATGTCCCAATATATTGAGCAACATATTCATCCACACGATCCTCTAGTTCAGTATAAGGAATTCCTGAAGGTGTCAGTTTATCCTCATTTGCAGAAACAGTTGATACAGAACAAAACACTAGTGCGAATACAATTAAAATTATTTTTTGCATTAACGCGCTCCTTTTACATTTATTTGTTTCATCCCTAAAAGTTGAGGATTTTCTAATGATGAAGCAAGTGTTTTTGAAGCTCAAGTCCGTTGAACTAGGTCCCGGGGCAGGCTTTTCGGTAATAAGATAAATAGCGGAAGGAATTACCGCTATTTTTAAAATAACGTGAAAAATAGAGGAAATAAGGGAAGAAATTTCCGTTATTGACCTAAAAAACATGAAATTTCACGGTTTTATTTAAAATAACGGTAAAACGTTCCCTTATTTAACCTGAAAATGGGCTACAACATTCAAATAACGGTAAAATCTTCCCTTATCTTTGGGGCGAATTAGTTATTTAAATAAAAATATTGGTGGACCTCACAAAAGGCAGTAAAGGAAGTGATAAAGAGACGTATTACATGGTTTTAGCTCTGTCTTGCCGTAGCCCGCCAATCCATTAAGAGAGATTTTATTAGAAAAGAAATCCCATATTATGATGATGATAAATTTACCTGTTACAAATGTTTAAATATTCCATTTGATTATATTGTAATTAAGAATAGGTGAAATAACTAGGAATATATTAATTCATTTAATAGGTAGGAGAGGGGTGGCGGAATAAGTGGGCAAAATAGAGGGACAAATTCCGCTTATTTAAAAAATAAAGTGAAAAATAACTAAAATAAGCGGAGATATTCCGTCTATTGATTAAAAAAACAAAAAATTTAATAATTTTAATGTAAATAAGCGGAAATTCTCCTCTTATTTTTGCTGAAATGAACATAATTCTACAGATAAAAGGAAATCCTCCGCTTATTTTAATCTCGGCTAATATGTAATGCTGGTGGTTAGAAGATTAGAAGCTTTGAATTTAGGTTTAGTGGGAACGGTCTTCAAAAAGTTGCCGTGGAAACGAATGGAAAGTCTACTCAAACAAGAAGTCCGTTTTTTACAACTTTGAATAATATACATTTAATATTAAATGTAAATGAGGTAGTAACTTTGAAAGTGCATGGGAGAGTCAGTTTATTTGTTGGATGGATTACATTGTTTTTAATCGGCATTGACTTATTTGTAGTATCTCCTTTAATGCCATTTATTTCGGAAGCGTATGTTACAAGTCCAGCGATGACTGGCTGGATGATCACTGTTTTTGCAATTACCTATGCTATTTTCGCTCCTTTTTTCGGGTGGCTGTCAGATAAACATGGACGGGGTGCATACATCACATTGGGATTAGTGTTGTTCGTCGTTTCTAACATACTAACCGCTTTCGCACCTACATTTTTTTGGTTAATTGTTAGTCGTATTTTAGTCGGTTTATCAGTTGCTTCAATTGCTCCTTTGCTTTATGCAATTATTGGCGATGTAGCACCTACAAATCGGACAGGGACATGGCTTTCGATTCTTGCCTCAGGTCACTTAACAGCACTTTGGGCAGGAGCTCCAATCGGTATTTTGTTAGAGCATTTTCTTGGTTGGCGTTCAGTATTTGTAGCACTGGCTCTTATGGGCGCTATATTAGCAGTAGTAAATCATAAAACATGGAAAAATAATTCGAAAAGCCTTTCAACGAGGAATCTACTCGGGGGAAATTTATTACGAATATTTGGTTCAGTAAGTGTGACTACTAGTTGGGCGATTTCAATGTATGCTTTATATGTTTACTTAGGCGCGGCCCTTTATTCCGAGAATAGTTTCTCATCACTAGAAATCGCTGCAGCTATAACGTTTTATGGGGTTGGTGCTGTTATAGGTAGCCTTACGGGTGGACAGTTAACAGATCGATTTGGAGAAAAGAAAATTTCAAAACTAATGCTCATTTCCTTAGCGCTAATACTCGTTTGTTTAGGTATCTTCTTTACATCAAGTATTTGGATCTATTTCTACTTATTCTTATGGGCTTTAATTGGATATGCAGGATTTACTTCTTACACTGCTAGGTTAGCAGGGGAATATCCAAATGAACGAGGAACTGTTATGGCATGGAATATGACAGCTTTGTATGTCGGTATTACGTTAGGATCAATGCTTGGCGGTTACGTCATTTCTAATTGGGGCTACACTTTACTTCCATATGTTTGTAGCATTGCAGCAATTTTAAGCTTTGCCCTTAGTTGCCAACAAGTTAAAGAAACAAATACTAAAACTGCTAAAGAGGGGAATTAGAGACACAATTCTCAGAGGATTTGTGTCTCCTTTTTTATTACGTAAATCCTAATTGGCTAACTATGTTATTTACAGCAGTGATACCGTTTGACGAAGCAACGCTTATTAAGGAATTTGAAATTTATGTTAAAATTCAGGTGAGTTTTTATAGAACGCTGAAAGGGTGAAAAGATATGAAAAGAGAGGGAATAGTTAAGTGGTATAAAGTTGAAAAGGGGTACGGTCGTATAATGCTTGATGGTGAAGATACTAATCATGTTTTCGTTCACTTTAGTTCGATCTTACCTGATAACAAGAGATTTCCAGATGGATTTAGTTTTCTTAAAGAAGGTCAAAAAGTATCGTTCGATTTAATTGAAAGTCCAAATTCTACAGATCAGAAACAAGTAGCTGAAAATGTAATGGTTATTTCTGATTAAAGAGGACTTATTTAGTAATCAGGTGCATTTCTTTTATAAGAAATGTGCCTTTTTTAAATGAAATACCTTTTACAAAACAAATGGGTATTTATGTTAGAATAGTTTTTATATTACATTTAAAAGGGGGAGAATACGTGTCGATTTACCATAAAGTAATTGGAGAAGGATATCCTATCGTTATGTTGCATGGTTGGACACTTGACCATCAAGTAATGTTCCATGCAATGGAACCGTTATTTGAGCAACGGAGCGGATGGAAAAGAATATACATAGATTTGCCGGGAATGGGACAATCCGAGCCTCACCCATCTATTCATAATTCTGATGATATGTTAGAAGCAATATTACAACTTTTAGACCAACTTATCCCTGGGGAAGAGTTTATTATTTGTGGTAATTCGTATGGCGGGTACATTGCAAGAGGGATAGCCAGTTTACGACAGAATACCGTTCGCGGGTTATTACTGATTGCGCCATTGACAGTACCGGAATTTAATGACAGGGTGGTACCACAGCAGACGATCATAAAGAAAGATAGTAACTTCATATCTCTTTTGTCCCCAGAGGATGCTGAGGAATTTTGTTCCATGGGGGTAGTTCAAGGTCAAACTGAATGGGAAAGGTTTAGAAATGAAATATTACTTCCTTCTAAACAAACAAATGAAGAATTCCTGAACTACATTCGTCAAAACGGATATGGCTTTACTTTCGATATTACGTCTAAAATGGAATATCCCACGCTAATAATAACAGGTCGCCAAGATCATATAGTTGGATATCATGATGGCTGGCGACTTATAGAGGATTATCCAAGGGCAACTTTTTCAGTTCTTGATATGGCTGGTCACAACCTACAAATCGAACAAACCGACGTATTTAATGCATTAGTTCATAACTGGTTAAACAGACTTGAATCAGAAAATTTTCGACTTGTGTAGCTGGTATAAAGCACTTATGACCTTACTGGAACCGAGTTTAAAATAATTGAAAGGGTGATAAAAATGGAAATCGATTTTTTAAAAAAACATCCTGATAAAATAAATGAAGTTTCGAAAATGATTTTCAAGGAATTTGTTGAAAAGACGGGTAGCAGTAAGAAGTTTGAAGATGTAGTGAATTATATTTCAAATGAAATGGATACTACTTTTCCAATAACCCTCGTTGCTTTTGAGAACGGAGAATGTATTGGTACAGTTTCAATTTTTGAAAACGATCTAAAGATAAGGGAAAAGTACAAGCCTTGGCTGGCATCTTTATATACGAAACCTGAATATCGGGGGAGAAGTGTTGGGAAGGCGTTAATAGACAAAACAATTGAGGTAGTTAAGGATTTAGGATTCAATGAACTATATTTAAGAACAGAGGATGCATCTGACTATTATAGAAAACGAGGGTGGATCTATGTTGAAACTGTTTCTGATGAAAAATACGAAAAGATTGATGTATTTAAGAAAGTGATTTATTGAAACGGCAAGATTTTGATAGATAAAGTCTAAATTTTAGGGGGTTATTTTATGTTTGTAGTAAATGTAGAAGGAGCAATTCATCGCAATGACAAATGGCTATTAATCCATAGAAGTGATAAGGAGGAGCATGCTGGTGGAGGCCTCTCCTTAGTAGGTGGAAAGTGTGAAATTGAAGGTAATTCATCTGATATTCTGGAAAGAACGTTAAAACGAGAAGTGTTTGAAGAAGTAGGTTGCGAAATTACAAGTATTAAATATGTTAATAGCTCCTCCTTCGTGACAGATTCAGGGATAAATGTAATTGATATTGTTTTTCTATGTCAGCATAAATCTGAGGAACCTTACGCTAAAAGTACGGATGAAGTGGATGGTGTTGTTTGGATGACTACTTCGGAGATTATTACTCATACAGAATTACCTATATTTTTAAAAGAAAACATTAAACTTGCAGAGAAAGTACTACAGGACAATTTACATGTATAATATTAGTTTTAAGGCGCGATTCTATAATAAGAATTAGCGCTTCTTTTTTTCTGTATTTAAATCCCAATGAATTTGGGCTCGAGATTTTATTGTTTGTTTACATAAAAAAATAGAAAGTCAAAAAATTTTCCCGAAGTGAACAAAACCATTAACAGCAACAGGTATTGAAGTATCACCTGTTATTTATTGTAAATAATATGTTGACAATAATTAGGTGGTGCGTTAGATTAGTTACTAATTTCAATTTAAAATGCAATGAAGAGGATATGAATCGTTTTAGTGAAGGTCAAAAGAGAGGGAAATCACCGGCTGAAAGTTTCCTGATTGGACAAATCGATTTACTCCCTTGGAGCTGTGCTAGGAAACTAGTGACGTTTACAGGCGTTATCTGTATCAATGAGCTACTGGAGTTACATACAGTAGGAATTTGGGTGGAACCACGGGTATTCAAGCATATATTCGTCCCTTTGCGGATGAGTATATGCTTTTTTTATTTACTAAAAAAAGAAAAAGGAGAGGTAGTATGTCAAATCAACAAGTTACAATTCAATTTCCAAATGGCGAACAAAAACGTTTTGCCAAAGGTGTTACGCTAACCGAAATTGCTAAATCGATTAGTCCGAGCTTAGCTAAAAAATCAATTGCGGGAAGTGTAAATACGACGACAACCGATTTGACACGACCAATTCTAGAGGACGCTGAAATTTCACTGTATGAAGCTTCGTCAAAGGAAGGCTTAAAGGTACTTCGTCATTCAACAGCACATTTATTAGCACAAGCAGTAAAGCGACTGTATCCTGATGCAAAATTTGGTGTTGGTCCTGTCATAGAAAACGGCTTTTATTATGATATTGAAATGAGCCATGTCCTCGTTCCGGAGGATTTGCAAACACTTGAACGTGAAATGAAAAAGATCGCGAATGAAAATTATGCTGTTGTTCGTAAGGAAGTATCACGAGAAGAAGCTGGTAACATTTTTGCACATGATCACTTAAAATTAGAGCTACTTGAAGCTATCCCGACAGAAGAACTAGTAACAGTGTATGAGCAAGGTGGGTTTGTTGATTTATGTAGAGGTCCACATGTACCATCGACTAATAAATTGCAGCATTTTAAACTCATGAATATTTCAGGGGCGTATTGGCGCGGCGATAAGAATAATCAGATGCTGCAACGTATTTATGGGGTAGCCTTTGCAACGAAAGAAGATTTGCAAGATTATTTCGTATACCTTGAAGAAGCTGAAAAGCGTAATCATCGAAAGCTAGGGAAGGAACTGCAACTATTTATGTTCTCTGAAGAGGCGCCAGGTATGCCATTTTATTTAGCAAATGGGCAAATCATTCGTAATGAACTTGAGATCTTTTTACGCAATCTGCAGGCAATTTATGATTACAAAGAAGTACGTACACCACTAATGATGAATCAACGTCTTTGGGAGCAATCAGGACACTGGCAGCACTATAAAGAAAATATGTACTTCACACAAGTTGATGAGCAAAAATTTGCCTTAAAACCGATGAACTGTCCAGGACATATGCTCATTTATAAAAATGATTTGCATTCGTATCGAGATTTACCGATTCGTATGGCAGAGTTTGGCCAAGTACACCGTCATGAATTTAGTGGTGCGCTAAACGGGCTACTTCGCGTCCGGACATTCTGTCAGGACGATGCACATATTTTCGTGACTCCCGCACAAATTGAAGACGAAATTGCATTAGCATTACAAATTATTGATCACGTATATAAAGTATTTGGATTTGAATATGAAGTTGAGTTATCGACACGTCCAGAAGATTATATGGGGGAGCTTGACTTATGGAATCAAGCGGAAGAAGCACTTGAAAATGTATTAAACCGACTCGGCATTGCTTATAAAATTAATGCTGCAGACGGGGCATTTTATGGTCCGAAGATTGATATTCATATTCGAGATGCTATTAACCGTAGTCATCAATGTGCAACGATCCAGCTAGATTTTCAGCTACCAGAGAAGTTTGATTTAACATATGTTAATGAAGAAAATGAGAAGGTACGCCCAGTTGTGATCCACCGAGCTGTATTTGGTTCAATCGATCGCTTCCTAGGTATTTTAATCGAACATTTTGGAGGCGCATTCCCACTATGGTTAGCGCCAAGACAAGTACAGGTTATTGGCGTTTCCGAGGCACATACAGACTATATTGAAAAGGTTAAAGCCCAGTTACGCCAGGCCAATATTAGAGTAGATATAGATAAACGTAACGAAAAGCTTGGTCGAAAAATTCGAGATGCGCAAATGCAAAAAACACCTTATATCCTTGTAATAGGTGATCAAGAGCAGCAAAATGAAACTGTAACTGTACGAGCGTTTAAACAAGATGGACTAAATACATTATCTATTGAGGCGTTTATTAAACAGATTCAATTAGAAATTCTAAATAAGCAATTGCCTTCCTAAATTGATAACAATTAAAAATATCGTAATGGATGAATAGATTTCAATAAATTTCACTATACGCTAAACTGCATCCCATTTGTTTGATTCGAACAAATAGGTGCAGTTTTTCTATGGGTAAAATTAGCTGGGTAGGTAAATTAGTAGCATCATTAGTTATTTGTCTCCAGTGAGGGGAGTAGGGTGGAATCTTGTTTAATTTCATTTCACTTTACGAATAAGCTGATTCCAATAAAAAATATCTCTGAATATTATCGCAATATATTTATACTATTATCGAAAGGTTAACAATGTTAAACTATGTTAGCATTCTTTTTGAGTGAACAATATGTAACGATTATAGGAGAGTCCTAAAAAATGAAGAATAAAATGAACGTGTTAATTTTACTTTTAACAGCCATCTTTATGGTTGGTTGTACGGATGTAGAAGAAGTTTCTATTCCGGATGAAAAAATAGAGACAGAAGATGTAACAATTGTTGATACAACTGAAAATAGTGAAAGTGAAAAAACTGCTACTACGGTTGTTGATGAATCTATAGTAGAAGAAACTCCAGCTCAATCAAATAAAGACCAGTTTTCAGGATATAAACTTATTGAGGTAGATGGCGGTAATTTATCTGGTCATCGTGAACCTAATGTGGTAGTTAACATTGGTTTCGGGGACCGTGATTATTGGGCATTTACGAATGAATACGGGCAATTAGTACGTGTCATTGCGGACAAAATTATATTACAAGATGATGATAACGAACCGGTATTATCGTCTGGTAGATACTACTCTGATGAAGCAAAGGTTCCAGGTGTAGAGAGTTCCGTTTTAGATGAAGGACATGTCATTGCTGATTCACTCGGAGGGGTATCGAACGCTTACAATATTACCCCACAAAATAGTACGCTCAACCGTCATGGTGATCAAGCTTATATGGAAGACGCAATCCGTAAAGCTAATGGAGCAACTATGTTTGAAGCGATTATCACATATACAAATACTAAAACGCAGATTCCTTCAAGTTATCAGTATACCTATACTTTAAAGGGGAAAAAGATCGTTGATTCATTTGACAACGTGAACCCTGATGAAGTTAACGAATCACTCGGTTTAACAGGTGAGCCTTCCAAGCCAGCTCAATCAAACACTAGTGGTGGCGATATTTCGAGTGTTGATACAAACGGGAATGGACAGGTAACAATTAAAGAAGCAAAAGCAGCAGGTTTCAGTATGCCAATAACAAGTGATCATTGGTTATACCCCTACATGCATGATGCTGATAAGGACGGTTTAGTAGGCGAGTAAGTGTATATTGGGAGAGCCTAGGATAGCGACCGAAATAGAGGGAGAAATTCCGCTTAATATAAAAATTTCATGAAAAGTACCCAAAATAAGCGGAGAAATTCCCTCTATTGATCAAAAAAATCATAAAATTCATTGGTTTTCATAGAGATAAGCGGATAATCTCCTCTTATTTTCCTCATTATGACGACAATTCTAAAAATAAGCGGAAATCCTCTGCTTATTTTTTCTGCCCTAATCTAGCTGCCTCATTTTAATATTCCGTTATCGAGCGCGATTCTGTAAATAGGATCAGCGCTCATTTTTCTAAGGAGTTATCTTAGCTTGCTTAAAAACTTGCAAGACAAACTATCAACTCACAGCTGATATACGTTACGTGTAAATGGAAGTTATAAATCAGGTTTAAAAGAATATATTATTTTATAGAAGTTTATTTTCTATGAATATAATAGCTTTTCGTTTTTGTCTAGCTGTTCCTTGTTCTTTGTTGTTTTGCAATGAGATTTTTAGATCTGCCAGTTTGTCCATTAATTTTGATGTAGGAGGATAAGCAATATGGATTTATTAAAACCGATTTTATCTCACGCAAGTAGAATGCCAAATCAGAAAGCACTAGTTTTTGGGGATTATACGTATACGTACAAAGAGTTAAACGATGAAATTAATCGATATAGTAATGGTTTAATTAAACAAGGTTTAAAAAAGGGCGATAAAGTTAGTTTGTTTTTAAAAAATTCGCATTGGTTTGTGATTTGCGCTTATGCCGTGATGAAGGCAGGAGGTGTCATCGTTCCTATTAATTTCCGTCTGACTGCGAAAGAAATCCATTATATTGTGAATCAATCTGATTCAATTGCTGTCATTACAGATGCGGATCAAACTGAATTAATTAAGTCCGCAATTGCAGATGTTTCTGTTAATCCATTAATTTACAGTACTGGAGATGCAGCTGAAGGGGTTATATCTTTAAAAGAGCTTGATACTACACAAACTGATGACCCGAATGTACCAATTTCTGCAGATGATGATGCGCAAATTTTGTATACATCAGGTACAACGGGTAATCCAAAAGGGGCACTGCTTACACATGGGAATGTAATTAGTCTCAATAGTGCTCAAACTGTAATGATGAAATTAAATCGTGAGGATGTCTATTTACTAGTAGCGCCGGCATTCCACTCGGCAGGTTTAAATATGGTTCTTACATCTTGCTTTTTTGCTGGTGCCACAGTTGTCATGATGCGTGATTTCCATCCTTTAGAAACGCTAAAAGCGATAGAGCAGCATAAAGTCACGCTATTCTTTGGTGTGCCTGCTATGTACAATGCATTTTTCATGATTCCGAAAGGGTCTTTTGATTTATCATCTGTTCGTGGCTATATTTATGGTGCAGCACCAATGTCACCAAGTATGATTGAAAGTGCTGTAGAATATTTGGGTTCAGACCAGTTCTATAATGCGTGTGGTTTAACTGAAGGTGGACCAGGAGGCGTTTATTTAACACCAGAAGAACATAAGACAAAGCTAGGTGCGAGTGGAAAAGCGATGACATTTTTAGATGTTCGGGTAGTAAATGATTATATGGAAGATATATTACCTGGTGAAGTCGGTGAGCTAATTATGCGCGGTGAATCTGTAATGAAAGAATACTATAAAAAACCAGAAGAAACAGCGAAAACGTTTCGTGACGGTTGGCTTTTAACAGGTGATTTAGCAACAATTGATGAAGAGGGCTTCATTACACTTGTAGACCGAAAAAAGGACATGATTATCTCAGGGGGAGAAAATGTTTATTCGGTTGAAGTCGAGCAGATTTTAAATGGTTATCCTGGCATTGTTGAATCGGCAATTATTGGTTTGCCAGATTTGAAATGGGGAGAGGTAGTAACAGCTGTTATCGTTAAAAAGGATGATATAGAGATTGATGAAGAAGATATCAAAGCATATTGTCGCGAGCATTTAGCTGGTTATAAATTGCCACGTAACTTTATTTATGTAGAAGCTTTACCTCGTAATGTTTCCGGGAAAATATTGAAATATCAATTACGTGAAAACTGGAAAGAGGATAAAATTAGTCAGTAGGGGACTACTTTACAGCAATTCAAAAGAGTATCAGGCGGTTTGTATTAGTAGGGGGAGTAATCATGTATTTAGAAATTTATCTTTATCCTGTCCCTGAAGAAAACAAGGAACAATTTTTAAAAATTAATCGAGAAGCTGAACGTATTTACAAAGAATATGGTGCCCTTGAGAGCGAGACATTTACTGCTACCTCTATTCAGCCAGGGTATGGTTGTATAGG
The DNA here is from genome assembly GCF_014836905.1 of Solibacillus faecavium. Taxonomy (GTDB): domain Bacteria; phylum Bacillota; class Bacilli; order Bacillales_A; family Planococcaceae; genus Solibacillus; species Solibacillus faecavium. Next base: position 59,174 of record NZ_JACSPZ010000011.1, read on the forward strand.
AATGATATCGGCCGTTGAATTACTTGAAAGCGAGATACTTATGTTAGAAATTAACCGTTATGATAATAAGGAGCACCATAGTCAGGTTTTGGAGAAAGTTGATAATGATGAACAAATTGAAAAGTTATACAATCAAGTGATTGAGGTAATCGATCTTAGTCGTACTGTCCGTGGTGAATTCGAGTTTCTTTGAGGGGCATAAGCTGAAATTTCTTTAATTGGTGCAGGCACATATTCAAAAGTGCGTGCATTTTTTGATGAATAATCCCTAATATTTTGTCATACAAAACACCCCTTAAGTTTTTACACTAACTAAAGGGGTGCTGTTCTAATGATTTACATTTTTTTACGGTGTCTCTGTTAAGTCTTCCTCTATAGAATTCGGTGTTTCTATTAATTCTTCTTTAGAAGATTGTTCCTCAGCAGCGGCATCGCCAGGTCCTTCTGTAATTACTGGTAAATTAATATATAATTTACCGGCAGCTTTTTGACGAGTTTCATTATTAAAGTCATCGATTGCAATTACTTCAATAACTGCTCCGTTTGCAACAGTATCAGCAGGAACTGTCCAATAGCCAACGTAATGACCATTTCCTTGTTCCATCATTGGTAATGCAGTTGCATTTTGAACTAAGTTTGTTAATGGCATATGGATTACAAAAGTAGGTTTTAATCCTGGCTCACTATCAAACTCAATCTTAACTGTTCTACCCGTTGTAATTGTAATGTCTGTATCTGGTTTTAAATTTGTAATGATCGGTGCATCGAAATCTGCAGTTACAGTAACTGTCTTAGAAACACTGTTGCCAGCTTTGTCTGTAGCTACTACTGTGATTTCATTCGCTCCATTATCAAGAATAACGCGTTTAGAATACTTTCCATCGCTGATAGTAGCGTTTGAGCCATTAACAGTCACTGTGTCAATATTTTCATCTGTAATTAAACCTTCTACAGTAACTGTTTCACGATTTACTTTTTCACCATTAGATGGTTTGTCGATCGTTAGTTCCGGAACTATCGTATCTAAAGTTACTAAAACCGGAGTCGATTCACCTGTTACTCGACCATCTAATTTCGAAAGAACAGAAAATTCATTAGCGCCTTCAACTAAGTTTGCTTTAATTTCAAATTTGCCATCGTCTCCAACTACTGTTGATGTAACTACTTCACCATTTTGTTTTAACTCAATAGTTGTTGTTGGAGATGCTGTTCCAGTAATTGTTGTTTCAGGCTCATTTGTAATTGAGTTAGTTACTGGAGAAGTGATTACAGGACCGACTACTTCATAGCTAACACGTGCCCGAATCATATAGTTTCCTTCGCTTGCAGGAGCTGAAGACCATGCACCTGATACATGCTGATAGCTTCTAGCTGCATTTTTACCATCTTCATCCGTTGCTAGACCTGGCGTATTCGGGTTTGCAACTGTTTGACGGTAAACCATATAGAAGTCACCATTTACAACAATATTGTGATCTGTTAAATCTACAACTGTCCATTCACCATTTCGAAGAGCTGTTGCATCAATTGGACCAGCTAATTGTTTACCTGGCGTACCGTCTGCTCCGGTAGCATCCCAAACTTCCACTGCAAATGCAGTTCCGCCTGGAGTAGGCCATTCAGTTGTCCAGAAGCGGAATACACCATCTGTTACAATTCCGTTTTCTTTTCCTTCAGGAAGAGACATTTTTACTGCCCATGCATTTCCGGCAGCGTTGAATGCACGAGCATTTTCCGCAGTACCATCATCATAGCCGATTTCTCCACCTGGATATGTGTAGAAAGGTTCAAGAGAAATGCTTATAGGTGATAATTCACCTGTAAGAGAAACAGGAATTTCTTTTCCATGGTATCCACGAGCAATTACTTTAAGTGTGTACGAACCTACATATGCTGTAAGGGCAAAGTTACCGTTAGCATCTGTTTGGACAGGTGTGATATTTGCGTCTTCAACTAAAATAACTGTTGCACCTTCAATTGCTTCTCCTGTTGATTCGTCAGTAATTGTACCGCTTATTGTATTTTGTTCAATTTCATCTAATGTGAAATTCGCAGTAGAAGTGCTATCCGCATCAATTGTGACTGTTTGTACTTCAGATTCGAAACCGTAAGCCTCTGCTTTTACATTAAATGTGCCCGTACCATGTGTCATTTTGTATGAACCGTCTGCTGGGCTTGAATAAACCGAACGTCCGGACTCTATCACACTTACTTGAGCGCCTAATGGAAGAAGTGTTGGATTGTTGATTACTTCAATCTCAGGTGCCTTATCTTTTGAAAGTACATCAGGTTTAATTGTCTTTGGATCTACAGCTTCTTTTAATGCATCTTTTTCTTTCCCGTTACCTTTATTGCCATTGTTTCCGTTGTTGCCATTGTTCCCCTGGGTATTTCCTTTATTGCCGTTGCCATTATTATTGTTTTTACCTTTAGAAACTTTACCAGTTTGAGATACGCTAGCTAATGCTACATCATCAATATACCAGCCATCTCGTTGTACACTAGAATCTGAGAATGCATTGAAACCAATATAAATACGTTGTCCAGCATAGTCTGATAAATCAACCTCTGCGTCTAACCAACTATTGGATATACCTTGAACCATTAATAATTGTGTCCAGTTTTCTTGGTCTGTTGACACGAATACATGTCCATAATCATACGCTCTACCAGAACTAGCTTGTTCGAAGTTATGCCAATGTTTAAATTGTAGGTAAGAATTTCCTTCAGGTAGATCAATTGGAGGTGCAACAAGTGTTGCGTTCATGCTGTTTGCGTATGTGCCAGATAAGTTTGTTGCATACACCTTTTCACCTGAGGCAGCATTTCCTGGACCAGATGTTGGTACACCCCAGTCCCAGCTGTCATTAGTACCAAATGAGTACCAGCCAATTGGTTGTGTTTCAAAGTTTTCAAAATAACCAACAGTGATGCCTGGTTTTACTTCCACAACGTACTCGTCACTGATGACTTCATTGTTACCGAAGTCATTAATTGTCCATTTGTACGTAAATGAATTGCCAGATATTAAATCCCCTGGAATAACTACAGCGAATTCACCAGCTTTATGATCACCAGATTTACGTCCAGCAGGGATTTGTTGCCAAGCATTATTTTCATCTTTGTAGTTAAGCACAACTGATGAAACACTAATGTTATCACTAACTGAAACGGTTAAATTTAGATCCATTCCGGCATATGTTTCACTTGGTGCAGTATGCTCGAAATTAGGGGCTTCATTATCCGTTCCTGCTTGTGTAACTTGACCCTCTAGCGTACCTAGTCCAGTAATAATAGAAGAAACTGCTTCATAAGCATCTACTAATCCATAACCATAACCTTGGTTAGGTGTAGTTGTGTATTGACTATCTGTTAAAGGATTTGCAGTGTCTAGAAGAATCTGTTCCATTTCATCTACTGTTAAATTAGCATTTACTTGACGTAGAAGGGCAGCTACACCTGATACAGCAGGACCTGCCATCGATGTACCATTCCAACCACCTTCATAACCACCGCCAGGAACTGATGAACGAATGTTTACACCTGGAGCAGAAATATCTGGTTTAATTTCAGCATAAGGAGAAGGGCCACGGAGAGAGAAATTCCCAACTAAGTTATTGATGTCTGTTGCTCCTGTAGCAAATGACTCTGGATAGTTTGCTGGTGCAGCAACAGATCCAGCACCCCCTGGGTTAGTAAAAGTTGTATTACCTGCAGAGAATTCAGGGAAGATTTCTGCTGCACGCCAGTTAATAACAACATCACGATACCATTCGTCTAATCCAGGACCACCGCCCCAAGAATTATTTACAACATCGGGTGCCATATCAACACGTGCATTTCCGTTAGCATCTGTTGGTGCTAAAATCCATTGAGCCGCCTCTAATAGATCAGCATCTGAACCACCATTAGCAGTGAATGCTTTTACGGCAATATATTTAGCGCCAGGTGCAACACCTATTTGATTAGAGCCATTTGGTTCACTACCAACCATTGTACCGGTAACGTGAGTTCCGTGATCTTGATCATCATATGGAGTAGCACGTCCAGCAGAAGTTGAATCATACCAGCTATAATCATGAGAAACTTCACCGGTTGCTGCGTTATAGCCACGGTATTTTTCTTTTAAAGCTGGGTGATCCCATTGAACGCCGGTATCGATACTTGCAACTACCGTACCTGATCCATCAATACCCATATCCCAAACTTCTGGAGCATTAACGCGTTCAATATTCCACTCAACGTTTGCAACTTCCGCACTTGGTGCTACGGCGTCTTCAGTTTTGGTCGTAAAGAGTTGACGTGTTTCATTTGGTAATACTTTCTCTACTTCCTCAAATGTGGCGATTTTTTCAGCAACTTCTTGGGTTGCTGTGACGGCAATGGCATTTACGATATAAAAGGATGTAATATCTGATGCATTGCCAACTTCCGCTTCTTTATTGAGGAATTGCATGACTGATTGTTGTGAATCTATAGATGTTGCCTTTAATTCGGAGACAACAGCAGAACGCTGAATCAACTTGGCGTTTAGAGCGGATAAGTTGGAATCTACCGCTTTTTGACGAGCAGCCTCAGCAACTTGAGCAGAATTCGCTTTATCTTTAAATTTCACTAAAAAGGTTACTTTATTATCTTCTTTGAAATTTTCAAGTAAGCGCGCATTCAGTTTTTCACGTGCGGAACTAAAAGTACTAATAGAATTGGAATCTCTAAAAGATTCATAGAGTTGATTGGAAGTTGTTTGTGCGCTAGCAACACTTGGTGTCAATAAAGAAAATGTCATCGCTGCAGTAGCGAGGATACTAAATGCTTTCCTAGAATTCTTTTTCCTCTTCATTTTCATTCCCCCTTAGATTTTCGATCGAACTTTACCTATAAATTTGCAGCTTGTAGGTTGTCCTTTAAGGATTTTAAAAACAACCTTTCCTCCTCTCTATAGTTTTTTGGGTAGAAATGACTAATTTGTGAAATTAAATTCTCTAGATGTAAGTACTATGTTAGATTATGGAAAATACTTTATTTGTCGTATTATGTCGAATAATTTAGAGGGTAAACACTTTTGAATTTAATTACCTATTTTTTGTAAGTAATGGAGAGTCAACAGACATAGCTGGATATCAGTGGGGTATAGTATTAATAAGGTTTTACAGATATTATGGATTTTGCAAAAAGATTGAATTTATCTGTTATTTTTAAAAAAAGATTAGTTTAACCTAAAAAAGAGCAATAGGTCTAAAGGTCATTTATTTTTTGGAGGTTGTAAGAAGGACTTTTTATCTGTATATCGATTTTGAAATTATTATTCTTAATGAAGAAAAGCGGTAAGTATCTTTCGATGATAATTAGATTGGAAATTCAGAATTTAAAGCGACTGATAGTATTAATAGTTTTTAAAAATAAACAATGCAGTAAACAGAATGTTATTTTCAACAAACTTATCGATAAATTTGAGAGGGAAAAAAGGCTTGTAAGATCCCTGTATATATTTAACTAGTGTACAAGTTTTTATTTCACTGGAGTTCTTTTTGAGTAAAAGCTAAGGTTTTGGAATGTCGAAATTTGTCTAAATTCTAGGTCCTGTATAATTTACAATTAAATTGGTTCATCACTATAAGTTGGGATGACAAAATTGCCGCCTCGCGATAGCGCAAGCGGCTTGATTATGTGTTTTTTTACTTCACTTTATAACGAGGGCAAAATTTTGGGATTGGTGGGCCTCGCAAACGGCAATAAAGGCAGTGATAAAGACATGTATCACGTGGCTTTAGCGCTGTCTTGCCGTAGCCCACCAATCAAAGTAGAATTTTATTAGAAAAGTAACCCCATGTTATGGTGATGAGCCATTCAATTGAAAAGTAATTGGAGTAAATAGGGAAAGTATATATTTTGTAAAATTATTGTGACATAATGAAGAGAATAGGAGGACTCAGTATGAAGAACGAATTAATATTGATACTTACATATGTAGTTACAATTACTTTAGTGACTTTGACAACATTTAATCCAGAAGAATACATAATAAAGGATGCCTATATGGCGGCTTTAACGGGTCTTATTTATATTGTCTTTACAATTGGATGGGGAAGGCTAGTGCAGCAAATAAAATTTAACGCATTTCATAAATGGCTTTTTGTTTTGATTACTTGGTATACGTTATTAACGATTGGAGATATTTTATTATTTCAGAAAATGCCAAGTGTGTTGATTATGCTTGGGGTGTTACTTTTTATACTAGGATGCCTTTATGTTTATCGAGCAAATGGCATAGTAGTAGATGCTTTAACAGCTGCTCTATTATTGTTGATACTCTACATTGCGATGCGAATTGAACATACTATTTTTCCAGGAGCGATAATTGGTGGCATCTTCATTTCAATGCCATTTTTAATAATCGCGGCAAAGAAATCCCTTCGTGCAACACAAGTTCTAGCGCGTCTTGTATTTTTCTTAATGGCTTTTACCGTTTTATTTTTATTTCCTGGAACGCCTATCATTGCAGAGGGCGGCTATTTGCTGTATTTAGTAATCATTATCATTGTTGTAGCTTTTGTCCTTAGACGTAAAATTGAACTGCTCTTGCCACAGGAAGCCATGCCTGTATTATTAGTAGTTACTTTGGTTATGTATGGTGTGAAATTTATTTAATATGTCATAAATAAGAAGGCTGACGAGAAAATAATACTTTCTCGTCAGCCTATATTTATGTGCTTTTTTACAACATTGTTATCCATGTTATGTGTAGAACGAATATCCCGGTATATAAGAACATAACGAAAGAAAGAACTACTCGCCAAACGTTTGTTAACCTTGTAGGAAAGTCTGATTTCCATAATAACCAAACTAGACCAGATAAAATAACTTTTGTTCCTAGAATCGTTAAAGGGGAAAGTGAACTCAACAGTGGGTTCGCTTCTTCAATCCATTCGTTACTAAGTCCCCAAGCTGTACAAATGCCATCAATAAGATTTAACACCAATATGACCAACAACATCCGTTTAATATCAAATAAACGTCTCACTATATATCACTCTTCGCTCGAATCGCAATCTCTCCTTTTTTAATTTTTCCATAGATTTATTTTTTCTACTTTTTGATTTTTTTCAAATTCTCCATCTTTAGATAAGCGTTTACCAAAGTGTACTTATTTTATACTGCCTATATAACCGGTATTAATTAGAAATTAGATTTAATCATCTTGAGCCATTAGTTCTCAATTTATAGATATCGAATTATTTAAAAGGGAGTGTTCGTGAATTAACTAATATCAAATTTAGATTAACTGGTTTGAGGGAGAGGCAAATATCAGAATTCAAAATATAAATGACGTTTTAACTGCATATTAAGAGATGCTAGATGAATATAATTTAAAGAAGACGCTAAAACGATAGGAATATTTAAGATTATTATTCTTTTTTTAATAGAAAGGTGATGGGTATGGTACAGAAAGTATTATCAATGTCCCAACAGCTGCTAATTGGGGAAGCACTTAAATATGCTGCACATAATGTTGCTGATCGGGAAGCATTTATAGATGGAGATCATCGATTAACGTATGGGGAACTTTTGACGCGTTCGCTACATTTAGCGGGATGGCTACAAGCTCAAGGGATTGGTGTAGATGACAAGGTAGGCTGCTTGTTGAAGAATGGCCTGCCTTTTGTTGAGTTATATTTCGGCGTTTCATTAAGTGGTGGTGTTTTTGTTCCAGTCAATTTCCGTTTGGGTTCTAAGGAAATGGAATATATTCTGAACCAATCTGATGTAAAGATATTATTTGTTGAAGAAGAATTTATAGATAGCGTTCGTTCTATTATGCAAAACTTATCTCAAGTCAAAATTATCGTGCCAATTAAAGCCGAGAATTTAGAATTTGAGATAAACACAATCCCATATGAAGCCATATTTAGTACAACTACTGAATACAAGTCTGTAAATCTCACTGACGATGACGCGCATGCCATTATTTATACATCAGGTACAACAGGAAAACCAAAAGGGGCAGTTTTAACCCATAAAAATTTTTATATGAATACAATGAATAAACTTTATCACTCTCAACCTAGGAAGGGCTCAAGGCAACTGATTATTCCTCCACTTTTCCATGTTGCTGCGCTGTCCTCTCTTTTACAAAATTGTCTAATAGAAGGGACGATCATTATCCACCGTGAATTCCAACCAGATGTCGTTCTGAAGACTGTCCAATATGAGAAAATTGAAACAATGTTTATGGTTCCGGCTATGTGGAATTTTCTATTCCAAGTGCCGAATCTATCTGATTATGATTTAAGTTCAATGACGAATTGTTCTTTAGGGGGAGCAATCTGTCCTATTGAAATTAAAAAAAGAATTTTACAAGTGTTTAAAAATGCAACGATATTAGAAGCTTTTGGGCAAACAGAAATGAGTCCCTCCACAACATATTTAGCCGGTGAAGATGCACTTAGGAAGACGGAATCTGTTGGAAAACCTTCTATCAATGTAAGGGTACGAATTGTGGATAATGAAATGAATGATGTGCCTGTTGGAGAAGTGGGGGAAATTGTCTATCAAGGACCAACTACAATGAAGGAATATTATAAAAATGAGGAGGCAACAGAAGAAGCTTTCAAAGGGGGCTGGTTTCATAGTGGCGATCTAGTACGAATGGATGAAGAGGGCTATATTTATGTGGTAGATCGAAAAAAAGATATGATTATTAGTGGCGGTGAAAATATTTACCCGAAAGAATTGGAAGATGTTTTATATTCTCATCCAGATATTTTAGAAGCTGCGGTAGTGGGAATTCCGGACCCTACATGGGGTGAGACTGTGAAAGCTTATATTGTATTAAAGTCAGGAAAACAGATGACGGAAGAACAAGTAATCCAATTTTGTCAAAGTAGCATTGCTTCTTACAAGAAACCGCGTGCTATTGAATTTATGGAGTCGTTGCCTAGAAATGCTGCGGGAAAGGTACTTAAAATGGTTTTGCGTACGGGAGCTTACCAATAAGTCTAAAAAAATATCTAAATATTTAAAATAATTAATAGTGTGAAATGGTAAACTAAAAAGAAGGGAAGAACATACGTTGACCTACCAAAGTATACAAGTGACATTAGCAGTAAATGGTGTTTGTACAGTTAAGTTAAATCGTCCTCAGGTAAGAAATGCACTTGGCCTTCAAATGCGAGAGGAATTAAAAGATTTCTTTACTGAAGTTCAAAACAATGATGACGTAAAAGTGATTGTGTTGACAGGTGAAGGAAATGCGTTTTCTGCAGGCGGTGATTTAAGTGCTTTAAAAGATGTAGAAGCTGCTTCGGGTCGCAAGAGATTGCAAACGGGACATGAAATGATTTCTTCCATTGTAGATCTTGAAAAACCGGTTATTGCTGCTGTTAATGGAGCAGCAGCAGGAGCAGGGTTTAGCCTAGCATTAGCTTGCGACATAATTATTGCAAATCAATCTGCCGTATTCATTCAAAGTTTTTCAAAGGTGGGATTAATTCCTGATTTAGGCTCTATCTATTTTTTACCAAGACTTATAGGAAGGCATCGTGCACTAGAAATGATGTTCTTTGGAGAAAAAATTTCTGCCGAGCAGGCTCATGAACTTGGAATTGTTAATCGAGTACTGGAAGATCATTTGTTTACAGACGAAGTTTACAAACTAGCAAATCAACTTACAGAAGGTCCGCAAATGGCTTTAGGGTTAATGAAGAAACTAGTAAATAGAAGCATTCTTGATGATTTGGCCCAGTCTTTAGAGTTAGAAGGGTTTGCACAAGCCATGTGTTTTGAATCAGCAAACTTTAAAGAGGGGGTAGAAGCCTTTTTTGAAAAACGAAAACCTGTTTTTAACCAATCATAGTTAACTGAATAGATGTATGTTGGAGTTTTATAAAAGTGGAGAGGTGGATTTTATGGAGCGTTTACCAAAAAGTTTAGAAAATTTAAGACTACCAGTTATCGGTTCCCCATTGTTTATTATTAGTAATCCGAAACTAGTGATTGAGCAATGTAAAGCAGGCATTGTTGGATCTATTCCAGCGTTGAATGCACGACAAACGAGTGTACTTGATGAATGGTTAGCTGAAATAACTGAGGAATTAAATACTTATAACAAAAATAACCCTGAAAGACCTGCTGCCCCGTTCGCGATTAATCAAATTGTGCATAAAACGAATACTAGATTAGAGCAAGACATGGAGCTTTGTATGAAATATAAAGTGCCTATTATTATTTCTTCGCTAGGGGCCCGAGAAGAGGTATTTGAAATGGCTCATAGCTATGGTGGTATCGTTTTTCATGATGTCATAACAAATAATTTTGCTAAGAAGGCGATTAGTAAAGGAGCAGACGGATTGGTTGCCGTTGCTGCCGGTGCAGGTGGACATGCTGGCAGACAAAGCCCATTTGCTCTAATACAGGAAATTCGGGAATGGTTTGATGGACCATTAGCGTTGTCAGGTTCGATTGCAAATGGTAGGGCTATTTTGGCGGCACAGGCGATGGGTGCTGATTTCGCTTATATTGGGTCACCATTTATTGCAACAACGGAAGCAAATGCTAGTGAAGATTACAAACAAATGATTGTAGACAGTACGGCAGAAGATATTATTTATAGTAATTTATTTACGGGTGTGCATGGCAATTATTTGAAAGGTTCTATTAAAAATGTAGGGCTTGATCCAGATAACCTAGAGCAAGGCGATCTTTCAGCTATGAATTTTAAAGAGGGAGATAAAAAAGCTTGGAAGGATGTTTGGGGAAGTGGACAAGGTATTGGTGCAATTAAAGAAGTAGTGCCGACGAGAGAGCTGATTAATCGGTTTGAGGAAGAGTATAAAGAAGCACATATGAAAATGGCAATGCAAAAGCTCCCTGTATAGGATGGGTAAGATGAATTTAGGGATTAAAGCCAATCTATGCTTGAATTCAATCATGTTTTTAACAGACTTCTCTCTATAGGGAAGTCTTTTTTTGAGCAGAAAAAGCAGGAATACGATATTGTGAATTTCAGCTGTTAATATTATAAACTTTAATAAATGGTCTATTTTTTAGTGATTAGTTTTAAAAATTTTTCACAAAATGAAACCTTTAAACTAAATTCGTGCTCTAAGTTAGTAGGAGGGAATAAGATGGATCAGTACATACAACAAGCACTTGCTGGTGATGAAAATGCAATCCGGCACATAACTACGATGCATAAGCCTAGATTACTCGCTAAAGCATATACATATATGAAAAATAAACAGGATGCGGAAGATATTGTGCAGGAGACGTTTATAAAAGCGTTCGATGCATTGGCACAGCTAAAGGAACCGAAATATTTCGCAACATGGTTATACAAAATATTGATTCGTGAATGCTTTCTCGCACTGAAAAAGAAGAAGCGAACAGAGCTGTTAGAGATAGAAATTATGGAACAGCTTCAGTTACTGGACCAGGAAAACAGCGAGGATTACAGCGAGTTACATAACGCCATCGAAATCCTTAAAAAAGACTACCAAATGGCGATCGTAATGCATTATTTTTATGATTTTAAAGTGTTTGAAATCGCGGAAATGTTAGGGAAGCCAAACAACACGATTAAAATGCATCTGCACCGCGGCAGAAAGGCAATACGCCAAAAGCTAGAGGAAACGATGCAAAAATCAATCCAACAAAAGGAGGTAAATCGCATGTTAAAAGAACAATTATTGGTCTTAGCACAGCAATATGGAAATGTGCCTGAACATTATGAGCTAGAACTAGAAGATTATCATGAGGAAGGAATTGCTTCGTTTATGTGGCAAGGGCCAAGTAAAGATGAAGGGGTTTTTATTCGATTAGATGATAAAGGGCGACTTGATGATTTTGCGATAACTCCCTCAAAAGAAGGTGCACCGATTACTGAAGAGATGAAGCTTAAAATAGCCGAGCGACTGCTACATGAACAATACCCGGAAGCACTTTCGTATTATACACTAATAGAACAAAATAAAAAGGAATCGAGTACAAGCTTTAAGTATGGACAAGTTGTGGGCGGGTTTCCATTAGACGGTTTTTATTGTCTTATAGAAGTAACCGATCCAGGTGAGGTCATTCATTTCACCTATACGGGTTATATGGAAAATCCTCCAGAAATACCAAAGGAGCTTTACCCTACGGAACGTATTTTAAATGCATTGTATGAAGGTGACTGGTCAATTTGTGCAGAAAGCTTTAATGAAAAATATAATTCCGTTGCAGCATCAGGTATATATGCGATCTATGAATCAAAGCTATTAAGGCAGGCCTATGATGCGGTAACAGGCAAACCGTTATTTGATTCTGGTGATGAGAGAAAGCAAAATTATATGCCATTTCCAAATGTTGAAGCATTGCCGAAAAAGGACAAAATTGGAGAAATCATTGGCATCAATGAGGAATGGGAGCAATATGAAGAGGTAAGCATGAGTATGGATGAAGCGTATGAAGAGCTGAATTGGCGTCCTAAAGGCTGGCAAAATCCTCAGGGGAAATCATACGAGCATTACATGAAAAGTAAATTTGAAAATCGAGTAAAAGCAAAGGTGGACAAACGTACGAAGCGTTTGGATAGTTTTATTTGGTTTGCAGATATTGAAGGTGAGGGGAACCTTTCTGAAGAGGAATGTTTACAGATTGCCGCACAGTTTATTCAAACATACTATTCGGAGTATACACCATATTTATATGTTGAAGTAAAAGATGAAGAGGACATAGAGGAAAACCGTGCCTTTTTCCGTTTTGTCGTGCAGAAGGATGGATTTTTCGTTGAAAATGAATTTTTCCATATGAATATTAGTAAAATAACAGGCGCTATTTTGATGTTTTTAACACCGAATGTAGCGGTTGAATATATTGAACAGTTTGAACCAAAAGCAATTAAGCCCGTTAAAGAATTACTGCCACTAAAAGGTCTAAAAGTACATCTGGAATGGGACAAGGTGTATGGGGAAACAGAAGAGGATGAGGTCAATATGCGTTTTATTTACCGTATACGGATGACGGATGGTGCCTTTATAAAAGGGGTAAATGCGGAAAGTGGAGAGGTTATTTATAGTTTGATTTAATGAAAAGTCTGTGCGAAACTACTAGCGAGGTCCACCAATATTTTTAAACTAATTCGGCATCAAAAAAATATTTTAAAAATAACGGAAATTAGTTCCTCTATTTATCCCGTTAAGCAATCCAACCTACAAATATTAGTAATGACCAAAAATTACATTAAAACATAGAAATTGTTAGTTAAATATGAGCATTTTGTGAATTAGTATGCAACATTTGACGCGATTAAACCGTCACGTTATAGTCAGGTTACAACTAGATATTATTTTTCAAAGAATAATATTTTCTTGAATGGAAAATATATAGCTTACTGACAACGAAGAAATATACTAATAGGAGTCCTATATGCTACATTACACAAAACTGTTTTCATGTCATCAAAAGGAATGGCTCGTGCTGCTACATGGTCTAGGTGGCAATAGCACCCTTTTTTATAAACAAGCAGATTATTTATCGCAGCATTATAATTTATTATTAATTGATTTACCGGGTCATGGCGATTCGAATGGGTTAGATGTAAATTACTATGTCGCAGCAGATGTAGTGCCGAAAATTACAGAGGTGCTCGAGAAGTTAAAGATTAAACACGCACACTTTTTAACATTTTCACTTGGGACAATTATCGGCAATGAGCTTATGTACCGTGCGAAGCAGTACATTAAAACGATGACGCTAGCTGGTCCGGTGCTCAAGTTTAATAGATGGTCGTCACTGTTAATTCAGAGCGCATGGATATTCCGCCATTTCGCACCATATATGCTCTTTTACAAAACATTTGCATACTTAATTATGCCGAAAAAATCGCATGCTAAATCACGTTTTTATTTTGTGCAGGAGGCAACGAAGTTAGGACGAAAAGAGTTTGTAAAGTGGACGTATTTATTGAAAAATGCGAGGAAGCCCTATGAGCAGCTTAAGCAAAGTGACTGTACAATTCCGAAGTTTTATCTAATCGGTAGGGAAGATCATTTATTTTTAGATGAAGCTAAGCGAGCAGTAGAGAATAATTCATACGCATCATTACAAATCCTTGATGACTGCGGGCATGTATGCGTTATTGAAAAAAGCGCGGAGTCAAATGAAGCAATCCACCATTTTATCGAGTCCAATCAGGTGTTTGCAAAAGTTAGTTCACTGTGAGACTTCTCAACACTTTCATAATAACAACTTTAAAGCCACCTACACTTTTATAGTAGGTGGCTTTAAACACTTGTAATGAACATTTAGAGGAATTCTTAAGGTATCACTTTTTTAAATATAAAATGAAACTAGATAAGTACTCGTTTACTCTAAAATGATTGTTTTTTGATCAATAGTAGTTTAAATATGGTGCTCTTTTTATACTTATAAATATTTTTTCGGCTTTCTTCTATATCGATTACGGTTTCAAAACCACTTTAATACAATCATCTTGTTTTGTGTCGAATATTTCATAACCATGTTTTGCTTTTTCAAGAGGGAGGACATGTGTAATAATATCGCCCGCATTTACTTTACCCTCAGCGATTAAGTTATAGACATGAGGCATGAGATGAACAACTGGGGCTTGTCCGGTACGAATCGCTACATTGCGTTGGAAGATATCTCCGAGTGGGAAAGCATTGTATCGACCACCATAAACACCGGTAATTTGAATTGTACCTCCTTTACGTACGGCTTGGCTGGCTAAGACAATCGCTCCCATAGCACCACTTTGCAGTTTTACGCCACTTGCAAGGAATTCTAGAGGCGTCATTTTTCCACTCATCCCGACACAATCAATGACAACATCTGCGCCGCCCTTTGTAATCTCTTTCAAATATTCACCACAATTTTCATGGTCTTCGAAATTAACGATTTCCACCTTGTTTGTCTTCTTTGCGTGTTTGAGACGATATCCAATGTAGTCAACTGCGATTACTCTTTCTGCACCTTTCAACCAAGCAAATTTTTGCGCCAATAGTCCAACAGGTCCGCAGCCAAGAATAACAACCGTATCTCCCTTTTTTACACCGGCATTTTCTACACTCCAAAAAGCAGTTGAGGCAGCATCGGCAAGGAGAACTAAACTTTCATCGGGAACTTCGGATTTTTCAGGGATTTTGAAGGGGAGAAAATTACCATAGGGAACACGCATATACTCTGCCTGACCTCCCGGAAATCCGCCTGCTGTGTCTGAATATCCGAAGTAGGCGCCCATTTCACCATTGTCATTGGCATTATCGCATTGACTTTCCAACTCGTGATTACAATACCAGCAGTTCCCGCAAGCGACATTAAAAGGAATGACAACCCGGTCACCTTTTTTCACCTTCGTTACATCCTTGCCAACTTCTTCTACAATTCCCATTGGTTCATGGCCAATGACATAATCTTGCCCTATATTTGGGATCATACCATGCATCAGATGCAAATCAGATCCGCAAATAGCTGTTGTTGTTAGGCGAATTATAATATCATCGGATTTTTTTATTTTAGGATCTTTTACTTCTTTAACCTCAACATTTTTTATACCTTGGAAAGTAACAGCTTTCATTAAAAAATCCCTCTTTTCCGTTTACTTTTTTGGTGGGGTAGGGAACATTCCTTTGCGATTCATGCTCTTAGGGAATAGATCCAACTGTGCAATACTAATCGCATTCTCTGCAGATTTAATATCCAATTCTTTTTGACCTTCAAGATCATAGGGCTTAAGCCATTCTTTCTTCAACATTAGCTCAGAAATCTCAAAGTATATATCAATCATGACTTCTAGCTGCGTTCTCATGATTTTTTGGAGAGTTGGGGAAGCTGTTTCTGTTAAGGCGATTGAAAGATTTCGAATTCCCGTTTTTGTTGTAAGTAAAAATTCAAGGGCAATTCCCGAATCAGTTAGTTCGGGCATTCCGATTGAATTTAAAGGATCTAAATAGTCTTCCATAACATAGTCCTCCTAATATTCTAATTCCGATTTAGCGTAGAGCTTAACCATAGCGGTAAGTGCGGGGGTAGTTAATTTTACGTTTTTGTCTAATAAAGCTCTTAAATCATCATCAAAGACTACACCTTGACTCAGCTTCGATTTAAGTAAACTAGTTGTCATAAAGTTAATGACTTCATGAAATTCCATTGTTTCATGAAGTGCTAATTTTTTCTCAAACATTGTCATCCCACCTCCAGAGTTTATTTGAAAAAGTTTGCCCTGGAGCGAGTCTATTTATTCAAATTCACCTTTTAGGTTGGATTAAACAGCTGTTTTTATTAATTGAATAACTAAAAAGACGAACTGAAGCACATACTTCTTTTGTGCTTCAAATTCGTCTCTTTATTTACGTTTGATAAAAACAAATGATTAAGACTTATGCATTAAACCACATCTGTATTAGTCATCGTTAAGGTTGTCCGGAGTGGAAAGCAACTTTTAGCCTCATAGTAATATTACTTATTATTGTTTTTCTTGATAAATTTAACGTTGTTGTTATTGTTGTTATTACGGTTAATTTGATTATGATCATTTAAATTATCAAAGTTGAAATCTTCACCGAATTCAAATGCATTATTATTGTTCTTATTGTTATTATTATTGCGTTGACGTTCACGTTTGAAGTTATTATTTTCCAATGCTGCTCACCTCCTTACGCATAATTAGAATGGCTTAAACAGCTATAGAAAATACTCAATAATCAGTTGGAAATTTTCCCTTAAGTTTAATTTTTTGAGTGCATCATTACAGGAATTATTTACCATCGCAGCGCATGAAAAAGTACAATTTGTCATACATAAAGAGCTGAATAAAAGTTGTGCCGTTGTTCAAGCTACTGGACTTTAAAGAAAAATTTATCCATAAATTTGAAGATACTTATGAGTAGTTGTATTAAATTCTTATACTCTACATTCAGAGCATACTAGGTAATAAAAATTTGCTTAGAGAGGTAAGTTGAGTGAGTGATTTAGAAAAGTATGAAAAGTTAAGAGCTTATATTGAACAACAGATAGCTGATATACAAGGAAATCTTGAATCGATAGGAATGGCAGAAAAATTAGCTAAACAAATGCAACTTCATTTTTTATTTCAGATAAAGGATAAAATGAATCAGCTAGATGAAGAAGATTGATTAATTTGGAAGGAAAATAACTCCTGAAAAGTTCTGCTCAACAAGCCACTCTATTTTCGGGCAGAGTGGCTATTTTTATAAATTTTACTTGTAATAACCCGCCTATTTATCCATAACTTAATCGAGAGTGTGATGGTACCAAATTGCTGAATGATATCTTTTAATATCCTATTGATCAATCAAAAGATTGCAATATTATTTGTAAGAATATTACAATCTATTACAAAGAGGATTGGCAACAATGGTAATAAGCAATACTAATCTTATTACTTTGAATCAATCCGACTATAAAAATAAATTAGAATTGGAGGCTATTCATTGATGAAATACGAAATTCCTAAACTTTTGAAAGAACATGAAAACTTGATTAAAGGTACTTTTAGGTATAGTAATGAGATAAGTTTTAAGCGTGAAGAAACAAAACCTTATGAAAGTAAATTAGGGGGATGTCCCTATTTGGAAAATAATTTAGATTATCCGATAGGTGAAAATGGAAAACCTATGTTGTTTTTAGCACAAATTAATCTGGCCGACCTTGAAAATTTAGTTGAATTACCAGAAAAGGGATTACTGCAATTTTTTGTTACAAATGATGACTTGTACGGTTTGGAAGACCCCATTTTCGTAAGATATATTGAAAGTTATATAGAAAATGAAGAACTTTTAGTGAAGGAACATCCTTATGGAAATGAAGAATATATCATGAATCTCCCTTTTTCACATAGTGGTAAAATGTATTTTAAATCAAGGGAAATGCCTATGTCTTCCTCATTAGATTTATTTCAAGAGACTTTTATGGATAAGTTATCAGAAGAAGAATATGAGAAATTGAGCGAAGATTGCTATAGTAGCGATAGCAGAATTGGCGGTTATCCATATTTTGTTCAGAATGACTATATTGGTTTTGATGATGACGATTTTCTTTTATTGCAACTGGATATCGATGACGAATGCGGTATTATGTTTGGGGATTCTGGCAACTGTGTTTTCTCTATTCCAAAAGACGCTTTGAAAAATAGGGATTTTTCAAAAGTCGTGTATGATTGGCAAAGTTGCTAGTGAGATACCAAATTCGTCTAAAGCTTATAAAAAAGCCGCCACTAATAAGCGAAAGAGAGGTTTAAAGTTTATATGGATAAACAATCTTATGCAAGATATTTACTTCAATTGATGGATGATGATATGAATTCCGGAGAAGCAGATATCGATGAAGCACGATTCTATGGTTACTTTCAAATGTTTATGCCAGATGGAAAAGGTGTAGAGGCTACTTTTGAACCTCTTGAAGCTGGACATGTTTATTTGGAGAGGATATTACAAATCTATGAAATGCTAAATCCTATGGATTATAGTGGGCCAACAGTGTCAGGATATTTTATTAGTAAAGATAGTAATGTACCCAATGATATACTCGTAGATTATGGCAGGCAGTTTATTCAAGGCTTAAAGGATTTATTGCTGGGATCTTCCGGGAAGTTTGATACGAAAGATTCTACTGAGTACCTAGATGGAATCGAAGAGGTTAAAATTGTACCTCCCGGATCGATAGATGGAATTCGTCAGCAATATGATCCTGAAATATATGAGGCGATTTTTGATATAATCAGCGAACAGATTGAATACGATGAACCGATTGAAGTTTTGGACGAAGCATATTACTCGATTGCTTGTGATTACTGGATTTCATATTATCTTCAGTGGCCCCGTTATAGATTAAATGGTGACCCGTTCGCAGCTTATTTTGAACTGTACAGACATGGATACGCAGCAGTCTTCTCAGAAAATAAACTATATATTGGTTTATAATTTTGGAGGTGAATAGAAATGACGGAACGAATACCATGCAGGATGGAAGGATGCAGCGCAACTATTCTACCGAGTACAGCAGCCAAAACAAACGGTATCTGCATGCCTTGCCACCAGGAGCAGGAACGAAAAAAACGGGTAGCTTATATTGAGAAAAACCGAAAAACGGTGAATCTCTATGAGGGATTAGCAGATCAAGTGGACATTCTCAAGGTCATGCATGCACCGAGAAAGTATGATCCGCTAATTCAATACGCTCCCTTTCCAATAAGAAAGGAGAAGCTTTACGTTTCTTTATCAAACCAAGATGCGCAACGTATGCTGAATTATGCAATAGAATTACTTGCTGTTAACAAGGAAAGTGAAGCACAGGATATTCTATTAGCTTTGGTGTGCTACCGAAATGAGAATATATCAATTGCTTTACCAGAGCTTATACAGCGCGGCTTGTTTCAGGATCCGATTCTTTTTAAAGATGCACCACAAGACATTCGAAATCAGCTTATAGAGCGGGTGTTATGGGATGAGGACAACCGAAATCATCTTCTCCTTGCACTTGGTTGGATTGGTGATGCTAAGGTCATAAACCAGTACCAGGAATGGCAAATGCATCAACCAAAATGGGCGGAACAGTTATATGTAACACCTGAAACTTACGCTGTTGATGGAGGATGGGAGCTTACTCCAAATGGGGAAAGGCGCAACCTAGTACATCAAATATGTTTTGGCATCAGGCAAGCTGACCATCAGGATGATGTTGTAATTGAAGAAAATCATGCCCGTTTTCTTGAGACGAGCGATTCAACATGCCCATGGTGCAATAGGAAGTTAACGAAGTTGATGGTCGCTGCTACTTCTCATCCGGCTTTGCAATATCTCGACCTGCAAATGGAGAACCTACAGGTGATAACCTGTGAATTATGTGGGAGCTTTAGCGTGATATATATGGAATTGGACAAAGATGGCTTACCTGTCTGGAGCCGTTTTAATCAGGAACCCGTTTATCTCCCAGATTTAGATGACGTAAACAGCAGTACTGAACCCTCACCTAAACTAGTTCTATCAAAAGAGCCACAATCACCGTATTATGCTGCTGTTTGGACTATGTCACAATTGGATTCTCAGATTGGCGGGCACCCAAGCTGGGTCCAGGATCCTGAGTATCCAGTTTGTCCTTGTTGCGAACGAAGAATGCAGTTTTTAGGGCAAATCGATTATGCTGATTTTGATGAATATGCTGAAGGCATCTATTATATGTTTATTTGTTCTAAAGACCTGATTACAGCAACGATATATCAGCAAAGCTGAATGGCATTCATGTTTAATATAGTACCGTTTCAAAGGAGTGGGTTACGCTTGAATTGGAAGGAAGTTAGCAAGACAGATGATCTTTCACTTGTAAAGAAGGCTGTAACGGAACTGGATGTGAATGAACGGGACGAGCGGGGGAGAACACCGCTGATGCTTTTTTTGACCAATCGAATGCCAGTTGAGGCGATAGAAATATTGATCGAACAGGGAGCAGATCTTGAGGTACATGATAAACTTGGTGATACTGCACTAAAAAAAGCTGTAAAGTTCAAGCAAATTGAAGCCCTGTTAAAGCTCATCGAAGCTGGGGCCAAACTGGACTCCCCTTTCGGCATATTGGCTACAGCTTGGAATGCAGCTCGTATAGATAAAAAGATTGCGGACCTTCTGCTCGAAACCAAAGGAGCCGTTCGCCTTTCTCTGACACTAGAAGAGCAAAGGGTTGTTGATCGGGTTTTATATGAGGAGTCTCAGAAAAAGATGTGTGAAAAGATTGAAAGAATAAATTCGGCGGAAATCCTACATGCCATTGTGAACGAATATAACTGGGATGATGGCCCGGAACCGATGTTGTCGGTTTTTCAAAATCCGGTCACTCAAAAAATTACACTTCTTGACATGTATGAATTGTTAGATGGAGATTATTGGCTGGATAAGGGTAATTCGAGTGATCCGCTTAGCACGGAAGAGGAAAGACACTTTAATCAACTTGCGGTTGCCCTAAATGAAAGATTGGAGCGGACCAGCAGCTAAAAAAGCCCGCTTTGAAAACGGGAGGCTACTTCATGCTTTTTACTATGCCCCCATTTTCCTTAAGTCAAAAAATAATTCTACGGACAAAAGAGTAAACAATTGATTTGTGCTACTCTTTTTTGTTTTATATATCCTGTCTGTTTAGATAAGGGGGGCTTTATTAGCTATTGCTTAGCAATTGGGAAATGCCAATCGTATGAGCTAAAGATTTGGCTGGAATGGTAAGACTTAAATTACAAAAACAAATAGGTTGAAAAACTTTACTCCCGCGTATTAGTAATTGAGAAAACAGGGTATATGTTAGATGTGATACATAGGAGGAGTAAAGATGAAACTTGAGTTTTTAAAAATTGAAAATATCGTGGAAACAGAGAAAAACAAAATCATTTACATTCCAGCTGGGGGCATCCAGTTTGGATTTAAAAATAAGATTATTTCTTTAAAAGATCCGTTACGAA
This sequence comes from Solibacillus faecavium, assembly GCF_014836905.1. Taxonomy (GTDB): domain Bacteria; phylum Bacillota; class Bacilli; order Bacillales_A; family Planococcaceae; genus Solibacillus; species Solibacillus faecavium. The sequence goes on from NZ_JACSPZ010000011.1 coordinate 80,631, forward strand.
TTGTTATGACACATGGAGGGAGCTTCCTCAATGTTGTTCGCTACATTGATTTCGTAGTTTACGATGACCTATCAATCTATACGACAGGTGAGATTAAGCGAGAGAGCTTATTTGGGATAGTAGCGAATGACGAAGTAATATTAGCCATTCATAAAGCGCTGGAAAAAAGCAGCAAGGATGTTCCGTTTTACAGGTCATTGGATTTTAAAGAAATGTATAACCGTGATTTTGAAGAAGGTTACGATCAGAGTGTTAATTTTGAGGTAATGGATATGGAAATTTAAATACTGAACATTTTGTGGTTGAAGCCATAGAAATGGAAATCGAAAATTTTTTAAAAAACCGTAGCGAGTACAGGCGCTATGGTTTTTTGAATATAGTGACACGTAAACAATGCTTATTGTAATTGAAATGAGTGCACCAATTAATATTCTGATGGACACTTGTAATTTTTGCAGTTCGGGAAATGGGAGAGGGGGATATTGCGTCATTTTCCTACTCTTGTTTTATAATGGAATTTATAGTTTTTAGATAAGGAAGTGATTTTATTGGTCAGTAAAATAATTTTAGATGACAGAGTAATTCAATTGAATAGCTATGAAGAAGAAAAAGTAAATGGGCGCTATAAAGTCTCGGTCATTTTTGATGTGACAAGTGAAGATTATCATGACGTTGCGACTTTACTTTACAACGGAACATTTGACGTTAAAATTCCTGAGAAAGAATTAATGTTTAGAGGAAGGATTTATAACTACTCCACTTCTATAACAAATTTATATGAAGAAAATCAGGTAGGGCAGTATACATTGACTTTAGTGGAAAAAAAGGACTGAAATGTAATGAAATTAAGCATATTAGATCAATCTCCTATCTCTTCAAATCAAACACCTCAGGATGCACTAAACTGGTCAATGAAATTAGCACAGGCTGGGGAGACATTTGGATATACAAGATACTGGATTGCCGAACATCATGATTTATCTGGTCTAGCATGTCCTGCACCTGAAGTGATGTTAAGCTACATTGGCGCTCACACGAATCGAATTCGTATAGGCTCTGGCGCGGTTTTATTGCCTCATTATCGACCATATAAAGTAGCTGAGACCTTTAATATGCTGGCGACATTATTTCCAGATCGTATTGATTTAGGAATTGGACGAGCACCAGGTGGATCTTCTGAAGCGATGACTGCTTTATCTGGTAACTTTATTAAAAATGTGGGGAACTTTCCTGCCTTAGTAAGAGACTTACTTCATTTTATAAACGACGATTTCCCAACGGATAACGAATATTCAAAGTTATCGGCTTCTCCCATACCTGAAAATCCGCCCGTAACTTGGCTCCTAGGAACAGGTAAAAAAAGTGCGTTACTAGCAGCGGAGCATGGTTTGCCATATACTTTTGGTTATTTTATGAGCGATCAGGATGGTGCTGCTATCATTAAGGAATATATTGATACTTTTAAACCAAGAAAAGAAGGGCAAACGCCGCAAGTCATCGTGACTGTGAATGTTATTTGTGGAGAAACAACAGAAAAAGCCGAAGATGTTGCAGCAAGCTATCTCATCTGGTCTTTACAAATGGACAAAGGGGAGGTGCATCAAGGAGTGCCTTCTATAAGTGAAGCTAAGCAATATAAGCTAACGGAAAAAGATCTAGAAACGTTGGAAAAAGTGAAACAGAACATCATTATTGGCAACCCTCATGAAGTGAAACAGAAGTTACTTAAGTTAAAGGCAAAATACGAAGCAGACGAATTGATGATTAATACCATCACATACTTACCGGAAGATCGAATTCGCTCCTATGAACTCATTGCAAAAGAAGTGTTTCAGAAGAAGGACAATACTTAGGGGATTTAATAGTAAATTATCAACAATCGGGCGCATTCTTGAAGAGGAATGGCGTCCTTTTTTAACTATAGGGCAATCTAATGTTGACTTAGAAACTTGAAAAAACAACTACTGCTTTCCCCATTTTGCAAACTTCCTTAAATAGAGAATACCTAAAGTCATAAATAATGTACCATTTACTTTATACATAAGCGTTTTAGAAGTTTCATCATGTACTGTAATACTAAGAAGTAAAGAGCCCCATATAATGACCAGAAGTCCTATGATTGAATTAATTATTTTCATACTTCCACATCCTAAACCAATTTTTTACATTAGCTATTACTTCGATATATTAGTTACTATTTCCTTTAATTAGATCAGAACGACATTAAGTGTATATACCTTTATTTTACATATAAGGATAAATTATTGATGGAATTAATATATAATTAATAGAATAAGAGTGAAAATTAAAGGTTAAAGGAGAGATTCAAATGGAAACAAAAATCAGTTTAGCAATCGTTTTAGCCAGTATCATAATTGGTGGCTCTTTACTTTATAGCGCAACTAATATATCCAATAGTATAAATGATGTAAGGAATGATATAACAAGTTCGAATATTCAATTGGCTAACTCAATAAGTGGAAATGGCATAATAGAGAATTACGAGTTAGTAGTGATCGATGGATGGTTATATTTATATAATTCAGTGAGTGGTCAAATCTGGAAAAAGGCAGATAATGATAATCCCGAAGTGACATGGCAAGTTGTGGAGCATTTTAGTCAATAGAGTATATGGAGGTGTTTAAATTTGAAGAAAATAATTTTCATATTTAGTTTCATTTTTTAAACTGCTTGTTCAGATGAAACGCATTCTATTTACGGAGAAATCTCTTCAATTGAAGAAGATAGTATCAATGTTGGCTGTTCGGATTTAGTTAATAGTAAAGATGACATAGGTTATTCTTGTGCTATTAAAATAACCGAGGAAACGATTATTAAGACTCAAGCTGGTGATGTATTAACACTTGATGAATTAAATATAAATAATATCGTTTCAGTATATTTTGAAGAGCCAATATCACTAAGGGCCGATACTGAAAGACCAACATTTGAAGCTAAAGAGATAACGGTGATCAAAAATTAGAAATAAAAGGTGTGAGATTTTTGCTATTAAAAAAGAGTTATTGGGGAATCTAAATGCCTCTATAACTCTCAATTCATATTCAGTAAGAAGTTTTATTTGTAATAATTGGAAATAGAAGTAACAGGCAAAGTAGATTGGCTACACCGAATTGGAAATAAGCAAACCCTTCAAAGCCATAGAAATAAATATACCCCACAGAAATCATAATAATTCCGCCAGCTAATAAAACTAATGTAGGGATAACTGTAACTAATTTAGGGAAGCTTTTCTTTCTTAGATAAATGGAAAGTATTATAAATATAACACCTGCTAATATACCCAACAAAAAGGGACTCCAAAAAAGCATACATATACACCTCCTACATATCATTTTACCATATTCCCTTGCGTTAAAGACGAAATATTGAACCTTTTAACGAGAATTGATACATCAGTTAGATTTTTATGCGAACCCACCTTGTCGGGTTTATCAAGCTAAATAAACCGAGATAAATTAAAAACAAGAGGGAGATTGAATATAAACAGATAAATTCGGGTATAAAGCATAAAGATAGGTTTAATATTTTTATAAGTAATGTATTTTAGAGGAGGTTTTATTGTGGCAGAGAACAAAGACAAACATGTTGCAAAAAAAGAAGATGGGGAACGTGAAATTCTAACTACTCGTCAAGGACACCCTGTAAGGGACAACCAGAATATCCGCACAGTGGGTAACCGTGGACCAGCGACTTTAGAAAATTACCATTTCATTGAAAAAATTTCACATTTCGACCGTGAAGAGGTTCCTGAACGTGTAGTACATGCACGTGGTTCAGGTGCTTTCGGTTATTTTGAAACTTACGGCAAGGTTGGAGATGAGCCGGTAGAAAAATATACCCGCGCAAAAGTCTTTTCTGGTGCCGGTAAACAAACGCCACTTATGGTGCGTTTTTCTACAGTAGCAGGTGCAAAGGATTCACCTGAGACTGCACGCGATCCACGCGGCTTTGCGGTGAAAATGTATACGGAAGATGGCAACTGGGATCTTGTAGGTAATAATTTAAAGATTTTCTTTATTCGTGATGCGATGAAGTTCCCTGATATGATTCATGCTTTTAAAGCAGATCCAGTTTCCAACGTACCGAATCCACAGCGTATGTTTGACTTTGTTTCACGTACACCGGAAGCGACGCATATGATTACGTTCCTATTTTCTCCTTGGGGTATTCCAGCGACTTATCGTCATATGCAAGGTTCAGGTGTCAACACATATAAATGGGTTAATGAAAAAGGTGAAGCTGTACTTGTGAAGTATCACTGGGAACCAAAACAAGGTATCCGCAATTTGACACAAGAAGAAGCAAACTCTATTCAGGCTACAAATGTTGGACATGCTACACAGGACTTATATGAATCAATTGAACGTGGAGAGTATCCAGAGTGGGAACTGTTCGTCCAAATTATGGAGGACGATTATCATCCGGAACTTGATTTTGATCCACTTGATGACACGAAACTATGGCCAGAAGATAAGTTCCCTTGGTTGCCTGTAGGTCGTATGGTGCTTAACCGCAATCCTGAAGATTTCCATGGAGAAATCGAGCAGGCTGCATTCGGAACTGGTGTTCTAGTAGACGGTATGGACTTTTCGGACGATAAAATGCTGCAAGGACGTACATTCTCTTACTCAGATACACAGCGTTACCGTGTAGGCTCAAACTATTTAAAATTGCAAGTCAACGCACCAAAGGCACCGGTTCGTACAAATCAGCAGCGTGGTCAAATGGATACTCGTGATCCTAAAGAATCCGGTGAAAACCCACATATTAATTATGAGCCGTCAATGATTGGTGGCTACCGTGATGCAGGGGATAAAGCACACCCACCACATCAGCCATCTTATAATGCGGCATTAATGAGTGAGCCTATTGATCGCCCGAATAACTATGGTCAAGCAGGTGAAACATACCGCAGTTTTGAAGACTGGGAACGTGATGAGCTTATTAATAACTTATCGGATGCTCTGGCAATCTGTGATAAGCGCATTCAAGAAGCGATGTTTGATCACTTTACACAGGCGGATGAAGATTATGGCCGCCGTGTGAAGGAAGAGACTCAAAAGAAAATGAAAGAAATCGAAAAGGTGGCTCAGGAAGGTAAATTACCAGGCCGAGAGTCAGGGTTTTCTAAATATGGACAAGGTACGACTGCTGCGAATGAAGCAACAAAAGATGCAGTGAAGAAAAGCCATGAGGCAGACCCGTATTAATGATTAAATCCAATTAGTTAAAACTAAAAGACTTAAGTTTGGTATTCAACCAAGCTTAAGTCTTTTAACTTAACTGCGATTTGTAGTGGCGATGTAGTTACACTTATTGGTGGAAACATGACTGTATTTATAATGGAGAGATAGTTATAAGACTATCAACGGAATATGTTCATGATAAAGCGTAACCCCTAAAAATAGGGAGCCCCCTGTTAAAGTACTTTTAAATTAACGTACATTGCTAAAAGGAAACCTACAAGTGCGCCAATAACCCCTAAAATAATCATTGCTAATCCTTCTTGTTTCTGCTCTTGATAATCACGTCGTAATACTATCCCTATACAAATAGGGAAAAACATAAATAATGGTGGCATTAAAGTAATAAATAATAACGCCACTGAGATCCAACCAATTGAGCTTAATATAGAACCACCGTTTTTTTTCTCCTCCATAGCTCCCCCTTAATCATCAAAAGTGGTTAGGTCTAATGTACATAAATTCGGATAACGTAATTATTAGGTAAAACATTAATACTCCCAAAGTGGTAGAGGAGAATGATCTTGAAATGCTTGTTTCACTAAAGCATTCGTTAGTTGAAGATCATAAATAATAACCAAATTAATAAGAGATGATTGCCCTCATAATAAACAATAATTATTCTTCTAAATGTTTTAGGTCATGTAAATCAGATGTACTCCAGCCTCGTTGGGTAATGTCATTTTTATTACTGACGAAATATTTATATTCCACTAGTCGTTCATTATCAAATATTACGCCTATATAATATGGATTCAGGTGTTTATAACCGTCCTCCCGATGGGGCACCGTCCTAAAACCCCAAGTTTCTCCAGGGTACTGTTCTTCCAAATATATCTGTAGATAACCTACTTTTTTTTCGATTTGCATATCAATCCAATAGGGACGTACAAAATAAAAAATACCAAAAGAAACTAAAAATAAAATAGCCAATCCCTGACTAGCTTTTCTCCATCTTCCTTTCAAAATAATAGAAACTAATAGAATAACAAGTAAAATCCCACCAACTATAATCAATTCAATTAGTTCAGTTGGATGCAATGAATATCCCCCTTTTTATTGAATCAGTTAGTTCACATTCTAAGCAGCTTTATCATTGTTCTTTAAAATAATAATCAAGGTAAGCTTTTTCTTCAACAGGAGAAAGCAGATCATAAGCTATCCCAACGTTTCCGTCTTGAAGCTCCCAAATTGCGTTATGGTCCTCAACTGCTTTAGAAAAATCACCTTCTACCCATCTGCTTAATATATCTATATAAATCTGACCCCATTCATACTTTTCTTTGTTCATTTCCGCTATTTCAAGCAAACGTTCAATGCGTTCTTTCGTAATCATATGAACGCCCCATTTCTGGTCTGCTTTTACTTTTTGGTGAGACATAGCATGTATTACTTCTTGCAATTGAAATTCTAACATTCCATCTGGGAAAAATTCGATTAAATCAAGCTTTTGGTCCTCTGGCATATCTTTCTCAGGAGTTTGAAATCCTTTTTCAATTTGTTCCCGAGCCTCTTCAATTTCTTGTTCCGTTGGCTGTTTTAAATAAGCATCTAAATAATAAATTCCAACTGCAAGGACTAGAACACCTATAATAATTCCTAGAATGATTAGTGTTTTCTTCATTTAATATACTCCATTAACCCACGTGCAACAGCTAGCTCTACGTCCTCATTTTCACTCGCTAGATCTATAATAAATTCATTAATCACTGCATATTTTACTTCTTCAGTAATTTCAACCACTCCTTACTTTGGTAATTTACTACCAATATAATTGTAAGATGATTTGAAACAGCTTACAAGACCAAAAGAAAAACAGCTCCCAACTGCTAGTTCTTAAAATTATTTTCATTAAAGTAATTCATAAAAAAATCCATTACTTCTGTATTAGTTTTACAGAAGTAATGGAGTATAAAGCTTTAATCTTTATTGGATTTCCAAACGTAAATCACCCGTCTTAGCTAGTCCTTTAGCTTTTAGGAAATGATAAACAGTAACAGAAATGATCGCTGGTAAAATGACGCCTAATACAATATACATTATTAAAACCATCACACCTTGGTTAGCAAGAATATTTAAAGGTGCAATAAATGAGTTTAGACCAAGTCCAGCTAATGTATAAGGAACTTCAAAGTTAAACATTAATATCGCGATTGGCGCACAAATGATGGAGGATAGAAATGGTCCTATAACAAGAAGTGGGTTTTTAACGAGATTTGGCAATTGTACTTTTGGTGTTAAAAATGATTGGGCAATATTGGCACCTAATTCGTTTTGTTTATAAGACATCGCCGTAAATCCGGCAAACTGAGCTGTACATCCAATCAGTGCAGCGGCACTCGAAACTGGGTCAAGTTGTAAGGCAATAGCAATTGCTGCAGAAGAGGCTGGAGACATCAGGAAAATACTCCAGACTAGTGCGATAATTATGGAACCTATCACAGGAGATCCTGAAACAGAGTTTGCGATAAATCTACTTAACTGCTCCAAAAGTGGGGTAGTAACTGCTGCTAATACTACACCCGAGACACCTCCGATTAATATAGCTGAAAATGGAATAGCCAACATATCTAACTTCGTTTTACCAGCAATGCGCTTTCCAACCCAAACAGCAATAATGGTAGCTAACACGGCACTTATCGGTTGCCCTGTAGTAAGAATCCAGGCTCCATCTGCATTCATATGAAGGGCATTTGCACCGATCGTACTAGATGCCATCGCACTGAAAATAACTAATGTATTTCCACCAAGTTGATAAGCGATACCAGCACCAATTGCAGGCGCAAGCATAAGTTGTGCTGCCTTACCGATAGTTGTAAAGCCTTCCCAACCAGTAAAAGTTCCGAACGTTTCAATCAGAAGGCCAATACCTAATGTGACAAGAACTGCGTTTGCAAGCCCTTGAGACCCTTTATACATCCTATCAATAATGTATTGTTTTGTCGTTTGTTTCATTTTCAAATACCTCCTAAAATATAACATTAATTATATTATGAATTTTCCGAAAATAACAAACCCATGAATGGATAGGTTACTTACGAATAGAAATAAGCTCTGTTTGCTTGATTAACTACTTTGTTTAAATCCTTTCCTCTAGTAAATTGTTATAATATTAATATAATTTAAAAAAGTAGTCAATATTATTCTGGTATAATAATGATGAAGTAAAGCAAAGATCTAATGACATCTTGGGATTTAGCATTTTGGTTAGCAAGCGTAAATTTATAATGTTAAGGATAAATCGGTACTCTTATACTCTATATATAAATCAAGGCCTAATCACAAATAGGGACATCAGTTGATAATGAGTTAGCTAAAGTATTTGGTGAATCATTACAATTTTTTGGGAAGTATTGGTCGTGGGAAGAAGTGATTTATGGTAGCTTAAGAACAAGGCTAACAATGAATGTGCTTACAGGTTTATACAAAGAATAGGAGGAGACGAATTAATGCTTGAGGAGAAGCAAAAACAACATACTAAATGGTTCTTAGATGGAGATTTAAAATTACGACAACAAGATCTTGAAGATGGAAGAATAGGTATTTGGGTTTCAGTTCATAAATTTAACGTTTGTTTTACCATGATTATGTATGATTTTATTGATTGGTGTAGGGAGTTGGATATAAATTTAGAAGTTGATATGGGTTGGAATAACCATAGGGGCTTTGTAATTGAGAGTAAGGATTTAGTGTTGTTAAGGTCAGAAATAAAAAGGTTCATAGACATATACAATATAAAGCCTACTGAAGATGGCGAGAAATTTTCTGACGATGAGTGGTATTCATAATATAATGTGAATGTTTTTAAGAGATAATCAATAGTTACTAAGGATATAGGTAAAGACTTAAGAAATGCACCAAAATATTTTAGGCCCTGCTTATCATTTTGGGGAGAAATAGAAGTGGAGAAGGTGGAAAAAATGAGAAAAAAGTTATCTAAAGATGAATTAGTTGGACTAGTAAATAAAATATGTAATCCTAAGCTGTCTGATGAAGAAGTAAGCGGATATATAGAAATTTTAGAAGACAATGTTCCTCATCCAGCCCCTAGTGACTTAATTTTTTGGAATGAAGAGGATTTATCACCAGAAGAAGTAGTGGAGATTGCCTTAGCGTATGAAGAAGAAAAATAATTATATTTAGAACATGTATCAGGAGAACCTTGAATGGCTATATGCCTTCAAGGGTTCTTTTTTGTAGGTTTGAAACCCCTCTGCTGTACAGGGGATTCCGGAAAGCTTTTAGCTATGGACAATAAAAAAACTCCAATCGTACAATATAGTTAGGTCTGGACAACCGACTACATACGAAAGGAGCTATAAAAAAGGGTTTTGTTTAGTGTACTCAAATGGATGTTAATTTTCATGCATTTTTGCATTATGTAATACGAATAGCCAAATATCCGGAAGTATTCTGGATAGTTAGCTATATTGCACACGTAGTAAAAAATCGCAATTAAAAAAATTGTAAAAGCTGTCCACAAGAGCAGTCTATTTTAGAAATAGGATTAGTCTACTATCTATAATACAGTATATTTTTTGTAATCATATTAATCCCGTACCCTAAAATCAACTGAAATAGATGGTTTAAGCCTTTGCATTATGATTGCCAAGAATATTGATTTCAATCGGTTCGCTATCAACGTAGACTAATAACGGTTTATTTCCTATGATGTAACCTGAAACAACTTTAATTCCATCTTTTCTTAGTGTAATCTTTATTTCGCAATTAATATCTATTTCGTTTTCGCTAATAAAAGTAGCGTGTAATATCAGGTCTAAATTTTCAAAATCAAATATGTGCGATTTAAATAAATTTAATAATTTACTCGGGATATTGAATTTATTTAACATCTTTCCATCAATGTAGTACTTACCTTCACCACAAACCTCAAAGTTATTCAGATTACCCTCATATATTAAGTCTTGTTTTTCGTCAAAAACAACCATTTTTCGGTTATTCTATTGGTAATATATGTTAAAATTATTTTTATGAAATGTGAAGGGGTTGGTGTCATGGTGCATAAAAAGAAGTATTTTATTATCTTCGTACCAGTGTTAATAATAGGCTTACTTTTAATATACTATTTTACGGCAAATGAGCTTACTTATCTAATGTTAATTCCTCTGATTGCTTGGTTCATTTATTATGCTTGGATATATATCGAAAAAAGATTAAAAAACAAAACTTAATTATTTTATTTGATTGATAAAGCATAAATAATAACGTTCCCAAATGACACTTAGGGAACCAATCCCCCTTATTCAATTGAATAGGGAAATTTTGGCTGTTTGTGAACAATAAGTACACAAACTATGCTTTGGGTGCGTTTATATATTCAACAACTTTTATTAAGAAATAACGTCTATGTAGGAAATAGTATAAGTTGAGGTGATATTATGCGGTATTTATTCCATAAAACAACGCTTTTCATTATGGGTTTTTTATCATTCTGTTTAATAGTGATTGGGTTTCTATTACAAACGATTCTTATACCTTTACAAGATTTCGATTCTATAAGTAAACCAGAGCTATTAGAACTTCAAAAAGAACTTGCATTAAACTATCCTTTAGGAACAGGTTTGCTTTATCTTGGAATATTTCTGATGATTTTAGTTATTATTCTTTTCATTATGAAGTTTATAAATAAAAAATAACAATTAAAAATCAGACGCATAACTATTCAGACTCAATGAAATAAACGTTCCCAAATCAAAGTTTGGGAATACATCAGAAAGCCAGAGATATTGTTAAATCAACGTTTATGGCTTTTTGTATGTAATATTGTTTATACGCGGTTTTATGTATTTTTCTACAAACCTAGTTCCAATAACAGTTTGAGCGTGTTTTTGGAAATGCTGCGTCATGGGTTTTCTTGCATAAAATCATGCATATCCTTATCGTTGTAAATCCGCATTTTTCGAAGTAACCCCATTTAGAGTAAAATATTTCATAAAAAAACGCTTAGAAATAATCTGAGCATTTTTAATCACCATTTATATAGAGAATTTACTGTCTAAATATAATGCTAAATTAGAGTTACATTTACATTATTTTTAATATTTTTCTCCTCATCAACCGAACCCGTTAGGTGAGATGTTTACTTTAGAATTCGGCAACAATTTTGTGGTCACGACTACAGGTATTTTTAGAATAACTTACTCTATCAAAAATAATTAAAAAAAGTACTTAGAATAGGAAAAATATTAGGATATAATCTTTTCAAATTAAATATTAAATTCCATTACTAAGCGAAAACCGCAGGGAATATAACCACTTCATTTATGTTGGTGGTTATGTTCATCTGCGGTTTTTTCTTTTTCGAAAGGAGTGACATGTAAACAATGCATAAAAGTCTTGAAGATTATCCAGTGATTTTGACTGCTGAACATATAGCCGAAATTTTAATGGTTTCCAAACCAACTGCTTATGAATTGATGGAACAGACTTCATTTCCATTGATTCGAATTGGTCGTTGCAAACGAGTTTTAAAGGATAAATTTTTTGATTGGCTTTCACAGCAACAGGCGTGTGGCTTATAAAACAGGAAGCAAGTGGTCAAAATGAAAGTAGATCACTTGCTTACCTTTATTAATACACAAGATTAAATGGAGGTTAGCAATAATAATGCAAGGCAGTGTGAAAAAGAGAGGAAATACCGATCAGTATGTAGTTGATATTGGAAGAGATCCTTTTACTGGTAAGCGTAAACAAAAAACAAAAGGTGGTTTCAAACGCAAAAAAGATGCACAAGCAGCTCTTAACAAAGTGCTTCAGGAAATTGATGCACAAGGTTATGTAGAACCAAGTAAGGAAATTTTCGCTTCTTTTATTGAAAGTTGGTTTAAATCTCACTTTGAAAAACGGATTAAAGAAACAACGGCATCTAATGCTCAATCTTTAATCAATAAACATTTAATAAGAGAGAACCCGTTTGCAAATAAACCTTTATCGAAAATTACGACAGAGGATATTGATGCTTTTTATAATTTTAAAATTAATGAAGAGTATAGTTCGAGTTATATTCATAAGATGCATCAAATTTTAAATCAAGCATTCAATCAAGCGGTTAAATGGAAGAGAATTAAATACAATCCAGTTAACGACGCTGATCCGCCTGCTGTGAAAAAAGAAGAAATGAAAATTTGGTCTTATGATGAAATCAATACGTTTCTTGAACACTGTAAAGGAGAAAGACATTATTTAACTTTCTTACTTGCCATTTATACTGGATTGAGAAGAGGCGAGATTTTAGGATTAAAATGGAGCGATGTTGATTTTATTAATAAAACGATTCATGTCCAACGTTCGTTAGCTTATATTCCGAAAAAGGGTTATATTTTAACGTCAACTAAGACGCGAAAATCGAATCGAATCATTCCAATTTCAGATATGGTTGTGAAAGCCTTAGTTAACCATCGCAAACAACAAGAAATTTGGAAAGAACAACTTGGTGAACAATATCAGGAGGAAGATCTTGTGATATGTACGGAAACTGGATCAAAACAAGATCCACGAAATGTGTTACGAGCATTAAAAAGACTGATTACCACTTCTGGCGTAACACAAATTCGCTTCCATGATTTTCGTCATACACACGCATCCATTTTAATTTCTAATAGTATTGATGTTGTGAAGGTGTCAAAACGCTTAGGTCATCCGAATGCTAGAATCACGTTAGAAACATATGCTCATCTCGTTCCAAATGAAGATAATGATTTAGCAGATGTTTTTGAAAAAGCACTGGAAAAAATCTCGTGAGCATTTTGTGAGCATGGCTTGAAATTCGTGGTTCTGGACTGAAACTGTTCCAAAAGAAAAAGCCAACAAACGCTGTTATAACAACGTTTGTTGGCTTACTAAACTGATGGTCCCGACTGGTCTCGAACCAGCGACCCCCACCTTGTCGAATTTATCCGGCTAAATAAAACGAGTTAAATTAAATTCAATTAAGTTAAATAAGCCTGATTTAATAAGGTTTTTAAGAGAGGATAAATTAATTCATTTAAATAAATAAGCACAAAAAAATAATTCTGCGGACAAATTGCGGATGAGTAAACAAGTGGTTTGTATTACTCTTTTTTTATTTATCTGTATTATCTGTTTTAGAAAATTGTGTTGTCATATCAAACCAACAGGGATTTTTTAACATCAGTAACTATTTATAAATGTAAAAAAGCTGATTTGTTTTACGTTAGTCCTAGGGCATTCACATCCTAGTTAATTTAGTTTCGTTGCTTAAATTATGCCGAATTGGGTAAGTGCTCATTCTTATTGTTTGAAATCCTAGATATCGAAGTGATTGAAATTAACGTGAATAGGACTAAACAAAAATAATATTATACAGTAATAATATTGGCTATTAATGTTAGATGATGTATTATAATGGAAATGTAAAATTGCAACTTGAGAATTGAACAGAAGATTAGTAAGTTTTTATTGAAATATTGGAAAGGAGGAATAGAAATGAACGATAAGGCATTAAAGAAAATAACTTTGCTACTAGTAGTTTTATTCTTAACGTTTGGTACCATGATTCCAAATAAGAATTGGGTACAAGCAGCTAGTGGTACTCCACCAAAGGTAATCAATATTAATCGAAATTTACCTCTTGATGAAAAAACAAATGCAACAAGTATTACTTATCTAGTAACATTCAGTGAAAGTGTAACGGGAGTTGATTCCGATGACTTCATATTAACAACAACAGGGAATGCATCTGGTCGTATCGCATCAGTGGTTGGAGGCGGAACAATCTTTCAAGTAATGGTTAACGACATAACAGGTGTGGGAACACTTCGATTGGATTTAAAACCTTCTGGAACAGGGATAGTTAATGGAGATGGACTTGCGATTGCAACAGGTTATACAGTGGGACAAGTCTATACCGTAGGAACAGCACCAACAATTATAACGCAGCCAAGTAATCAAACGATAACAGCAGGAGGCAGTGCAACCTTTACGGTTACAGCAACTGGCGATGCAACATTAAGCTATCAATGGCAAAAAGGTGGAATAAATATTGTAGGAGCAACAAGTGCTAGTTTAACAATTAATAATTTACAGACAAGTGACGCTGGTGACTATACGGTAGTAGTGACAAACGAAATAGGAAACGTAACATCGAATGCGGCAACATTATCTATCAAGCCCGCGACAGTCGCACCAACAATTACAACGCAACCAAGTGATAAAACAATAACTGTGGGAGGCGGTGCAATATTTACTGTTACAGCAACTGGCGATGCACCATTAAACTATCAATGGAAAAAAGGTGGAGTGGATATCGCAGGGGGAGCAAGCGCAAGCTTGACAATTAACAATGTGCAAATAAGTGATGCAGGCAGTTATACGGTAGTCGTAACAAACGCAGTAGGAAATGTAACGTCGAATACGGCAACATTAACAGTTACGCCAGTCCCAGTCGCACTGGAAATTACAACACAGCCAAGTAATCAAATGATAATAGCAGGAGGCAGTGCAACATTTACTGTTACAGCAACAAGTGATACATCTTTAAGCTATCAGTGGAAAAAAGATGGAGCAGATATTGTAGGGGCAACAAGGGCGAGCTTGACAATTAACAATGTGCAAGCGGGTGATGCAGGCATTTATGCGGTCGTAGTAACAAACGCAGTTGGAAATGCAACATCGAATGCGGCAACATTAACTGTTATGCCAGCCCCGACACCAGTTGATCCAACACCGGGTAATGGTGACGTGGAAGTAGAGCCAACGCAACCAGCGCCAGTTAATCCGACACCAACAGTGCCGACACAACCAACACCATCTGTTCCAGCACCAACAGATACAGTAACACCACCGGCTGATAACACTGAAACAACACCGCCTTTAGAAGTACCTACTGAAACGCCAAGTGTGGAACAAGACATTTTAAAATTAGTCAAGTTAGATTTACCGGTTGGATTAGTTGAAGGTTCAGTAACGATAACAATTAATAAAGAAACAGGGAATTTAGTCATTACCAGTACAGAATTAAATAATACGAGAGCAGCTACAATTACAATTCCGGTTCTTACTGAAAATGCTAATAAGATATTAAAAATCCGTACTGCAAATGGTTTAGAAGCTGTAGCCTATACAATTAAAGACGGTAAGATCGTTGTGCAATTGCATAAAGCTGGTGAATTAGTATTCGTTGATGCGAACATAGATTTAACTGATATTAGCAACAATCAATTCCGTTCAGACATTGAAATGTTAGCACAACGCGGTATCTTCACAGGAGATAACGGCAAATTTAATCCAACTGCAAACATGACACGTGCTCAGTTTGCAGGAACATTAGTCCGCGCACTAGGTTTAAATGAAACAGCTACAAGCTTTGCTGATGTTAATTCAAGTACTTGGTATGCGGGAAGTGCAGGTGCATTAGCTGATTTAGGTTTGATGAATGGTGAAAGTGGTGCATTCAATCCGGGCGGAAAAATCACACGTCAACAAATGTTTGCGGTATTAAGTAACCTTTTAGAAGCAAAAGGTATTGAAGCGTCTAATGATTTAACAGGTGATTTCAAGGATGCTTCAAAAGTATCTGATTATGCGAAACCACATGTATCAATTCTGATTGAAATTGGTGCAGTAAGTGGCGATAATGGCTTATTAAAGCCACAAGAAAACGTAACAAAAGGTCAAATGGCCAAAGTGTTAGCGAAAGTTCTAGCAAAAGTAGAAGCACTTTAATAAACAAAAAATGCGAGCTCTTTATAGGGTTCGCATTTCCTTATATTAGCAGACTTTTTTCACAACACTATCCCAAGTAACACTAAATAATTTGAAAAAAACTGCGGACAAATCCAAGTACCTCCGTCCTTCCTACTATAGTATTGATTCTCTCCACAATGTATTTGACTATTTCCTTATGTTTTATTAATTTCAAATAATTTATAATATGAAGACGTAATAAAATCTAGTTGAAAAAGGAGCTAAATGGATTGAAATTCTTTCGCAATAATTTGTATGAAAAACTTCTCGTACAATGCAAGCCTCAACTCATTCTTTTTCTAATGTTGACTTTATTTTTATTATCAGCTTGTAACTCAGAAAACGGCACAACAGCACCTGAAGAAAATAGCGAGCCAAACACTACTGAAACATCTCCAGAAAACACCGAATCGACAAAACCTACGAATGATGAAACATCAACAAATTTTGAAACACCACAACAGTGCAACACGATTAAATTTGAGAAGGATGCTCTTATTAACGGCGGTGAGCTCGCCCATTGTATGATGGAAACAATGCTGGCAGTAAAAACCGGATCACAATTTGCACAAACTTCTACCGAATCCTCAAATGTCGATTTTAAATTTGATCCACAATATTCGATGCATGTGGAAAATGAAGATATGAGTATTATTATTCATGAAAATACAGGTTGGTTGAAACAGGAAGGGCAATGGATTGAAGAGGATGATACATCTGAAGATATGGATGTCATACTTGCAACAAATACAATCAAATTGACAAGAGTTTTTTCTCATCCGTACATGATTACGCAATATTTAGCAGCTGTATCGCAATGGAAAGTGATTGAGTTTGGAGAAGTACCTGATAATAAGGCATTTGTTAAAACAGCTTGGCAACTTGTCCCAGAAGGCCCTGTCAACTTAGAAGGCATGACACTTTCAGATGTTGAGCTATGGATTACTGATGAATATTTAGGTGCATACTACGTTTCTACTGGTAATATTGCAGGCATTTCTGAAACAACTAGTAATACATTCACACAATGGGGTGAGCCCATTACAATTCCAGAACCATTTTAATTCATAGTTTAGACCACTCACTATTCATTTTGAGTGGTTTTTCTTTGATATGAAGAAATTAATTTAATAAAATTTATCACTAGTGTCGTATTAAAATAATTTAACGTCATAAATAAAACTGAATTTCCTGTAATGTTTTTCGTGCAGAAAAAAGCTTGGGACACGTCGGGTGGTAAGACGGATTCGCTTGAAAAGGTTTTTATTTTGAGTGAATGAAGCTGAATGGTATAGCTGATGGAGGAATTTGCTCTTTGTCCATTTATCCGGTGCAGGGGAATAAGATGGTTTTATGATATCTGGGAGCAACTATCCTGATGGTTATCCAGACTTTACTAAATATGCACATCCAACTGTTAAGCCAGTAGTAACTTAAATTGCAAGCTCAACCAACCGAGACGGGCTAACTGATATCCAATTTCAATCAAATCAATTGATAGCCTTAACCTCGTGAAACTGTGGAGGATAACGATACAATAATAGACACGGGGATAGAAGTTGTTAAAGGAGACGGAACAGGTGTTTTTGATGCAGGTGAAGATTTCGTGACAGGCCTGTGGGATACAATCACAAATCCAAAAATCCAGGTGTAAGAATGAAAGACTCTCAAAATGGAAAAGCCCGCAACCGTTGTTATACCAACGTTTACAGGCTTTTAAAATGATGGTCTCGACAAGTCTCGAACTTGCGACCCCCACCTTGTCGAATTTATCCGGCTAAATAAACCGAGTTAAATTAAATTCAATTAAGTTAAATAAGCCTGATTTAATAAGGTTTTTAAGAGAGGATAAATTAATTCAGTTAAATAAAATAAGTACAAAAAAATAATTCTGCGGACAAATTGCGGACAAAAGAGTAAACAAGTGGTTTGTATTACTCTTATTTTGTTTTTCTGTATTAACTGTATTATAAGTTTTGTATCTATATAGGTAGGGGTCTCTATATAAGCTATTACAAACAGATGAACTTTTAATGTAACTCAATATTCAAAAGTAATCAGTTCTGTTAAATCATTAATTTTCACCGCAAGGATATAAGTACTTAAATTTGACCTTTGCTTTATTCAACAAACGGGCCATATTGTGGAGCAACTTTTTTTCTAATTGAGGGTTTCCTAAGAGCGTTGTCCCCCAACAGCGCCCGATGGTTGAAAATCATTAACCAATCCTTATTTAATC
This sequence comes from Solibacillus faecavium, assembly GCF_014836905.1. Classification (GTDB taxonomy): domain Bacteria; phylum Bacillota; class Bacilli; order Bacillales_A; family Planococcaceae; genus Solibacillus; species Solibacillus faecavium. The sequence goes on from NZ_JACSPZ010000011.1 coordinate 98,859, forward strand.
ATCAGATATAAATAGTTAACTCCTCATTTCTTTTTAATTAATAAAATCACTACAACACAACACAGTATTTTTATTTGATCTTTGATTCTTCTTCCTTATCGCCGGTGTGTATATTTTTGTTTTGTCTAGGTTAGATTTAAAGTAATGTTCGACGGAAATTGAGGTGATTTATATTAGATCGCGTTCTTTAAAGAAAGAGGAAAAGGATTCCGTATCCCAGGACATCCCATTATCAAAGAAGCTTGAAGATAACATAAATTTTTTCTCCGCTCTATACAAGGATAGTCCGGATGTAGTTTTTTGTTCTTTTATTGCCGGAAAGAACGAGGTAGCCGTTATTTATATAGAAGGATTAAGCGATACCCAAAAGCTTGAAGATCAGGTACTTGAAACATTATTGAATGAAAAAGAGTTCGATGAAACAAACATGCTTCTTTCTATTAAACACCGATTGCCGATTGCAAATATAGATAAAGTTTCCACATATGTAGCCTGTGTCGAGGCAATTGCAGGCGGAAACCCCCTTCTGCTTTTGAACGGGTCAGAGGAAGCTTTAGCCTTGGGGCTAGTAAAATTTGAAAAGCGTTCGATTGAGGAACCCCAAGCCGAAACTGCCATTCGAGGGTCAAGAGAAGGTTTCACCGAATCACTTGGTACCAATACTTCTTTAGTACGACGCATCATTAAAGACCCGGCACTGAAAATGAGAAGCGTCACTGTCGGCAAATATACGAAGACAAAGGTCGCGATTGCTTATATTGAGGGGTTAGCAGATAAAACCTTACTTGAGGAAATAGAAAATCGGCTTAACCGCATTGATATTGATGGGGTGCTGGAAAGCGGGTACATCGAACAATTTATTGAAGAAAGTACCTATTCGCCTTTTCCGCAAGTATTGTATACGGAACGGCCAGATGTAGTTTGCGCTAACTTACTGGAAGGCCGAGCCGTTTTAATGATTGAGGGCACACCTTTTGCATTAATAGTACCTGTGAGTTTCTTTAGTCTTTTTCAGTCTCAGGAAGATTATTACGAACGATTTTGGATTGGGACTTTCATCCGAACTCTCCGGTTTCTTTTTTTAATAATCGCCTTGTTCCTCCCTTCTGTTTATGTCGCTATTACGACGTTTCATCAGGAAATGGTTCCAACGGATTTACTGCTAAGTATTGCATCTTCCAGAGAAAGTGTCCCTTTTCCTGCCCTTGTAGAAGTAATTATCATGGAGATCGCCTTTGAAGCATTACGTGAAGCTGGAATACGTCTTCCTAAACAGGTTGGTTCTGCTGTTAGTATTGTTGGTGCACTTGTGATTGGACAGGCAGCGGTTCAAGCAGGGATTGTTTCTGCCCCTATGATTATTGTGGTCAGTATCACCGGAATCGCCTCTTTCATGGTCCCTCGTTATTCGGTTGGGCTTGCCATTCGTCTCTTAAGGTTCCCTATCATACTTTTAGCAGGCGTATTAGGATTAGTTGGAGTGATGCTTGCATTTATTATGCTCATTATACATTTATCCACATTAAGATCATTTGGCATTCCGTATTTAAGCCCGGTCAACACACTGCAAAAACATCCGTTGAGAGATACAATTCTACGTTCACCTTTATGGAAAATGAACAAGCGCCCCCACTTAACGGGTGATTTTAATGAAACGAGACAAGGAACGAATTTAAAACCAGGTCCTTAATGATAAAGACTACAATAAGATGGTGGTGAAGTATTTTGTTGGAAAAAGGAAGAATCTCAAGCCTTCAGATGGAAATTTTAATCGTTCCGACTATAATCGCGACCGGTATATTATCAATTCCATCCGTAGCCGCCAAATTCGCCCTACATGATATGTGGATGACACCAATCGCAGGTTCTTTTTTAGGTTTTCTAACGGTGTTCATTGCTTGGAAGCTCCATCAACTATTTCCGAAGATGACCCCTGTTCAATATAGTGAAGAGATTTTGGGGAAGCTGTTAGGAAAGATATTCGGCTTTTTTCTAATTTCCTTTTATATCCACAATACGGGGATCATAGTCAGACAGTATTCCGACTTCATTACTAATAATGTACTGCTAGAAACACCTACCCTCTTAATTTCCGTCACAATTGTTTTAGTCAGTGCACTGGCCGTGCGTGGGGGAATTGAAGTGATTGCCAGGGCTGCTGTTATTTGCACGGCACTTTATCTAAGCACAGCAATATCACTTCTTTTTCTGATTAAGGATATTGATATCACTTATATGCTTCCGATTTTAGAGAATGGACTACTTCCTGTCATGAAGGGCGGCTTTATACATCAAGCATGGTTTAGTGAGTTTTTTCTTCTAGCCTTTATTTTCCCTTTCATAAAGAACTCTAAAGAGAGTTTGAAATCCGGGATGAGGGCTTCCTTCTACGTTATGCTAATGCTGTTATACGTTAACTTTTTTGTTCTCACTTTTTTAGGAGTGTCATCTGCCAATCAATTTTATCCAGTATACTCAATTGTCCGTGCCATTAACGTATTAGGATTTTTCGAGAACTTTGAAGTGATTATCATGGCTTCCTGGGTTCTGGGGAGCTTTGTTAAAATAGCCATATTTTTATATGTATCCAGCTTAGGGCTTGCGCAGTTATTTCGACTTTCAGATTATCGGCTGATTGTGTTTCCTCTAAGCGTATTTATAATTTTCTTTAGTTATTGGGACATTCCAAATTTAGTAGTTTTGGTAGACTATATGTCCACTATTATGCCTTTTTATTTTGTACTTGTTCAGACTATTCTGCCGTTGATTTTACTGCTGATTGCTTATGCACGAAGAAAAAGAAGTGAAAGCGGTTGAAGAAAAACTATCTTATTTTAATTTTTTTATTTATCCTTCCCCTCCTCTCTGGTTGTTGGAGTAGAGTGGAATTGCAGGACTTAGGAATTATTACTGCTACTGCAATAGATTACTTAGATGATGGAAAAACTAGAGTGTCAGTCCAAATATTTATCCCTCGTACAATCACAACGGGTCAAGGTGGCGAGGATCCTAGTGCAGGCTCCACATTTGTTCGAGAAGGGACAGGAGATAATCTTGCCACTGCTATTTCCAATTTACAAGAACATGTCCCGAGAAGACTCTTCTGGGGGCAATGTAAAATCTATATTTTTGGGGAGGAACTTGCCAAGAAAGGGATTCGCAATGAAATAGACTTTCTGGTTCGTCATCCTAGTCCTCGTGTAAATTCTTTTCTATTTGTAAGTGAAGGAGATGCAATGGAGATGCTGACGTTGGTTCCTCCTTTAGAAAGATACTCTGGCGAGGCGCTTAGAAAATTGGCAGAGGAAGAATCCAGTATCAAAACAACGTTAAGAGATGTCGATATGGCTTTAATGGGAACTAGTGAAAGTGTTTCAATGCCCTATATTAAAAAGCTTGAATCAGTAGAACAAGCAAAAAAACCTCATGAAACAATACCAGTTATTCACGGGGCCGCCATTTTCAAAAAAGATCTAATGGCAGGAACGTTGAATGAAGAGGAGGCCCGCGGCTTACTTTGGCTAAAAGACGAGGTAAAGAGGAGTACAATCTCAATTAAGCTTGAAGGGGAAGACGGGGAAATTGCAATGACACCAACATCCGGTAAGGTTAAATTCAGTCCCGAAATTGCAGGTGGTAACTGGATAATGAATCTCCATATTGGAATTAGCGGAGACATTGTTCAAAATGAAACGCATTTAAATCTTATGAACAAAGATGTCATCAAAACCATCGAAAAAGAGTACGAAACAGGTTTAAGGGAACGAATATCCAAGACGATTGAACAGCTCCAACAAGAGTTCCATGTAGATGCGGCAAATTTCGGGAGACGGTTTCATCAAAAATATCCAAAGGAATGGAATAAAGTTAAAGACAATTGGGATGAAAAATACCCTGAAATTGAGATAAAAATTCTTGTTAAGGCAAAAATAAAAGGACCGGGTTATATTGGTCCCCCTGCTGCACTTCCAAGAAATGAGGTGGAAGAATAATGCAATTAGATTGGATGACGATATTTATCATACAAGTTTGTATTTGGTCCATTGTCTTATATGATTGGAAGCGGCTAAAGAAAGCACCTAAAACGGATAAAATTACAGTTTCCGTAATCTTAATGTTGTCAATTATTCTGTCCTTTATTAATCTTGAAAATATGCCCGGACCCATTACTGTTCTTCGATATTTATTTGATCCTTTAGCTAAAATAATGCAGTAAAGGGTCGACTTTCCGTTGTATGATGTCGATGTTCTAAGCCGGCATTTATTCGAGGATAAAAGAAGTGTATAATACGAGTTCGGTTAAGAAGGGAAAAACAACAAATCATATAGGAATTCGCATTGATTTTATGAATTATTTTAAAAATAGCAACTGAATTCACTCAGTTGCTATTTTTTATTAAACTCGTCCTAATTAATAAATTGACAGATTATTGTTTAATTAAGAAAACTATATTTTATAGTAATATTATTTACATTTAACTATTAATTGTTACGAATAATTTAAATTTTAAAGTTCCCTTTCAATTCTGCACTTTAATGATTTAGAATATTAAAGTAAAAAATCATTTTTTTAAAAATTAGTAAAATAAAACTAAATAAGGGAAAAAACAGATGAAAATTTTAATATTAAAAATAATATTAAAGATAAGAATTGAAGTAAAAAGAAAACAAATGTATAAAAAAGCAAAGGATTTAGGGTTTACACACCCAGAAGTAGTAAATTACAGTCAAGAATTGGATGAATTACTTAATAAATATTCTAGTACTGTGGATTGATTAAATGTTGATTCCTAGTAATGTATCTTTGACTATATTGTGAGGCATAAAACCCGCTGAAAATCCTACGTTAATTTATCCTAAAAAAGAGAAGAAAATTGCGAATCAAGAAGATGAAATTGATAAAGGCGTTAATTATCGGTTGATTTCACCGGGTGAAAACTCTAGATTATGGGAGCAGTTTCACAAAGATAATATAATTGCTATTGGTAGGGACTATTTAGGTGTTATAAAGAACTATAGTTTAAAAGAAGCTGTTGAACGAAGAATAGCAGAGCAAAGAGCAGATGGGGTGCGTCCTGTTCATGATACAAAGGCTGTGTGGGATTTCTATAGCGACATTAAAATAGGCGACATCATATATGTGAAAGAGGGAATAAAAAAAATTCTCGCACGCGGAGTTGTTACGGGAGATTACTACTTCGCTTATGAAGCTTCAGAGTAAAAACATAGAAGAACAGTAAAGTGGCTTCAAGTCGGAAAGTGGGAGCTACATCAGACTTTTGCTCAAAAAAAGTTAACATGTTTAAATAATTATCCAAATTTTATTCAAGAAATAGACAAAGTAATGAATGAAGATTTTATTGATCCAAAAATTGCTGAAGTAAATGAGTTTCAAAATTGGTTATCCAATCAAGTTACAGATACAGGAGCTAGCTTAAACGATAAAACAGTGAAGCAAAAAGTAAATGCATTAAAGGAAATAGAACGCCATTTTGAAGCTGCCATTTTTGGTGAATCAGATATTGAGCAACTGAAACTGTTAAAAGATATCGTTGTATCAGATGATTCCTACAAAAAATATAAAGGCGTTTCAGGCAGTTCAATTGATTACTACATTCGTTTTATTGAATCTAAACCTACTGTACAAGAAAATGAAAATTTTACAATGGATGATTTTCTTTCGGCTGTATTTATTGATAAGAAGGAGCTTGTACGTTTAATTTCTCTACTTGAAAATAAGAAGAATCTTATTTTGAAAGGGGCACCGGGAGTAGGTAAAACGTTTATTGCTAAAAGTTTAGCGTATGTCATGATGGAAGAGAAGGATGAAACTCGTATCCATATGGTTCAGTTCCACCAAAGCTATAGTTATGAGGACTTCATTGAGGGGTTCCGCCCAAAAGCTGAAGGGGATGGATTTGAACTGAAACAAGGTCCGTTTGTGAAGTTTGCTAGAAAAGCAGCACGAGATCCAGAACGAGATTACTTTTTTGTTATTGATGAAATTAATCGCGGGAATATGAGTAAAATATTCGGGGAATTAATGATGCTAATCGAAGCGGATAAGCGAGGCGAGCAAATCAATCTTCTTTATTCTAACGAGAAGTTTTCTGTACCTTCAAATTTATATATCATTGGAATGATGAATACGGCAGATAGAAGTTTAGCTTTATTAGACTATGCACTTAGAAGAAGGTTTTCATTTTTTGAAATTAAACCGGCCTTTTATAATAACAAGTTTAAATCGTATGTGAACCAATTAAATAATCCAGAAGCTTTAATTTGTGTTATTGATGAAATTAAAAGTTTAAATAATCAAATTGCAGAAGAGTTAGGAACAGGTTTTCAAATTGGGCATAGCTACTTCGTAGGGGATGTAAGTTAGGTCACGCCAACCCTAAAATCACATTAGAGTTCTATGCACACCTATTACCAAATGCAGATAATGACATTGCAGACATTTTTCACAATGCTATCCAAAGTAACACTAAATAATTGGAAAAAATCTTGCGGACAAATTGCGGACAAATCCTAGAATTCAAGCGTAAGGTAGTTGGTCTTCCAAAAAGAAAAAGCCCATAAACGTTGATATACCAACGTTTACGGGCACTTGAAATAATGGTCTCGACAAGTCTCGAACTTGCGACCCCCACCTTGTCGAGGTGGTGCTCTCCCAGCTGAGCTACAAGACCTTAATAAGATACAAAAAACAATTATATCTATGTTCTTGTAAATTATACCATAAAATTATGTTGGAGGTATTAAAAGGAGGCTTATTTTGTGGTTTTTTTTTACTATCTGAAGAGTTAGGTGATAAAAGTACATACCAACTGTTACATAATCGCATCCCTTCATGCTCAGTGATTGCTAAATTTCAAACATCTCAACCGCCATTGAAATCAGTTTATTCTGAATACATAGTGCAATTTTTTCCGAAACGAACGAATGTTAAATCAATGGCAATGGAACAATGTAGTAAAGTGGATCCAGGACTGAAATTTATTTCTGAACATAATATGAAGGCTTGTCTACTTTTTGATAATAAATCATATATTGAATAGTCGACATTAGAATTTTCAACTTTGTAGCTAATGGAAAGAGATTAAAAAATGAGATGAAGGGTGATTGAAATATGGATAAATTTCAGAAATTAAAAGATTTTATGGATACTGTACCGCAACTAGGGCTTTCTGGTATTGATTGCATCATTTATCGTGAACATGAGGAGATTTTTCGATATGATGCTGGTTATTCGGATATTGAGAATCAAGTTCCTATGCAACCCAATGCATTGTATAACATCTATTCGGCAACTAAATTAGTCACATGTATTGCGACATTACAATTAGTTGAAGACGGGAAAATATTATTGACTGATCCCTTGTATATGTATCTACCTGAATTTAAAGAGATGTATGTTAAAAGTGGAACATTTATTATTACACCTGCAACAAAGCATATAAGAATAGCTGATTTATTAACGATGACAGCGGGCTTAAGTTATGAAAGGGATACGCCGCAACTTCGAAAACTTTTTGAAGAGAAAGGATTGGATTTTAATACAAGAGAGTTTGTAGAGACACTTGCAAAAGAGCCTCTGTTATTTGAACCAGGCGAAGGTTGGAATTATAGTTTTTGTCATGATGTTTTAGCTGCGGTAATTGAAGTTGTAACAGGTAAAAGCTTCGGAGCGTATTTAGAAGAAAAGATTTTTAAGCCATTAGGGATGAAGACAACTGGTTTTTCTGTTGCAGAAGAAAAGAAAATTAATATTGCTCCACAATATGAGTATAATCCAATAACAGAAAAGTTAAGACGAATTAGCAGCGATTGTGTAGGAGTAATTGGTTTGAGGCATGAGAGTGGAGGCGGTGGGCTAATTACTACTCTTGAAGATTACATTTTATTTGCAGATGCATTGGCCTGTGGGGGAGTTGGCAAATATGGGGAACGCATTATTAGTGTAAATTCCATTAATTTAATGAGAACAAATCAATTAGAAGGCAAAAGTTATTTAGACTACAAAAAAATGATACCAGCTGAAGGAGTTGGTTATGGTCTAGGTGTATCAGTAGTAATGGATGCGGCCAAGGCATTTCGTTTAGTACCTGACAATTCTTTTTCTTGGGGTGGGTTAGGAGGAGTTCATGTTTTTATAGATCCTACAAACAAAATTTCTTATTTTGTTGCTCAACATTGTCTTCGTAGCCCAAAACATTTAATAGAACCAAAAATGCTAAATATTTTATATGGAGCGCTTTGAGATATTCTGATTGGATATACGGGGGAGTACATTGAATTGCATAAAGAAGATATAATGCATATTCGTGAAATAGAAAAGCTACAATTTGTTGACTACGATGTATGGGCACACAATCATTTAAAATAATATTTAGTATTTGTAGTAATGACTCAGGATGTATAAACTACATGAACTGACGGAGGCATTAGTAAAACAAGCACAGTAAATTACAAAAAACGCTCAGAATAAACTATTGAGCGTTTATGCTTGCCTTCTATATTGCCTATTTACTATTAAAAACTATGTTAATTGTTTTGTTATTTACATTTTTATTTTGGGGTTTTCTCCTCATCGACCGAACCCGTTATCTTTTTTTTGCTATTTTTTGAATTAGCTAAAGAATGACCTAAAGATGATTGTATAGAGTGAAATAAAATAGAAAAGAATTAAAGTGTACATAATAAATGCGCTCAGACGATTTTTTTAACGAGATGGCGGTTAATCTCATCTCGATTCGTCTGAGCGTATTTAAAATTATAGAGTTTTTCTATATTTATATAATGCTTCTATTGCTGATGCTTACCTTTCGCAAGCCCAGCCATCTTTATCGTAATAGCATGCAGGTATTTATCCACGCTGTTTCCTAAATATTAACGTTTTTTCTTTTTATCATCTTTTAGTAATGCTTGCTTCTTATCTATCTTTTCCAGGGCTACATGGACTTGATATTTATTGTCTTCGAGTTGAACAACATTGACTACTTTTCCTTTACGGCCTTTTATCTTGAGATTTTCATCAACCTCGGGTATACGTTCTAAACATTGACTTAGTACAGGTGTGTTGTTTTCTAAATAATGAATAGCAAATTGCATATTTATGGGCTCCTTATAAACTCAAATATAATTTTGAGTGAATTTTTTTCAATTTATGATGATTTCGGAGCGTATAGAACTGACTAAAAAGAAGATAGACAAACTATTTAGAAATGATTTCTCCACTTCAATAATAAGATAGGGTAACGAATGAATTGAGGTGTGAAGAAATGACGAAAAAATGGGGTTTAATGGCTGTTGCTGCATTTGGTCTGTATGCGGCCGCGATGTATTTTTATATTTTTCATGGCCAAAATAGCGGAATACCAGATGTTCTTCAAGGATCGGCAGCGGATCCAAGTACTTTTCTTACTACGCAGGAGTTGTTATTAAGTGAAGAGTTATCAAAGATAAGAAATTTCCTCTTCTTTGTAGCAGGGCCGTTGGAATGGCTGCTTTATTTTGCTATTTTGATTACTGGAATGTCCCGGGTGTTTGAAAAATGGAGTTCTGTACAGTTTAAATGGTCCTTGTTTAGAACAGGCATGTATGTATTTTTACTCTCGTTAGTATTGTTCATCCTACGATTCCCACTGGATTTTTATCAGTATACGGTGAGCAAAAGCTATGGTATTAGTACTCAGTTTTTTTCCTCCTGGATGCGGGATAATGTAATTGATTTTTGGCTTGATTTTGGGATGTCGGTGATTACGGTGTCGGTTCTCTATTGGCTTATTAAAAAAAGTCCGAAGAGATGGTGGTTCTATACTTGGGCGTTAACTGTTCCATTTTCAATTTTCCTTATGTTCATCCAACCCGTCGTGATTGACCCGATCTATAATGATTTTTATCCATTAAAGGATAAAGAATTGGAGACGAAGATTCTTTCACTTGCAGAGCAGGCGGACATTCCTTCAGACCATGTGTATGAAGTGAATATGTCGGAAAAGACGAATGCTTTAAATGCGTATGTGACAGGGATTGGCGAAAATTCTAGAATTGTACTGTGGGATACGACATTAGACCGGTTAACGCATGATGAGATTCTCTTTATAATGGCGCATGAGATGGGTCATTACTTGTTAAAAGATATTTATATTAACATCGCTGTCTATTTGTTCATGACGTTTATAGGGCTTTGGTTAATTGCAAAAATAATGCCTCGGATGATTAATCGTTATGGATCGATTTTAAAAGTTAAGAAATTAAGTAATATTAGCTCATTGCCATTGTTTTTATTGATTTCATCATTCCTTTTATTCTTCTCAAATCCATTGTCAAATGCGGTTTCACGTTATCAGGAGGTTCGGGCCGATGAATATGCAATGGAGCTCGTGGAAAATCCCGAAGCAGCGATTTTAACGTTTCAACAGTTGACGAAAGCTGGACTTGGCGAAGTAAACCCGTCCACACTGGTCAAATGGTTCCGCTACTCCCATCCGCCGATGTTAGAAAGAATCAATAAAGTAGCCGAACAAGCTGACGAAGAATAGAATAATTTGGGCGCTTCAAAACCCTGTAAATCAAGGGTTTGGGGCGTTTTTTCTTTTTCTGGTGAATTAGCGCGAATGCTGGATTTTATTGAACAAAACCTATCATCATAAATGGGTTATGTTATTATTTACATATTAGTTCTAATAATTAGAATAGAATGAAAATTACTATGGGGGAAAGCTTTATGGAACAAAAAATACTAGAATTGCTCAACGGAATTTATCCAGTGGATTTGATTAAATTGGAAGCCGTTACAAATGAAATGTATCGGTGTACCGGAGCACAAGGCGAATATTTTGCAAGGATTACAAACTACAAAGGGTATGATGAACAAGTAGAAGAGGTTGCCTATACAAACTTCCTACATAAAGCAGGACTAGGTGTGTCACCAACAATCCTTTCAATAAATGGTCAAGAGGTAGAAAAAATCACCATTAATAATAAGGAAGTTTTAACAGTGCTTTATGAATCGGCTCCTGGTAAGCATTTATCAAGAAAAGAATGGGATGCCGATGTATTAAAAGCTTTAGGCCGGCAAATCGGCAAATTACATCGTCTCTCGAGAAAGTTTGAAGAGACTTATCCGACACGCTACATCAACGATTGGCATCAAAATGAGGAGTACGCTTTCTTGAAGTATATTCCTGAGGAAGAAACTGCGATTAGAGAGGTTGCGCAGGAGATTTTAACAAAGATTAAAAACCTTCCGAAGGACAAGGCCAATTATGGGTTGTTACACGGTGATTTATGGTTAGAGAATGTAGTAGTAGATCGTGATTTAAAACTGACAATGGTTGATTTTCAGGATTGTGAGAAGCATTTTTATGCTTTTGATTTAGCTGTTCCTATTTATAGTGCGATTGAGTATTCATTTGTCGGTGGTGGCAACATCCTGGAATATGGAAGAAGTATAACGAAAGCAATCATCGAGGGCTACAAAGAGGAAAATGATATCGCGAACGAAATGCTAGAAAAAATCCCTTTATTTATAAAACTTAAAGAAGTGTTTGAGTATAGCTTAATGCATATGTACTGGAACAAAGAAAAGTTAACCGAAGAACAGATTCGAATTATGAATCATTTTAGGATACGAATTGAAAATAACTACAATTTGTTGGATATAGATGGTTTGTTTTAGGGGGGTACTTCGATGTCATTTGAGCAATGCCAATATGTAAATGCTTTAATGGGGAAATTCAGTAAAACATGGTTCGTCGCCGGTGGATGGGCGATTGACCTTTATATAGGGGAAGAAACAAGGGAACATAAGGATATTGAAATGGCTATATTTCGAAAAGACCAACTACATTTAAAAAGATATTTAAATGACTGGGATTTTAAGCAGGTGAAAAAAGGTAAATTTTATGATTGGGGAAATGAATTTTTAGAGCTACCGGTTCATGAAATACATGCTACTCATAAGTTAAATGGAGAGAGAATGGAAGTTCTTCTTAATGAAACAGTGGAGAATGACTGGAAATTTAGACGTGATTTAAGAATTCATGCGCCACTCAATTCAATTTGGAGCGTTTCTGAAACCGGCATTCCCTATTTAAATCCTGAAATTGTTCTATTATATAAAGCGAAGAATACAAGAGAAAAAGACCATCAGGATTTTTTCATAATAAAGGACTTGCTTAATAATAAGCAGAAACAATGGCTACGAAATGCACTTGAACTGCACGAACCAGAACATAAGTGGCTTGAATTATTAATTTAATAATTTGGCGCGGTACTAAAATAATGAATGGAGATAACTATAGTGAATAAAACAGCCATAATGTTATATCCGCAATTCAGCGAATATGAATTAAGTGTCGCGCTATCGATTTTAATGCAAGGGAACAAATCCATTATAACGGTGGGGTTGAACAACCAACCTATTAGGGGAGAGTCTGGATTAACTTGTGTAGCTGACACCACGATTAGTGAAATTAATATTGAAGAGATTGATAGTATCGTGTTACCGGGTTGTTTGGATATTGAACCGCTTCTAGATGAAGAGGGTTTAGATAAGTTTTTAAAGCAAGTCGTTTCATCAGAAACAATCGTTGCCAGTATATCAAGTTCTCCGTATTTTTTGGCAAAAGCGGGATTGCTGACAGGGAAGAAATATACAGTGGGGTTACCGATGGAAGCGATTGAAAAGCTAGGCGTTTTTGAGAAGGAAAATTACTGCCCTGATTTAGTCGTACAGGATGGCAATATGATTACAGCACGAGGAAGTGGGTTTATTAAATTCGGCGTTTGTTTAGGAAAGGCATTAAACCTCGAATTCGATGAAAGCTGGTATCAAGAAACATAAAAAATACATAATGATTTGGTGATGATGAGATGGATATTTCCAATGTAGTAGAAAATATTGATGATATGTTAAAAAGCGCGGAAATGATTGGTATCGGTTCAACACGAAAAGTTTATCGTTACGAAAACCTTGTCTTCAAAACTTTTTTACACCCGATTGGATACGCTCAAAGCAAAAATGAACATGAAATATATAAAACATTGGAAATGAAATGGTTAGAAAAACATATCGCACCGATTCTTTTTATAAATGAAAAATATTTGATTCAGCCTTTTTATGAGCAGCTCCCTTTAAATAATCACTGCTCCTACGATCTTGATTTAGAGATGGATCCAAGAATGACAGAAGATTTAAAAGCTGCTCTTCGTGTATTTGATCAAGAACTAGATGGCTTTGATTTTAAAGATGGTGGCAATTATGGTTTGAATGAAGAGGGGCACCTCGTTTTAATTGATTATGGCATGACGAAAACATTATATGAAGAACAATGGGTTCCATTAGCTGAAGCGGGTACGCTACCTCAAATTCGATTTGAAAAATGTCAGGTGTGTAATATTGAAAAGGAGCTTCGGATGTATGGAGAAAATGACACCGATCTGCGTTGTGTAGCTTGTGGTAAAGATTATTAATAAATGGTAGATCTTTGATGGAGGTGTACTCAGTGAATAATAATAATGAAACTCCCCAAGCACGAAGAGAGCGATTGAGACAGGAAGAATTAAAGCGAAACCCATCTGCTAGTATGCATGGTGGAGGGTTTCAGGATTTGATTGGAGATTTGGGTTGGAAAGGTACAGGGTTACTCTTTCTTATAATAGTCATTGCTATTGTTATCTATTTAGCATTTTTCAACTAAAGAAGATTATAGGTAAGGTGTAATTTTGAATAATCGAATCTTAAAGGGGATGCCTATGAAAATTTATTGGGTTTTAGTTGGAATATTTTTTCTAGCTTGGATTGCAATTTCACATCAATATCCTGAACCGAGTTGGTGGTCCATCTTTAATGCGGATCGCTCAACACATACACCTCTCATGGAGCATGTCTCATTAATTAAAGTATCGATTACACTCATCATTTTTGGGGGAGTGGCTTACCTTGTACAGCGGTTTATTTCAGTTTGATGGGGGGGGGATGTCCAGACGTTTTAGAGTAATTTTATATATCGCTATTATAGTTTTAGCATTAATATTCGCTCGGTTTATTTATATTGAAGTAAATAAAAGTATTTATAAAAATAGGGTATCGAATTATTTGATTACGGAAATGGGATACGATGAAGATGAAATAGCCAAAGTTGAAGGGGTTTATGGGTTCAAAATGCCTAAATTTTATGCAACCGTGGTTTTTAAAAATGAACCGTACGTTGAATATCTTTATTTTGCACATGGCAGTGTATTACAGTTCGAGTATCAGATTATTGATCCTCAGTACAAGAATTTATCTCAGGATGAATTGAAAAATTATGACCCGAGATTCTAGTGGCAATTTTTTTGTGAAATAAATAAGGGAAGTTTTTACCCTTAAAAGCAAAACTGGTGGGATTTGATCCGAAATAAAGGAAGAAATTACCGTTATTTCATTAAATAGCACGTTTTTTTATGAATTTAGACATGATAAGGGAAAATCCTTCCGCTATTTTTGAGGGTTTTCTCATTATTTTTGAAATAAGGGAAATTATTACCGCTATTTTTGGCAGGAGGGGGAAATTTTTGAGAAATAAATATATCATATTGTTTTCTACTTTACTTTCTATTTTAATAGTAAGCTCTGGATGCGCTATTTCAGGTGAGGAGAAAATAACAATCGAGGTTAATTCGGAATCAGAATATGTGGATACATTTAAAGATTTGAATTTGGGCATCCTGTTTGATTTTAATATTAAATTACCGAATGCGGATAAAAGCTGGGTGAATCTATGGGTGGAGCGATATATTGACGGTGAATTAGAGTCAGAACCATTAACGCAATTATCCTACGGGAACAGTCCTAATAAAGTTCAAGAAGGACATTTGGGTTTTGGTATGATAAATACGAGCTCAGAAGAAATGCTTGTTTTCCTTTATGGACCTAGTGTTAGAACCAATCCAGAAAGAATTGAAAAAGAAGCTAAGTCGGGTATTATTAGTGGAGCGGAATATGCCATTGGTAATGACAAAGTAGAATTAGAATTAGGTGAAACAAAAATTTTAGGAGTGTATAGAGAAAAGGCGGGCTCGATGCGTACGTTCGATTTCCAAGATGAGGATTCCATTAATCAAATGATTCAACAGGATGATGAGGTACTACTACTAAAGATAAAGGTTGAAGAAAGAATTATTAATTATTAACAGAGGGCGTGATTCAGTAATTTGAATCAACGCCTTTTTCATTACTGATTAAGCATCTCCCAATAAAGTCCTTTTCCCTCCACCAATTGTTGATGTGTACCGCATTCGACAATTTGTCCCCGGAGCATGACGCAGATACGATCAAACTGGTCCAAGTCTGCTAGGGAATGGGTAACCATAACAACGGTTTTGTTAGCGGCTTCCTCGTGTAAGGTGTTGAACAATATTTTTTCTGTTGAAACATCGAGGCTCGTAAACGGTTCATCCACAATCCATAAGTCACTTTCTTTTAATAAAAGTCGGGCAAAAGCTAACCGCTGTTTTTCTCCGCCTGACAAATTCCCGCCTTTTTCAAAAATAGGATCTTCGAGGTTTTTGATTAATTGTGCTTTTTTAAGTACTTCTTGTAACGCTTCGTCGGATGCTTCCTCATTCGCCATTAGCAGATTGCTTTTAATTGTTCCCGAAAAGAAATGGTTGTGCTGCAGCATCGTACTCATATGCGTATACATCGACTGTGAGCTGATGTCATTAATATCAGTAGTATTAACGCGGATTACACCGGACGTTCTTTTTATTTCCTTCATTAAAAGTTGCAGCAACGTAGTTTTGCCGCAGCCACTTGGACCAATAATGGCTATTTTCTCACCAGCCTGAATGTTTAAAGAAAGCTTTTCAAGAGCGGGTCGAGTAGCAGCAGGGTACGAATAGGAGACGTCGTGCAATTGTATCTGTTGGATAAATCCCTTTAAATGCTGTGTTCCATCTGATTCATTTTTAGATGTAATTGCCTCAAGTCGACCAACGGCATTTTTCGTATGTCTTGCAAAAATAGGAACGAGGGCAAGCGGGACGGCCGATTCAAAAACCGTAAGCGAGATGAGCACAATTAATGCAAGATACACGCCATCCAGCTGTCCGACTGAAGTTAAATAAGCTCCGACAAATACTACGGAAAAGCTTGTAAACAAGGCAATGAGCTGATTCCATAAATAAGAAGTCTGTTCCTGATCAAGCTCTTTTCTGCGGGAGTTCCCGTATCCTTTGTATAAGGCTGATAATTCCTCGGCTTTTGATTCATTTTGATGATGCAGTACTAAATCCCGGTAGCCGTAAAAGTATTCTGTAGCTAAAATCGTGAGTTCCTTTTTTTCTAATGTACTTGTAGAATAAGGACGCCGAAATAATATATAGGGAACAACAATGCTTGTTAATACAATACCAATGAGCAAAAGCAGCGAAATCCACGGTGAGAAAAACAGTGAAAATAATATGACCACCATAAATACAAAAAGGGCGATAAAGGGCGGATACAATACGCGTAAAAAGAAGTTTTGCAACTGCTCTACATCGCCTGTAATCCGTGTCAGTAGATCACCGCTTTTATAATGGTTGAGTACATGTGCTTGCGGCAAGAGCTTTTTGAAAAATTTCATCCGCACAATGCTAATAAATTTAAAGGTAACGCGGTGTGAAATGTAGCGTTCGGCATATTTACTCGCGGACTTTGTTACACCGAATAATTTAAGAAAAGCAGTTAAAATTAAAATGATGTAAAAAGGCGGCATGAGGGCAGCTTTTGAAATGAGCAGGCCGCTTTGTGCAAATAAAGCCACCGCTGTTAACCCGCTTATTGTGCCAGCTAATAATGCAAGAAGCACATCTTTTTTATCCTGCCATATCATTGCGACCAGTTCCTGCATTACGTAACCCTCCTTACGACCATTTCCTTATAATAAGGGTGATCTTTTAGTGTATCAGGTGTGCCGGCTGTGACGATTTGCCCGTTTTCAACGATAAAAATGACATCTGCAAACCGGATGCTTTTATATTTGTGTGCAGCAATAATAACGGTTGCTTGTTCACTTAGTTTTTCAATGGATGTACTGAGCAGATGTTCTGTAGCGACATCCAATCCAGCTGTTGGCTCATCAAAAAAGACAATAGAAGGTTCTTTTAGGAAAGCTCGTGCAATCGCCACGCGCTGCTTCTCGCCGCCGGATAGTCCGATGCCACCTTCACCGATCACGGCAGCAAGTCCATCAGGTAAAGAGGCAACCCATTCGGTTAATTGTGCTTGTTTTAATGCGTTATAAATTTGTGTATCTGAAACTTGCAGCCCCATACATATATTGTCGCGAAGTGTCCCTGCAAAAATATACGGATGCTGTGAAATATAGCTTGTTTGCGCATACCAGTCATTTGCACGATATAATTTGCGTGGTTTACCGTTTAAATAGATGCCCCCTGAATCTAGCTCGGTTAAGCTCGATAAAAGATTTAATATCGTCGTTTTGCCATGACCTGTTTTCCCGATAAATGCGGCGGTTTGTCCAGGCTGGATAGTGAATGATAGGGGGCCAATAGTAAAGCCGCTGTTATAGCGAAATTTCGCATGTTCCACAGATAGCACCGGTCCGTTTGTTAATTCTTTATCTCCCCATTGTACAGGTCTTTCCTCTTCCTTCAGCTGTTCTTCGAGTAATGCGGCAGCACCTAAACTCCCTCTGCCTGTATGAAATGCCGCGCCTAATTCTTTCAACGAATTATAATATTCAGGAGCCAATGTCAAAATAAAAAAAGCCGGTGCAAAGGTTAAGGTTTTAAAAACAATCATTTGAAAGCCGATTTCCAGTGCGACTAAACCAATACCAAGCGTTGTAATAAGCTCAATAAAAAGTGTTGAGGCGAATGCAATTTTTAATACACCGAGTGTCCGGCTCATAAATGCTTCATTGCTTTTGGCTAAAATCTGTTCCTGCTGTTTGCTCTGCCCGAACAAGCGAATCGTTTGTAACCCTTGAAGCAAGTCCAGAAATTTACCGGAAAATCGATTCAGTGCATCCAATTGCTCCTCTGACTTTTTCTTCGTTTGCATCCCGATGATGATATAAGTAATCGGCACAAATGGTGCAGTAACGAGCATGATCCAACCACTGTTCGGATGAATGAGAAACACAGCAATCAAAATCATAATAGGGACTACGATAGTCTTAATAAGCTGAGGTGTATATTCTCTATAATAACTTTCCAGTTGGTCCACAGTGTCTACCAGCAGTGTGACCTTCTCGCCGGTTTGGTAAGAGACGTGTTTTTCCATTGTCGTTGAAGACCAATGCTGCATTAACTTTTTCCGAACTGTTAACTTTACATCTTCCGCTAGCTTTCCGCCGATCCGACCTAAAGAATATTGAGAAGCCAGTCTAACAACAATGGCTAACAGTAATAGTAAAAAGAATACGTACGTATACGAAAAAGCCTTCTTTTCTATAAAAACAAGGTTGACCGTTTCTACAATACTGTAGCTTTGCAAAATAATACTTCCTCCCAAAAATAATGAGATGAAAATTAAAATAACAATCTTGGATCGGTTAGCGCGCATGAAATGCTGCAGAAATGGCATAGTATCAACTCCTCATTAGCTATACTAGTCAATTTTTGTTAAAAGCAACCATCCACTACGCAATTTTTAGTTCTTCCGAGCAGAGAATCTTTGCGAGCAGTGAATATTAACAAATTGGATGTGAATACTGATGTGAGGATATTTAATAAAACTTGCATATGATTTACAGATTCTTGATGTTGGAGGTAAGACAATGGACAACTCGGCGGTGTTTTGGAGTAGGGCGCTAACAGAGCTTACATTAACTTTTCACATTATTTTTGCGACGCTCGGTGTCGGGGTCCCGCTCATCATTTTAATTGCTCAGTATGTGGGCTATAAGAAAAACGATGAACACTATACGTTGCTGGCACGAAGAGTAGCGCGGGGCTTTACGATTACAGTAGCGGTAGGGGTTGTGACAGGGACCATTATTGGCTTGCAGCTATCGCTTTTATGGCCTCAGTTTATGGAGTTAGCAGGACAAACGATTGCGCTTCCGTTATTTATGGAGACATTTGCCTTTTTCTTTGAAGCGATTTTTTTAGGGATTTATTTGTATACTTGGGATCGATTTAAAAATCCGATATATCATATGCTGCTTCTCATTCCGGTCGCAATCGGCGCTTTCATGTCGGCTATTTTCATTACGATTGTCAATGCGTTTATGAATGCACCGAGAGGCTTTGATCTCGTTGGCGGAGAGATCATTAATATTCAACCGATTTTAGCGATGTTTACACCTGCTATGCCAACTAAAGTTGGACATGTGCTAACTTCGAGTTTTATGACCGTTGCATTTACATTAGCGGCGATTGCGGCTTATAAATTGCTGAAAGGCGAGAACCATATTTATCATAAAAAGTCGCTGAACCTAATGATGAAGTTGGGACTCATTTTCTCCATAGCAACAGCCGTTGTAGGAGACTTTTCAGCCAAATATTTAGCGGAATATCAGCCGGAAAAACTAGCAGCAGCCGAGTGGCATTTTGAAACTGAAGCCGGGGCAGATTTAATCTTTTTCGGGATACTCGACGGGGATGAAGTGAAATATGAAATTCGTATGCCGAAAGTATTGAGTTTCTTAATAAGTAATAATTTCAATGCAGAAGTAACAGGGTTAAATGATTTCCCTGAAGATGAAAGACCACCGCTTATTACCCATTATTATTTTAATATTATGGTGGCAATCGGCAGTCTAATGATTTTTTTAGCGCTCGGATATGTAGTTGGAAAATGGAGAGGTTGGCAGTGGATTGCATCCAAGTGGTTTAGGTGGCTTATCGTATTGGGCGGGCCTTTATCATTTATAGCCATTGAAACAGGCTGGTGGCTAGCAGAACAGGGACGGCAGCCATGGATTTTATACGGGATTATGCGCACAGAGCAAGGTGCTACAACAGCAACCGGTGTCGAATGGCTGTTTATCGCATTTGCTGTTGTCTATTTAATATTAGGGATTGGAAGCGTTGTCGTATTACGAAGAATGTTTAAAAATAATCCCGTTTCCAAAGAATTAGCGCTTCGTAAAGGCGGTGAACAATAATGTCGTTAGAAATACTAGGGATTTTTGTTTTATGGATATTCTTGTTTGGCTATGTCATTGTCGCCTCGATTGATTTTGGTGCAGGGTTTTTCAATGCATACAGTCTTTTAACAGGGAAGAACAACATTTTGTCAAAAATAATCAAACGTTATTTATCACCAGTATGGGAAATCACCAATGTGTTTTTAGTATTTTTCTTTGTTGGCATCGTAGGATTTTTTCCGCAGACGGCTTATTATTATGGAACAATTTTGTTAGTGCCGGTATCGATTGCTTTAATCTTGCTGGCAATTCGGGGGAGCTACTATGCGTTTGAATCCTATAGTGGGTTAAGAGGGCATAAAGGATATGCGACAGCATACGGCATCGCAGGTTTATTGATCCCGGCATCATTATCTGTCGTATTGGCGATTTCAGAAGGTGGCTTTGTCACAATGCACGAAAATGGCCCGAGACTTGACTATAGCGCGTTATTTACAAGTCCTTTAGCATGGTCAATTGTCGTATTGAGTCTTACTGCTGTGTTGTATATTTCCGCAGTTTTTTTAAATTGGTATGCCAATAAAGCAGGTGATATAAAGGCAAGTGATTTGATGCGTAAATATGCACTGATTTGGGCGATTCCTTTAATCGTCAGTGCTATGGGGATTATTTTAGAAATGCGTAATACAAATAGTTGGCACTATCAAAATATATTAGATCTTACATGGCTATTTATCGTATCCGGCATTTTATTTATTATAACGATCTGGCTCATTTGGAGAAAGAAGAGCTACGGTTTATCGGTAGTTGTGATGATTTTACAGTTTGCCACAGCTTTCTTTGCTTACGGTATTTCTCATTATCCTTATTTGCTTTATCCTTATTTAACGATTCACGATAGTTTCACAAATGACTCGATGGCTATTGCACTTGTATTAGCCTTTATCGCTGGACTATTTTTACTCATTCCATCGATGTATTTAGTATTTAAATTATTTATTTTTCATAAAGGCTATATTACCGGGGAAGACGAAACACATGTTTAGGGGTGGATTTTATGATGGATTTTTTAATTTTCTACGCACCGTTTATAGTCGTGTTCCTCTCTGTACTCGCAGCATTTGTAGTAGCGGTAAAGACGGAGACACATTGATTGGGGCTTCTCGTAAGTAGCGCATAGTATTAAATTAAAATAAAGACACTATTTTTCTTTAAGAGAAAAATGGTGTTTTTTTTATGGAAATGAAAACCCCCTGCTATGCGGGGGGTTCTAAAAAGCTTTTAGCTATGGACAAAAAAAATACTCCAGTCGTACAATAAAATCAGGTCTGGTCAACCGATTACGTACGAAAGGAGCTCCAATAATGGATAATAAAAGTTTAGCACATACAACATGGAATTGTAAGTATCACATCGTATTTGCGCCAAAGTATAGAAGACGAATTATTTATGGAAAGATTAGAGCGGACATCGGTAAAATTCTACGGCAACTGTGTGAAAGAAAAGGCGTAGAAATTATTGAAGCAACAGCATGTCCGGATCATATACATATGTTAGTCAGTATCCCACCGAAGCTGAGTGTTTCAGCATTTGTAGGGTATCTCAAAGGAAAGAGTAGTTTGATGATATTCGATCGCCATGCCAATCTGAAATATAAATATGGGAACCGGAAATTTTGGTGTCGAGGATATTATGTGGATACGGTAGGTCGAAATAGAAAAGTCATTCAAGAGTATATAAAAAATCAATTGCAAGAAGATTACGTGGAGGATCAAATGTCGATGAAAGAATTCATTGACCCATTCACAGGAGAAGAAATCAATCGAAGAAAAAAATAAATAAACCGCTTTAGCGGTAGTCGGAAACGTAGTGCGGTTGGCAGACCTTTCAGAGCGTCTTTAGACGTGGGCCAGTAACCCAGCGTTTCACGCGCAGAGAAAACCACCAGTTCGACTGGTGGTTTCAGGTTGTCGACAAAAGGCATCGAGAGCTCGTCTCTCGATGCCTTTTGTCATTTCTTTTATCAAATTAGGCTC
>NZ_JACSPZ010000012.1 GCF_014836905.1 Solibacillus faecavium
AGTTGAAATCTATTGTTTGCTTCATTTAAGAAGCTTGTTTCATTAACGTTGCTTGTTCAGTTTTCAAGGTTCATTTTGTTGTTTTGTTATCAGCTCGTTGCTGACGACTATTAGAATATTACACTCCTTTTAATAAACCGTCAACACTTTTTAATAACTTTTTTTACAATGTTTTTTTACTATTAGTTTCTTCTTATTTATATATCAACCAGAAAAAAATTCACTTTCAACTCTCTATTCGTATGAAATACCCCATCTACAAATTTTTAGAGTAAAAAAATCCCCACTCCATTAATAAATGAAGCGGGGAAAATTGCTACTAAAACAGTTTTTGTAGCAGTTGATATCCTAATCCTTTAAAGGCAATGTCCAACAATGCAGCAACTACAATTACTAGTCCGATACCTAAATATAAATATTTTTTTCCTTTCATAACAGCCTCCAAGTTTTTTCGATGCCTTTATCATATGCTATTTTTTTTATAAATCCTAGATGTTTCTAAAACGGCTATATGTTTGCAGAGACTTTCGTGTGAATTTTAAAAGGTGTGTTTATTTGAGAACGAATAAAATAAAAACAGGCGATTATTCTCTATATACAAGAGAAATCGCCTGTTATTTTCTTTTTACTCTCTCATTCTAGGTATTCCATCCATTATTGGAATATTTACATTTTTTATATGTAAAACTATAATATTACATAAATAAAGGAGGAATAAAATGAGTCGCTATACTATTATTATCACGTCTAAAAACAACCAAAGGCTGCATTTTCGAACAAACAATAAAACATTGATTAAGTTCATGTACGAAAGCGCAACTCAATCACTGGATGTTCAAGTTGCAAAAACCTTAACGCTTGATGAAATGTTGATCGTAGAAGCTTACTTAGACAATCCCCTTTGTTGTGAAGTCCAGGATAATTATACAAAGCAATCAGTCCAGCTCCCCGTTTAATCATACACCAGTACTTAATGGTGCCTGCCACCGATGATTGAGCGTCTTTTTATTTTATCTTTTCAACAAAGTACTTTAATAACCGTGCCGTTAATCCCCATATTGTATAGTTTCTATATTCATAAAACCATTCTTCCATACGGCTCTTACGCCATTCATAATTTTCCCCATTCGCAATTTTGTCAAAGGGGAAATCAATGGAAGGCTTCGGTTCTACCGGAATATAATGCACATATGGCTCATGAGTCAGTAGCCAATTCAGCGGTACCGTAAATAGTTCCTCGACTTCATCCCTATTAAATGAATCCAGCTCAGTCTGCTCGATAACACCGATGAATGGGTATACGACAAAGTCCGGTGAAACGACGTAAGGGCTTAAATGTCCCAAAATTTGAATAGATTGTTGATCAACTCCTAGCTCTTCATGCGTTTCACGAAGCGCAGCAGCAAGAGGAGATGCATCTGTCTCATCAATTTTCCCTCCAGGAAAGCTAATATCCCCAGGTTGTTTTCGCATGGTTAGCGCGCGCACCTCAAATAACACATGCCACTCCCCTTCCTTTTCAACAAGAGGAATCAGTATTGCTGATCGAAAAGCCGTTTCCTCCCCTAAAAATAGGGGTTGTGGTTTTGCCAGTTGTCCCTTCAAATGATTTATTTTCATCGCATTCTCCACCTTATAACGAAAAATAATTACCTTTATCGTATCATGAAAGTTTCACCTTGGTGAAATGTAAAATTGTAGGTAACACCTCTCACCTTCCAGCTGCATACGATACTACAACACTATTTTAAGAAAAGGATGACCAGATGAAATGGCTACGAACGGCCCTTTTTGTAGGGCTTTTATTGTTATTGGCAGGGTGTGGACAAAAGGATTTACAGGAGGTCAAAGTCGGTGAAGTAACTCGTTCCATTTTTTACGCCCCTCTTTATGCGGCGATTGAAGAAGGCTTTTTCGAAGAGGAAGGATTGTCTATAAAACTTTCTACAATTCCAGGTGGAGATAAAACGATGACAGCCCTTTTATCCGATGGGATTGATGTTGCCTTAATCGGAGCAGAAACATCCATTTATGTAGCAGGCCAAAACCCTAATGATGCTGTCATCAATTTTGCGCAGCTTACGCAAACAGATGGTACGTTTTTAGTCGCGCGTGATAAAGATGTTGACTTTAGCTGGGATAAATTAAATGGAAGTACATTTTTAGGTCAACGTGTAGGCGGCATGCCTCAAATGGCTGGAGAATTTGTTCTGAAGCAGCAGGGCATTGATCCACAAAATGATTTAACGCTAATACAAAATATTGATTTTGCTAATATTGCTAATGCCTTCGCTTCCGGTACGGGTGACTACGTACAGCTTTTTGAGCCAACTGCAAGTATTTTTGAAGAGCAAGGTCTTGGAAAGATTGTCGCTTCTTTCGGTGAAGAACTTGGTGCAATTCCATACACAGTGTTTATGACAAAGGAAAGCACGTTCGAAGAGAAAGAGTTAGTGGAAAGCTTCACTACAGCTTTATATAAAGCACAAAAATGGGTGTACAGTGCATCGAGCGAGGAAGTAGCAAAAGCTATTGCTCCATATTTCGAGGATACAAAGCCAGAAATTATTGAGCAGGTGGTAACACGTTACCGCGACCAGGAATCCTTTGCGAAAGATCCAATCATCGATGAAAAGGAATTCCAAAATTTACTTGATGTAATGACGGAGGCTGGGGTATTGGAATTTGAACCTTCCTATGAGGACCTAGTAAACCGGTCATTTGCTGATGCGGTTGTGAAGTAAATGACATTTTTAGAAGTGAAAAATGTGACTCATCACTTTTTTAAGGAGCAACAAGTATCAACAGCCATTGAAAATGTAAACTTTTCAGTTGCAGCAGGTGAGTTTGTCTCCTTTTTAGGTCCTAGCGGTTGCGGGAAATCGACACTTCTTTCTTTACTTGCAGGATTACTAACCCCAACGACCGGGGAGATTGCGTTTGCTGACCGAGACGTAGAAATTGGCTATATGCTTCAACAGGATTTTTTATTTCCGTGGAAAACAATCGAAGAGAATGTGGCACTCGGTTTAACACTTTTAAAAAGGGAAAACCGTGAAATAGTGGATGAACTTTTGGAGCAATTCGAATTAGCCCATACTAAAAAACTATATCCGCCACAACTATCCGGGGGAATGCGCCAACGTATTGCACTTGCACGTACACTTGCTGTCAAACCGACATTACTTCTCCTGGATGAACCATTTTCCGCGCTCGATTTCCGATCAAAACTGTCATTGGAGAACTTTGTATCGGAGACGTTAAAGCAGTTTTCCACAACGACCATTTTAGTAACCCATGATATTAGTGAGGCTATTGCGATGAGCGATAAAGTATTTATCTTCAGCACACGGCCAGGTACTATTGTAAAAAGCTTTATCATCCCGCAGGAAATTCGAGAACTTCCACCATTTGATGCACGGAATGCTCCTGCTTTTCAAGTACTATTCCAGGAAATATGGAAGGAGCTTGATACAGGTGAATATTGAACAGTTACAGCAGCAATATAATGAGAAGCGACGTCAAGAAAAGCGTAAAATATTCTTCTTTCAATTTGTTATCCTTATTGGTCTTCTACTATTTTGGGAACTTACTACACATTTCCGGATACTGGACCCACTGATTTTCAGTAGTCCTCGTGCAGTTGGAAGCCTATTCATCACGAAAATAAGTGATGGGACACTGTTCCCCCATATTGCGATTACCATGTTTGAGACGGTGGTCGGCTTTATACTAGGGACATTGTTCGGTACATTGCTCGCGATCTCTTTGTGGTCATCGAAAACCTTTGCCGATGTGATGGACCCCTATCTTGTCGTATTGAATGCGATGCCTAAAGTAGCAATTGGACCGATTATTCTCGTGATTTTTGGACCGAATATGCTGGCAGTACTTGTAATGGGTGTGCTGATTTCGGTTATTATTTCGACTCTTGTTATTTTTTCCGCATTTCAGCAAGTCAATGAAAACTATGTGAAGGTCATGCAACTTTTTGGCGCTTCTAAATACGAAACATTCCGCCATGTTATTTTGCCTGCCTCTACTCCTACAATTATTTCAACATTAAAGGTAAATGTCGGTCTATCCTGGGTGGGGGTTATTGTAGGGGAGTTTTTAGTATCATCCAGCGGTCTAGGCTATTTAATTATTTCAGGCTTCCAGGTATTTAACTTTACGTTAGTATTCTTGGCACTTTTAATCATTATCGTATTGGCTACTATTATGTATAAAGGCGTGGAAATGATTGAACGGAAGGTACTAGAAAAACAGTGATTAATGAGATGAAAAGACCTCTAAGGAAAACTGAAAACATCCATTTCTCCTCTTTGAAAGAAATGGATGTTTTTTGCTAATAGAAGTGACCCACTTACCTGTCTTCCCCTTAATGAACCGATTCTCCATTAGCATCATAGTACCCTCTAGAATAGGAGCTTAATTCTTTCGGGGTTTTAAAATAAATTATTGTAGGTTTTTGCTCTTTTAATGTAGCCTCCGCCAAATAATTCTGTTCATTTTCAATACGGATTTTTTCTACATGATGACCTGCTTTAAAGGCCATTACATTAATAGAATTAGTTTCAACAATCGCTAGCTTACTGAAATTAAAACCTGAATGCCATGTCATACCTTGATTTATATATCTGCCATTATCATAATCAAATTCAGCCAGCACAGTCATGCCATCCTCAAAAGAAACAAGCGCTGTTCTAGTTTTATGAATCGAGGCGGCATATTGAAGTTCCGGTTGTCCAACCACTTTTACATTCACTTTTTCTAATTCACGCTTCACAGCTTCCACCAATGTCTTTTCATCATAGGCGCTCACATCTTTGAAAGGTTGCCAAAACGGTTGTGAAAAGGATACGAAGGCTAACAAAATGACAAAGGCTGTGATAATAAAGTGTTTATTTTTTATTAAATAAATGATAGCCCCCACCAGCATAGCTAAAACGACTACATACGTTACCCATCTTTTCGTATCAAACGAAGTATAATTCCATTGCCGCTGCTTTTCATCCGTTACTTTCATATAGGGGATTTCAACATGCGGCTTTAGCTGTGAGATTAGTGCCGGCGCCTGCTTTACAAGCTGGTCGATTGATTGGACCGGCTTGATTTCCACCTGTACATTATTGTGCCAGATTGCCTCCTGTACATAATGCAACAGCTCGCTTAATACATAGCGATCGCTTTGGGACAGCGTTGAATCGCTATAAAACCGGCCGCTATTCTGTTCAAGCGCGAGTCGCATTAAATAGGCATCCCCATTATGAAACGGATCTTTCTGTTTTCCAAACTCCACCTGTAACTTCGGTGCTTCATTATTAAAATAATCTACAATCGCTTCGTCTACAGATCCAAACATTGCATCGGCAGCTATTATTTGCGGTGTCTCTTTTTCCGTATTCGTAAAGAATAAAAATAACGCCACCGCACATATGCAGATAGCTGCGATTTGCGGTATGAAGTTTCGTTTTTTGCGAGGTTCCCTATTTAGAATTTGCCGCTTTGCTTGTGGTGATAACTTTTTTCCTTCTAACTCATCTGTTAAAGCTTTAGTAATTGAATTCATCCAGTACACCGCCTTTCTTCAATAATTGCCCAAGCTGTTGTCTTCCGCGCCTCAGTCTTGTTTTCACTGTATTTTCGGAACAGCCGAAGAGATCCGCAATTTGCGCGGTCGTCCAGTCAAAGTAATGATAAAATACGAGCACTTCCCGATACTTAACAGGGAGTTTTTCAATTTCTTTATACACCCGCTTCGATTCATCCTTTCGTTCTACTTGTAAGGCGACATCCTCTCTGGCAATTAACTTTTGACCAAGCTCTATCAGCTGCGTTTGCTTATGCCGCCAGCTTGCCAAATACGATTTGCACCGATTGACAGCGATTCGATATAAATACGTTCTTACATCCGCTTCATGGCGGAACTGCTCCTGCGCTCCGTAAAACCGTAAAAATGTGTCTTGTGTCAGATCCTCCGCCATTTGCCAGTCTTTCGTATATGTATAACAAAGGCGTAATATAAAGTCGCCATGTGTATGTAAAATATCTTCAAATGTTTGCGAATTCATAGCTGCCTCCTTTCCCGATTAACCGTTAGACCTGTGTAATTTAAAAATAGTTTCACTAAAATGAAAAAAGTACCCTTTTTACGAGGGCACTTCTTTAGGAGATTCAGTCCCTCTTTAAAATTAGAAGGAGGAATTACCCTTATTATGAAAATTAATCAAAAAACCACCAGAATAAGCGGAGAGATTCCGCTTATCATACTAAAAGAGCAGGGAAATGATTATTTTTTTGTTGAATAAGCGGAAAATCTCCCTTTATTTTCTGTAAAAACAGGTTCAATCCGCAAATAACGGGAAAATCTCCGCTTATTTATAGGCAGTAATTTCAGAAGGCATTTCTATCAACATCCTCCTTCAACCTTTCCCTAGATAAATAAACTTACGAAGCAACAATTCGACCGGTCCTATCGAAAAGCGTTTTGCATAGAGAGTGGAAGCGAAAAGTTGAATTGCATAAAACGTAAAGGCAAGAACTAATCCTATTGCGACGCCCAGCTCCCCGAAGAAACCGAATCCATACCCATAGAAAATCGTTGTAAAAATGAGCGACTGCATTAAGTAATTTGTTAACGATAAACGGCCAACGCTTGCAAATGCTTTAGATAACTTGCTTTCATGATTGGCTAAATAAAGGAGCGTAAAGAGCGCCATATAACCAAGTGCCAGCATATATGTCCCCGCACCATATAGTAGCTTTCCGGCAAAGTGGTCCCAATATAACAACGCTTTACATGCTAAACCAATTGGAACGAGTAATACCAAGCGTTTTAATATTGCTGTTTTTCCACTAATATTCGAAAAGAAATCTGTTCTGGCTGCAGCCATTCCTAATAATACGAATGGGCCAATGACGAAAAAGGATATAAGTGCGACCAATCCAATGGCGATCGGTAAAACTAATAATCCAAAGACAGCTGGAATATCCTCTGTAATTCCGATACGTTGTTGTACAACTTCCCAATAGGTACCGCTTGCTAAAACAGCTATAGTTTTCTCAGATTCCGCAAGGGTCATGAAATCTGTTTTAACTAAAAATAATGGCATCATCAGTAAGGCCAGGATTGTTGCCCATATAAGCATCGTTTTTACTTTACGTTTAATAAATAACATGATGATGACAAGGCCTGCTCCATAGGTAAATAAAATATCGCCATCCCAAATAAGACTAATATGTAAGACGCCTAAAATCATTAAACCAATGGCACGCCTCCATAATGGCCCTCTTGTTTTTAAATCCCGATTTTCCAACGCTCGAATAAATAAAATAATGCCGTAGCCAAACAAAAATCCAAATATCGGATAAAATGAAGCTTCTACAAATATTTTTGTGAAATAAAATGCCCCTTTATCCCACCAGGTTGTCGGATCTATTGTATTTTGCGTTATATCACCGTATTGAAAATACAACATATTCGCAATGAGTATTCCTAATAGCGAAAACCCTCTTAAGGCGTCAATAGCTTCAATTCTTTTCTTCATTGTGCACCCCCTCATTGTTTTACGGGTGTTGTACAAAAAAGTTTCAGAATTATTTGCTTGCTATAGTTATAGACAAGCGATCATCTCCTTTAATCCGCTATCCAAAAACGGTATCCCTTCTTCACGGCCTTCGAGCATAATGGAGAAAATGTAGTCATGGCCACTTTCCCCTGTCACATAGCCAGATAATGTATTAACTTCATGAATATACCCCGTTTTGGCGAATATACGGTTTTGTAATTCCGGCTCCAAAAAACGATCCTTTAATGTACCGCCGATGAGACGATCTGTATTTCCTGCAACCGGTAGTGAAGCGAAAAACTGTGGGAAGTATGGCTCTTTTTGAAGCTTAAACAAAAGCTGTGAAATCCCATTGGAATGAATGCGGATGCCATGCGAAAGCCCTGATCCATCAACAAACTGCCATGCTGTAAAATCATTTTCATGCTTTTCCAAGTAGGCTTGTACCACTTGCAAACCATGCATGTAATCCCCTTCACCGTGCTGAAGTTTCCCCATTGTCTTCACAAAAATATCCGCCATACTATTGTTACTGAGCTTCATAAAAATAGAGAACATTTTCTCAAGCGTTTGAGATTCGTGTGTATAAATACGTTCCGCCTGTTGGGGAATGACACCACTTGCTATCATGCACTCTTCACTGAAGTCGATGCCCACCTGTTCACACAACACTTTAAAAAATTGCAGTGTATTTTTTGTTGGGTCCTGAAGTGATACCCAAACTTTTGCAGTTTCGCCTTCAGGAATTTCACCTGTGATTTTGATTTGATCTGTATTATTAATGCGACGAATTTCGAGTGTATTTTCCTTATCATTTACTACTGTGAGTGCCTCATTAAAAATCTGCATCCCGCTCAAATGGGGAATGACTACATAGTCCGGCTGTTCGCCTATGTTACGCGCAGTCACTTCTACAATAATCGTACTTGCATCAAAATCATCGTTCGGTGACATCGTAATTGGTGAAATCCGTGCTCCGTAATAGTGTGTCTCTCCCTCCTCGTCAACACCCGGCGGCAACGTATCTCCTGTGAAATATGTATCGTCTCCGATTATCATCCCCGTTATCTTTTGTATGCCTTGTTCGGACAGCTTTTGTGCAAAAAGCTTAAGTGTTGCTTCATTTATTGTAGGGTCACCGTAGCCTTTTATGTAAACATCCCCATACAATGTGCCATCTTCAATTTGCCCGTCCATATAAAGTTCTGTTTTGAAACGGAAATCCAATCCTAGCTCCGATAACGCAGCTGCCCCAGTAATGATTTTCATATTGGAAGCCGGACGCATTAAATGCTCCCCGCGATAAGAATATAATATTTCCCCCGAAGCTCGATCTCTCAATGTAACGGTTGCTTTGTCACTTCCTAAAACAGTTTCCACAATAGTATCTAGCGTAGCAATAGTATTTTCATTTAAAGCTATCTCCCTAACTTCTTCCATAAAGCTCCCCCTTTAAATTGTTAGAATTTACTGTAAATTTAGTGTAACAGAAATTTTTAGGGATTGTATAAGGAAATAAAGATGGGCTTGCTGTTTAATTCAATCTATAGAAAAGCCGCACTCATACGGTCTCCCGTGAAAGTGCGGCGGATCTTAACTCATCAAAAACTCTATATTTTTTTATTATAGGCCTTTATAGCTTCTTCTACTTGTTCAAGTTCCTTTTTTAACGTATACACATGGATACCTGATTTACCAAGTACGGTTATTATCCTGCCGAATGCTTCAACAGGATTTTTCTTTACTGTTTTTCGAATTGCCATCAGTTCACGGCTAACGTTTTCCAGAAGTAAAATTCGGTCATTATGCTGTTTGCCAAGCGCTTGGCATACAGATGACGGTAGTTTATGAACGAGTACTTTCCATTTTGACTGTTTAATCCCTTCTTTTAAATGGAGGATACTGATCATTTCGTCAATTAGCTGAATCAAAGCTTGAACTAATCGTTCCTCTTCCGGCTTCGCGAACTGCCTTTTAATGACCGACGATAATTTTCCGCCTTGTGCCAGGCCAACGTAGGCACCGACTACCGGAAACACGATTGCACCTGCGCCAGGCATCAGTACAGCGCCAACTGAGCCGAGCACTACTCTACCGGTTGCTGCTAAAGCGGTTCTGCTTACCGTATCTGTTGCTACGTTTCGGACAAACGTGGAAGTTAAAATTTCAGTTTGGCGTAAACGTTTTGCATTTGAAAAGGCACTCACACCGGCTGTAATCCACGGAATTTCAAAATCGAGTAAATCTTCCGAATGATGGATTGTCGTTTTTGTATCGGTAATTACTTGTTCACGGCTAACTGAGGAGGTCATTACCATCGGATTGTGCTCGTAATACGGACCAAGCTCGGCATTTACAATTACCGGCGTCTCCGGATATTTAGCCAAATGATCTTCTACTACTTGTTTATTTGCAGCACACTTCACCTGGAATGGTTGACCATCTACAAGCAAGTCCCACCCGGCCTGATTTGATGTTTCCGGAAATTGAACATCATGACCGGCAGCCGCTAATTCCTGAGCCATCATTTGTTCCGCTACATATCCTTGAAGCTGCGCCATATCGCCTGTTGCTGTCGCTGTATCGATCGTTGAAGCAAATTGAGAAAGAGAAAAAAGGTTCGATAAATCATCTGCTCGAGCAAAGTCAATTCCGTCGACCACAGTTGGGTCAATCATCATATAGTCATACAAAAATTCGCCTGCACTTACCGAAGCAATGACCGTCGTTTGTGAAGGCGATTTGAATAATGCCGCTCCTTTTCGCTTTGGTGCTTCGTGCAGCTTGCAGTTTAGCGCTTCTTCAAATAGCCCTTCCCGCCAATAATGCCAAAATTGTTCATTTTTAATCATCCTGTCTGCCCCTTCACACTATATGTTCCAAGCCGTACCACTTTTTTTGATGCTTTTTACATTCACCCTTTAACTGTTGAATTTGACGTTCCGTTGTGGAAATAGCGTCCTTTGTTTGTTGAATGCTAGTCCGTGTTATTTGAATTTCTTTTTGTAGTTGATCCAATTCAAATTGATACTCTTCTGCAGTAATGCACTGCGCTTTCAGTTGCTGTGGTTTCATTTTGACCACTTCTTCTATACGTAGCTGTTCTTTTAGCCTGTATTTCTCATTAAGCTCTTTTAGTTGAGAGGTAATGCTTTGATTGGCAAATGTATTTTTCACCGTGTTCCACAAACCTGCTTGCTTACGATTTGCTTCGATTTCATTTCGCTTTTTGTTCATCGTTTGCAGGATGTTTGCCATCTCACCCGTTAGCTGTATATAGGCAGGAGATTTTTCATGCACCGCAATAAGGTCACTACACTTTTCGATAGCGGCCAGTTTATTAGTTAACATAGCTTGTTTTTTAGCATGTTGATCGGTTTGCAGCCTCATTTGTTCTTTAAATACGTCTTTTTTTGCCTGCTGTTGCTGTTGGGTCATTTCATATGTAGCAATTTCCTGTAAAATTTTCTGTTGCTTGTCGTAGAGCTTTTGCCATTCTTGTATAAAACGCTCCACTTGAACAGGTTGCTTTTCTTCAATGACGGCAGGCAATAATAGTTGAACGATGCCAATCGGAATAAATGCTTTTCGAACTTTTTTGTTTTGATAATTAATTAGAGCTCCCCCACCAACAGCAATGAGCGCTAAACCAACAGGACCCGTTAAAATAGAAAGCGCTGATGTCGCAAACATATAGGCACCAAAAGGCAATGTTACACCGAGCAAACCTGCTGTCGCTGCAATAGTAGAGGTTAAGGTTGTAAATGCCGCAAAGCCCGCTACCTCGACAATGATCGCCATTAATACGGCTGTCCCTTGTGTAGCAATCAACTGTTGAATTGTTGAATTAGTCAGCTCATCAATATTGAGCTTTTCTTTAATTTGCCGCTGCTTTTCCAGTGGCAGCGACTGGATGTATGCTTCAATTTGCTGTATTAAATTTTCAGTTGTTTCATCATCTAAATCTGCTCGCCCTTGATCAAATGATTCGAAGATCTTTTGCATTTGATATAACACGAGCGAAACAGATGGCTGTTCGTCCCTTTTTTCAGCAAACTGCTTATATTGTTTATCTTGCTTTAATTGAAGAGCGTGGGCTTTTTCAACGATTTGTGTACAGGCATATTCGATTTCCGTCAATAAATTGTAATGCGCCCCTTTAATTTCGAGCTGCTCAAGCATGTATAAAAACAGTTGTAGCTGTAATTGCTCATCTGGATATTGATGTAATCTCTTTATTTCTTCTTGTAAATTTTGCTCAAAGTGATTTAAATCTTTCGTCATGACATCCTTCGCCTTTGCTAACAGTAAGTCATATAATTTTGTTTCCATTACAAGCGCATAGACAAGGCGTAAATCATCACCAGTCGCATTTAGCAACCCTTGTGCCAATCGTTTACCATCCAATTTAAAACACTCCTTTTCACCCTATATTTTACCATAATACGTCATTATCGTTAGACCATATTAATACATCTAAATGTGTGTTCAAATAATTTATCGGCATTTCTCATAAGCGTATGATATTTTTTCGCAAAATCATTTAAGTATCTAACTCTTGAGAGACATGTCATGAAAATCCTACTAATTTCGACAAAATATTTAATTTTTCTGAATTTTATGTTGACTTTTTATATGAAAATATTTAAAGTATTACTAAGTTAAAGTGTATTAATCTTATAGGGATTGTGGATTTCCATTCATTACATGATTAGGTTAGAAAGATAGCCATCATTTTTGAACTAAAACCAACTAAATCAATACGTTTAGAAATAATTCCACTTTAGATTGTAGAGGAGAAGATATATATGGCATTACAGTTCGATCATTTTGTTCATTTAACACCTGACCCAACAAAGGCAGCGGAGGCATTTCAAAAGTTAGGCCTACACGCTGTTCAAGGAGGGCGTCATGAAAATTTAGGCACTTACAACACACTTAGCTACTTTGATTTAAGTTATGTCGAGTTAATCGGCATCTTTGATGAAGCGCTTGTAAAAGAAGCTGGCAGCGTAAAATACAGCCTACGTGATACATTTATCGAAAATAATTTACAATCTGGTCCACAGCGTATTGCGCTTCGTTCAGATAATTTACAGGAGCTGGCCGAACACTTTAAAGCACAAGGGCTCGAAGTAAATGGTCCGACTGATTTCAGTCGGACTCGCCCGGATGGCACTTTGGTCACTTGGAAATTATTATTCGCAGGCAAACCAGATGAATCTTTACATTTACCTTTCTTTATTGAGTGGGATGAAAAGGATCATGAGCGACGTGAAGATTTAACAGCACGCGGAGTGATTGCGCCCCATGAACTAGGTGATATTCAAGTAGACGGGGCAGCATTTGCTGTCCGTAATGTTGAAGAGACTGTAGCACTTTGGTCAACGTTATTTCAGCTTGAAAAAGGCGCAAGCTATATCGATGAAGAATGGAATTCAAAAGTCCAACGCCTATCATTGCAAGGTGGCGATATTGTACTGTATGAGCCACTTGGAGAAGGTGTAGTTGCAGACGTACTGGAAGCCGGTGGTGAAAGACTTTTCGCGCTTCAATTTAAAGGAGCTACACAAAAGGTAGAAGAAATTACAAATGCACTTTATCGATTTGTTTAAAAAATGGAGGATAAATAATGAAAAAGCTATTATCAGTATTTGGTTTATTTTTAGTATTAGCAGTGTTAACTGCATGCTCATCCGATGAAAAGGACGGCGCATCAACAGGCAACGTACAAGAGAAAGAGTTAAAGACAATTAATATCGGCTATCAAAAAGGCAATACATTACACATTTTAAAAGAGTCAGGTATTTTAGATGAAGCTGCTAAAGAAAAAGATTTAGAGATTAAATGGGAATTGTTCACACACGGTAATACATTAATGGAGGGCATTTATGCAGGCGCAATTCATTTCGGTCACGCTGCAGATGGTCCTGGTATTTTCGCTCAAGCTTCCAATAAGCCTTTCTACTATGTAGGGGCAGATAATCCAAATCCAGAAGG
This sequence comes from Solibacillus faecavium, assembly GCF_014836905.1. Taxonomy (GTDB): domain Bacteria; phylum Bacillota; class Bacilli; order Bacillales_A; family Planococcaceae; genus Solibacillus; species Solibacillus faecavium. Next base: position 13,572 of record NZ_JACSPZ010000012.1, read on the forward strand.
TGTTGGGATTGTCGTATTAAAAAAATCAGGCATCACAAAGCTTGAAGATTTAAAAGGGAAAAAAGTTGGCGCTTTAAAAGGTGGTAACCACCATTATTCTACAGTACTTGCTCTAGAGTCAGTCGGTTTAACAGTAGATGATGTTGAGTGGGTATATCCAGAGGATGCAGCACAAGGGCGTGCATTATTTGAAACAGGGCAAATCGATGCTTTAGCTTCTTATGATCCATTCTTTGCATCGGCAGAACTTGAAACAGATTCTATCACATTAGTAAACGGGGATATCGACGGCTACCCGAATCGTACATTCTATTTTGCAACAGAAACATTTGTTGATAATAATCCAGAGCTAGTCGAGTTCATTTTAGAAAAAATTGATGAGTCCGATAAATGGGCGAACGAAAATCGTGAGGAAGTAATCGCGATTATGTCTGAAGCACTTGGCATTAAAGAAGAGGTTATTAGTAAGCAAATTAACCGTCGTACATTCGGTGCATCTGAAATTACAGACGAAATTATTGAAACACAGCAAAAACAAGCGGATAAATACTTCGAACTGAAATTAATTCCAGTAGAAGTAACTATCCAAGACAAAGTTTGGACTAAATAGGAAGTTGAGTAAGCGAGTGCGATCATGCTCTCGCTTACTTTATATAGGAGGTTAAATAGTATGAAACTAGATTTTCGTCCATGGGTTATTCCTGTGGTGCTCGTCGTGGTTTGGGAAATCATTGTACGTTTGGAAGTAATATCAGCATCATTATTCCCATCCCCTCTGACAATCGTTGAAACGGGTTGGAATTTGCTGGTAAATGGCGACTTAATGACCCACATTGGCGTAAGCTTATGGCGCGCATTAACGGGGATGTTAATCGGTGGTGTCATTGGCTTTGTATTAGGTGTATTAAATGGTTTATCAAAAAAATCCTACATTTATTTAGATACAACGATCCAAATGATTCGGAATATCCCTCACTTGGCGCTTATTCCACTTGTGATCGTATGGATTGGTATCGGAGAAGATGCAAAAATTTTCTTGGTTGCATTAGGGGTGCTCTTCCCTATTTACGTAAATACATTCCACGGTATTCGCAATGTGGATCCGAACTTAGTAGAAATGGGTCGTATGTACAACTTAAAGGGTTGGAGCCTATTCAAAGATGTATTGCTGCCAGGCGCACTGCCATCTATTTTTGTCGGTTTACGATATGCGCTAGGTGTTATGTGGCTGACTTTAATTATCGCTGAAACTATCCCAACTAATGAAGGATTAGGCTATTTGGCGACAAACGCTCGTGAGTTCATGCAGACAGATGTCATTATTTTAAGCATTATCATTTATGCATTGCTTGGTAAGCTAGCCGATTTGATTGCACAGTTTGGTGAAAACCGTGCATTAAAGTGGAATGCAAGCTATACGAAATAAGGAGGTCATTTAGCATGAAACCGGAAGCAATTCAAATTGATATTAAAAACTTAAAAAAGTCATTCGGACCTAAAGAAATTTTACATGATATCTCCATCTCTTTTGATAAAGGTGAATTCATTGCCATTATCGGTAAAAGTGGTAGTGGAAAGAGTACCCTACTGCGCCTTGTAGCAAGCCTTGAGGAAATTACTGCCGGCGAACTATTATTCGATGGCGTCCCTGCTACGAAATCGGAAGCTAATGTGAAAATGATGTATCAAGATTCGCGTTTACTTCCTTGGAAGAAAGTTATAGACAATGTTGGCTTAGGTTTGACTGGCGACTGGAAAGCAAAGGCCGAAGAAGCTTTAAATAAGGTTGGATTATTACCTTTAAAAGATGAGTGGCCATCTACACTCTCTGGTGGTCAAAAGCAACGTGTTGCATTGGCGAGAGCCTTAATCCATGAACCATCATTGTTGATGCTAGATGAACCATTAAGTGCTCTTGATGCCTTAACTCGGATTGAAATGCAAAATCTAATCGAAAATATTTGGGAAAAAAATAACTTCACGGCATTGCTTGTAACCCATGATGTCGGTGAAGCGGTTCGATTAGCTGATCGAATCATTCTAATAGAAGATGGTCATATTGCTTTTGATGAAAAGGTGGATGCACCACGCCCGCGTAAATTAACAAATCCGGCACTCATCGAGCTTGAGGAGAAAATTTTAAATCGTCTGATGCACGGTGAAGAAGAGCCATTACAGGTTTCAGAGGCCAATCAGGAGAAAAATCTAAAGGCTGTATTGAGTAATTAAAAGTTAAGGGGCTTATCCAGAATATATTTCCGGATAGCCCCCTTCTTTCTTGTTATGCTCGGAGCTACTTAAATGACAGCATTTTTTAGCTCGTTCTCGATTACCTCTACTAATTCCTCTGCAAAAATCTCACGTGGGTATTGATATTCGTGTTCATTGATAAAGACCGTTGGGACCATTTTTACATTACGTTCAATCGCTTCAGCTGTAATCAGTAAGCTACGGTCGATATTAGCAGGCTCTTCTTTTAAGTCATATTTTTCTTCAATATATTTCTTTATTTCAAAACTCGAATACTTATCCCATGTTGCTTGATTTTTAAATAATTCACTTATGATTTCCAATGTTCTTTCCGGATTGGTGTAATCTAGATTGGCATTTATAAGCGTTCCAGGCAGCAGCATTTCACGAGGCTTATCATAGTGCTTCACAACTAAAGCCACTTTACCTTCTGTAAAATACTTAGGAAGTGTATGATCAACTAATTCATAGAAAGTAGCACAATATGGACATGCATAATTTAAAAATACTTCCATTTTAACAGGTGCATTCACATCACCAATTACTAAATAATCGTTTTTGATTCCTAACATAATCATTACCCCACTATTTTCTATTTATTTTAAATTTTCTATTATTTTATTCTATACTATTACTATAGGAATTGTAAAATATTTTCTATGATTAAAAGAAAAACCAACTCTACATAAATCCGTAGAATTGGTTTTTCGTATGATTAAGAAATCAATTTCAACGCAATGACACTCCCGATAATTAAAGTGATCGCTGTAATTCTCAGGGCATTTTTCGGTTCTTTAAATAGTACAATTCCTAAAATTGCACCCCCTGCTGCACCTATTCCTGTCCAAATTGCATAGGCTAATCCCATTGGCAATACCTTCATAGCAAGGCTTAGAAAAAAGAAGCTAGCAGAAAAGCCCACAATAAGCAGCACAAACGAAAGGATATCCTTACGCTGCTGTAGCCTGCCCATAAATCCAACAGAAACCATTTCAAATAATCCCGCTAAAATTAAATAAATCCAAGCCATTACTGCTCACCTCCCGTACCGCTGTCATCCGGTGTAGCAAGCTTTAACATGATGACACCTGCTAATAATGTAAAAATAAATAGGATTTTCAACGGCTCAACCGGGCTGCCGAATAATACCATATCGCTGATGACTGTACCGAATGTACCGAGTCCAACGAATACAGCGTATACGGTTCCGACTGGTAGTACCCCACTCACGTAAATTAATATTCCGAAGCTCACAATAATGGCAATCACTGTTCCAAACCATTCCAAAGGGGTTGCGGCATGCTTTAAGCCGATTACCCAACCTACTTCAAATACCGCAGCGACGACAACCAATAACCAATATTTCACTTTCCTCATCTCCTCTACATCTTGTGTTGGTTTCATTTCACCCTGTGCTTTTTCAAAATAAAAAAGCCAGGAGGAATGTTCATCAACATATCTCCCAGGCTTTTATCCTTCCGTGACGCAAAAAAATCGCGCACCTTCTCTCGGACCAGACTATGCCTGCGCATACGGAACCCTAGAAGGTGTATTTGTATTAAGTTAACGTAATTATTTCACATTTCAGCAGCTCATTCAAGTATCGGGGGTTATGACATAAGTGACAAATAATTATTGAACATTGAACTTTCATTCCCCTTAAAATCCTTTTAGTTAGCTGGTTAAACCCCTTCCCCTCACTGATTTTTTCTATGCGCTAACCACTTAAAAGCCTGTCAAAACGTATTGCATGATGTTTATTAATTTTCCACAGGGGTATTTTTACACTGTGCAAGAAACTAAGGAGAGGATGATAAACATGGCAAAACATATTGTAGGTTATTATGATACTGAAGAAGAGGCAATCATGAAAATTGAAGATTTAAAACGTCAAGGCTATCGTTCAGAAGATATTTCAGTTGTAAGTAAAAATAGTTCAAATGTAGATACAATTTCAGATGAAACAGGTGCTGTTGCAGAAGGAGCTGCTACAGGAGCAGCTGCCGGCGGAGTAGTAGGCGGCGTTGGCGGCGTACTTGCTGGACTTGGCGCATTAGCAATACCAGGAATTGGACCAATCGTGGCAGCAGGTCCGATTGTAGCCGGTTTAACAGGAGCAGCTGCTGGTGCAGGTGTCGGTGGTTTAGCTGGAGCTCTTATTGGCATGGGGATTCCAGAAGATGAAGCAAATCGTTATAGCGATTATGTAGAATCCGGCAAAATTTTAGTTATTGTAGACGAAGATTTACGAGGCCCGATTTTATAATTAATTATTACTGAAAATATACAGCCGAGGGGATGAAAGATATGGCAAAGCATACTGTAGGATATTATGATACAGAACAAGAGGCAGTCGCCGCAATCGAGGATTTAAAACGACAAGGTTACCGCTCGGAGGATATTTCAATTATTAGTAAAAGCAAAACTAATATAGATAACGTTTCTACTGAGACAGGTGCTGATGTTGCAGGCGGTGCCGCTGCAGGTCTAGCTACTGGCGGGGCTTTAGGTGGCATTGGTGGTATTCTTTTAGGACTTGGAGCTCTGGCCATTCCAGGAGTAGGTCCTATCGTAGCTGCTGGACCAATCGCTACAGGGCTAACAGGATTAGCTGCTGGCGGTAGTATTGGCGGATTGGCAGGTGCCTTTGTAGGAATGGGTATTTCCGCAGAGGAAGCAGAGCGTTATGATGAGGAATTTAAAGCTGGCAAGATTTTAGTCATTGTGGACGAGGATACAAAAGGTCCACTAGTATAAAAAAATGTACTGAAACAAGGCTGTGTTGGAGGTCAAGTGACTTTCCGCCCAGCCTTTTCTTCAGACAAAAAATAGACGGAGAAATTCCGCTTATTTGGTGGAAAACTTTAAAAACCGGAAAAATAAAGGGAGGAATTCCGCTTATTACCCTCCAAAACAAGAAAAAATCATTTTTTTCTATGGATAAGCGGAAAAATCACCCTTATTTCCCCTTAAAATAAGGGCATCATGCAAAAAACGGGAAATTCTCCGCTTATTTTTTACATATGCTAGCTAAACCCGAATTCCACTATAAAAAAACGCCACCCCTATTCATAATGAATGGCATTTGTTAAAATCTTAACCTTTACTTACTGTTGTTATAGCTGCTTTCGCTAGACGTCGATCGTTATAAGCAAGCCCTTGACTTAAAATCATAGCTCCTACCATTTGCATTACTGTTTTCACAATTATTTGCCCCACAATTGCTGCTGGAACGGCTGCCCAAGGTATAAAACCTGCTCCTAAAGGACTTAGCCCCACAACAACGAACACGATGGAATCCAAAAATCCCCCAACAATTCCACTATAGAACACACGCCACGCCATCGGTAATTTTAAACGTGTGTAAATTTCTGTATCGGCTGTTTCAGCAACTAAAAAGGATAGTGCAGATGCAGCTACAATAATTAACGTATCTCCTAATGAGAACGATACAGTTGCAGATAAAACTAAAGCCAGTAAGATGAACCCATATGTTTTTTTACGACCAAATTTATTTTGCACTAAATCCCGGAAAATAAATGTCGCACCAATTAAAAATGAACCCATCGGTATGATAAATATTCCCAATTCGAGCGGGGCAAAACGGGCTGTGACAACGTTTGCCGTCACAATAGATACTAAATAAAATAAAATTCTTATCATAATACCCCTCCTATTTCCTTCGAATGTAAATACGTTTCCATCCCTTGTAATCGCAGCTTACATGCCGGGCAATCTCCGCATCCATCTGCGATAATGCCGTTATAACAAGTGAGTGTTTTCTCTCTTACATACTCAAATGCGCCAAGCTCATCGGCTAATGCCCATGTTTCGGCTTTATCAATCCACATGAGCGGTGTATGAATTACAAAGGAACTATCCATTGATAAATTCAGTGTCACATTCAACGATTTTATAAAGATATCGCGACAGTCCGGATAACCGCTGAAATCCGTTTCGCATACACCTGTGACAATATGCTTCGCGCCAATTTGGCTTGCCAATACACCAGCAAATGATAAAAACAATAGATTGCGCCCTGGTACAAAGGTTGATGGCAATCCGCCCTCTTCCCCTTCTTCAACCGCAATATCATCACGTGTTAAGGCATTTGGTGCGAGCTGATTCAGTAACTCCATATTCAAAATATGATGTCGTACATTCTGTTCTTCGGCAATCTTTTTAGCGCATTCAATTTCCAATGCATGCCGTTGTCCGTAATCAAATGTTACTACTTCCACTGCTTTGAAATTTTTCAATGCCCAAAACAGACATGTTGTACTATCCTGTCCGCCGCTAAATACGACGAGTGCTTTTTCATCCTTCATCTTTTTGCTCCTTTTAAACGAAAAAACAGCACTAAGATTATGTGCTGTTTAATCTTAGTTTTTTATAGAGGGTCGCTAATAACCTCTTTCACCTGCAAGGTATATTTAATTTTTAACGGTTGTCGATTTTTTCTGGATATAAATCATGGTTCATTAAACGGTAGTTGGCAATTTCCTCATATTTCGTGCCCGGACGACCGTAATTGCACCAAGGATCAATTGAAATGCCTCCACGCGGCGTAAATTTACCCCATACTTCTATGTAGCGTGGGTCTAACAGCTTGATTAAATCGTTCATAATAATATTCACGCAGTCTTCATGGAAATCGCCATGATTACGGAAACTAAATAAATATAATTTTAATGATTTACTCTCCACGATTTTTTGATCCGGAATATATGAAATATACATCGTCGCAAAGTCCGGCTGCTGTGTAATCGGACAAAGACTCGTAAACTCCGGACAATTGAATTTCACAAAATAATCGCGGCCAACATGCATATTATCAACAGACTCCAACACTTCTGGTGCATACTCAAAAGCATATTTTACATTTTGATTTCCTAATAACGTTAAATCCTCTAAACCATCTTTTTCGTGTCTACTAGACATGAAAAACCCCTCCTTCATTCATACCAAAGTATCCAAAGGAGGGGTAAGCGTATCATCAATAAAAAACTACCGGATGCAATAAAAAAAGCCACGTCCGATATGGACATGGCATAATATGCATGTATCCATAGTTTTTTATAGAGGGTATCAGCTATGAACCTCTCCTGAACAACTCAGGTATTTTAATCTTTCCTCATTCTATTAGAAATAAAGTCCATTGTAAAGAAATAATTGAAAATATGGTACCTACCATCCTACACTATTGGCTTTTCAAATATAAAAACCGATACTGCCATATCTTCTTCCACCTTTATATCCGAAAATAAATGAAGCAGTTTTGAATCGACGAGCTCCTCCAATCCTTCGGGAACCTGTTGCTTATAAATTTCCTGAATCATTTGGGTTCTCGCATTGTGAATAACCTTTTTTCCTTCTTCTGATTGAATAATAAATTTTTCAGTAGGTGTCAAAATGCCGTACATCGTCGTGACAGCCATATTCTCCACGAAATGCGTATAAACTCTATCCGGTCCTTTCCCATATAGCTCTTTACGTACTTTTCGTACGATTTCATTAAAAACAGTCTCCTTCTTCCCCATTTGTACACACCCCCTAGTTTATTCAAACTATACAATATAACTTTTAAAAAAATAAACTCTTCTCTCTCTATCTTGTTCTTTTAAAACAAAATAGTATAATGAAAGAAATAAATGGAATTCCAATAAAATTTTTTGTTGGAATGCTATTTGCTTTTTATAAAATGGATTGATTCGTTAGTAGGTATTGCTAATTTATTACTCCACTACAAGGTCTTTTTAAAAGACGTCTTGTGGTGGAGTTTTTTGTATTTTAAAGGGGGTTATAAAAGGATGTCATGGGCTGTTCTTCATTTTATCGGAATTATTTCATATGCAGCAACGGGAGCATTTGTCGCTTTTGAAGCGAGATTTTCTTTTATAGGTGTATTTGCTTTAGGTTTTATTACAGCGTTTGGAGGAGGGCTGATTCGAAATGTAATTATAGGGATTCCTGTTACTGAACTGTGGGAGCAATCCACTATTTTAACAGTGTTCATAACATTAATTATCATTGTGTTAATTCCACTAAAATGGATTGATCATTGGAGAAGATGGGGAATGTTTTTCGATTCAATTGGCCTTGCTTCCTTTGCCCTTCAAGGCGCTATGCTCGCAAGTGCAGTTTATTCCAATAATTTAGGCGTGATGATTTTGGCTGCCCTGTTTACAGGTGTCGGTGGCGGAGTAATGCGGGATGTGATCGCTGGTCGAAAACCACTTGCGTTGAAGGAAGAAATTCACGCGATATTAACGATTCTCTGTGCCCTCTCTATTTGGCTAGGCTGGAGCTCACCTCTAGCACTTACACTTATCGTAGTTATTGTAGTTGCCGTACGTTTGTCAGCCATTTATTATAAGTGGCGGCTTCCTCTGCCGTGTCATTATGAGGAAAATAGGAAAGATAGCTTTACTGATAGCAGCGTGAAGTCGAATTCAAAGTTAAAACTTGATAAATCAAATGAAAGCTAGTAAACTATTCAAGTGCTCGTTTTATTACACAACAATATAGTAATATAGTACTGTATAACCTCAAGGATACGGCTTGAGGGTCTCTACCAGGAACCTTAAAATCCTGATTACAGAAAATGATTAATCTCATTTTTTGTAATCAGGATTTTTTTATTTTCTAAATTTTTCATCAGAAAGGATGTTTAACAGATTATGAATTTCAAAGTTATTATACTCGCATTATCAACTGTTGCTGTCGGTTTGGTTGAATTAATCGTTGGCGGTATTCTTCCAATTATTGCAACGGATTTGAATATTTCAATAAGCTCAGCCGGGCAACTAATTACGGTATTTGCCCTTATTTATGCGATTGCCGGTCCAGTGCTATTAGTTTTAACGAGTAAGGTCGAACGGAAAAAGTTATACCTTATTTCGTTGTTTATATTTTTCATCAGTAATATCATGACTTATTTCAGTACGGATTATACCTTTATGATGATTGCCCGTGTTTTAAGTGCCATGAGTACATCACTGATTACTGTGCTCTCTTTAATAATCGCTGCAAAAGTTGTTGCACCAACGCATCGAGCTAAGGCGCTAGGTCTTATTTATATGGGTATTAGTTCGTCTCTTGTATTAGGCGTACCACTTGGAATTTTAATTTCCGATTATTTCGGTTGGCGTGTTATTTTCCTAGGGATTGCTCTACTATCGGTAGGCTCTTTTATCCTGATTTCTATATATTTAGAGCGCATTCCTGGTGAAATGGCCGTTCCACTTTCACAACAATTAAAGGCAGTTGCCAGTTCAAAAATTGGTACTGCCCATCTTGCCACGATGTTTATGCTGGCAGGACATTATACAATATATGCATATTTCACTCCATTTTTGGAAACGGAGCTTAATTTGAATTCAAGCTGGATCAGTCTTTGTTATCTATTATTCGGGATTGCTGCAGTGAGTGGTGGCGCATTTGGAGGCACACTTTCAGATAAGATTGGTGCTCCTAAAAGTATTATTATTGTCATCATTTCGTTTGCTGTCGTACTGTTCATACTACCATTCACGACCTTTTCACTTATAGTATTTATACCGGTAATGATGATTTGGGGTGCATTAAGTTGGAGTCTATCTCCACCTCAGCAAAGCTACCTGATTCAAACAGATCCAGCTACTTCGGATATTCAGCAAAGCTTTAACAATTCAGCGTTACAAATCGGTATTTCAATGGGTTCTGGATTTGGGGGAATTGTTTTAAATCAAACAAGTACGATCTCTCATGCTGCCTGGTATGGTGGTGCCCTTGTTCTTATAGCCCTAGCATGTGCAGTCTTCTCTTTAACAAGAAAGACGAATGTAAGAAGAGAATATAAAACGACGGCTTCGAACGTTGAACAAACAAATATCTAATTTTAAATAGCATCATTCGGATTATAATCGAATGATGCTATTTTTATTTGGTCAGAGAACATATAGTTAATAAATGTATATTATGTTATGATAAGTAAGCCTAAAACACTCTCGAATTAAAGACATAATAATTGGAGAAAACACTATGAAAAATATTAATCAATTACTAGAAGAACACAGCGAATTGAAAAGCGAACGTCTCTTTTTACGTCCGATTTCTCTTGAGGATGCCGAAGATATGTATGAATATATGGCGGATGAGGAAACAGTTAAATTCCTATTCGAACCCCATAAAGAGCTGACTCAAACGAAGAAAATGATCGACAATTATTTTTTGAAAGAACCTCTTGGCAAGTATGCACTCGTGTTAAAGGAAAGCAATAAAATGATCGGGGCAATCGAGTTCCGCGTGCACGAATGGAACAAAAGTGGTGAACTCGGCTTTACAATGAACAGAAATTTCTGGGGAAAAGGCTATATGAATGAAGCCGGAAACTTAATACTTAATTTAGCTTTCAATACGCTAGGCTTAGAACGGGTATTTTCGGAATCTGATACTAGAAATGCAGCATCTTCAAAATTGATGAGTCGTTTAGGTATGACCCATGAAGGTACAATGAGAAAAAATCATATGATCCGCGGAACACTAGTGGACAGTGTGTATTATTCTATATTAAAAGAGGAATATCAACAGGCTTAATGAAGTAGAAACACCACCGATAAAAATATATGGGGCTAGGACAAAACCTGCCTCAAAATCAAACGCCGTTCAAATTTTACTAATCGTAAAATTTGAACGGCTTTATTATTGTGTATACTTCGTAGCCGTTGTTCTCCGTTACGGCGGACGCTTTCCTAGGGGCACGGCTCGAGCCTTTAGCTATGTAATTAGCGAAAACGCTTATGAATATGGTAGGCTTTCGTAACATCGCTGTCCACGATTACCAAGCATTAGATCTTGATATTTTAGAAGCAATTTTAGACAAGCACATTGACGATTTTAAAGATTTCACGAAAATAGTATTAAAACTTGAAGCATAACTAAATAAAATAGGCCGGTTTTCTTTTATAGAAACACGGCCTATTTTTTCTAACTATATAATGTCAATTTCAATTTTTATTATTGGAACTTTCTTCGTAGGCAATCGATTGAACAGGGCCGAATTTATTGTACGATTGAGTCTGTTCTTTTATATATCTTTTATCCTCATACATACGCACATCGCAAGTATGATAGAGATGCTCATAATTAGTACCCTCTTCTTCAACAAAAGCAATGCCAATACTTGGTACAACTTCGATTTCGATGTTGTCCTGCTTATACAGATTAACTCGGAATACATCACGGGCCTTTTCTATTTGCTTTAAAAACTTATCCTTCGACCCGATTTGTTCAAAAAACATGACAAATTCATCGCCACCTAAACGTGCTAGTATATGTGGCTTTGGTAAATTCTCATGCCAGCAGTTCGCCGTAAAAATCAACACATTATCTCCTGTTAGATGACCATATTTATCATTGATTTCTTTAAAAAAGTTTAAATCACATATCATTAATGCGCCGTCTTTTTTTCCGGACTGCGCCAATTTTCGTTTTACTTCTTCCTCGAAATAAGTACGATTATATATACCTGTTAGTATGTCGTGATGAGCTAAATATTCAAATTGTTTGGATTGCTGAAGTAAACTTTCTTCGTACTTTATCGATTCTGTAATATCATGTAATATTAGCATTTTGCCCACTGGTTTATTATTACTTCCATTGATATAAGAAAAATGAACATTATAAAATTTTTCTCCTAATTGCATTGATTGGGTTGTTAGTTTGTCTATTTCCGGGTTTTGTTCAATAAATGTCAATAGAGGCGGGAAATGAGATAGAACTTGTGATGCAAAGCTACCAATTAACTTTTTATCGGGTAACTGTTCAAACAATATATTGGAGGATTTATTATAGCTTTTTAAAGTATTATCTATATCGAAAATAATTACAGCATCATTTATAGATTCGAAAACTTTTTTCATCGCTAAAGGAGATAATTTAAGCATATTAAATTGGTATATTCCCCATAAATAAAATACAGCCGAAAAAACAAGTCCAAAAGGAGATATATCGATTGGTATTTTTATTACACCTATTGAATGAATGAATGGAAAACCAAATACAAATGAAGAACCAATCATCATTAGCGCGACCTGTTTTTTCCTCTCCTTATTTGACTTAAGGAACATATGGACTAATAGACATAGACCAATTAAATAGTAACTATAAGCGTAACCAATATGTAAGTAAAAAAGCGGACCTCTATCCAAAAAGATAAGTGGGAACCCTTGGGAATAATCTAAAGTCATGCTTCTATAAAATAATTGATGCCCCTCATTTGTAAAGTGGGTAACTAATGTGGAAAGTGGACCAATTGATAATAAAGCAATGTTCCTCTTTGTTAAAATCCTCTGATTACCTGTGAACTGTAATATCATAATTATCCAAATAAACGGCCCAAAAGGAATACCTATATACTGAACATGTATCCAAAAAAGCATTTGTTCCACTGTCGTACTTACGAGTTGAAAAGCATATCCAAATGTATAAAAAGAAGCGGCTAACACACCTAAGCCATAACTAATCGAAATTGGGGTGTCTCTATTTTGCCAAGAATAGTAGAGCAACACTATGAAACAAAAGCTGAAAAGAACTAGAATTGCTGAAAGTACAAAGTTATAGCTCATAATGTGATTTCCTCCTTATAATCATTTTGTAATTACTTGATTATCTAAATATGTGATTATGAAAATTTTAGTAATATCATTATGAGGTTTCTTATTCACACTTTTATTTTCTTATACGAATATGTTTGACTTCACAACTTTCTCCAACTCTTGTCTATGCGCAGCTTAGAGTGCAATCATATTAATATTATTCAATAACTTTATTATTTTTACAATTCATTATATAAATAATGAGTAATTTTCCAATTACAATCACTAAAAAAGTAAAGCCATTTAATGACTTTACTTAGTTTTGGCATAAAATATTCTTTTAAAGTCATTACTTTAGAAAAATATATGTAAATCTGTCTCTATTTATTATAAAATTCACCATACCACATGCGATTTTCTTTTAATGATGTAGCTCTCTAACTGAACTGTCTTTTTGGGAAAAGTCGCTTACGTTCTCATCTCCGACTAAATCCAGCCCTTTTCCACCGCTTTTTGTACAGCCTGCTGCCTTGTTTCAACTTCGAGCTTCTGAATGGATAAAGATAGGTAGTTGCGGATTGTGCCTTTAGTCAGGAATAACTGCTTACTAATTTCATTCGTCGTATAACCATCCTTCACGAGCTTTAGCACATTAATTTCCCGTTCGTTTAGAGGATTTTTTTCATTCATAAATAAAGCAGCAGCAAGATCCTGACTGATTACCCTCTCACCTTGCATTATTTTACGTACAGCACCCATTACATATTGGATCGGCTCATCTTTCAGGACATATGCATCTATATGAAGATCCATTGCCTCCTGCAAATAACCGGACCTTGCAAAAGTTGTCATAATCATAATTTTGCAAGGATAATTATGACGGCGAATGTTCGCAGCTACCTCCAATCCGGATAAATGCGGCATTTCAATATCCAAAATGCATACATCCGGCATTTCCTTTTCTATTAAAGCCCATGCTTCTTTGCCATCTGCTGCCTCACCTACAATTTGTAAATCCTCCTCAAGCTCCATAATCGATATTAAAGCTCCCCTTAGCAGTTGCTGATCCTCGGCGATGCAAATTCTAATCATTTTTCCCCCTCCTGTATTGAGTACAGTGGAATTGTCAGAAACACCTTCGTCCCCTCCGTGTCATACGTCACTTCTGCATTTCCCTTTAATGACCTCATCCGTTCCTTCATTGTAAATAGTCCATTGCCATGCCGCTTATCGGATAAACCTACTCCGTTATCAACAATAGCTACTTCCACTCGGTCCTCTGTTTGATAAAGGTGTATTTTACACATAGATGCGTGACTGTGCTTCACAACATTTGTTACCGCCTCCCGAATACTATAGGCAAGCATCGTTTCCTGCACACTGGATAGCAGAGTGTTTTTAAGCTGATGCTCAATCTGTGCACGGATCTCAGCATTCTTAAGCAACTCCTCACAATGTTTCAGCTCAATATCCAACGATAAAAAGTTCATTTCCGATATAATTTCACGCACTTGCTTATGGGCTGTGCGGACTGTCAGTATAATATCATCGAGCTCTTTATGGCTCCGTTGATCATCATGTGGTACTAGCCTGGAAACGAGCTCTGTTTTCACCTTTATGATCGTTAACGTATGTCCTAAAGTGTCATGCAGATCACGGGCGATTCGCTGACGTTCCTGCTGCATTGCAATATGTACTGCTGCTTCATCAACCTCACGTTGAAGCAACTTGGATTTCTCAATATAGTACCGTAACCACGGCAACAGCAAAATACAAACCATAGCTGCCAGTACAATGGACTGTGCGTTTGAAAACAGCACATCCTGATAGCGCCATACAAGACTAGCAAGTAGGAGAAAATTTATACACGTTGCAATCCATAAAATACCCCGATTGACAGCTCGCCCAACAAAGTCTGCAAAGGCAAACTGAAAGAAGATCCACTGAGGTCCACTTATATAAGCTAAATATGCCGTAATGACAAAACCAAGCACTGTAGCAGGAAGCAATAGACCATCCTGATGCCACAGTGCTATATAATAGGCACCTAAATAAAAGGCTATAAATAAAATCTTAAAAACAAGTGACGGTATCTGCTCCGAGACGGCAACAGCATAACTGAACAGCAGTACCGTCAGTACATCAATGATTAAATAATATCTTGCCTGACTTTTAGGATACCATTCCAGTATGTCGCCCCCCTATCTTTCCAGCCTCTGCAGCATTCCTTTCCTTAGCCATTCGATTGGTCCATACGGAAATTTAGCTAACCAAATATTTGCCAATATAATTTGTCCTATTACTATCATACAAAAAATACCTATAATTTCCACGCTATTTACATTACCACCAAGACCTAAACCCCAGCCATAGAAAATAGCTGTGGCAGTAAGGTTTTGCAAAATGTAACAGCTTAAAGACATACGCCCCGTTTTCTCAAGCCACTTCCACATCCCCCAGGTACTGCACTTCCGAACAATAAAGGCAATCAGTCCTATATAACCTAATGCTAGCACAGGAGCAAATATATATCGGACAGGAAAATCAAAGAGACCGCCTGGTACAAACGTCAATACATTCAAAGGCAAACCAAGACCTAGACCCCAAGTGAGCAATTTCCGCTGAATAGCAATGCCGCGCTCTGTAAAGGAGAAAGCACCGCTTCGCATAAGCTTTATACCGATAATAAATAAACAGATATTTAAAGGGATAATAAAAATTGCCTCTGTTCTAAAGAACATAAAATTCGCCAGACGATTCTGTACCTGCTCCAGCCATGTTCCTTCTGCATAAATCGCAATCAGTTCCGGAGAGCTTGCCATAGAAAACGCTGGCCCTAGCAACATGGAAGTGAAAATGAGCGCAATCATCCCTAAATGTATTGCTCCAGCAACCCATAACGCCCGTGTCATCGCCCGTTCTCCGCGCTTTAGAATGACAGCGATAATTGCTGCAGTGACGGCATAGCTCATAAGCACATCATACTCCATTACAAATACATAGTGCAGAAGGCCTTCCACCATTAAAAATACGATGACCCACTTATACACCCCAATCCACGGCTTATTACGTCGGATGGACTGCTCGTATTTTATCGCCATTCCTACTCCGAACATAATCGTTAACATGCCGAGCAGCTTACCGTTAAATACAAACAGTACAAGCATGCGTAAAATATCATTCATATTCGACCAACTGCTAAAATCCGTCGTCGTTATATACTTGAGATCCCCTAAATGAGCAAAAATCCAAATATTCGTTCCAAGTGTCCCTAAAATAGCGATTCCTCTTAAAATATCGATTAAAGCGATACGTTTCATCTTAATCCCCCTCCAATTCCTTACCTTTATCGTACATTGGAGGATACTTACGAAAATATCGACAGGCGTCAATAAATCCAGATGACACGTGTCATTTATTAATTTAGCTAACTCTGCTTTTCGGAATTGGAATATATTGTATAATAATGTTAAGAAATTTTAAAGGGGGTAAGATTTGAGTATTTATATTTTCCTGATTACTTTATTGGTGATTGATAGATTGGTAGCTATTTTTACTAGCAAAATTTTTAAAATAAACTACGTGCCATTGCTCATTAATTCCGCTATCAATAAAGTTCACCCAAAATTATATAAGAATACTTTTTCTTATAATGATGTTTCTTGTTCTTATTAATATTTTCGTCAATTCGTCATACGAAAAAAGAATTAATGTACATCCCGATTGGACATTTATTTTCATAATCGGGTTCATCGTTCAGCAAATTGTTATTGAACTTAAATTTATTAAAGAGAAAAATTAGCATATAGCTACTTAGATTAGAGGGGGTGTACATGTTGTTTTGTTGTTGAGTTTTTTATTCATTTATTTATTGTAAAAATAAAAAGTTCAATATCTCTAACCTTCATTTCTTTCTAGTAGTTGTTCAATTTTATAATCTACCTTTCGTAATACCTGCTTTATTTGTTTAATGTTATTTTCCCTTTGTACCTTCTGTTCGTATTTGTTTTGAAATAGTTCTTTTATTTGGAGAACATTTTGAACTTCCTCTTGTGTTAATTCTTTGTTTTGATCTGTATTGTTCGACCATTCAATAAGCATTTTAATTTCCTGTAATGAAAATCCGGTTTGTTTAAGTTTAATAATGGTTTCAACTAAAATGATGTCATGATTTTGATACTCACGATGTTTGTTTTTTACTTCTGGCTGTAATAAACCTATTTTTTCATAGTATCGAATCGTATCTTTACTTATGCCAGTACACTCTGCGAATTCGCCTATTTTCATCAATATCACCCACTATTTTATAAATTTTTAAACCATTAGAATAATTATACAATGGAAAATGAATCGAATGATATGATGTCTATAATTAATACGGCCATTTGTTGCGATCCCCTGGGCAATCGCCAATAGATGCAACAAGATAAAGGCAACAAGAAGCAATAAAAACTGCCACTCTTTATTTGGGATGAATAGACTTACAATGATACCTATTGATACAAGGACAAACATGAAGCTTCTAACTTGAAATCCTTCTGTCCTGCATTGTTTAATCCCTGCAATACCCGTTAAAAATGCATATAACCCAATCAACATTGTCACAACTGCCATTTATATCACTCCATTCTTTTCATACGTTCACTTTAAAAGATGGAGTTAGCTCCATGTCAATCAATTAAAAGCAGTATCTTTATTTATACGTACATACTCATTTTTTTCGGGAAACTGCGTATGAAGCATCTGATTTACTCTTTCATAATCAATCCGGTACCATTTCGAGCGATCGACATAAAAACGGTTAAACTTGTCGGTCGAGATAACGATTTTATTTTTTTCCAATTTGATTAACAAGCTTTTCACTTTTGGAGCACTCCACATGCCGAGTTGCTTTGACCAATTTTTATAAGTTTGGCGATACCATTTCTGCCCCTCTTTCATTACACCTTGGTTTTCCAAACGATAATGGAGTTGCTGCAACAGTAATGCTTGATCAGCCCCAATCACGGTCCCTAATTTTTTGGATACAAAGAAATATTGATGCTCTAATAATAAGCTCATTTTTCAAACCTCCCTCTGCTATAATCTGTTGCTCTATATATGTCAGATTTAAATAAAAAAAGGGACATATTTTAAAATTTTCTTAAAATAAAAAAATACATACCGTCGTGTTTTAACACGACAATATATATTTTAATTTACTTAAAATTTATTAAATCTTTTTGATCGGACGAGTTGTGACGGTCTGACAAATCAAATTTGATACGATCAACAAGGGATGATTTTGAAAAATGGAAGGCTCAATTTAATCCCCTAGAAAAATATATTAGAATATTAATAGCTTTTTTATTTTTATAAAGAACATAGAACTATTAACAAAATTAGATTAATGCGCGTAAATAGG
Source organism: Solibacillus faecavium (assembly GCF_014836905.1). Lineage (GTDB taxonomy): Bacteria > Bacillota > Bacilli > Bacillales_A > Planococcaceae > Solibacillus > Solibacillus faecavium. The sequence continues at coordinate 31,803 of NZ_JACSPZ010000012.1, forward strand.
ATCCAGTACAACAAAATTGCCCTTCACTTCAAATACAAGTAAAGGGCTTCTTTGTTTCTTTATTTAGAGAATAGGATTCCAGTTTAAATACTTTAATGAATTTTAATTTGTGAAATTTTAAATGCACCGTTTTGATCGATCACAACTGTATACGTTTTGTAACGATCGAAATGTTCGTAGTCTCCCGATGCACTATAAAAATCAAATGTCTCATTCATATTGACGGCATATTCACCATTTTCATATATAACATCCAAAATATCATTTGTTAAAAAATCAAAAGTATGTCCCTCATATGAAATGTCGGCAATATATTCTTCCAGTTCTATATAGGCACTATCAATAATCATATCCGCAATCCAGGAAAAATTGCTCTCGTTAAGCGCTTGTTCATAATACATTCGGAATGATTGGACAAATTGACCTGCTAAAACGGAATCAATTTCGTTCTCAGAAGGCTCATCGTAATTTTCCTCGTACAGATCATAAGACTCATAAATACCTGCAACTGCCAGTACTCTATCACGGGACATAGGTGCTTGAATCCATTCATCAAAATACTTAGTCATGCTATAGAGCGGAATTGAAAACCCAAAATTTGTACTAGTTTCAGAGGTATAAAGTAAAGAATTAATGCCAATTACCTTACCAGTTGTGGCATCTACTAACGCTCCCCCACTACTCCCTTTATCGATTTGTGCATCAACCTGGTAAATTTCTTTATAAATAAAGCGACCCACTTCCATATCCCGGTCATGTCCTGTAATAAAGCCGGGCGATGCGGTATTATCAAACCCTTGTGGGCTACCAAAAGCAATAACTTCAAGACCAGTTGGTGATTTTTTGGACTCGATTGGTAATGGAGATTCATTTTGATAATCCGGTACATGAAGTAATGCAATATCAAAGCTTTCTGAAATACCAATAACTTTCGCTTCAAATTCTTGACCATTGAAATTCCGTACCAATACATCAACTTCCCCATCCACAACATGTGCGTTTGTAACGACATAACCTCCCTTTGCATAAAGGAAGCCGGACCCCCGCCCATAATCGGTAATCACCGTAAATACTTTTTGCTGTACATCTCTAATAAGTGTTACGCGGTCAACTGGTTTTTCATCGATGCTATTTGTTATATCTTTTACAACTTGTTCAATAGAGGCGTCATCTGAAGTAGCTTCTGCCGTAATATTTTTCGAATCCGGTTGTGAGATTCTTTGATACACTTCCCATACACCATAACCTACTCCACCAGTAGCAATAATCAGCACTACTAATAAAGCATAAATCCATGTCGGGGTCTTTGCTTGGTTAAATTGCTTCCCACAAGAAGAGCAGAAGTTTGCTTGCGGTTCATTTTGAAAGCCGCATTTATCACATTTCACCTAATATCCCCCTTAGTTATAAACACCTATACTCCTAGAATAATACAAAAATTGTAATTAATCCATAACGAAATGATTGAACTTTATTAAAATTTATTAAAAAGTAATTTACACTAAAAAAAACTAATCCCACTCTGCAATTGCATTGTGGGATTAGCTTGAGGTTTTCGTAAATTACATGATTTCAATGCATATAACTAATGCGTATCAACTACTGTACTGTAATTTTGAGTTCGTATATTTTCATTCATAACCCAGTTAAGGTTGCCGTATCTATCCAACGTAATCATATATACTTTTTGACCTTTACGGAAAACATTGGATGCTCCATTAGCAACTAAAGTAATTTGCTTACTTGTGTCGGCTGGGCTACCAATCATTATTTTGCCATATAGATTAATTGTGACTGCTGAAGGCTGTCGGCCGTATCTCACAACATTTAAGATATCTGTTTCTGTTGGAGCATATGTTACGCCATCATTTACAACAACATAGAATACCTCTTTAACATCTGAAGCACTTAATTGTGGTGTAATAATAATTTCTTTCGAGTTGTTAGGGTCCGCCATTCTCGTTCCTAACAGAGCGTTAGACATAATATTTATTTTATTTGAAGGGTAAATATATTTACCAAGTTTAGAAATATCGAATGTACGGTTACCTTTATAATCATACGCATTCGTTAAATTATCTCTTAGAGTTACTGTAATTGATTTATCAGCATCGCTTGGGTTATTAGGTTTAATTACCAATTTAGATTCATCGGTAGTTTTAGCACCTAACGTATAGCCATCAAATGCAAATTCCCCCGTTATATCTTCCCCAGCTGAGTTTGTAATTTTCAGTATGGAAGAGAGATTTAATGAATTGGCAATTTTAATTTGCGACTTATTATAATTTGTTAAATTCGTTTCATCCTGACGTAAAATAGCTTCATTAAAAGTAATTTCAAATTTAGCATCTGGTGTTCGATAAATTATGGCTTCAGTAGTTATAGAAGCATATGGATTGTCCTTACTAGACATTATAAATGGACTAATCCCATCCGTATAAAACGTTTCCTGCATTGGTGCACCTTTTGGCTCGTCTGCTTCTAGACTGGCTTCGGAGCTGCGCTGTAAAACCGTAAAGTTTCCAATCGAGTCAACCGCACCTACATAAATTCCGTACGCCTCATGTGCTGTTAAATTCAGGTTGTTTGGTGTAAAGCTAAAAGATCCTTGACCAGTCGATTGACCAATATCCCTTGCTCCCAAACTTTTGAATGTATCAAACAAATCAGGTGCATTTGGTGTCGTATTCAGTACCGTTGCCAAATCTTTTAATTTACCGGAAGCATCAAAGTAGTCACGGTTTAATTCATAGGATCCATCCGACTTTTTAATGTATTTGCGGACAGCTAATGCAAAGAAGTTTGCCTTTTCATCAACATTTGCCGATACGCGAATTCTTGTATCGCTGCCTTCCACCTTTTCTACTTTAAATCCGGAAACTAACGGTGGTTTTGAATCGCTGATCAATGGTCTGCTTTCAATTTTCGAAAGTTGACCCGAACGATCTTTTAGCACCATAAAAATTTTATAATTTTTAAATGGATTCAGCTTTGGTGGTGTTGGCTTTGTTACATTAAATTTAAAGGCACCCAATTGAGCCGGGTTTTGCCCATCCGCAATATAATCATCTGTTGTACCCGCTGGTGTAGTCGTTTGGAATTTCCCTTTCACTACATTCGGATCCGTAGAAAATTCATCAACGAAATGACGGCTTGTAATCCCGCGGTCCGCAATTATTTGATCATAATCTGATGGTAAGATCATGTAGTAGTACGTACCCGCTTTATTTGTATTTACTTCAATTTCATATTGAGATGTACCGGTTACAACATTTTTAATATCAATTTTTGGCAGCAGTGCATCCGAGTGATTGTACTGTGCATAGTTACGCGGTGACATCCCTACAGGAATAACGTCTTTGTTTTCAAATTCGTTTTCCGCTAAGTCTTTGACACCTTTTAATATTGTCGCAACAATCGTATCCCCGTTAACTAAAGAGCTTACTGAAGGAATCGTTAAACGAATTCGCTTATTCGAATATTGCACCTCGACTGGCTTCATTTCCTTATGACCGGATATATTCACAATCCCTGTACCGGATAGTAAATAATTATCCGGATTTTCAGCAGTTGCCTTGTCCAGTTCTTCACTTACGTTAATGTAGAAATAGCCTTTTTCCTTATCCGCCAATTGTAGCTCTGGCGGATCCAGTACATACGGATATGTCGTATCAGGCGCTTCCGTCTTCAATGTAATTTTCGGAGCGGGATTGCGCATTTTATTCCCTGACTTATCCACCATGACAGCATAAATTTCATACTCTGTATTTGGCTTAATGTCGCCAATGGCTGGGGTTGCACCGTATTTTGTTTCGGTAATGACAACATCATCAGGCTTTGCTATCGTCCCTTTTCCTGTATAACGTTTTATAATTTCATCAACAGTCGGATCGGGCATTGCCACTGGTGATTTCTCACGGATATAGTAGTAATATTCGCCAGGCTCGGTAATTCCTTTAATGACAAACTGCACACGTTTCCCGCCGTACATCGTTTCCCCTTTGTCCAAGCGGAATGTAGGTGGTCGATTATCAATTGTCGAGAACTCCTGCTCCTCTTTTTCCGATACGTTATCCATTTTATCGATGACAATGACATAAATAACATAATCCGTCATTGTTTCTAAACCGCTTACTGTAAACTTAACTGGCTCATCCATTACAAGTGGGCCGTTGCCGTTGTATTTAGTGCCGCCTGTTTTAATCTCGTTAATCGTTGGCGCTTTTTCCTTAGCCGGTTTTACAACATAGTAGTAAGTTCCATCTTCATCAGCCGTTAATGTTACGTCCGCTGTCGATCCGCCAGCAGCCACATCCAACTGTGTAATTTTCGGTCCAGTAACATCCGGTATAATCGTATTTTCCACCGGATCACGGTCGACTGCCTTTCCATTTTCGTCCTTTACATAGCCAATGTTCGGATCATCCGTTTTATAATCATCAAAAACATCATTCACTGTTTTGTTCGGCGGAATAATTGCGTTTGTAATATAAGCATGTGTGCCAATATCCGTAAAGCCATTACTTGAAGTGATGTAATAATAGTCATATGTACTATCTGTTTTTAAGGACACATTTTTTAACGTGTTTTTGTATACATACTGGATATCATGTACTCCAAAAACCGATACATTGTAGTCTGTGTCGATGTACATCGCCTTCGGACTTGCATATAGCTCAACATTTGCCACATTTCCTTGTAATGTCAGACGGTCAATTTCGTAATTGGCTTTTACAAATGTACGATCGGACGTTACATATAAATGAAGGATATCCGCGTTTTCAAAGTCCACATATTTCTTTAAGTTCGACATACGGTCTGTATACTTCTGTAAATGAGGTGGCTTTGTTGGGTCGGGCTTCTCTTGTAATGTTTCTTTATCAACTGGGTTCAGGAAATCTTCATTTTTTGGAACAGTCGGTTTTCCCCAATCGATGAATGATGCGATATTGCCAACGCTTGCAATACGCGTATTGCTTAATGAAGCAAGCGAACGTCTCGGCGCTTCCGCCACTTCCACACGCCCAGTAAAGTTAATATTTTTAAAGCGCACATAGCTACCATGTACGATGAGCTCCCCTGCAAAAGAAGAATAGCCTCCATCAAGCGCTAATAATCGAGAGGAATTTCCGCTCGCATTAATTGTCAGCTTCGTAATGTTCTGAACTGTATTTCCTGAAAAATTTCCTTCAATAAAGGCACCTTGCAACACGTTTTTATTTGCTGCATTTAAAATGCTCCGTAAATGCGGCGCAATCGTATGCGCAACACCGTTTATGTAAATTTGATTGCCAGTAATATCGCCAACCGCATATACAGGATTGCCTCGATCGGCCTTTTCCGCACGCCATATAAATGTTGCCATTTGTGCACGAGTTACAGTATTAAACGGATCAAATGAAACAGGTGTCTTCCCCTTTGTTACATTCAGGTCATAAAGTGTTTGGATGAAGTAGGCATTCGCATTTTTTGTGTTAACATCCTTAAATCCGTGGTTAAGCTTTGAGGAAACCCCAAATTTGAAACCAAGTGTTAAAATTTTCGCCATTTGTCCGCGTGTAATCGGTTCTTTCGGCTTAAATGTTTTATCGGAATACCCGTTAATAACCCCTGCCTCTGCCAATGCTGCAATGTAGCGGTAGTTTGGATTGCTCATCTGTACATCTTTGAAACCTGGGTTTTTTGGATTTGTTATATTAACATCAATCGTTAGTGCCAGCATTTTAGCGGCATCTTCCCGAGTGATGGCTTGATTTGGTTTAAATGTGCCATCTGAATAACCTGTCGCAATTTTACGGCTGGCTAAATCTAAAATGGGCTCATAATAATCTGCAAATGGATTTAAATCGCTAAATGAATAGGCATTTGTCTGCTGCGGCATGGCCACGATGACACCACTCGCTGCTAAAACTGTTGCGACTGTAGCCTTCGAAAGCTTTTTTCCTTTTTTCGAATCCATGTTTGAGACTCCCCCCTTTTTGAAGTGTCGAGTTATGGTACATCTTTTTAGCACGTACGCTCTTTATATCGGACAATAGTGCACAAAACTGTATCAAATTTATATAGTTTTTCTTTTTAAAGTAGGAAAATCGTTCACATAATACTTAAAAGAAGTATCCTTTACTTCTTTATAAACAAAAAGGAACGGTTTTGCTTTTCGACTCGAAAGTCAGAAAGCAAAACCGTTCTATAATAAATAGCCAACCATTTATACATTACCCGCACAAAAATAGTTCTAATCACTAGCATATAATCAACAAATGATAGTCTCTGCAAGACGCCATATAAAATTGTCTATTTTCATTATTTTTATTATTAATTTGTTCGCTCCTCACATATATTGAATGCAAAATAATTCAAATTACCCAGTTTAAAATGATGAAAATGTGAATTTCAAATTTCCGTTGCAATAAAATAAACTATAATGTTATATTTTACTCCTTAATACATTTATATTTTAAACTTATGCACCTTTATTCTAATTGTTATTTTTATACATATAACTTATAAACTGCCGCTATATGGAATTAATTAAACCTAATATAGGTATTTTCACACACGACCTGTTATAACTTTACCGTTTTATTTAAAGCTTAGCAAATCATCTTTCATGAAAGTTCCATAGTAATTGCGCTAATATAGTATTCGTGAGTAGTAGAACTAGAAATAACAAATACAACTATAAGATTATGTGATATATTCATTGAAATCGGCAAAGGGGAAAGCGATGAATCAAGATGTTCTTATTCCATTAACAACTGAGTCTACGGTAGTCACAAAAACAACTGCAATCAAAATTTTTGCATCAGAATATGATTTTGAATGGAGTATCCCCTCTTTAGACTATAACCAGTTCCATTTAATTGGCACTAAAAATAACATTGCGGTAGCCGGCTATGAAACACGCATTGGACAAGCGGTCTGTGGTATTTCCATTGGTGACTCACGTCAGGCAGTAAAAGCACAATACGGCGAACCAATAACCCATATTATAAAAAACAATCGACGCTTCAGGCAGTACTATGATGATAAATACAATGCTGAAACAAGCGGTACTTATTTAATTGATCATCAATATGTAACATTCTTTTATGATGTGCATAAAAACTTTCAAGTGCGATCCATTATGGCAATAGATACCGAAACAGAAATGTCCAAAGTAGGCTTCTTTGCTGCGCCATCACCAGCTTTACGAGACGGCTTTGAAGATTTGATGATGGATCTGATTAATGCTTCGCGCGTTTCGGAAGGGTTGCTTCCTTTACAATATACACCGGAATATAACGCTATTGCCCGCAGCCATAGCTTAAGCATGGCCACTTACAACTATTTCGGTCATATGGATATGCAAGGCTTACGTGGTGGTGCCCGCATGAAAAATGGCGGCATGACATATGATTGGTGGGGCGAAAACTTAGCATGTGGTCAATATAGTGCCATTTACGCACATGAAGCGTTAATGAATTCCTTAACTCACCGTGAAAACATTTTGCGTGAGCAATTTACCCACGCATTTGTTGGCGTCGAATTCAATAACCAAAGCCTGCCTTACTTTACCATCAATTTTTATTCCTTATAATCTACAGGTCGTATTAAGAGTGATGTTACTTTTAATGCGGCCTTTTATCTTTCTATTTAAGAAATAGTTGTCCAAAATAACCCTTTTTTCTGCATATTTTGCTGCATTTGCTTATTTTTGCACTATAATTTTCTGAGTATTTAAAATATAATAATAGAATACTATTGTAAAGAGATAGTTGTTTTCTTATGTACATCCTGAACAAATTTTAAAATTTTTCGTATTAAAAAGGATAAATATAGGAATTTATCTTATTAACTGTTATAATACAATAAATTTATATTAAACTGTATTAATACAATGTGTGATCATTAAGGGGGATGGGCATGACAATTTTAAATGGATTAAAAATACTGGATTTTTGTTCTCTATTACCGGGACCACTTGCTACGATGATGTTTGCAGACTTAGGAGCAGAAGTCATTCATATTGAATCAAATCGCCGAGTGGATTTAATGCGTATAATGCCGCCTTATGATGAAGAGAAGGAATCCTACATTCATCAGCATTTAAACCGCTCGAAAAAGTCACTGCAACTAAATCTGAAATCTGAAGAAGGCATTGAAATTGTTAAAAAGCTCGTGAAGGATTACGACATTATTATCGAAGGTTTTCGCCCAGGTGTCATGAAGCGTCTTGGCATTGATTATGATACATTGCGTGAGATCAATCCGCGCCTTATTTACTGTGCAATCACAGGTTACGGTCAAACGGGTCCATACGCAACACGTCCAGGTCATGATAATAACTATTTATCAGTTGGCGGGGTGCTGAATCATTCGCGTTTAAAGGATAAAAAGCCTGTTGCGATGGGGATTCAGATTGCGGATATTGCCGGGGGGACAATGCATGCTGCCATCGGAATTTTAGCTGCTGCACTGCATCGCGAAAAATCAGGTGAAGGGAAATTTATTGATGTATCCATGACCGATGCCATGTTTGCGATGAACGCGCTGTACGGCACGCAATACCTTGGAAGCGGGCGCCCTCCTCAGCCAGAAGAGGAAATTTTAAACGGTGGTACATTTTATGATTATTACCGGACAAAAGACGGGCGGTATTTTTCAGTCGGCAGTCTAGAGCCGCAATTCCGTAAGCTATTATGTGAAGCGCTTGAAATACCAGAGCTAATCGACAGCACATTCAATGACTCCTCCTATACACAGCAACGATTTAAAGAGGCAGTAACGGACGCCTTTTGCACGAAAACATTTGATCAATGGTTGGAAATTTTTAATGAAGATTTTCACGGTTGCGTGGAACCCGTGCTTACATTTGATGAAGCATGCAACCATCCACAAATCCAGGCTCGCAATATGCTCGTAGATGTGAAAAAATCAGACGGCTCGACACAACGCCAAATCGGCACTGCCTTAAAAATTAGCGGAGTCGAGCCTACGTACCAATATGTTGGAGCAAAAATGGGTGCACATACGGAGGAAATTTTAAAAACATACGGCTATAATCAAAAAGAAATTGAAAAGCTCAAAGCAAATGGTGTGTTAATTTAAATAAAAAGGTGAATCACGATTCCAAAGAATCCATTGATTCACCTTTCTTCTATCCTGCTTTTTATTGTTAACGGGTTACCATAACCCGATGCTCAATAAACTGACGTAAATTATAAAAATGAGCAGGTACGAGTAAATATTTCTTATATACAGCCAATAACTTTTCCACTAAGTTATCTTCCTCTGCATAAAACAGGATTTTCAACAGATTGCAAATATGCTGGGATGTCATCAGAGCAATTGCATTATATGGACTTCGTGGATCCATATATTCACTTTGCCATGTCGCCAGCGATTCACGAACTTTATGGATGGAACCATCTACTAAAATGGCAATATCACGCTGAACCGTCGCCTCAATTTTATGTAAAATATCCTCATAGTCGGTAGACTGCAGCAACTCGAAAATGGTTGTACAAGTTGCAAGCTCATAATTTCTCAAAAGCTCGATTCCTTGTTCAAATTTCTCCTCTTTTACTACGCTATCTATTAGTTCATAAAACACATGCTCAATATAGTTTTTCCGGTAATGTTTTACGAGTGCATCTGGCTGAGGATTCATGCTACTTAAAACGTCCGTATATTCTACGACAAGCTCAATGGCGTGGTTATTCAATCGTTCTTCCTCAATTAAGTACATTCCCTGCATTAAAATATTCCTGTAATCCTTTTTAAATACGGCTTCTTGAAATAGCATATATCCAAGCAGCGTGTACTCTTTGTTATTGAGTGCAAACTCCCCGGTCGACCAACTTCGCTGAAGGGCATAGATGCATTTGCGGAGCTTTAACATATGGCGGCGACCACTCGTAAAATGCGTGCGCACATTCAAAAGATGGAGCTGCTTTAATTCATCGGATTTCGGATTTTCAAAATCGATTTTCTGTATGAGCTTATGAACGATTGTCGCCACCCGATTAACGGTCAACTGCTCAGCCAGCAGTGCTTTAAAAGTTGCCATTAATTCCACAGGGCGCGAGATTTTCTTCAAAGGAAGCTGTAAAAATACTGAATATATTTTTTTGGCGCCAATCACTTGCCAGAATTTTTCATGCTCACAATAGATGGGCTGTACAAAAAATTGATTGTTGACTTTATAAACATAAATTTTATTAAGCCCTGTTTGTGGGCGGGGTGTACGAATAGCCTTTGCAAAGATAAATTCTATTAACTGTTCAAATTCGACTTCCCCTTGTGTATGTAAAAATGTGAAGAGTTGTTTTCTGTTTTGTGGCTGCGCAAAAAATTGCCCCATCTTTTCATTGGCCATATCGACATTCATATTTGCTTTGCTAAAAGCATCGTAAAAAAACAAATCAAATTTACCCCAATAATATTTCACTAGCTGAAAACAAATTTTCTCCGCACGCTCCTGCTTCAGCAAAAAAGTGTCACTATACATGGGAGCGCCCCAAATAGGGAGGTTCTCATCAAACAGAGATGGTTCTTCCAAAGCTTGCTCAAGCTTCTCCCCTATTTGTCCGTTCGTTTGTTGGAAAAGCTGCTCATCATATGAAAGCAACAACAATATCCTCCTCCTTCCCTTGTCTTTTCTCTATACAAAAATATAACAAAATTTAGAAGTACATGAAAAGGAAATTTATTTTTTCCCATAAGAAAAGCATACCGATCTATTAACGCAACTCCGTATCAGAATGGTAGTAAACTCATACGACTGCGGGTAAAAACCGATATGCCCTTTCACTATTTAGTATTCACTATAAGGTGTCACAATGAGTTTCGTTGGATTTGCTTGTACTGGCATGCTGCGTGTTGCACGGTCATAGAAAACGAATACCATTTTTTCAGTCAATTCGCTTCGATCCACTCGCTTCCCAGTTAAATCCACTATTTCTGTTCCTTCATTAATATGGAGCTTGAGATTCAACTGTTCGCAATAGAGCATTTTATCAAACGCACCAACACATACTTCTCCTTTTTTATCATACTGATCATAAATAACGAGCAGTGGCGTAATATGTGGGGGCGAGACCATTGGCGATGGACTTTTAGAATCAACGAACACAATAATTTTTGCCTTCACCGGGATGGCTGAAATACCAATTTGATAGCCGTCCTTTGTCATTAATGGCGTTTTTGACGTAATTTGAAAGATTGCCTTTTTGCTGTCGTCCTTTTCACTTACGGCCTCGATAGTCCCCACACCTGACTGAACTCCAATGGAGATGACAACTGCTTCTATTTTCCTAATTAATGGTTGCATAGCATCACCCCTTCTGTTTTTCTATTACAATCCTGTTTCCCGAAAAGCAATTGAAAAAAACTTCCAGAACTTAAGCGCCTTAATCGTACTGGCGTTTAATTGTTTTAAAGAGTCTAGCCTTTTTTAGCAGTGATTTCGGCATTTGAACTGTAGCAGTTACGACGCCGGGATGACGACCTATTTCAATTGAACCTGTTATTGTCGCTCGATTTCTCACTTCATCCACTGTCATTTCAAACAGTTTTGCTGTACGCTCAAGTGCATTGTCTGTTGCTATATTTAAATTTTGTCCTGTACCGACAATTGACAATGGAAAACTATCCTCCACCTGCTTCACACCGAACTCCTCTGCCAGTTCGCGTGCCTTGCGCTTCTCTTCTTTAGTAAACGGTTTGGCCGTATACGGTAAGTCCTCTTCATTAGGTAGAATAATTGGCCCTTCCAAATTTGCTTTCTTCAGGACACTCACCTGCAGCTGCACAATCCCTGCTACATCTGTCGTATGACCGGCAATTTCTCCATCACCTTGCATTGCATGCATATCCCCCACATAGACACCACCGCCTGGTACCTTTACCGGACAGATTACTATAGCCCCTTCACGAACACGGTTAATATCCATATGTCCATCTGTACGGTGAATATTAAGTTCATCTTCCGTCATCGTAAATTCATGTGGTGCTCCAATTAAGAACGTGCCAAAATCACCTGCATTATGAGAATCCGGCATTGCCTTGGATGGTGTTGTTCCTAGCTGCCCTACAAAAGGACGCATTCTTGCCATCACACCAATTAAATCACTTGGTCCAAACGACGTAATTGGATTTTGGACAGACTTTTCCGGTGTTCTCATAAAATTCTTTGCATCCAAGGCGATTCGACGTGCTGCTTCTTTTCCTACAGTCAATCCGATTTCGCCTTTTGAATTAAATGTCATCGTATAGCCATTCGAAATTTTAAACGGTGTCGTATCCGTGCCACATGTCACACATTTTACCGACTCCTGCCCAATACCTTGTACGACAGTTGTAGGATGCAACTTACCACAGCCAGGGCATTTCACCTTCACAAATGGATCTCCGATAAATCGATCCAGCTGTGCTTCATCCGTCCCCGAAGAAGTAGCAATCGATGTCACTTGAATGGACTTAATCTGGATAACGATTGCGTCCCCTACTTCCGCGCCTTCCACATACACAGGTCTTGTCACTTCGTGTCCACCTCGAATGGTTGGTGTAATCATCGGTCCCCAACAACCAGGTGCTGTATTGGCAATAATCGTACCGCCATCCTTTACTGGTCCCAACATTGGTGCATTTGGATTTAGTATCCCATCTGTAAACTCATTAACGAATAATGTTTCAGCAGCTTCAATAATTGGTTGCTCTAGATTCAATAAATCCTCTTGTTGTTCAAAATTAGGTGCAAGATCATTTAACATAAGAAAACCCTCTCCCCTTTAAATTGTATGTATATTCAGTAAATTTAAAATGTATTTCGTTTCTATTCAAAAAATATGTTCTTACTCTATTATACAATTTTTTACATACTAATATCGAGGCGATTTATTAACAAATGTAAAACATTTCTTTATCTTATATAATGACGATAAGATGGAAATTATTCGATATAAGAAGGGGGTGCCATTGCATGAACCAAAAGCAGACCGAGCAGTTATGGCGGGAGGAAAAATATCGTGTCATGTTCCATAGCCAGAACCACTATAATGCGATTCGGCAAGCAATGAAGGATAATTTATCGTATGACAAGGTGGCTCAGCTCATCACGGATGCACATAACCAAAAAGCGACAAACGGGAGTATGCGCAATGCATGCCAGCATATGTGGGGATACTTTAAAAAATGTGCAAGTGCCAAAGAAAAAATGCAGTATGAACGATTGCTGGAGGAAACAGATTTTACTGGACTATTACAATTACTAAAAGGATTGGCTCGGAAATATGAAATAAACTATCTACTGGAAAGTCGTATTTTGAAGGATTGAATGATTCGGGACCGATGTTTCCTGAAAAGTAAAAAACCTATAAAAGCGCTTTTTATTTCGCTCTTATAAGTCGTTTGATTAATATTTATATGATTGCCCGCCATCAATCGGAATGACAGCACCATTAATGAAGTCAGCTTGATTGGATAATAAAAATGCCACTAAGTAACCTATTTCTTCTGGTTTCCCAAAGCGTTTCATCGGATTACCTTGTACAAATTGTTTACCGGCTTCTTCCCAGTTATCGCCGCCCATTTGACGCAAAGATCCTTCTACCATGGGGGTCATAATTGCTCCTGGGGCAATTGCTTTTACAGAAATCCCGTACTCACCATATTCAACCGCTGAGTTTCTTGTTAACCCAACTACGCCATGCTTACTCGCTGCATAGCCGGACTGATTTCCGACACCGCGGATACCGCCGACAGACGCTGTATTGACGATTGTTCCATAGCCTTGTTCCTTCATCACCTTCAAAACATACTTCATACCGTAAAATACGCCATTTAAATTGATTGAGACAACTTTTTGGAACTCATCGGTCCCATAGTCTTCTGTTAAATTTTGCTTCCCTTCCACTCCAGCATTGTTAAAGAAGGCATCAATCTTGCCGAAGCGTTCCACCGTTTGATTGACAAAGTTCTCTACTTCGCTTTCCGTTGCCACATTTGCTGTAACTAGGAGTGTCTCCACTTTTGGCGCTACCGCTTGTACCTTTGACTTCGTATCATCTAATCCCGCCTGGTTAATATCAACAAGCACTAGCTTAGCGCCTTCTTTTGCCAGCTGTAATGCTGCAGCCTGTCCTAATCCCGAGCCAGCACCCGTTACAATTACGACCTTTTCTTCAAAACGATTCATGAGTTGTCCTCCTTTATAATAAAAAGCTCTTCATTCAGAATTTATTATTTTCTTTTTAACTGAAATTTATAGCTCTAATAAGGAATTTAGTTTTCTAAATATTAAATATGGTAAGATGATGGAAAAACAAGAGGCGAGCCAACTAATAAAAAATGTTTGTTCTTTTAGAAATGTATCTAACGATGTAGAGCAAATGGGCTAGAACGCAGAAAAAACCCTTCAAGCATTGGCTTCCAAGGGTTTTTTAAGATGGTTTTTTTGTTGTTTTTATTACAAACTAGAACTTTATAAACCTGATTTGATACATTTATGGGAGAAGTAGGATGGTATTATTTACGGCCGATCGCCTATCTCTAAAGTGCAATTAATAATTTACTTTATATATTCACAACAAATGAAGCTTCTGTCTTTTCTTTAACTTCCTCTAATGTAACTTCTGGTTGTAATTCGATGAGAATCATTTCTCCATTCTTAAAATCGAAAACTGCTAATTCAGTTATTAATCGATGAACGACACCTTTACCTGTAAGTGGAAGAGAGCAAGTTTGTTTAATTTTTGCTTCACCATGTTTATTCGTATGCTCCATAATCACAACAACTTTTTTTGCACCTACTACTAAGTCCATTGCTCCTCCCATACCTTTAACTAGTTTTCCTGGAATCATCCAGTTAGCTAGATCACCGTATTGAGAGACTTCCATTCCACCTAAAATCGCTACATCAATATGTCCTCCACGGATCATAGCAAAGCTTTCTGCACTATCAAAATATGAAGCGCCTTTGCTAGCTGTAACAGTTTCTTTACCCGCATTTATTAAATCCGCATCAACTTGCTCTTCCGTAGGGTAAGACCCAATGCCAAGCAAACCATTCTCAGACTGTAGAAACACTTCATAATCTGAAGGTATATTATTCGCTATCAATGTGGGCATTCCGATGCCTAAATTTACATACATCCCATTTGAAATTTCCTGAACAGCACGTTTTATAATCACATCTCTAGACACTATGCATTCTCCTTTACAACGAGACGTTCAATGCGTTTTTCATAATTTTGACCAACTACTATACGCTGAACGTAAATACCCGGTAGGTGAATAAAGTCCGGATCTATTTCTCCAACCTCTACTAATTCCTCCACCTCTACTATAGTTATTTTAGCAGCCATGGCAGCTAATGGATTAAAATTCCGAGAGGTTTTTCGGAATACTAAATTACCACTCTTATCTGCTTTCCATGCTTTAACTAAAGCAAAATCCCCTTTAATTGCTTTTTCTAATAAATACACTTCACCATCAAATTCTTTCACTTCTTTACCTTCTGCAATAGGTGTTCCAACGCCTGTTGCAGTATAAAAACCGGGAATTCCAGCACCTCCAGCTCTAAGTTTCTCGGCTAAGGTACCTTGTGGTGTTAATTCGACTTCTAGCTCTCCTGAAATAAATTGTTGCTCAAAAGTTTTATTCTCACCAACATAGGATGCAATCATTTTTTTTATTTGTTTATTTTTAAGTAATAAACCTAATCCAAAATCATCTACTCCACAGTTGTTACTCACAACGGTTAAATCTGTTACATCCTTTTTTTCTAACGCCGCAATTAATTTCTCAGGAATACCACACAGACCAAATCCACCAGCAATAATAGTAGAACCATTCGTAATATCCTCGACTGCACGTTCAAATGAATCGTATACTTTCTTCATTTCAACCCCCCTGAAAAGATAACTCTAATTTTTTTGAGAACTTAATTTTAAGGCTTATGATAGTTCTAACTCTAATACGCTGTAACTTAAGGTTTTCCCATGCGTGTCCATTGCTAATGATGTAGTAACTCCCGTATCTAAAGCTTCGTGACAAATAAATTGCAATGCTCCTAGAGAAGGAATTTCATAACGCTCAACATCACCTAAGACGATGCCTTGTAAGTGTTCTTTCACTTTGTCGACTGTTACTTGTTCTAAAATCAATGGATAGTTCTCTTTTTTGAAAGCAATAATTGACATAGTTAAAGTATTACCTTTATCACCAGTTCTGCAGTGTGCCACCTCATATAATTTCATTGAAATGAACCTCCTTCTTTTCAGTACTAATTTCGATTTGGTTCTCCTCAATAAAAGTAGAAACGATACCTACGACATCCAAAATATTTTTACGCGCCCCACCGCCACCAGCTGGACCATTTGTATATAACGCTTCAACTTCCTCACCAATTAATTCTGCTAAACTTGGACTCTGTGTCTTACCAGCAACTCTAAGTCGAACTTCATAAGGTTCTATTTGTCTGAATGCTTTTCTATGAGTAGCATTTACACCAATCAAATCTACCCTAAAATCTGTGTATAAATGACGAATTCTTTCAGAAATGATCTCCCCAGCTAACTCAGCACGTGCTAATGCATTTTCTCCAGCATATGAGATTTCGCCTTCACCAATAAAGCCCGCATTATAGCCAATACTTACTTTTAGTTTTTCAGGCTTCCCTACGGCGGTAACACCACTTACTTTAATAGTGCCAGGATTAACTTCTTCAAAAACCACTTTGGAGAAATCGGCAATGATATCAGGTGTTATATATGCAGTAGGATTCAAAACTTCATAGAGCAGTTGTTCTTTCATTGTTTGTAAAGTAATTTGACCACCTGTATTTTCAACCTTGCTAAAAATAGCTGTTCCATCATTTGATACATCTGCATATGGGAAACCAAGATTTGCTAAATCAGCAACATCTTTTTTACCTGGGTCTGCAAAATATCCTCCTGTAAGCTGACCTGCACATTCTAATAGATGGCCAACTACTGTTCCCTGTGCTAAATAATCTAATTCATTAAGCTCCCACTTAAATTCATGAATCATCGGTGCTAAAAATAAAGATGGGTCTGCAACACGCCCTGTGATAATAATCTGAGCATCTGATTGTAAGGCAGACAATAATGCATTCGCGCCAATATAAGCATTTGCAGATAAAATTTCCCCATATTCACTTAATAACTTGCCTGTTTCCCACACCGTTTCATCTAATGAAATTTTTGAAAGGACATCGTCTCCAGTAACCACAGCGACTTTAATCGGAATTCCTAGCTGTTTTGCTATCTCCAAGATTTTTTCCGCTCCTGCTTGTGGGTTAGCAGCCCCCATATTCGTAATAATTCGTGTTGCTTTGTTTTTTAATTTAGGCAGTAAGCTTTGCATACGCTTCTCTAATAGAACATCATACCCTAATGAAGGATTAGCTTTTTTCCTTTTTTGCGCTAACGCTATCGTTCGCTCTGCCAAACATTCTAGAACTAAATAATCTAAATTACCTTTTTCTAATAAGATTTCAGCAGGCTCGATACGATCACCAGCAAACCCAGTACCTACGCCTATTCTAATTGTATTTTTTTTCATATAGATATCGCCCCAATCAATACAGCTACTATTGTCATAACAACCGTTGTCATAAACGCCCACTTAAAAATAAATTTTTGATGATCTACTAAATCTACTTGTGCTAATCCAATTAAAATAAATGTTGAAGCAGTTAAAGGACTTAATGGGAATCCAACTGTCATATGACCTAAAATTGCTGCTCGTCCAATTTCATGTGGATTAATGCCCAATGTAGAAGCAGTTTCGGCAATTACAGGTAGCACCCCGAAATAATATGCATCAGGTGTAAAAACAAGACTCAAAGGCATACTAGTAATTGCTACAATTACAGGTAAAAAGCGCCCCATAGAATCAGGAATAATATTTACTAATGCAAGTGCCATGTCTTCAATCATTCCTGTACCATTAAGTATTCCTGTAAAAATACCTGCGGCAAATATCATTGTAGCAACTAAAAGTACACTCTTAGAATGTGCAGCAATACGCGCCTGTTGGTCATCGTGTTTTGGATAGTTAACCATTAATGCGGCTACAAAAGCTAATACAAATAATATTGGCATCGGTAACCATGCACCTACTAAAGAAACTAATAGTGCAATAGTTAATAAAAGATTATAAATAAATAATTTTGGTTTTCTTAATTTCTGTTCTTCTTCACTAACGGAAAATTGCAAATCTGATTCATCTAATTGAAGAATACCTAAACGTTTTCTTTCCTTTAATCCGATTAATGCCGAGGCAATAATAACCCACACAATTCCGGCTATCATTGCAGGAATGACAGGATTAAAAATATCTTTAGCTTCCGCACCTAAAGTTGTCATGGCACGTGCCGTTGGACCGCCCCATGGAACAATATTCATTACACCCGCACCTAAAGCGACAACACCAGCTAAAACTAATCTATTAATTCCTAGTTTTTTATAGATTGGTAGCATAGCCGAAATTGTAATGATAAACGTAGCTGAACCATTACCATCTAAATGTACTACCATTGCTAAAATAGCTGTTCCCACTACCACTTTTAAAGGATCACCTTTTACAACCTTTAAAATGAATTTAATCATTGGGTCAAATAATCCTACATCTAACATCAGACTAAAATATAAGATAGCGAACACAAGCATAATACCTGTTGGCGCAACCGTTGATAATCCACTTAACATCATCTCGCCTAGCTCTAATCCAAATCCCCCGATTAGACCAAATATTACTGGCACCATTACTAATGCGACAATTACCGAAACTTTTCTTGTGAATATTAATATTAAAAATACACTGATTGTTAGAAATCCTAATAAAGCCATATAATCCCTCCTTTTTTCTGCTTTGTATACAGAAAATTCTATTACAAACAACATTATTAGTAAAAGGAATAATAGGAATATCAATCATTCCCAATGAGCATATTAAATTATTTTTTTATTAAACTAATGAATTTTTCTAATACAAACGATTTGTATGAATCTTTTAAAGTTATGAAGGAAAGCTTCCACAACAAAGGTTCGCCTTTAATTTTAATTAACTTTATATTAGGATTAAGATTCTTTTTATAGATTGAACTCGGAAGTAATGTAACACCATTACTAGAGACTGTTAACTCTAAAATTAAATCCCATTGAGAACTTTTATATACAATTTCTGGTGAAAAACCCGCTTCTTTACATGCATTAATAACGTAGTCATGTAAAGTGAATTCTTCCGTGAAAATAATAAATTTTTCATCTCTTAATTCGCTAATTGAAATTTCTGCTTTAGATGCTAGTACATGATCTTTATGTAAGAAAACAAAGAACTCATCTTCAATATAAGGGTATATATCATACATGTTATTTTTAAAGTATGGAGAGACAACTAATGCTATTTCTACCTTTCCATCTAAAACTATTTCTTCGAGCTTTTTTGCTCCACGTTCGAATAATTCAATTTTTATGTTTGGGAACTTATCATTAAACGTTTCAGCTATTTCCGGGAAAAATAAAGTTCCAATTAAAGGTGGCATACCTAATTTCAAACGCCCAACCTCTATATTTTTACTCTTTTTGATAAGTAAGTGTAAATCATCAATCGCATAAAGAATCTCTTTTCCTTGTTGGTAAACTAACATTCCTATATCTGTTAACTTAACTTTTTTGGATTTTCTGTCGAGCAGGTCAGAAGCCAATTGTTTTTCTAAGCGCTTAATACTTTTACTTAAAGAAGATTGCGTAACATACATTTCCTCAGCCGCTTTTGTAAAGCTATCATGATCTATGACTTGAATAAAATTTTGTAAATCTCTAATTTCCATGTTGAATTCCTTTCATTTGTAAGAATGGATTTATATTTTATGCACTATCCTTATTTATTTCTTTATTTCTTTTGGACTTCAAAATCGCAATTTATAGTTAAAATAATACAGAAAAAATATTTTAATACACTTTAACCTTACACTTTTCCTATTCTAAATCCATCAGTATCTTTGTACTAATTCTTTTATTATCCATTTGATTCTGATTTTGTTCGTAATCGGTTGACTAAAACTGATTTATTGCACGATTGTTATTTTGATTCAATTCTAACGTGAGTAGCATAAAACGAATGATGTAAATCTTGAGAATTATCAAGCTGAAATTGAAGTGTTAAAAGTGAAGAAGGAAAATAAAAAATCACCAAATCCTTTTCACCAAAGGATTTAGCGATTTTCGCCTATTTTACTTATTACATCTAACTGCTGAAATAGGAATAAACATTTCGTAATTTTTTGATTTTAACTTCTATATTATAAAATACAAACTTCTAATACTTGTTAAAATAATTGTTTCTTCTTTCAAAAGAGCAATCGGTCAGTTGCGCTTATTCCCTTTGTTTTTATTTCCCGTGTTCCTCATGCCTAGCGCTCGCTTTAGTAGGTTCAACCGTCCCGAATGGATGATTTGGTGGTGCATAAATTGTATAAAGCTTTAATGGCATCTGTCCTGTATTTGTAACATTATGCCACGTTCCGGCAGGCACAAAAATCGCAGAACCATCAAATACCATTCTATTAAAATTCAGGTTATCTTTTGTTTTCCCCATTTGGGTAATCCCCTGGCCCTGCTCAATCCGAATGAATTGGTCCACATGTGGATGCACCTCTAGCCCAACATCCTCACCAGGATTTATGCTCATTAAAGTAAGCTGTAGATGATTTCCTGTCCAAAGAGCGGTACGATACGTCTGGTTCTGTCTCGCCGCTTCCTCAATATTGATGACAAACGGATTTTTTCCATAATCTTTTAAAACTACTCCCTGATGATTTGAGGCGTCGCCCTGCCAATTATATGGGGCTGTAGTATTTACCCACATTGGATAATTTACATTACCTGGCGTACCCCCATATGGGTTGACCGGTATATGTGTAGGATACTGGTATTGCTGATATGGGTACCCATAAGGATAATACATTTTATCATTCCTTTCGAAAATTCATTCTATTATCATATGCTTTGTTTTTTTAAATGGTTTTTAACTCTTGCACAAGATCAAATAACGGGACTGTCCGTTTATTGAATTCATCTACGTTTAATGCTGCATCTACTGCTTCACGGACTTTCCGTTCTTCGTCGGCATATTGTTTGGCAAATTGCTTCGCTTCTTGCATAGTCGCTTTATACTTTGCGACAAGCTCATTAATGTTGTTTAGCTCCACTTCTGTTGGATGGCAGTGCTGAGCGATGTCGAAAACTTCATCGCCAGGACGATTCTCATCCGGGAAATAAACATGTGGCTCAGTACTATCAAATATACAGAACTTTAATTCAGGCAAAATGACCATATCAATCGAATTGGAATCCAACCCACACCATACGAGCTGCACATCATAGCCACGACTCTGTGCTTCTTTTGCCAATTGCTTCATCATCGAGGATTTACCTGTGCCAGGATACCCTTTGATGAATAGCCTCTTTTCCAAGTTTTGCGTAATACTTTGAACGGTATCACGTGCTCCTGCCGGTGTTAACGTTCCGAGTAGCCGGTGGGTCAGCTGACCCGATTTATCCAATTTCTTCTCACCGAATAATTGATTCGTCAAATCTGCAAATTGCTGATTCAATCCGTTCCAATTCATATACTTCCTTGTTTCCACTTCCCAGTCATCATGAATATGAATCGCCTTGGAAAGAGCAGCAAAGCATTGATTATAGTAGGTTTGTTTTTTTTCATTCAAAGAGAACAACGCTTCATTCGCCGAAAGCTGTTCTTCATCTACACAATCATAAAGGGAAATGACATGATCCCGTCCCCCAAGAACAGTAGGCTCTATTGAAGGATTGGTTGCCTGAAGAATTAAAAT
Organism: Solibacillus faecavium; assembly: GCF_014836905.1. Taxonomy (GTDB): domain Bacteria; phylum Bacillota; class Bacilli; order Bacillales_A; family Planococcaceae; genus Solibacillus; species Solibacillus faecavium. The sequence continues at coordinate 53,668 of NZ_JACSPZ010000012.1, forward strand.
CCGATGTGGTGCTTGAATAAAGATGCCTTCAACCGTGCCCTCAAATAATGGGTCATGGAAATACTCGATACTAGCGCCCTTTTTAACATAGTAGTCACCGATGTTTTGAAGCAGCTCGGAAATTTTGAAGCCGTGCGCACCCTTTAGTAAATACACCGTTTGTGCTTCATTCATTAAATCCTTGTATATATTTTTTATGCCCTGCCCTGTCATTGCCTGACCGAAGAAATACTTAACTGTTGTGCTTATGACGTCACCCTTCCATAACCTTGTTAACTTTATTGTTATGTTAAAAGCCTAAAAAAGTTGCCATCTCACGTAGTATTTAATCGAAAAACGCATGCAATTAAGTTCATGCATGCGCTTTATATTCAAGCAGCTCTCTTTAACTCGCTCTGAAAAATAGTTTATGAAGCTGAATTATAATTAGTGGAACTAATGATAAACCATAAATAATTAAATACTGGAAGTTATTCAAGCGCGCTACTTCAAATAATCCAGAGAGCAGCACAAAGTTCAGTATGGAAAATCCTAATAAAAATGCAATCCATACAGCTAAATTCGAGAAGATTCCCAGTTTAAAAATGGATTCATCCGAACGGCAATTAAAGCCATGTACCAGTCTTGATAAACATAATGTCGCAAATGCCATCGTTGTGGCTACTGCAGTATCACCTGTCGACAATCCTATTTGGAAGGCGATGATTGTAACCGCCGCAATAATTGCTCCCTCAAATCCTACTTGGGAAACAAACTTCTTATTTAGCAACGGCTCCTTGATGTTACGGGGCTTTTCTTTCATAAGCTTTTTATTATGTGGCTCTAGCCCAATCGCAATTGCCGGCAAACTATCCGTTAATAAATTTATAAATAATAGATGAATCGGTAGAAACGGTGCAGGCAATGCAAAAAGCGTTGCATATAAAACGACAATAATTGCACCAGCGTTTCCGGATAACAGGAATTTAATAGCGTTACTAATATTGGCGTAAATACTTCGACCATTCGAAATCGATTTGACGATCGTCAAAAAGTTATCATCGGTTAAAATCATCGAAGAAGCATCCTTTGCCACTTCAGTCCCTGTACCCATCGCTACACCAATTTCGGCCTGTTTTAGCGCTGGGGCATCATTTACACCATCTCCCGTCATGGCGACTACATGTCCTTTGTCTTGCCATGCTTTCACAATCCGTATTTTATGTTCCGGGGAGACACGTGCATAAACTGAGATTTTTTCTACCTTTGCCTTCAATTCTCTATCTGAAAGCTTTTCGATTTCTTTTCCTTCAATCGCTTCACTCGGATTTTTTAAAATGCCGAGTTTCTTTGCGATCGCCATTGCCGTAATTTTATGATCACCTGTAATCATGACCGGTTTGATGCCTGCTTTAATACAATCCGCCACTGCTTGTGCCGATTCTTCGCGTGGTGGATCCATCATTGCGATTAATCCAACAAATGTTAAGTTATGCTCCTCTTTTTCCGTTAAGGTAGGAGAATATACATCTTTATACGTAATCGCCATTACCCTTAGCCCGGCATTTGAGAAGGTTTCATTTACGTAATTTATCTTTTCTACTTGCTGCGTCGTTATGTTGGACCCGCCATGACTTGAATGAATGCGGCTAACACGCGGCAGCAGTACATCTACCGCCCCTTTTGTAATCATAACGGAACGATTTCCCATGCGGTGAACTGTGCTCATTACCTTACGAGTCGAATCAAAAGGTAATTCACCAACACGTTGATGAAGGCCACGTACAATATGTTCATTTAAGTCATATTCACGTCCAAATTTTACGAGTGCCAATTCCGTTGGATCCCCGATTTCCTTATCCTTCATTACAACGGAATTATTGCAGAGTATGGCCAATTCGAGCAGTTTTTTATGGTTTTCATTAGCTAGCTTTAGCTCATTAAAAGGCAGAACTTGATCGCCTGTATAAACCTCTTGAACCGTCATTTTATTTTGCGTAAGTGTCCCTGTCTTATCTGAACAGATAATTGATACACTCCCCAAACTTTCTACTGCATGCAGCTTACGAATAATGGCATTTTCCTTCGCCATATTTGTAGTCCCCACTGCTAAAACGATTGTCACAATCGAACTAAGTGCTTCCGGAATTGCTGCAACCGCCAACGAAACGGCGAACATAAAGGAGTCAATTAACTCACGCCCTCGAATAATATCAAGCCCAAATATAATTAAACAAATAATGATAATGCCGAGTGCAAGACGTTTCCCAAAACGATCCAAGCTCACTTGTAATGGCGTTTTTTTCTCCTGTGCATTGTCCAAAAGAGTGGCAATTTTACCGATCTCGGTATTCATTCCTATAGAAGTAACGACCGCTTTTCCACGACCATTCGTTACAAAGCTCCCGGAGAAAACCATGTTCCTTTTATCGCCTATAGCAAGTTCCTTTTCGTGGATGGTGTTCGCTATTTTATCAATCGCTAATGATTCACCGGTTAACGAACTTTCGTTTATTTGCAAACTATAGCTTTCAATTACTCTACCGTCAGCACTAATATAATCGCCTGCTTCCAAAACAAGCAGGTCACCGACAATAACATCTCTTGACGGTATTTCAATAACTGCTCCCTCACGGATGACTTTAGAAACGGGTGCAGCCATTTCCTTTAGACTATTTAGCGATTTTTCCGCTCTTACATGCTGAACAGTTCCCAGTACGGCATTTAAAACAAGTACGATTAGAATAACAATAGAGCTATCTACATCACCAAGAAACATAGAAATAATGGCAGCAGCAATTAAGATAATGACTAAAAAATCCTGAAACTGCTCTAGCATAACTTGAAAGATATTCTTTTGTTTACCTTCTTTCAGTTCATTATAGCCATATTTTTTATGCCGAGAACGTACTTCATAATCTGTCAGTCCATATGGTGTTACGTCCAGCTTCTTCATAACTTCCTGTACGGTGTTACGGTAATAGTCAGATAAATTCATGAGAACCTCCCTTCAAGTTTTAAGTATAGATAACCACTTTATTTGGTTATTGCATGAAAAATATGAGCACTCTCACAAGAACACTGTATGAGAGTTTTATTGTTAAAATGTATATCTCACAATAAAAAATTCATAAAGTTGAAATTCTGCCTTTTTACTAAATAAAAAAACGTTAATCCCATTAAGATTAACGTTTTGACTGAAGCATTATTTATAATAATTTTTTCTAGCTTGAAAGGCTTTTTTTTCTCTTATTTGTTCTTCCAATTGTGCAATGGCCGTTTTACGTCGCGCATTTTTTTCCTCTAAATTTTCCAGTTCTTCAGGAAATGCGAATTCTTTACTAATTTCCGCCTCTTCGATATTTTCCTTCGTATTTTCAATCATCTTCCCTAAACTTAACGCATTTTTGGACTTTTTATTAAATACATCATGTCTATCATTTTTCATGCTTTTTCCTCCTTATTCCTCATTAAAGTTAGTTTGTTTTTCTTTGATTTTTTTATGCAAAGTGATTTTTTCAATTAAATTCGTATATACGTTCGTCACACATGTCACATTATTGTTATAAAAACAATATAAAATAATAAAAATATATAAAAAAACCCTTATGAACACTTGCTACTAAGGGTTTTCATAAGCAACTGGCTATTTTACATATTTTTTACAACTTTATTAAAATGACATTTTCTCCATAAACTTGCGCTATAGTATGTATAAGTTCAAAGAAAAGTAGATAGCCTTCTCCATGATTCCACCTTGCAGATCAAACATAGCTGCCAGCATGGTCGAACGTTTATCTATTGATAATTTATTTGAACAGAATTTGACTAACACCTCTTTTAAACACAAAGCAAGCTCCAGCTATTTCCCAATAATAGCTGGAGCTTGAGACGTTTTTTAATCCTTTTTCCCATACCGCTTCGGTACCTGCATGAGCGCATCCCATACGCCACTAAATGGTGGAGCATAAGCTAAGTCCAGGTCCAATAATTCTTCAAAGGTCATTTCATTGTAAAGCGCTGTAGCAAATACATCAATTCGTTTATCGACACCGTGTTTCCCGACAATTTGCAACCCAACAAGCTTGCGACTTTGTTGTTCAACTAACATGCGCAGCTTCATCTTACTTGGATGAGGATAATAGCTGGCAATGTCGTTCACTTCCATTACATATGCCTCTATCAACGCATTGGACTTATCCGCAGTATCATTAGTTAATCCCGTCATTCCTATTTGTAGATCAAAAAACTTCAAAATGGAAGTTCCTACAATCCCATTGAACTTTTGATTAAAACCGGCAATATTCAAACCAGCGATCCGTCCTTGTTTATTCGCCGTCGTACCAAGAGGCAAGTAATCATCCTGCTGCTTCAGTCTGTTATAATGTGATGCACAATCCCCTGCTGCATACACATTCGCAATGGATGTCTCCATTTTTCCATTAACGATGAGCGCCCCATTTTCAAGCTTTGCAAACCCTGTTGCAAATTGTGTGTTTGGACGTACACCAGTCGCTACGATAACTAATTCAGTAGGGTATGTCCCCGTTTTCGTACGAATTGCTTCGACAACTTGTTCACCCTCAAAACCTATTGTCTCTTCATTCAGTAAAACATCCACCCCTTTTGAAATCGCCTCTTCATAAATGATTTTCGCAAGTTCCGGATCTAATACTGACATGAGCTGACTCCCTTGATGGATCAGACGTACATCCAGACCGCGCTCACGAACCGTTTCGACAACTTCCAGTCCTATATAGCCGCCGCCAACGACTGTAACATGCTTCACATTCGGTAATTGTTCCATCAACTTATTCATTTGGGGAATTGTCTTAATCATATGAATTCCTTTTAAATCGGCATTTTCCAGTCGTGGCATTGACGGCGCAGCACCGGTTGCAATCAGCAGTTTATCGTATACAAATTCAAATGGCTCCTTACTATTTACATCATGTCCGCTCACCTTTTGTAATTTCGTATCAATTGCCGTCACTTCATGAAAGATTCTCGCATCAATGTCGTATTTAGAACGGAATTCCTCGACATCACGAGCAATGAGTTCTTCAGTATTAGGTACCTTTCCGTTAATTACATACGGCAACCCACATTGCCCGTACGAATAAATATCGCCTTTTTCTAAAACAACGATATGTGCGGATTTATTATTACGGACAATTTCCATCGCCGCACTCATCCCAGCAGCGTCCCCACCGATAATTACAACTTTCATCACCGTCACTCCTTGCTTGTTTATAAAACTTATTTTTTTATTTTGTATACTTTTACGAATTTAATTAGTTATATAAGTAAGTTAACTTACAATAAGTAAAGCATATTTCGTTTTTTTTCACACGATTAAGCCTTCTTATTTTCAACATATGGATATCCGGAAGTTGGTGAACTATGGACAAGTCATGGGAAAACTATTTGCTTGAAGAAGCACAAATTGTTTTCAAATATTTATTAAAAATCGGGGCTACAAAGGAAGATGCAGAAGATGTCACACAAGAAACCATTATGAAAACAATTGAATGCTTATCGCAAATTCAAGCAAAAAATTTGCGCGCATGGCTTTTTAAAGTGGCATTGCATCGGTATTACACGTTATATAACAAAAATAAAAGGTCCGTCTCAAACGGCATCGTTGTAACAGGTACTGCCGAGAGCTTAAAGCAATTGCAGAATTTACCTTTCATAAAGGCTTCTTCGCTTGGTGTTGTAGTAGATAAATATTAATTGTAGGCGCAAAAGCATGCTGAACATGTTTTTGTGCTTTTCTTTTTATTATCATAATCTCAAAATATGCTACACTAACTATCAGAAAACTCTAAACTTTTAAAAGGAGCACGAACTGAATGACAAAAACAACAATTGGCATTATCGGCACTGGTGTTGTCGGTGAGCGCATTATTAACCAGGCATTACAAAACGAACACTACGAAATTGCTGCTATATTCGATACGAATGAGGAGCGTACAGCGCAGTTGGCAGAAAAATATAATGTACCGACAACAAATGATTTACAGGATTTACTGAATTTAAAGCCTGACTGGGTTTACATCGGGACGCCCCCTGTCAGCCATGCGACTCTTGCTGAGGAAATTGCGAAGCATGGACTGCATATTTTATCGGAAAAACCACTTGCCCATGATGCTGCAGATGGAGAAACAATGGTACGTGTTGCCAATGATGTAAAGGTGAAAACAGCGATGCACTTCCCATTAATGTATGGAGCAGCCGTACATCAGCTTAAAAAAGAGCTTACATCTGGTATGGGGGATATTACACGCATTGAACTACATACATACTTCCCGGAATGGCCGCGTAAATGGCAACAAAATCCTTGGATTGCCTCACGTGAGCAAGGCGGCTTTATCCGTGAGATTTTCCCGCATTATTTACAGCTGACACACCACTTATTCGGGGATCTCAACATTCTCGCCCATGAAACAACCTATCCGGAAAACACGGAGCTATGTGAAACAGGTGTATCTGCTTTAGCCAAAACAACAAGCGGCATACCTGTTGTAATAAACGGACTTGCCGGCATCGGTCAGGAAGAGCGTATTGATTATAAAATTTTCGGTTCAGAAAAAGTTGTCACATTACGTAACTGGTCACAAGTATATACGAGTAAAGCTTACGAATCGGAAGTGGAAGTCCCTGCGAATACAGCCCCTGAATCCATGCTGGATGCTTGTAGAAAAGTCCTTTTAGGTGAAGAAGCGTTCATCGTCCCATTCGAGGAAGGCTTAAAAGTACAGCGCTGGATTGATGAACTATTGAAATAAAAATCCTTTGTATTTTGAGCTGTTTGGACAATGCTACAGCATGCCAAACAGCTTTTTTTAGGGGAATTTATTTCGGATTCTGAAATATTTATTTGTAAATAACCCCCTTCTATACTAAAATAGTCATAATATTCATTTTTTAGATTACTATTTGTTAAGGGGGAATTTTTATGGACTTTTTACATTACCCATTTCCGAGTAAGCGTAACACTGTTATCGCGAATCGTGGAATGGTCGCAACATCTCAGCCATTAGCAGCACAGGCAGGTTTGGATATTTTGAAAAAAGGCGGAAATGCAGTTGATGCTGCCATTGCTACAGCAGCAGCCTTAACCGTCGTGGAACCAACATCAAATGGTATTGGTGGTGATGCCTTTGCACTCGTATGGATGAAGGATGAACTTTACGGATTAAATGCTTCTGGACCTTCTGCTAAGACCATTTCGAAAGAGGCATTAGCTGAACGGGGACATGATAAAATTCCGATGCATGGGGTCATTCCTGTTACTGTTCCTGGTGCTCCTGCGGCATGGGCTTCCTTATCAAAGCGTTTTGGAAAGCTACCATTAAGCGAAGTATTGGCACCTGCTATTTCCTATGCGGAAGAAGGCTACCCGATTTCAGCAACACTCGGACAATATTGGCAATCTGCGTATAAAAAATATAAAAATTCACTTACAACCGAAGAGTTCCAACACTGGTTTGATACATTTTCGATTGATGGACGCATGCCAGAAATCGGTGAAGTGTGGCATTCACCCGGCCATGGAGATACATTACGCAAAATCGCAAAAACAAATGGCGAGGCATTTTATAAAGGTGATATTGCCGATCAAATCGATGCCTTTATGAAAAAACATAATGGTTTTATTTCTAAGGAAGACTTAGCAAGCTATGAACCTGAATGGGTAAATCCAATTAAGGTACATTATAAAGGCTATGACGTGTGGGAAATTCCTCCGAACGGTCAAGGTATTGTTGCCCAAATGGCACTAAACATTTATCAACATTCAGAGCCGAAATGGCAAGATGCTGAGACATTACATAATCAAATCGAAGCAATGAAACTAGCCTATACAGATGGGAAAGCATTTGTTACAGAAAGCAGTGAAATGCCGGTCGATGTAGAAACATTATTATCAAAAAACTACGGAGAATCTCGTTTTGCAGAAATTATGGATACAGCAATGGATCCTAAGCCATTTGACATTCCGAAGGGTGGAACGGTGTATTTAGCGACTGCCGATGCGGACGGCAATATGGTGTCTTATATTCAGAGTAACTATATGGGCTTCGGCTCCGGTATTGTCATTCCGGAAACAGGTATATCACTGCAAAACCGTGGTTATGACTTCTCACTTGATGAAAACCACCCTAACTTCTTAAAACCTGGTAAACGTACCTACCATACAATTATTCCTGGATTCCTAACGAAGGATAATCAGGCTGTTGGTCCGTTTGGTGTAATGGGAGGCTATATGCAGCCACAGGGACATTTCCAGGTGATTACATCTACCGTAGACTTTGCACTCAATCCGCAGGCAGCTCTTGATATGCCACGTTGGCAATGGATGGGTGAAAAACGAATTGAAGTCGAGCCGCATTTCCCTAATTATTTAGTTCAGGCGTTACAACGTAAAGGCCATGACATTCATGTGGCAGTGGACGGTGGCAGTTTCGGACGCGGGCAAATTATTTGGCGTGATCAAAAAACAGGCGTGCTGTATGGTGGAACAGAGCCGCGTACAGATGGGGCAATTGCCGCTTGGTAAAATGTAAATAATAAAAAAGCACCTCATTTCGAACGACTCCCAACAGTTGGTGGCGTAAAGTTCAATGACGAGGTGCTTTTTTTATTTTTATTGCTCTTCTACTTCTGTTGAATCAGCAAATAATTCTTCTTTACAAAAGCCCAAAATTTCTGCTTCCTCATCTTCTTCCAATGCAAAATCCAAAAACTCATTATTTGCTTTATCCATAATAAAGTAGTTTACAATGCGTACATTTTCTTCGATTACACCAACGATGACACGGATTTCTAAACCTGCTGCAGAATATAGCTCGTCTTCCTCATCTACTTCTACATCTAATAAAAACTCATATCGCTTACCTTCAATAATATTTGTTGGATCTAAAATTTCCTCTACTGAAAACTGTGTAATATTCATATTTGTACTCCTCCCGGAAAATCCTTCTTTCTCATCATAAACGAAATTTCCCGCGCGTCAAATAACAACGATTATTTTACCGTGACAGCAACGTTTTCATATGACAAACTAGAAATTAAGGAGTGATGGATTTTGAAAGAGTTATTTTATTATGAAGACGCAATGATAAAAGAATTTACTGCGGAAATTGTAAAAACAGGTAGTGAAGAAACACGTAATTTTATTGTCTTAAACAATACGGCATTTTACCCAACAGGGGGTGGACAACCCCATGATACGGGCTGGATTAATGACCTGGAAATTATCGATGTCGAGAAAGTGGATGATGAAATCCGTCATTATACTGTGGGAAATTTGTCGAATATTTCCGGGGAAATTAAAGGGAAATTAAATTGGGGACGCCGATTCGACCATATGCAACAACATGCGGGACAGCATATTTTAACAGCTGCTTTTGTAGAATTATTTGATTTTGCTACTGTGAGCTTCCACCTAGGAACTGAACTTGTCACAATCGACTTAAATGTGAGTGAAATATCAGATGATCAGCTAGCCGCCGCGGAAAAGCGGGCAAATGAAATTATTTTGGAAAATCGGCCAATTGAAACTAAATGGGTGACAAAAGACGAGTTAGCTCAGTATAACTTGCGAAAAGTTGTAAAAGTCGATGAAGATATACGTTTAGTCATTATTCCTGACTATGATTACAACGGGTGTGGTGGTACCCATCCTACTTCTACAGGTCAGGTTGGTTTGCTAAAAATTTTAGCTACTGAGAAAATGAAACAGCAAATTCGTGTACATTTTGTTTGCGGCAATCGTGTATTACAGCAGCTCGCTATGCGTAAAAACGTATTAAGTGATGTTGCTCGTCAATTAAGCGCACCAGAAGAAGATGCATCTGAAGCATTAAGAAAATTTGTAAAAACGGCAAAAAGCACTGAAAAAAGCTTGGCAGAGGCACAAGATGCACTGCTTGAATTTGAAGCACAGGCTTTGGCGAAAGAAAAAATCGCGGCAGCAATGTTTGAAAACCGCTCTATCCAAAGCTTACAAAAATTAGCCCGTTTCATTACTCAGCAAAATGAAGATGCAATTGCTCTTCTCGTTGCCAACAATGAGGACAAGCTTCAGTTTGTCGCAGCACGTGGCAGTCAACAAACGCAATCAATGAAAGAAATTTCCGCAGCCGTTTTACCACTTATGAACGGTAAAGGCGGCGGCAACGATGCACTTGTCCAAGGTGGTGGCGAGAAAATCATTTCCGCACAGGCACTGCTAGATGCCATGAAAAAGGCAATCCAATAAAAAATGGGAGAAGCAGATAAAGGGTATTTCCCTTATCTCTTCTCCCATTTTTATTTAGCCTGCTCGCAGCCCATTCATACCACGACGGACATTCGTGACATCAGTATAGCCTAGCTTTACAAGTTCCTTACAAGCCTTGTTACTTCGTACCCCACTTTGACAAATGACGACAATTGACCGATCTTTCGGCAGATCACCTAAATACGTGCCAACAGGGCGATTTATAAATTGAGGAATATGTGCCTCTTTATATTCCTTCTCCGTTCGAACATCCACAAATACATACTGTTTATCTTCCAGTAATGGCTGCAAATCTTTTGTCGTAATATATTTCACACCTTTTTTCGGCATAAAACGCACAACCATCACGACAATTCCCACCATTGTCAATAAAGTAATAATACCTTCCATTTTGCATACCCCTACAACTTGTTTTCTCTATTTTACGATACTGTTGCTGCGCTGACGAACAATTTGCGTTTTTTTAGGGGGAGCAAAGATTTTGTAATAATTTATTAGAACTTTTTCTGTTTTTTTAGAAACACAACCACATTTATTAGATACGCGCCCATGCCCCCTTCCGCATTTCGCTCCCTCTCAAACAAAAACAGCAGCGCAACAAAAACCCATTGCACCGCCGTTTACATTATAGTTTAAACTGTTTAATTGTGACCTGTAAGTCTTTTGCCATTTCAGACAGCTTTACGGCTTGATTAGCCATTGCATCTACTATTTCTAACTGACCGGATGCTGAATGCGCAACATCCCTTACATACGTTGCTGCTGATGTAACCGAAGCTGACATTTCTTCCATTGATGCCGATACTTCTTCTGTATTGGCGCTCATTTCTTGAGCAGAACCACTCAGCCCTTCAATTTCAACTGCAATTCTGGAAACTGCTTCTACAATTTCGCTGAAGCGTTCGTCTAATTGGCTTATAGATTGTAAACCTTGCGCAACATTTTCCTCTCCTGATTCTGCTGCTTGAACGGCTTCCACAGTATATTGTTGTACTTTCTGAATCAGGACATTAATTTTCGCTGCTGAATCAGCCGTTTGCTCAGATAATTTGCGTACTTCCCCTGCCACTACTGCAAAACCGTGTCCAGCCTCCCCAGCACGGGCAGCCTCAATCGATGCATTTAATGCCAGTAAGTTTGTCTGAGATGAAATATCGGTAATCATTTTTGAAATTAGCCCGATTTCCTGCGACTCTTGCTTTAGCTTATGGATGACTTCCAATTCAATTTCAGTCCCAGATTGTATTGCATTCATTTTTGCAATCGAATGGCGAACTGCCTCATGACCATCGCGGACTTTCTTTTCTATAAAGTCCGTATGCTCAGAAACAGTACTGGCTACTTCGGCTACTTCCTGAATACCCATTGCCATCTGCCCCATCGTCTCCGCACTTTCTTCCGTTACTTTCGCCTGACTATCAGATCCCCGCTCTACCTCTTCTATTGATTGTGAGATAATTTTCGCATTGTCGGTCACTTTCATAACATCTCCCATTAACTCACAGGAGGCTTCACTTACATTTGCAGAGTTTGTTTGCACTTTAGTAATCATCATATGCATATTTTCCACAACTTTAGTCAACGAACGAGAGAGCACCCCGAGCTCATCATGACGTTTTTGAAGACGCTCATGTGGCTTATGGGTGAAATCCCCCTGCCCTATAAATTCGCTTACTTTTACTACTTCACGAATTGGACGACTAATACTGTTGGATAGGAAGAAGGCAATAATTAACCCAATAAATAGCACACTAAATGTAGAAATCGTTAAAGTAATCCTCATTTTCATTAAACTAACGAACATCTCATTTTCCTTTGCCATAATTCCGATAGACCAGCCATTATCTAAAGTATGATAGCCGAGGAAGTGATTATCGCCATTAGTGTCCTTATATTCAAAGAATCCTTCTTCGTTTGAGATAAGTTCCTCAACAGCAAGAGCCTCTCCAGTCATTTTGTCCGATTCTTTTGCCTTAGTTAAAAAGTTAACTTGTTCCTTTACATATTCATGGTTCGGATGCGCCTGAATGGTACCCTCTTCATTTATTAAATAGGCATACCCCGTTTTTCCCACAACGATATCTTCCAATACCGATGATAAGAAATAACCATCCATACGTGCGAGTAACAATGCCTTTTCCCCTGTTACGGTTTCAATAGGTGTCGCAATCATAATTACCGGCTCATTTGTTACACGGCTTATAATCGTATCAGACATTGCCGTATTTCCTTCAAGTGCAGTTTGAATGTATGCGCGATCCGCTAAATCGGCTGTTGTATTATCCAAATAACGGGCAACCCCATTTGCATCGACGATTCCAAAGCCTAAATAATCTTCACTTTCTGCTAGACGCTTGTTCAAATATGCTGCTTGTTCTGTAAAATCCATACTTTGAATGGCAGAATGCTCCGCGATTCCTTGTATTTCAGTATGTGTACGTTTAAAAAATTCCTCAATATAATGTGATACATCGCCGGCCTTTGACTGTAAATTATCCCGAATTTGTATTTCCAATGAATTATAACTATTATAATAGCTCGATACACCTAAAACGGCGCAAGTTAAAGTAAGTAATATTACGATGGATAAAGTTAACTTTGCCCCAATCCCTCTATTTTTCATCCAATACCCTCCATAAATTATAGAAATCTAGTAATCACAATGAATTTTATGCTATAAATTACCTATTATTAATTACCTAACACATAATATAAAACTGGTAATGGTATGTAAACAAAATATTGGGAACAACAAAAAAACGTCACATCTTCGTGACGTTTTCGGCTATTTTTTTAATTGAATGACATAAACTTCAGGTAGATTAAAGATTCGATAAGGAAACAGACTATTACCTAGCCCTCTATTTACAATCATCTTCGTTTGTTGTTCTTCAAATATCCCCGCTGAATATTTCGGCATTATGCCTTGCGAAGGTGCAACAAGTCCCCCAATAAAAGGCACTCGAATTTGCCCCCCATGAGCATGGCCCGTCATGACTAGATCAATATTTGCTTTCACATAGGCATCAAACTGTTCTGGTCGATGCGATAACAAAACAGTAAACAAATCCTTATCAATACTTTGCATGGCCTGATCAATTGATCGCCCTACATTCTGTCCCATCAGCGGGTCCTCAATACCAGCTATGACAATCTGTTCCCCATTGCGCTCTAACAACACCGCATCATTTGGCAATACATGGACACCGATCTCTATTAGTGCTGCATAAATTTCATCCATTAAATTCAGCGCAACCTCATGATTACCGATTACATAATAAACATCCGCAATTTCGGTAAATTGACGCACAGCCTGCAAGCTATTTTCCAGATCATAGCGTCTGCTATCAACGATATCACCTGTAATGAAAATAACATCCGGATTGGTAGCCCGTACTTTTTCTACTAAGCGTGACTGATTTTCCCCAAACGTTGCATCATGTAAATCGGTCACCTGCGCAATTCGAAAACCATCAAAGCTCGCAGGAATTTTGTCAGACTCATGGATATGCTCTGTCGTTACAAGCCAATTATTATTAATATATAAAAATATATAGACTACTACTATAAAAATGATTAATTTCAAGATCTTTTTCAACACATAATTCGCTCAATTCATTGTGAGTTTTAAGCAGTCGTTAATACCGCCCATCTTTATCAATAATATTGAACTGTTTCGGAACATTCAAGTGTAAAATACGTTGACCAATTAAATCATGGAGCGGATTATCAAATCGGGAATGAAAACCAACATTTAACAATTGTGAAGAAAAGTTTACCGATTTCATTTTTACCTCTGTATCTGCTTCTAGAATATATAGCTTATTTTCATTCCATTCAATTCGAGGCTCTTCAACAAATGGTGTAATATACACACCATTTAAATAAAGCGGTGTTTCATAATAGGATACGGTTATTTCATTTTCATTCGTTTCTGCCCACGATATATATACAGGTAAGTAATAGCTGTTTTCATTGCGGAGAATTTCAATGTTCTCTACCGTTGCTTCAAATGTCTTAGTAAACTTTAAATGCTCTTCTTTTAAACTTTCATATTTTCGTAACTTTAAATCGCTTGAAAGTTGTTCATTACCAATACGCTGCTCTTGTAAAAACTCCTTGGAAGGCGCTTTAGCGATATCGCCTGACATAAACATTAAATAGACAAAGGCTAGAAGTCCACAACCAAAATAGACAGCGGAAAACACCAATGTCCGCTTTGGTTTCCATATACGGATTTTTGTTATGAAAAAACCTGCTATCGTTACCCCTATAATTAATAAATACAAAAAAACAAAAGCGATACTCATGTGCGCGTCACCTCTCTACGTTGGCGCATCAATACAATGAACAGCCACAATAAAATAATATAAATTGCGCTACGGCCAATAATTTGCAGCGCGCTCCCCCCAAAAAGAATACCCCAAAGTTCAATCGAATACTGGCGAATTAGGAGAAACACCCCTGCACATAAAATCGCAAACACAATTTTCGAAAAATCAAACACAGCATGGATAAAGTAGCCGATGGATGCTGCCAGTAACGAGCAAACCGTAAAACTAATAAATGTTAGCAATGCATATTCCATGCTATGGAATATAAATAAATCACCCGTCCGTAAAATGTCGACCAATATCGAAATCCATAATGTACTGATTGCAGCAACCAATGTAAAAATACATAACACAACTAGGAACAATGCAGATGAAATAGCTTCTGTATAGTTTGTCGTGACAATCGAAAAGTTATCTCGTGAAATGGACTTTGATGCAAGCATCCAACCAAATATAAGCATCATGATGACAGTAAACATAAAGAGGGAATCCAATGTATAATATTGTTCCTTATAATTAACGAATTCGCGTCCCATACCTAAAGTTCCACTTCTTCCACCACCTGATAGTAGTGTCAGTAAAATATATACAATCAGCACCGTACTAAACATTGAACTATATGCCTTACACTTCCACTTCACCTGCTCATAAATATTACGCGCGGGACTCACTGTTACGATAGATGTCATCAATGGATCCTCCTCCTTCCGTTGCTGTTAATACTTTGCATACATCACTTGCGGATAAACTTTGCATCCGGACGTGATCTGGTAATGGCCAATCATTCTTTCCTACAATCGCTTCAAAAATCGGACCATTTTCATATGTAGCAAGTACCTCATACTTTTTTAAAGCAGGCTCCACATTTTCCTTTTGTCCAACAAGCTTTACCGCCAACTCCTGCACTTCCACTACCGGTGCAAATAATGCTACTTTCCCTTCATGAAGCAGTATAATTTCTTCAATTAAATGCTCCATCTCATTTAAGTAATGGCTTGAAATCATGATGACACGCGGATACGCTAAAAAATCCTTTAATATTACTCTGTACATATCATCCCGAATCGTTTCATCCATCCCATTCATTGGCTCATCTAGTAAAGTGATCGCACTGCGGCTGGCAATTCCGTAAATGAGATTGAAGGTCGCCTTCTGACCTTTGGATAATTGGTAATGGTAATTTTTTTCAGAGATATTACTAAATTTCAATAGCTCAAATGCTAGGTCCGTTGCAAAATTTATGTAGAACTTTTCTGCTGATTTAAAAATTTCCCTTAAAGTTAAAACAGCTGGAAATGTCATTCCATCCTCTATAAAAATTGTATTTGCTGCAACCGTTAAGTTTTGAAAAGGCTTTTTACCGAATACTTCTATGTTTCCATTAGAAGCTTTTGCATGACCGGCTATTATCTTTAATAATGTTGATTTTCCTACACCATTCCGCCCGATAAGACCAATTATTTTGGGCTCATCAATTTGAAAAGAAACATCGGTTAAAATCGCTCTCTTCCCATAATGCTTTTCTAACTTCTCAAAGGTAATCATGTCCTCACCCCTCCTGTTGAATATGCTTAATTAGTTTAATCAAATCTTCATCCAGCACGCCTAAACGTTTTGATTCCTGTACAATTTCCTTGGCCATTTTTGTCAGTGTTTCACTGCGCCGTGTTGTTAAAATCCGATGTTTTGCATCCGTTACAACGAACATCCCTAGTCCTCTCTTTTTATATAAAATCTCTTTTTCAACTAGAATCGTTAAGCCCTTCCCTGCTGTTGCTGGATTAATGTTAAAAATTTCTGCCAGCTGATATTGGGAATACACTTTTCCATCCGGAAGCAACCGATCAGCTAATATTTCATTTTCAATCCATTCTGCAATCTGAATATAAATAGGTGCTGTATTTTGACCATTGAAATTCAAGAAAATCCTCCTTTCATTGTTATCCAGTACATTAGTGTTGTAATGTACTATATATAAACTTAGCTTTTTTGTCAATAAAACGAGAAATATTATCCACATATACTATTTATCCACAAAGTTATCCACTTTCGATTGAGTTATACACATTTTAATCACGATTTTTCAACAGGTAGACCAAAACTTATCCACAAACCCTTAGTTAGAGCTCATAAAATATCCTCTATTTCTTTATGGAAATGCCATTTTTATATAATTTTTTACTATAATAAGTATCAATTTTTATAGATTGTGGATAACTAAAAAATTTAGGCAAAAAAAGCATTTTAGAAGTGCCATTCGCCTACTTCTAAAATGCTTTAATTGATATTATTTAATTTCCTTTAAAGTAGCCTCTACTTCTTCTTTTACTTGGATATTTTCTTCGCCAAATAAAATTTCATTTAAGGCATCATCTCCAGAACCTTCTGCTAGCGGTACGCGTGAACGATACGCTGCTCGACATACTAAATGCCCGGCTACCGGTGCTGTGATAAATACGAAAATAATCCCTAAAATTAAGCGAATACTTACATAGCCATCATGAATCCAAAAATACACAAACCCACCAAATAAGCAAAGTAGTACAGAAAGTGTCGCACTTTTCGTGGCAGCATGCGAGCGTGTATATACGTCCGGCAATCGAATCATACCAAATGCACTAATCACGCTCACGATGGCGCCTACTAAAATTAGAAGTGCAGCCATTAACTCAATCAGCTGATTTACGTTCAACAATGACACCTCTTTCGATATATTTCGAGAATGCAATTGTTCCGATAAATGCTAAAATACCTAAAATTAGAATCGCCTCTAAAAACGCCTTTGTATTTAATACGATAGAGACAATCGCAATTGCGGAAATCAAATTAACACCAATGGTATCGAGTGCAATTGCGCGGTCAGGTAGTGACGGTCCTTTTATAACACGATAAAGGGAAAGCGCGATTGCTAGCATAAATAAAACAAGTGCCGTTTTTAAAATCAGATCGATCATTGTGTCACCTCCAAAATGGCACGTTCAAACTTGCCGATTGAACGAATTACCGTTTCTTTCGATTCCTCTATATCCATCGCATGAATATAAAACGTACTGTTATCTTCTGATACTTCCATCACAACAGATCCCGGTGTTAACGTTAATAACAGCGCTAATGTCGTGACTTGGTAGTCGCCTCTCAATTTTGTTTCATAAGTGAAAATACCCGGTGTAATTTTCAGTTGCGGGTCCAACACGTGTTTTAATACAGAAATACTTGATGAAAGCAGCTCTCGAATAAATAAAAGGATGAGCTTGATAATTTTTAACACACGGCGTAAATAAAATTGTGTTCCAAAGAATCGATGCATGGCATATAAAATCAATGTTCCGACTAAAAAGCCTGACATGAATGTCGTAAAATCGGCCGTTGGATCATCTTTCAATAAAAACCAAAGCGTTGCAATAAATAAATTAATAATAAATTGACCTAACATGTGCTCACCCTCCTTTACTTATTCGTATTTAAAATTGCATCGATGTACACAGAAGGGTTCGATAATGTGTAAGCTGCATCATTCACATAAACTGCCAAACCTTCTGCACCAACGCCTAACCCAATAATGAAGATGGCCAATAGTACAAATGAAGCCATTACACTTCGTGGAATCGGCATTTTGTCTTCCTCATTAATCGATGTTTCCCCAAAAAACGAAGCTAGGAAAATACGTAGTAACGAATACATAACGATAATACTTGAGCCAAATGCCAACGCCAGTAAAACATATGATTCCGTTTCAACTGCGCCTTGACCAATCAGCACTTTTCCAATAAAACCACTCAACGGCGGGATACCGACAAGTGCACACATCATAATAAAGAACAGCCACCCGAACAATGGATAAATTCGGATTAATCCATTCATATTTTTCACGACAATCTCACCCGTTACAAGTACCATTGTACCAATGAGTAAAAACAGAAATGCCTTTCCAAGAATGTCGTGAACTAAATAATAAACCGCACCTGCCATAGCTGATTCTGTGCCAATTGCAAGAGCAACTAATATAAAACCAACACTAATAATAACATTGTACGTAGCAATCGTTCGAACGTCTCGTCCCGCTAATGCGCCCATACATCCTGCAATAATCGTTATCCCTGCCATTACCCCAATGATTGTATGAGTAATTTCGGGTTGCAACGGGAACATGAGCATAAATGTACGGAACAATGCATACATGCCGACCTTAGTTAATAATGCAGCAAATAATGCCTGCACAGCTGTAGGTGGAACACTGTAGGAGCCTGGCAGCCAGAAGAACAATAATAAACCAGCCTTTAATCCAAATACAACTAAGAAAGTAAGTGACACGACCGTCAGCAATGGATCTTGCCCTGCCTCTGCCACACGCTGTGCAATATGCGCCATATTAAGCGTCTTTAATGTTCCGTACAAGTATGCTAGTGCAACTAGGAACATCCACGATGCCACAACATTGATTAATACATACTTGATTGACTCCCGGAGCTGAATCTTACCTCCGCCTAAAGCAATCAGTACATATGAAGCAAGAAGCATCACTTCAAAACAAACAAATAGATTGAATATATCACCTGTCAAAAAGGAACCATTCACCCCTGCAATCAAAAACAATACAAAAGGGTAAAAGTACATTTTCTCATGACGCTCACCTATTGTTGAAAATGCATAAATTAAACAAATTGCCGTTACGATACTTGCTGCTAATACGAGCAGTACCGAAAAGGAATCGGCTACAAACAAAATACCAAATGGCGGCATCCATCCACTGAAGTCTAAACGAAGTATTCCTTCATTTTGGATAAGCTGTAATAAGACGACAGAGATGCACGCTACAAAGACCATCGTAACCAAACTTACAATTCGTTGGAGCTTAATATTATTATTTAAAAATACTAATAGTGTTGCCGTAATAATCGGCACAATTAAAGGTAAAACAATTATATTATTCATCAGATGACCCTCCAAGCTCCTCTAGATCATCGGTTCCATTCATTAAGTACATCCGGTAAGCCAGTACTAGTAAAAATGCCGTAACCGCAAAACTAATTACAATCGCTGTTAAAATCAAAGCCTGTGGCAAAGCATCAGTAAACGGAGCTGCCGCCTGTCCTAAAAGCGGAACACTCCCCTTCTTCAAGCCACCAACCGTCAATAATAATAAATGAACGGCATGTGAAAGAATGGCTGTGCCGACAATGACGCGTATTACACTACGAGAGAGGATTAAGTAAGTAGCGACTGCGACTAGAATGCCGACAAGTACAATCATTAATGATTCCATACTATTCATCCTCACTTATATTTAAAATAATCGTTACGAGTGTACCGACGACCGTCAATGCGACACCAGCTTCAAAAATCGTAACAGTAGACAAATGCTTCTCTCCTAATAATGGAAGATCAAAATAACCATCTGCCTGTGTTAAAAAGGGTACATCAAAGAAAATAGAGGCGATGGCCGAACCAGTTGCCAGCAATACCCCGATTGCAGCTACTTTTTTAAAGTCAAACGGCATACCTTTATGGACCGTTTCAATATCGTACGTCAAATACAGAAGGACGATCCCCGAGCCAAGTACTAATCCACCGATGAATCCACCGCCTGGGGCATTATGTCCTGCAAAAAATAAGTACATACCAAGCGTAAAGACGATGAACACAACGCCTCGTACGACTGATTTTAAAATAACATCATTTACTTTCAACGTCTGCATCCCCCTTTTTCGCCTTTAGCTTAATAAGTGTGTAGATGCCTAGACCCGCAATAAAGAGTACAACTACTTCCAGCATCGTATCAAATGCACGGAAATCCCCTAAAATCGTGTTGACGATATTTTGCCCGCCTGCTAAATTATACGAGTCCTCAAAGTACTTCGAAATCGGCTCAAATCGATCGTAGTTCATTACCGCTAAGCCGATAAGTGTAACAGTTGCGCCAACCGCTATGGAAATAGTTATTTTCGCAAATCTCCAGCTCTTCGATATATACTCGTTTTTAAGCTTCGGTAAATATTTAAAAGATAGTAGGAACAGCGCTGTTGTCACAGACTCGACGACCAACTGTGTAAGCGCTAAATCAGGTGCTCTAAACACGACAAAGAAAAATGCTACAGAATATCCGAGTACCCCGTTTAACAGAACTACAGTAATACGCTGTTTTGCAAAAATAATTGCCACGGCAGCCATAATCATAACGAATACTAAAACCAATTCATAAGGCTCGATTACCGAGTCCTTTGAAGGATTCCAGCTAAATGCATCCGCATAAATCATATAACCCGCTAAAAGGGCAACAAAAAACACATAAATATACACGAAATAATAGGTTAAATTACCGTTCATATAACGATTCGTTGCACGTCCTGATACATTCTCACTTGAAGTAATCACACGTTCATACAAAGCGTTTAATGTAAAACTTGGTGGAATCAGCTGATAGATAGGACGCCACTTTTTTAATACTCGGTACAATAGAACCCCTAATAAAATGACACCTGCTGTCATAATAAGCTCTGTATTTATATATCCATGCCATGCCGCAATATGAGGCGTCATATCCTCTACCGACGGAAACATTGGATAGATGCTTGCCATTGCCGGACTTAAAATATAATGTCCCAGCACATTAGGGAAGATAAAAATCCCTACAACAAATGCAATTAAAATATAAGGAGAAATCAACATGCCAAATGGTGCTTCATGCGGCGGCTTCTCCAAACGATCTGGCTGGATTTTGCCGAAGAACGTACGCATAACAATAATGACACAGTAAATAAAGGTGAATATACTTGCTACCCATGCAATAATGGGGAATAAAACTCCGATGCTATTAAGTGAGAAAAGATCCAGCTCGGTAATTTTTAACGTTGCCGTAAAGAACATTTCCTTACTTAAAAAACCATTGAATGGTGGTAATCCCGCCATAGAGGCACTACCGATAACAGCTATCGTAAATGTAAATGGCATAAGTGACATCAATCCACCTAAACGGCGAATGTCACGCGTCCCCACTTCATGATCGACAATACCTACCATCATAAAGAGTGCACCTTTGAACGTTGAGTGATTGATTAAATGGAACAAAGCCGCAAAAGTGGCCTGTGTATAAATGACGGATTCCGTTGAATAACCGGAATGGAGTGCAGCAGAGCCAAGACCAAATAGACACATAATTAATCCAAGCTGGCTAATTGTTGAGTAGGCAAGTAATGCCTTTAAATCGAACTGTTTGACGGCATTAAATGATCCCCAGAATAAAGTAAGGAGACCTACCCCACTTACCGCCCAAAACCATACTTCGTGACCTCCGAAAATAGGCGTTGTACGTGCAACAAGGTAAATACCTGCTTTAACCATAGTGGCAGAGTGCAAATAGGCAGAAACCGGTGTAGGCGCCTCCATTGCATCAGGCAGCCAAATATGGAAAGGAAATTGGGCGGATTTTGTAAATGCCCCTAAAAGCACTAAACACATCGCTGGTACAAAGTATGCACTGGATTGCACAACATCTAAATTTGCGACAATTTCCCGTATACTAAACGTACCGGATGCAACATATAACATTAAAAAACCAGCTAACATCGCAACGCCACCAGATACTGTGATGGTCATTGCTTTTCGTGCACCTGCACGAGAGGCTTTACGGTGATGCCAAAATGCAATTAAAAGGAATGAGGAAACACTCGTTAATTCCCAAAATACATAAAGCACCATTAAATTATCTGAAAGGACGACGCCTAGCATAGCGCCCATGAATAGTAATAAATAACAATAGAAATGGTGTAACGATTCTTTCGTTGATAAATAGAAAATTGAATACAGTATGACTAAACTACCTACCCCAGTAATGAGCAAACTGAATATCATGCTCAATCCATCTAGATACGTAGTAATATTAATACCGAAAGAGGGGATCCACTCAAACGTCTTGACGAATACTTCGCCATTTGCAACTCGAGGGATATATGTAGCTAAAATTGAAAATAAAACGACTGGTACGACTAATACAAACCATCCTAAGTGAACTTTCTTAAAACGGCTGTATATAAACGGGATTAATGCTGCGGCAAGAAACGGCAACACAATGGAAAGCACGACAATCAAAAGCAAAAACCTCCTAAAATAAAGTCAACAAAACTATGTAAACACTAAATTTAATTAATCATACTTGACTATCTATTTAACTCACTTCATAATAATGTGGCATATAGAGATTATATTTATAAATAAATACCATTTTTTTAGACTAAATTGCTGAAAGCAAGAAAAAAATTACGTTGAATTTAGTGATTGTAAATAAACATCACAGAAATAAGTATACAATAATAAAGTGTGCAATGCACTGTAATAGCTTTCGTTTTATCTCAATTATGCTTAATTTCTCAAAATATATTCCGATTCAATAAATTATCATAGGATAAGAAAAAGAGGTGCGAACTAAAATGAAACATGTTAAAGGCCGATTGGATGAAAGTATTTTAGTTTGTGTATATTATGGACAAAATGGTGAGCGATTAATTCGCCGTGGACACAAACTTGCGACATTACTCGACTGCCCATTATATGTGCTGACAGTTGACTCAAAGCCGCTTGACGCTTTTGATGCGGAGAAATCCGGTTACATCGAACAGTGGAAAGAACTAACTGATGAGTTGGATGTGGAAGAGTTCTTCATTAAAGATAATGAAAAACGCCCGATTCATAAAGTGATTACAGAAGTGGCAACAAACTATAATATTACGCAAATCATCGTAGGTCAAAGTGCGCAAAGTCGTTGGGAAGAAATTACGAAAGGCTCGTTTTTAAATGTCCTTTTAAAAGAAGTACCTTTTGTTGATTTCCATATCGTTTCGGTTAAACATCCATCAGACGATGAACTGATCGATATTTTTGAAAAAGGCGTTCGCGCTTATTTAATTAAAGAAAACGGTCATTACAAAATCGCTTTCACTTGTCCTAAAACTGCCTTTATCGAAGGTATTTTCTTTAAGGAAATTGGCACCGATTTTGATAATGGAATCTTTAAATTTAATTTTGACAACAAGATGCAGGAAGTAAATATTACCGAAGCACTAGTAACGGATCCGGATCGTATTCCTCCTGCCTGCCGCTTAGAAAACGAATAACATACATTATCCCCCCTCACCGATTCATACGCGAGGGGGGTTTTTTCTTTAAAAATTAGTTTGCCTTTCGAACCTGGTCTCTCGGCAATAAAAATGCAACGAATAATAATAACGTTAAAACAGACACAGCATTCATCGTAAAGTGAATCCCCATCTCATCAATGAGCTTGCCAATGACAATCGAGCCTATTGCCCCCATACCAAATGCGACACCGATTGTTAACCCAGCCATTGTCCCAATTTTAGACGGAACAAGCTCCTGTGCATAAACGACGGTCACAGTAAAGCTAATCATAATAAGCATACCGATAATAATAAGAAAGAGTAATACAGCTGGTAATGGAATAAATGGCAGTGCTAAGCAAAATGGAATAGGTGCTATAACCGATAGCAGTATAATGTTTTTTCTTCCGAAACGATCCGATAAAGGACCTCCAAAAAAGGTTCCTACTACTCCGAATGCCATAAACACGAAAATAAATAGCTGTCCGCGCTCAACACTCATTCCATATTGCTCGATTAAATAAAATACATAAAAGTTCGTAATATTCGTCACATAAAACGAACGGGCAAAAATGAGTAATAGCAAAACAGTAAGCGCCATTTTTACTTGATTTTTTGTTAAAGGCGGCAATGAGGAAACGAGAACCTTCTTTATGTTGGACTTTTTCTCCGCATCAAGCTGACGTTTATACCACATTGAAATTTTTGTTAACAAGAAAATCCCAATGGACGTAAAAATGAGGATATATGCTACACCATTCATTCCAAACGGTAAGATTAAAAAAGCACTTAATAATGGAGCTAACGCCTGTCCACTATTTCCCCCTACTTGATAAATTGACTGTGCCAATCCACGTTTATTCCCTGCCGCCATGAAAGATACACGTGAGCCCTCAGGATGAAAAATCGCAGAACCGATACCTAAAAAGATGACCGACACTAAAATCATCCAGTACTGTCCTGATAAGATCAGCAATGATAGACCAATAAACGAACTGACCATCCCTATTGGCAATGCATAGGGAAATGGCTTTTTATCCGTCATAAATCCTACAGCTGGTTGTAATAGGCTTGCAAATATATTGAGTACGAAAGAAATCATACCAAGCTGGGTAAACGTTAACCCTAAATCACGTTCCAGTAGCGGAAACATCGCCGGTATTACCGCTTGCATCGTATCATTAATTAAGTGACATATCCCGATTGCTACCATAATGGGATAGACAGGATTTGATTGTTTTTCAATTGTAGCCGACATCTGTTTTCACATTCTTTCTATTAGTTAAAATCGCATATTTCCTTTTATGTTTGCCCATGCTATTCGCTATAAGGAGTGATCATAAATTGGAATTAAACTTATTTGAAATGCTCTGGCGTTCAAGTTGTGCATTTTTTGCTATATTACTACTTGCACGCATAATTGGCAAAAAACAATTAAGCCAGCTTACTTTTTTTCATTATGTAACAGGTATTACATTTGGTTCAATTGCCGCGGAAATCTCCGCTCAGGTAGAGACACCTTTTTTGGATGGACTTGTCTCCCTTATATGGTGGGCCCTGCTTACTCTTTTAGTCAGCTTTATTACACTTAAGTCGAAAAAAGCCCGTGTCTTATTTGATGATAAGCCGACAATCGTCATTCAAAACGGTGTTATTCTGAACGATAATCTCAAAAAGGCAAGGCTTCATACGGATGAACTTGCCATGTTACTAAGAGAGCAAAGTATTTTCGGGTTTGATGAGGTGCAGTTTGCTGTCTTCGAAACAAATGGTGAATTAAGTGTGCTGAAAAAACCACTTGCCCGCACTGCTTCAAAACAGGATGTGAATGTTTCAGCTCCTGCACCACAGTATTTACCAACCGAGGTCGTATCAGACGGGAAAATTATTACAAAAAATTTAAATGACCTCCAATTAACAGAAGAATGGCTGCTTAAAAAACTATCCAAGAAAAACTATCATTCCGTTGAAGACCTTTATTATGTTCAAGTTTTAGAAAACGGCTCACTTTATATTAGCGTCAAAAATGCCAGTCCGCCTTCCTCATAAAATTTCCCTTAATTAAAAAAGAGAGACCGATTTAAAACGTCGGTCTCTACTGAATAATTAGATCTTTAGTTGGCCCATATTTTTTCGGCTCATGACTATACCAAGAATACTGGACAAAATCGTCAGACCCACAACCATAAGTACTGTAAGCCAATAAGTTTTCAAAAGTACACTATCTGTTAGAAGCGCTATTCCATAATTCGCAAGCTTCCATGGTGTTAAACTCCAAAAAGCCCCAAAAAGTGAATCGATAAACAAACCTAACGATATAATTACAATCGTAACGGCTGCTGCAATCGATGTGTTGAATGCCGCACTCATTGCAACGGTTACAGCCATGACAAATAGTAACCATAAACAATACGTCCCCAACATCGCAAAAAACTTCATCCATTCTACAGTCCCATACAACAATGCAGTATAATACATACTCCCCGCATAGCCGGCAATCGCACTAATCATAGCGATGATGCTTGCTACCATCCATTTACTCATATACATTGCCGTAAAAGAAACAGGTCGTACATAGATGAGCGTTGCCGTTCCATTTTGGCGTTCCCGGCTGAATATACCAATATAAGCTGCTATTAAGACGAGTAAACCAATCGACTGAAACTGACCCGTCGAAGCCATTAAAAGGTCGGCTGGCTGTAATTCAGGCATCGTCAACATAAACCCTTCCGGCATATTGCCGACAGCTTTTAAAATATCCTCCATAAAGTAATTCATTATTGGGTCACTAATTCCAAGCAGTATAAATACGAGCGGTATCCATAGTAGTTTAAAGCTCCGTACACTTTCACGCCATTCCTTTAAAAAAAGTGCTTTAAATTGTTGCATTCTCGCCAGCCACCTTCATAAAGATTTCTTCCAAGCTTGCTGTCTCTCTTTCCACCTTCAATACTTCACACGGTGAAACAGCAAGCTGGTATAAAAGCTGCTGCATAGTCGGACGATCTTCCAAAATCTCAACATAGACAATATTTCTCGCCCTTTGAGTTTGAAATGCCGTTTGTTCCGTAAACTGCTGTGCTTCGTTCTCATGAGAAAACGTAATTTTATAGCGTGGCTCCTGAAATTTTTCCTTTACTCGCTGCAATGAGCCTTGCTCTACTAATTGTCCGTCACGTAAAAACAATAGTTGATCCGTCATTTCCTCTGCATCATTTAAAATATGTGTCGAATACAATATCGTCGTTTGCTCCTGCACTTCCTTAAGCAAATTCATTACTTCACGACGCCCTACAGGATCCAGTGCGGATACCGGTTCATCCAATAATAAAAGTTTTGGCTTATGAACGAGTGCCTGTGCAATACCCAACCGTTGCTTCATTCCACCTGAAAAAGTGACGGTTTTCTTATTCATGGCGCCCTCTAACCCAACAAACGAAAGCATCTTTTTGCACTCACTTTTTAAAGTACGTTTATCAAGATTACTTAAACTCGCCACCATTTCCATATACTCCAGCGCAGTCAGCCACGAGTAGAATTGTGGATATTGCGGCAAAAAGCCGATTGCACTACGCATATCTTTTATATTAGGCATAATAATTTTTCCACTTGTCGGCTCCATTAAATGGGCTAGCATCGAAAGCGCAGTTGTCTTCCCAGCACCATTTGGACCAATTAGTGCTGTAGACGTATGCATTGGTAATGAAAACGATAGGCCATCTACTACTTTTTTGGGGCCAAACTGCTTTGTTAAGCCTTCCACTTCAATACATATCATTGGTTTTTACGTCCAAAAAGAAAATACGCAATTGGCCCAAGCGTATTAACAAATAGTGACACGACAATCCAAAACCATTTTGGTCCGCGGGTTTCATGAATACGAATAATATCAACAATCGCTACTGCCGCCAACACAAACTGCAATACTAATAGCGGGGCAATCAATCCCCAAGGAATATTTGATAAAGCTTCCATCTTACAATTCCTCCTCTAATTTTAAATGATGCTTCAAATTAACGATTAAATTTTTATAACGTACATCTTGCTGGACATTCGCTAACATCGGATTATTGGTGATACCATCTATTATTGACCGTCTTATTGTTTCCTCATCACGGGGGGCTTGCGAACTAAGCATTACTTCCCTTGCAATCCACCCGTCCAGTAAATAAAAATAATCATCGCCTACAAGCTGAAGAGGGAAATTAATTTTCATACAAATTTTCACATAGCACTCAACACAACGAAGGGCCTGCTCTATATTATTTTGTGCTGCATATCCGCTTGAAGCACGTATATAAAATAGGAGTGCTGTATGAGCATTTAATTTTCCAATATTAAAGGTTTCGATCATTGTTTCGATACGGCGAACGGATTGTTCAAAATATGCCTCATTGTCTGCTTCTAACATTAATGCTTCACTCGCATTTGAAATGACACATAACAATTGCTGGTACATATTGACCTGGAAAATTTCCTTCGCCTTCTCCGTGTTGCCGAGCATCATTTGGGCTGTTGCGATTAACTGTTCATTCCCTAGCTGAATAATTGCATCTTCTCCTAAAAGCTCAAGTACTTGTTGGGGCTCCCCTTTTAAAATATACGTAAGGGCCTCCAGTAAATTTGCTTCATTTGTCAGTTTATAATCTCCACTAAACTCCTTTACACGGATGCAAAGTCCTTGGATTTTTTTAGTTACCTGCTCTTTGTCATCGGCCTTGTTGAAATAATTCACATAAAGTTGCGCCATCTTCAGCAAAAAAGGAAAGCAGGAATAGTATTCCTCAATCAGTAACTCGATAGTCCTATCTACCTCTTCAAATGGCTCTTTCGAAAAGCGTCTTGCCAACTCCTCATACATATTCATAATCCGCTCATTCGTCAACTGTGGTTTATACCCTAACAATTCATCAATCGATACGTTAAAATATGTTGCAAGCTTTGGCAATATTGATATGTCGGGATAACTTTGCCCTTTTTCCCATTTCGACACAGCTGCTCTGGAAACCCCCATAAAACGAGCAATATCCTCTTGTGTTACATTTAATTTTTTTCGATTATTCATAAAAATGGTCGCAAATTGAAAGTTATCCATCCCTTCACCTCTTAACCTAATTATAAGAAGAAATGATATGTTTTTATAGCGACTAATTGTTTCAATTTAATGATTTTGTCAACTAATGGTTTCTTCATAACAAAAAAACAGGCTGTCCAATAGCTAGACACCCTGCATATTTTCTACTATTTAATTAAATGTTTTATATCTTCATAGTTTGGCAGTGCAGTTAATGCACCCGCTTTTGTTGCAGCCATTGCGCCTAGCTTATTACCAAATGCCACACAGTCTACTAAATCCTCTTTCACTGTTGGCAGTCCATTGAAATGAACATAGCGCAGAACGCCTGCCATAAACGCATCTCCAGCACCTGTTGTGTCTACTGGAACAACCCGGTCAACAGGAACATGTGTAACTTCACCATTGAGTACAGCATATGCACCGTCAGCCCCTACTGTAATTAAAACAATCGGTACTAATAGCTCGTCCAGCTTTTGTAAGCCTTCTTCAATTGTTGTTGTTTCTGTTAAGAAAAACAACTCTTCATCTGTTAGCTTTAAAATGTCGGCATCTTCAAAAAATGATGCAACCGTTTCGCGGCAAATTTCTTCGGATTCCCAACGTAATGGACGAATATTCGCATCGATGGCGATAATCGCTCCTTTATCCTTAGCCATTTCTACAGCAGCACGTGTCGTTTTTAAAGCTGTTTCTTCAAACATTGTTCCTGAACATACATTTAAAATAGAAGCACGCTTGAAAGCTTCCTCATTCAATTGCTCAGGTGTTACTTGTAAATTCGGCGTCTCATCGACATAATCTTTAAATACTCGCTCACAGTTTTCTGTTAAATGCACGTATACTCCACTTACACGCTTTTTCGCATCAAATACTGCAAAATCTAAATTGACGCCTTCTTTTGAGATCTCCTGGCGACAAAATTCCGATGTTTCGTCATCCCCTGTAATGGTAATAAGGGCTGACGGAGCACCAATTCGACTAATTCCCGCGGCTACATTGATTGTTGCGCCACCCAAAAACTTCGTGAATGACGTATTCGTTTTGTCATTTGCAATATAATCAACGAATGCATCTCCATAAACTAAGATGAATTCTTTGTCTAATTGACTCATTAATTGTCTAACCTCCGACGTTTTATGTTCTTACTAATTTACCATAGAAAAGAACGATTTATAAAACTTTATACTATTCTGACACTAATCGTTTTTTCGCTTACTATATTTATTTCTGTTATACTGTGTTTCGGTAAGGAGAGGATTTTGATGACGATTATTATTCGAAATGCGGAAATAAAAGATGCCGCTGCTATTGCCCCTTTAATTTATGACGCTATTGGCGACATTGCAAATAATTTGACTGGACAAGACGTCCCTCAAAAAATATTAGCATCTTTAGAACAGTTAGTTACAGAAACAACGAATCGACATAGCTATTTAAATACATACGTAGCTGAGAGAAATGACGAAATATTGGGGATTGTCGTGTTATATGACGGACATCTTGGGAAAAAGCTGGATAGTCAACTGGAAGCACAGCTAGCTGAAAAAGGCATCCATATTACGTTAGATGTTGAGGCTCATATGGATGAATATTATATTGATACAATTTGTGTTTCTAAAGATGCACGCGGTCTTGGTATTGGAACGCGCCTTTTGCAGTTTGCTGAACAAAAGGGTAAGCAATTAGGCTACAGCAAAATTTCTTTAAATGTGGAATTGGAGAAGATTGATGCTAGACGCTTATATGAACGGATGGGCTACTCTACAACCGAAAGCTGGACAATTATTAACGAACCATTTCATCATATGGTGAAATCGCTATAGAATAGGAAGAAACACAATGAAACAAAATTGGATTTACTCACTGCTTGTTGTTATTGCGGCAAGCAGTTATGGCGTACTATCTACTATAGTAAAAGTTGCCATGCAGCATGGCTATACAACAGCAGAAGCTGTCACTAGCCAATATTTTTTCGGCTTTTTAATGGCCCTTTTATTATTTATTTTAACACAGCGAACATTACCGAACATTACAAAGTCCGGTGCAGTGACCCTTATCTTTGCCGGTATATTTACTGCCCTTACAGGAATTGTCTACGGTCAATCGCTAAATTATTTACCGGCCTCACTAGCGGTCGTCATGCTTTTCCAATTTACTTGGATTGGACTCTTTATGAATTGCTTCGTAAGTAGACGATTACCGAGCCGTATTGAGCTATTCTCTTTAGCCTTCTTACTTGCGGGAACGATTTTAGCCGCTGGTATTATCGATGTAGATTTGTCCCAAATTGCTTGGCAAGGATGGGCACTAGGCTTAGCAGCTGCTTTTACTTTTGCCGCCTTTCTACAGATTAATGCCCGTAAAGTTGAGGGTGTGACAATGGTTGGTAGAACATTTATTTTATCCGTTATTGCGCTCCTTGTTATTTCAATCTTTTTAACACCTGAAATTATCTGGAACGGGCAATTAGGTACCGGACTATGGAAGTTTGGGATGGCACTTGGTTTATTCGGTATTATTTTACCTATTTTATTATTCTCGATTGCTGCACCTAAAGTTGGCGGAGCACTCGTTTCAATTTTAAGTGCGATGGAACTGCCGGTAGCCATTATCGTATCCGTCCTTGTATTAAATGAAAGCCTAACGATGATTCAAGTTGGCGGAATTATTCTCGTTTTATTCGGCATGGTATTGCCTTCCTATTTTACTGCAAAGAAAATGCGTGCAATAGAAAAGAAGAACAATGAAACGAACTCCATTTAAAAGAGCTGTTGTCTGTATTTTTACAGGCAGCAGCTTTTTTAGTTGCAGAGCTTTAATTTTATTTGAACAAATGTTGTAGATATTAGAAACTTCTTCGGTGATATTAGAACATCTGTACCCTTTTATAGAAATTTTCCATCACTTATTTGAACAACTGAAATAGATTTTAGAAAATCAGGTCTTTATTAGAACTTTTATGCATATATTAGAAGATTTTAAATAATTATTAGAAAATTTAACCATATTTAATGAAGTAGTAATTCTATTTGAATTATAGGCCAGAATACTTATTCTCATTAATTATTATAATTGATTAAATTTTCCAACAATTGTAGAATGAAAGTATTACCTAGTAGTTTCTATCATTTGATTGGAGGCCCATTCATCATGTTTTTTCAAAATTTCCGCGATCAAGTAAACGAGAAAGAAGGTATTTTATTTCCTTCCAACAGTTATCGTCAAATGGTTCTACAGCCTGCGTATGACGAAGCACGTAAGCACTTTTTAGATGCAATGCTTCAAATTCATATTGCACACTTGAAAATGTTAGAGGAGCAGGAGCTAGTAACCACAGATGAAGCACGTCGAATTGGGCAAGCCATACAGAAATTGGACCTGGAATATTATAAAACACGCGATTATAATCCACAGTTTGAAGATTTATTTTTCCGTATTGAAAATAAATTAATTGAACTCGGTGGCGATATTTCAGGAAATTTACATATTGGCCGCAGTCGAAACGATATGGGAATTGCTATTTATCGCATGACATTACGCAAAAAGATGCTGACCCTTATGCAGGAGCTTATAAATTTACGCCATTCTTTAATTCTGTTTGCCGAGGAACATGTCGAAACGATCATGATTGGCTATACACATACCCAGCAAGCACAGCCGACAACGTTTGCCCACTATTTAAAAGCGGTTATTGACCAATTGACTCGTGACTATAAACGGATGCAGGCTGCCTACGAGAACATTAACCGCAGTAGCATGGGCGCTGCCGCTTTAACAACAACGGGCTTCCCTATTAGCCGCGAACGGGTGCAGGAGCTTCTTGCCTTCGATGATTTAATTGAAAATGCATGGGATGCCGTTGCTGGCGCTGACTATATTGCCGAAGCAGCCAGCACTGTACAACTTGCCGCTTTAAACTTAGGGCGTACATCACAAGACTTTTTATTGTGGGCAACACAGGAGTTTAATGCTTTTAAGCTTGCGAGCCCATATGTACAGATCAGTTCAATAATGCCTCAAAAGCGAAATCCTGTTTCTATTGAGCATACACGTTCCCTACTATCTTCTGTTGTAGGGGATGCAAGTACGGTTTTACAAATGGTTCATAATACACCCTTTGGAGACATCGTTGATACAGAGGATGATATGCAGCCCTATTTATGGCGGGCAATTGACCGTTTAGTCGGAATTTATAAGTTGTTTGGAAGCTTGATTGTGACAATGGATGTAAACAAAGAAAATCTGCTAAAGCGTGCGCAAAACAGTTTTGCCAACGTAACAGAGCTTGCGGATTCTCTTGTTCGTTCAGAAAATATTTCATTCCGCCAATCCCATAAAATTGTAAGTCTTTGTGTGCGAGAGCTTATAGCAAATAATGAAGAATCGCTTGCAAGCCTAACGTGGGACTTAGCAAATGAGAAATGCCTTGAAATTACAGGGAAGCCTCTCCAAATAAATGAAATTGCCTTTTATCAAGCCATTCAACCTGAATACTTCGTCAATATCCGCACTTTGAAAGGGGGTCCTGCCCCTGTGACGATGAGAAAGTCACTTGTACAGGCGCAGGATGACTCTGTACCGCTTGAAAACTGGCTACGGGAAAAAACAGAATCAATTTTACAGGCAGAAGAGCAATTAGATAAATTTTTAAAGGGGTGGACGACTAATGAATGAACAATTTATTTTAGCTGTTGACGGTGGCGCAACAAAAACGGTTATGACAATTCGTTCGTCAGAGGGACGCGAGTTATTTTCCGCAACCTCTACTAGCTCGAATTATCAAGCGGCAGGAATTGAACATGTACAACATGTATATACAGGATTACTAAGAAGTGCAGCAGCCCATTTACCGAGTCTATTTATCGATGTGGCGGTATTTGCCATTTCTGGGGTTGATACGGATCAAGATAAAAAAATTATCGAAGAAATTATTGAAGAAAGTATCGCACGCTGTCCATTCACTTTTGGTCACGTTATTATTGAAAATGATGTGGAAGCGACATTAAAAGGATTAGGTCATCATGATGTGAGTTTACTCATTTCAGGGACTGGAGCCATATGCTATAGCTATATGAATAACAGAATTATCCGTGCAGGAGGTTGGGGTCATCGCGTTGGGGATGAAGGTAGTGGCTACTGGATAGGTAAGCATATCGCCAAGGCCATTTTCCGCGCTGCAGACGGTCGCAATAAGCCGACTGCATTAACAGAGCTTGTTTTAAAAGGCCATCACGTAAACAGTACGGATGAACTGTTTAACTTAATCTATTCCCCGGATTATACGAATGCACGGTTAGCAAGCTTAGGTTCCTATTTACAGCAGGCGGTGGACATGGACGATGCAGTTGCCCATAAAATTATGCTTAAAGCGGTGGACGAACTTGTATTACTAGCAGCAACAACGTTAAAAAATGCCGGCTATGCAAATGAAGTGCATACACTGTTCTTAAATGGCGGTGTATTGAAAAACAATCCGAGCATAATGAATGGAGTCATCACACAACTTGAACAAACGCATCCAAATCTAACTGTAAAACTATGTGAAGAAAAACCAATAGAATCTATTTTCAATCGAGGCTTACGGGAAATTAACGGGACCCTCTATATCAACTAAAAACAAAGAGGTCAAGTACGATGAAAATCGCCTTGACCTCTTTTTACTTACTGCGCCTCAAATTTCGAATCAATCATTTGCTTCGCTTCCAACTTCATTTCATCAGTAATAGATAGATACACTTTTCCAAGCGCAGTTAAAATAATAAACGCATCATCCGTCAAACCAACTAGCGGTAAAAAGTCGACAATTAAATCAATCGGAAAAATGAAATAACCGAGCGCCCCCAGAACAATCAGTTTATTCGCTTTCGACATATCCGGGCTACGTAATGCCACAAAAAGTGTAGCTGCTGCATGCATTGCTTTATAGCCTAAACCGCCACCGAATTTTTTAAATTTATTGAGGAATTTATTTTCTGAATAGTGTTCTTCCTGACCATCGATCATTTTATCAAAATTAAATTGTTCAGCCATTATTTCTCTCCTCCATTCTCCCTATATATTCCCTTAATTTTGCTGTTTGTAATCATTTACGTTTCCGCTTTGAAGATAATTCTTTTGGCATTTTGCCTTTACGAAGAAAGTTTAACCAAAGTTGCTGGAAAATTTTCGTCGGATCCAATACTTCGTCATAATAAGTTATCGAGTTTTTCCGGAGTTTGGCATAACCGATAGGTACTTCATATAAAGGGACATTTCGTTTAATCGCTTCAATGAGCATATTCGTGTCATAGTTAAAGGACTCCCCTTTTACTTTTGACAGCCAAGATAAATGCTCCCTCGGAATAAAACGTAAACCAGTCTGAATGTCGAGTAGACGTTTATGTATAAATAGCTCAAACAATATCGAATTCGCACGGTTTTGAAGTTTACTTAAAAAAGGATAGTCTGAAGCTTTAAAATCGCGAACACCTAGTATAATCCCATCCGAGAAAATCTTTGTACTTGAAAGCACTTGCTCTACATCCAATACAGAATGCTGACCATGTGCACCTACTGTAATAATACCTTTTGGCCGTTCTGCAGATTTTAATATGTATTCCATCCCCGTTTTCAGCGAACGACCTTTTCCTAAATTCTTTTCATGCGTTAAAACAATGCAGTTTTCCTGCTTTAATTGCTCAAATGTACTGTTATATCTTTTATCACTGCCATCATTGATAACAATAATGCCTGCAAGTGGCAGTGCCTGTAATTTCCGAACAAAGTCTACAACTGCGGGTAACGGGTTCAATGCTGGTATAACAACTATGACTCGATCCATTTTGCATGCTCCTTAGAAATAGAGATATTCCCTAAATTCTATCGGTTAATGCTGGAAAATTCAATGAGATTCCCCACCGTCAGTTATTTCTACCGGAATATGCTTAAACGCTTTCACATCGAATAAGCCCGTATCAGTTAGCTTAATATCCGGAATGACCGGCAAAGCTAAAAAGGACAATGTTAAAAACAAATGATAATTAAGTGTAGGATGAATAATATGAAGTGCTTCATGTAATTTTTGAAGTTCCAATTTCGCTTCTTCTGCTGAACAATCCGTCATAAGCCCTCCGATAGGTAAAATCAACGAAGCAATGATCTCTCCTTCATTTACTATGACCAGTCCACCTTGCATTTCCTGAAGTGCATTGAGTGCTACGAGCATATCATCATCATTTGTTCCAACGACAATTGCATTATGGGAATCGTGGGCAATCGTTGTTGCTACCGCCCCGCTTTGTATGCCGATCCCTTGTACAATGGCCACTGCCTTTGTTCCTAAATGATGGTGGCGCTCCACAACCGCAAGCTTCAGCAAATCCTTTTTAACAGAAGGAATAAATTCCCCATTCACTACATCAACATTTGCTTCAATCCGCTTCGTAATTAATTGATTAGGAACGATTTGCATTACATTTGCTCTATTTCCTTTAAACGGCAAGCGTAAATCCTCTTTTAATAGCTTTGGTAAATGCATCGAATGTAAAATAGACGTTTCAATAATAGATTTTTCCGGAGCCGCAGTAATCATTTTGCCATGTTCAGCAACCTTTTTGCCGCCCTTCCATACAGCTAAAGCTTTCATCGTCTGTAGGTTATCTACTAATAAAAAGTCTGCGTCAAATCCTGTAGCGACTGCCCCTTTATTATTTAAGTGGTAACATTCGGCAGCATTTAATGATGCCAGCTGAATTGCGAGTAATGGATCCATACCTTGTTCAATGGCAAGAGCAACAGCATAGTTTATGCTCCCTTGTTCTATAAGCTCATCCAAATGTTTATCATCGGTGCAAAATGCAAATCGCCGCGCATTAGCAACTGTCACAGCAGGTAATATCGCTTTTAAATTTTTAGCAGCAGAACCTTCGCGAATCAACACATACATCCCTTGTTCCACACGATCTAGCGCCTCTTCTGCTGTTACACATTCATGATCAGTAGCAATCCCTGCAGCACGGTACCCACGAATTTGCGCACTAGTTAAACCTGCACCATGCCCATCTATAATCATCCCAGCATCTTGTGCAAGCTTAAGCTTTGAAAGCATCCCTTCCTCACCGTTTAAGACAGCAGGAAAGTCCATTACTTCTGCCAGCCCTAACACACTCTCATGATGAACAAACTCCGCTAAATCTTTTGCTGTTAATACAGCCCCTGCATTTTCAAAGGATGTCCCCGGCACGCTGGATGGCAGCATATAATAAATATCCATTTCAACATCTTCTATTTCCCGCAACATAAACTCCAGGCCAGCTTTTCCAGCAACATTGGCAATTTCGTGCGGATCTGTTACGACAGCCGTCACACCATGAGGAAGGATAATCCGGTTGAATTGCTTCGGTGCCAGCATGGAAGACTCGATATGTATATGGGCATCAATAAAACCCGGCACAATATACTTTCCACTTGCATCAATAATTTCATCCGCTTCAAATTCACCTGGTTCGGAGATAGCAATGATTTTCCCGTCAGCTACTACGACGTCCCCCTGTCGCCAGCGAAGATTAAATACATCTGCTATTTGTGCATGTTGAA
Organism: Solibacillus faecavium; assembly: GCF_014836905.1. Classification (GTDB taxonomy): domain Bacteria; phylum Bacillota; class Bacilli; order Bacillales_A; family Planococcaceae; genus Solibacillus; species Solibacillus faecavium. The sequence continues at coordinate 91,030 of NZ_JACSPZ010000012.1, forward strand.
TAATGAAATCTGCTTTTTCCCTTTTTTGCGATTTATCTATAATCCGTTTCATACTGTCCCTACCACCCATCCAGTTGTTTTCCAATTATCATACAATATTTTCTATATTATTGGTGTTATAAATGCTCCCTATTCATTTTTAATCTTCCTCTCCGATAAAAAGATTACTTAGTGTTATTGAAGGGAGTGAATATTTATGGTAAATCGTGACTTACTTACAAAAGTTATTAATTCAATTCCGGAAACACATCGCCCTTTAGCAGAAGCACTGCAGGGTTCTGCCCGTTACACCATTTCCAACCCTATGCTCTCTTTAAAGAAATCTAATATTACGCTCCGCATGATCGTACGGGATTTATATGCAAAGGAGATGCAGAAGGACGGAACAGAAAGTGAATTACGTACCCTCCTGAACAATAAACACTTTATCGAAAAAATAAAACCCCGCCGCATGTATTTGCTCATGAATTTAATTCTGAAAATGACCGAAGCCCAGTCAAATGATTTAATTGATACGAAGGCTGCAAAAATCGTGCTGGATTATTTAATGGATTTAACCAGCTGGTACACAAAACAGTTGGTAACAGAAGAAAAGTTATCACTACCATTTGAAATCGAAAGCCTCACTCCCTCTTCTTTCGGGAAGTTAGATTTGCCGGCCTATGATTATGAAGCGGCCGCTAAATGGTTTTTAATTGCTGCAGAAAAAGGCAATACCATTGCACAATACAATCTCGGCGTTTTATACAATCATGGCAAAGGTGTCCCTCGCAATTTAAAAGATGCGGCAAAATGGTACTCTTTAGCTGCTGAAAAGAGGGATAGTAACGCACTGTATGCACTTGGCATCTTGTATCAGCTCGGGCAAGGTGTTGAACAGGATGAAAAAAAGGCAGCCGAATTATATGAACTAGCTGCAAACGCAGGAAATGCAGATGCCCAGTATAATCTCGGTTCGCTATATAATCAGGGGACTGGTGTTTTGCAAAATTATGAAACAGCTGCACAATGGTATAAAAAAGCGGTCCAGCAAGGAAACACAAGCGCCATGAATAATCTAGGTTTCTTATATCATAAGGGACAGGGCGTAGAACAAAACTACGAAAAGGCTGCAGACCTCTTTTTACAGGCAGCCAAAATAGGAGATGCTAGTGCGCAATATAACCTAGGCTATTTATATACAAAAGGCGATGGTGTCAAAATTTCCTATAACGATGCAGCTTGCTGGTATTTATCAGCCGCTATTCAAAATCATACGAATGCTCAATTCCAACTCGCATTACTTTATAAATCAGGTCAAGGCATCGGTCAAAGTGAGGAAGAGGCGATTAAATGGCTGACACTCGCGGCAAATAACGGCCATACAAATGCCCAATATACTCTCGGTCTTATTTATAAGCAACAAAATACAACGCTTGCCCAAATAAATGCCTTAGAATGGTTACTAAAAGCTGCCTCAAGCGAACATATTAGTGCAAACTATGATTTAGGTATGCTTTATTTAGAAACCGGTGCTACAGAAACAGCGGTAAAATGGTTGAAACGCGCAGCTATTCAGAACCATGCAAAAGCACAGCTTCAGCTTGGGCTTTTTTACCTTGGTGATGAACACCATTTACCGTATTATCAAGAGGCACTTAAATGGTTTTACGCAGCTGTTAGCAAAAATGAGGCGGAAGCTGAATACCAGCTTGGATTACTTTACGAAAAAGGACTCGGTACTTCTGTCAATTATGATGAAGCCCGCCGCTGTTACCGCTCCGCAGCAGAACAAGGACATCTCCATGCACAATATCAGCTCGGCAATCTGTTTGATAAAGGACTTGGGACAAAGCAGGATTACACCGAGGCATTTAAATGGATTCAACAAGCCGCACAAAAGGGGTATCCAAAAGCACAATTTCAATTGGGCCAAATGTATGCAAATGGCGAAGGAATAACGAGAGATTATCAAGAAGCCGCTAAATGTTATCGCCTCGCCGCTTTGCAAGGACATACTAAAGCCCAGTTCCAACTTGGAATGCTCTATAAAAAAGGACTTGGCGTAACACAAGACTATACAGAAGCAACACGCTGGTTAAAACAGTCGATGGAACAAAGTATGAGTGAGCCATCATTCTGACTTCATCATAAAAAGGGTGCTAAAATTACTTTTTAGCACCCTTCTATCTTCTATAAACTTAACTTTTTACTGTTGTCTGTTCAATTTGCTGTGAGAACACCTTTTTCGCTTCTTCGATATTTACTTCTATATTCTGTTCTTGCAATGCTTCACCGATCGCAATAATGGCCTGCTGTAGCATCTCGGAAGTCGCATTACCCATATGTCCCATACGGAATGCTTTTCCAGCCAAATGAGCTAACGAGCCTGCTACAATAACGCCTCGACTTGCAAGGCTTGCACGAAACTTCCCGTCATCCACCCCTTCAGGATATAAAATGCAGCTTAATGTCGGTGCCGCTACTTCTTCCTCTGCAAGTGGTGTCATGCCATATGAACGTAACGCTGTACGCACCGCTTTTCCATAGGCAATATGTCGAGCTTCGCGCTTTTCCATGCCTTCCTCCAATACAATTTTCAATGCAACATCATATGCATAAATTAAATTTACTGGTGGTGTCGCAAAATACATCGCTGGGTTTTCCATAATATTGCGCCAGTTATGTATATCCGCATAATACGCAGGAACTGTCCCAATTTGTTCACGGGCGGCCAAAGCCTGTTGACTAAAGGCAACGATTGCAAGACCTGGTGGAATACCAATCGCTTTTTGTGACCCTGTTAAGACGATATCAATCTTATAATCTTCCTCCCCATACGATTTGCCCATATCCTCTTGAAGCGCTGCCGTCGCTACGACACCATCCACAATTACAAGCGCACCCGATGCTTTAATAATTGGAATAAGCGTATCTAAATCGGAAGCAACACCTGTTGATGTATCTGCATGTGTAATCGTGACTGCCTTATATGACTTTGCTTTTACCGCTTCTTCAACAAGTTGCGCATCCACACGTTCCCCCCACGTAGACTGTAGCACGTCGACTTCAATACCAAATGCCTTTGCCAGTGGTGTAAAACGATCACCAAAATAGCCATGGCTAATGACTAAAAGACGTTCACCTTTAGCAACAGTGTTTACAATAGCCATTTCCATTGCCAATGTACCAGAGCCCGCTACTACATACACCTCTCCATCAGTATTAAAAAGCTTTTTCGTATTCGTAATTGCATTTTTAAATATTTCCACAAAACGAGGATCTGTATGTCCTCTCGTTTCACTTGCCAACGCATCATAAATTTCATCCATTACAGGTGTTGGTCCAGGTACAAGTAATAGTTCTTTATTTTTCATATAAACGGCTCCCCTATTAGTTAGTAATTAAAAGCTCCTCAAATAAACGCCTATCTACTAAAATGGAAAATGCCTTTCCAGCCCCATCCAAGCTAGAAAGACATATTTCCATTTATACAAAACCCCTAAGTTTGCTTCTATTTATGGGAGGCAATCCCATTCTAAACCGCGGTCCAATTCGATTTAGATTGTATCGTAGTTAAAATGTTCAAGTTCAAAATCCAAAATCCTATCTCTTTTCCCCAACCTTCGTATTGCTTTCGAAATCGCCCTTTTGCATAGCGGTTATCTACTAAGTGCTATATCCCCGATAACACTTTGAATAGGAAGAGCGGGTAAAAAGAGATAAATTATTATTTATAGAGCAGTTCCCCGTTTATGAATTATTTTCATAATCCTACCCTTTTAAAAAGTCTATACCTTATTAAGCAAATTGCTCAGTCTCAGTAGAACCAGACATAGCAGTTGTCGATGATGTACCGCCTGAAATTGTTTGTGATACTTCATCAAAGTAACCAGTACCTACTTCACGTTGGTGACGAGTTGCAGTATAACCTTTAGACTCTGCAGCAAACTCAGCTTGTTGTAGCTTAGAGTAAGCAGCCATTCCATTGTCTTTGTAGTCATGCGCAAGCTCGAACATACCAAAGTTTAAGCTGTGGAAACCTGCAAGTGTGATGAATTGGAACTTGTAGCCAAGCTTCCCTAATTCACGTTGGTACTCTGCAATTTCCTCATCTGATAATTTAGCTTTCCAGTTGAATGATGGCGAGCAGTTGTACGCTAACATTTTCCCTGGGAATTCAGCGTGAATTGCAGCAGCAAACTCACGAGCTTCTTCTAAAGATGGGTGAGATGTCTCACACCAAATTAAGTCTGCATATGGTGCATAAGCTAAACCACGAGCAATTGCTTGCTTAATACCTGGTTTTGTACGGTAGAATCCTTCTGGAGTACGTTCACCTGTTAAGAATTCTGCATCGCGTGGGTCAATATCAGACGTTACCATGTCAGCAGCGTCAGCATCAGTACGAGCGATTAAGATTGTATCAACACCCGCAACATCCGCAGCAAGACGTGCAGCAATTAAGTTGCGTACTGCGTTTTGAGTAGGTAATAATACTTTACCACCTAAGTGACCACACTTTTTCTCAGAAGCTAATTGGTCTTCTAAATGGACACCAGCTGCACCAGCTTCAATCATCCCTTTAACTAACTCAAATACGTTTAATGGACCACCAAAGCCTGCTTCAGCATCAGCCACAATTGGTGCAAACCAGTCGAAGCCATCATCGCGACCTTCAGCATGATCAATTTGATCAGCACGTTGTAAAGCTTGATTAATGCGCTTTACTACTGCTGGTACAGAGTTTGCTGGATATAAAGATTGGTCCGGATACATTTGTCCAGAAAGGTTCGCATCAGCCGCTACTTGCCACCCCGATAAGTAGATTGCTTTTAAACCTGCCTTTACTTGCTGTACTGCCTGATTCCCCGTTAAAGCACCTAAAGCATTGATAAACGGCTCTTCATGTAATGAATTCCATAAACGAGCAGCTCCACGCTTTGCTAATGTTTGCTCTTGGATGAATGAACCTTGTAACTTTACAACCTCTTCAGCTGTATAGCCACGCTCAATTCCCTCCCAGCGTTTATTTTCTGCCCATTCTTTTTGTAAAGCTTCAATTCTTTCTTGACGTGTTGACATGATAAATTTCCACCTTCCCCATTGTGTATGAAAATTCTGTTAGGAAAATTTGCTATCCCCTGTTCCATAACAGAACATCTTGCTGTAATATAATGTATAACAGAACGATTTACTTTTCATTATTTTCTGACAAATTATGTTTAATTAAGGATGAGTTGTCTTATTTAAAGGACGAAACATATTTAGGCAATAATACAGAAGGAGTGGATTTACCTTGTCATTACAAAAAATTGATGTCGAAAAAGATATTTTTAATCAGTACAAAACTATTTTAGAAGACTGGATTCCAACAGATGCATCGATAGCAATAGCAGTAAATAACACTTATATTTATTTCAGTACTGGCCATCACCAATTCACATTAAAGATAGGCTCTGCTGTTCCAGAAGACAGTATTGCTTTCCAAGTTCTCCAGACAGGACAAAAAACAGATGCAGTCATGGAAAGTACACTTTTTGAGACACCTTATTATGCAATCGGTTATCCCATCCTTGTAAACGGAGAGCAAGGGGCTTTAATTGTTGTTCTTCCTCCCCTTTTTACTATAAAGAAACCGGATACTTACAAATTTTTAACAGGCAAGCAAGTAGAAGACTGGATGCCTATTCCTATTGATCAAATTTCACATATTGAAAGCCTTCAAAAACGAACTTGGTTTTATTCTCAAGGGGAACAATACAAAACGGCTGTCACCTTGAAAGAATTACAGACAAGGTTGCCGTCCAACTTTATCCGCATTCATCGATCTTGTATTATTAATATTTACTATATAAAGAAAATCTCACGGGATTTAACTTCCAACTTTATTGTTCAGCTAAGTGAGGGGACAGAATTACCAGTAAGTCAATCTTACATTAATAATTTACGGGAGGTTTTGGAATTTTAACATCTTCAAATAGGGGGAATTAGACATAAAAAAACCACTGATTTCTCAGTGGTTTTTTTCGTGTGCGAAGCGACGTCCTACTCTCACAGGGGGAAGCCCCCAACTACCATCGGCGCTAAAGAGCTTAACTTCCGTGTT
>NZ_JACSPZ010000013.1 GCF_014836905.1 Solibacillus faecavium
AAGTTAAAATCTATTGTTTGCTTCATTTAAGAAGCTTGTTTCATTAACGTTGCTTGTTCAGTTTTCAAGGTTCATCGCGCTGTCCTTTATGACAACTCTTATATCTTACCAACTTTCTTTTCGAATGTCAATAACTTTTTTAAAAAGTTTTAAGGGACATTCAATCTTTCAAATCGGCAACTTTTATACTTTATCACTCTGAAGTTGATAAGTAAAGAAGTATTTTAAAAGTGTGTGACGCTTTTCAGCGACAAGTAATAATATATCACCTTGTAAATTATATTGCAATAGTTTTTTATAATTTATTTCATATTTTTATTTTATTAATCTCTTCCACCCACATACTTTTATAATCTTCACGCTCTCTCTACTTATATAGAAGTAAAGAGCCCTGTAATTATTACAGGGCTCTTTAAAAGATTATTTCGTTGTGTGGCGCATTGTTGGGAATAATAGTACGTCACGGATAGATGGAGAGTTTGTTAATAACATAACTAAACGATCGATACCGATACCTAAACCACCAGTTGGCGGCATACCGAATTCTAATGCTTCAATGAAGTCATTATCCATTTCGTGGGCTTCATCATTACCCGCTTCTTTTTCTGCCATTTGTGCTTCAAAGCGCTCACGTTGATCGATAGGATCGTTCAATTCCGTGAAGGCATTTGCATGTTCACGACGAACGATGAACAACTCAAAACGATCCGTAAAGCGTGGGTCTTCAGGATTTTTCTTCGCTAATGGAGAAATTTCTACTGGGTGACCTGTAACAAATGTCGGTTGAACTAATGTTTCTTCGATTTTTTGCTCGAAGAATTCATTAATAATATGCCCTACTTCGTGAGAATCTTTAATTTCTACACCGTGTTCAGCAGCATGTTTACGAGCCTCTTCGACAGTCATCGGAGCCCAGAAGTCTACACCTGTTGCTTCTTTAACTGCATCTACCATATGAACACGTTTCCAGCCAACACCTAGCTCGATTGTATCTTCGCCGTATTGTACAGACGTAGAACCTAAAACTTCCTTAGCTACGTGTGCGATAAGGTTTTCTGTTAAGTCCATAATATCATTGTAATCTGCATACGCTTCATATAATTCAATCATCGTAAATTCTGGGTTGTGACGAGTTGAAATTCCTTCGTTACGGAATACACGACCGATTTCATATACTTTTTCCAAACCACCAACAATTAAACGTTTTAAATGTAGCTCAATTGCAATACGCATATAAAGCTCCATATCTAATGCGTTGTGGTGTGTAATGAACGGACGAGCCGCTGCTCCACCAGCAATTGTGTGTAGCATTGGTGTTTCTACTTCTAAATAACCGTTGTTATCTAAGTAGTTACGGATTGCACGGATAATTTTAGAACGTAAAATGAAAGTGGCCTTTGACTCTTCATTCGTCATTAAGTCTACATAACGTTGACGGTAACGTTGTTCTACATCTGTTAACCCGTGGAATTTATCAGGTAGTGGACGTAATGCTTTTGTTAAGAACGTGAATTCCGTTGCTTTAACAGAAAGTTCTCCTACTTGTGTGCGGAATACGTTTCCTTTTACCCCTACAATATCACCAAGGTCTGCTTTATTGAATAATTCATATGCTTCTTCACCGATAGCATCTTTACGTACATAAATTTGGATTTGACCTGCTAAGTCTTGGATATGCGCAAAACCAGCTTTACCTTTACCGCGCTTAGTCATGATACGTCCTGCGATTACAACTTCGCGAGGGTTTTCTTCTAATTGTTCTTTATCAAATTGGTCATTTTCTGCAACTACTTCATTTGATAAATGTGTGCGCTCAAAACGGCTACCGAATGGGTCCATACCGTTTTCGCGAATATCAGTCATCTTCTGGCGTCTCACCAAAAGTTGGTCGTTTAATTCTTCGATATTTGACACGTATTTCACTCCTTAATGTTTTTGCGCTCCAAAACGGCACAATAGTCCATAATGTTTCTATTGTACAGTATTTCGTTTTGTGATTCACCTGTTTCGAATTAAATAGAAATATTTAATAATTCTGTTAAGTGAATGGCGGTATCTAGATAGAGAGATACCGTAATGTCATTCCAAAGCTAGTCACCTGAGAAGAGTAACACTAGAACAGATTACATAGTACTTACTTATAAAAAAGAAAGGCTATGTTAAAAGTCCATTCACTTTTAACATAGCCTCACCTATTGATAGTATTACGGATCTCGGACTTAAGCTAACACTAACTCATCTTCATCACGTTCTTCTACAACATTATTCAGAAGTGCACGCAGCTCTTGCTCAGTCTCCGCTAAATTAATAGCGTTACGGATTTTTCCGTTACCGCGAATTCCTTTTAAATACCAAGAAGCATGTTTTCGCATTTCACGAACAGCAACTTTTTCACCTTTTAATGCTTTAAGTCGTTCAAAGTGCAACAGACATACATCCATTTTCTCACGCACAGACGGTTCTGGCATTAATTCACCCGATTCTAAATATTTTACCGTTTGGTACATCATCCATGGATTTCCTAATGCCGCGCGACCAATCATGACTGCATCGGCTTTCGTATGCTCCAGAATCCGTTTTGCATCCGCTGGTGTTTCCACGTCACCGTTAGCAATGAATGGGATATTAATATTTTTCTTCACTTCTGCCAAGACGTCCCAGTTTGCCTTACCTTCATACATTTGAACACGAGTCCGTCCATGCATTGCAATTGCTGCTGCTCCTGCACGTTCTGCTGCTTGTGCATTTTCTACAGCAAATACACGTTCATCGTCCCAACCAATACGCATTTTCACTGAAACCGGCTTATCAACTGCATCTACTACAGCCGAAACCATTTCGTAAATTTTATTCGGATCTAGAAGCCATTTCGCACCAGCTTCACATTTAATAATTTTATTAACAGGACAACCCATATTAATGTCGATAATATCCGCTGTTGTATTTTTATCTACGAATTTTGCCGCCTCTACTAAATTTTCTTTGTCTCCACCGAAAATTTGTAGGGTCATTGGATTTTCACGTTCATCAATATAAAGCATATCCAACGTTTTTTTATTGCGAATATTTAATGCTTTGTCACTAATCATTTCCGCATATACTAAACCTGCACCAAACTCTTTCACCGTTAAACGGAAAGCCGAGTTACAAATCCCTGCCATAGGGGCTAGTACGACACGGTTATCCATTATAATATCACCAATTTGGAAAGGTTTTTGGTCATTATTTGACACCTTTAGTTACCTCCACACTAGGTTACTCACCTTTTAATTCTTGAACATCTATTTGTAATACATCCGCAATTTTTTGGAACTGTTCTTCAGAGGGAATTTTTTCGCCTCGTTCAATACGCCCCAAAATCGTAACAGATATACTAATCTGTTTTGCAAATTCGGTTTGCTGAATACGTTTTAGCTTTCGAAAGGCACGAATTCTTCGACCGTAGCGATTTTCTTCCACAACTTGACGCCCTCTTTCTCTATGTCGAGTGCTAGTAGTGCTTTTTGCACAGATACAAGCATACCACATTTTTGCGTCATAATCTCTTCAAGAGGCACTAATACAAACGCACGTTCGAACATGCGAGGGTGTGGGACAACTAAATTTTCTGTTTCATATTTTTCGTTATTGTATAACAAAATATCGAGATCTATAATGCGGGGACCCCACCGGAATTCGCGTACACGCCCTAAATCATTTTCGATCTTTTGACATTGTGCAAGCAGCTCAAAAGCATTTAGGCTTGTTTCAACGGCGACCGCAATATTTAAAAAATCTGCCTGTTCCGTAAATCCGACCGCTGCTGTCTCATAGATTGAAGAAATGGCTGTAACTGTTATTTCCTTATGTGAAAGGAGCAGCTTTACTGCGTCTTGCAAGTTTTGCTCACGTTCCCCGATATTTGTTCCAATGGATAAATAGGCTGTTGTCATATAAATTGTCCTCGAACAATTTCCACTGCGACTTCTTTATAATGACCTGGAATTGGCGGGTCAGGCTTAATCACTTCCACACGGCAACCGAAAATTTGCCCTTCGTATTGGGTTAAAATGCGAGTAGCAATCGTTTCCGCAACCGCCTCAATTAATTTATACGGCTTGCCTTCCAATACTTCTTTACATATATCATAAACTCCTACATAGCTTACAGTGTCATCAAGCTCATCTGTTTTACCGGCACGCTTCATATCAACAGCAAGCGATACATTCGCACGAAAGCGTTGACCTAACACGTTTTCTTCCGGCAACACACCATGATAACCAAAAAATTGCATCTCTCTTAAATGAATATAATCCATTACAATCTCCTTAATGTCTCGGTGCTAATTCACCTTGTACTTCAAACTTTCCAACAAGCGCATCCATCATTTTAACAGTCCGCGCCACTTCTTTTACATCATGCACCCGCATAATATGACAACCCTTCTGTACACCGAATGCACAAGTTGCAGCTGTTCCTTCTACACGTTCGTCAACAGGTAAATCCAATACCGAGCCGATCATACGCTTTCGAGAAGTCGCCAATAACACGGGATATCCCAATGCAACAAGCTCATCTAAACGCTGCATTGTCTCGATACTTTCACTTAAGCTTTTCACAAACCCTATACCTGGATCAAGAAAAATATGTTCATCGCGAACACCGGCTTCTTTGGCAATTTCAATACTTTCATGCATATCTGCCATATAATCATTGAAAAAGTTATTATACTGATTATTTTCTCTATTATGCATTAAAATAATCGGTACATTTAGCTCTGCCGCCACTTTGGCCATTTCTGGGTCTGCTTTTGCTCCCCAAATATCATTAATAATATGGGCACCTGCTTCAATTGCGGCACGTGCAACGTTCGATTTATACGTATCAATTGAAATAATTGCTTGTACTTCTTTTAACAGCGCCTGGATTACTGGGACAACACGCGCAATTTCCTCTTCATCTGATATTCGTGTATAGCCGGGACGTGTGGATTCTCCACCAACATCAATAATTTTCGCACCATCTGCTACCATCTTTTTCGCTTGCGCAACTGCTTTTTCAATCGAATTAAACTTTCCGCCATCCGAAAAAGAGTCTGGTGTCACATTTAAAATTCCCATAACGAATGTTTCTTTATTAAAATCCAATTCAATTCCATTTAGTGTAAGTGTTTTATAATTTTCTAACATGACTTTCTCCTAAGTGCATAACAATTTTTTGTAAATAAGCCGTATGAAGCTTTTTATAAAGCCTACCTTCACTTCCAGCAAAACGAATCTTTCCAATATGTGAAATTGGTACAAGCTCCTGCACCGCTGTCGTAACAAAACATTCGTCCGCCTGCTCTAATTCCCATGTCATAAAACTACCTTCTCTTACCGGAATTGCGAGCTCTTTAGCAAGGCGGATAACAATTGCTCGTGTAATGCCTGGCAAAATACCCAACCTTGTGGAAGGCGTATACAGTATATCATCTTTAATCCAGAATATATTCGATGTAATGCCCTCTGCTACTACCCCGTTTTTATCGGTAAAAAATCCTTCTTGGTTGGCTAGACTAGATAATTCTAGACGCGCACGGACATTATTACCGTAATGATGACTTTTATAGCGTGTTTGTTGTTCAGGAGAATTACGCGCAGTTTTCACCCAAACTGCCTCTTTTTCAGTCCCGCGCACCATTTTAGGCAGCTTTTTACGGAATAGAATGATTGTCGGCTCCGTATATTCGGACGGAGCAAGACCAATTGGATGTACACCTGCTGATACGTTTAAGCGAAAATACCCTTCTTTACCGTCCTGTGCATTGAGCTTTTCGATTACTTCCTCTATATCTTGAATAGTATATGGAAAATGAATACGGTATTCTTTCAATGCTTCTATTAAGCGATTGAAATGTTCTTGTAAGTACACAGCTTTCCCCTCATATGTACGAAACGTCTCGAAAAATCCAAGGCCATACAAAAACCCATGATCAAAAGGGGAGATTTTCAACTCATGTTCATCGATATACTGTCCATTCATCCAACAAAGCATTGATCTCCACTCCTCTTAACAATATGTTTCGATAAATGTGCGTAAAAGTTGTTTACCATCTTCAGTCATAATGGATTCCGGATGATATTGAACACCTTCAATTGGATACGTTTTATGACGTAGCCCCATTATTTCGCCTTCTTCTGTCCAAGCTGTCACTTCTAAACAATCCGGTAAAGTTGTCGGTTCCACTATTAAAGAATGATAGCGTGTCGCAGAAAATGGATTGGCATTTTTTCTATGTAGACCGATGCCTTTATGATGTACAGGAGATGTTTTCCCGTGCATTAGCCGCTCTGCCCGCACAACATCCCCACCAAAAACCTGTGCAATCGCTTGGTGGCCTAAGCACACCCCTAAAATCGGAAGCTTTCCAGCAAAATGCTCAATAATATGAAGACTTTGTCCGGCTTCATTTGGTGTACATGGCCCTGGTGAGATGGCGAGCATCATCGGTTGAAGCGCTTCAATGTCTTCTATCGTTATGTCATCATTACGCTTTACTACTAACTCATGCCCGAACTCCCCAAAATATTGCACTAAGTTATACGTAAATGAATCATAGTTATCAATCATTAAAATCATTTGCTCACCTCTTCTGCCATTGCCTTTGCTTGCCACATTGCTTTTGCTTTATTCATCGATTCGATAAATTCGTTTTCTGGAATCGAGTCGATTACAATTCCCGCCCCTGCTTGTATGTACACAATTCCATCTTGTATATATGCTGTACGAATCACAATATTTAATTCTAAATCACCTGTATAGCCAATCCAGCCAATTGACCCTGTATAAAGACCACGGCGAACAGGCTCAAGCTCTTCAATAATTTCCATCGTTCGAATTTTAGGTGCACCCGTTATCGTACCACCCGGGAACATTGCACGAATGACATCTGCATTCGTTTTCCCTTCCGCAATTTCTCCACGTACATTCGATACAATATGCATTACATGGGAGTAATGCTCAATCACCATAAATTCATTAACTTCCACCGTTCCATACTTGCTTACCCGCCCTAGATCATTACGTTCTAAATCGACAAGCATCACATGTTCGGCGCGTTCTTTTTCATGTTGAATCAATTCGTTAGCCAACGCCAAATCCTGTTCTTTCGATTCTCCGCGCGGCCGCGTCCCTGCAATTGGTCTTGTTGATAATTCATTGCCTTTACGTTTCACAAGCAATTCAGGCGAACCACTTACAATCGTAAAATGTTCACTTTCAATATACGCCATATACGGAGATGGGTTAAATGAACGAACCGCCTCATACATTGTGATCGGTTCAGCTGAAAGTTTTTTTGCCTGACGCACAGACAAATTCACTTGGAATACGTCACCCTGACCAATATAATGTTGAATTTTACGCACAGCCGCTTCAAAAGCCGCTCCCTTAAATGATACTTGTAATTCCGTTTCATCTTGATGGATGTTTTTCGCTGTTTCCTGATTGAAATGGCGTTTCTCTAACCCAACTACGGCTTTTTCCTGCCAATTTGCCTGCCATGCATGTAAATCTATTTCACATGTAGAAAACTTCATAAGTGTCACTTCATTGGTTTTTACGTTATGTACAGCCCAATGATCAAATAAATAAAAATAAATGTCCGGTATTTGTAGATCATCTTCTGCCTCAAGTGGAAGCACTTCAATCGTACGAGCGTAGTCATAGGAAATAAACCCAATTGCACCGCCTTGGAAATCTGGCAATTGCGGATTCGCTTCAAGCTTGTATTCAGAAATTACTCGTTCTAATTCGGCTAGTGCTTCCCCTGTCTTCAGCTCAATATTTCCATTTGCCCAAATCAGTTCAAGCCCTTGTTCTACAGATTTGGCAATAGCAATTGGATGCCATGCTGCAATTGAATAATGCCCTCCACGTCCACTTTCTAAAAATACACGTTGCTTTTCGGCCATTGACTGCTCTTGGAAACTATAAAAAAATTCATCTTTAGTCATTTGAAATGTATGAAATTCTAGTTGTTGCATCTATTTACACCCGCTTTATTCTTTTCCTTAATTAAACTCGAAAACACTCTAAAAATCCAATTTTATCTTAGAGTATACTAAGAAAAAGCTATTTTACGAGTGTTAGCCCATAAAATAGCTTTAGAGAATGACTTGTTGGTTTTAATTAGTCTTCAAATTGATATAAAGGTGTTGATAAATAGCGCTCACCATTTGATGGGATGATTGCTAATACGTTTTTGCCTTTACCTAAACGTTTTGCTGTTTCGATAGCTGCATAAATAGCTGCACCTGAAGAAATACCCGCTAAAATACCTTCTTCACGCGCTACTTTACGCGCATTTTCAAATGCAATTTCATTTTCTACCGGGAATACAGAATCATATATTTCTGTATTTAATACGTCCGGAACGAAACCTGCACCAATACCTTGAATTTTATGTGGTCCAGGGTTACCACCTGAAAGAACTGGTGAATCTTTAGGCTCAACAGCAATAATTTCGATATCTGGGAATTTATTTTTCAATACTTCGCCTGCACCCGTAATTGTACCACCAGTACCTACACCAGCGACAAAGGCATCCAGCTTTAAGCCATCTTGCTCAAATGCTTCTGCAATTTCAGGACCTGTTGTTAAACGGTGAATTTCTGCGTTCGCTTCGTTTTTAAATTGTTGTGGCAAGAAGTAGCCTTCTGAATTTGATAACTCCTCTGCCTTTGCAATTGCACCTTTCATTCCTTCCGGACCAGGTGTTAATACTAAATCAGCTCCATATGCACGTAACAGGTTACGACGCTCTAAAGACATTGTCTCTGGCATTACTAAAATTGACTTATAACCTTTCGCTGCTGCAATCATTGCTAAACCAATACCTGTATTACCTGAAGTTGGTTCAATAATTGTACCACCTGGCTTTAAAGAACCATCCTTTTCAGCCGCTTCAATCATCGCTAAAGCTAAACGGTCTTTTACGGAAGAACCCGGGTTAAAGTATTCCAATTTCACATATACCGTTCCGTCATTTTCACCTGTAGCATTATTTAACTTTACGATTGGTGTACGTCCTACTAAATCTGCCACCGAATTTGCTAATTTACTCATCTAATCCATCCCTCTCTCAATCCCTACAAAGTCAATAGGTTTTACTTAATCGTATCTTATCAATTTTTTATACTACTTGTCAATTGCTTGGATCGTAATTTTTGGAAAATTTCTGACTATTTTACTGAATTTTTCGTTTAGTTTAAAAATGGCTGGATTAGAAGCAACGCATACTAATACAACCATTTATTATGTTTTATTTTATTTTTTCGATTCTCCATAAATCCAAGTAGCATTAAACTCTTTCCAGAAGGTTTCTGGTGTAATCGAAGGTGGCAGTTGTTCCAATGCTAGCTGACGTTTCACATGTCCTGTCACCTGATCAAAGCTAAAGGACTGTCCTTCCATCTTTTCTGTAACCGTAGCAATCGCATATCGGCCATCACTTAACACAAAAGGCTTAGAAGTCTCTTTCTCCTTGAGTTGCTCCACTTCTTGTAAAACGGCTGGATCGAGTGTCGTTTGACTAGATGTAATAAAACCAATATCGCCGCCTAAACTAGCCGAGGCTGCATCCACTGAATGCTCACGTGCTAAAACCGTAAAATCAGAGCCACTTTTCAGCTCTTTTTCCACTCGCTCCGCATCTTCCTTAGAGTTCACGATAATCATACTTGTTCGATAGGTCGTCGGAATATTATAGAGTGATTTGTTTTCGTCGTAATACTTTTTTGCCTCTTCCTCTTCTACAACAACATCATTTGTTAATACTTTATCTAAGATGAGCTGAGCACGCACTTTTTGGCGGAGTTGCTCTGCGGAGAGACTATGTAGTGTTGTATCATTTGTATCTTGTGCCGAACGTAATAAAGCAATTTCTAAATCGATTTCTTCGTCTTTGACATCAATTTTATATTTTTTAGCGGCCTTTTCCATCACCGCTTCATTCACTAAACCTTGTAAAGTTTCTTTTCCATAACGATTTTCCATCGCGGATAACCATTGTTGGCTTGTAATGGGCTCTCCGTCAACGGCAGCAATTTCCTCGCTGCCGTCTTGAGAAGCTGGGGATGTTACATCATCCGAAGGGAGTAGCCATAATACTAGCCAAAATAAATTTCCGATTAACAAAATAAGCAGTAAAAGTAGCGTTGGTTTTGTTTTTAAGCGTCGTTGTGTGTACGGTAAATTATTTGGTGTATTTTGTGGTGTTTGGTGTAAATTACGATTACGATTGGATTTCATTCACAAAGCCTTCAAGTTCATTTTTGTCGAAGTGATATTTCTCTAAACAGAAATGACATTGCGCTTCTGCTCCACCATCTTCGTCAATCATTTCTTGAATCTCACCGACACCTAGACTGATAATTGCCGCACCAAAACGCTCTTTTGAACATTGACATTGAAACTGCACAGGCATTGATGTAAGAATTTGAACATTCCCTTCACCTAATACCGCATCTAAAATTTGTTCAGGTGAATAGCCTTTTTCAATCATTTTCGATACAGGCTCAATGGATGACAAACGTCGTTCAATCTCTTCGATTGTTTCCTCATTACAGCCTGGCATTAATTGAATGATAAAGCCACCTGCAGCTAAAATTGTATTATCCGGATTTACTAATACGCCTAAACCTACTGATGAAGGTACCTGTTCAGATGAAGCGAAGTAGTATGTGAAATCTTCAGCGATTTCGCCGGAAACAATTGGTGTCTGACCTGAGAACATATCGCGTAAACCTAAATCTTTTACGACTGTTAGTGCACCTTCTGTACCGACACCTGCACGAACATCTAGTTTCCCATGTTCATTTAATTCAAAATGAACATGCGGATTCGTAACAAAGCCTCGCACATCTCCTTTAGCATCTGCATCAATTACCATTGGACCAATTGGACCGTTACCTTCGATTTTTATCGTAACTTTATCGTCACCTTTTAACATCGCCCCCATCATTACTGATGCTGTCATCGAACGACCTAAAGCAGCAGATACGATTGGCCATGTATTGTGGCGACGTTGTGCTTCTCCTACAGTCTCTGTTGTATTTGTTGCAAATGCACGAACCTGTCCGTCAAAAGCAATTGCTCTTACTAAGTAGTCTTTCATGTTGAAATTCCTCTTTTCTACTGATTTCTTTTATAAATAATCGCTAATCCCTTTAAGGTAAGGAATGAATCGACAATATCAATCATTTGTGTTTCATCGGCAATTAGTTTTGCTAGTCCACCTGTGGCAATAACCATTGGCTCCTCTTTACTTTGAGCCTTCATACGACCTACGATGCCCTCCACTTGTCCGATAAAACCGTAAAAAACACCTGCTTGCATTGCAGCAATCGTATTCTTCCCAACAACCTGCGATGCTCGGGCAATTTCAAAGCGGGGCAATTTTGCTGCCCGTACATTTAGCGCTTCTACAGAAATCGCAATTCCGGGTGCAATGGCGCCTCCTAAATAATCCCCACGCTCATTTATAAAGCAGTACGTAATAGCTGTCCCAAAATCGATAATAATTAAAGGTCTGCCACCATATTGCTCTAAAGCGGCGACAGCATTAACAATACGGTCAGCCCCCACTTCACGTGGATTTTCATACTTTATATTCAAGCCGGTTTTTACACCTGGTCCAACAATTAAAGGCTGGGTATGAAAATATTTTTTGCACATTAATTCAAGTGCAAACATTATAGGCGGCACAACTGAGGATATAATAATCCCCTTTATTTGTTCAAATGAAATGCCTTCATGAGCAAAAAACGCCTTAAATTGTATCGCATATTCATCTTCTGTCTTCCGTATATTTGTTTCTGTCCGCCAATGATGTATGAGTTTATCATGATGATAAATACCTAAAGTAATATTGGAGTTTCCTGCATTCATTACTAAAATCAAAAGCGACACCTACTTTTCATGTTCTGAAAAAATCATACCATATTTGATTATTCACTTTACAGTATTCCGTTTTTTCCTTTATCAGTTGAATAATAAAAAATCGAATGAAAAAACTGACTATCTCCTTTTCCTAGGAAATAGTCAGTTTACTTATATTACTTTGGACGGTCTTCATCAATGCCTTGTGGGCGATCATCTGACACATCTTTCGGTAAATCTTCTACAGTTGGAGGCGTCTTTTCACCTTGTACCTCTTCATTAATTGAAGCATTGCCTGCCGTTTCAATTGTTGGCGTTACTTCTTTTTCTGTTTGAGGCTCTGATTCTACTACCTCTTCTTCAGGAGGCAGTACACCATGGTCACGTAAATGTTCGATTTGCTGTGCATTTAACGTTTCAATGTTAATTAACGTATTTGCAATTAAATCAAGCAAGTCACGACGCTCTGTTAAAATACGTTTTGTACGAGCATATTGCTCATCGACAATACGTTGAACTTCTTTATCAATTTCATATGCTACTGTATCTGAGTAGTTTTGGTCTGAGCCGAAATCACGTCCTAAGAACGGATTACCACCTTGGTTTGAGCCATACTGAACAGCACCTAAACTATTGCTCATACCATACTCTGTTACCATCGCACGTGCAATGCTCGTTACTTTTTGGAAGTCATTATGTGCACCTGTTGATACTTCACCAAGTACGATTTCTTCCGCAACACGTCCACCTAAAAGGCCCGCGATACGGTCAAGTAACTCTTGCTTTGTCGTAAAGAAGCGCTCTTCTTTCGGTAACATAATCGCATAACCACCCGCTTGACCGCGTGGAACAATTGTTACTTTATGAACAGTATCTGCTTCATCTAATTCTAACCCAACAACAACGTGACCCGCTTCATGGAAGGCAACAAGCTTTTTCTCTTTTGGAGAATAAACGCGGCTCGCTTTTGCCGGACCAGCGATAACGCGGTCCGATGCTTCATCAATATCAGCCATCGTGATTGTTTTTCTGTTTTTACGAGCTGCAACTAGGGCACCTTCGTTTAATAAGTTTTCTAAATCAGCACCTGAGAATCCTGGTGTACGCTGTGCAACGGCCGCTAAATCAACTGTATCCGCTAATGGCTTATTGCGTGCATGTACTTTTAGAATTGCTTCACGGCCTTTTACGTCTGGGTGACCAACCGTAATTTGACGGTCAAAACGACCAGGACGTAATAATGCTTTATCTAGGATGTCTGGGCGGTTTGTCGCAGCGATAATGATAATCCCTTCGTTTGCACCGAAACCATCCATTTCAACTAATAATTGGTTTAATGTTTGTTCACGCTCATCGTGACCGCCACCAAGACCCGCACCACGTTGACGACCTACTGCATCAATCTCATCAATGAAAATGATACATGGTGCATTTTTCTTCGCGTTTTCGAACAAGTCACGAACACGAGATGCACCGACACCGACGAACATTTCCACGAAGTCAGAACCTGAAATCGAGAAGAATGGTACACCTGCTTCACCTGCTACCGCACGTGCAAGTAATGTTTTACCAGTACCTGGAGGGCCTACAAGTAGAATCCCTTTAGGAATACGTGCACCGATATCAGTGAATTTACGGTGATCTTTTAGGAAGTCGACTACTTCGACAAGCTCTTGTTTCTCTTCATCGGCACCTGCTACGTCGTTGAAGCGAACTTTTTTCTTTTGGTCATCATAAAGCTTAGCTTTTGATTTACCAAAGTTCATCACCTTATTACCGCCACCTTGAGATTGGCTTAATAAGAAGAAGAATAAAATGATAATGATAACAAATGGAATAATGCTCGTAAGGAATGTTACGAACCCGCTTGTTTGCGGTTGTTCTAAAATTTCCACTCCTGGATATTCACCGTTTGCAACTTGATCTTGCATCTGCATAATACGGTCTACAGAAGTTTGGTCATTTTGTAAAACGTTTACTGTGAAAGTCTCGCCTTCTTCAGCACCGTTCATTTGACCTACGATTTTGTACACGCCTCGCTCAGGCTGTATTGTAATAGAGGCAACCTCATTACTTTCTAAAGCCTCAAAAAATGCGTGATAATCAAGATTTTCAGTTGTCTGTTTTCCACCATTAAATGTTCCAAAAATCCCGATAATTACGAGAAAAATTAGTAAATAAAATATGGTGTATCGAAATATTCGATTCATCCCCAGCCTCCTCACAACGTTACAGAAAAACTATAAGTAAAATCTTAACATACGTTGAAATTTTCATACAACGAAAAGCACTCTAATTTTAAATGTTCAAACGAATTATGACAAAACCCGCTCTTTTTATCGATTATGCCAATGAAAAACAGCATTTGTATCGACTTTAATCCCAATTAAAATGAATAAACTTCACGTTTTAAAATTCCGATATATGGCAAGTTACGATATTTTTCCGCATAATCTAAACCGTAACCAACTACAAATCCGTCTGGAACTTCGAAGCCAACAACATCTGCTTCTAAATTTACTTTGCGCCCAGATGGCTTATCTAGCAATGTAACAATTTTTATTGATTTTGCTTTACGGTACTTAAATAAATCGACTAAATAGCTCAAAGTTAAACCGCTGTCGATGATGTCTTCAATAATAATGACATCGCGGCCTTCTACACTCGTATTTAAGTCTTTTACAATTTTTACTTCCCCTGATGATACTGTTGCATTACCGTATGAAGTAACGTCCATAAAATCCAACTCAACATACGAATCAAAACGCTTCATTAAATCTGTCATAAAAGGCATAGCACCTTTTAATACACCAACTGCCAATGGGAAAAGTTCTTTATATTCCTCTGTCAGTTCTGCACCAAGTTCTTTAATACGCTCTTGGATTTGTTCTTCTGTAATCATAATTTTTTCAATATCATTTTGAATCATGAGTAGATTCCTCCTTTAATTAATTAAACTTTCTAAAGACGTTCATTGCTGTCGACAAGAAGCACCATTGAATGCACTGTCGATTTTACATTAGAAAATTTATTGTTTACGCGCACAGCTAATATGGAGAGCAACTCATCATTAGCATCTACTAACAACGGCCAACTAGCTCTTTTTAAGAAAGGAATCTTGTCATCAATAAAAATGCGAGATACTTTTTTCTGGTGCTGCATGCCATGTAGCGCAATACGATCCCCTTGTTTTGGAGACCTTATGAATAATGGAAACGATACAGATGACGCTTCGAAAAAATGTGGATGATATTGTTGTAATAGAGCATCATCACATAACGTAAGTTCTCCGATATAAATGCGCATCGTCCCAAGCATGTACCACTCATTCAAAACGATTTGTTGTTTTTCCATCAAAAAGCTCTTCTTTTTAGTTTCAAATACAACTTCATCGTATTGTCGCCGGGCAATAAAATTCTCAGGTAAATCAAGTGTACGACTTCCTTCAGACGTTGAAAACAACGCCAAAACTGTCGTACAAAGTACATAGCTTTGAAACGTTTTTGAATCGTTATAAAGATAACTTAATAGTATTAAAACGAGCCTTCTTTGTAAAGCAAGTGGTTCTTTTTGAAATGCGGAAACATTCACTTTGTAATAAT
This sequence comes from Solibacillus faecavium, assembly GCF_014836905.1. Lineage (GTDB taxonomy): Bacteria > Bacillota > Bacilli > Bacillales_A > Planococcaceae > Solibacillus > Solibacillus faecavium. The sequence goes on from NZ_JACSPZ010000013.1 coordinate 15,504, forward strand.
TTTTGTCAAATTTATTAAAAAGCTCAGAAAAACGCACTTTTGCAAGGTCCATTAAATACGTATCATCTTCTGTAAGTTGTTGTGCGATTTGTACGGCATGTTGGGACACGAGGGGATTTTCTTCTTTTAAAATTGGCACGACATGATGACGAAATCGATTGCGGGTATAATCATTCTTTGCGTTGCTTGGATCTTCACGGTATAAAATGCTTTTACTATGTAAATATTCCCCAATTTCATGTTTTGTAACCATCAAAAACGGGCGAATTACCGTATAATCATAAAATTTTCGAATCGGTAAAATTCCTTTTAATCCATTTAACGAACTCGCTTTCGTCAGTGCCATTAACATGGATTCCAATTGATCGTCTGCATGATGGGCCGTTACTAGTTTTGTGCATTTGTGTGCATCCATGACCTCTTCAAAATAACGATAGCGCTCTTGACGGCAAATTGCCTGGATATTGCCTCCGTCTCTTTGCTGAATTTCTGCAATAGGAATAGCACAGCTGTAAAAAGGGATTCCCCAAGTTTTACACGTCTCTTCCACAAATTCACAATCCTCAGCCGATTGCTCGCCGCGTAACATATGATCGACATGGGCTACGGCGAGCTCGATTTGAAAGTAGCTTTGAAAATGGTGAAAAAAAGAAAGAAGCGCCATCGAATCAACGCCTCCTGAACAAGCAATTAATAGTTTTTCACCATCTTCTATAAGCTGATGCTCTTTTATAAAAGCTAAAACACGATGTTCTAAACTGTGCATTTTTTCACCTCATAAACCGTTCAATGTTTGATTGTTGGTCGAAATACTTGCCATGGCTTTGTTACATGTTGCAGACGGAACAGCATTACAGTACAGTCGTCCGCAATTGGGTACATTTGTTTGAATTGAGTCATTACATCAAATAATACAACTTGGATAGAGGCACCTTTTTCGATTCCTTGACGAATCAAACGGATAAATAATTGTTCTTGAGCATCCCATTGTGCGGAGGGTGAAAACAATCCATCCGAAATCATTAAAATAACGTCCTCTGATAATAATGGGGTCATTTCAGTGTCGATCGCGAAATTCGGTAAAAAGCCAATCGGTGCACTTGTACTCTCTATTTTAAATAAATCTGGTCCTCTCAACACGTAAGTTGTCATGCCGCCTGCTTTCCAGCACCATAAATGACCGAACTGTAAATCAACCAAGGCAAAATCCATCGTAGCATACATATCGGAATCATTTTTTAATGACATAACGTAATGCATCGTATGCATAGCCGTTTCAGGATCCATGTTATACGTTATACAATCTTGCATCATTTGAATTAAACGTTCGCTTTCTTCGTGTGCCCTCACATTCGTTCCCATACCATCTGATAGCATAACCGCCATTAACCCTGGGTGAATCGGAAATACTCGGTAGGAATCTCCGGAAATCGTATGGTGCGCATGCGAGTACGTATATATATCATACTCCAATTGATAACGGATTGCCGAGCGAAACTTTATTTGTCGATAAAAAATAGGCGATTGCTGTTCATAAATCGATTCGCCTTTCAGTGGTTCATGAAGCAAATCGAACAATTGCTGTTCTAGCTGCTGAATCACAATGTGTGCATCTCGCTGGTCTGCAATATAACAAATAAATTCACGATCCCCTATTTCTGTTTTTAACCACTGGATATGCAGACAATGGATATCACGTTCATTTAAATATTGCTGAATATCTCCATCTACTTCTGTTGAACCGACATCTAACTGGTGACTGCTTAAAAGCTTTTCAAAATGACTGCTTAAGTCACGCAGCTGTAAAGCAATCATCTTTTTACCATGATAATACTCACGTTCCATATGTTCTTTTTGCATAGCCGATTCCAACTCTTCTAGCAGCTTAGAAGACTTTATACACTTTCCTTTAAGTTGCTCCTCAACACGCATCCATGCAACAGGTTTTGGACTCCTTTTTGCTAATCGCCAAGCATTGATCGTCTCTTCCATTTCTCTATTTTTTCCCCAGCATTGTTCATATTTAAAACAGCTAGAGCAAATTAAAAACGGCTCTACTTTCTTTTCGTTTTTTGTTGATGGTTGTGTAAAACGTTCAAAAACAAGTTCCTTCATGAATGACACAAAGTGCTGAAATTGCTTGAGCTGAACTTCCACTACTTCATTGCGATTCACTTGAACGATACTGACCGTTTGCTGCTTATAATACATTTGACAGTATGAGAGCACATTTTTCGGTACTAATAAAAATCCAATCGCTCCTGTTAACATCGATAAAAAATAAACACTGTCTATCGGTAATGTCGCATCATAGAAAAAGAAAAAGACACTTGGGAGCAAACTAAACAATGCAACTATATAACGCCCTTGATTTTGTACTAATGCTGCAACCAAACCTGTACAAGCATATAAAATCATCATACCCGTGAAGGATAAATTGGCGAGTCCCATAAAGAACCCAAGAGATAATGAAAAGATTACGGTAGCCCCTACTGTAGAAGTATAGGCAACGAGGCAAATTAGAAAGTGAAGTAAAATGAGCGGTAATGAAAAGTAAAGTAGAGTCATGCTTTGCATACCTACCATTACACCCGCCAAAATAATCATGATTGCCGTGATTTTGTCCCTTGTCCATTCAATATGGCCTACTTCGTTAGTTTGTAATGTTAGAAGTCGAATAAAAAATAACATAGAAACGGAGAAAAAGCACTCATAAATAATATAGAATAATACCATGACAGACGGTGTACCACTATGCAGCATCATTTGCCATAATAATTGTACGATGACGATGCTGCTTGCCAGCAAAATATATGGAGATAGTTTCAAAAACTTAAATCTTACGAGACATTCCATGAAAAGTAATTGTACTAAAACAATAGCAACTTGCCCAAAACCAAGGAAGCAAGTTCCGATTATTCCTCCTAGTAATGCACTCTTTTGAAAAACAGCAAATCGGGTCCGTATAATAAGCCAGAAAGGTAGAAACAATGGAACAACTGCTTCAAAAAAAACAGCCTGAGCAAAACAAAAGGCTAGAAAGACTATAGCACTTGATATTATCATTTTTGATTTTTCTTTATATAATAATAGGCTTAAATTAAATGTTTGAAACTCATTTTGATTGTTTAATGTCACCATTTTTACTATCACCTTTTCTTTTTATCGCTATTATACAAATGCTTGAAAAGTGAATTTTGTCTGTTTGTAGGACTGCTTATAAAAAATTGTTCGACGGATTTTTTAAGGGAATATGCACGTTTTTAACTTAATTTCTAATCAAAATACAAAAAAATAATTATTACCCATTTTCCTTTCCATAAAGGCCTCAAAATTTAGCGGAAATTGTTGTTGACACTTATTACAACGCATTGTATTATTAGTTCTGTTGTTAATTTTGGCGGTGTAGCTCAGTTGGCTAGAGCACTCGGTTCATACCCGAAAGGTCGTGGGTTCGACTCCCTCTGCCGCCACCATTTTTAGGCCCGTTGGTCAAGTGGTTAAGACACCGCCCTTTCACGGCGGTAACACGGGTTCGAATCCCGTACGGGTCATCTTAAGGGCTGTTTAGGAAAACATTATTTCCTAGGCGGCTTTTTTCTATTTTGGGATTTCATAACAATCTTTTTGCTTTATACTTTATAATGTTGAAGTAAGAGGAGGCGTTTTCTTTGGTACAAAACTTTACATACTTGGCTTTTCTTTGTGGTGTGAGCATGCTTTTAGTTGTTGGAGGCGTTATTTTAACCAACTTGCCTCTCCCTCTACAGATTATAATGATTGCAGTTGGTCTTGTTGGAGGGATCTTCTGTTTTATTACACTCATCCGCTTGCTAATAAAACATAATGCAGAAAGAGAATAGCTTATACGTATAGGGCTTTACGCGGTAGCATAACTTTGCGTTGAGTTTACTGCGGAGCCGAAATATTTATACAAAGAAAGGCAGTGTTAAAAGTCAATTTGACTTTTAACACTGCCTTATCTTTCATCTATTCGACACTTTTTCTACGTTCAAACAGCCAGCAAAATTATCCTCTGCGAGCTCCACGGCCACCGCGCTTAGACTCAGTTGCACGCTTTAATGTAGTTAAACGCTCATCGCTATCTTTTAAGAAACGCGCCATCTTCTGTTCAAAGTTCTCTTTTGGTTGACGATCATTACGATCGTTAGAACGGTTGTTTTCGCGACGAGGACGCTGTGGACGCTCTGGTCGCTCAGCTTGAGGCTTTGCTTTACGAATTGAAAGACCAATCTTTCCATCCGCTTCAACATTCATCACTTTAACTTCGACTTCATCGCCTACTTTAAGATGCTCGTTAATATCTTTTACGTAGTTATCTGCCACTTCACTAATGTGAACTAAACCTGTTTTCCCATCTGGAAGCTCAACGAATGCGCCAAAATTTGTGATGCCTGTTACCTTACCTTGTACTTTGCTGCCTACTTCAATTGACATAAAAAAAATGCTCCTCCTTAAATTTTAAGAGACTCTTCGATTGAAAAGCCATTTATCAATTATAATGAAACTTTTGTTCAATAGCTTCTTCTCTAATTATAGCTAACATAAAAAGAGTGTCAACAAGACACTCTAACTAGAGGCAAATTATACCAAGTATTTTATGACAAAATGAACATATTGATTGGTTTTTTTATTTAATTTTCAAAGTAGCATTCCTTCTTAAACAATTGTAACCAACAACCGTTAAAACGCTTTCTAATCATCATCTTCTTCATCTTTAGCTTTTTCGGATTTGTTAGGGATAGTAAAAATAATTTCGCCTTCATCGGAAAGGAAAAACTCTTTCCGTGCCAACTTAGCAATATATTCATCGTCTTCCAATTTTGCTATTTGCAAGTTTAAAAGCTCTTGTTTGTGTAATGCTTCATCTAGTAATGCAGTAGCAGCAACTTTTGCTTCCTCTTTCGCAGCGAGACGTTCATGTTGAACCATATTTGCCTTAACTAATAAAACAATTGCTACCGTTGCAAGAATGAAAAATACAGCGATTCTTCTACGACGTCTAACAGCTATTTTTGCTTTAATTTGAGCTCGAGCTTGCGGATTTGATCGGACATAGTCGTTATTTAACGGCTGTACATTCTGATTATGTAGCTCTTCTTGCACATTTCTTCTTCCCATTCCCGTCGCCTCCCTCACTATAACTATTCGTTCTAATTATACAAATTCCCTACTGCGTTTTAAAGTTTTTTAACAAATATTTCCTAAAAAATTTAATAAACGGATTACATAAAAAAATAATTATTGTTTTTAATAACCTTATAATACTTACTATGACTTTGGCAACTACATGTCCTATAAATAAAATGGGCCTTATAAATATATTGATGAATACCCTTCCGAGGAAGCGTATGCTATTTTGGAAAACGACTTCATAAGCTGCAATCCCAGCTATTTGGGCAAGTGGGTCCACAAATCTCAATTGCCCTCCTTTTACTAAAAATAACAGATAAAACGTACTAACCCCTAATATCAACCAAACGTGCCATTCTAAAAGCCATGAGATCCGTCTAATATTTTTAAGGGGGATACGATTTAAATTAATTCTTATACAGTCAATGATGGCACCTACAGCTAGTCCACTTATAAACATGACGAGGATGCTTACAAGTTGCGCACTCATCATCATCCAAACAATTTATGAAGGAAACTTTTTGACAAACCATTCTCGCTTTCATCGTATTGGAATGCCTTTACTTCCCCTTCCAACGTTAGCAACCCTTTATCGACATCCAAATGTACGATTCGCAGCTCTTCTCCACGTATTAGTAAGTGGCCTTGTGATGTATTTACATAGAATTCTTCCTGATCAAACCGTTCAATACTTTTTACAGAAGTCATGTCCATACGCTTTCTATTGCGTACCGTCACTAAGTGATCCCCAGATGAAATGGTATAACGACTACTTTCTTGATGAATAGTCAATGCAAGTCCCCCTTTGAGCTTATAGTTGTACACTATATGCAACAATTAAAAAAAGCATGACTCAAAAAGATGGTCATGCTCTCTTCATTATTCTTCGTCATCAATAAATTCTGGTTCAACCTGCTCGAGACGCTCTTCTTTAACGATAGTAAACATTTTTAAAGCGTCTTCTTTTTTTACATTTTCACGCAATTCCTCAACACGTGCGGTTACAATTTTTTGACCGAAGCGTATCGCTAGCTCATCGCCTACTTTTACTGTGCTGCTTGCTTTAGCTACTTTACCATTAATCATAATACGACCTTGTACTGCAACTTCTTTTGCTAATGTACGACGTTTAATTAATCGTGAAACTTTCAAAAATTTGTCTAAACGCATAAAATTACTCCCCTTTTTCTAATTGTTTGGCTTCATTCCAAAACGCATCTAATTGTTCTAAAGTGAAGTCATTAAATGCTTTTCCACTATTTTTCACACTTTGTTCAACAAAATGAAACCGACGGGCGAACTTCTCATTTGCATGAAGCATTGCTTCTTCCGGTGAAATTTTATAGAAACGGGCGATATTAACAAGTGTGAACAATACATCTCCAAACTCATCTGTTCGACTTATTGCTGAACCTTGTGTAATTTCATCGCGGAATTCTTGCCATTCTTCGGTAAATTTCTCCCATGCAAATTCGGCATTCGGCCAATCAAATCCGACTGTAGCCGCTTTTTTCTGATAGTTGTAAGATGTCTGGAGTGATGAATATGGACTGTATTCGTTTTCTAAAAGGGACTGATGTGCTGTATCAGCTTTTTCTTGTTTTTTTATCTCTTGCCAATTGACCATAACTGTTTCGGCATCTTCTGCTATGACATCACCAAATACATGAGGGTGACGACGGATCATTTTTTCACTGACCGTTGCCAGTACTTCCTCCAATGTAAAGTAACCATTATCTTCACCAATCTGTGCATGTAAAAATACTTGTAAAAGTACATCTCCCAGCTCTTCTACCATCGCAAAATCATCTTCTGCATCCACTGCCGCCAAAAACTCATGTGCTTCTTCCAATAAGTATTTTTTTAAAGATTCATGTGTTTGTTTTTGATCCCAAGGGCAGCCATTTGGACCACGCAATGTTGCAATGATTTGTCGTAATGTCGTCCAATCGCGCAGTGCATCTTCATCGGAGGTAACAGGTGGTACATATACCGTTGTTAAGTTATTAATTTCAGCCGCTTGATCGAGCTCATATAATGGAACTGTGCGCAGCTGCTCCTGTGATGATCCAGCTGCCGTTACAATCGTTACTGGGTAGTCATCTCGGTATTTCTCCATTAGCGTTAACTTCACCTCGGAAGCGCTGAATGAATCGTATACTTGCGCAATTAAAATGTGTTGTCGCATATTGATATCATGCTGCGACATGCTCGTCCCATCCAATAGCTGAAATCCTTCAATAGGGTCAATCTTTAACGCTCCAAAGATAGGATCTAAAAAGCTTTGCCCACCTTCAATAATCAGCTGGACACGTCCTTCACGGTCAGCTTCAATTAAATGCTGAACTGTCTGTTCCGCTACAAGGGGATGACCAGGGACCGCATACATAATATTTTCCTGTGCAGCCGCTTCAATTAAACGCTCTGCAATTTCCTCATAAACCGGACCAAACGAACCATGCTTGACGTACACTTCATCAAAGCTCGTAAATTCAATTCCTTCTCGCTTTAAATCCTGTAAAACAGGATGATCCTCTGTTCGAACATATAACTTTTCAGCGGATTTAATTTTTCTATAAACACCCATTTGCATTTGTTCAAAATCGGCCGCGCCTAAACCGATGACTGTTAATTGATTCAATATAAACACCTACTTCTTTCGATTTAACAATAGCTGATATGCGGCCATTCTTCTACCGAGCGGGATTAAAAACCAATCCTTTTCCGTTAATACACGCATTTTCGCCACTGCTGTTATAAAACTAAAAGCCCCCAACCCCACGAGCAGCACACTATAAATGAGTGCATCAACCCGACTCAGCATAGTTGGAAACACGAAATCCAAGCCAAAAATAGTACCATTTACAACAATAGCCATAATGATGGAGGCTAGTGCCAACCTTTTATAAAACTGAAAACCGGCGAAACGAATTGACGTCAGTTTTTTTAAATAAACAATTAAGGCAATAGCAGTAAAAATCAGTCCGATGTTACTTGCCATTGCTGCTCCTAAAATTCCAAACTTCGGGACGAAATAGGCATTCCCTAAATACTTCAGTATAATGCCCATTCCTAAACAGATAGCCGGAAATTTTAATTTACTATATCCTTGAAGGATTGCCGTAAATGTCAAAATAATTGATAGTGGCACAATTTGAAACGAATAAAGCTTTAGCACTTCCGAATATGCATCTGTCATAAACAGCATTTGGTTGATATATGGCATGACTAATATTAATCCAAGTGCCGATGCCACTCCGAATAATAATGAACTTCGATATGTCAACTGAATGAATGGCTTCTCACCACGGCCATTCGACTTGTGCGCCTTCAATGCTACAAGTGGCACAATAGCTAACGATAATGAGGTAGCAATAACGATACCAAGTTGAACAAGTGGTTGTCCTCGATCGTATATCCCTTTTATTTCCATAGCTTGTTCTGAAGCCACCCCTGATTGGATGAGCATTTTAAAGATTGTAAAGGAGTCGACAAGTTGGAAGCATAATAATAACAGGGCACTCATGCTGATCGCGATGCTATATAGCGTTACTTCTTTTAAAATTGGCCAAATCTTTATTTTTATAGCGGTTTTGCCCAAAGGCTTATATGACCGTTTTAAAAAATATAAGAGGAGCACAATACCGGCAACTTCCCCAATGACTGTTCCGAGCATCGCGATTTTTCCCGCTGAATAAACAGATTGAGTATATTGTATTAAAATAATAGTACCAATTAAAATAATCGATACTCGAATTGTCTGTTCAAAAACTTGTGCATAGGCTACAGGCTGCATATGGCTATTAGCTTGAAAGTTACCTTTTAAAATGGCCAGAAGCGGCATGCATAATGTAATAAACGAACCGACCTTCAGTAATCCAGCTAACTGCGGATCCTCCATTAAATTTGCCAATGGTTCCGCACCGAAAAACAATAAACAAAAAAATAGCAGAGATAACGCTGTTAAGTAATAAAAGATAACCCGTGACACGGATCTTTTATATTCAGAGGTACCTCCATGTCCTTCAATATCCGCAAGCATTTTTGAGATTGCAACGGCAAATCCGCTAGATGTCCAAACGACAAAAAATGAGATAAATGGGTACACTTGCTGATAGACGTAAAATCCTTGATCCCCTACTAAGTTTTGATAAGGAACACGGTATACAGCACTTAATACTTTTACTATGAGTGCTGCAACTGTTAAGAGAAGAGCACCCTTCATATAATTTTTCATACCAAATCTTTGCGAAGTCATTCTATTTCCTTCCTCTATTTCATACAATGTACTAATTATATCATGAAAAACCACTCGTATTTTTAGACGTTAAAGGTAATAACTACTTTTAGCATTTGGCAAACAAATAAAAAACGCCCATCTTTATGGACGTTTTTAAGTAATTTTAGTTTTCCATTTGTTTTGCTAGGAAGTTTGCAGCCGTTTCAGCTGTCTTTTGCTCGGTTTCACCGATAAAGTGTGCTCTTGATATTAAATAGATCGCACCAATCGGGTCTCCATTCGCAATAATAGGAACGATGCAATACGATTTCACTTGTTCATACTGTCCTGCTACAAGTTCAATCGACATTTCTAATTTTTCACTAGCAATTGATCGGTTTTTAATAATATCTTCTGCAAAAACCGTTAACCGTCTTGCGACATAATCCTTTTTGGAAACGCCCGCAACGGCAATTACCTCATCTCGGTCACTTATTAATGTTGGCGTACCTAATGTTTCAAATAGTGATTCCGCATATTGTTGTGCAAATTCACCTAGATCATTAATTGGTGAGTATTTTTTTAAAATAACTTCACCTTCACGATCCGTATAAATTTCCAAAGGGTCGCCCTCACGAATACGAAGAGTTCTTCTAATTTCTTTTGGGATAACAACACGACCTAAATCATCGATGCGGCGAACTATTCCTGTTGCTTTCATCGTTTATGTTCCCTCACTTTCACATCATTTAACAGCATGATGCAACTAGTATGGTATGAAAAACTTGAAACTATGCATAAATGTAACAGTAAAAAAACAAAAAATTACCTTAAGTCCCTTTGAATAACTGGGCTTTATGGCCCGATTTTCAATAAGAGGAATAGGAAATTACAACGCTTTAATGTAAAAATGGTTTTGTTTTAAAAAGAAAGGGATATTTACAAATGATAGATAACTTTTTGGAGGTGCTTTACATGCTAAAAGTAGACCGTACTACTACAACACCTGATGCATATCGTCAACAGCAATATTATGCAGGAACACATTTAGCTTATTATCCTGATTTATCCAAAGAACGTGCTACAACTATTACAAAGTTTGAAAACGGCATTTTTAAACGTTATTTGGAAAAACAGAATGGTCAGCGCGAATTAGTTTCATTTTCGACGACAAGAGAAAAGCAATTATTAGAGTTGCGTGAAGAACATCGAAATCGTGAAGAATTACTTCAACGTCTGAATTATGCGAGTGGTGTTCATTATAGTGTGCAACCAAACTTCCTGTAATTCATTTAGCATTAAAAAAGAGAGGAAATGTTAAAAGTTAAAAACTTTTAAGATTCCCTCTCTTTTTATGATTCTTTTTTTGCTGATGCAATAATTTTTATCACTTTTTCAACTACATCGAATGGCAAGTGGTTTCCGCATTTTTGATAATCTACTGTTACTACCAGCTGTGCTCCTTCCATTCCGAAGCCTACCGCTCGACCAAACTCCATCGATTGCTCTACAATTTGCGCTCCATTTGTATTGGATGTGCCTTCCTCCGATAGGATAATCGATACGGTTTGTTGTTTTTCTTTGATCGAAAGTACACCTGCTTCCATTGCCCATACTTTCATACGTGCAATGCGCATGAGCCGTTCAGTTTCTACTGGTAAATCCCCGAAACGGTCCTGTAATTCATCAATGATTTCTAAATAATCCTCTATGCGCTCCATTGCTTTAATTCGTTTATACATCTGGATTTTTTGAAATCCATCCGGAATATATGCATCTGGTATATACGCATCAATATGCAGCATAATTTCAATTTCCTGCTTCTCTTCTTTTTTCACACCACTGCGACGTTCTTCCACCGCTTCTTCCAGCATTTGTGAGTACAGATCAAACCCGATGGAATCAATAAACCCATGCTGCTGCGCACCAAGTAAATTTCCTGCCCCACGAATTGATAAATCACGCATTGCTATTTTAAAACCTGAACCAAGTTCCGTGAATTCCTTAACTGCCTGTAAACGCTGCTCTGCTACTTCTGTCAGTACTTTATTGTGTTCATACATAAAGTAGGCATAGGCAATACGATTCGATCGACCAACACGTCCACGCAGCTGATATAGCTGAGAAAGACCCATTCGATCTGCATCATGTACAATTAATGTATTCACATTTGGAATATCAACGCCTGTTTCGATAATTGTTGTCGTTACTAAAACATCAAATTCCCCTTCAATAAACGCTAAAATAACAGATTCCAGCTTTGCTTCCGTCATTTGTCCATGTGCAAAAGCAATTCGCGCATCGGGTACAAGCATTTGAATCTCCTCTACACGTCTTGTAATATCTTCCACTCGATTGTATAAATAAAAGACTTGCCCTCCACGCGCCATTTCACGCTCAATTGCTTCGCGAATGAGCGCACCATTATGCTCCATTACATAGGTCTGTACAGGGAAACGATTTTGCGGCGGTGTTTCAATAACAGATAAGTCACGAACTCCCACCATAGACATATGGAGTGTACGTGGAATCGGTGTAGCTGTTAGTGTCAACACATCGACATTAGTCCTTAGCTGTTTAATTTTCTCTTTATGAGTAACACCAAAACGCTGCTCCTCATCGACAATAAGTAAACCGAGATCCTGATACACTACATCTTTTGATAAGATACGATGTGTACCTATAACTATATCAACGATTCCTTCCCGTAAACCTTTTAATGTGTCCGTTTGTTGCTTTTTAGTACGGAATCGACTTAATAGCCCAACATTAATAGCATATTCCTCAAAGCGCTTCGATATTGTTTCATAATGTTGTTGTGCCAAAATCGTTGTTGGCACTAAAAAGGCAACCTGTTTGCCATCTAAAATGGCTTTAAATGCAGCACGAATCGCAACTTCTGTTTTCCCATACCCTACATCACCACAAACAAGGCGATCCATCGGGCGTTCACGTTCCATATCTTTTTTCACTTCAGCGATTGTACGCAGTTGATCTTCTGTTTCTTCATAAGGGAAGGCCGCCTCAAAACCTCGCTGTTCATCGGAATCCGGTGAAAATGCAAAACCTTTTTCTGCTTCACGCTTTGCATAAAGCTTAATTAAATCGTCTGCTATGTCTTGTACAGCATTGGAAACTTTAGTGCGTGTCTTTTTCCATTCCGTACCGCCAAGTTTATGAAGCTTTGGCTCCTTTTCACCTGAGGGCACATAACGCTGAATGAGCTCAATTTGATCGACCGGCACATATAATTTATCATCTTCCCGGTAACGAACATGTAAATAATCCTGATGAGTCCCATTTACAACGAGTGTTTCAATACCGATATATTTCCCGATTCCGTGATGTACATGGACAACATAGTCTCCAGGTTTAATTTCGGTATATGATTTAATTCTCTCCGCATTTGTCATTTGCTGTGGACGTGATTTTTTCTTTGCCTGTTGTTTAAACAGTTCATCATCTGTAACAACTGCTATTTTTTGTAGCGGGAGCTCAAAGCCAGATGACAATGCTGTGTTCACTAAATAAATACCCGGTGCATCTGAATAACCAATTGTCGATGCAATATGGTAGTCGTCCAATAAATTTTGCATCGCTTTTATGCGATTTTCGGAATTAGCCGTAAATAGAACAACAAATTTTTCATGGGTCCAACGTTCAATCTCATTTTGTAATAATGCAATCTGTCCATGAAATTGTTGCATTGGCTTGCATGAAAAGTTAATCGTCTTCTTAAGCGTGATACCTGCAAATGTGCGTGTAAATAACGCGAAATACACCTTTTGTTGCTTTAACATGGCAAGTAGTTCTTTCATCGAATGGGAAGGCTTTACTTCATGAAGCATTTTCCCTTCTTCGATTAAGGAAATAAACCAGCCACTCTCCTCACGTTCCCATGCTTCCATTACTTCTTGTATTCGTCCTAGTTCATCAAAAAGAACGAGGCCATCTTGCATGAAGTAATCACCTAGAAAATGAGGCTTCTCAAATAGTAACGAGCCATATTTTGCAATGTGATCAGGTAAATGACCATGACGAAGCATTTCAATATCCTGTGTGATATTTTGCATAAGCAATTCCTGTGTTTCTTGCTTACGAACCTTCTTTAAGCTTGCTGCCAGGGATACTTCTAGGCGATCTGCAAGAATGATTCGTTCGTCTTTTGTAAGAATTAATTCCGTTGCAGGCAAGATTTTAATCTCATTTAACTTCTCAATAGAACGCTGATTGTCTGCCGAAAATGTACGGATTGAATCTACTTCTGTATCAAATAATTCAATTCGAATTGGATTTTGTGCATATGGCGGGTAGATGTCCAAAATCCCTCCGCGCATGGCAAACTCCCCAGGGGTAGTTACCATTTCACTTCTCGTATAGCCCATTTCTACGAGTTTATTTAACCACTGACTAATGTCCACATCCTCACCTAAAGACGTAGAAAGCTCGTGTCCAAGCCAGTCTTGCGGGGCATTTAACATCCTGCGCATTCCTGCGGCTGGAATGATATAAATACCGCGCTCTTTATTTACTAATCTTCCTAATGTCGCAATACGCTGTGCACGAAGTTCTGGAGAAGAAATCGTCATATTGGCAGCGATAAATTCTTCCGCAGGATAATAATGAACATGTTTCTCACCGACTAATGCACTTAAATCATCGACCAATTTCTGTGCCTGCAGCAAATTGGAGGATACGATATAAATGGATTTATTCGTTTCCTGGTAAATCGTATGAATTAAAGCTGGCCTTGCACTACCGGTCAACCCTGTTATGAGGTAGTCATTCGCTAAATTCTTGTCTATTTGCTCTATAACATTATCAATCTGTTTATCTTTTTTTAATAACTGATGAATCGTATCCACGTATAGTCCCCTTCCTCTATTTTAAGTAAGTGGATATAGAAACGGAAAAAGCCTTGGCGCACTGTATGCGACCAAAGCAACTCCTTTACTGTAACCATTTTTTAAGCGCATAATAATCTGGGAACTGACGCAATGAATCTTCACAGTGCTCACAAATACTATGAATTGTCGTTTCTCCACGCTCGTTTTTTTCAAGATAATCATCTATTTCACCTATTTCAAATAAATGAAGTTTTTGAATTGTCTCTTCCGCCTCAAAAGGTAAAGTACCAATCTCTACCTTACAATGTCTACATAGGTAGCGTACAGGCATCTCCCATGGCCTCCTTTAAAACACTTATGTATATTAAAGTATAGCCATCATTTCATTAATTTATGCGCCGTTGAATTTGTTCATCACTTCTAAAAATGGCTTTGTTAATGCTGTTTCAATTGCATCACAACTCTTATCAATTGCATCTTTTACTATAGGCTGATCTTCTTTTGAAAACTTCGATAATACATAATCAGCCACTTTCATGCCTGCAGGAGGACGATTCACACCGACACGGATTCGATTAAATTCTTGTGTACCTAAATGCTGTATTAAAGATTTAATCCCATTATGACCGCCAGCGCTTCCCTTACTGCGTAATCTTAGTTTACCCGTTTCTAAATCTAAATCATCATAAATAACAATAATATCTTCAATTTCTATATCAAAATAATCCATTAAAGGTCTTACACTTTCTCCTGATAAATTCATATATGTTAATGGCTTCAATAAAATAACTTTTCCTTCAGGACGATGAACCGTTGCATACATACCATTAAATTTTGTCTGGTTTAATGGGGCATTCCACCGATTTGCTAATTCATCAATCACATCAAAACCTATATTATGGCGTGTATGTTCATATGGTTTCCCTGGATTCCCTAATCCAATAATTAATTTCACTAGTAATCGCATCCTTTTTCTCTAATCGCCTTTATTTTATCACACATTCTCTTAGAACGTATGCATCACCGATTAGTATGGCGCTAACGAACTATCTCTTTTTTTTCTCACCATATACAGCACGAAAAAGCCTACTGCTGCTAGAAAACGTACAACTGTCGATAAATACATTGCTACTTCCATCGTATATGTCTCGAGGAGCCAAATGCCGATTTGAGGGGAAGTAAATGCTATAGTAGCAAGCAACACATTATAAGTCGTAATACAATAAGTACGCACTTCCTGTGGTGAGTTTTCCAGCAATAAATTAAACAATATTAATACAGTCCCTGAGACGAATAACCCCGAGATCAATGACATTACTACTAAATAATAAAGGTTTGTCGATAAAGCCATTAGTAAAGGTGCTGTCGACATGCCAAAGGCTACCCAGACGAATACATACATATTGCCATATTTTTGAGACCACTTCCGCCATAATGAAAAGGAGAAAATTTGTGCCGACATATTCGCTACATTGAACATACTAATCCAAAAAATAGTTGCTCCTGCATAACGTACATTATAAATATTAAAAAGTCCCCATGCCATTTGCCAACCAAAGTTAAAAATAAGGGCGACAATTAAAAACAAGACATACTTATTATTTCTAAAAATGGACCAATCCATCGCACGCTTCTTTTCTAAACTTAGTTCTCGTACAGGCTCATCATGCTTTAATAAAAAATAGAGCTCTACAATCCCAACAACAAAAGTAAACATAAATAAGATTTGATAGGCTATTTGATTAGCCGTCATATCCTTCATAACAACGCCAATAGTGAGTGTGACAATTAAGCCTACAATTGTTAACAATCGGTTACGATCACTGAAAAACTGTGCTCTTCGTGTTTCCTCGATAATATTCCCGATAAAAGATTGCCAACCCATATTAGCCATCGTATTCGGTACACTCATTGCAGCAATTAATGCTAAAAGTAGCCATGAACCAAAGCTTCCAGGTACATAACTAACAAATGCAATTAGCAAAAATACAAAGCGCGCGGCTAATACAGAAAAAGCAACGAGCCTTTTTTGTTCAATAGACCGATTCAGCAAAATGGCGGCAGGTAATGTCATTAGTAATGTAATGAGTGGTGGTAAAGAACTAATTAACCCCACCTGATAATTTGTTGCACCGAGAATGGTCATAGCAAATATTGGAATATAGCTATTTGAAGTATTTTGTGCAACGGCAGAAGCCATTCCGTGATAAATACTCATTTTTTCATTATGTGTTCTCATAAATCCCTCTGATTTTTCTTAATATTTACGCATCTTCATATTATTATACTGATTTTCTTTCGGATGTCGAAGCTTTTTTGAAGCAAAAAAAAAGCCACCCTATAGGGCGACTTCTTTTAAATTCTAATCTTCTCTACCTGGTTTTTCAGGTGTTAATTTTTCTCCCGTTGCTTCAACATCATCGGCTGTAACATTTTCTGCATCTGCATCGACATCTTCAACTGGTGCCGCTGGTGGTGTTACCGTTGCTAATGTATAATCGTCATCTTGTACTATTGAAAATTCTGTAAACTGATCACGAACATTACCCACAGATAACGTATCACCAACTTCTAATCCGGATACATCAATTTCTACAGTATCTGGAATATCGCTTGGAT
Source organism: Solibacillus faecavium (assembly GCF_014836905.1). Lineage (GTDB taxonomy): Bacteria > Bacillota > Bacilli > Bacillales_A > Planococcaceae > Solibacillus > Solibacillus faecavium. The sequence continues at coordinate 32,343 of NZ_JACSPZ010000013.1, forward strand.
TTACTTTCACTTTTAATGTATGATTCGGTTGAGTTAACACTCCACCTTCCTTCACACCAACTGAAGTTCCTACCAATGCTACAGGAACATCTACTTCAAGCTCTTCTTTCATATTGATAGCAAGGAAGTCAACGTGTTTTACAAGACCTTTAATTGCATCGCGTTGCATATCAGTAAGTACTGCATTTACTTTTTTCCCGTCTACCTCAATTTTAAACACGCTTGCTGTACCATATGTTTGAACTACCTTTGCCGTTTCTCTATAATCCAACGAAATCGGCGTTGTATTTGTTTCGTAGCCGTATAGCACACCGGCTAACTGACCATCTTTTCTAAGTTGGGTTAATGTCGAACGTTTCCCAGTATCACGCTTTTTTGCTTTTAAAACTGCAGTCATATTCCATCGTCCCCCTTAAGTAGTTATACAATAGTTTATTTACCCTGCATATGTAGAAATTAAACATATTAATTATCTGACTCTTTCAAAAATTAATAGACAGAGTTCAATGAAAAAAAGAAAAACAGCTCAGGGAATAATATCCCTGAGCTGTCCAAATTTTATTAATCAAATAATGTACTAACTGATTTATTTTCATAAACACGTGAGATTGCATCTGCCATTAATTTAGCAACAGATAATTGCTTAACTTTTGGAGAAATTTTATCTTCGCTTAATTGAATGGTATTTGTTACAACCAACTCTTTAATTGAAGAATTTTCAATACGCTCAATTGCTGGACCAGATAATACTGGGTGAGAACAGCAAGCATAAACTTCTTTTGCACCACTCTTAATTAATGCCTCTGCACCAATCGTAATTGTACCTGCCGTATCAATAATATCATCGATTAAAATACATACTTTACCCTCTACATTACCAACAATGTTCATAACTTCCGCTACATTCGGCTTTGGACGACGTTTATCAATAATGGCAATTGGAGCTTTTAAGCGCTCAGCCATTTTACGAGCACGTGTTACTCCACCATGGTCTGGAGAAACGATTACTAATTCCTCTTCTTTAAATCCTTTAGAACCGAAATGTTCAGCAAGTAGTGGTACTGCCACTAAATGGTCAATTAAAATATCGAAGAAACCTTGAATTTGAGGTGCGTGTAAATCTAATACGATTACACGAGTTGCACCGGCAGTCTCGAGAAGATTTGCTACTAATTTAGCAGTAATTGGTTCACGCGCTTTTGCTTTACGGTCTTGACGTGCATAGCCATAGTAAGGCATAACAACGTTTACCGTGCGAGCAGATGCACGTTTAACAGCATCAATCATAATTAAAAGTTCCATTAAATGTTCATTAACAGGAGCAGAAGTAGATTGAACGATAAATACATCCATTCCTCGAATACTTTCTTCAATGCTAATTTGGACTTCTCCATCACTGAAGTGTTTTACAGATGATTTCCCTAGTTCTACACCCATTTCATCAGCAATCTCTTTTGCAAGGGGATTGTTTGAATTTAATGAGAAGATTTTTAATTTTGAGTCAGCGTATTGATACGGCATGATGGCCTCCTGTATTTTAAATAATTTTATTTTGAATTTAATTTACTCATATAGCCTAGCTTATTTTCCTGACGAGCACGTGCAATCGCTAATGCATCTTCTGGAACTTCTTTTGTAATTGTTGAGCCAGCTGCAATAAATGACCCTTTTTTCAAAGTTACCGGGGCAACTAAATTTGAATTGCATCCAATAAATACATCGTCTTCAATAATTGTCTTATATTTATTTTTACCATCATAGTTCACAGTAATAGAGCCACAACCAATATTTACATTGCTGCCTACTTCTGCATCACCAATATAACTTAAGTGGGACACTTTTGTATCATCACCTAACGTGCTTTTCTTAACTTCTACAAAGTTACCGATTTTTACATGGTTTCCTAATGACGATTCCGGACGTAAATGCGCAAATGGACCAACTGCCGTTTCATCACCCACTTGGCTATTTAGCACAACTGAACTGTGGATCGTAGTTTTATTTCCAATTTGGCTATCAACGATATGGCTGTTCGGACCAATTTTGCAGTCTTCACCAATTACCGTTTTACCTTCAATAATTACACCAGGTAAAATAACAGAGTCACTGCCAATAATCGCATCTGCACTAATATGTGTAGTTGCCGGATTAATAATCGTTACACCATTTCTCATATGACGTTCATTAATACGAGCTCGCATTAACTCTTCAGCTTGAGACAGCGCAAAGCGATCATTAACACCCAGCGTTTCATCAAAGCTATCTGTCACATGTGCTGCAACAACTTCACCTTGCTTTTGAAGGATTTCAATGACATCCGGTAAATAGTATTCACCCTGTGCATTTTCATTTTTCACTTGCTTTAGGGCCTCAAATAACGCTTCATTATCAAAGCAGTAAGTACCTGTATTTATTTCTTTTACAAGCTGTTGCTCCTGTGTTGCATCTTTTTGCTCAACAATTTGAGAAACCTGACCATCTTCGTTGCGTAAAATACGCCCATAGCCGGTTGGGTTATCTGTAACCGCTGTCAAAATAGTAGCTTTTGCATTTTCTGAAGCATGGTGATCTAGTAATGCTTGCATTGTTTCAGGACGAATTAAAGGTGTATCTCCACATACTACAAGTGTAGTTCCAGTAAGTCCTTTTAAAATAGGCTCTGCTTGCTGAACAGCGTGTGCAGTACCAAGTTGCTCTGCTTGTAAAACATACTCACTTTTATTTCCGAGAGTTTCTTGAACAAGCTCTGCACCATGTCCTACAACAGTTACGACACGTTCTACATCTAGAGAACCAATATGATCGATTACATGTTCCACCATTGGCTTTCCACATACTGGGTGAAGCACTTTATATAATTTGGACTTCATTCGTGTACCTTGACCAGCAGCCAAGACAACTGCATAAGTATTTGTCATATTACAAGTCCTCCATTTTCAGCTCATTTTCTCTTATGACTATATAGTAAATTCACAATCTTTTCAAGGTATTCAGACTTGACAAAAGTTTGAAATCACATATTTAAATGTGATTAAAATATATAATCATTATGGCTTTTTCGACATTATTCCCTTTTTTTCTGTTATAGAACATTTTTATCAAAAAAAATAAAAAAAGGAGCCTCCTCAAATGAGTGACCCCTTCGTTTTATTATTAAACATTTGCCTCTTCCAATTCCATAGCATCGTCCTGATTTTCATCAGCTGAAGCATGGAATGCCTCTAACACGATGTCCTGGATTTTATTACGTGTATTCGAATTAATTGGGTGTGCGATATCCCGGAATTCACCATCTGGTGTTCTTTTACTTGGCATTGCTACAAATAAACCAGTATTTCCATCAATTACACGAATATCATGAATAACAAATTCATCATCTAGTGTAATTGATGCAATTGCGCGCATACGTCCATCTGTTTGAACACGTCGTAATCTTACGTCTGTTATTTCCATTATGAATTCTCCCCCTATACTTAGGTGCTTCATTTTGTAATACTGAAAAAAGGGAATTTCTTCTCTTCCATTCATTTAATCACTTAAATTGCACCTTTTATCATAGAATACAATAGAATGTAATTTTTTTCTATCTACAATTTTTATAATTGTTAAAATAAACAAAATATTCTGCGTTTTATTTATTATTTTGTAATAATTCAACGAAAAAATCTATAATAATATTTATAAAATAGAAAAACCTACACCTTTTTTATAGTAAAGGTGTAGGCTGTATTATTATTTTACTAACGCTATAACTTCAATTTCAACTTGTACATCTTTCGGAAGCCGCGCAACTTCTACTGCCGACCGTGCTGGTTTATGATCGCCAAAATGACTTGCATACACTTCATTCATTGCAGCAAAATCATTCATGTCTTTCATAAATACTGTTGTTTTTACAACCTGATTTAAAGACGAACCTGCAGCAGCCAAAACGGCCTTTAAGTTTTCAAATACTTGATGTGTCTGTACTTCAATATCGCCTTCTACTAGTTCCCCTGATGCTGTAAGTGGGATTTGACCTGAAGAGTAAAACATATTATTTACGACGATCCCTTGTGCATATGGTCCGATTGCTGCAGGTGCATTTGTTGTTGATACTGTTTTCATACTAATTTCTCCCCTTTTGAAAAAAATTACCTTCACTTAATGCAATAGTGCGATCTTTCTCATTCACTTCTTGTAGCTTTACTAATGAATAATAGTCCCCTACTAGTGTTTCATCTGCATGTTCTGCTTCTACTAAGACAGCAATACCTGCAAGTTCACAATCAAATTCTTCTAGTAAGTTTTTCATTCCATTCATCGTACCTCCGACTTTCATAAAATCATCGGTAATTAATACGCGCTGGCCACTTTTCATACTACGCTTAGATAAAACCATCGTTTGAATACGACGGGAAGATCCTGATACATAATTAATACTTACGGTTGAGCCCTCTGTTACTTTGCTGTCACGACGAACTACGACTACAGGCACATTTAAATGTCTTGCAATCGCATGGGCAATTGAAATACCCTTTGTTGCAACTGTCATGATGACATCAATTTTTTGGTCACCAAATGCACTCGCAAATACTTTCCCTACACGATTCATCAACTCCGGATTCCCCAATAAATCCGTCATAAATAAATACCCACCAGGAAGTAGACGATCTGATTGGCTTAATTCAGCAATTAATTCCCTAGTAATTTGACGAACTTCATGTTCCGCCATTCTAGGAATATATTTAACACCACCTGCTGCGCCAGGTACGGTTGTCAATAACCCGATTCCTTTTTCTTCAAATGTTTCCTTTACAATTGTTAAATCTTCACTAATTGAAGACTTTGCAGAACTGTAAAGCTCAGAAAAATAAGTTAGCGGGATCAACTGATGTGGATGCTCAAGTAAATAATAAGTCATATCTACAAGGCGTTCACTACGCTTCCATTTCATGCGACCCTCTCCTAAACAATAATAATTAAAATACGAATATTTAATAGTCAAATTACCATAATTATACGTATTTATGCAAGTGGATTACGTTCCCCTAACATACGAACTACATATACTTCCTCACAAAAACCTCGTAATCCATTGTAAATGCGACTAACACGTGCTTCATTTTCGACTAGACCAAACACTGTCGGACCACTGCCACTCATCAGTACAGCATCTGCACCAAAGCGTTGCATCTGTTCTTTAATCGTAATCACTTCTGGATGTAACTTAAATGTTACAGTTTCCAAAACATTTCCAAGCGACTGGCACATTAATTCATAATCATCCGTCTCAATAGCTTTTATCATTTGTTTTGTATTTGGATGATTTAAACCTTCAATATTTAATCCACCATATACATCTGCAGTAGAAACGCCAATTTTCGGCTTTGCTAATACAACCCAACATGTTGGAGGTGCTGTTAGTTCCTGAATTTTTTCGCCGCGCCCAGTTGCTAGGGCCGTACCACCGTATACACAGAACGATACATCGGAGCCAATTTTCGATCCTAGTTCAGCTAGCTCGTCTAAAGATAAATTTAAATTCCAAAGCTCATTTAAACCGCGCAACGTAGCAGCCGCATCGCTACTTCCGCCAGCTAAACCTGCCGCAATTGGAATTTGTTTTTCAATTGAAATGTCGACGCCTTCTTTAATATCGTATGTACTTTTAATTAGCTCAGCCGCTTGATAAGCGAAATTACGTTGGTCATCCGGCACAAAATTATCGGCCGAGATAATTTTAATTTGTCCGTCTTTACGCGTCTCCAGTCCAATCCGGTCAGCTAAATCAACCGTAGTCATAACCATCTCTACTTCATGATAATTATCAGGACGCTTATAAAGCACATCGAGTGTTAAATTAATTTTAGCGGGTGCTTTTACATACAACATTGAATATTCCTCCTACTAGATAAGGCACGCAATTTTAATTACGTAATCAATTTATTAATATACCTATTTTAACATACGACGTGCTTGAGCAATGTACTAAAGTCTATACTTTTTACGCATATTTCAACTTATAAAAAGAACACCCTCGCAAGGATTACCTTGCCTAAGGGTGTCACTTTTCGTCAACTTACTTTTGGTTGTTCTGCGAGTTCTGTTTGGCTAAGTTATTCTCGGCCATTTCAATTGCACGCTTTACCATGTTTCCTGCATCACGGGATTTAATACCGCCCCAACCCTCACGTTCCACTACGTCATAAAATCCAAGTTCTTTTGCAATCTCTTCCTTTAGACGGCTAGACATGATTTTTTGTTTCGCCATGCAAAAAACCTCCCTTTTCGTTGACGCACTTAGCATGTGTAAAAAATAAAAAAACACTCATATAAAATGAGCGCTTTTTTAAAAATATTAAAATAAGTACTAGAAAAACTATTTGATGGTAGCAACAGCATCATCTAAAAAAGTAATCTCTACTGCTTCAGTAAGTATATCTGTGTAACTGTAAGAAACGCGTTTATTCGCATTATCCTCTTGCTTTAGTTCAATAACGAACACTGCGTGATAAGTATCACTTAAGACACCTTCACATTCAATCGTTTTCTTGCGGCCTCCATTTGCTTTTAATTGCAAACGTTTACCCAAGTGACTATCTAATGATTTTTTAATGTCTGCTAACGTTTTTGGCATTTTTGCATACACCTCACTATAAACCAGTTTAACACAGTGTATTTTAAATGTCAATAAAATATAATATTTTATCACCGCTATTCGAAGCCGTCAACTTTTTTCTGAAGTTTTTCAGAAGTTTTTTCAACTGTACATTCACATTATTGTCGAACACAAAAGGCTGGATGTAAGCAATCTGATAATTTCCCAAATTCTTGAATACTCAACGTTTCGCCACGGCGACTTGGATCAATCCCCGCTTCTGCTAGTGCTTGAATAATGAGCTCTTTATTTTGTTTCCCATTTACAAGTCCGTTTTGTAAATTATTTAAAATCGTTTTACGACGTTGCGCAAATGATGCACGGGAAACTTCGAATAAAAAGTCTTCATCAATAACTTTAACTGGCGGTGTTTCATGTTTTATAAGTCGAATAACCGCAGAATCTACATTAGGCTGGGGCATAAATACCGTCTTCGGTACAATCATGGCAATTTCAGCAGTTACGTAATATTGAATTGCAATGGATAATGAACCATACGCTTTCGTACCTGGTTTTGCAGTAATACGGTCCGCTACTTCCTTCTGCATCATGACCACAAAGCCACGAATAGGTAAACGATCATTCAAAAGTTTCATTAAAATAGGTGTTGTTACGTAATAAGGCAAATTGGCTACAACCATTATATCTTCAATGCCCGGCATTTCCTCAGCAATTACTTGTTCTACATCTGCTTTTAAAATGTCTGAGTGGACAATTTTTACATTATTATAAGGGCTGAGCGTATCTTCCAATACTGGTAGCAGTCGTTGGTCAATCTCAAACGATACGACCTTCTTGGCTTCCCGCGCTAAATGTTCTGTTAATGCACCAATACCAGGACCGACTTCAATCGCCCCACTATTTTCTGTTAAATTCGCATGGCTAACAATGTTTCGTAAAATATTGGGATCTATTAAAAAGTTCTGCCCTAAACTTTTTTTAAATGAAAATCCGTACTTCTCTAAAATTTCCTTAGTACGTATCGGTGTGGCAATGTCTTTATACATGCATATCCTCCTGATCTAATTGCAAAATGGCTTCTGCGAATTGCTCGATTGAAATCTGAAACATCATTAATCGTTTATGCAATTGCTTCCCGTTTGTCATTCCTATATTTAAAATTTCCCCTAACTGTTCACGTCGCTTTTTCGATTGGGGGTGACCTATCAGTTTGGCTATCATTAAATCTTCCAATGTAATTTTCTCATCAATTTGTGATTCAGCTAATGTATATACATTACTTAACGCTTCACGAATATCTTCATCACTCGCATGCTCAACCCCTAAGCCTTTGCCGTTTTTTGCAATAGTTTTTGCCTTTGCTAAAAATGCATGTTTTACTCCGGGGATACGTTCTTCAATAATGGAACGAATTCGGCGTCCAGGGTAATCCGGGTCAGTAAAAACGATGACGCCTCGTTTCTTTTGCGCATGTGCAATTCTACGTAATACTTCATCCGAAATTGCTGAGCCATTTGTTTCAATTGTATCTGCACCTGTCGCACGCTTAATTGCAGTTGTATCATCTTTTCCTTCGACAACAATAATCTCTTGAATATCCAAGAAATGTTCCTCTTTTCTAACATAGTCTTTCGCTATTTTACCATAGAATGCGTTTTGTTACTTCTGTACTTACTCTAAGAACTAAAGCACATATCTCCCGTACAACTCTGACTCTTACATTTAATTATTTCCAATACAGCGAAAAAAGCTTCCTCGCTATCAGTCAAAAAGCGAGAAAGCTACTATACATTTTGGAATAATATTTTATAGAATATACTTTATCTTTGCTAATCCAAACTCCTATATATTTTGAAAATTAACTGTAAAACTTCCAAAATGCCAAGAGCTGTGACGACTAACAGATGATAAGAACATTCTATAACAAACACATTTCTATTTGTTTTATTTACGGTATATTATTTTAATACTTTAAGACGTACTTTTTTACGTCCCCAGTTATATGCCTCAGATTTTGTTGGTACTAAAACGTCAATCTTATTGCCTTTAATAGCTCCACCTGTATCTGCAGCTACCGCGTTACCATAGCCCTCAACCCAAACTTTTGTGCCTAATGGGATGATACGAGGATCCACCGCAATAACCTTCATGTCTGGATTTGCGCGCAGGTTAAGACCAGCTGCTGATATACCTGAGCAGCCTGTACAGTGTGGTGTATATGCTGTTGCTTCAACATAAAACTCTTTTCCTGAATTCGGTTCACTCGAACGTGATACTTTTGCAGTTACAACTTTTGTACCTACTGATAAAACCTTTGTTTTCGGTTGCTCAATTATTTTTTCAGAAGCTACCTTTTTAGATACGACTTTACCGTTTTCTTTCACGATATTGTACGTACGCTCAACTTTACCTTTTTTACCTTCTGTTACAACTTTCTCTTTACCCTTCAATAACGAAGAGTCATTTTTTCTTTCAATTGGGAAATCTACTGATTCCTCCACTACATCGGTAACCTTTTCTACGCGAACAACTGCGATTTTATCATTCGGAGTGATAACGTCCTCCAAATTTTTATCGACACGATCCGATTCACCTAGTTGAATCTCTTGTTGTTTTAAAAAGTTAGCGACCGTAGTCGAAGTGGACCATACTTGTCTCTCTTTTTTGCCATCGACAAGCGTTAACTGAAACGCCTTTTGAATATCGATTTTGTTATCGGCTCCTACTTCTGTATCTAAGCTTTGTGATACAAGATCCTGCTCTGTTACTTCAATATTTGCTTCTTCCAAAATGTTCTTCACTACTTTTTCAGTTGTCCAAACTTTTGACTGATTTCCATCAACTGAAATTACTATTTCTTTTGCCTGTTCCCATTCGATTGACATTCCACTATCAATCTTGGTGCTCAGTGAGGGTGATACTTTATCATAATTTGTGATATCTATATTTTGAGCTGTAAGTAGCTCATCAACCGTAGTTGCGTGTGTGTATAATTTTGATGTCTCACCGTTTGCGATAAGCGTAACGGGAGTTTTCGTTCCATGATAAAGAACGAATGCAATTACAGATACAAACAGGACTACCGATAAAACCCGAATTCCTGTTTGCTTACTCCTCAATGATCCTAAGAACTGGCTTTTCATGGATTGATTTGACATGAAAATAACGCCTCCTTAATACAAAGTTGGATTATACGCGACTACTTTTCGTACTGTCAATAGAAATGAATTTTTGTAAAATTGGATGTTTTATTTAAACTCGTGACACAACTAGTATTGGAGACGTATTAAAACTTTAATCAATTCCAAATAAAAAATAATCCAAATAAGTATTCCATCAATTTGATAAATATTTTTATTGGATTATTTATTTTGCTATTTTACATCATTTGTTATTAATCGATTTTAAAAAAGCGCTTTGCATTTTCAGTCGTTTTTAAAGCAACTTCTTCCACTGGTATTTCCTTAAGTCGCGCGATTTCCTCAGCGACTAAAGTAACGTACGCAGGTTCGTTTCGTTTCCCTCTGTAAGGATGAGGTGCTAAATAAGGCGCATCCGTTTCTATTAATAGGTGCTCCAATGGAATTTCAGTAGCTACTTCTTTTGGCTGACGCGCATTTTTAAATGTAACAGGTCCTCCTAAACTAATCATAAAGTTCATGTCTATGCATTCACGGGCAGTTTCAACACTCCCACCAAAACAATGCATAATACCACCTACAGCTGCGGCATCTTCTTCATGTAAAATGCGAACAACATCTCCTGTTGCATCACGGTTATGAATAATAATTGGCAAATTAAGTTTTTTTGCTAGTTGGATTTGCTTTCGGAACCAGTACTGTTGGATATCTTTCGGTGATTTATCCCAATAATAATCCAGTCCTGTTTCACCAATCCCAACTACTTTAGGATGTTTTGCTAGTTGTTCAATCCAACTTAAGTATTCATCTGTACAATCTATTGCATCTACTGGATGCCAACCAATCACGGCATAAATAAAATCAAATTCTTCTATAAGTTGCATCGCTCGTTCTATTGTTTTTTTATCAAAGCCGATAACAACCATTTTTTCTATTTTTGCAGCAATTGCTCGGTCAATTACCTCATGTAAATCTTCCTCATACTGATCTGCGTTTAAATGGACATGTGTATCGATATATGTGCTCATCATCATTTCTCCTATCGTGTATTGTACTCACTGAACATATTTCTTAGTTTTCAGTATTATTACATTCAAATTACAAAAATAAAACCCCTTGTTATATTACCGTTTCAAAAATAGTAATTATAATTCCAAATAACTATAGAATTAACTATTTCTCTCAACAAAATATTATATCAATATACTTTATGATGGATTAAAAATACAAAAGCCTGTTGAACATCATTCGTCCAACAGACTCCATTTAAATTACTTCACTTGTGCACCGTTTGCCAATTTAGGATCGACAGTTGCCAATGTTAAAATGCCATCGTGCGAGCCCGCTAAAATCATACCTTGAGATAATTCTCCACGTAATGTAACCGGTTTTAAATTTGCTACTACAATTACTTTTTTACCAACTAATTCTTCCGGTTTATAATGCTCAGCAATACCTGAAACAACTTGACGTTGCTCATAGCCTAAGTCTACTTGTAACTTTAACAGCTTCTTCGCTTTTGCAACCGGTTCACAAGCTAATACTGTCGCAACTCTTAGGTCAATTTTCATGAAATCGTCTATTGAAATCTCTTCTGTATTAGGTGCTTCTACACTTGTAGATTCTTCTTGTTGTGTTGTTTTTACAGAGCCTTGCATTTGTTCACGAATATAGGCCACTTCAATTTCCGCATCTAAACGTGGGAAAATTGGTGTTCCTTTTTCTACCACTTTAATGTTTCTTGGAATAACATTGCCGAATGTTTCAATTGTGTCCCATGCTAATAATTTATCATCTAGTCCCAACTGCTCCATAATTTGCTTTGGTGCATTTGTCATAAACGGTTGAATCAGCACTGCAATATGACGTAAACTTTCTGCTAAATTATTCATTACAGCAGCTAACTTATTTCTATCCGCTTCGTCTTTTGCCAATACCCAAGGAGATGTTTCATCAATATACTTATTTGTACGTGATACAAGTGACCAAATCTCAGAAAGTACGACACTAAATTGCATTTTTTCCATACTTTCTTCATATCTAATACGTACACTTTCAGCATGTGATTTTAAAGCTGCATCAAATTCCGTTTCCTGTAAGTTTTCAGTAGGAATTTCTCCATCGAAATACTTGTTCATCATTGAAACAGTTCGATTTAAAAGATTTCCTAAGTCATTTGCTAAATCAAAGTTTGTACGCTCTACAAATGATTCTGGCGAGAAGACACCATCTTGACCGAATGGCAATTCACGTAATAAGAAATAGCGTGTCGCATCTAGACCATATCGCTCGATTAACATTTCCGGGTAGACAACGTTCCCTTTAGATTTCGACATCTTTCCATCCTTCATCATAATGAAACCGTGTGCAAAAATCTTTTTCGGTAAAGGCAACTCCAAGGCCATTAAGAAAATCGGCCAATAAATCGTATGGAATCGCACGATATCTTTCCCTACTACATGGACATCGGCTGGCCAGTATTTATTGAACAACTCTTCATTGTCAGAACCATACCCTAATGAAGTAATATAGTTCGATAAAGCATCTACCCATACATAAATAACATGTTTCGGATTTCCTGGTACTTTAATGCCCCAGTCGAATGATGTTCGAGAAACCGATAAATCTTCCAGCCCCGGTTTAATGAAGTTATTAATCATTTCATTTTTTCGAGATTCAGGTTCTATAAATTCTAAATTATCCTCATAATAAGCAAGTAATCGATCGGCATACTTTTTCATATTAAAGAAGTAAGATTCTTCATTTACTTTTTGAACATCCCGACCACAATCCGGGCACTTTCCTTCCATTAATTGCGTCTCAGTATAATAAGATTCACAAGGCACACAATATAACCCTTCGTATTCACCTATATAAATATCGCCATTATTCAAAAACTTTTGGAAAATCTTTTCGACTGCATCAACATGGCGCTTTTCAGTAGTTTGAATAAAGTCATTATAGGAAATATCCATAGTATCCCATAATTTCTTTGCACTCTCTGCAATTTCGTTTACGTAATCTTGTGGGTGCATACCAGACTCTTGCGCTTTTTCCTGTATTTTTTGACCGTGTTCGTCCATACCTGTTAAAAAGCGTACATCAAAACCTTTTAAACGCTTATACCGCGCTATTGCATCAGATGCAACCGTTGTATAGGCGGTACCGATGTGAAACTTACCGCTTGGATAATAAATTGGGGTTGTTATATAGAATGTTTGTTGTTCACTCACGAAAGTGCCTCCATTTGTTTGTTAAGTATAATCTTTATTCTAACCAAGTACGAAACTTGTTTCAATGAAAGTTTATCGGAATCCCAACATGTCGAAAAATCAACACGCAAAATTGGGAATTCCTTAAATCTTTTTGACTATTGCAAAAATATTTTGGTAAATATTTTTCATATCTGCACATTATATTACAAATATGACAAAAAAGTTTCTCGAACGAAGAAAATGTGAATGCTAATTAATTGACGTATATGGTATTAGTTGGTATGATTCTAAATAGACAAGGTTAAATGTCGAATTTTGACGAAATTTAAATAAGTTAATTAAAAGAATATAGGAGGAAATATTAATTATGAAATCAACAGGTATCGTACGTAAAGTAGACGAATTAGGACGTGTGGTAATTCCAATTGAATTGCGCCGTACATTAGGTATTGCAGAAAAGGATGCTTTAGAAATCTACGTAGACGACGACAAAATTATCTTAAAAAAATATATGCCTAACATGACATGTGCAGTAACTGGTGAAGTTTCTGATGAAAACATGCGTTTAGTAGGCGGTAAATTAATCTTGTCTTCTGAAGGTGCAGAAGCATTAATGAAAGAAATCCAATCAAACCTAAAAAAGTAAGTGAAGACTCTATTTAAAAAACCTTCTAGGTAACCAATACTTTTCTAATATAAAGTATTATTTTACCAAACAAAAAAAGCATTGAAAAGTAAGATGACTTTTCAATGCTTTTTTTATTGATGATATGCTTGATACACATCGCGTTTAGGTAAATTACGTAATTTAGCTACTTCTTTAATTGCTTCTTTTGAAGAAACTTTAGTTTCCTCTATTATATAAGAGACATGTTCTTCTAAAGACATGTTTGTCCAATAGCTTTCTTCCTCATCTTCTATTTCATCAGCAGTGTTACCTTCCAAAACAATACAAAATTCCCCTCGGATTTCATTTTCGCTTGCCCACACTATCGCTTCCTCTATAGTCCCACGTAAAAACTCTTCAAATTTCTTTGTTAGTTCACGTGCCAATGTAATTTGGCGATTTCCTAAAACAAGCTGTAAATCTTTCAAAGTTTCCTTTAATCGATGAGGTGCTTCATAAAAAATAAGTGTTTCTTGTCGTTTCGATAATTTATCCAGTTGCTCTCGACGTTCCTTTTTATTCCGTTTTAAAAAACCAAAGAAATAAAAGGGCTGTGGGGATAAGCCGGATGCAATCAAGGCAGTCAATGCTGCATTCGCCCCTGGGATCGGTACGACAGCAAAATCTTCGGCAATTGCTTTCACAACAATATCTGCACCAGGATCAGAAATGCACGGTAGACCCGCATCACTTACTAATGCGATGGACTTCCCTTCACGCAAATAGCCTAATAACTTCTCCCCACCTACTTCTATATTATGCTCATGATAACTAATAAGCGGTGTTTGTATGTCATAGTAATTACATAGCTTTTTCGTATTACGCGTATCTTCTGCAGCAATAATATCCACTTCTTTTAGAATTCGTAATGCTCGCATAGTCATATCTTCTAAATTGCCAATTGGTGTGGCTACTAAGTACAGGCAGCTTCCTTGCTCATGTTGACTACTTTTCTGTGATTTCATCTGAAGCCCTCCTAATATAATCAATTTTTTGGGAACGTTTAAGTTGCTTGAATGCATATTCAGCCGACATCGCTTGTTCCTTTGTTGTAAAGGTTTCATAGTAAATACATTTTACAGGACCTCGTGCGCGCGTATATTTAGCACCTTTACCTGCATTATGTGCAGCAATACGCTTCTCTAAATTGTTTGTATAACCTGCATAGAATGATGTATCTTTGCACTCTAACACATAAAAATAGTGTTTATTTTCCTTCTCCATATAAAAGTGCCCTCACTTCTGCCGTATATTCGTTATCATCCTTATATACGTATAATGGAGGAAGAATTTTTAAATCCGGCTTACCATCTTTTATCGCTTCGATTAATAGCGTATTGGCTTCTTTCCCATGTTTCGGATAGACAAATTGAATTCGCTTCGGCTCTAAACGATTTGCCCGCATCGCTGTTACAATATCCAAAAGTCTACCTGGTCTGTGCACAAAAGCCGCTTTGCCACCTTGCTTTAATAAACGGCTTGCAGCTTCTACTGCCTCGTCTAGTGTTAAATGGATTTCATGCCTCGCAATCGCATAATGTTCACTCATATTTTTTTCACTTAGTTCGTGTGCTAAAAAATACGGCGGGTTACATGTAACTACATCGTATTTTTCGATTCCCAATGTTTGTGGTGTTTCCTTTACATCTCCCAATTGCATTTCTATTTGATGTGATAAATCATTATAGGCAATGCTGCGAGTTGCCATGTCATGTAATCTAGGTTGCAGTTCTACTCCTGTAATCTTTGCCTTTGTTCGAGCACTCAAAAATAGCGGAATTACTCCATTTCCCGAACAAAGGTCAATTATATGACCTCTACTTTTTGGGATTTGCACAAAGCGTGCTAATAATACTGCATCTAATGAAAACGAAAAGACTGATGGACTTTGAATAATTCTTAAATCTTCAGCAAGCAAATAGTCCAGTCGTTCATCATTCTTTAACCATTGTTCCAAATCACAATCCTCCACATAACTACTATTTATAAATTCTTACCTAAACAAAAGACTGATATCTACTTTTGCAGATTCAGCCTTTTTTTTTAACCATTTTGTTTATTTAAAAATGATAGACAGAACAAACAATCTTCACTTTTACGCGAGCTACCAAAATGCACATGGCATACGTGGAAACCTTCGTTATAAAGCCTTGCTAAATTATCGTAACCTTCGCCAATATCTACGGGTTCCTTTTTTATCTCTTCAACTTGTTTACTTGCAATCGCTTCATTCGCCAATAGTTCCTCTAAACGCTTACGTAGGTGAAGGTTTTCTGTTTGAAGCGTCTGATGCTCCTCCATCATATGCGCAACAAATTGCTTAAGTGCGCTAAATTGTTGTTGCATTGATTCAAGCTGTTGTTCGAACTCCATAACAGTATCTAAAAAATTACGGTCCTTCACTCAAGCCACCCCATTAATTCTATCTATATCAGATTTTTCTCATACTGCATGAGCTCTTCAAGCGTATATTCAACCATACGCTCCTGCTTCGTTAAATATACTTGAATAAGTCGCTCTAATACATTTAATCCGATGACTTTGCCTTCTCCTTCTGGTGTCATAGATAGATCACCAATGTCAGGCATACCTTCTTTTGCAATTTCATAATCATCATTTTCATATTTTAAGCAGCACATTAAACGTCCGCATAGCCCTGAAATTTTTGTCGGATTTAATGATAGGTTTTGATCCTTTGCCATTTTAATTGATACTGGCTCAAAATCCCCTAAAAATGTCGAACAACAAAGCATTCTTCCACAAGGCCCTATTCCGCCAAGTAATTTGGCTTCATCACGAACACCTATTTGGCGAAGTTCAATACGTGTACGGAAAACACTAGCTAAATCTTTTACTAGTTC
The DNA here is from genome assembly GCF_014836905.1 of Solibacillus faecavium. GTDB lineage: Bacteria > Bacillota > Bacilli > Bacillales_A > Planococcaceae > Solibacillus > Solibacillus faecavium. Next base: position 48,827 of record NZ_JACSPZ010000013.1, read on the forward strand.
TCGGAAATCTACACGTCCCTCTGCTGTAAAATAGAAAATAATTTTATTACGATCAAATGTATATTCTACGTCCACGAGCTTCATTTCTAACGAATGTTCAATTATTTTCGTATTCGCTAAATCAAATGCCCGCTTAGACTCAAATGTATTTTCTTCTACTTGAAAACGATCACGCTCATCTGCAGGTCGAACAACTTGCTTTAATGGTAAAACAACGTCATTTTCCCCGACTTGTCGCATGGGCACTACTACCTTGCCATATTCAATTCCGCGTGCAGTTTCTACGATGACATATTCTCCAACATCCAAAATATATGCTGCTGGATCAAAATAATATATTTTACCCGCTTTCTTAAAGCGAACTCCGACTACATTATACAAATGTATACCCCTCCTGAAGATTCAGCATAAGCTGTTCCATCAATAACGTACGATTCATATTACGATTTAAGTTTGTACGGGCTTGTAATATTGCCTGCATTTGACTCGATAACTTTTCATACGTCAATACTAAAGCCATCTCATTAAATCGTTGATACATATCGGGATACGTAGACACGGCTTGTTGATTTGCTTTAATCGCTACAATATCACGATACGCAAATAACAATAAATCCAGTGCCCGCTCCATTTCTTCTTTTTCTTTAAATAATGGAAGCCATTCTTCATGAAGGAATAATAAAGCTTCATGAATATTTTGATGAACAATCTCTACTAATTTTAACACTGTTTTCCGTGCAAGTACAAACTGCTCATCATTTGCTAGTGCAAAAGCTGTATCAATATCATTCGTTACCATACTTGTTGTCGATGCCATAGATTTAGTAAGCCCTTGATCTATGAGCTGCTCCATTAAATTAATACGTGGAGCTTTTGCAAATTTAATATGCTGACAACGTGAACGAATTGTAGGAATAATAGATTGAATTTGCTCCGTTAATAAAATTGCCACAACTTGTCCATCTGGCTCTTCTAAAAACTTTAAAAGCATATTGGCAGAGGCAATATTTAATTTGTCTGCATGATGCAGAACATAAATTTTTTTACCTTCCTCTACACCTGTCATTTTCACTTCAGCAACTAATTCCCGTATTTGATCTATTTTAATAAATTGACCATCTGGCTCTATTTGCCAAATATTCGGATGATTTCCCGAATCAATACGTCTGCAATTTCGACATGTTTCACATGGAACATTTTTTGACAAATTTCCGCAAAGGAGAAGTTTCATAAAAAAAGAGACGACATCTCGTTTGCCCGTACCTTTTTCACCTTCAAAAATATAGGCATGTGCTAAACGATTTTTTTCTACAATGGTTTGTAATTGCTTCATTACTACGGGCTGCAGCTTTGTAAGCTCTTCAATAGTTCGTGTCATTTCCTTCACCTTTTCATTTACTGCTTCTTTTTATTTGAATGGTCCTATGTACAATTCAAACAATTTATCGTCTGCTTGGAAAAAAGCCCGTGTCTAGTGCACAACAAAGACACGGGCATATTTTACATATACAGATTTATTAATAGTCCTTTAATTTCGCCAATTTTCGATAATAGCTCAATAGACTCTTTTTCTTCATTTAAAATATCTTCGGTTAATTCGACAAGTCGCTCATCAATTGTTTCGACAATTTTCAGGCGACGTCCTTCACCAAAGCGATTCCATGTATGGGATTGCTTCATTTCAAGACCATAATCAACGGCTTCTTGTAAAAAGCGTTTAATAAGCATTTTAAAACGTGCCAATTCCCTCAAATTTCGAGAACGGGCTACACGATCACCAGCTGTTGATATATCGCCTAAAAGTCTCGTGAGTTGCTCTGATTGCATTTTTGAACCTTGTTTTACAACCATATCTCCAAAACGATTACCATTTTGGTTTGCTGGACGTAAATCATTGCGATTTGCATTCAAATTTACCCGGAGATCCTGATTAATTTTCATTTATCATTCGCCTCCAAAAAGTCAATTATGCCTCGGCATAATTGCATCCGAAATCCGCTTTGCCCTCGAAAGAACATGCTGAATTCGTATATCTACCAGAGGCCTTAATATCTTTCATTCTGTTGAAAGATATTAAAAATGATGGAATTGTTCGATTGGCAATACAAATACAATCGCTCCACCAACTTCAACTTCTACAGGGTACGGGATGTAGGAATCAGCATTCCCTCCCATTGGTGAAACAGGAGCGACCATTTGCTCGCGTGAACGACAGTTTTCACGAATAATTTCTAACAACTTCGGAATTAATGAATCATCCGTACCTATTAAAAATGTCGTATTTCCCGACCGTAAAAAACCACCTGTACTCGCTAATTTTGTTGCTCGATAGTTGTTTTTCGTTAATGCATTGGATAAACGGTTACTATCTTGATCCTGTACTACTGCTACTACTAACTTCATCCGTACTCACCCCTTCATTGAATTGGTTCCTCTATTATATCATAAATAAAAGGTACACTTCATTTACTTTTACCCTAATAACGGATTTAAAATCATCCATACATCCTCAATCACTTGCTCTAACTCCTGATCTGCATTAATAATTTTAAAGCGTTCCGGATAACGTCTCATGGCCTCTCCGTAGCCTTCGTATACTTTTTCATGGAATCCTAAACTCTCTACATCTAATCGGTTTAATTCATCCGTACGGGTTGTATGAATACGAGCTAAACCTTTTTCAGGAGATATATTAAAGAATATAGTCACATCTGGAAGGCGCTTTCCTATGGCAAATTCATTGATAGCTAATACTTCATTAACACCGATTTCACGTGCATAGCCCTGATACGCTAATGAAGAATCGATGAATCGGTCACATAGTACATGTTTCCCTTTATCTAAAGCAGGTACTATTTTTTCATAAAAATGCTGGGCACGTGCTGCTGCATATAGTAATGCTTCTGTCCGTTCATGCATTTCGGTATGTGTTGGATCTAAAATAACAGCACGGATTTTTTCTGCTATTTCAATCCCACCTGGTTCACGTGTTAATAAAGCATCAATCTGTCTTTCTTTGAGGCGGTCACCTATTGCTTTTAACACGCTCGTTTTACCTGCCCCTTCTCCGCCTTCAAATGTAATAAATAAATTCCTTTGCATTTTTATATTCTCCCTGCATCTATTTTATGACTTGTATTAATTTCTCTTGTAGACGGTGCTCCCCTTGGAACACTGCTCCAATCGCAAGAAGCTCTTCCAATTGACTCAGTTTTGCGACTGTGATTTTCTCACCTGGTACAAATAACGGTATACCGGGTGGATATGGAATTATTGTTGAAGCGGCCACTCGTCCGATTGCTCTCATATACGGGAGCCACTCTTTCTCAGCCCGTTCAATTTCGTCAAAGCTATACTCCGCTTTTATAATAGGTGTCATTTCAAAAGTAGTCTGATTATCATACTCTTTCTTTCCTGGTAAGTCCTTCAAATGAATAAGTGCTTCTTTCATTCTGATTCGTAAATCAGCAAATGAATAACTATCTCCCTGCTTTAACAATGGCAAAATAATTAGGACTTGTTTCGCATCAGCCAATTCTACATAAACCTGTTCTTTTTCTAATGCTTCTTTTAATTGAAAGCCTGAATAGCCAGGTGCTCGAATTAATAATTTTAACGTATCATCGACTTCTACTACTTGCAATTCTGTCGATGATGTTAAAGATTCTATAAATTGCCGACGTTTATCCATTAAATAGGAATAGTCAATATCCGTATAATTTGCAACATAGCTTCTCGCATCATCAAGTGAAGCTAACAATAAATAGGACGGACTACTCGATTGTAACATACGTAAATAATGGTTTACCCTTTGTGCACTTATTAGCGATGTTTTCATATGTAAAAAAGAGGCCATCGTCATTGCCGGCAATGTTTTATGGGCAGACTGTACAACAATGTCTGCACCAGCATCTAAAGCGGATTGTGGCAGTTTGTCTGTCACTTTCAAATGAGCTCCATGTGCTTCATCCACTAATACAGGAATATTGTAAGAGTGGCAAAGGTCAATTTGCTCCACTAAATCACTCGCTGTCACCCCATAATAAGTTGGATATGTAAAAATGGCTGCTTTTGCATATGGATAGCTCGCTAATGCAGATCTCAGTGTATCCAATTCAATACAGCCAGGAGTTTGACTTTCAGTATGCCATTTAGGCGCAATATATACTGGGTTTACCCCCACCAGTTCAAGAGCATGGAAAATAGATTTATGCGCATTACGTTGGACAAGCACCGTATCCCCTCTTTGGCATGTTGCATAGATCATTGCCAAGTTACCAACTGTAGAACCGTTAACTAAAAAGAAACTTCGATCTGCTCCATATGTAGAGGCAAGTAACTGTTCAGCTTGTAAAATAATTGTTTCTGGATGATGGAAGTCATCTAAGCCTGTCAACTCGGTTACATCGTATGTTAATGCGCGCTTAACCACGCTTGGTAAATTTGAAAGCAACCCATTTTTATGTCCAGGCACATGAAGGGATTGCGGTTCATTCGCTACAAATTCTTTTAATGCTTGAACGATTGGTCGATTATTTTTCACCGTCGTCACCTCATTTATTATTATCATTCTATTATAAGACGATTATGCAAATAAAAAAACTAGCCAACAACCCTTATTAGCTAGTGAACTATCTCAGGGAATTTTCACTTTCCCTACTATGAGAGAAAATCCCAACAGATTTCGCAGATTATTAAATAACTCCGATATTTTAGTTCAACTTTGACAATAATTAAAGTCCTTCGTATCTAATATTTTTTAACTACTTTTTTCTTTGAAAATTAACTTGTACTAACTTATTAAACAACAAAAAAACCACTGAAAATTCAGTGGTTTTGCGTGTGCGAAGCGACGTCCTACTCTCACAGGGGGAAGCCCCCAACTACCATCGGCGCTAAAGAGCTTAACTTCCGTG
>NZ_JACSPZ010000014.1:0-1073 GCF_014836905.1 Solibacillus faecavium
CAGCAAAAGATTTTTAACGAATAAAAAGTGTTCATCCTTAATGAGCAAAAAATGTTCAATTTGGGTTGACGGTTACAGCATGTTGGTAGTACAGCTATTCCAAATAGTATTACAAAAGGTGATTTAGATATTCAAGTGAGAGTTAATGCCAACATTTTTTCTAGTGCAGTTAACGAACTTGCAAAGTTATATGAATTAAATGAGGGTAGTGTGAAAACTAAAACCTTTAGAGCCTTTAAGGATGATTCGACTGTTCCTCCAGTGGGTGTACAATTAACGGTCATAAATTCGGAATTTGATTTCTTTTGGAAGTTTCGCGATGTCTTACTAATGAATGATAATTACCGAAAGGAATATGATGCTTTAAAAAAGAAATACGAAGGAATGGACATGGAAGATTACAGAGAAGCGAAGAATAAGTTCTTTGAAAAACTTATGGCTACTCTAGAATATAAAAATATTTAAATAGGCTATTATGTTGCTTTCTTCAAATAGGGGTACAGCCAACATTTTGGAAATTTTGTACGTTAAGCATAGAATGTTCCCAAACAGCGGTTTGGGTGCATTTGTTTCGCTACTAAAGATAATTTAAAATAAGTTTGTTTAGTGAGAGCGGAGGGTGAACATGAAACGATTATATTTATCATTAAAAGAAGCAGGATTAATCTTTAAAAGTTATACAGAACAAGGAGAGACTGATTTTATTTTTCTTGAATCTAACGAAAATGGAACAACATCATCAGTGGATATAATTACATTTGAAACGCTTTTCAGGGATGTTGAAGGAAATCCGACTTATGAAGCCTTGTCAGGTTCTCATACTTTTTATTTGGAAGCTACTCAATACACGATGACTGCTGAAGAAATGGGTTACCAAAAGTATTTTGACCAATGGAAAGAGCGAGGAATATTTAATTTTCAAGACGCTTAAAATCAGAAAGTATTTCAATAATAGTTCCCAAATCTCGCTTTGGGGACATTTTTTATTCAACTAATGGGGCAGCGCGACAAGTTTTGTTATAAGCACTCCGGTGCGAAAGACGAGGAATTTCCACAGAAATTCTAACTTTATA
>NZ_JACSPZ010000014.1:1173-50243 GCF_014836905.1 Solibacillus faecavium
ATGCTTGGAAACTGGCACGTTCCGTGTGGAGCAGGGGAAAAGCCGGAGATAACTTCAAACGCTTACCTATTGCTACGTTTTGTGGAAGAAGGTTTATTTTTACAAATCTAGAATATGTATTATCATTATAAGGAAGTGGGTGTATATTGGATGTTTCATCAAAAAGAATATGAATGGGTTCGTCAGACACGATTAACGCTGCTAGACTATTGTAAGGAACTTAACCAAAATGATTTTACTCGCCAAAATGGATACAGTTGGGAAAGTGTGCGAGACTCATTGGTTCACATAGCAGATTGTTATATTGCGTGGCTCGGCTCATTTGTTTTATTAAAAACTAAGAAGCCAATTACACCAAAGGATGTACGACAGAAATTGAAACTGGACGATATAAAAATACGCTTTGAACAGGTTGATTCTTTTGTAAATGAGGTATTTGAATTACACGGAAAGCAATTATCTGAGCCAATTCAAAGAAAGATTCCTTGGAGAGATGAAAAAGAAATTATAACATTTACCCCTGGTAAATTAATAATGCATACTATAACTCACGAATTTCACCACAAGGGACAAATTGTAGCTATGATACGTCAGATGGGTTATGAACCTCCAAATACAGATGTATTAGGAACTAACGATTAATATATGTAAGAGAAAATAGATTTCTTTACTTTTTTCTATTAACAGGTATAAAGGTAAAGTTCAGCTGCCAACTCAGGCGGCTTTTCTTATCGAACTAAAGGGGCAGCGCGACAAGTTTTGTTATAAGCACTCCGGTGCGAAAGACGAGGAATTTCCACAGAAATTCTAACTTTATAACCGAGGATAGGAATGATAAAACCATGTATTTTGAAACTATCCCATTGATACTCCTGCATGCGTCATAATGGACAGATTATGGGGTATGAAGCTCAGGTGAAGTCGGCAGAACAAAGGCTAAAGCCATTCCTTTCAGGATAAAGGTATGCCAATGGATATGCCGGATGGCTGAAAAACTAAATAAGGTGAGAATTTTCTTACACAAAGAACGGACGAACTTCCGAATGTACAGGTCTAGAGTTTCGAACAATAGGAAACTATTGTACCACCCTTACGGTGGTGTGAGTGATGTGGAGTAAAAATTGCCCCTCTGAAACACGTTATATCGAACAATGGCGGTATCCAGCTCACAGGCTTACAGGAAGCACCTACGTTTAGATAGATAGCTAAGTTATAAGGGACTTGGAAAGTAAGGAACGTTGATTCGAGGGCTGTCACCCAAAACGGTTGCTATAAGTAATTGAACGAAATGCACTTGTCCTTATGAGGGTAGGGGTACGACTGATGAAGCTTCTGTAACGGAGGTAGAGGAACAGCCCCAAGTCTAGTGATTGGCAACGATTATTTTTCAATTGTGCATTGCACCGGTCGGGTAAGAACGTGGGAACATCACCTCACAAAGGAATGATGCCACAGTGCAAGCTCTACGATACTGGGATTACTATGATATGACCGACACTTTTACTGACTTGTACCACCGAGCTAAAAATAAAGAAACATTCCATCACTTATATGACGTCATCACGTCGAGGAATAACATTTTATTAGCTTATCGGACTATCAAGTCAAATAAGGGGTCTAAGACCCCCGGTACAGATGGAAAAACCATCATCGACATAGAGAGACTAACAGAAAATGATTTAGTAGAAAAGATACAAAAACAGCTCAAGAATTATCGCCCGAAGAAAGTCAGACGAAAATTAATTGAAAAAGATAATGGTAAAATGCGACCTCTAGGCATTCCATGTATCCTCGATAGAATCATTCAACAGTGTTTCAAGCAAGTATTGGAGCCAATTACGGAAGCGCACTTTTATAATCATAGTTACGGTTTTAGACCTTTACGGTCTACACATCATGCGATGGCAAGAGTTCAATTCCTTGTTAACCATTCTAAACTTCACTATGTTGTTGATGTTGATATCAAAGGCTTCTTTGACAATATCAATCATACATTGCTCATTAAACAGCTGTGGAATTTAGGTATTTATGATAGAAAAGTTTTAGCTTGCATTTCAAAAATGTTAAAAGCTGAAGTTGATGGTGAAGGCATTCCGGAAAAGGGTTCACCGCAAGGTGGACTACTATCCCCGTTATTATCTAATGTGGTTTTGAATGAATTAGATCAATGGATAGCGAATCAGTGGGAACTCTTCCCTCTTGATAAGCCATATACGACACGCGAAGGTGAACGCTATGCAAAGATTCACACAAAGTTAAAAGAAGGTTATATAGTTCGCTATGCCGACGACTTTAAAATCTTATGTCGGGACTGGAAGACAGCCGAAAAATGGTATCATGCCGTTAAGCTTTTTCTGAAAGAGCGTTTAAAACTTGACATTTCACCGGAAAAATCAAAAGTAATTAATCTGCGGAAACATGAATCAGCCTTTCTTGGATTTACGATACGTGCCATTCGCAAAGGTGAAAAACGTGTGGCCCATACTTTTGTGAAAGCCGAAAAGATACAGAAAATAAAAGATGAAGCGAGGAAACGAATTGAGGCACTTCGAGCCTCACCAACGACTCAAAATGCTTTGCGATTTAATAGCTTTGTCTTAGGGCTGCATAATTACTTTAATCGAGCTACACATGTCAACTTAGCCTTCTCACGTCTTGCTTATGATATAGGTGCATCTATGTACAATCGTCTTAAACCAGTCGGGAAATACGCCCATCCAGCGAATCCGCCGCCAACCTATAAGAAGTTATACAGTTTGAGGTTCAAGACATTTGAAATTGCTGGTATTCATCTCTTCCCTCTTGCGAATGTTCAGACAAAGAACACTATTTGTTTCACACAAAGTCTGACACTATTCACAGTTGAAGGCCGAGCGCTAATTCATAAGAATTTGCATAAGAATATCAAGCAAGAAATTGCCTTGCTAATGGAGTCAAATATCCCGACACGAAGTGTCGAATATATGGACAATCGAATCAGTCGATATAGTATGAAACAAGGAAAATGTGAAATTACAGGACAATTTCTACAAGCACGGGATGTACACTGTCATCACTACGTGCCAGTACATCTCGGCGGAAATGACAAGTTCAATAACTTACGCATTCTCTACAAAGAGGTACACAAACTAATCCATATGACAGATACAACTAAGATGAATATACTCATAAAAAGTTTGGATATCACGCCACCGATATTAGAGAAAATCAATAAATATCGGGAAAAGTGCGAGTTAGAACCTATCATATAATCCAAATCAATAAGAGTAACTTGAAACTTATAATCAAAACCATCGCCAGATGGAACGCGGAATGCTTGGAAACTGGCACGTTCCGTGTGGAGCAGGGGAAAAGCCGGAGATAACTTCAAACGCTTACCTATTGCTACGATTAAATAAAATTTGGATAATTATGTTATTATAAAAAGAGATATTGGGGGATAAAATGAAGTTTTTCATAAATTTGTTGCCTTTGATTTTGGTATTTTAAGGCTTCTAAATTATGTGTATTTTGCTAAAAGAATAGGAGGATGAATGAAATGGCTAGAAAATGTTATGAGTGCGGGAACACAAACGAGGAAGAGATTGAATATAAGACGGTGACTACTGACGAAGGTGACGGGAACGAAAAAAAGATAAAACTTTGGTTATGCATAGATAACGATGATTGTGAAATGAGAGTGTCTAACAAATATACATCTCGTAGTTAAATAACGTTCCCAAATGAAACTTTGGGAGTCTTAACCGAATTTATATAACAAAGGGGTTTAAGAATTTGAGTTCATGTACAAATATCTATTGTTCACTAAATTTCGTTAGCAATGAAATAGTTGATGTAAAAGAGTTTCGTAAGGATTTTCATCTATATGAAAGGTTAACGTGGGTAAAAGGTGATTTACAATTTCCAGAGTATGAAACATCAGCACGTTTAGAAAGCAGGATTACAATCCGTTCAGAGATTTCCGAGAATAACGATGGTGAAGCCATTATAAACGCTTTTTTTGAAGATTTATTACCAAAAAAAGAAAGGCTTTTACAGTTGAAAGAGATATATAGTGGAGAAACATTTTTCGAAATTATTATAAATTTAGAGTCAGATGATTCGCCTATTGTTCGCTTACAGTCACCACATTTAGCTTTCTTAACTGAATTAGACGCAACGTTAGATAGCTATGTGTACGATTATAAAGAAAGAGCCTAATCATATTATTGAGATATACAATCCCATACAAATAACGTTCCCAAATCAAAGCTTGGGAGCATTTCAAACGGCGAAAAACACTGATTTAACAGTATTTGTCGCTGTTCTTATTAGAAAATAACGCGCTGAGACGCTGCGAAAAATCATGTTCGATTCACTTGTTCTGAGTGGCGATTGAAATGTTAGGCTCTGTTCGTAAAGATTGTTGCTGATACTTAATAAAAAGAGACAGCACTTTTTTGACTGTCCCCATTATTGGACTAAAGCCCCGATTTGTCTAAGTGTAATCACACGTATTTTTACCAAGTTAAGGAAATGCGGTATAATAAGTTGTATGTGAATTTTGGATAGGAGGGTTTTTATTTGTTCTACTTAATACCTTTCTTATTAGGCAGTGTTATAGGAATCTTCACATTAATTTTGTCTCTAATCTTTAAAAGGCTCGGTAAGCTAACTAATGCAAATATTGTCACTTATATAGGTATTCTCATAGGGGGAGGGATATTATGGTACTCCCTTGAGATTGTCAGAGGATTCGAGGGGGCTATGATTGGTCTTATAGGCGTTTTTGCGATATTAGAGTGTATCGCTATTCGTATTTATCTAGCTTCAACAAAAAAAGGAGGTGGCAGCATTGCAAAGTAAACAGAGTATGGGGTTGCTTTCTTTTATTAGTCTAATTGTTGGACTTATTTCACTTGGTGTCTATATTTTTACGGGAGATTCGTTTATTGATGACAACATAACAATGCTACTCGGGTTTACCTTTTTAGTACTCTCTTTTGTTTTATCCTTGTTCAGCAAAAAGGACAAATTAGGAAGGGTATCGCTATACGTTTCCCCAATACTTACGGTTATTTATCTATTGTTTTTCGGAGTTATGTCTTTATTTTGGAATACACCATAATAGTGTATACAAAGTAAAGACAAATAACGTTCCCAAATGCCACTTAGGGAACCAACACCCCTTATTCAATTGAATAGGGGGTGTTTCCAACTAACGGAGCAAGATACTTCAAGAAGGAATTTAAACGGTTGGGATTGAACTGATAAATACAAACATATAAAGGCGTGATACATATGAGATTATATGATAAACCGATTAAAGCATATTTACATAACGAATTAAGTGCTGTTGAGGAACACGACGGTGAACTCATTTATCTTTTTGAAGAGGGATACGTGACAGTTCTTGGCGAATTTGAATGTGAGAAGTATGTTGGAGGAACAGCCTGTATTATTTTTAATCAAGAAAATGTTATATCGGTTGCAAAAGGGATGCTACGATTTATTGACAAGGACGTATAAATTATACAAAAGAAAGTTAATAAACGTTCCCAAATAAAAGTTTGGGAATACACCAAAAAGCCGTAAACGCTGTTCTATCAACGTTTACGGCTTTTGTGGTGGAACATTGTTTATACATGATTTTATGCACGTTCCGACAAAGCCAATTCCAGCAACAGATTGAACGTGTTTTGGATAGGGCTGCGTTCATCACGATGTTGCATAGAATCTTGCATATTTTTAACGTTCCTTAATGTAAAAAATTCTCGAAATGTTGGCTGTACTCCAAATAACAGAGGTTTCGGGGTGCATGAATAAAAGGCAACCTCAGTATAAAACTGACAGCTGCCTTTTCAAGCTTTTTACCCCCCTATCTTCTGACCACAAGCAGGGCACGTATTAACCTTATTTACAGCAGGCAGAATCGCATTTACAATTCCATCAACAATTGCATCAAATTTAGCGTCAAACAGCTGATTATCAGCACTATTATCAATAAACCCGATTTCCAGTAGCAACGCCGGCGCTCTAGTGTTTTTCAGTACATAAAATTGAGCTTCCTTAACCCCTCGATTTCTAAATCCAACGCTTACTAAAGCATTTTGGATTTTATCTGCTAGTGGTTTTGATTTGGATTGAGGATTGGATAGGCTGAAAACAAAAACCTCGGCGCCAGTCGCTACTTCAGGTCTAAATGCATTGCGGTGAAAGGATATAAAAAAATCGTACTTTTTCCTTTTTTCCATTTCTACTCGCTGTTGTAAAGACAAAGTTGTATTTGTTGTTCGCGTTTCATCGATTTGGAGCCCAGCAGCCCGTAAACGCTTTGCGACAGCTTGTCCTAAGCGTAATACATCATTCGCTTCATGACGCCCTTTATACGTTGCTCCAGGGTCTTTTCCACCGTGTCCGTAATCAAATAAAATGAGCATCTCACCCCTCCTAATTCAGATTATCCGACACTTTATAAATTAAAAAATGCCGTTATAAAACAGATGGTTCTAAATCATTTATATTAACAAAAGCAGACTGTGTATAGTGCCTTGTAATAGCAATTGAACGGTGGCCAAGTAAATACTGTATTTTTTCAATCGGCACCCCGTTTTCTAAGAGTAGCGTAGCAAACGTGTGACGCAAGACGTGGCAGCTAAATTGAATTCCGTGTAGTTCACCGAAGTTGGCTGCATAGCGTTGTAAAGTACGCTTACTTACACGAAATGCTGGTGCGCTAGATACATCCAGTGTTTTCAAATAGCTAGTTATAACTTGAACAGCGTTTAGATTCAGTACGGGAATTAGCCGATCGCTATCGTATTTTGCATCTTGTATATTTACAAACAATTTATCATCTCGCATCAAAAAATCCTCTTTCGTTAAATTAGAGATTTCACTGACACGAGCTCCAGTCGCATACATTAAATAAAATGCAGCTCGCACATTCACCTGTAGGCTATCCACAAAGTGAAAAAAGTCATTGATTTGATTGTCTGTCAGTCGATTTTGGCGATATTCTGCCACTTTGATCGTCAGCAGTTTAGATACCGGATTCACTTTAACGACTTCGTTTAAAATCAGAAAATCAAAATAGCCCCGAATGCACGATATAATCGCATTTACTGTCCGTTTTGATTTGCCACTCTTCAATAAGTATTCTTTAAAATCGATTAGATGAGCAGGTTTTATGTCAAAAATCTCGTGTTTTTGATCATTCATCCATACTAAAAATTCGATTAAATGGTACTTATAAGTGTCAATCGTGTTTTCAGCTTTTCCTTCTAATTGCAGATGTTTCAAGTATTTCACCGTCAAACTCAAATCAAATTGCCCTCCTTGCACTTATTTAATAATATGTTGTATATTAAATTTGATAAATTACCCATTTTAACGTTAAAAAAAATGTCAGTTTATTTTAGATTGTTAAGTTTATTAATGCTCTCTGTAAGGGCTTCAATCTTTTTTTCCATGCGTATTAAAAGGTAAATCGATATTACAAATGAAAAGCCATAATCCAAATAAGATAAGATTGTTTCCATATTAGGTTGTCTCGAATTTGAAATCGGTTCTTACATTTTCTGTCGATACCTTTATATTCAAAATATCACCAAAATTTTGACCGCATGATTTACAGAGATCCAAGTCACCGACTAAATAATTTGCTTCTGCAGCATCGAGTATATTCATCTTAAAGTAGATATCTTTTACTCGGTTACAACATTCACATTTTTTGTAGATGGTATGAGCGAGCGTAGCGATTTTCAAGGATTTTTTTTTCAAATAAATTGACTCCTCTCATTACATTTTCTAAAAAGACCAGATAAGAATGGCAGTTCTCATCTGGTCCATAAAATTTAGCTAACAACGATGTCAAAGTTAGATGTAACGGTTTTTACAGTTTTAGCCCCTTTGACTTTACCTGGTCCTACTAGGCTAATGCTGTTAAATACATTTAGGTTTACAAACAGTTCCATGGCAGATTCGACAGTGGCAGCTGTCAAATCTTCCTTTGGATCTGCCACACGGATAGATCGTGCTTGACCAAAGTAATCAGTAAACTCCATCACTAATACATTACGTGTAGTTGCCTTACTCATTTTTATCACCTCCTTCTCCTTCTATTAATAATTTACGGTTCAATTACTTGTGAGAATTGTACAATTTCAACATCGTATAAGTCGTGCTTAATGAGAGAGCGAAAAGCTTCTCCTACTTGTTTAGCCTCGTCTGGAGTTAGATCTTTTCGTACATTGCTCAAAGTTACGCGTGTAATTTTGGGTTCGCCTGTTTTTTCATCAGCTTTACCAAGTACCAAAACAATATTGGCTTTGTAGTTATTAAATATCATGGAATCACCTCCTCCCTTATTTCGATTATATAATATATCTTACCTATAAGTTATTAATTTACTTAATTTCCTTATAATGTCATTTATAAAGAAATAAGTGTTAATTTTTTGTCATTCTAAAATACTCACAATAGTCGCGAAAAAATAGATAATGACAGCAATCATACTCATTTCAAACATAATTAAGTCACCTCCTAATTTGATATTAAATTAAGTATAATACAGGAATTTTGGAGTGTTTTAATGACATTTATTATTTAAGAGAGTAAGGTAAATCCTCAATTAAATGATTTACTTTCCGTTAATTTTAAAATATACATATAAGTTAATTATTTACATAACAAATAAATTATGGTATTATTAGAAAATTCCCCTTAATTTGAAAGGGTTTATATAGATAAGAACTTATAAAGGAGTGAGTAAGACATGCATCAGTAATAATGTAAAAATAAAATCACCCCCTTGATTAAATAATGTATAAAAACATTAATAAACAGGAGGTGAAATTATGAAAGTCTTTGCTTTAGGTGTTTTAGCAACAATCATAGGCGGATTTCTTTACGACTATCTAAAAGAAATTAAAGAAAAATACGTCAAATAAAGCGGTAATACATATAATTAAAATACATAAGTAATACATAAGTAATGCATAAGTAATACATAAGTAATACATAAGAGATGGCCATCTCAATAAAATGAGGATAACCTCAGAGAATAAAAGTTACCTTTCAAAATTCAAGGCAAGATAAGGGTTGTAAAGGTAACTAGTAAACAAAGAAAAAACTCACCAATTCTAGTGAGTTTTTTCTTGCTTTGCCACAGCGCGATGTTCTTCAACAAGGGGCTGCCGCAAGTGCTGTTACTCCATAAATTATAATTAACTACTGTTCTCGCTTAATAATAACAACCTTGTATGTCTTAATCAGATAACCTAGATACATAGCTAGCAAACTACCTACAAACGATTCCAACAAATACATCACCACCACATCAGATTATTAAATTAAGTATAAAACTAAAATAGCTTGTAACACTAGGAAAATCGTTAAAATACCTCTCATTTATTAATGTTAATTTAATTGTAATCATACGAGCATAAATCTAGGGTTTACTAGGTTAAGTAATTCCAAATAATGCACAGTGGTGGTATATAGGGTTATTGCTGAATTTTGATATTAAAATGGGGAAAATCGTTGATATAGCAAGATTTCCGCTTATTTAGTTTGTTCACCATTTTTAGTAATATTATGTATATTTCACATCTTTATAAATCGGCATTATTGAATTTACCCCAAATAAGCGATTTGACAAAAATTCAGCTCTAAGTTTGCGTTGTGGTGGTGCAGGTTTCCACCACAACGCAAGCTTAGAGCTGCACAGGCATGTTAAAAACGCGAGCGGTAGCGAGGTTTACCTCGATGCCGTTAAGGGTTTTCAGCATGCCTGATGTTTTTTGTCAAATCGCGTGTTAGGAGGAGCCACTTTATTAATCACTCTATATGAAGCCTAAATCTATACGGAGCGGGGGCATGACGTGATAGTAATGCGCCGGAACGGTTTTCTCGACGATCTGCCAGCAATCACGGAATGCCCATTTTTTGAGGGGAATTAATTTTATGAAAGCATGGTGCGCGTGTGGAGGTAACATTGAAATTTATATTTTATGCATGGTTTTATTCATTTAAAGATTATGTGTAAATTTACTTCAAGCATTCAACACAACGCTTTTTGCTATAACTGACTTTTATTAAAAGTGACAAAAAATTAGTATTGATAATATTCAAAAAAATCCACGGAACGTTGAAGTGACCCCCTAAAAATTAGCCTGTTCATCTTGAGAGCAGGCTATCGCTTTCATAAATACGATGTACCAACTCTTTTAAGTTACCTGGTTGTTATTGCAACTTTTGAATGGAATTTTTTGTAGCAAAAGAAAAAGGTTTAAAATCAAGGGGATTTCAACGTATTTAAAACGTTTAGGAGAGCTGAATTATCTGATAGTCAAACGTATTTTGTGTATACAACTAATTGATTTGTTAAAGGAAACCCGTCACACCTAGAAAAACATAAATACTTATGAAACTTAAAAAAATCCAAATAACACCTAATATTTTTTCGTTTTTCACACTTTTTTTTGTAATTACTTTTTCAAAAATTTTAACTAAATTTAGATAGCATAGAACAACAAATAAAATTGTAGAAAGAAAAAAAATATCTCCCATAGATACCTACCTCCCAAAATATTAGTTCTTAAAATCGCTTAGAATAAATTCTAATAACGAAAAATAGCTTTATATGGAGCAATGGGCATGATAACGTCGTTTTGCTAGGCCATCCTAATCCTAATATAGCTGGCCTTTTGGTTCAAAAAATCATGCCCATTCCTCAATATTATTTTAATAATTGAATTCTTCAGCGTAAGGTAAAATCTCTGTACGATAGTGTTGTGTAATCCCAACTCCCAAACCGCCAACTCCAAATGATAGACCTACTGAACCGGCAACTGTTCTATGACCGTATTCAAATTGGACATTTGCCTTTCTACCCTTTCCAGTGTTTGCATTAGGAATGTAGAAGTATTGACTTACATATCCACCGTTTACCTGATTAGGCTTAAGTGATAATTTTAAATCGTGTGTACTTGCTACCCCGTTGTTAATATTATAATTACCAGGAGCAGGAACATTATATTGATCAGTATAACTTAGCAATTTATCATTGCTTTTATCAAAAATCGCTGTATAAGATGAGAAACCACTTATATTTCCATTAGATGTTTTATAAAAAATCCCAATTCCGGTAGGTAGTCCAATTGCTATTTTATCAGAAAGATTCCATACTGGAGTTTTTAACCATCGGAAAGTTGACATAGCCATAAACTTCGTATAACCTGAAACATCACTATCATTAAACTTATAGACATTCCCCCATAAGTTTAGATCAGATTTGGTTAAAGCAAGTGGTTGAATTTCAGCATCATTAGGTTCTTCTACATTATAATATTCGTCAAAATCTAAGACTATTTCAGCTTGCCCTTCCACTAGGGCTTTTAAGTCCATTAAAGGCATAGCTTCAATTTTTTTTTCATTAAAATTCAGATTATTATACAAATAGTCTAATTCTTCCTCTGATAATTGATCAACTTGTGCAGCTTCTGTAACCGAATTAAAAATAAACGCTGATATAACAATCGTAATACCTATTAAAAATTTCTTCAACTGTATCTTCCTCTCTTTTATAAATATTGATATAACAATGTGCAATAATAAATTACTTACTTCCAATTAAATCAAATACTAGTGTAGTAATATCAAGTAATAAAATTTCCATTTTTTCACATCCCTTCAAAAAAATTATACGACAAAATTATCCATTTACGTTATAATGTAAACAATAGTTAACATTAGGCGGTGTGAAAATGCAAATTGGTGTTATCATCAAAAAACTACGAATAGATAAAAAAATCCAATCCAATACTTTATATCAAAATCTATTATCTCGTCCGGCCATTGCGAAATTTGAAAGTGGAGAAAGCGATACGACAGTTGTGAAGTTTATGATTATCCTCGATAGATTGAACATTTCATTAGAAGAATTCGAAGTTGCATATAGGATGAATAGTACTAAGAATATTATGGAAATTTATTCGCCAGGGGCATACAAAAAGGCATTTTATGCTAGAGATGTTCCGGAGCTTTATTATTTGTCGAGAATGTCGATGCAGAAGTATGAAAAAACAAAACTTGTAAAATATCAACATAATAGTGCTGTAATCAATTTACTAATTAGCGTTATTGAAAATACATCAGACATTATGGAAGACCGTGAATTATTACAAAACTATTTATCGAAATGCGAGTATTGGAGCTATTATGAAATTACACTTTTCACCAATACTTTGAGCTTTTATTCGAATGAGTTTATTGACGTTACTTATAAACATGTTAAACGAGTCTTAATCTCTTATCAGGGATTAGTACGATATAAAAATGAATTAGCACTTTTATTGTTTAATATTCTTCAGTTAAAAATAACAACTAATCAATTTACGTCCCTTAATTACTACTTAAATGAACTCATAGTGTTAAAGGATGAATGTATAGATAATATGTATGTTCAAACAATAATTTGTTTCTTCACATTATTAATGGAAGTAATCAAAGGAAATAAAAATAATATAGCAGAACTCTATAAAATAATTGACATTTTTGAATATCTAGAAATGCAATTTAAAGCCGATCAATGCCGAAAGTTGCTTACTCATGTGATAAATCATTCAAGCATTAAAACTTGATATAGCCCAAATGAGTTTATTGCATTGAGACCAATTCGCCACTTAATTGGCAAGGTTTTTAAAGAAGCTGGCGCGTAAAACCAGCGAAATAGGTGTTTCCAGTTGTTTTTCTTGTGTCCTTCAGTATCATATTAACAAAAAAAGGAACAACTTTATTTGGACAATTTTTTGTGTTTAGGGCATGACGTGATAGTAATGCGCCGGAACGGTTGTCTCCGGCGAGTTACGGTGCTGGTCAGTTCGTCGAGTGGTTTTCTCGACGATCTGCCAGCAATCACGGGATGCCCTTTATTTTGCACAGTATATTCTTAGTATGAACATGCTCGTATGATGAAATTTATTTCATCATGGCGGGCTATTTGAGATGGAAGAGCAAACGACAAAAACCAGCTGGCAATTCAGCACGAACAAGCGGAGCGATTCGTGCTGAATTGGTCCCCCTTCCTCCCCTAAGAGCGCCTCCAAGTTTAATCCTGTCCTTGCTGACGGGGGATGGAGGGGTTTGCCGGGAGGTTTGGAGGGCGGCAGGGGAGGAAGGGGGACGGTTTTCAGCGATTCTCAGCTGAAAACAGGCTGGTTTTTGTGGTTTGCGGACTTTGTTGGCCGACTTGATGATAAGGGAAATGTTTATTGAGAGGGAAGATTTAGCGAGCCATGACGTAATAATGAGGTGCCGGAACGGTTGTCTCCGGCACTTCATGGTTTTTTCTTGGTGCCGGTGGTTTTCCGGCACGGAGAAAAAAATTACGGGATGGCGAGCGTGGGGGAAATATTTTTTGTGGTTATCTAATATTTATTTAATATTGTTTATTTAATATTTAAGAAAATGTGTAAATATCAACGTTTAATGGGATATGCAAGGTGTTCTTCAATCTGTCGAAAGCATTATATGAACTTAAAAAGAAATATTTAATCTGGTACAACACAGAATTTAAACGCACAAATGCTGTTAAATCAACATTTGTGCGTTTAAATTAAAAGTCCATTATGTAATATAAATTTATAGCGCTTGACCGGTATAGTATACCGAGTCAAGCGCTACCAATATTTTGTTCGGTTTTGTTTAGCTAATGATGAATAATGACGTTACAATGACTACAACTTCCCAATAGAAATAAGGGACAGTTTGAAAGGTAATAAGTAACTTTATTAGTTGCATGTATATTTTATTCAACGTCATCGCCTCCTTTTCTTTAAAGAAAAAGGTAGCGCTTGTTTCTATTTATATTATACACGGTTTCACTTAAAAGGTTTCACCATGTCGGTCGGTTAAATGTACTATTTTGTGGGGGAATATGAATTATCGGCTTCTTACGCTTCATACAAATGAATTTTCATGATGTGTGGGATATAAATTCTTTTATCCCCTTGAGGTGATAGGGTTGTGATAAATGCTGCGTTCACGGGCAGTTTTTTTATTGTTCCTTCGATTGTGAAGGATTCACCGCTGTTCCAGTAATGGATGAGGACAACACTATGCGTTTGTACGGCTGTTTGTATTTGATGAGCGAGTTCTTCATAGTCAAATTCATCGAGTTGTGGCTCAAGTACAAAATTATCTTCATCGTACCATTCACGTATTAGTTTTACATGCTCGGGCATCATCATTGCTGTCCATTTAATTGTGCCACGATCCCGGTTTTTATTATCCATTTAGTCACCTCTAAAATACGGAACGTTTGTTCTTATCTTAGCAGAATGATGAAATAAAGTAAAACAGGAAAAAATCGCTAAACCCTTTTCACCAAAGGATTTAGCGATTTTTTATTTCTCCTTCTGCACCTTTAACGCTTCAATTTCAGCTTGATACTTCTCACGACTTTCATCATTAATTTTACGTAACTCAGCAATCTCTGCATAAAGCGCCTGGATCTGTTCGTTGTACTGCTCGTTTGCCTTGGCTAGTTGGGCTTGTTGCTGACGTTCCAGTTCGACTAGTGCTTTTTCACGCTCTAGATCTTTGCGTTCGATAGATAGTTGGAGAGTGTCTTCAAACTTTTTCTGTTCTGAAGCTAAGGTCTTTCTAGATTCTGCAAGTTCCTGTTGAAGTGCGTTGCCTTTTACTTCTGCAGCGTTTGCTTGTTCTACTAATGCTGCTTTTTCATTGCTGAAATCGATTTTCAGCTGTTCATTTTCTTCGGCATAGGCTTGGTATTTTGCGACTAAGCCACTTAACGTATCATTTTTTTCTTTATATTCAGCAATAAGGGCCTGGTTGTTTTCCAAGGTAGTTTCATTCGCTTTTAATTTCTCTTTTAACTCTTTTTCTTGTTCTTGTAATGCCGTTACCATATTATTTTTCAACGTGATTTCTTCTTTTAATTGGAAAAGTTGTTGTTGGAACTCCTGGATAATGGCTTCTTTGCTCTCTAATTTATCGCTAATATCTTTCACAGCGTGGTCCTTCAGATAAACCGAACGTTGAATCATATTGACGATTAGCTCATACATGCGGGTTGTATGGTGTTCAAGTTCCGATAAATCTTGCGTGTAGTCACTTGAACCTTGCTTAATAGTATTCAATTCATACAATGCCACAGCCTTCTCGAACCAGTCCTTTGAAGATACACCACTTGATTCGATAACCATCTTCGCTTTTTCATACATTTCTTCGCTTACTTTGACTCCAAATGTTTTATCAGCCATTTTAACTCCTCCTAATGGTTAACTAATAAAATCAATAATATCAAAGGGTTAACCTAGTTTTTTTAAGTTAACTTTATTATAATTCAATGCGACTGAAAATTCAAATATTAATCCTGTATTGGCGTATAAAAAACGCTCCCTGTTCAAGAGGGAACGTTTTGTTGATCATCGTATTCCAAAGATTGTTTGTGATATTCGTGGAGCGCTAACGTTAACTGTTTAGAATAGTGTTCTTCGATATAAGCAGAGATATAGCGTTTCTTATCAATCTCAATTTGCGCAGAACGGAAAAGTTTTTGGAAAAGCGGTTTCTTTTGTTGGGTATACTGTTGAACTGCTTCGTTCTGTAAACGATTAAGCACGGTTTGTTCAATAGATTTTTCCCTAATACGTATTGCGATATCCTCCTTATTAGATGCCATCATTCCCTCGACCATTTTCCTCAACTCAGTGTTTTCCTGTTCAAGATTTTTTGTGATGGTTTGAATCTTTTCTAATTTTTGCGAAGTTTCGAGAGGAATGGCTTTTATTTTTTGTTCTAGAAAGTCTTGATTTATGGTTAGTTGCATTTGTTGGGTCTCTTCATTTTGCTCCATTTTAAATAAACCTGTCTTCATAATTTGTTCTAATGCTTGACTCATGGCATTGAGTTTGTATTCAATGTCATCGGGCGTAGCAATTTCTGTTGAAGGAGACGGTCTTTTTTGGATAATATGGCCATCTTCATTTATCCGTAAAAGTTGTCTTAGTCCCCTTACGCGATACTCATCCTTTAATAGCAGAATCATACGCAATTTTAAAATAGCTTTAAAATCTAAACGAATAAGGGTAGCTGTTGTGGGATTTGTCGCTTGGTCATCAAATAAATACTCTTCAAAGGGTTTGATGTAGTAACGCAGCTGTGCATCCGTAACATCAAACCAGCTCGCCACTTCGGGTGTGGAATAGTATTTCTTTTCAATGAGCTCGAGTAAATAAGGCTCAGATAAAAAATGCTGCTCGTTGGGTGTTCCTTGGATGACTTGAAATAAAGTATCGTTTGCAAGGACTTCTTTTATACGTTGCTCAATGGGAATCACTTGTTCCATATTCTATTCTCTCCTATTCTATTCAAAACTTTTTTATTCTTTTGTACGCAACTCTACGGAAAACTTTTCAATTCTTTTCTACGCTAGGGCAAATTTGAAAATATTTCTCTATTTCTCTCTATTCTTTTGTGGGCGTTTTTATGCTAGTTTTCTTCGGAAAGAGCGCAAAAAAAGCGTCCTCATGAGATTCGAGATGGATACCCCATACATCGAATTTATGAGAACGCTGAGATATTTGATTTTTCAAATAGCTGACAGCGAGCCTTGGAGTGATATCCCATTTCATTTGATTAACCTTTAAACGTTAATTTCAAAGAGGTTAACCAGTTAACTATTTATACCGTAACTCACCGGAGACAACCTACGTTGTCGAAGTAACATTCTTTAAAGTATCTTGATTGCTTCTTGACTGCTTGGCGAAATTTATGAAGTGCTACCATAAATTGTTTGAAAAGTGTTGTTCTTTGATGTAAGCACCGTTACAGAAGTGCTTTTTCCAAATATCTTTAAATAGTTTAATTATTAAAGCGCAATATATATCAAAAAATATTGTTTAAATTTGTTATAATTTTGAACTAATAAAATAAATATTTAGAGATTTTTAATAAAACTTAGCTTAATTATAAAGGAGTAGAAACAAATGAATAAAAAGGAATCAATTAAAGGGTGGGAATTTATAAGTTCTACTCCAGATTTATACACATTTGAGTTAGACGACAAAGTATTTTATTCAGGTAGAAAATCAGGATTGCTTAATGCAAAAATAGGAGTAAGTACTAGAGAATTTGCAACAATAGTACAGAGATTTCAAGCAAGCATTTATTTAGGGAAACAAATTAAAATGTCTTGTTATTTAAAAGCGGAGCGAGAGACAAAATGCCAAGTATGGCTTCAAATTAATGATTCATATGATGATATAATTATTTTTAATAGTATGGATAACAGTATTTTTCAAGGAAAAACAGATTGGAATTATTACTCCATAATACTTGATGTACCTAAAGAAAGTGCTTGTATTCTTTTTGGAATGCAACTTTTTGGTGCGGGAAAAGTTTGGGTTGATAATTTTAAGTTCGAAGAGGTAAGTGAAATAATAAGTAGAACAAATAATGCAGATAGGAACCTATCAGAACAACCAATTAATTTAGATTTTAACTAATAGATAAACAATAATTGAAGGCTCAGGTATTCATAGAATATAGTAAGAGTATGATATTTGGTAAGGAATTTGAATGGAACAATTATGGGTATTATAAGTTTGGAATATAAACGATTAAACGGCTTAAACCCTCAGAATTTAGGCTCAAGCCGCATAATTTCTAATGTCTACTTGACGGGGAGTAACAATTGGGGTGCAATTCACTAAAAAGAACCTTCTATATATTAATTTTCCTCATGTGTGGTTTTATGAACTGGTCTTTGTAGACAATTCACTTTCAAATTTCCTCTTTTCACCTATATTAATGAATTTTTTCAATAAAATTTCCATGGGGCCATTATCCCATTTCTTTAAATATAATTTGCTCAATATAGCAAGGAATACATAAACCACAAAAGTAATTATCACACCATTTAAAACTCCAATCTTGCCAAATAAACCTAAACCATAACCATAGAAAATGAATGTAAAAATAATAGAATATGCAATGTAATTTGATAATGATAGTCTTCCTGTAGCAATTAAATAGGGGTTAATAAGTTTAAGATATGGATATATCGAAAATAAAAGAGAAATATAACCAATTCCTAAAAAATTTGATCCTAGTGTAAATGTCATTCCGTACAAATCGTTGTTAGGATATTGTAAATATAATAGTTTCATTACAATGCCAATGGGTATTAAAAGTATTCCTATATAATAATACCTTGGATTTATTTTATAAAATTTCATTTTAGCAGCGTATATACCTAACAGCGCCATTGGTAATAATGTAAAAGGAGAAACAAGAGTAGTTAAGATTAGTATAAACGTTCCCATTCCTTCGATATCCAGACCCAAAACTTTAGTTAATGCTTCTGATTCAAGCCGATGTTGCAGAATTTCTGAATAATGACCGTTTGAGTAAACCTCTTCCGTATTTAATATATAGGACGATATTTTATTTGGATCTAGAGCACTCTGATTATAAGATCCGTAACTAA
Source organism: Solibacillus faecavium (assembly GCF_014836905.1). Lineage (GTDB taxonomy): Bacteria > Bacillota > Bacilli > Bacillales_A > Planococcaceae > Solibacillus > Solibacillus faecavium. Next base: position 19,673 of record NZ_JACSPZ010000014.1, read on the forward strand.
ACAAACTAATAGTGCCTAAAAATATAAGAGCCCATATTAATATTGTATGAGGTTTTCTCTTAATGAACATGAGAAGAAATAATGTAGTTAAACCATACGAAAAAAGAATGTCACCCTCCCATATAAACAAAAAATGTAAAAATCCAATTAAAAGTAAACCGATTGAGCGTTTTAAAATTATTTTAGAAGGTCGAATAGTATTTGAGCTTCTTCTGTATAAAACTAAGCTATATCCTAATAAGAATGTGAAAATTGGTAAGAAACTACCTTCTATAAGGATATAGATTAAATTACGTGTCCATATATCAGTATTTGAATCAGTAAAATATATTAATTGGTCTTTCCCCAAAATTCCATATTGAAAAATTAACATATTGACTAATAAAATTCCTAAAAGAGAGATACCTCTTAAAGCATCTAGCTGATCAATTCTTTTTTTCTGCATTTTTAGCTCCTTAAAAAGTATTTTTGACTTCAATAAAGGCAACCAAGAGATTTTATTTTACTGATAGAAGTTCTTGATTGCCTTAAAGTAATTATTTATTCGTCACCAATGTGTATGAATACTTCTTCTATTTGCTTACCTAAGGCTTTTGAAATTCTAAATGCTAAATCCAGAGAAGGATTATATCTATTTTTTTCAAGAGCGACTATGGTTTGTCGAGTTACTCCTACTTCTTTAGCTAGTTGTTCTTGCGTCATTTTTTTATGAGCCCTCCAAATACTAATTTGGTTGTCTAGCATACCTATCCTCCTACCTCTAATTCATTATTATTTCGAAATATAATTATTCCTTACTGGTATTTCCGATCATACAGAAAGAGGCTCACTGTATGAATTAAGGTTCCTACTGATAGTCCAATTAACATGTAGTTAAAAAGGTTATCCGCGGTGATAGCTTCAGTAGTGTAAAAAACGGTAATTATCCCCATTATCACAAATAATGAAGAGAATGAAATTTTGGCTGCTTTCCCTACTATATGGTCACCTCTTTCATCATTTTTATTTTTGTCTAAGAAGTGAAACCAGTAAAAAATGGTTGCTAATAGTAGGAATCCTGAGACAGTTGTCAACGTATCAAGCATTTCAATACCTCCAATTTTTTATTATAAATTTAAAGTAACATATTTCTTACATTTTGTAAAGCATTTCTTACGTCAATAGACACCATTCGATAATATTGTGAATATTTATAATCGTTTGTAAAGTAATGTATTTAAGTCAATTTGTAATGAATTCTAGATAAAAAGAATAAAATATTTTACATTTTTTTAAAAAAATCCTTGATTTAGATATTTTGGGATGTTAAGTTATTTGTAACAAATAAAGGAAAAAAATATGACATATTTTTACATAATTTTTCCAATATTTGAAATTTTATAGGAGGTGCGTTATGGAAAAAGTAGTTGGAATGAGCATGAAAAAGTTAGAGAAGGGTGAAATGGAGAAAATTTATGGGGCTTCTGGTGTAGTAGAACCACATACAACTCCAATCCTTAGTGCTGCTACTAAAAGTAGTAAGAAATGTTTAGGAGCAATCTCTGCAATCAGTGGTCTAGTTTCTTACAACAAAGATTGTTTGGGATGATTTTACAAAAAGGAGCGTGACTATTAAATGAATGTTAACTCTACTGTTGGTAAAAGTTTGAAAAAGTTAAATAAAACAGAGATGGAGAAGGTTTTCGGAGCTACAGGCTCTGAAATTCAACCTCAATCTACACCGCTTTGTAGCTTCCTAGCTTCATATATTATATCTGCTCAGTTTAAATGTGGCGGAGATAATAAACCTTGATTTGTATAGTTTCTTAAAGTATTTTGGGCAAAGTGTTGAATTTCACTTTGCCTATTTTTATAAAGGAAGGGAGTATAAAATTGACTAAAAAAATTTTACTATACTCAGGATCAAGAAACCTGAGTTCTAGAACAAATATTATTATTGAACAAATACATTCATATATAGTTGGAAATTATGCTGACATCCAAACGACGAAAATAGATCCATTATCAATGCCACTTAGACATTCGACCGGTTGTAAAAATTGTTTTGAGCATGGGACTTGTCCTTCTGAGGGATATGCTGATGATAACGGGAAATTCTTAAAGGAAAAAGCAGATGAAGCTGATTTAATCATATTCGCTACTCCTGTATATTCACATAATGTTTCATCTGACAGCAAAATTTTTATAGATAGATTATCTTACTGGGGCCACTTAATGAAGTTTGCTGGAAAATCGGTTATAACGATTGTTACATGCGAAAGTAATGGAGGGGAACATGTAGATAGTTATCTTAAAAAGGTGTTTACATTTATGGGTGCAAATATATTACACTCTGAAATTTTCTTTAAAAATTATGATGAAGATGAATATAGGGAAGGTCTAGAAGAAATAGAATCTGTTATACATGATCATTATAAAAATGATTTCCCAGTTGTAATTAGTGATAAACACGAGAGTACGTTCCAAACTATGAAATCAATTTTAAATAAATATCCAAAAGAGCATTTTGAATATCGATATTGGGAAGAAAGTGGGATGTTTAAAAGCCCTACTCTAAAAGAACATATAAAATCTAAATCAAGCGAGGGGTTAAAATGTTAGATAACCTATATTTAAGTTTAAACATCAAGGAAAGGTATTCTATTTTAAAAACAAACAAAGAATTATTAAATGATTTAAATACCAAGGCATTAGATAGCTGGCGATCAGAAATGAGTATTTTAACAGATAGTGCATTTGCCGAAATGATTTCCATCAACAATTATAATCTTAATGTTTTCTCACATGTAGTTGATAAAGATGTATCTGCAGCTAACAAAAAGTTATATCAATTATATGCAGAGAAATCGGAATGGTATCAAAAATTTGTACAAATGGTAAATGAAGTGAATGCAGATAAGAGTATTCACTTCAAAAAAGATATTTTATTTTTACTAAGACCTTATACATACTATGTTGAAAAATCAATTGATGAATTACTTTCTACTCCATTAATTAAAAGGATAGTAGGTAAAGAAATAAAAAAATGCTTTGTAGAGCACTTTGCGATTACTGCTATAGAAATTGCTCAAAAACCTATTGTTTTAGAGTTAAATATCGATAGGGAAAAAGGGGAATTATCCGGTGAATCTAAGGAAGACAGGTTTAAATCTTTCATAGATTCATTTTCTTCTAATTCCAAATTACTTTCCTTTTACAACAAATACATTGTGTTGACACGCCTGCTTACAGATATTTCTTTGAACTATATTAAAAATGCAGAAACTTTGCTGAAAAGAATAGAGGAAAACAAAGACTTATTGTCATCCAAATTTGGGATCACTGATTTTGTATTAGAGAAGGTCAAAATGGGACAAGGAGATACTCATGGACGTGGTAATACAGTAACGGAGTTAGTTTTTAAAGATAGCACAAAGATTATTTACAAACCCAAAAATGTAAAGATTCATAAAGTATATAAAGAATTCGTTGATATTTTCAATAAAAAAGAAAATATATTAGAGATGCAAGTAACAGAAGCTCTTCATCTTAATGATTATACGTTTGAAGAATTTATAGAATATAAGGGGTGTAATAATAATAATGAGGTAAAAGATTATTACCGACGCTTTGGGCAATTAATGGGTATTCTATATTTCTTAAATGGAACAGACATGCATATGGAAAATTTAATATCACGTGGTAATCAACCGATCGTAGTCGATTTAGAAACGTTATTCCAACAACCAATCCCATTTGATTCAAGGGACTATCCTATTATGAAAGATGTACGAAAAATTTTGTTTGGTAATGTAACTTCAACTATGCTACTACCTGTCAAACATGGATCTGGGAGAGAAGATGACTTTGGCGTGGATTTAAGTGCTCTTGATGGAAAAGCTTCTAAATTACCAAGGAAGGTTTTACAGCCTGTAAATTTAGGAACTGATGAAATGAAATATGATTTTAAAGAAGTATCCAGTACTGACTCGAATAATATTCCATTTTTAAAAGATCCAACAGATAAAGTGTATTATAAAGATTTTATAGATGAAATCTTAATTGGATTTAAAAATATTGCTTTAGAGGTTATGAGAAACAAAGATGAGTTCCTGAATGGATTATGGTTAAAAACGCTTCAAGAAGATATTTTAGTTAGAACCATCTTCCGAGACACAAGCCAGTATGGAAATATATTGGAACACTCTAACCATCCAGATTTATTAATGGATATGCTAGATCGCGATAAAGTACTGGAAAATATGTGGAGCTTTGGCTTATCTAATAAAAAAGTTATTTATTATGAAATAGAAGACATGAGAATTAATGATATTCCTATTTTTTTCTCGAATATAAAAGAAAATAATTTACTCAGCAGTAATTTGTATCCTATTGAAGGTGAGAGAGACTACAATAGCCTTACATTGGTAACAGATAAAATAAATAATATAGATAATGATGTTTTAGATAAACAGCTCTCTGTAATAAAAGTAGCTTTAGGTCTTTATCCGAAGACATTACCTACTAAAACAGCACCCTTAATTTCAGATGTTCAATATGAATACGATTTTATAGAGGAAGCGAAAAAAATTGCTGATTTTTTAATAGAAAATATTACTATTGAAGATGACAAATATGTGTATTGGATGTCTGTAGTACATGGTTTGGATGTTGAATGGGAAGTTGGCTATTTAGATAATGATTTTTATGATGGGATAGCAGGAGTTTATTTATTTTTCGAGTCACTTTACTTAGAAACAAAAATTAAAAAGTATAAAGAGTATGCTAAGAAAATAGTCAACTCTTTAAAAATGAATTTCAATAAAAACACTGTAGGATTAAGTAGCGGATATGTTGGACTAATACATGCTACTGCTTATATCAAAAATAGGAGAGTAATACGAGAAATAAGCGAGGATCTTCAAACACAATTCTCTTATCTTGAAAATGATCACGATGATATCCCGATGGATTACTTAAATGGAACCCCAAGTCTAATCAATTCCTTGTTAAAAATATACCAACGAGACGATGATATGGATGTGCTATTACAAGCAACTAAATACGCCGAAAAGTATATGTCCTTACCAGTGGCAGAAGAAATGAAATCTGACTTAGGCTTTGGGCATGGTTATTTAAGTATAGCGCTAGTGTTTTATAGATTGTGGAACATAACTGATAATGTTAGATATTGCAAAAGTGCCGAGCAATATTATAGTTATTTTGAAAGCAGTTATGAAGCTGAAAAAGAAAGTTTGGAATCAAATTTATCCTGGTGTCGTGGTTTGTTAGGCGTATTAATCGGACAGTTGGAAATATATCAAATAACAAAAGACGAGAAGCATCTAAAAATCATTAATGAACTTGAAGAGATTATTTTCAAAATGAATGAACTTAATGATGATGGATTGTGCCATGGTAATATCGCATACTCTGAGTTTTTCGTTAAAAAGTATGAATATTTTGATTCCCCTACAGATTTTGCTCATGCAAAAAATATTGTCCAAAATGTATTAAATTCAGCCAAAGAAGGATTTAAGTTAAGGAAAACGGATGGATTTCAATCATTGGGATTATTTACTGGATTATCAGGAATTGGCTATCAACTATTGAGGGTCAATAATCCGAAAAAAATAAACTCCATTTTAGATTAAAAAAAGGAATACAAACAATATGAAGCACAAGAGAAAAGTACCTTATATTGAACAAATGGAAAGTGTAGAATGCGGACTGGCTTGCTTTGCGATGATTTCAAGTTACTATAATTTAAATGCAACACTAAGCGATATTAGAAAAGAAAATCCTGCTCCAAGGGAAGGGTTTTCTTTTCTAAGTTTATCCAATATAGCTAATGAGTATGGATTTGAAACTAATGCATATAAAGCTAGTTTAGAAGACTTGAAGAATGTACGGCTACCCTGTATTCTTCAGTGGGAACATAACCACTTTGTAGTTTTAGAGAAAATAAACAAGTCAAGTTATCAAATATTAGATCCTAATAGTGGTAAATTTAGTATATCCCACGAAGAATTCAAAGAAAAATATAGTGAATATGCTTTAGAAATTTATCCTGGAGAAAAAGGGATTCTTACTGGAAAAAAGGGGAAAGAAGAAAGAATAGTAAGTAAATATTTATTAAAGCATAAATATATTTTTCTAAGTTTAATTGGTGTATCAATCTTAATTCAAGGGTTAATGGCCTTAATTCCATTAGCTACTAGATGGGTAACAGATAATGCTATTAACACTGCAAATATAGATAACTTACAATTGTTTGGTTGGTTAATAATTGTTTTCTTATTCTCGTACGTCATAGTCCAATCTGCTAGAGCAGTAATCATAGCTTTGTTCCAAAAGCGTCTTGATGAATCTATAATGAATGACTTTATGAATAAGTTATATAAGCTACCTTATTCGTTCTTTGAGCATCGAAGTAAAGGTGATTTGTTATTTAGAGCTAATTCAGCAATATTTATTAGGGACATAATATCTACATCAATGATTACGATATTTATAGATAGTTTATTGATTATTACATACACTATAGTAATGATTAACTTTTCAGTACAATTGAGTATGTTTTTGTTCCTATTAAGTATTTTTCTAATTTTCTTCTTAATTCTAAATACGAATATTATTAGGCAGATGTCAAAAAAGAATTTGTTGGATAAAGCTAAAACTCAATCGGTTTTATCTGAAAACATCCATAATATCTTAGATATTAAAAGTCTAGGACTTGAAAAGAACAGACTAAATTTATGGTCAGAAAAGTATGGTGCTGAATTAAAAACGACACAAAAGTTAAATGTATATCAATCTTTAATAGGTACAGTCACTAGTCTAATACAAGTTGGTACCCCTTTAGTTATTCTGTTTTTAGGGGGAGGCTTATATATAGATGGAAAAATATCTTTGGGTACTCTCTTTGCATTTAGTTCAATTGCAGTTACATTTATAACCCCAATTATTTCAATCGGTACAAATTATACGCAGCTAATTTCAATCGGGACATATTTTGCGAGAATAAAAGATATTCTTACAGCAGAGGAAGAAAGAGTTGGCGAAAAAGAAGGACAAAAATTAAAAGGTACTATAGAATTTAGAAATGTTGGATTTAAATATAACAAACATAGTTATCCCGTATTGAAAGATGTTAGTTTTTCTATAGAGAGAGGACAAAAAGTAGCTATCGTTGGACCTTCGGGATCAGGGAAAAGTTCTATAGCGAAACTACTGTTAGGGCTATATGAAGCATCATCAGGTAAAATTTTTATTGATGGAAAAGAGTTTTCAGATTATAGCCTCACAGATATACGATATTCAATTGGTACAGTATTGCAGGAATCTAAGTTGTTTTCAGGTTCTATTGGAGACAATGTTTCAATGTCGAAAAATAAAAATAAATATAGTGACGGGAAATTAGCAGATGCTGCATACAAAGCAGGTGTATTAGACGATATTCTGAAAACTCCTATGGCTTTTGAAACCTTAATATCAGAAAATGGTAATAATTTTTCAGGTGGTCAAAAACAAAGGCTTTTAATTGCTAGAGCCTTATATCAAGAACCAAACATTTTACTTTTTGATGAAGCAACAAGCCATCTAGATATGATAACCGAAGAGCATATTAGCAAGACACTTAAAGAATTGAATATTACACAAGTCGTTATAGCTCACCGTCTAAATACTATTGTAAATGCAGATAAAATTATTTTTATTGAAGATGGGGAAGTTAAGGAAATAGGCACACATGATGAATTAATAGAGAAAAAATCTTATTACTATAGATTGTACTTTGCAGAATAAGTATTTTTTACAAGGTATTTATTTCAATATCTTCTAGAGCTATGAATAGCTCTTTTTTTGTTATGTAGCTATCAGTAAAATATAGGGGTCGTTAACTTTTATTATAGCGAAGGAAATAATTAAAGGAAATCGAAAAAAGCGCTCAGATGAATTGAGATGCATGATGAACCAATAAACTTCTTCACAAAATCATTATGGGCTTTATGGAATATTACTCATTACCGCTTGTTTGCCCTCCTAAAATAGCCCGCCTTGTTGGTGCTGAAATATACTGTGCAAAAAGAAGGGGCATCCCGTGATTGCTGGCAGATCGTCGAGAAAATCACTCGACGAACTGACCAGCACCGTAACTCGCCGGAGACAACCGTTCCGGCGCATTACTATCACGTCATGCCCTCGCTCCGTATAAATTTAGACTTCAGATAGAGTGCATTAATAAAGTGCCTGCTCCTAACACGCGATTGGACAAAAAACATCAGGCATGTTGAAAAACCTTCACGGCATCGAGGTAAACCTCGCTACCGCTCGCGTTTTTAACATGCCTGTGCAGCTCTAAGCTTGCATTGTGGTGGAAACCTGCACCACCACAATGCAAACTAAGAGCTGATTTTTTGTCAAATCACTTAAAATAAACTAATTCAGCAAAAAAAAACGTTGAAACAGTGACTTTCCGGAGAATATGAAGTTTACGGTTTTACCAACCGTAAAAATACTGTAAAATATCTCCAAAGAGGTGATGATTAAATGAAACGCTTTGAAAATAGAAGTGTTATTACTCGAATGGATTACCCAAATGATAATATAGGTAGAGATTTAAAAATAAATGAAATTGCACAGGCCATTCATGTAATTAACCGCAGAGCCAAGGTTGTACCAGATTCCAGTGCCCTCTATTCGCTGAAATATGCAGTAATCAAGAAGCTACTATTAGAACAGCGTGCCACAAAATTATGTGTCCATCGATTTAAAAGAGTCCATCAACTTCATTCAATTCGAGATTCAAGAATTGATATCCAAACAATATTCGTAGTAGTTTCTTGTGGTGAATATACCTTCCATTATCCCGCTGAAAAACAAGATATTAAGGATCTGAAATTTGAGAAAAAAATCGTCAGTATTCGAAATCCACGTTCTGAAATGAGTTATGCCTCAGCTAAGCGACTACTCTTACAATATCTCCAGTAGGGATACCGTAACTTGCCGGCTAACCGTAGCACAGAGATGGACTCCCCTATAGTTTTTCTTGCAGGTCTCTATTGCTTCTTAAAACCATCCCGCGTTTATACATCTTAAATTGAATCACTGTATTTTGTATTTTGAAAAGAAGTTCCTTTTCGCACATTGAAAAGACGTTGGTTCAATATGGAACCAACGTCTTTTTGTTGTTTTTGTAGTATTCTACGAAATAGTTGATAACTTATTAAACGTCATTTGAGTGTATTTATAATTACAAATATTCAGGATCTATAGTTTCGAGATCGACTGCAACATAGTGTCGCTGTTCATCAATTAAGAATTCAAAATAAATAATATGACCGTTGTCTTTTAAAAATTCCTTTGTCTCTAATGGCAAATTATTTTCATGTTGTATAACCATAGATTGAGTCGCTTCTATTGTTTGCTGAGGCTTCAATTTCTGACTTCTAAAGTCTATATACTCTCTGCTTAAATAATATGAATTCAACTCTTTAGGAAAATAGCCGATGTAGGCAATATTTATATGCTGCTCAGTTAAATTTTTAACTTGAAACTGAAAGGTTAACCTTTTTTCAAATTCATTTTCCGTGTCGTCGATACGAAAAGTTTTTTGCTTAATCGAAATAATTTCCTGTAATACTTTATTCTCAGCAGGGTTAGTTAGGTTATCTATTCCTAGTGCAACTTGCTCATAAGAGTTTTGTTCAGATGTAGAATCAGTTTGTTGTGTACAGCCACTTAGACATATACTAAGTAGAATTATTAATATAATTTTAGATATTGGAATTTTCAGATAAATAACCCCCTTTTTTCGAATTCTCAGTAGGATTCAGTATATGAACCAAAATTACTGCTCCAACGGCTTTGGACAATAGTACTTAATCGTGTTTTATTCATATAGTTAGGAGCTTTTGAAATTTTATTTGGACTATTTGCTAATCTTGAATAGTCATAAGCTGCATTTTGAACGCAATCACAAGATTTATCTAGATAACTAACTGTTATATTTTTATACCAATATCGACTTACACTATACCCCATATCTTTCCAAGAATTTGTATAATCCCATACGTATAGCCAATGATAGAAATAGCGGTCAGAGTAACTAGTTTTAACGTCTGTAGTTTTACCAGTCCCACTCCCAATATCAGCACCTACATTTTTTAGATGTGACCAAATAGTTGAACCGGTCTCAACCCATTTTCCAATAACAGGGAGTGAAGAGGCGATTTCAATACTAGCCCCTTTAAAAGATTCAAACGAAGTAAAATTTCTGTCAGCTTGTTCTCTGAGACCGTTAAGAGATGATAATGCATCATTAATTTTCACTGCGCCATATCCTGGGTCATTACTTAATGGACTAATGATTTCACCATTAAAGTAGCCATTCGTGTTACTCTTATTTGGTTCAAAAATTTCAGTACTAATAATTGTCGTTTCCTCAGGAGTATGGATGCTATCATTAGTTGCACTTGCTGTTTCAATAAAAATTAGATTATGCAACAAAATCCCCCCTAGTATTATAGCTAGATATATTTTTACACTTTTCATATTATACCTCCAATTAAAAAAATTTTATAATTCTACACTTAGGATTTTAAATAATAGAGAATGAGTAGTATAATTTCGAAAATTATCAATAAGTATTATAATTATTATGGTACTTCAAGTATTTTTTTTGTTTCATTTTAAAATACTTGATTTAGATTTGAAATATTTTCACCGCCTCCACCTATAATGAGATAAATACCTAAGCCAATAACTATTAAATAATAAAGCAAAGCATTTCTATTCATTTTCTCCCCCCTTACTTCCATATTTAACTAAATTATAATAAGATATTTACCATAAGTATTTTTTTTGTCATATATGAAAGTAGGTTAGATATGAATAAAGGTGAAATCTTTAAAGTCTTAAGAAATTCCAAAAATATAACTTTAAAACAGGCCTCAGATGGGATTGTGAGTGAGTCATTTTTATCAAAATTTGAGAGAGGTAAAAATGATATATCACTAACTAATTTTTTATTATTATTAGAAAAACTTAATATAAGTATGAATGAATTTAATATTATTTCTGAAGAAATAGATTTAATATTTCCGTTTAAGGAATTATTAAATTCAATTAATTCTGCATATCAAAGAAAAGATATAGACCTTCTGATAAATATTAAATTTGAACTACGGAATCAATGGATAAAATCAGAGATAAAATCTTATAAATGTAATAGTATAATGGTAGATGCGCTTATAAAAAATCTAAATCCTGAATATAAAATAAATAATACAGATGTTGAATTTTTAAAAGATTTTTTATTTTCTAGAGACCACTGGGGTTATTATGAAATGACGTTATTTGGTAATTCATTAGATATATTTAAATTTGAATTAATTGATTTATTAGGAAATGAGTTAATAAATCAAAAAGTATTCTTCCAAGATAGTCAACACAAAAAGGAAAAAATAAATATACTTTTGAATATTACTGCTTTATACATTAAAAATAATAAAATAAAAAAGGCTGAATTTTATAGTAGAAAAGCTAATGAACTATTAAATAATGAAAATTTTATGTTGCAAAGATGTATATGTAAATTTTTTGGAGGTATGATTTTATTTAAAAACGGAAATACAGTTGAGGGAGAAAACGTTTGCAGAGATATGATTGAAATTATGAACAGACTAGATTATAAAATAATGAGTGAAAATTATAAAGTTTTTTTTCAAGAAAATTATTTAGTCATGTCTGCTAATTAACTAATTATTTTTGTTAGAATTTTAATTAGGTAGATGTATGAAACATTATTTCTAAAAATATTAGCTTCATAATACCTTACCTTTGGATAAATATTAATAAATTCTTGAAACCGTCAAGCTGTTTTTTAACTAGTTCTAAGATGCTAGCTTCGAAAGCAGCGGGTGGTTTTTCATTCGATAGCTATCGCCATCCATACGTCCAACTTCCACCAGGTGTAATAAACGATCATAAATCACCTTTGTACTGCCTTAGTTCCCCATCAATTAAATCCATTGCTCTACGTCTTATTCGATATTAGAATAGTCGCTCTATCATTCCAATTCGCAATATCTCTGTAGATTCTGCTATCTGCAAAAATTCCTATAATTGAATGGTTTCCTGCATATTATACGTTCCTATGTAATACTTACTAAAATTATTAACCTTAAAAAATAATGCTTGTTTAAGGTTGAGAATGGTATAATAAAAGAAACGTTTGTTCTCCTGAAAAGTCAGATTCCTTCAATAAAATATTTAGGTAAAGGCAAAGGTCTTACTTACCAAAAGTAATTTCTCTTTCATGGAACACATACATATTGGCTGATGAATCAAAAGAATAAAAAAGAATAGAAAAGAAATAAAAAGAACGGAATGGAATAGGGAGGTATATATAATGGAAGAAACTCTGTTTTCTTTGCAGCAATATAAGATGCAGCAACAGAAAGATGAAACGATTCAGGCGATGAAAAAGAAGAAGCTCGACATGTACAAACCAGATTTCAATTTATTTCAGGCGTTCTGTGAGCAGAACTTTTTAGCAATCAATTTTGACTCGCTTGAACTTTATTTACACGAACTCATTACGCACCAACATGCACGCCTTTCAACATTTAACCGCAGATTTGCCGGGGTGAAATACTGGCTGGTCCATGAATACGGACTGCAGATGACGAATGAGCAAGAGTCGGGTGTGAAAATGCTGCGGTCACTCTACAATGAGGAAGATTATCTGCGCTTAAAATCGATGCGTGGTATTCGTGCCGAGAAACAAACGGATGTGCTACGTTTAATCGATCGCTATGATACGGGGAAGAAAGGCGATATCCGTAAGCGTGCGATTTGTCTCGTAAATTTAATCACTGCCAACCGACCGTCGGAAATGGTGCGCCTCAAAGTAAGTGATTTTGATTTAGAGAATCGAACGGTTCAGGTGATGATGGTTAAACAAGGCGACATGAAAGAAAAACGCCTGACACTCGAGTGCGTGCAGGCGGTTAGAAATTATATAAAAGCATGTGAACTGATTGCCGAAGATTATTTTGTCGGTGCTGCAGATAAATGGGGCAACCATACAAGCCGTCAAATTAGTGAAGTAAGCTATAATCAAGCCATTCAAAGCTGGCTTGGCTTTGCTCCGTATACTTTCCGTAAAACACAGATTACGGCAATGTATCAGAAGGGAGCCGATATTCCAACGATTGCAAAACAGTCTGGTCATAAATCGCATCAGACGATTATGGAACATTATATTAATTTGCGATCAGATGATGTTGACGAGTATTTATAAATGCACAATATAATAGTAGAAACTCATATTTTTATGAACTACTTCATCCAACTCTAGGTTAATTCATTAAAAAATACGTAAAAAGTGGCGCTCAGTCAAATTGAGATGGAATAGATAATTCATCATCTCAATTCAATTCATCTGAGCAGGTATTGTCAGGTATTTAAAGAGGGAAAATAATTTAATAACAGGATAAATTTCTTGGACTCACCCCTTTAAACAAATTGCTTCAATGGGTAATTCCAATTTGTACCCGTGATCTTTAAACTGGATTAAATCCATGTTAGGATAATTGTTAAATGCCTGTGAAGGTTTGTTTCTTAATGATGAAATTGTGCGCTTTACGAACATGGAGGTAGTTGAATAAATGCAATAAGAAGCGTGCTCAAATGTTAAATTGGGCACGCTCTTGAATTTATTATCAATTACAATTACTTTAATCTTTATCGTTAGATGTAAGTTCTCTATTTATAACTCGAAATACATTTTCTAATTTCTTTCTAACTTTTTTATAAAATACATCTGGAACAATATGATTAGGCAGCCTGCCAAATATATAAATGCAATCTTGTATAGAGCGAATTTCGTTGTCTGTAGGATGTCCCTTTTCATATAACTGGTTAATATAATTCGCAATTCTCTCCAAATCTTTTTCTTGTTGCCAGATTTCAAGGAAATTTTTTCCTAAATAAATAAATAAGGGTGTAGCAGGGAATATTAAAGTAAGAAATAATTCATTAACTGTGAAACTATTGATACTTGATATGAGAATAAATGTAGTAATTAAAGATAATAAACAAATGAATAAAAGCCATTTGAATTTTTTCTTTTGTTGTAGGGTCCAACAGACATTCATTCTTTGTGCAACTAAGATATTTATTTTTTCATTTTTAGACTCTAGTCCGGAGTACCAATTTTTTAGTTCTTCTTCATCTGTTTCTTCTTTAGAGGCAAGCTCATATAATTCTTCATCGCTAATTTTTTTATCTAATAGGGCACTATTCCATCTGATTTGAAAGACACTGGTATCAAAAATTTCTTGAATATTAGCGCCTATTTTATTATACTTTTGCTCAAATAATTCTAGTATTACCGATAAGATTAGTATAAGTGAGCTGAATATTAAAACATAATTAACTAAAGTATTATTGAAAATAAAATACAGGATAATTGATATTAATGGTGTGAAGATACTTAAAATCATTCGAGCTAAATAAAATCTTTTAGATACTTTATAACTCTGTCTTTGGGCGTGGAGATATCTGATGTTCTCATCGGTATTTTGGCGCTCAAGTATTGATGAAATTTCAGACATAGTCATCACCGAAAATAATACGCCATTGTTTGTCAGCTTCTTCGTATTTCTTATCATTCTCATAAGTAATGGCATTACTTGCAGCGTTCATACTTTTATTAGCTTTATTTTCAATAATAATCTGCTTAGAATGTTCTAAATCATTTAAATCACCCTGCAATGATTTTGGATCCCACACTGGCTGGAAAATGGCAGATGATAAATAATTAAAGAATGATTTAAGTTGGTATGGTTTAGTATTCCAAATTTCCCCTTCTCCTTCTTCAAAGTAATTTAAAACAATATTTTCTAGTAGGTAAGAGGAAATTTTGATATTTTGTATTTGATTCCAAAATTTAATGATCCGGATAAATTCGAGTACATTGTAATCAGTATTTTTATTTACATTTGTAACCCTAGCCTGATCTATTCTAGGATCTGTTTTTTTCCAATGACCATCTCCATCTGGAATCAAGTAATAAGATCGCCCATCTGACTCTTCTACCGTTTTAAATGCGGGGATAATGTCAAATGTCCAATCATAGCTTACTAAATTTAAAATAACGGCTTCTTGACTTGAACGGATTTCTGACTTTTGGTACTGAGCCACTTTTGAAATATTATTTTTAATTTTATTAGCTATCTTTCTAGAGCTTAAATATCCGTTTTCGTCTCGTAATTTATACAAATTAGCAGCTGATTCAGGTACAGTCATTTTAATAGTTTCTGAAATGTGTTTATAAGTCGTACCGTCTGCAGAAAAAATCAACATAAAATCAATATCATCTAAAGGTCTAATTTTAGTTTTACGAGAAAACGAACCATAATTATATATTTCTTTACCAGGATAGAGACGAGGGAAATTTTCTGCTTTGTTAGGTAATGCGGATAACTGTTCATGTAAAAAATCTCGGCTCGAACGGGCTTTTTTCGTTACTTCTGTATCTAAATTAATGTGTTTTTTTATAAAATTGTCCATATTTACTTTTGTATAAGTGGTCATTAAAAGGCTCCTTTGTTTCATAAATTGATAAAGGCAAAAGTTACTGCTCACACTAACTTATAAGTTTTATAATAATAATTTGCTGTACCATTGTAATATTTACTTGTTTATGGTACATTTTTGGTGATTTAAATATTTTTAATAGCTTTTGGCGAAGCGATTAATTGTGAGCAGAATTTGGCGATTTTGTTCAGATAGTTATAGGTCTATCTCAAGCTTTTATGCAGGGGGTGGATTTATGACTTTTTTGTCTTTCTGCATTATTTTCACCTCCTTCAATATAGGAATACTTGTTCTGATTTTGGATTATAGATTATTTTGAATTTATTTACAAGTTTAATATTATCTCTACTTATTAGAATTTATGGGTAATATAAGTGAAAGTTACACCCTTCTAGAAATATTAGAAGGGTGTAGTGTTAAATAAACATTTGTTGCATGAAGGCTTGTTTTTGTTTTTGTAGTTCAATTAATGAAGACTCAGCTAAATCAATTTCCTTGGTTAATAATTCGAAAAATGATGTGATTTTTTGTTTTTCTTTTATTGAAGGTTGTGGGACATAAATACTCTTAATATCATTTGAATTCACAGACTCAAATGTACTTCCTTGAGAAAGCTTATTCCACTGATCAGTCATATTAAAATAATCTAAATAATAGTATAGGAAATCATCTGATTGGATTGAACAAACGCCTCGCCCTATACAAGCTGGAATATTGGTTTTGGCTACAACGCCGACTGGTGCACGAACAGTTAGGAGGATATCTCCTAGTTCACTCATTTTTGTGATTTCTGAAGTATAAATTCTAGGTACGATTTTTCCTAGTTTTAAATCAGCATTACCTTGGACTAATACAGTATCTGAGGAATTATCTGAATAAGCTGTACTATTAGGGGATTGTCCCATTGTTATTGTGGCAATATCTCCAATTTTTTTGTTTTCCCATTTAGGACACTCTCGCCCATTCACATCCTTAAACCGCAATTCCTGACTAAATATCTTCTGCATAAAACCTTTTTTCTGTTCCTTCAGCAAGTCAATTTTTTCTTGTTGAAGTTGGATTTTTTTTTCAAGTAGGCTAAAAAAATCTCCTAACTTTTTTTGTTCTGGTAAAGGTGGCAACTTCACTAATGTAGTAGCTAAATTATTCATATTTATTTTCTTTGGAGAAGCAGTTAAAAGGGATTTCGATAAAAAATCCCTTTTATATTTAGGTGTTTTAATATACTCAACTAGAAAAGTAGAATCAAAAAGTTTGCTAGATTTTATCAAACCTACACTTACATAAATACTAAAAGGTGTATCCCAATCCACTAATTTTGGTAAGCCAAGTGAATTAATTCCTGAGCTAATCCTTGTAATTAAAATATCGTTTATTTGTGGATTACATCTTTTATTGATTTCTTCATGTTCTTCTTCTGAAATGTATTTCACAGGTGCATTTTTTGTAATAGTTTCAACACTCCAGAATGGTATACCAGATAATTTATAATTTGGTGTAAAGTGTGTACCATCGCTTAATGCTGTTAAATTACCAAGGGTAAAAGACTCCCATTCGTCATTAAAATCTTTAAATCTTAACTTAGGTGCATTCATCCCTACACCCCCAATTCTTTAAAGAACTTCTCTAATTCAGAATCTACTTCTGCAATTTCTTTATCGATTTCTTTCAGACGGTTTGCAACAACCTGTAAATCAATTTCTTCTTCTTCCTCAAACGTATCAACATAGCGAGGGATGTTTAAGTTGTATTCGTTCTCTTTGATCTCATCTAATGTTGCTGCGTATGAATATTTCTCAAGTGTTTCTCGGCTTAAGAACGTAGCTACAATTTTCTCTACGTTTTCATCCGTTAAGATGTTTTGATTTTTGCCCTTTTCAAACTCATTTGATGCATCAATGAAGATTACGTTGTCATCGTGTTTACGACATTTTTTGAATACTAGAATACATGTTGGAATCGATGTACCGTAGAAAATATTTGCTGGTAAGCCGATAACTGCATCTAGGTAGTTTTTGTTTTCGATTAAATATTGACGAATCGTACCTTCTGCCGCCCCACGGAATAGGACACCATGGGGTAATACAACGGCCATTGTACCGTTATCGTCTAATTGGTGAATCATATGTTGAATAAACGCAAAGTCTGCCTTTGATTTTGGTGCAAGTTTACTGTAAGCACTAAAGCGCTCGTCATCTTTGAATTTGTCATCAGCACTCCATTTTGCACTGTATGGCGGGTTTGCAACAACGGCTTCGAATCGTTCGCCTACGTGTTCAGGTTCTTCTAATGTATCAGCATTACGAATATCGAAACGTTGATACTCTACATCATGTAATAACATATTCATTCGAGCTAAGTTATACGTTGTTGATGTTTTTTCTTGACCAAAGAATTTGAAAACTTTTGCTTCCTTTGCAACACGTAATAATAATGAGCCCGATCCACATGTAGGATCATATACGTTTTTTAGTTCTGTCTTCCCAGCAGTTACGATTTTCGCTAAAATTTTAGATACTTGTTGTGGGGTATAGAATTCTCCCGCCTTTTTCCCTGCGTTTGCAGCGAATTGTGAGATCATATATTCATAAGCATCCCCAAGTACGTCTATTTCTACGTCATCTTGTAAGAACGGGATATCTGCGATGCTTACCATGATTTTAGCGATTAATTTTGAACGTAATTCAACTGTACGTCCAAGTTTTGATGAAGCTAAATCCATATCATCGAATAAATTTTGGAAATCATCTTCACTTTCTGCTCCAAGCGTCGACTCCTCAATTGCTATAACGCCTTTTTGTAGTAATTCTACGTCAAATGATCCTTTATCGCCTTTTCGGATTTCAGTAATCATAGAAGAGAATAAGAATTTTGGTTCGATGATATATCCTAGTTCTTGGATAAGATATTCCGCTAAGCCTTCACGATATTCTTCATTTTCCCATGCTTTTTCAAAAGTAGTGTTATCTTCTTTTAATAGCTCATTCGCACGAACTTCTACTTTTTCTGATAAATAACGGTAGAAAATTAAGCCGAGAATGTAGTCTTTAAATTCAGAGGCTTCCATTTGGCCACGTAAATCATTCGCCATATCCCATAATTTTTTGTGCAGCTCAGCTTGTTGCTGGCGCTGTTTTTCAGATGTTGTCATCTTTATTCCTCCATTAGTTAATTGATTTAATATTGCTCAAATTGACTAGTTGCTGATGTGTTAATTGTGCCTGTAAGTGTATTTTCTCTTTAAGTAGCTGTTCTTTATGCTTAGAGAGTTTTGAAACTTTTCCAAGTAACCTTTGCCGTTGGATATCAGGCAGTTGTAGATTTATTTCTTTTAAGTGCGCAAGTGAAATAGTGGAAATAACACTTCCTTGTAGACCAAGTAAAATTTGCTTTTGAATAAAAGGGTGTTCATTAAAATACCATTCGAAATAGTCAATATCAACAGAATCAGGTAACTGGATTTTTACAAAATTAGTCGTTAACAGCAGTCCAGCATATTTATGTGGTAAGCGAGCAACCTTTTGCGTGAGTGTGTGTAAAACTAAGCTCTCAGTATCAGTAATAGCGGTAGAAGGCACCTTACCATGATCAAGAAAAACGGTGGAGCTTTTTTCAATCGACATTCGGTAAGACAGACCCAGTGTTTCATTGAACTCTTTTAAAGTGAGTAAGTTAATTTCTACGTGATTTGGGTCATTTTTAGTGGTCTCAATGCGTGAAAGATAGACACCCTGTGTTAAGTTTGCGATTTCTTGTAACTTCAAAATTTCACCACCTTTTGTTCATCTCTCCGCCTATTGTATATGTCATTTTTAAAAATAGCAACAAAATATTTTTGTTGTTTTTAAAAATGACAAAAAGCAAATTGTTTAATGTGCTTTTATAAGGATTAAATTATCTTGGAGAGAATGCGCCCCCCTGATATGTTTTATAACCATTAAATTTTTTACATGCATGATTTTCACTTACTTCAATTTTGTTTAGTGCTCCACATACTTTACTTGTAAAATTCACACAATTAAAACAACGTTTATATGCTTTATGATGCGTTAAATAGACACCTAATTTTTTATATTCTTGATCTGACATCCCTTTGGGAGTATGCGCTATTTTCTTCTTAGTTGAATTTTTAAGATTACTAGTACTCTTAAAATTATTCTCAACGTTATTCAAAGAGTTTAAATAGGTTTCTTTGGCACTTTTAATAGGTGAATTGGTTTTAGACTTAAATGCAGATGTTTTATTAAGCTTTTTAATTTCCTTGTTTTTCACTAAATAACCTCCCACCTAAGATAATATTGTTGAGAATTAATTTTTGGATTAATGCTAAGCAAATTTCTTCGTATGTTCAATAATGAAGTCTTTCACACGTGTTACAAGCTTTCGTCGGATAGGGAAGATACCCGGTAAAACATCCATAATTTCTTTTGTGTTAATAAGTTGGCTAAATTCATAGGTAGCCACATGTTGTTTTAATACATGGTCTTCTACACCAATTTCCTCTGCAAAGGTATGAATTTCTTCTTCACGTACTTGCTCTTCATATGCATTATACGCATCATCAATCGAATCTTCTTTCGTAAGTGTTGGAGCAACCTTAGTTAAGAATCCTTTGATTAAATCCATTTTTAAACGTAAGTCAGCATCTGAAGCTCGTTCTAGTTCTTGTGTAATCAAACGTATATCTTGGTCCAACTTAGATTTGTCATCGACATCAAGATTACGAATAAGGTTCATGATATAGCTTACATTTATTCGGTCCGTATGCATCAGCTCTAATTCAAAGTCGATATCCTGTAAAATGGACACTTTTTCAATTTCACGTTTTGTCTTATCAACAATTTTAAAGTATTTACTTTTGAAGTCTTCATATGTCTGTGCATCTATCTTTAATTTTTCTTCATCAAACTCAAAATCGGAGAAAGATTGAAGACGAAGTAAAAGCTTTGTTACATTTTTAAAAGCGATAATAAATTCTTTTTGATCTTCTTCGCGCTCTAAACTATCAACAGAATCAGGCGTAGGTGTAATGGCCACTAATTTAGCACGGGCTTCAAGGAACATACCTAAATAGTGGGTATAACTTTTCATCAAAACATCATTAACCGAATCTGTTTGTGAAAATAGCTTAATGGCATCATCGGTCGCTTCCTTTAGATTTCGGTAGTTGACGATATTTCCATAAGGCTTTGTTGACTCTTTTACGCGATTCGTACGGCTATAGGCTTGCAATAAATCATGATGTTGCAGTGATTTATCAACATAAAGCGTATTTAATGGTTTACTATCAAAACCGGTTAAGAACATACGCACGACAATTAGAATATCGATTTGTGCTGCTTTTACGCGTCGAGATACATCTGCAAAGTAACGGTCCCACACATGGGTAGAATAATCTGTTTTAAATAGCTCATTATAATCCGAAATCATACGATCTAGGGCATCACGTGAATGTTCCTCACGCCCTTCACTTTCTTCATTCGCTCCAAACGAAAAGATCCCAGCAATCTTTAAGTTATGATCTTTCTTTTTGAAAATATTATAGTACTTGATAAGTGTCGGTATAGAATCGACAGTAAACATCGCACAGTAACCTTTGCTTTTTGAACGTCTTTCGTGATTAGCGATAATGTGATCTGCAACTAGTTCTAAGCGCTCCTCGTGATGCCACACTTCATCCGTATCAATACCCTGTACTTTGGTTTGGTCGCTTTCATCGATATTGGCGTTAAAGGTTTTAATATATTCAACTGAGAACCCAAGTACATTCCCATCTCGAATCGCATCTTTAATTAAATAATGGTGCAAGCATTTCTCAAATAAATCAGCTGTGGTACGCCCGTCTTGACTTTTATTTTCAGCAAAACGTGGGGTACCTGTAAAACCAAAGTACTGTGCATTTTCGAAGTGTTTAGCAATGTCATTACGCATTTTCCCAAATTGGCTGCGGTGACATTCATCAATAATGAAAATAACACGTTCATTTTTATAGGGTGCCATAATTTCTGCATAACGTGAATTCTTCACAGCATTCGCCATCTTTTGAATTGTTGTGACGATAAATCGATTCATTGGATCTTGGATTTGTTTAACTAATACATCGGTTTTATCTGTTGTATCAACGGCACCCTTTTGGAACTTATTAAATTCTGAAATCGTTTGGCTGTCTAAATCTTGTCGGTCAACTAGGAAGAAAACTTTTTGGATATGGTGTTCATTTGATAAGATTTGACCCGCTTTAAAGGAAGTCAGTGTTTTTCCTGAACCGGTAGTATGCCAAATATAGCCGTTATTCTTTGTCTGCAATGCACGTTCTAGTAGCGCTTCCACTGCATAAACCTGGTAAGGTCGCATTACCATAAGTAATTTATCAGTATCGTTAATAACCATATAGCGTGCAATCATTTTTGCTAAATGACATGGCTGCAAAAATGATTTTGTGAAATCTTGTAAGTTTGTAATGAGTTCATTATTAACATCCGACCAAAAGAACGTGAAGCCAAAATTAATCTCTCCGTCAGCGTTAGAGAAGTATTTCGTATCAACGCCATTACTCACAACAAAGATTTGAAAAAAACGATAGAGTCCTTTAAATGAATGCTTACGATAGCGCTGAATTTGATGAAAGGCTTCTTTAAAGTCCAGCCCTCGACGTTTTAATTCAATCTGAACAAGAGGCAGTCCATTCATTAAAATCGTCACATCATAGCGATTGGAATATTTTCCTGCTACTGTTGTTTGTGTTGTTACTTGGAATAAGTTTTTACACCATTCCTGTTTGTTGAAAAGTTCTATGTACAGCTGTGAACCATCTTCACGCTCAATTAATTGTTTATCACGTAAAATTTTAGCTGATTCGAACACACTTTTGCCATCAATTTTCGTAAGTAGGCGTTCAAATTCTTTATCTGTAAGTGGCTGCCCATTTAGTTTGTTTTTATTAAATATATTTAGTTGTTTACGGAAATTTTCTAGTAATGCATTGTAATCTTTAATAGTTACCGACTCATAACCTTGTGTTACGAGTTGTTGCAGCATATTTTTTTCAAGTAGTGCTTCTGATTGATAAGACATAGGAACCCCTCCGATTCATTAATACTATTATACTGAATTAAGCTATCTTTAGTTTCGAGAATGTGGAATATTTATTACAATGAAGTCGAATGCGAACGGTAAGTCATTCAAGAATCCCACCCGTTACAATGTAGATGTAGGGATAGCGGCTTTAGTCGTGGGAGTCTCAATGCAAACGACGGTATAAGTGGAGAAAGGGAACTTTTCAAAAGTAGAAATTCTAATTTTGAAATATATACTCATTCACCAAAAAAGAACTTCTATATATGAAAAAGACATGGCGCTTCATTTGAAGAGTCATGTCTTTTCAATAAGTTTTAATGTTGTCCGCTAACGTCTGGTACATGCATTAGAGATTAAACGTATCAGGTTTGACGATACCTAGTCATCACGTATTGGTATTGTTACATCGCAATTAAATTAATCATCATAAGGATAAAACTTTAAAATATATACCTAACAAAAGTAGAAATTTCTACTTTTGTTAGGTATTCTTCTGTTATTTATCCTCGTGAAACGCCTTTACCATAAACTTGAATTAACGTTGCTGGCGATCTGTTAATTCATTTTTCACGTAACTATCAATTATTTTCTGCAAAATCACATACGTTTTTCCTTCATCCATAAATGAACCAAGTAAAT
This sequence comes from Solibacillus faecavium, assembly GCF_014836905.1. Lineage (GTDB taxonomy): Bacteria > Bacillota > Bacilli > Bacillales_A > Planococcaceae > Solibacillus > Solibacillus faecavium. Next base: position 42,974 of record NZ_JACSPZ010000014.1, read on the forward strand.
TGATTTCACTGTGAATGACAGTCGGCACTTTTAAACTTTTTGTACTATTTGTTTTCCCGACGCCCATCTTTTTACGTGGTGTTGCCGGTCTAATTTTGGTAACCGCATTTTTAACAACTACAGGAGTTGGCGTTTCAATAGGGGCAACAGGTTCTTCCTGTAGCAGGGGGACTATAACCAAAATCCATATCATTTTTCTTTACCGGCACAGCTGGCTTCATAATCGGCGGCTTTTTCTTCTTCTTAATTAAACCGCCTTTTTCATTACTCATACTTACCAGCCTCCTCGAACTGAGCAAATTTCTTTTCTAACTCCTCAATTACATCTAATAAAACCTGATGCGCTTTACGATTGTGCATATCATTATTTGTAATGTCCGTTACATCCCACGCTTTTAAACGCTCTAAGTGCTTGATGACATTCTCCATAACGTTATCTTCTCCAAATATTTCTTTCGCACGCTCGATCGATCGTAGACATGTCTACACGACCACCTGGACGAAGTAATACTGGTAACCCATCAGCTACTTGAATATCTGCATTTGTTAAACTAATTCTGAGCTGTCAACGCAATTAAAATCAGAGCTATTTCACTTCAAAACCTACCAGTATACAAGTATATCAGTAGACTAATCTACAAGTATATCAGTCTACAAACAAACATCCCTAATCATTTAGAATACAGCCTTTTAAAATAAATCCCTCTAAAAACGAATAACTTATTTCCCTTCCCTCTAATTCCTTGCTATAATCTACTTATCTACACGTCTACAAATCTACATATGAATGAAAGTATGTTTTTAAAATAAAGGAGGTAGTGGAGATGGAAAAAAGAGAAGAAGCAATCATAGTAACGTTCGGTAATTTCAAGGGGGGTACTGGGAAGACAACTAACAGTACGATGATAGCCTATGCGTTATCAGAAATGGGTTACAAGGTGCTTTTGTGTGACCAGGATCCTCAGGCAAATGCGACTACACTATTCTTAAAAACAAAAGCTTCAGTGACCGATGAAATCGTAACATTTAATAAAACATTAATGGCAGCAATTCAAGAGGAAGATTTGGGGCAAATTGTAACCGAGGTTAAAGAGAACTTATACCTTTTACCGAGCTTTAGTGATTTTGCCTTGTATCCACGTTATCTTGAAAAAAAATTCCCTGCAGATACGAGCTCACGGGTGAAATATTTTGCTTCATTAATTGAACCATTAAAAAAGGATTATGATTTCATTTTTATAGACGTACCACCAACGATTTCTGTAATTACGGATGCAGCACTGTATGCTTCGGATTTTGTCGTTGTCGTACTACAAACGCAAGAAAGAAGTTTACAAGGTGCTGAGGTATTTACAGGTTACTTACAATCATTAATTGATGAGTATGGAGCAGACTTAGATATTATCGGGATTTTACCTGTTCTTCTTAAAAACGGAGCAGCGGTTGATTTAGCAACTTTGGAAAACGCCCGTGAAATTTTTGGTCCAGAAAACTTATTTGAAAATGTAGTAAACAATATGGAACGATTAAAACGTTTTGATATAACAGGAATTACGAATGAAGATATGCATGATCGCAAAGTTCATAAAAGTTATGGCATTATCGCTGAGGAATTTATACAGCGTCTAGAGTCTGAGTTAACGGAGGTGACTGGTGTTGAGCAACTTACTAAATAATAGTAAAAAGAAAAAGTTATTAGATCGTGGGCCTAAAATTACCCCTGCTCAAGAATTTACTCTTAATGATGCTGATACGAAAGAAACTGAAGGAAGTTTGGTGGAACCTGAAGCATTAAAAGTAGTAGTAAATGAAAAACCGAAAAAGACAAAACAAAGCACGACAACGGTTCGTGTTGAAAAATTAACGAGAAGCAAACTGAATGCACTCGTTCAAATGGGCAAGGCAGAAACGGTAGATGTGTTAGTAGATATCTTGATTGATGAGTATGTTAACCATCAGCTCCTTAAAGATGAAAAGAAAACATATGATATTCTTTTAAATGTCCTCCGTAAAAAAGAACAATCGTAGTTTTTGAACTGCACCCACCTCTAACAATAGGAGGTGCAGTTTTTTTTTGTAAGGCGTACAGCCAACATTTCGGAAATTTTGTACGCTATTGATATTTCAAACCAAAAAAGTCGAATTCCCGTACGCTAAGGAATCGGCTTTTTAATTTGCTTGTTAAGCTACGGCCTCTGAATGTTGAACACCCAATATTAAATAAGGACATTTAATATTGGGTTTGTCACAACTACTATTACTAAAAGACATTTCGCCCATTATTAACTAATTGTTAGAGAATAGAATATAAATTATTCTATTTTGTCTACTTTTTCAATACTTCAATCGTTGTATTAATGAGGGGGGAAAATATGAATCAAAAAGATGCTTTCACCTCCTATCTAATTCAAGTTGGAGAGGAAGTGTTTCTACTTTTACGCTCGAAAGGGGCATCAAAAGAAGATGCGGAAGACATTATTCAAAATACATTTTATAAAATCTATTCAATGTTAAGTGACTTGGACGAAAAAACCGTTCGCCCGTGGTTTTACCGAGTTTCCCTTAATGAGTTTATTGATTTAAAGCGAAAAAAATTTCAGCATAATGTACCGCTTTCCGATGAAATCCAATCAAAGTTAACAAGCGGTAATGCGGATTTTGAACAGCTTTTCAATCAAGACGAAATTATGTACTTATTAAAAAATGTAAAAATGGAGTATCGGGAAATCTTTGTATTGAAATATTATTACGAGTTTTCGTACGAGGAAATCGCCCAATTACTCCATTTGCAAGTAGATAATGTAAAGAAAAAATTATATAGGGCAAGAAAAACAATTCGTACGGAAGTAGGAGGGATCATGACATGGGTTCACCGATTCAAAAAGCATTAAAAAAAGCGAAAATAAAACATTGGGTTACTATTACTATTATTTCGATAGCAGTTTGCGTCGTTTTACTTTTTGCTTTCAATAGATTTGGAAATTATTTATCAGCTCAAAACACGATGCGATTACACGACAATCTATTTTTACAACATAGTATATCTCAACCAAATGTGAACATCGATTCTCAGGTAACTGCTAATTCTTCGATGTTTGGTGGTAATATAATCACAAATCGTTCAAAAAGTATAAATGGTTATCTAATCCCTTGGAGTACATTAACGAGTTCTTATTCGTGGTTTGGTGCTTCTATTGACCATAATGAACTAATTCCTGGCTTTCATTCAAGCGGTAATAATTATTATGAATATGATAAACAAACGAAGCAAAAAGTAGCAACGTTTTATCATCCAGCAATTGAAGAATATTATGATGGGGTTCAAAATCAACTTGAAGCTGTTGTTCAATTAGAAAATCAAGTAGCTGAAGTAGCAATATCATTCAAGAAACCTTTAACAATGGAACAAGTACGAGAAAACATACCTAAAAATTTAAATATAGCGTGGCTTTATATGACGTCAAGAATTGTCGATGAAGCTCCAGGACCTTCAGGTTTACCCGTTTACGGATATAAAGATTCTGAGCTGTCGAAGGAATCCTTCGATATGTTTATTGAAAACCTTAAAAAATATGATGAAAGAGGATCAATGGAGGAAATCCAAAAATATATAGAAGAGAATGAAAACAAACCATTTAACGAAGTTACTATACTGGGTGTTATGCTAACAGGTCGTACTGAAAGCTTTAATGAATTGCTAGGTAAAGACTTTATTCGAGGAGCATCTGTAGGAGTAACTGCACCAATTGTTCCGTATATTCAACCAACAAAATAATCTTTTCATATATGTAACAAATACAAATAGAAATACAAGCTGTTGTTTTAAATGGCTCTCAATCTATACAATAATAGTGACAACCTAAACAAGGATTGACACTATACTCGATCTAATGATAGACATAATCTAGCGTGATTGTTGAACAAAATTAAAACAGCTATTCAATTCATATATAAAGCCCCATAAACGGTCGTTTATGGGGCTTTATAAAATGACATTTCATATTTTATAAGAATGGCTCGTCCATAGCTGTACCCCTGTAAAAAAAAAATTTAAAAACAAAAAAGTCTACTGGTATACTCATCTACATGTAGACAGGTCTACTAGTAGATCAATATACAAATCTACTGGTCTACATACATTTCAAAAACCTTATTATATCAACGGTTAAACCATATATAATAGTCTACTAGTCTACGCATCTACAAATAGATTGGTATATGAATCTACACATCTACAAGTAGATTAGTCTACTAGTCTACTTTCCTCTTAGAAAGCCGAAAAAGCCTATTGCATCTAGGTTTTCCCATAGTTATAATGCAAATAACAGAATATATAGGCAAAAGAAAAAAGCCATTCCCCAATGTCTTTCGCCGGACAAGGAATGACTTTCACACGATTAACAACTAAATAAGTGAGTGTTCGCAATTAACTAACCTATCGTCATTAATCTACAACAAAATAAAATAGCGTCTTCAATAGATCGCTTATCTTGTTGCTATAATTTGTAATGGTGTGCTGGTAACACGCCATTTAGTAATACAATATTACGTTGATTATAGCAATTGTAGACCTATTTTTCAATATTAATATATTGAAAATTGGTTTTGTGCACTCTTTTTTAAGTGTGCCTTTTAACGAGATAGCCGTGGACGCATACCATGTCCTGGGCTATTTTTGCGTTTCAAAGCAAATGTAGAACTCGGAGCCACTGTTCACTTTAGTTCTCAAATTCCTTACATATGTGCGTATTTCAATTTAAGTCATTAATATTATAAAAAGATGCAAATATGACAATGGGGGATTAAGCTGACTGACTGCACATATCAATATACCTATAGAAATTTTACAAAAGGAGTAATAATTTCTAAATATTAGGAAATTTTCGGTTGCAACAGCCTTATGGAACTACTATAATTTTAGGTGTATTTAAGTGTCACAGTAAAAAAGAGAATAAAAAAGAAGCCATTCCTATAGTCTTTGGCCGGACGTGGAATGACTTCAACCTATTTTCCCAGTGATCGATTTATACGAGTGAACGTAAAGGCGAACGCTAGGTAACATAGCTATGTGCTACCAACACATAATTATGTAAAAAAATTTCTAAAATCTGTACCGATTATATCAACTTGAAATTCCAATTACAATACCATTATGTCCAAAAGTCATATTTGGTGATTTTTCGACGAATTTCTTTTAGCTATTTGCGTTCACTCACTCACTTATTAATTTAAGGGAGAGGTGTGCGCAAATGGCTATTTTTTCATATGCAACTAAACAAGATAAACTAACAACCATCATTGAAACAATCATGCACGAGGGTCTATTAACTTATCATCCGAAATCTTCAGCTGCACCCCTAGATTTGCAATATAGAGCAAAGCAACTCGACAAGCTCCACAAAAAAGGGGCTGTCTTTGCTGTGCGCGATAAAAGCCATTTTGAAAGTGGTGTGAAAGGCTATATCATCACATCAAATGAAACGCTCATTAATCAGGCAAATCAAATTTCACATTTCACCCCAAACGTTTATCGTCGCTATTACTATGCAGATGACAAACGCCAAACTATTAAAGGTTTTGAAGAAAAAAATCTCTTACAAATTAATACATTCGTCATCGATATTGATACGCAGCGTCATAGTGTAAATGATATTTTATTAGCTTGTATCAACGACAGTATTGGCGAGCCAACACTTATCTTGAAAACCGATCGAGGGTATCAGGTTTATTTTGTCCTGGCTGCACCTATCTTTATATCAAATAACCGAAAATTTATAAGTTTAAACGTGGCTAAACGAATTGCCGACAATTTAAAACGTAGCCTAGCGACTGTAGATGCCGACATTTACTGCAATGACTTCGGCTTTTTCCGTATGCCAAATCATCAAAATGTCGTTTGGTTTAATGAACACGCTACATACCATCCAGCGAAACTGATTGACTGGTCACAACGTATCGACGATGACAAGGGGCGCCAGCTATATGTTGTCCCAACAAAAAAACAACAAACATCCCTACTAACATCAGAGTGGTTTTTGCAATTGATTCAAACAACAGATGTAAAGGGGGAAAAGGGTCAAATTGGGCGTAACAACTATTTGTTTACGCTTGCTTTAGTGTGCTATCAAGACGGGCGTGACCAAAGCTATGCATTTGATTTACTGGATCAGTTTAACTCACGCTTACGCACACCACTGCCAGTAAAAGACCTAGATACAATTGTTGAATCAGCTTATTCCGGGCGCTACCACGGACCCAAAAAAGAATACGTTGAGCAGCTTATCGAATTATACGCACCACAGCACACAGATATTAAAGTATCTTTTGGTCAAACAGCATGGTACAAGCATAAAAAAGCGCGTGAAGACCGTGAACGTAGCCATTTAGACGAGTGGGAAGAAGACATTACGAATTGGATTACGGCAGAAAAACACGTTTCTGAGCCGTTTATTTGGCGTACACAAAAAGAGCTGTGCAATGAAATCGGTATTTCCAACAGCTCGCTAAATAAGCTACTGAAGCAATCTAAAAAACTACTAAAGACAACAACAGGTAAAGGCCGTAATGCAAAAACAGGGTGGACAACTGTTAATCTATTCATCAGCTATATCATTTGGTTAAAGCAGGATATGGGCGTGCGTTTTGCTAAGTCTATCCGTGCACTTGTTGAGGAACAAATTGAAATAATTGAACATATCGCAGGTTACGAGACACTCATCACAAACATAAAAAAATTAGAGCAAGAACAGCTCGTCATCGAACAACTGACCATGAAAGAAACACTATTGGGCACTGGTTAATTAAATACTCCACTCCGCCAATACATATTTCTATTATCCTAGCTTTTTCTTTTTCGGAGATTGTTATAGATATTGTCTAGATATATTCATTGTTTTGTTTTTGTTGGAGAACAAAGCCCAAAGCGGGAGGCGTTCCGCAGGCAAGCTTGCTGGGCGAGGACCTTAAAACATGGTTAATGATATATATTTGGGTTTCAGTAGCCAATTTTAATCTAGGGGATATGACTAGAATTTTGAATTAGAGAAGGTAGGTTGAGGAAGCAGAAAGGGGAATAAGGATGGAAAGAGTTAATTTCTTTTATAATAAATCATTTTACGAAAAAGCAGAGGAAACCTTTTTTATACACAAAGCAATAATTGAAGAGGTACTATCTGAATGTGATGTGCAGCATGTGTAACCGCTAAAATAAACTTAACAGTTTTTGCTCATTTCAAATGAACACTTTTCATCTAAATAATAGTTTCCTGTA
>NZ_JACSPZ010000015.1 GCF_014836905.1 Solibacillus faecavium
TGAAAGCTCATTTGCTTTGCTAGCGATTTAACTTAATTAAAAGTTAAAATCTATTGTTTGCTTCATTTAAGAAGCTTATTTCATTAACGTTGCTTGTTCAGTTTTCAAGGTTCATTTGTCAGTCGTTTGTGCGACTGTTTCAAATTATAACTGAGTTGTTTTTACTTGTCAACAACTTTATTAAAATTTGTTTTTCGTTTGTGTTGCTTGCTTCAGTGTGTCGCAGCAACGTGATTAACTATACACCCGTATGTAAGCTTTACGCAACCCCTTTTTAAAAGAAAAAATTTTCTGATATTTAGACTGGCATTCATATAGAGTTTCTTCCTATTATATATAACGTAAAGTTCTTTTACTTGTCACCCCCAAAATTCATCTTCCCCCCCTCCCATCTAGAAGAAAAAAGATATTTAATATCGATTCGCATTCTTCTACTAATAGCTTTCATGCCTTGTTTCTCATAAAATGCTAATGCATCTTCATTAAATTCCCACACATTCAACTCCACTGACGTTACATTTTTTTCTTCCGACCATTGAATACACCTTTCAAAGAGCTTCGAACCGATTGATCGACGTTTCTTTTTTTGATCAACGCCAAAATCATGTATGTAGGCATAATTCCGAGAAACTAACGAAGGGAATGGCGGTGATACTTCCAAACTTATTATTGCAAAGCCAACCGTCTCTTCTTCTAATTTTGCAATAAATATTTTACTATTATCATTCTTTAATAGTTCATTGTAATAATCTTCAGGCATCACCGTTTCTACACTTCGAAAAATAGACCGATCCCCTTCTACGTGTTCCTCATGCCCTTCCCTTACAATTCGGTTTACTTCTATATAGTCAGTTGTACTAGCTTCAATAATTTTTACTTCCATAATCTACTCACCCCTTATACATTTATCTTCTACCTCGATATTGGTTGTCCTTCTAATCATCCGTAACTTAATTTGTAATCGGGAGGTACCGCCGAATAAAAAAAGCTACTTAAACGAATTGTCTAAGTAGCTAAGATTAAATTTTATTAATGTGCTGCAGTACCTAAGTAAAGCAAGAATATAAATCCGAACACGTACATAATTGGATGAACTTCTTTTGCACGCCCTGCGACAATCATTGTTAATGGGTAGAATACGAAACCTACAGCAACACCTGTTGCAATCGAGAATGTTAAAGGCATCATTAACATAGTGAAGAATGCCGGTACTGCAATTTCGAATTTTTCCCACTCAATTTTCCCAAGTGATGCAACCATTAATACTCCTACAACGATTAACGCTGGAGCCGTTACCGCTGAAGTTACAACACTTAGAATCGGTAAGAAGAATAGTGCTAATAGGAAGAATACACCTGTCACAATTGCTGCAAAACCAGATCGAGCACCAGCAGCTACTCCCGAAGAAGACTCAACAAATGAAGTTACTGTCGATGTACCAAAAATAGATCCTGCAATTGTTGCAATCGAATCAGAAATTAAAGCTTTACCTGCACGAGGTAGTTTATTGTCCTTAACAAATCCAGCTTGGTTAGCTACAGCCATTAATGTTCCCGCATTGTCAAAGAAGTCAACGAATAGGAAAGTTAAGATAACTGAAAGCATTGCTAAAGTATAAAACTCTGCGTCTCTAAAAGCCGAGAAAAGCGCACCGAATGTTGGTTCTAAAGATGGTGGCATCGCTGCAATTTGTGATGGTAATTCCACTAATCCAAAGATCATACCCGCTACAGCGGTAATAGCCATCCCGACGAATACTCCGGCTTTCATACCACGAACTAAGAAAATAACCGTAATAACTATACCAAATATAGCCAACAATACTTCTGGATCTGTTAAGTTACCAATACCAACAAATGTTGCTGGATTCGCAATAACAATTCCGGCATTTTTTAAACCGATAAATGCGATGAATAAACCAATACCTGCACCAACTGCTAATTTTAATTCCATTGGAATTGCATTAATTAATTTTTCACGTAAACCTGTTAAAGTTAAAATCAAGAAGAACACACCTGAAACGAATACCGCTGCCAAAGCATGCTGCCATGGACTTCCGTTTGTTAAAACAACTGTATAAGCAAAGAATGCGTTTAGTCCAAGTCCCGGTGCCAAAGCCAACGGATACTTTGCCAAGAATCCCATTACAAACGATCCAACAGCTGCTGATAAGGCTGTTGCTACGAATACTGCACCATAATCCATACGCATTGAATCCGGAAGATCAGGTACATCCGCTAATGTTAATGTTAATGGATTAACAATTAAAATATAGGCCATCGCTAAGAATGTAGTGAAACCACCTAATATCTCTTTGCGATAATTTGTCCCAAGTTTATCAAACTCGAAATACTTTTTCATAATGAAATTTTCCTCCGTGTTGTCGTCTTACAACTATCGAGGGTTTCGATCCTATAAAACAAAAAGACACGCTAAGCTGTTAGGCTGCATGTCTACGATTTATGGAAATAAGAATAGTTTCTATTAGTTAAATAGAATCGAAACTTATTTTAAATCGTAGTCGAATCATTTACGGTGATTCGGTAGAAACTTACGGGCCATATTCCCGACATTATACGACGACATATTTAATTTACGCTAGTAATATAACATTTCATTTTTCAAATTACAAGCCCATATCCGAACATTTTTTAATTTTTATTGAAAAAGGTTCGTGAAAACATTCATAATTTAGCCAAGTCTTTTCTTAAAATTTACTAAACGCCTTTTTGCCGACTTGGTATATACTGTAATTCTACCTATTTTTCTATTACATACATTTACTTTGGAGGGGATTTTTTGAATGAAATAAAGGTTGTTGTAAAAGGCGTTCTTATTAGAGATAACAGAATATTAATTATTAAACGGTCACATACCGATTCTTTCGGCGCAGAAACATGGGAGGTAGTAGGAGGAAATTTAAACTTCGGTGAATCCTTGGAAGAAGCACTTAAAAGAGAATTTCTCGAAGAAGTAGGATTGAGAATAACCGTGAAAAGCCTCTTATTTTCCACCACCTTCTTTACAAGTAATGACCGACAAATTGTTTTACTTTCCTATTTATGCGAGAGTGAAGAAAGTCAAATATCTTTATCAAGCGAACATGAGCAGTATCTTTGGGCATCAAAAGAGGAATTGCTCACTTTCTTACCTAAAGAGATATTAGCTGACTACGAGCTATATGATGTGTTAGATTTACTGGAATAATAGAATATTTTCTTAGGAAAGTTTATAGAGATGTCATATTACTCTTTTATAGTTAACTTGAAATGAATTTTTTTGGAGGGATTTTTTTGACACAACAACGAATATGGGCGATGCGTTTAATTCGCTTCGCGGCAATTTTTGGCTTTTTAGGTGTTTTAATCGGTTCTATTATGAGTGGAGAAATGAATTATGCTTTACGTCCAATTCACGCTCACTTTGTATTAGTAGGATGGTTATCGGTATTTGCGTGGGGAATTTTCTATTATTCTGTACCAATCCGCAAACTACTTTACGTAAAGATTCAAAGTATTTTAGGTATGATTGGTGCCGTTGGGTTATGTATAGGAATGTGGCTACACTACTTAGATCCTTTGAACACTAATGAAACATTAAATATGATATTTTTCATTGTAGGTGGATCAATTTTATTAATCGCATTCTTCCTATTTTTCGTCATAACGTTCTTCATCGAAAAAAAAGAAAACTAATCATATTAGCCTGAGTATGCCTATAAGCTACTTAGGCTTTTAATTTATTTTGTTAACTTCACCAGCTCTAAATTGTACATTCTATCTTTTTAATATGTTAAAATAATATTCGTTAAAGATAGTTTAAAGGAGGGCTTTAATTGCCGTATTGGTTGCATAACACATTATTTGTACTTTTATTAATTGTGACATTAGGTTGTGTATCGAGTGGAATTGAGTGGAAATCCCGCCCAAAAGATACTATTGAAGAGTAAATACTTTTAAACATAAAAAGGAAGCCTATACAATATAGACTTCCTTATATTTAATTACAGCTCTTAATATTGACGATTTGTTCGATTTAACGACTCATCTAAATTTGTTGATGTGTTGTGAATATCATTTTTTTCACGTTGTAGCAACTCTTCTTCATGAAGGGCTAACCGCTCTTCTTCAGTTTTATTTACCCCGTAATTTTCTGTACCTTCATCGAAGTAAGTTCCATAATCTTTATCCACATACAATAAATACTTACCTTCTTGTAAATCTTTATAATAACGATTTCGTTCATCTTCTGTTAAACCCATTTGTGTGAAATATTTATCACGCACTAAATCTTCCCCCATGATGAATGCTTTGAAGCGATCCCACCATGAACCCTCTTTTACATCATTTCCATATGAAGACGATCCTCGATACATTGAAAGCTGTTGGTTATGATTCGACACGATGTACATGTCCTCTTCACCATATCCTTGTGTACGAAGGCGATCCATTTCTGCTTGTAATTCCATTTCCGTATTGTAAATACCATGTAATTTTTTGTTTTCACTTGTTTCCATGTTTCATTCCTCCATTTTTTTAATAGTTTAGTTCATACCGCTCGTTTATCTTGATTATAGGTATACTAATCAATACCTTTTCTCAGAAATACTAAACCCGAGTAATATAAATTTAACAATTCGCAATAAAACTGAAAGAATAAAAATGTTTATTTAACCGCTATCTTTTTTAAGTCCTACTTGTTCAAAAACAAGAAAAACATAGGGGAAAAAGCATCCTCCTATGTCTACAGTTATCCTATTTATCTGTTTGTTCTTGTTTCTTCTTCAAATACTCTGCACGTATTTTTTCAAGTTGCTGTTTTTTATCAAATTTGGCAGGTTTGTTTTTTTCATGATACTTTGTCACAGCTACCTTACCTTTTGTATCCAATTGATATTTCCCCACTTTGTTCACCTACTTTTCTAATCCTTAAAGAGAATCCATCCAACAAATATACTATACCTTATTTTACTGAAGTAAACCTTATAGTGCACTGTTAACCTTACATATATTCGCAAAAAAATTTAAAACTAAGTAAAAAAGCTCAGCAGAAACCTTATCAAATAAGGCTCTACTAAGCTTTTTTCATTGTTAATTAATTTATTGTGCTCCTGCGCCGCTTTGCTTGCTCGTCGCAAACGCTCGCTTTGCTACCGCAAAAAACTTCTGCGGTGCAGTGGCTCCTCGAAATTTGGCGAGCGTTTATTCCCACTCAATCGTTGCTGGTGGCTTAGAAGTGATGTCATACAGCACGCGGTTTACGTGTTTCACTTCATTTACGATACGCACAGAAATCTTCTCTAATACATCATAAGGGATACGTGCCCAGTCAGATGTCATGCCGTCGATTGACGTTACGCCGCGGATACCGATTGCGTAGTCGTACGTACGACCATCCCCCATTACACCTACTGAACGGATGTCAGGTAATACGCAGAAGTATTGCCAAATATCACGGTCAAGACCTGCTTTTTTAATTTCTTCGCGTAGAATATAGTCAGCTTCACGAACGATATCTAGTTTTTCTTCTGTTACTTCACCAAGTACACGGATACCTAAACCAGGGCCTGGGAATGGTTGACGCCATACTACTGCTTCAGGAAGACCTAGCTCTAAACCTAAAGCACGCACTTCGTCTTTGAATAATGTATTTAAAGGTTCGATTAATTCAAACTTCATGTCTTCTGGTAATCCACCAACATTATGATGTGATTTAATTGTTTGAGCAGTTGCTGTACCTGACTCGATAATGTCCGTGTAAAGCGTACCTTGGGCTAAGAAATCCATATCTTTTAGTTTTGATGACTCTTCATCAAACACGTAAATGAACTCGTTACCGATAATTTTACGCTTTTGCTCTGGGTCAGAAACACCTTTTAACTTGTTCATGAAACGTTCACGAGCATCGATTTTAATTAGTTTCATATCAAAGTCTTCTGTGAAGGTTTTCATTACTTGCTCAACTTCGCCTTTACGGTTTAGGTTGTGGTCAACGAACATACAAGTTAACTGATCACCAATAGCTTTGTGGATTAATACCGCTACTACAGAAGAATCTACTCCGCCTGATAATGCACAAAGAACTTGCTTATCGCCAACTTGCTCACGAATTTTCGCAATTTCGATATCAATGAAGTTAGCCATTGACCAATCGCCTTTTGCTTCACATACATTGAATACGAAGTTTTTCAGTAAATCATTTCCGTATACAGAGTGGCGTACTTCCGGATGGAATTGGACTGCATATAAGTTACGAGATGTATCAGCCATTGCTGCTATCGGACATGCAGGACTAGTCGCGATTACTTCAAATCCTTCTGGTACAGCTGTTACATGGTCACCGTGACTCATCCAAACAACTTGATTTTTTGGTAAATCCGCGAAAAGTTTATTATCTGAAGGCACGTTAATTTCTGCTTTCCCATATTCACGAGTAATGGCACCTTCTACTTTACCACCCTGAGTGTGTGCCATTAACTGCATTCCGTAACAGATACCTAAAATCGGTAGCCCTAATTCAAAAATTGCCGGATCAACATGAAATGCTGATTCATCATACACAGAGTTTGGACCCCCTGAGAATATGATACCTACAGCATTCATTTCTTTGATATCTTCTGCTGTAACCGTATGTGGATGTAATTCTGAGAATACGCCGAACTCACGGATACGACGCGTAATTAACTGATTGAACTGACTACCGAAATCAAGAACGACAATCTTTTCAAGTTCTTTTAACATAGGAGTTGACACAATTTCCACCTCTTCTAATTTTTTGCGGCCTATAATTAAGAAAAAAACGCGTAAGAAAGTAAATTCTACGCGTTCATATTTCATCTCTTCTTCAAGTGGGTATACCTGTCCCTATTAAGGGATATAGTGAAACCCACCGTCATAGATAAGTTATTTAGGGTAACTTAGTAGAAACATCTGGACCATATTACCAGACTTATATGAAGGCACAATACTATTCATTTTTCTAAATTTTACTCTTTCAATGAGCTAAAATCAACCACTCGTGCGATTGATTAAATATTCCCAAATTTCTTTCATTTCTGTCGTGTCTAATTTTTTGGTTTTTTTGTCATAAATCAGTTTCTCATAAAAGGCAGTTAACTCTCTCATCTTTGTTGTATTTAACTGATTATCAACACGTAGCGCAAATTGTTGTAACGTCTCATCTTGACGACGCTTCAAATGAATACGTTCCAATTGTTTTAACAATACTAAATAACCTTCTTCAAATGTGTCCGAGTGATCTAATTTTGAACGGTTCATTTTCACAGCAAGTTTCGGTTGCCACGTGCCGCGCTTTCTCCACATAACGATAAACCCTATTAGTAGTATGGCTAATAATCCATAAACTACCCATTTGAAATTAGACCAGTTGATTGTATTTGCAGCACCATTAGCAGGCTGCTGTGAATCTTGTTCTTCTAGTTCTGGTTGCACGACTTCCGGTTGTTCTTCCATTTCAGGTAATTGTTCTTCTTCAGGCATTTCTAAATCGACATCATAATTAATATTCATCGGGTTACTAAAACCAATTGTCGGCTCAAAGGGTACCCAGCCAATGCCGTCAATATATGCTTCCACCCATGAATGGGCATCATTATTTGTCACTACATACGTATACATACCATCGTTTTCTTGTACTCGTTCTCCACTTGAGAATCCCTTAACCCAACGTGCCTGGATCCCTACCGAACGAAGCAATACAACCATTGAAGTTGAGAAGTTATCACAGTAGCCGAGTTTTGTTTCAAACAAAAACTGGTCTACGTAATCTTGATTTCCTTTAGGAACTTGTACGTTTGTCGTTTCATATTGAAAGCCACTTCTCGCAAAGTAACCTTCCACTGCACGCGCTTTATCATAAACACTTTCATACATATCTGTAATTTCATACGCTAAGTCTGTAACTCGCTGCGGTAAATTATCAGGAAGCTGCAAATAGCGCGAATCATTTTCCGTGGAAGATAAAGAATCTTTTAATGCGGTATAGCTATATTCTGGTTGTTGGAATGTCATTTCATACGACGAAGGAGAAACCACATTATTATTTATAACCGGAACCATTTTTTCGTTACTCGCATCAAACCTAATTAAACTTTGTGGATCATAAAGTTCATAGGAAGTTGTTCCATATGCCTGTACCAAAAATCGGTAAGCTGGATTTACCGCTAGCACCTGTACAGATTGTGGGTCTTCCGGTCCTGGATTAATGGAAAGCGGTAACCTATCCGTCATTTGCAGCGTCTGTTGCATAGACTCGTCACCAGAATGAATCCACCCTTTTGATGTGTAAAAATCTTTCGTTTCTACACGCCAATATTGGCGAATCGGTGTTTGAATTTCATAGACAAGTGTATTATCGCCAACAAACGGACCTCCAAGACTTTCATCATTATCCCCGTAACCTACTGTGGCGAATGATTGTGAAGAAGATCCCCCAATCCCGGCAACCCCCTTCATATACGGTACTGGGTCCGGCCATTGCGGCTCTGATTTTGGTAAATAGATTGCTATAATCCCTGCGATTGTTACAAAAATAATAATCGGGGTCGCATAAACTAAATAACTCGTCCAATCCTTTTGCATATTAGCCGCTGCCATCAATCGTTTTATGAAAAGAAGAGCTGTAAGGATAAGCCCTAAAATCATTACTTTTATAATGGCCATCGTTCCATCATATTCGGTAAAAGTATCAAGTGTACCGATGAAAAACACTGTAAGCAGAAGGAAATAGTAGATGCTAAAGCGCACACTTACCCAATGCTGAATTAAATAAATCAGCATCCAAATTAAAATGAAAAACAAGCTTGTACGGAATGGATCACTTACATAAATCCATTCACCCGCTAAAATTGTATTCACATTATTTTTTAGTTCATTCGATAAAAATTGCATTGCCGTTAGTTGACCATCATTATAAACACTTACAATAAACCATGTAATATAAACTAACTTAATAATCCAAGATACCGCAAACGGTAATGAAAAAATCCCCAATATTAAACAGATGCCCATAAAGACTAAAAACTGCATAAAATAGCCTGTACTTGTCAATTCCATAATCGGTAAAAGCCATTCTCTTAAAATCAGGAAAATAATAATATAGAAAATAGTGAATTCAATCTTTTCGGAAGTACTGCGTCTCATGCGTGCTTCACCTCCGAATATATTGACTGCAGCTCATCCGAACCTACGTAATGAACCTCGTTGTTTTGACTAAAGAGCTGCACGGAATCTTTTTCGTCATTTACGACAAAGCAAATAATTTTACGGGCATATTTTGTTCCTGAATTTAAAATTTCCCGCAGTTCCGGCACGAGTTCACCCGTTACAATAACTACGACTGAGCGGCTCATGAATTTTTGTTCTTCATATAGCAGACGCTCTATACCAAACTGCGCATCAGGCTGTACAGTTACCAAGTGTTGAAGCACCTTCTCAAATTGTTTGTCTGTTTTTATTATTGGTGCAAAATATCGATCATCACCCGCACTTAAAAAAGAAACATCACCATTTCCTTTTACGATTTTATTAATATAGGATGCTGTATAATCGATTACTTGCTCGAAATTTTTATGAACAGCACGATCTATTAATATAAACATATTTTGCGATTTACGATCTTCGAATTCTTTCGTCCGTAGTTCGCCATTTTTCGCAAAGGATTTCCAATGTATCCAGGAAAAACGATCCCCCGGTATATATTCACGTACTCCGGTTGCCATCGTTGTATCCTTTACTAAAGAATAGCGCGACTGACTGGAGCCTTGATCATATTGCATCCCTATCGGCAATACGTTCACATCCGACACTTTCGGATAAACTAAAAAGAGTTGAGGATGATTCACTGCCACTTTACGAATCGTCCATCCAAAAAAGTCCGTACACGTAAACTCCAAGCCTTTAAAATGATATTCCCCGCGTTTTAATGCTTTCAATTCATATGTCCATTCGAATTCACGTTTCCATCCAACTAAAAATAACTTTGTCACATTTCCATTTGGTCTTTCATAAAGCCCATTGTCCATCGGCAACTCCTGCACCATCATAAACACGATTGGAAACCAACTCGTATTCCGAAACCTTACCGTCACCTGCACATTGTTCCCTCGTTCAATCCGATCCTTCGATAGTGTTCGGGATATTTCTTTAAAATGAATGGGGAAAACAGCAAGTAATATTGAATAGAGCAAAAAGGGTAAGATTGTAAAAAAGACAAACCAGCTGACAAAGCCCCCTTGGAACATCGCATAGCAATACGTTATAACTAGCAATAAAATAACGGTAACTAAGCGACCGCTATGCCGGAAAAACTGTTTGAATCCCCTCATTCCGGAACATACCTTTTCACGGGAACATGGGCATAGTGAAGCACATTTTCAATTACTTGCTCTTCTGTAATCCCTTCATAGCGTGTTTCTGGTTTTAGAATGATACGGTGACTGAATACGAATTTCACTAAATATTGGACATCATCCGGGATAACATAATCTCTCCCTTTCATAAACGCATAGCTTTGTGCAGCACGCATTAATGCAATAGAAGCACGGGGACTCACTCCTAAATATACATTGTGATGCTGACGAGTATTTTGAGCGAGTGACACAATATATTCTTTTATATTATTTTCTACATGCACTTCTTTCACTTGCCTTTGCAGTTCCATTAATTGCTCAATCGTTAATACTGCCGAAATATCATCAATCGGTACCGTTCTCTCGGCACGGCTCAGTACTTCGATTTCCTCTTCTTTTGTCGGATAGCCCATTTTAATTTTGAGCAAAAAGCGGTCTAATTGAGCTTCAGGAAGCGGGTATGTGCCTTCATATTCAATTGGATTTTGTGTAGCCATGACGAAAAATGGCTTTGGCAGTTGAATCGTATCACCATCTACTGTAATTGATGCTTCTTCCATACTTTCCAATAAAGCTGCCTGTGTTTTCGGAGATGTACGGTTAATTTCATCCGCTAAAACAATGTTCCCTACTATCGGTCCTGGACGAAACTCAAATTGTAAAGTTTTCGGGTTGTATATTGAAACGCCAATTACATCAGATGGCAGTAAATCTGGTGTAAACTGAATTCGCTTAAAACTAGTACCTAAAGATTTCGAAAGGGCACGTACCATCATCGTTTTCCCTACACCTGGTACGTCCTCCAATAATACATGTCCTCCAGCGAGTAATGAAACAATACTTAACTCAGCAATCTCTCTTTTCCCTATCATCACTTTTTCGATATTTCTGATTATTTTCTCGATTTGTTCGTTCATGAATAGTCCTCCCAGCTGAAATGTACCATATATTACATATAGTTTAAGCATAACTAAAACAAAATGTTAGTACAACTAGTTTACTTTATAAATGGAAAATCACCTCACTTATATTTCAAAGTGAAGTGATTTATATAGATGTTTTATAGGTTGTTATCCGGCGATTAGCATTATTGAGGGTAGTTACCCGCTCAGAATACTGCAACAAACGCCTTAAGGTTTCTGCTGAATTCGCATTGTACTGCATTCCTTTAATAATATAGTGACCCTTGTTATGTAAAAGCTTTTTAGGACGTTGCTGCGGTTTCTTTTTTTGTTTCTTTTTAGGTAGCTGCTCGCGAGGGTCACGAAAATGATCATGCATCCCACTGTTGATCACATCCACAAAATGCGTATCCGATAACATTGCACGCGTCGAGTTGCGATAAATACTACTTGGTGTAGCGGCAACTCTAGAAGTCCTCATAGTGTAGTTCCCCCTTCCTCCCTTTTATATCGACTTGTTCAAAAATTATTATATTTACAAATAAAAAAGCTGCGTCACTTTTCCCGTGACACAGCTTTAATTATCATTTCCAAAAATCATCAAAAATTGTAATTGGCATATGACGTTTATGCATCGAACGCAAATAATGTCCTTCCAGCGTAATACGCGCCTGTTCAGGAATCTCTTTACCTTCTAAATAATCATCAACCTGATCGTATGTGATCCCCAATGCCACTTCATCCGGTAATGCTGGACGATTTTCTTCCAAATCAGCGGTTGGGACTTTTTCATATAGATGAACCGGACAATTTAAATACTTCAATAGTTGACGGCCTTGTCGTTTATTTAAACGGAAGATTGGTACTAAATCTACGCCACCATCTCCATATTTCGTATAGAATCCTGTTACTGCTTCGGCTGCATGGTCAGTTCCAATTACGACCCCATTATGCATGGCTGCAATTGAATACTGCACCTTCATACGCTCACGGGCTTTTTCATTCCCTTTCGCAAAATCGCTCAGCGTTACACCCGCCGCTAATAAAGCGTTGACACTAGCATCAACAGATTCTTTAATATTCACCGTATAAATTTTTGTCGGTTGGATAAAGTCGAGCGCATCTTGACAATCTTGTTCATCCTTCTGAAGCCCATACGGAAGTCGTACCGCCCAAAATGAATATGTGTGTGTGCCGGCTTCTTCATTTAACTCATCCACCGCCATTTGTGCAAGCTTCCCTGTTAGCGTAGAATCCTGTCCACCACTAATACCTAGGACAAATCCTTTCAAAAACGGATGCTTTTTTGCATAATCCTTTAGAAAATCAATAGATTTACGGATTTCCTCTTCAACATTAATTGTTGGCATTACTTTTAATTCTTCAATAATTTGTTGTTGTAATAATGACAATGTACACACCCCTTAACGTTATTCGAGTTCTGTTACCATATCTCGCACTTCTTGAATGTTGCGCATTTTATTATCCCAGCATTTTTGACTCAAATCTACTGGATATTCTTCCGGGTTTAAGGAACGCTTATATTCATCCCATAATAAATCTAAATTGGCATGAGCGTATTTACGTATATCTGTTATTGATGGGTTATCATATACAATTTCCCCATGATCAATAATGAGTTGATGAAGCTCTTTCGCTTCAAAATTTGTAACGAATTTCGAAATGAATGTATGAACCGGATGGAACATTTTAATACGTTCTTCTGCTGCCGGGTTCTCATCAGCCATCGCGATATAATCGCCTTCCGATTTACCGTTTTTCTTATTAATAATACGGTAAACTCGTTTTAATCCTGGCGTTGTTACCTTTTCAGCATTAGCAGAAATTTTTATCGTATCTTCCATTTCACCATGTTCATTTTCAATTGAAACCATTTTATAAACCGCACCTAACGCCGGTTGGTCGTATGCAGTAATGAGCTTTGTGCCAATACCCCACATATCAACTCGTGCACCCTGCGCTTTCAGGTTTAGTATTGTGTATTCATCCAGATCGTTTGAAACAATGACTTTCGCATTAGGGAATCCAGCTTCATCAAGCATACGGCGCGCTTCTTTGGAAAGGAAAGCAATATCCCCACTATCCAATCGAATACCAACAAAATTGATTTTGTCCCCAAGTTCTTTTGCAACTTGAATCGCCGTCGGTACACCTGACTTTAGCGTGTTGTACGTATCGACTAAAAATACACAGTCTTTATGACGCTTCGCATACGAATGAAATGCATCATAGTCATTTTTATACGCCTGAACTAAAGCATGCGCATGCGTGCCCGATACAGGAATATTGAACAATTTACCTGCACGTACATTTGAAGTAGATTCAAAACCGCCTATTACTGCGGCACGAGCTCCCCAAATTGCAGCATCCATCTCTTGTGCACGGCGTGTTCCAAATTCCATTGCAATTTCATTGTGGACCACTTGCTTTATGCGACTCGCCTTCGTTGCGATAAGCGTTTGATAGTTGACGATATTCAATAAAGCCGTTTCGATTAACTGTGCTTCAACCAATGGTGCTTCGATGCGTACAATTGGCTCATTCGCAAATACAAGTTCTCCCTCCACCATGGAATACATCGAACCTGTAAAGCGGATAGTTTTTAAATAGTCAATAAAATCGTCTTTATAATGGAGTTCTTCACGTAAATAGTCGATATCTGTTTCACTGAATTTAAAATCTTTCAAATAATTCAACATGCGTTCCAGTCCTGCAAAAATAGCGTAGCCATTCCCGAATGGCAACTGCCTGAAATAGAGTTCAAATACAGCTTTGCGTTCATGTATACCGTCGGCCCAATAGCTTTCTGCCATATTAATTTGATATAAATCGGTATGCAAAGCGAAACTATCATCTACATACTTTTCATTCATCGTGAGTTCCCTTCTTCCAAAACATAATTAGTCATAGTATACACTATCTTGAATTAATTCGAAGTATGAAGATTTTTTATTTTCATTATCTGCATTTTCACACACATTTTAGTTTCAATACATTTCAGTTTTCCCCAAATGAATCAATAAAAAACGTTCGGTATGTAAAGCTTCCGTTGAATCGCTCCTCCTATTCTTTTATAAAGCTATTTCAAACTATTCACCCCTCCTTCTTCACTTCATCTCACAATGCGATTAAACCCATCGAATATCCATGTCATTTTTCCTAACATAAGATATTGATTTATTATGAAAATCGATTTATCATGTTAGATAACATAACACAAGGAGTTGGGGAGAAATGAAAAAGATCGAAGCAATTATTCGTCCTGAAGTTTTCGCAAGAGTGCGAGAAGGTTTAGCTTTGGAAGGTATTGATGGGCTGAGCATTTCCGAAATTGCCGGTGCAGGTCGACAAGAAGGAAAAATCGGATTGTTTCGCGGCAATTCCTTTTCAATGGAGTTCTCTCAAAAACTAAAGCTTGAAATGGTTGTAGACAACGCAAAAGTTCAAGCGATTATCGATGTTTTATTACGCGAAGCTTCTACAGGAGAAGTTGGTGACGGTAAAATTTTCATCTATCCGGTAGAGCAGGCGATTCGTATTCGCACGAAAGAACTCGGTTCCATTGCAATTGATTAATTAACCGTTAACTAAAGGAGGATATTTTTATGACAAACGAAGCTTTAGAATTATCGATTAACTTAGTATGGGTTATGCTTGGTGCATTTTTCGTTTTCTTCATGCATGCTGGGTTTGCAATGGTTGAAGCAGGCTTTACTCGTTCTAAAAATGCGGTCAATATATTAATGAAGAATATTTTAACAATTTCAATCGGCGGTATTGTCTATTTTGCAGTTGGCTACGCCATAATGTTTGGTGACACAGCAAGCGGACTTATCGGTACTACCGGTTTTGCATTAAGCGGTGTTGATGACATTGCCTTCTTCGTATTCCAAGCTATGTTCGCTGCAACATGCGCCACTATTATTTCCGGTGCCGTTGCTGAACGTATCAACATTGTTGCCTATATGGCATTAGTAGTAGTCATGACAGCAATCATTTATCCTGTTGTTGGGCATTGGATTTGGCAAGGTGATGGTTGGTTAACAGCATTAGGTTTCACTGATTTCGCAGGGTCCACAGTCGTTCACTTAACTGGTGCAGTTGGTGCATTAGTTGTTGCAGCAATGGTTGGTCCTCGTGTAGGGAAATATGCAAAAGGCGTCGTGAATGTTATTCCAGGTCACTCCATTCCACTTGGCGCATTAGGTGTATTCATTTTATGGTTAGGTTGGTATGGCTTCAATGGTGCTTCAACTTTAGCTGCCGACCCAGCATTAGTTCCAGGCGTTATTGCAAATACATTTTTAGCTGCATCAGCCGGTGTTATTGCTACAGCATTTTACACTCGTTTGCGTTACGGCTTTATCGATGGTTCATTAACATTAAACGGAGCTTTAGCAGGCTTAGTTAGTATTACAGCGGGCGCTGCAAACCTGAGTATTGTCGGTGCCATTATCTCAGGTGCAATTGGTGGCTTCATTTTAGTGGAAGCTGTACGCTTCATTGACCATAAGTTAAAAGTTGATGATCCAGTTGGAGCAGTAGCAGTACATGGCGTTGCCGGTATTTGGGGTACATTAGCTGTTGGTCTGTTCGATATTACTGGCGGAGGTCTTTTATATGGTGGTGGCGCAACACTACTTGGCGTGCAGGCATTAGGCGTTGTTGCAATTATTGCTTGGACGGCTAGCACAGTCGCTCTTGCCACTCTTGTCATTAAAGCTTTCATCCCATTACGTGTGACTCAAGAAGAAGAAATACAGGGCTTAGATATTGCAGAACATGGTGCCTATGCATATGAAATGCAAGATACATTTAAAGGTGTTACAAAATCAAATGATAGCTTTGCTCAACGTTTAACAAACTTAGGCAAAGTATCGACTCCTAGCAATGTGCAGGATAGTGGATCAAAAGGATTCCCAAAACCTTTAAGCTCTACAAAGGGCTAAAGCGAGAATGTGTTCCCCCTTCCCCTACACATTTTCGAACCGTTCTTTCCATAAATACTTAAACTGAACAAGGAGCTGCTCTGAAAAGATTTTCAGGCAGCTCCTTGTTATTTTGCTTTGTTTACTTAATGGCATTATCCAAAGCACCCTTTATATAGTTTTAGTGATTTCGTTAATTATTTTAGCAGCTACGTTAAATGCGCTTAAAAAAGGGGAAAACATTAAAAGTTATCACTTGGAAATTAATACTTATATTTATCAAGTTTGAAGCCGTTATTATGAATGTTCTGTGAAAATCAAAATGGGTGTAAAATAATTCAAGCTTTGTAATTTCCGCAAATAGCGCTATGGTATAATTTTAAGAAAATAACGAATTTAAGGAGATGTTATTATGGCAGCATTACGTGATTTTTTCATTTCGTTATCCGAAAACCAAACACTTTCAAACGCCGCACAACAATATGGTTTAAAATTAGGGGCACAAAGTGTTGTCGCTGGGACAACTATCGAAGAAGTAATCGACAGTATTCGTAAATTGAACGAACAAGGGATTTCATGTACCGTCGATAATTTAGGTGAGTATGTTATCGATGAATCAGAAGCAACGAAAGCAAAAGAAGATATTCTAGCTATGATTGAAGCTATTCAAGTTGAAGAACTGGATGCACATATTTCATTGAAACCTTCACAGTTAGGATTGGATATCGACATTGATTTTTGCTACGACAACTTATATGAGATTGTTGAACGCGCCCATGAATATGGTATTTTCGTCAACTTTGATATGGAGGATTATGATCGTCTGCAGCCATCATTTGATATGCTGGAGGAACTTTCAAAGTCATTCGATAATGTGGGGACTGTTATCCAAGCTTACTTCCACCGAGCAAAGGAAGATGTCGAGCAATTTAAAGACTTCCGTCTGCGTATCGTAAAAGGAGCTTATAAAGAGCCAGAAGAAGTTGCCTACCAAGACAAATTAGATATTGATATTAACTTTATTGAGCTAATTGAATACCATTTAGCTCATGGTCATTTCACTTCCATTGCAACACATGACCACAATATTATAAAACACGTAAAGTATTTCGTTGAGCAATATGATATTCCGAAAGAAAAATTCGAATTCCAGATGCTTTACGGCTTCCGAAAGGACTTACAGCTGGAGCTTTCACGTGAAGGATATCAAGTTTGTGTATACGTACCCTATGGTGAAGATTGGTACGGGTATTTTATGCGTCGCCTTGCCGAGCGCCCGCAAAATATTTCACTTGTTACAAAGCAAGTATTCAATAAAAAGACGAATACCTTATTAGCTGTAGCCGCTGGTGCATTCGTCCTCGGGCGCTTAACGAAAAAAGATTAACGCTAAAAGCAAAAAAATGCTTCGCCTACTTGTCAAAAGTAAGCGGAGCATTTTATTTATTCCAGCCCTTTTCTTTAAATCGGGCTATCGCCTCAATTCGATTCCCAACCCCCAGCTTATCAAGGATTGTAGAAATATAGTTACGGACTGTACCAGCAGACAAGTAAAGCTCAGCTGCAATTTCCTTCGTCGTCTTTCCTTCTGCAACGAGTTCGAGCACTTGGCTTTCACGTTCAGTTAATGGGTTTTCACTATCATCTTCATATACAAAGTCTACAAGCTCTGGTGCATAAATACGTCGACCATCCACGATAATACGAATAGAATTGACAAGTTCCTCAATCGGGCTATCCTTCAGTAAATACCCGCGCACTCCTGCTTTTCGCGCTCTCTCAAAATAACCCGGACGTGCAAAAGTCGTTAAAATGATTATTTTACAATCACTTTCCCGTAAAGCTTCAGCAGCATCCAACCCGGTTTTTATCGGCATTTCAATATCCATAATACAAATATCCGGCTTTAATTCCGTTACCATTTCAATTGCTTCTTCACCGTTTTTTGCAAGACCAACCACTTCCATATCATCTTCCATACTAAGCAGTGATTTCATTGCTCCTAGTAGCATTCCCTGATCTTCCGCAATAACAATTCGAATCATCTCTTGTTCTCCCCCTTTTGATGCGTAATAGCTAACGGTATTTTTAAAATAACCGTTGTCCCATCACCATTTTCTATTTCAAGTGAGCCATTTATAAATTCTATACGCTCCTGCATTCCCTTTAAACCATTGCCGCCTTCCAATTCATGTGAGCGCTTAAAACCAATCCCATTATCTTGAATCATCATTTTAAACTCATCATCACTTTGGTAAAAACTAATTCGGCAAATTGTCGCCTTACTATGCTTTACAATATTTGTTACAGCCTCTTTCAAACACATACTAATGACATTTTCCGCCAAAGTAGGCATATGAATTTCACTTTTATCACCATTTAATCGAAGTTTAATTTGCGCGGCTTTTAATATTTGCTCGACTCTGTACAGCTCTTCCTCAATACGAACAGCCCGCATATCCGCGACTAACTCACGGACTTCTTTTAAGGCAAGTCTTGCCGCTTGTCGAATATCCTTTATTTCCAAAATTGCCTGCTCAGGGTTTTTTTCCACTAACCTTGCAGCTAAGTCACTTTTCAGACCAATCATCGAAAGCTTTTGACCTAGTGTGTCATGTAAATCACGCGCAATACGCTGACGCTCTTCAAATATCGTTAATTCTGAAATTCTTTCACGCGCCGTTTCCAGTTCGCCTTCCAAATTTTCACGACGCGTTTTCGAATATAATGTAAACGGCAATAGTACAACACCAAGTACATTAATAATTATGAACGGGGTTTGCGATATAAATAATTCAAGGAAAATAAAATATCCTCCAACTATCGATAGAACGGTAAAACCGATATGTAAACCATACATAATATAAAATCCAACTGCCTGCTTTATATTACCAATAAAAAATGCAGTAAATAAGGATAAATACACATAACCAAATACAAGAGTCATTACGATATTGAGCACCATTTGGAAACTGATCCACATATATTTGAGTCCAGGCTTAGCCGTGAAAGAAAAGTAATGGCACAAAAAATAGGCCAATATTAAATTGATCCCCAATATAATTTGCCACAACGTGAAGGATTGGATAATAAAGAAGAATGGCATAATACAAAAGATTATCCATATATAAATACTTAACATCGGACTTTTCGGGATGATACTATACCAAGTTTGCATAATAACCTCTATTCTCTTTTTCTTTATTCTATAATAAAACAGGTATCTCAATCCATGGTTGAGATACCTGTTTTTTAATGAAGTTAGTTAGTAAGTGTTTTATTACGTGTTTTATCACGCTTTGTTTCGCGTTCTGCTGCTTCTTTAAATGTAACAAAACGGTAGTTGTCCGGATCATATAACTTGTAGCGAATTGATTCTAGACTTGTCTTTAATGTAATCGTTGTCGCCTGCTGAAGTGGTTTAATCGACTCATGTGCATCTTCAAGCTTGTAGTTTGGTACACGCGGTGATAAATGGTGCACATGGTGGAAGCCGATATTACCAGTAACCCATTGTAGGATTTTCGGTAATTTATAATATGAACTTCCTTCTACAGCCGCTTTAACATAATCCCACTCAGAATCTACTTCAAAGTACGAATCTTCGTAAGTATGTTGGATATAGAATAACCAAATCCCTAAAGCACCTGCGATAAATAGTGTTAATCCGTGTACTAATAAAAACGTCGTCCAACCAAAGATTAAAATAAGGGTTGTACAAATTACCAATAATACAATGTTTGTAAAATACGTATTTAAACGCTCTTTTCGTTTTGCATCTTTGCGGTTTACGCGATTTAATACAAGTACCATAAATAGTGGTCCTAAACCAAACATAACAATTGGATTACGGTATAAACGGTAGCCTAAACGTCCTAACTTTGATTTTTCGAGGTATTCGTCCACTGTAAGCATATCGATATCACCAATGCCACGCTTATCCAAGTTCGAACTTGTTGCGTGATGAATCGTATGCTCACGTTTCCATTTTTCATATGGGAATGATGTTAAAAGTCCAGTGATATTCCCAATAATTGCATTCGCTTTTTTATTTTGGAAAAATGAACCGTGTGTACAATCATGGAAAATAATAAATGCACGAATTACAAATCCTGAAGCAAGAATACTACAAAGCGCTGTGAACCAAGGTGAATATTGCAACAATACATAGCCTGCTCCCCAAATCAATAAAAGTGGTCCTAGCGTATTAATAAGTTGTTGAATACTAAGCCTTGTTTCTGATTTAGCGAACGGCGCTACATCTTTTCGTAGTTGCTTTGTTTTCTCTGCATGTATGTTTGCCATGTGTTAATCCCTCTTTCCTGTAAAAATAATTAATTACATCGTACAAAAAGGACACACATGACGAAACGCTTAAATATCACGACTTTTTTATGACAGTTGTCATATGACCAGGTGACAAACTAAATTATAGTTAACCTTCCTGCGGGTTTTTAGGTCCTTCAAAATTAAGCTGATAAAATACTAAATCCAACCATTGTCCAAACTTATATCCAGCATTGCGAATGGTGCCACTGTACGTAAATCCTAGCTTCTCATGAATTTTTATACTTGCTGTATTTTCTTTATCGATACATCCAATCATTGTTTTTACGTCATTCGCCTTTGCCTCTTCTATTAGCGAATGCATGAGCTTACTAGCAATCCCTTTTTTATAATGATTTTTATGCACATATACAGAATGCTCTACCGTATATTGATAGGCAGGATAGGCACGGAAACTTCCGTAGGTGGCATAACCCGCAACTTCCCCATTAATATCAAACACAAATAATGGCTCACCGGAAATTTGTTTTTGTTCAAACCAGCGTAATCGGTCTTCTAATGTTTGCTCTCTATACATATAAATGGCGGTTGAATTTAAAATATTGTCATTAAAAATTGCCAAAATCGCAGGTACATCTTCTTTTGTCGCTTGTCTAATCATCTATTCCACCCTCCAGGTAGCAAAAGCCGCCTCACCCTAAACTGCGGTAAAACGGCCCTTGAATTGAATTATACGTTGAAGTAGCGTGCATCTGGATGTGCGAACACAATCGCCGATACACTTGCTTCAGGTTCCATCATAAAGCCTTCAGTTAATTGTACACCAATTTTTTCCGGCTTTAATAGATGAAATAGCTTTTCTTGATCTTCTAAATTTGGACATGCTGGGTAACCAAAACTGAAACGTTGCCCTTGATATTTGGCAGCAAACCGGTCACGCATTGTAAAATCTGTCGCATCCGGGAAGCCCCATTGGTCACGTATTTCCTGGTGAATACGCTCAGCAAAGCCTTCAGCTAGCTCGAGTGCAGTCGCCTGCAATGCATGACTCTCCAAAAATTTCCCTGCTTCTTTTAACTCATTTGCCTTTTTGCTGACACCTTTACCTGCTGTCACGACCATTAATGCGATGTAATCCATCTCTCCGCTATCGACTGACTTCAGGTAATCAGATAAGCATAGGAATGGCTCCACTTGCTGGCGTGGGAATGTAAAACGTTGAATCTCTGTTTTTGCATCTTCAGGACTATATACGACTACATCATCACCGTCAGATTGAGCCGGGAAAAATTGATACATACCTGATGCACTTAATACATCACTTTTCAAATATTGATTTACTAAATCATTCAATAATATTGCACGATCATCCTGGTCAGCTAGCATTTGTTCTAAATTGCCCTTTAACCCTAAATGATGTCCGATTAATGTACGCATATTTACATATGGGTGTAAATGGGCAATCGAGTAGTCCGGTTTAATATGCGGCACTAAATCTTTCGGCTTCCATACGTCAGCTTCCTTCACTGTGCGAACAGGTTTAACGGCAACAGCCACAGGTCGTGCCGCGCGTTTTGCATCTGATTCTAGACGTTTTTCCCGAGAATCACGTAACTCTTCCAACAGTGCTTCACGCTCGTTTACATTCATTAATCGGTTTGCCTGTTCCAACCCTTGCATCGCATCTTTTGAATAAATGACCGGTCCATCATATTGAGCAGCAATTTTTGTTTCCGTAAAGCGTCGCGATAATGCTGCACCACCTACTAAAATTGGCACATCAATTCCTGCTTCTTTAAAGTCCTGTGCTGTAATGACCATTTGCTGTGCTGATTTCACTAGTAATCCTGATAAACCGATAAAATCAGGCTTTTCTTTACGAACGGCTTCAATAAGTTGGGCTGGCGTTACTTTAATCCCTAAATCCACAACACGGAAGCCGTTATTACTTAATATAATATCGACTAAGTTTTTTCCGATATCATGGACATCACCTTTAACGGTTGCTAAAACCATCGTTCCTTTAGTAGAACTCGTATCGCCTTTTTCCATAAATTGCTCTAAATGAGCTACTGCCGCTTTCATGACACCTGCGCTTTGCAGTACTTCGGCTACAATTAACTGGTTTTCATTAAATAGGCGACCAACTTCCGCCATTCCCGCCATTAATGGCCCATTAATAATATCCAGTGGTGCATCAAATTTTTCCAGTGCTGCATTTAAATCTTCAATTAACCCTTCTTTCGTACCTTCTAATATGTAATACGCAAGACGTTCTTCCACTGTCGCCGGTAATTCTTTCACAACTGCATCTTTCTTTTTATCGCGGTAAAAGTCAGTAAATACAGCGAGTGTTTTATCATTTGTATTGAAGATTAAATCATTCGCCAGCTTGATCTCCTCTTCAGGAATCGACGCATAGCGCTCCAGTTTTTCAGTATTTACAATCGCATAGTCCAAGCCTGCTTGTGTACAGTGATATAAGTACACTGCATTTAATACTTCACGTCCAACTGGTGGTAAACCGAACGAAACATTACTTACACCGAGCACTGTTAAGCAGCCAGGTAAATGTTCTTTAATGAGCCGAATTCCTTCGATTGTTTCCTCAGCGGCACCAATATATTGCTCGTCACCTGTACCTACCGGGAACATTAACGGGTCAAAGATAATGTCTTCTGCTGACATGCCCCATTTTTCTGTTAACAGCTTATAAGAACGCTTCGCTACTTCAAGCTTTTGCTCACGTGTAATAGCCATTCCAGTTTCATCAATCGTACCGACAACAAGTGAAGCCCCATATTTTTTCACGAGTGGCATAACAGCATCGAAACGCTCTTCTCCATCTTCCAAGTTAATCGAGTTAATAATGGCCTTCCCTTGCGAAAACTTCAGTGCGACTTCCATTACATTTTCATCTGTAGAGTCAATTACAAGCGGCACTTTAACTTTTTTCACAACTTCCTGCATGAAGTTTTTCATATCTTCTACTTCATCACGGTCAGGGTTTGCTAAACAAATATCGATGACATGCGCCCCGTTTTTCACTTGTGCACGCGCAATTTCCGCTGCTTCTTCAAATTTGCCGTCAACAATCAGGTTTTTGAATTTACGAGAGCCGATTACATTCGTACGCTCTCCGATAAATAACGGACGCATAGATTCATCATATTGCAAAGGCTCGATACCCGATACGACATGTCCGTGTGTTACATCTTTCGGCTCACGCGGTTTATAGCCATCTACAGCTTCACGGATCGCCGCGATATGTGCTGGCGTTGTGCCACAGCAGCCGCCGACAATGTTTAGCCAGCCTTTTTCTGCGAAGCCTTGCAGTTTTTTCGATAATGAATCCGGCGTTTCATGATAGCAGCCTTCTTCGTCCGGTAAACCTGCATTCGGGTAACAGCTAATATAGCCATTCGAAAGTTCCGCCAATGAACGGATATGATCGGTCATAAATTCCGGACCTGTCGCACAGTTCAGTCCGACAGACAACGGTTTAATGTGCTCAATAGAAATATAAAATGCTTCGATTGATTGCCCGGCAAGCGTTGTTCCCATTGGCTCAATAGTCCCTGAAATCATGACAGGCAGCTCTTTGCCAAGCTCTTCGAATGCACGGTGAATTGCAATCGTTCCTGCTTTAACATTGAGCATATCCTGGGAAGTTTCCATTAAGAGCAGATCCGCCCCAGCTTCGATTAGCGCTTTTGCCTGTATATAAAAGTTTTCCTCTAGCTCTTCAAAACTAATACCACCTGTTACCGACAATGTTTTTGTCGTTGGGCCGATTGCACCTGCAACAAAGCGCGGCCATTCTGGTGTCGAAAATTCTTCTGCCGCCTCTAGTGCAATTTCAACCGCCCGCTTATTAATTTCAACCGCCTTGTCACCTAAGTCATATTCATCCAATACGAGTGGTGTTCCACCAAACGTATTGGTACAAATAATATCAGCGCCAGCAGCTAAATATTCACGGTGGATTTTACCCAATACATCAGGTCTTGTAAGTACCAGGTTTTCATTACAACCGTCTAAGTCTTCTCCGCCAAAATCTTCATATGTTAGGTTTTCTGCCTGAAGCATCGTCCCCATAGCACCATCGATGATTAAGATTCTTTTTTGTAATTGCTCATGAATCGGGTGATTATACATTTGACTGAACTCCTTTACTTTCCACATCATATTGTTTTACATAGTCCATTAATTCCAACGTCATATCATAGCGTAAAAACGGTGTAATTAAATAAATCCCGTTAAAGTATTTGCATGCCGTATCGAGCAGCTCTTTGGCAATGGTGATTCCTTCTGCTGTCGATGCTTCCTTGTCATTCCCGCAGGCAGCCATGCGCGCAAGCACTTCGTCGGACAGTTTAATGCCTGGTACTTCATGATGTAAAAATTCCGCGCTTCGTGAAGATGTAAGTGGCATAATCCCGATATAAATCGGTGTTTCCAAATGCTTCGTCGCCTCATAGATTTCGATAATCTTTTCTTTCGTATAAACCGGCTGTGAAATAAAGTAATCTGCACCATGCTCGATTTTCTTCTCTAAACGAGCTACAGCACGGTCCAATACACGGACATTCGGATTAAAGGCAGCAGCCACAGAAAAATCCGCTTGTTTTCGCAGCGATTTCCCAGTAAAAGAGCTGCCTTTATTTAGCTGCTTAATAAGTGAAATAAGTTCCATCGACGAAACATCATATACGCTCGTCGCCCCCGGGAAATCCCCCACTTTTGTCGGGTCCCCTGTGATGACCAAAATATCGTGAAGTTCCAGCGCATCAAGTCCCATTAAATGTGACTGAAGCCCAATTAAATTGCGGTCACGGCACGTTAAATGTGGCAATGAACGAATTCCATGCTCTTTTAAAATCGCAGCCATCGCGATATTACTGATGCGTGGGGATGCAAGTGAGTTATCCGCCATCATAATGACATCGGCTCCCGCTTTTGCCAGTTGTTTTGCCCCATCGACAAACCCGTCAATTTCCAGATGACGCGGTGTATCAAGTTCCACAATAACAGAACGTTCACGTTTTGCTTTTTCATGGAGCGGCTCTTGCTTACGTGGTTCCGGAATACGGACAAATTGTGTATGACCGGGTTTTTCTTCTTTCGTTTCAATTGGTTGCATATTCGCCAGACGTTGTTTTACCGCCGCAATATGCTTCGGTGTCGTCCCACAACAACCGCCAATTAAACGGACACCTTGATTTACGAGTTCAACGGCTGCACGTGCGAAATAATCGGTTTCCGACTCATAGACAACACGGCCATCTTCAATATCTAATAAAGATGCATTTGGATAAGCCGATAAAAAAGCCTTGTTCGGTAAATTGACTCCTTCAAACGCCTGAATTGTATGGAAAGGACCTAACCGGCAGTTGCTCCCAACAATATCTGCACCTAACCTTTCCAATTCATGAAATGCTTCATTTAAAGACATTAAATTTTGAAGGATACCTGGTTCCTGCATCGTCACTTGGGCAATGATCGGTAAATCGGTCATTGATCGTAATAGGTGAACACAATGTGATAATTCTTCAAAGTCGTAATACGTTTCCAATAAGAAGCCATCCGGTTCGCCAGCTAGTAATACTTCCACTTGCTCTTGAAAGGCAGTTAAGATTTCATCTAATGTGGCATCACTTTTTCGAATCCCTCGAATGCCACCGATTGTTGCCAGAACATACTGCCCCCCTGGAGCAGCCGCACGCTTCGCAATCTTCAGCGCAGCTTCGTTAAATTCCTTTACTCGATTTTCAAAACCATATCGAGCTAACTTGATCGCATTCGCTCCATATGTATTTGTTTGAATAATATCTGCACCTACAGCAATATATTCACTATGAATTTTCTCGATAATTTCAGGCCGCGCAATATTCATTTCCTCATGGCAGTAATCCAACCCATAAGAATAAAGTAAAGTTCCAATTGCTCCGTCCGCCGTTAAAACGCGTGTTTTTAAATCTTGTAGTAAACCCAATTATTTCACTCCATTATTCACAGTATTTTCAGTATATTTTTAATGCAAAAAAGCCTTCTTTCATTAAGCAAAAGAAGGCTTGATAGTTGTCAGTCGTCAACTTAATCCCTTCTCATCTTCTGGCAATCGCCACTGGATTTAGCACCTGACATAATGTTGGTTGCTGAAGTTTCAACGGGCCAGTCCCTCAACTTCTCTCGATAAGAAATTTTATGAATTTTTCTAAAAATTTAAAATTATTTAAGCTATCATATCGTTATCTAAATAAGACGTCAATACCCTTTAGCCTAATAAAGTATTTCTTTACATAATTCGTGCAATAATTTGTTCCGCCGTTTTTTTACCGTTTTGAATACAAGCGCCGATCCCTACCCCAAAGTACGAACATCCAGCTAAAATCAGATTCGGATAGTGTACGTCTAAATAGTCCACAACTTTAGATAACGCTTCATTATGCGCTAAATCATAGCGTGGCATCTGATTAATCCATTTCGTTACATTTACGACGGTTGGTTTCGCTTCAATACCCAAACTTAAACGAATATCCTCCATTGCGACTTTCTCCAACTCTTCATCTGACATGGCTGCCAGTTCTTCATAACGCGGATTAATATTTTTATAAAATAAACGAACGAGCAGATTCCCTTCTGCTGAAGTATGCTTCCATTTACGACTTGTCCATGTCGAGGCATTACATACTAAATCACTATTATGAGAGACGATAAATCCTGTACCATCAGCCGGTAAAACACTGTCCGGTACATCAAAGCCAACATACATCGTTAATGCAGATGCTGTTGTAAACTTTTCTAACTGTCCATCCAATTTGTCATCTTGCAATACAGTACGTACTGTATTATTCGGTACAGCAAGGACCACAATATCCGCTATAATCGTTTCGTCCTCTAATACAACTTTATACTGTTCCCCTACTTTTTGTATTTGCTCAGTTGCAGCTTTTTTTATGAATTCCACTTCTGGCAATTGCTCTTCAAGGCGGTCAATTAATGAAGATAAACCTTTTTCGAAAGATATAAATTTCTTATCCGCTGCTTTTTCAAACTGCTCACGATTAGCTTCAAAACCTTTCATAATCGATCCATAATTATTTTTATAATCAACTAAATACGGTAACGTTGACGCTAAGCTCAGCTGGTATAAATCTCCCGAATATACCCCTGCCAATACAGGAGCAATTTGTTTTCGCACAATTTCTTCACCTAAAAAATATTCCAAAAATGCACCAATGGAACTTTCCTTCGTAAAATCTGTATTTGGAATGTCTATATCCTGTATCGCTCTTTTCTTTCCTTCTTCTGAAATTAACGTGCTCGACATAAGTGATTCCACGCTCATCGGAATCCCGAATGTTGACCCCGGGGGAATAGCATGTAGCTCATTATTCGTATGAATATAGGATATACCTGTTTCGTTATAAACAAGCTCCGAATCAAAGTTAAGCTCTTTTACTAGCTCTAAGACATTTGGATGGCGAGCAACAATGGAATCCGCGCCGGTTTCCATAATAAACCCTCCTTCATGTACGGAATGTATTTTTCCGCCTAAATAAGGATTTTTTTCAATTAATACTAATCTTGCTTCGATATTCTTTTCATGCATTTGATTTTTTAAATAATGCATCGTACATAATCCAGTAATTCCGCCACCTACAACTACTACTGTTTTCATGTTGTTCTCTCCTATTTCGTTCGCTATTTCTTCTCTTAGTATAATCTTTTTCACAAGAGATATGGACAGACAGATCAAACAATTTTTGAAATTTAATGTTGAGCCTATTCATTAGCTATTATTTAAAGCAAAAAAGCTATACGAAAAGGTTTAGATCCTTTCGCATAGCATTCATTTACTTTATTCTAAGTCCTTTGAAATTTGCGCCAATGTATCTGCTGAATTTGTTACTTCATCAAAGGCACCCGCAAGTTCTACAATAACTTCTCCAATTAGTTCCATCTCTTGCTCAACTAAATCATTTTGCTTTTTCGTTTCAACCATTGAATCAACAATGGCATTAAACTGAACTTCAGTAGATTTCATACTTTCTTCCCCGACAAGTAAAACCGATTTTATTTCCTTCAATGACTCGAGCAGCTTTGTCGTACGGCTATCCGTATTTTGAAGCAATACTTCTACATTTAATGCTGAATTTTTCGTCTGCTCCGATAGTTTCCGCACTTCACCCGCTACAACACCAAAGCCTTTTCCAGCTTCGCCGGCACGGGCTGCTTCTATCGCTGCATTTAACGCCAATAAATTGGTTTGATTCGCAATGCTTGTTACTATACCCATCGTAGATTCCATCTCTTTTGATATGTCGGCTAGTTTATCGATTTCTGATGAAATCATTGCTACTGATTGATTTATTGCGTTCATACTTTCTGATTGGTTGCGTACTTGAACTTTCCCTTGATTTGCCTGTTCTGTAGCCACTGATGAAATATCACTCGCTTTTTTCGAATGGGAGACTATAACCATGGATTGTGCAGTTAACTGTTGGAACGATGCATTTGTTTGCTCAGACATGGCCGCTAAATTAGAGGAAGACTCAATAATAGAGTTTCCTATTTTGCGTTTTTCTTCTACTAGCTTTTCTTCCTTACTTTCCACTACTGCTTCATACTCTTCTAAAACGACTTGCTGCTCCAAGTTTAATATTTTCGATATGGCTGCAAGCGTAAGAAAACGTTGCTCGTCTTTATTAATATGCCTTATTACTAAATGAGTAAAATCTATTAACAGATTTGAGAAGGCCGTCATATACCATTTCGTTTTTAAACCAATATGTACATGGATACGCGCAATTTTTTTCCGTTTCTCAAAATATGAATCGTCAATAATTCCACTAAACATTTCACAAATATGTATTTTCAAAGTACCTTTCAAACGGTCAATTGAGCTATGCTTATTAATTATTTCAACTAAACTACTTTCCAAACCTAGCTTTTTATAAAAGTTGTCTACAATATATTCAATGTTATCATCAACATATGGTTTCATTACTTTTAAATATTTCAAATCTTCCTCGGTCAAATCCAACATTTGAACTTGTGTCCTTAGTTCTTTATCAGATATATACGCTAACATTACCTCTAAATGTAATGGTAAATCTTCATGACTCTCTCTATCCCTCTTCTTAAAAAACATATGTTTCCTGTCTCACCCTTTTTGAATTTTCTTTCGCCTAAATACGAAAACTGAAATAGTGTAATTTTATAGGGTTTTCCTTATTGAACTTTTCCCCACTCAAAAGCCTTAGTTCATTAAGATAAGAGCAGGATATAAATAGTCATTATAAGAAATTTATGTTTAAAAAAACAAAGCTATAATTTAATATATTACTTTTTGCTATTTTGTATAATTTACCAAATAATTACAAAAAAAGCAATCCTATTCTAATAATTCTTGTTAGG
Source organism: Solibacillus faecavium (assembly GCF_014836905.1). GTDB lineage: Bacteria > Bacillota > Bacilli > Bacillales_A > Planococcaceae > Solibacillus > Solibacillus faecavium. The sequence continues at coordinate 29,931 of NZ_JACSPZ010000015.1, forward strand.
ATTGCTTCTCATTTTCAATTAATCTTAGTCGATGGCACTGAGTCATCTTATTTAAAAGATAGTTCCTGTGTCAGTGCAATAATCTCCGCTTCCAACGAAGCCGAACGTTTATCAAAATAACGGATGCGTTCTAAACTACGATTTTCGATATGTTTATTGGAATCCAACATATTAATAACATCACATGTGAAAAGTTTTAACGTTCGGAAACCCGATTCAATTTTCCTTACTTCTTTTCCAAATGTTAAAGCCGTTTTATCAGTAGTTTTACCTTTTTTTATTTCGATAATATTTTTATTAATGAGATGATCAATCTCATTATAACGATCTGTTTGTTTATACGTCATCATTTGGATTCTTTGATTATATTTAATGACATCTTTATTGTCTAATCCAGTTTGGACATATTCCCTTAAATATTCAACAATTGTACAAAGCGTTGTTAAGTTTTCTCGTTGCTCCAATAGAATTTGCTGTAGTTTTTGAATAACATCTTCACTGTCATTAGAAGAGATATGCGGTACGGCAAACATGAACATAAAAATTTCCCTCCTTATCACTTTCCCCTTATTGGCTATATTCCCAAGTTTACTGGAAAATTAAACATAAAAATTACTAAGAAGTATAACTAAATTCCATCCAATTCGTTAAGGTTTTCAAGGCTTTTCAATTTTTCATGCCACTTAGTAGCTTCTATAGAATTTGCTTTTTCATAATAGTCTACTACCCTTTTTGTAGCTTCGATATCGCCTAGTATACTGGCCTGCTTGTAATAAGCCATGGCTCTGTCTACATCCTGCATGACGCCATGACCATGCTCATAGCAGTAACCTAAGTTATAAATTGCATCGACATGGAAATGCTCGCCCGCTTGTCTAAACCAGTTGATTGCTTCTCTATCGTTCTGCTGCTGGTTAAGTTCCCCTGAATAGAAAATCATACCTAGCCGATATTTAGCCTCTACATATTGAAGAGCAGCACTGCGCTTATAATAGTCCAAAGCTTTGGATGCATTACATTTGGTTCCCAAACCTTGCTCATACATAATTCCCAGTGTATACATCGCTTCTGGTACACCAAGCTCCGCTGCTTTTTCAAACCAAAAAAATGCTTTTTTCTCGTCGACTTCTGTAGCTTCACCATTGAAATACATATCAGCCAAATTATTCATTGCATCACGGTGACCTAATTGTGCAGCACTTTTATACAAGGATAAAGCTTGATGCTCACTGCCTTTTCCACCAAGGCCTTCAATATAACAGTTCGCTAGCTCATACATCGCCTCTGAATTTTTTCGTTCACTCATCTCATTGAGTAAATCGTACATTTCACCAAAATTACCATATTGTTTATATAATAAAGCAATATTGATAATTGCTTTTTCGCTACCTTTTTCCGCTAACTCGAATTCCTGTAACCAAATCGCTAAATTGTCTACTTCCCGTTCCTTAAGCCACACTAAAAATTTTGCATACTTGTCCATCATTTTAAACTTCCCTTTGCTGAAAATAATCTAATAAATATTGTCTGAATTCAACAACAGCAGGCGGGAGATATCGGTTTTTCGCCCAAGAAACACCAACAGAACGATAGCATGGAGGCTCTACCTTTAACCTCTTTACCTTATAATGGTCAAGCCCTTTAATATTTGGAATGAGGGAAATACCCATCCCCGCGCCTACAAATCCCGCCACAGTATGCATTTCTTCAGCAGCAAATGTTGTATTAAGTTCAATTCCCGCATCTAAAAAAAATTCATCGACTAACTGTCGTAGCGAGTTGCCTTTTTTTATTGCGATAAATGGTTCATTTTTTACTTCATCTAGTTTTACGGATTCCTGCATAGCTAATGGATGTGTTGTCGGAACAATTACGAAAAGTTCCTCCACAAATAATTCCTCAGTTTCTATTTCAATTACCTTTGATTCTATTTTTTGAGATAGGCACAAATCAATGGCCCCTTCTTCTAGTCTTTTCATTAAATTTAGTGAAGTAGCCTGTGTTAAAGAAAAATGCATATTTGGAAAAGCCGAGCTTGTTGAAGCGATTAATTCGGGAACTACTTCCATACCGAGTGTATGAATAAAACCAAATGATACTTCTCCTGAACCTGGCTTAATAATATCTTCAAATTCCTCTTTAATACGATCATATTCATCTAAAATTACATTTACACTTTGCAAAAAAAGCTCACCAAATCGATTTAAATAAATCGAACGACCTTCACGGTTAAAAAGTGGCACACCGAGATGCTGTTCGATGTTCGCAATTGATTTACTTAATGCTGGCTGGGAAATAGCTAAAACTTCTGCCGCACGTGTCATATGTTGCATTGTAGCAACGGTTTTGAAATATTGAAGCTGTTCAATCTCCATAATTCAACCCCCACATTATTCATAACTTTTTCGAATCAAAACAATAAGAATAATAAATTGTACTTATATATCTATACTCTTTATAATAAGCGATAGCAGCAAGTTTTCATAACAAAAATAATTTAAAATTTCAATAGTTTTTATAAATTTTTATAAAATGGACATAATTAATTTTACAAAGGGGTCTAATAGACAATGAAACTCATCGCGCCGAAACCTTTTACAATGGAAGCCGGTAAACGTGCTGTTTTATTACTGCATGGATTTACTGGAAATACAAATGATGTAAAACGTTTAGGAAAATATTTAGCGGATCGTAACTACACAGTTCATGCACCATTATATAAAGGTCATGGCGGTGGTCCTGACTTATTAATCCAATCTCAACCAACTGAGTGGTGGGATAGTGTAATCGAAGGCTATGATGATTTACGTAATCGTGGCTATGAAGAAATCGCAGTAGCAGGTGTTTCTCTTGGGGGCATTTTCTCCTTAAAGCTTGGAGAAGAACGACCAACAAAGGCAATTGTTACAATGTCTGCTCCAGCAATGTCAAAATCGACGGATAGTCTGCAAAATCGAATTGTTGAATATGCGATTAACTATAAAAAGTTATCAGGTACGTATGACGAAACAGTGGATAGCCATACTAAAATTGCTGAACTCATGAAAATGCCTTCTTTAAATTATTTACAGAGTATGATTAATGAAACAAGCGAAAAGTTAAATGTCATTGAAACACCTGTTCATATTTTACGTGGTTTTGAAGATGATGAATATTATTGTGAAAGTGCCGATCTAATTTATAGTTCAGTAAATTCACGAATTAAATCAATTAAAACTTTCATTAATTCCGGACATATATTAACATTAGGTAAAGAACGTGAATTAGTGTTTGAAGAAATTTACCGTTTCTTTGAAGGTTTAAAGTGGAAAGAGTAGAATTACTCGAAGTAAGTGTATTAAGATAAAATAGTGTCCCCTTGCAAAAATCCCCGTTTTTGCAATGATATATTTGAAAGACATTCCATGCTCTTCTGGGTGGGAATGTACCCTTTCTTGACGAGTGGAGTTTTATTTACTCGTCACAAAAAACGAGCGCCAAATGGATCCCCGTCCATTTAACGCTCGTTTTTCTATTCTTTTGAATTTGCGAGTACGAGAATTTTTGCTAATTGCGCACGAGTAATATTGCCTTGTGGCGAGAATGTAGTAGCGCTAGTTCCTTGTACAATACCACTATCAAATAAATAAGTAATTGCTGCTTGTGTTTCATAAGCATAGTTCTCGATATCCTTAAATGGAGCAAGTTCTTTTGGTTCAAACTCTTCTCCAGCTAAAGCATTTGATAGGCGCATTAAAACTAAAGCTAGCTGTGAGCGTGTAATATTGCCTTGTGGATTGAAATAGCCATCATTTTCAAGGACTAATCCCGCTTCATATGCTGCAGCAATTTCATTTTGTGTTTGCTGAGCATAATGGCTAATGTCTTTAAATGGGGCAGGTTTTGTTGCCTTTAATTCAAAAGCACGTGAAATAACCGATAATACTTGGGCACGTGTCATATTTGCATTCGGCTTAAAAGAACCATCTTGGAACCCACTCATAAAGCCTTGAGTATAAGCGATATCAATATATTCTTTACCCCAATGATTTTTAGTATCCTGAAATGGTGCTTCTTTCAATACCTCTTCTGGAGTCATTTCTTCTACTTCTTTAATGATGGAGTTTAAATAATCATTCATCATCTTATCTGCGACCACTTTATAGCCCGCTTCACTTAAATGAATATTTGCAGGGTTAGGGAGGTACGCTTTCGAATCAGCTGCAATTAATTGGGCTACTTCTGAAAAAATACCTTTATTTGTTTCTACTATATTTTTGATTGAATTGTTTATCGTTGTTACAAGCATATTTAATTGTGTTTGGATAACTGGGTCTTGAATAGCGGGAAATGGATTGTAAAGTCCCATTACGATAATATCAACATTCGGATTAATCGAATAAATAGTTTTGAAAATCTTATCATAGTTCGATGATACTTCCTGTACTCCTTTTAAAACACCTGCTGCATCAAATGTAATGCTGCCTGTCTCTGACCGAGTCACATATTTCAATATATCATTTGCACCTACACTTAATGTAATTAGGTCGGCTTCCTGAATTGCCTGTTTAATAGAAGCTGTTTTTTCTGACTGACCATTTAGATCATAAATTGGCTTTGTAACATTTTCAACAATATCGTTTAATACATTTACAGTTGTATAACCCGGGTAAGAAAACCCTTTGTTAAACTGGATTCCCTCTTGCTCATCCATATAACTTTTAGCGATTAGATCGGCATACCCAAGTCCAATTTCACTATTTTCATTCATCCCTGCTGCTAATGAATCACCAAGCGCTAAATAGTTCAATAAATCACTATTTTCTTCAGCACTTACCGTTGTAGAAAAAGGCAGTATTAGTTGCAATACCATTAGTAGTACTACAAAAACCGAGAATCTTTTCATCCAATTTCCCCCTTATTATGTAACTTGTTCATATTATAATTTATTGGTTATTAAAAAACAAAATCTTCTTATATCCTTATTTACAAAAAAACATCGTATGACTTCATAATCATACGATGTTTTAACTCCAATTAAGGTTTTCTATATTAATTTCGGATAATGATTAATTACGAATTACATCATCCCTGGCATACCCATGCCGCCCATATCCGGCATACCGCTGCCAGCTGGTTCTGGAATATCTGCAACTACTGCTTCAGTTGTTAAGAATAGTGAAGCTACAGAAGCTGCATTTTGTAATGCTGAACGCGTAACTTTTGCTGGGTCAACTACACCTGCTTCAATCATGTTTACCCACTCGCCTGTTGCTGCGTTAAAACCGATTCCAATTTCTTCACGTTTTAGGCGGTCCACGATAATTGAACCTTCTAAACCAGCATTTTCAGCAATTTGACGTACTGGCTCTTCTAATGCACGTAAAATAATACGTACACCTGTTGCTACATCGCCTTCTACTTGTTCTAATACTTTTTCCACTGCTGCGTAAACATTTAGAAGTGCTGTACCACCACCTGATACGATACCTTCTTCTACTGCTGCACGTGTTGAGTTCAATGCGTCTTCAATACGTAATTTGCGCTCTTTTAATTCTGTTTCTGTTGCTGCACCAACTTTAATTACTGCAACACCACCAGCTAATTTTGCTAAGCGCTCTTGTAACTTTTCTTTATCAAATTCTGAAGTTGTTTCAGCAAGTTGTGCGCGGATTTGGTTTACACGACCAGCTACTGCATCTGTGTTACCAGCACCTTCAACGATTGTTGTGTTATCTTTTGATACGATAACTTTAGCAGCACGACCTAAAGATGATAAATCAGCTGATTTTAAATCTAAGCCAAGATCTTGAGTAATTACTTGTCCACCTGTTAATACAGCAATATCTTCTAACATTGCTTTACGACGGTCACCGAAGCCTGGAGCTTTTACAGCTACTGCGTTGAATGTACCACGTAATTTATTTACTACTAATGTTGCAAGAGCTTCCCCTTCAACATCTTCAGCAATAATTAAAATTGGACGACCTTGTTGTACTACTTGCTCTAACACTGGTAAAATTTCTTGAATGTTAGCGATTTTTTTATCTGTAATTAAAATGAATGGGTTATCTAGTACCGCTTCCATTTTATCTGTGTCTGTTACCATGTAGTGTGATGCATAGCCACGGTCAAATTGCATACCTTCCACTACATCTAATTCTGTTGTAAAACCTTTTGATTCTTCAATTGTAATAACGCCGTCGTTTCCTACGCGCTCCATCGCATCTGCAATGTATTGACCAATTTCTTCATCTGCTGAAGAGATTGCCGCTACTTGTGCGATTGATTCTTTATTTTCTACTGGACGTGAAATCGCTTGAAGCTCTGTTAATGCAGCTGCAACCGCTTTGTCCATCCCTTTACGAATACCTACTGGATTAGCACCAGCTGTTACGTTTTTAAGACCTTCACGAATCATAGCCTGCGCTAAAACTGTTGCAGTAGTTGTACCGTCACCAGCGATTTCATTCGTTTTAGAAGCAACTTCAGCTACTAATTTTGCACCCATATTTTCAAATGCATTTTCTAATTCAATTTCTTTTGCGATTGATACACCGTCATTTGTAATAAGTGGAGAACCGAATTTTTTCTCTAAAACAACGTTACGTCCTTTAGGTCCTAAAGTTACTTTTACAGCGTTAGCTAATTTATCTACACCAGATGCCATTAATGAACGTGCTTCTTCTGAAAACTTAATATCTTTTGCCATAATTCATTTTCCTCCTAAAATTTGCGATCTATTATTTAAATTTATTTTTTATGAAGATGAGCAGCTAGCAAAGTTTATTATGTAAAACTAGCTGCAAAATTACGTTTTAATTTGGAATTATCCGACAATTGCAAGTACATCGCTCTCACGTATAATTAAATATTCTACGCCGTCGTACTTCACTTCCGTACCAGAGAATTTAGAGAAGATAATTTCGTCGCCTTCTTTTACGTCAAGCTCAAGACGAGTGCCGTTGTCAAGAACACGACCTGTACCTACTGCCACTACTTTACCAGTTTGTGGTTTTTCTCTTGCTGAGTCGGGTAAAACGATACCAAATGCCGTCTTTTCCTCTACCTCAACAAGTTCGATAATGATGCGATCTCCTAATGGTCTTAACAATTGAAACAACCTCCTAAAGAAATTTTCTTTTTAGCACTCTCAATTGTCGAGTGCTAACACATTTATTAGTTTAATGAATTCTATATTTTTTTGCAAGTATGTGCTTTAAAAAATTTTGTTTTATTGCCAAATTCCTCTACAATAAAGAAGTAATGTATGCTAATGGCTATATCATAATAGTCCTTAGGTAAATGTATAATAAAAAATACGGCATTTCATACGATTTTTGTGAAGAATTTCATGCTGTAATATTTAGAAAGAAGGTTATTAATCCGTGACGTCTACCTCATCTTCTAAGTTTAAAACACAGAAAACTGCATTTTATGTGTTATTAACTTATATCATTTGTCAATTATCAGTCTTAATACTTATATTCATTCCTAGTTTAAAAGATTCCCTTTTACAACTTTTTTCTGGTGCGTCTGAGCAGGAGCAGCTTATTAAATTACAGGCTTGGTGGACAACAATAGCATTTGGGGTCGCATTTGTCGTGAGTTTCATTTTGATCTCCCGCAATAAGCAATTTTGGGATGTTTTTAAAGGGGAAAAAGCGTCGATTGGGTCATCCATCGGTTGGGGGATTATTGGATTTTTCCTCGTATTTTTAGGGCAAACTATTGGAGCGTATATAGAGCTCGCCTTAGGAATCGATATGGGTTCGGAAAATACAGAAGCAATTATGAATGTCACAAAAATAGCACCTATCATGATTGTTGCTACCGTATTTCTAGGACCAGTTTTGGAAGAACTCGTATTCCGTCGCGTTATTTTCGGTTCAATTATTCAAAATTATAACTTCTGGATTGCGAGCATTATTAGTGCTATTATCTTTGCAGCCATTCATATGGACTTCACTCACATTTTACTTTATACCATTTGTGGTATGATTTTTTCATTTTTATATTATAAAACAAAGCGACTTCTCACACCGATTATCGCCCATATCCTTTTAAATGGATTCGTGACATTTGTTCAGATGAATGCAGATAAGTTTCAAGTATAATTTTTTATGAGGCAGGGACTTAAGTAGAAATTTCTTTTTATAAGGGAAATAATCTTTTTACGAAATTGATACTATATGAATTGATTGGAGTGAAGGGGCGACTCCTGGGGGAACAGCACGACGTCTGAGACTACAGGCTCAGGCCGTGCCCCCGGAAAGCGTCCCCGTAACGGAAATCAATTTTGGCAGCAGCAGAAAGCTATCTATTTTTTCTTTGAAAAATAGATAGCTTTCGTTTTGTCCCAGGCTTTTTTCAATTCCATAAATATGGACTGCAGTATTTTACAACAAAAAAACGCTACCCCTTTTGATAGCGTTTCACATTAACTATTCATTTGCTCCATTTGTCGACGTTGCTGTTCGAGCAACTCTTCTACTTGCAGCTCACGTTCACGTTCTTCCTCTTCTAATATGCGTTCCTTTTCTGCCGCTTCGTATTTCCGATAGCCGATACGTGAAATGACAATGCTGATCTCATATAAAATAAAAAGCGGAATCGCAATAATAATATTTGATACTAAATCAGGCGGTGCCAACAGTACTGAAATAACGATTAATACAAAGTAAGCATACTTACGAAACTTTATCATGAGATTAGGATTAATAATACCAAGACGGGATATAAACAATGTAACAACAGGTAATTGAAATAGTATACCAAACGGTACTACCAGTTTGATTAGAAAAGAGAAGAATTCGTTAATACCAATTGTTTGTGTAATATTCAAGTCTGCCGATAAATCCGTCATAAAGCGCATAATAAACGGGAATAATATATAGTAGGCAAAGGCAATTCCTCCAATACCTAAAACAAATGCATAAGGGATATACTTCAACGTCGCTTTACGTTCCATTTCATGCAAGCCAGGAGTAATAAAAGCCCATAGCTGATAGAGCAAAAGCGGAGACACAATGACTGCTGCCACAATAAAGGTTACTTGTAAATAAACAGTTAAAGGATCTGCCGGACTAAATGCATTCATGGAAAAACTAGCAGCTAAATCGCTACGTTGAATGTGTCGAATTAGTGGTTTCGCTGTATAAAACCCTACAAAAAGAGCCATTACAAAGAAAATCGCCACGAAAAATAAGCGCTTTCTAAGCTCCTCCATATGTTCAACTACAGTTAATTCTCTTGAATTCATAGTAAGACTTCCTTATTTACTTAACGTCATTTTTTTCATTATCTTTATGTTCAATAACTTTTTTCTTGTTATCAAAATCATCATCGTCATCTGTCAAGCCTTTCGTAGCGCTGCGGAACTCGCGTAAAGTAGTCCCCATTGCACGACCTAATGATGGCAATTTTTTTGGTCCAAAAATTAATAAAGCAATAAGTCCAATGATAATTAGACTCACCGGTCCAATCGCATTTAAATGCACAACCACTATAGCCACCTCCTCTATTATTATGTACATTTTACAGTAATTAACTAGAATTTGCTATTTATAGTAATGTGAACAATTTGTTACTAACCTGAATTTCGCACTAAATAAATAAGTGCCTGTAATTCTACCGACAAATCGATGTTCATTACTTTCAATGTATCGGGTACGGATAATCGTACAGGCGTGAAGTTTAAAATCCCTTTTGCATTCATTTTAACAAGACGGTCTGTCATCATTTGGGCAGATCGCGATGGGACAGTAAGAATGGCTAACTCTGCGCCAAACTCTTCATACATTTCCTCTAAACGATCTGGATGGAATACAGGGATGTCGCTAACTGTCGTTCCTTCAAGAGGTGCTTTCGTATCAAATGCGACAACAATACGTGTATTATGATTTTTTTGGAAGTTATATTTTAGCAGACCATTTCCTAGGTTCCCGACTCCTATTAACGCAACATTCATCGCTTCGTCCTGGTCCAATGTTTGACGGAAAAACTCTAGCAAATATTGTACGTCATAGCCATACCCCTTTTTACCGAGTGCCCCAAAATAAGAAAAATCACGTCGAATCGTTGCTGAATCTATTTTCATCGCATCACTTAATTCTTGTGATGAAATACGCTTTTTACCTTCATTTGAGAAGTTTTTTAAAAACCGATAATAAAGAGGAAGTCTTTTTGTCGTTGCTTGTGGAATTTTTATATCTGGTTTCACACATTCTCCTCCTATGTACATTTGAAAATTGTTGGGCCAACATAATGTTGGTCATTCAGGTGTTGCTATATAATCCAGCACTCTTTGCCTGAGCTCTCCGTATTTGAGCAGAAGCAAGTTAATCTTACTAAACTACTAGCAACAAGTAAAGTATCCATCGTTGCGTACGATGTTCCCATCCATTAAACTAAATAGGAGAAACTGAGGTGTAAAAATGATTGTCTTACAAGTAAATCAATTATATAAATCCTTTATTACCGATGAAATTTTAAGTGGTGTAAAGTTGGAAGTTCAACACCGTGATCGTATTGCATTAGTCGGTCGAAACGGTGCAGGGAAATCAACGTTATTAAAAATAATTGCCGGGCAAATGAGTTACGACTCAGGTGAAATTATTATTCCGAAAGATATACGACTCGGCTACCTGGAGCAACATGCAGGAATCGATTCAGAACTATCAATTTGGGACGAAATGATGACAATTTTTTCAAGCCTACAAAATCAAGAGCAGAAGCTGCGCCAGTTGGAAAAACAAATGGCAGATCCAAGCATCTATGAAAACACTGAACAGTATACACGCGTTACTGGAGAATATGACCAATTACAGCATGATTTCAAAGATGCAGGTGGCTACCAATATGAAGCCGATACACGCTCCGTATTACATGGGATGCAGTTTTTCCCTGAGGATTATGATAAGCCGATTCGCTCACTTTCTGGCGGACAGCGGACACGCCTAGCCCTTGCGAAGCTTCTTTTATCAAAGCCGGACTTACTAATTTTGGACGAGCCGACAAACCATTTGGATATCGAGACATTGTCTTGGCTGGAAGGGTATTTAAAAGGATATGAAGGAGCAATTCTAATCGTTTCCCATGACCGATACTTTTTAGACCAGGTCGTGTCGATTGTTTATGAAGTATCACGTACGAAAGTATCAAAATATGTTGGGAATTACAGTGGTTATTTAGAAGAAAAGGCAAAAAATTATGAGCGGGACTTAAAAATGTATGAACGCCAAATGGATGAAAAATCAAAGCTAGAAACATTCATTCAAAAAAACTTAGCACGTGCTTCGACAACAAAAATGGCACAGTCCCGTCGTAAAGTATTGGAAAAAACAAATTGGATGGACTCTCCGGATGGCGATGAGAAAAGTGCGAACTTTGGCTTTACTATTGAGCGTCAAAGCGGAAATGATGTACTATCCATTGATGATTTATCAATCGGCTTCTCCCAAAAAGAAATTTCGACGAATATTCGAATGCGCGTATTTAGGGAAGACCGCATTGCACTTGTAGGACCAAATGGTGTCGGCAAGTCTACCTTATTAAAAACGATCGTTAAAGATATACAGGCACTTGCCGGAGATATTCGTTACGGTACGAATGTCCAAATTGGCTACTATGATCAGGAACAAGCAAAACTCCATTCCAATAAATCTGTATTAAGTGAACTTTGGGATGAATGGCCATTATTAAACGAAAAAGATATCCGCAATATTTTGGGACGTTTCCTTTTTAGTGGTGATGACGTCGCGAAATCTGTAAACTCACTGTCCGGTGGCGAAAAAGCACGTCTTGCACTGGCAAAATTGATGATGCTAAAATCAAACTTTCTTGTACTAGATGAGCCTACAAACCATTTGGACTTAGACAGTAAAGAAATTTTGGAAAATGCATTAATCGATTATCCCGGCACGCTTCTATTCGTTTCACACGACCGTTACTTTATTAACCGTATCGCAACTAAAGTCATTGAACTATCCAGCACAGGTTCTTTTGAATATTTAGGAGACTACGACTATTATTTGGAGAAAAAAGAAGAACTTCAAGAGCTGGCTGCCATGCAAACACCAGCAACGGAAAAAAATGCGGCAGAAAAAAACACTCAAATAAAATCAACATCTATGATTGATAAAGATACGAAAAAGAGAGAACGCCAAATTCGCCGTGCTGTTGAGGAAATCGAAGTAAATATGGGTGCATTGGCTGAAACTATTGCGACATTTGAAGAACAACTTTGTGATCCTGCCATTTACTCAGACCACGAAAAAACATTATCGATACAATCTGAATTAAATGAAGTAAAGCAGCAACACGAGGAACTTGAAATGGAATGGCTTGAACTAAATGACGAATTAGAACAACTATAGTAAAGGAGTGTCCAAAAGAAATTTTGGGCACTCTTTTTTGCTATCGCCTCTTTTGTAAGTAACTCTATTTCTCATCATTATTGTATAATACTAATTCTATAATTTGCCTATCTACATATTAATCATATATATAGGTCAATACGCCAAATTTCTACAAATTTCTCCACAATTTTATTCACATTACAAATCTACTTCTACCAACATATCAACATAGTTTTCCACATTATCCACAATTAAAATCAAAGTTATACACAATCCGATGTGAAAAAGACACCACTATATATAGATAAGTCACATGTTTTCCACAAGTTATTAACACTTTGTGCATAAGTACGCATGTTCGTACAACTTTTTTGTGATTAATTAACTTTATCTGTGGATAATTTTCAGAAAAATTCAACATCGGATAAAATCTTGTTATAAATGAGATTTATCTATCATAAATTATTAGTTTCGACTTTCTTATATTATTGCAATACACTAAAACAATTATCCCTTTATTTTTTTCCATAAAAAAGCATGATAGAACGGAAATAATATAATTCCGTTCTATCATGCTTTTGTTTCTTATTTCCAACTTTTTAGTTCCATACCAGGGCGGCCATTCATAGCTAAATCCCCACGAATACCTGATTGATACATTTCATAGGCAGCTGCACCAATCATTGCAGCATTATCTGTACATAATTTTAACGGTGGTACGTAAAACGGAATACCTTCTGCTTTAAATGCATTCTCCAATGCCGCTCGCAGCCCTTTATTTGCCGATACGCCACCAGCTGCAATAACTTGCTTTACATGAAATTCACGTGCCGCGCGTACTGTTTTTGCTGTTAATACTTCCACAACACTATCCTGGAATCCTTTTGCGACTTTCTCAGGAATAATTTCTTCCCCACGCTGATCCATATTATGCTTGTAATTAATAACAGCCGATTTTAAGCCACTAAAGCTAAAATCATAAGAACCATCTTCCAACCATACCCGTGGAAAAGGTACAGCTTCGGTTGCTTCGTGCGCCAAACGGTCAATATGCGGTCCACCCGGATATGGCATATTTAATACACGTGCAACTTTATCATAGGCTTCACCAGCCGCATCATCACGAGTTTCACCGATTACTTCAAATATGCCATGTTCACGCATTAGGACAAGTTCAGTATGTCCACCTGACACAACTAATGCCAACAATGGGAATTCCATAGGCTGAACAAGATTGTTAGCATAAATATGCCCTGCAATATGATGAGTACCGATTAACGGTAAGCCGTGAACAAATGCAAAAGCTTTTGCCGCATTAATCCCGATTAATAAAGCTCCTACTAGACCTGGACCTTCTGTTACCGCTACAGCAGTTAAATCTTTTGGTTCCATATTAGCCTGATTTAATGCTTCTTCCAATACAATTGTTACCTGCTCTACATGATGGCGTGAAGCAATTTCAGGAACAACTCCTCCAAAGCGCTTATGACTGTCAATTTGTGATGACACAACATTTGAAATAATTTCCGTTCCATTTTTAATGATCGCTGCTGCTGTTTCATCACAGCTTGTTTCTATTGCTAATATATAGTTATCCATTATAATTTCACCCACATTACTAACGCATCTTCATGATTATCCGTATAGTATCCTTTTCGAAGTCCACCCTCTTGGAATCCAAGCTTGCGATATAAATTTTGTGCAACCGTATTAGTCACACGTACCTCTAAACTCATGACATCCATATTAGCTTCTTTGGCTATTCGCATCGCCTCACGCATCAATCCTTCACCGATACCTTGACCACGCACAGAGTTCACAACAGCTACATTTGTGATTTGAGCTGCATCAATAACAAGCCAAATTCCACAAAAGCCGATAATGTCACCTGTCTCATTTTCAGCTACTAAGTAATGAGAAAATTGATTTTCTGTCATTTCATAATAAAACGACTCCAGAGTCCATGGTGTTGGAAATGTGGCAAGCTCAATTGCATGGACAGCCGGAACATCGTCAATCACCATTTTACGATACTGAACCATTAGTGTTGCTCCTTTTTTTGTTCCTTAATCCAGTTCGCTTCTGCTTCTGCAATACGGCGATATTGGGGAACAAATGTATGAGTAGATTCAATGTCCGGTAATGGCATTTGCTGAGCTAAGGCTATTAGCTCGGAAGCTCTCGGTAAATCCATTGTATAAGGTGCTCTTATGGCTAAATCACCTAATACATGCTGGATTTTTTCAAAGTATACTTCAACATCGCTCCCTATAAATAAAATGGGACGATTAAGTTGTTGAAGCTTAAGTAATAACCCGTCTATATGATCGTGATAATCTTCAATCATTGTATTTAAACTACCTAATTCATAAACCGCTGCATATACATTTTGACGACGAGCATCGATTAAAGAACAAATCGCATAATTAGAAATACGGGCATTGGCAGCCAGCACTTTTAAGCTGGAAACTCCTACTAAAGGTTTTTTCAATGACCAAGCTAAAGTTTTGGCAAGGGTAACACCTATACGGACACCCGTATAAGAGCCAGGTCCTTCCGAAACAGCAATAGCCTCTATCTCTGCTGGCACTAATCCTGCTTTTTTTATTACTTCTTCAATGGCAGGCATAGCACCTACTGAATGCGTTAACTTTATATTTTGTACAACCTCAGCCAGCACTTTATTTTCCTTCACTATTGCGACAGAAAGCGGTGCATTTGCTGTTTCAATTCCTAACCAAATCATTTTAATAACTCCTCACAAAGGCGAATATATTTTCCGCCAATTGGTTTCAATACAAATTTACGTTTCGTTTCATCAATACGGGTAATTTCTATTGCTAAACGTTCCTCTGGTAAATCCTCATCAATTAAATGGGCCCATTCAACAACTGTGACCGCATCGCCAAAAAAGATTTCCTCCCACCCTAAATCTTCATCGCTATCGGCTAAACGATAGACATCTAAATGATTTAGTGGAATTCGCCCTTCATACTGTTTCATAATCGTAAACGTTGGACTATTAACTGTACGTTTTACACCCAGACCTTTTGCAAAGCTCTGTGTAAAAGTCGTTTTACCAGCACCTAAATCGCCTTCAAGCGTAATTGTATATTGGGGTTGAACTAAACCCGCCAGCCTTATCGCAAGTGCTTGCGTCTCCTCAAGTGTTTCTATATATTTTTCGTATATCATTTAAAGTTGCTTCCTTCCACAAAAAAATCCATTACCTCTAGTTTACTTGAACTGAGGCAATTGTTCAAAATGTATCACTTTTAGTTGGATGTTTACAGGATAAAAACTATATAAAAAGAAAAATCTTATAAGCAAAATGCCTATAAGATCCATTTTAACGTGAAGAGTTACCTTTTCGTTCTACTATTTCTTTTTGGACTAAACCTTCCTCTTTAAATTGAAGACGATAAGCCTGTGTCAATAAAAATTCATCATTCCATTCATAAACTCCATTTTCTATTTCTTCACCTGCACCTCCCGTAATCCGAACTACCTCCAGATACGACATACCTTCTTCCAGCTTATTAAATTCCTCTTCGTTCATGTACTTCTGCCACGAATACGCATTACCTTCTTCAATTTCCAAAATTTCATCAGTACATGCAGAAACGAGCATCATTAGAAAGAAAACCAGACAAATAGATAGGTAGATAATAAAACCCTTTTTATTCATCAGTATCCCTCCTTTACTTATGTATATAGCGGACTTTTCCCGTAACATCGCACTATAAAACATTTCTGTAGCATAAAAAAGGTTTAGTAAAGGAATTTCCCCTTTACTAAACCTCTTGTAATGAACTTATTGAATCTTAATTAAAAACCTGGTACCCACCCTGGTCTAGATTGCAGTCTTTTTAGTAATGGACTTGGAAGAACAGTATCGATGTTCTCATTGTAAGCTGTATGAACTTGCTCTCCCTTTTCAACTTTTTCAACCCAGTGAGGTTCAATAAGTAAGGCACGACCTAGTGCTACTAAATCTGCTCCTAACTGTAATGCATGTTCTGCTTCTTCAACAGTATATATTGAACCAACACCAATTAAAGGCTTTCTACCATCTAATAAATTTTGAATAGCGGAAATGCGATTTTGTTGCCCTTTTTCAAAGCGATGTGTCTCAGAACGGAAGTCACCTAGTGAAATATGCAAGTAAGTTAGCTCTGTTTTAGCTAATTCATCTACTAACATAATTGTATGATCCATCGTAATTCCATCTTCTTCTGGCTCTTCTGGACTAAATCGATAACCAACAATGAACGATTCATCTGCATACGTATTTTTAACTTTTAAAACTTCTTCGACTATCTCTAAAGGGAAACGCATCCGTTTATCGATCGTCCCACCATATTCATCGATTCTTTTATTTGTAAATGCTGAGTAGAATTGCTGAATTAAATACGTATTCGCTCCATGGATTTCAACCCCATCAAAGCCTGCTTGAATTGCTCGTCTTGTTGCTTCTCCATATGCCTTAATAATTTGTTTCGTTTCATCGAGTGTTAATGGTCGTGCTTCATTTTTTTCTATAGTAATAGCTGCACTTGCGCTTACAACATCGCCATTTGGAACTAAATGCTGAAGTGACTGACGACCGCCATGATGAATTTGCAGTACCGCCTTAGCGCCACCTTGTTGAATAGCTTGTGCAATCTTTTGTAAGCTTGGGATATAGTGATCCTCATGAGCTGCTATTTGCCCCGGAAATGCCTTTCCATTTGCCGCAACATAAGCACATGCCGTAATAATCATGCCAGCTCCTGAAGCACGTTCTTTATAATAAGCAATCTCTTCATCAGAAACTGTATCATCTTCGTTAGCCGAATATGTTGTCATTGGGGCCATTACAAAGCGGTTTCTAAGTTCAACCTTTTCATTTAACTTTACCTTTTCAAAAAGTGCCTTCATTACTTAATTCCTCCTTTGCTATGACTATGACTTTATCTAAACAATCAATTATTTTCAAGCAACAGCTACTAAACTTATAAGTTTGCTTTTGGAATGTTTTATATTGGCACTAGTGGATGGGGAAATGTTCATGCCATCAACAGAAAATAAAATAAGCGGAGTTTTTCCGGTTATTTGTAGAAGGGCACTAGTTTAAGTTTTAAATAAAGGTCTAATTTCCGGTTATTCATGGAAAAAGTATGTATTAATTATATTTTTGTGATCATAGGCGGAATTCTTCCGTTTATTTTCGCCTTTTTTTAATTTAATTTCTAAATAAACGGAACTTCTCCCTCTATTTTTTGACGAAAAAAAACCACTGAAAATTCAGTGGTTTTGCGTGTGCGAAGCGACGTCCTACTCTCACAGGGGGAAGCCCCCAACTA
>NZ_JACSPZ010000016.1 GCF_014836905.1 Solibacillus faecavium
AAGTTAAAATCTATTGTTTGCTTCATTTAAGAAGCTTGTTTCATTAACGTTGCTTGTTCAGTTTTCAAGGTTCATTGCGCTATCTGTTATGACAACTTTTATATCATACCATTCATTCAATTGCTTTGTCAACAATTTTTTTGAATGTTTTTTTATAATGTGTTATCGTCGTTGCGACTTATAATAATATATCACGATATTATTAAATTAGCAATACTTTTTATTAATTTTATTTCATTAATATTAATAAACTAACACACATCACCCCAGGGAGACCTAAAACTGCAATCATCAGTACAGAGAAAAAATTAATCGGAACGTGAAAAAGAACACCGCTGGCCCCCATTATTAAATTACCTATAAATAAGACAACGATAACAGCCGCTATTTTAAACCAAAACCATGCAAAGTACTCCCATACTTTCCCGCGGCTCTCTTTGTTTAAGAAAAAAAGAAATAAGACAACAAAACAGATCATAGCTATAACTATGTATCGCATAGCACCATCCTTTTTTCATTTAGTGGTAACATATGCATCTGCTTCGATTCTTATTTCTAAAACATTATTTAATTAATACACGACGTACACGTGCTTCTTTATATAAATAGTAATGGATGCTTTCGGCTTTTTTTCGTTCAGCAATTACATCTAGATTATAGTCGTCCGTTAATCCTTCAATTACTTTTGCATTTTGCAAAGTTCCCTTTGTCTCTTTAATAGAAGAAACTAACTTTTCATCGAATTCTTTTTTGAGCTTCCCTTTACGTGAAAATAACATCGTGCTTCCCCCTGCTTATAACTCTCGTCTTCCTTCTAATGCTTTCGATAATGTAACTTCATCAGCGTATTCTAAGTCCCCACCAACAGGTAAGCCATGTGCAATACGTGTTGTTCGAAGTCCGGATGGTTTAACGAGACGGGAGATATACATCGCTGTCGCTTCACCTTCAATAGTAGGATTAGTCGCTAAAATTAATTCTTGTACACGTTCATCGTGCAAACGCGCTAATAGCGAAGCCACATTAATATCCTCTGGTCCAATTCCGTCCATTGGTGAAATCGCTCCATGCAGTACATGATAAAGCCCTTGATAATCACGCATTTTTTCCATAGCAATAACATCTTTTGGATCTTGCACGACACAAATGGTAGAAATATCTCGTTGTTTATCTGAACAAATATGACAAGGGTCTATATCTGTTATATGACCGCATTGTGAGCAATATAGTAAATTACGTTTTGCATCAATCAGTGCTTTCGCGAATGTTGATACTGTATCTTCTTTCATCGTTAAAACGTGAAATGCTAAACGGGCAGCAGTTTTAGGTCCAATCCCTGGTAATTTCATAAAGCTGTCGATTAGCCTGGATATCGGCTCTGGATAATGCATTCTATTCCCTCCTATAAAAAGGCACATCCCAAAGCTTGAGATGTGCTCTTATTTCTACATGTTTCAAATTAGAAAGGAAGGTTCATCCCTTGTGTGAATTTGCCCATTGTAGAATTTGTTGTTTCTTCTACTTTTTTAAGTGCTTCGTTCGTTGCGATAATGATTAAATCTTGTAACATTTCGATATCTTCTGGATCAACTACAGATTCGTCTAAATTTACTTCTAACACTTGGCGTTGACCGTTCATTACAACTTTAACCATACCGCCACCAGCAGTACCTTCAAATAACTCTGCATTTAAAGCCTCTTGTGCTTCCATCATTTCTTTTTGCATTTTTTGCATTTTTTTCATCATGCCTTGCATATTACCCATACCACGCATATTAATTTCCTCCTTTAAATGTGCAATTATTCTTCGATAACCTCAACAAAGTCTTTTCCAAAATTCTTTTCAGCCTCTGTTACAAGTGGATCTTGTGTTTCCATCATTTGAACTTCATCCATAAAAGAAGGCTCATCCGATAAATCCGTTGCGGCATCACCATCAGCCATTCCGGAATTTTTCTGGTTCAACCCATTTTCCTGAATGAAACTTTCCCGAAGACGAACCCACGCTGACTCCGGAATACATAAAAGCTCATACTGTACCCCTACTTCAGATGCTATCCTCTGTGTAAACAATGAAACAAGAGCGTTGTTGTCTGCTACCATTTGACAATGTATATCATACTTGAATTTTATCACAAAAGCACTTGCATTTGCGGCAACTGGCTCTGCGTCTGCCAATAAAGCAGCATGTGACTTTTGTAAGCTTGATAAACTAATCGCCCAAGCCGATTTCACCTTTTGCAAATCTGTTTTTGTTGCTGTTTTTAAGACTTCTTGAATACGACCTGTTGGGGCATTGTATTGATTACCTTGTGGACGTACACGTTGACGAGGTTGCTCATTTTGTTGAACGGGCGCTCCTCCACCTTGAAATTGTTGTGTCAGTTGACCTAAACGATTTTCAAGTGAAGCCACTTTCCCTTCGATTGCAGGGTCTACTGCCGTTGCCCCTTGTGGTGATGCTTTATACTGCGCCATTTTTAGAAGTGCTGTTTCTAAATAAATTTTCGTGTGATGTGAAAAACGCATCTCTTGTTGCGTTTTCGCTAGAATATCGATAAAGCCATATAGTGTACTTGCATCAAAGTGCTCAGCTAAAGCTAAAAATTTATCTTCAGGTGCAATAAACTCCAATAGTTCCTCTAATGTACCGTCTGTTTTCAAAAGCAGTAAGTCCCGGAAAAATGTAATGAAGTCTTCAGCCAGACGTAACGGTTCTTTTCCATCTGCAATTAAATTTTCCACACTGCTTAGTACTTGTGCAACTTCCTTTTGTAAAAGTGAGTTGGCAATATCATAAAATGCGTCTTGGCTAACAGAACCTGTTACAAGGAGTACATCTTCCAATTGAACATGCTCATTACTGAATGATACGACTTGATCAAGTAGACTTAGTGCATCACGCATACCACCAGCTGCAGCTTGTGCAATTGCTTTCAACGCTTGCTCATCGTACCCCATACCGATGTCTTCCAATACTACCTTCATACGCTCCACTATATCTATAGAAGAAAGTCGCTTAAAATCAAAACGCTGACAACGGGAAATGATCGTCGCTGGTAATTTATGTGGCTCTGTCGTAGCTAATATAAACACTGCATGTTCAGGCGGCTCTTCAAGTGTTTTTAGTAAAGCGTTAAATGCACTTGTGGAAAGCATATGCACCTCATCAATAATATACACTTTAAAGCGTGCATTCGCTGGGGCAAAGCGTACCTTTTCTATAATATCGCGCATTTCTTCCACTCTAGAGTTAGAAGCTGCATCGAATTCAATAACATCCGTATGTGATCCTTCAGTAATACTTACACAGGTTGCACACTCATTACATGGCTCACTTGCTGGAGCATTTTCACAGTTTAAAGCTTTCGCAAAAATTTTCGCAGTACTTGTCTTACCTGTCCCGCGTGGACCAGAAAATAAATAGGCATGTGTCGTTTTGCTTGCAAGGAGAGCATTTTGAAGGGTCCTCTTCACATGTGTTTGCCCAGACATTTCACGAAATGACTGTGGTCTATAAACACGATAAAATGCTTGATACGTCAACCTTTCCCTCTCCTTTCGTAATAAAAATCTATAAATTTAGTATAGCACAAAGTAATAGGAAACTCTTTTGAAATCAAACGAATATACTTCATACAAATAAAAAAACGCACCCATCAAATTTTGATGAGTGCGTTTGAGTTGGTAAGTTAATACCGTGCACCTTTCTTCGACTGCCGCACATAAGCGTTACTCTTGTCGTTAGCTCGGGTTAGGCTACCCCGCGGCACATAAGTGATTCCACTTAATGCTGCTTCCTTCCGGACCTGACATGGTTCATGGGTACTTATTGCGCAGGACCCAACCGTCAACACTACGTGCAAAAGGCAGACCAAACAATACGGACAGCCTCAGAAAAGGAATTCAATCTTGCTAGAGCGGATTGCAAGTTACAGGGCACCGCTACCTCCCCATCTAGCACGGCAAGTATTAGTATACTAAGCAAGCAATAAAAATGCAATGATATGTCCCAATTAATTTTTCCCATTTTAAAAAAATATCTTTTTTTTGCACAAATTTTATTGACGTGAAATTTATTTCGTGATAAATTAATCTTTGTCGAAAAGACAGCTTATATTTGGAGGTATACCCAAGTCCGGCTGAAGGGATCGGTCTTGAAAACCGACAGGCGGGTAACACCGCGCGGGGGTTCGAATCCCTCTACCTCCTCCATATTTTAACATTATTCCGCTACAGCTATTGGGCGGTTTTTTTTATATAAAAAATCATTTAAGTACTATTTCTATCTGTTAGAAATAGTACTTTTTGTATTTATTTTTGCTTTTCATGTACAATTAACTCCTAAAACAGGCTTTTAAAGGCGGTATATTACTTTGGAATCGACTCTACCTCGAATAAAATCAATGAATTTATTTCTCTTTATACTGCTTGTAGCGTGTTTAACGGCTATAGGTAGCGAAATAAAGTTTATTCCCTTTGAAGACGGCCCATTTCGTTTTGGATTAGGGAGTATTATTTTTTTCTTTGTATTATTAACTCGACCATTGCCAATTTTATCAACAGGTCTTTTAACTGGAATAGTTGTTATTATTAGCCGATCTTTATTGGACTTTTTAATTTACGGCCAAGATCTTGCTGTTCAACTACTTGAACATATACCGGCAGGGTTTTTTTATATTACCTTTGCGCTATGCTTTAAACTAATTGCATTGGATGAAATAAAAAAACAACCGTTTATTCTTGGTTTATTAGGCGCATTATTTGAGGTTGTTTCCAATATGGTCGAGTATATTTTAACGGAAATACTCCTTGCCTCTGATCAAGAAACGTTAGTTATTTCTTTCTTACTGTTTAGCGTAGTTGGATTATTACGTAGTTTTTTCGTTGTCGGTATCTATAGCATTATTACTATGTCGGAACAGAAAAAGCAGTTAAAGCAACTGATGACCATTCATTCCGATTTATATGTTGAAGCACTCTATTTACAAAAGACAATGAATCAAATTGAACAACTTACCGCAAATAGTTATCAGCTTTATAAAAAGCTAAAAACAACCGAAGAAAAGCATGCGTTAGAAGCTTTATATATTGCCCAAGAAATTCATGAGGTTAAAAAGGATCATGAGCGCATTTATGCAGGTCTTTCAAAAATTACAAATCAAAATTATCCATCCAAATTCTTATTAACGGATATTTTAGCTTTTATTGTAGAAGCTAATGAAAGCTACGCAAAATATTTAAATAAATCTATTTCGTTTACACTAATATGTCCAGAAGATTTTGTAACAAAAAAGCATATTGCCCTTTTTGCTATTTTAAATAATTTAGTGGCAAATGCCGTAGAAGCAATTGAAAAAAGCGGGTTTGTTACGGTAAGTGTTACGGTCGAAAAAGAAACGACAACTTTTATCGTAGAAGACAATGGCATTGGCATCGAAGAATCACTTATTCCTGTTATATTCGATCCAGGCTATACATCGAAATTCAATGAACAAGGACAAGGCTCCACAGGAATTGGTCTGTCTCATACAAAAACAATTGTCGAAAACCTAGAAGGAAAAATTCACATAACGAGTGACACTTCAACTTGCTTTATTGTACAAATTCCTTCTAAAAATATTCAAAAGGAGATTTTCTAATGCGTTATTTTATAGTAGATGACGACCGTGCAAGTCGGGCGATGCTTAGTAATATTATCAACGACTGTGAACTTGGGACTGTCATCGGAGAGGCAAAAAACGGTCTTGATGCAATTCCTCAAATTTTGATGATGCAACCGGAATTCGTATTAATCGATCTATTAATGCCTAAGTTGGATGGTATCGAAACAATTGAACGCCTTCAGCAAAATGGATTTAAAGGCCACTTTATTATGATTTCGCAAGTGGTCAATAAAGAAATGGTGGCAGATGGCTATTCAAAAGGGATTGAATTTTTCATCCATAAACCTATTAACAAAGTTGAAGTGCAAATGGTCTTAAAACGGACGACCGAGCAATATTTATTGAAAAATTCTCTTGAAGTTATCCGCCAATCTTTAACAAATTTTAATATTACAGAAGTGACTCATACTAAAAAAACAACACGCGAACATATACAGTCCATCTTAAATGATATGGGGATTGTCGCTGAAGTTGGCAGTGAGGATATTATTAAAATAATTGAACAACTGTTAATTGAAAAACATAAAATTGCTCCCCTCCCTCCATTAAAGGAGGTCTATGAACGTGTAGCAATGCTAACGAAACATACACCCGATGACATTTTAAAAGAGAGTAAAGCGATAGAACAGCGTGTGCGTCGAACGATATTAGCTGCCATGATTAACTTAGCCAATATGGGAATTGTCGACTATACAAACTCTGAATTTGAATACTATACTCCACGCTATTTCGATTTAACCGATATTCGATATTTAATGAAGCAAATAGAAAATAATGACCAACGAAAGGCAAAGGTAAATATCAAAAAATTCATTCAAGTATTATATTCTGAAATTATTAGCAAAGTCGATTAGTCGGATTTTGTCGGATTTTGTAGGTATGCAATAAAATTAATTTTAGGCTAGTCCTGAATCTGTATTTTTAGGGGGAACTATATTTTGAAAAAGCTAAAAATTAGTTTAGCTGCTCAAATTTTAATCGGTCTTGTACTTGGTGTTATCGTTGGGGCAGTATTCTTTGGTAACGAAGATGTACAATCATATTTACAGCCACTTGGCGATATATTCTTAAACTTAATTAAGATGATCGTGGTACCGATTATTATTTCGACACTAATCGTTGGTGTTGCCGGAACTGGTGACATGAAGCAATTAGGTCGTCTTGGCGGTAAAACACTTATTTATTTTGAAGTTATTACAACAGTAGCAATTGTTGTTGGTTTATTAGCAGCGAATCTATTCCAACCAGGTGCTGGAATTGATATGAATGAGTTGCAGCAAACAGATATTTCTTCTTATGTAGAAACATCAGAACAAGAAGAAGCAAAAGGAACTTTCCAAATCATTGTTGATATTGTACCAAAAAATATCATCAACGCTATGGCTGAAGGCGATATGCTTGCAATCATCTTCTTCTCTGTAATTTTCGGTTTAGGTGTAGCAGCCATTGGAGAACGAGGGAAACCTGTACTCGCATTCTTCCAAGGTACAGCAGACGCCATGTTCTGGGTAACAAACTTAGTAATGAAATTCGCACCAGTTGGGGTATTTGCACTTATCGGTGTAACCGTTTCCAAATTCGGTGTTGAATCCCTAATTCCGTTAGGTAAATTAGCCATTTTAGTATATGCAGCAATGATTTTCTTCGTAATTGTTGTATTAGGTATTACAGCCCGTATTTTCGGGATTAATATTTTCAAATTGATCCGCATGATTAAAGATGAGTTATTACTGGCATTCTCTACATCTTCATCAGAGACAGTATTACCTCGCATTATGTTAAAAACAGAAAAGATGGGTGCACCAAAGGATATCGTATCATTCGTTATTCCAACAGGTTACTCATTCAATTTAGACGGCTCGACACTTTACCAGGCAATTGCAGCACTATTCATTGCGCAAATGTACGGTATCGATCTTTCAATAATGGAACAAATTACATTAATGCTTGTATTAATGGTAACATCTAAAGGGATTGCCGGTGTTCCAGGGGTATCATTCGTAGTACTTCTTGCAACATTAGGATCTGTAGGTATTCCACTTGAAGGTTTAGCATTCATCGCAGGTATTGACCGTATTCTAGATATGGCTCGTACAGCTGTAAACGTAGTTGGTAACACATTAGCTGCACTTGTTATGGCAAAATGGGAAAAACGTTTCGACGAAAAGCAATTTGCCGAGTATCAAGCTGCAAACTTAAAATAAAGATATGAAAGCGCCGTAGTGAGATACAATACACTACGGCGTTTTTTTATTTTACAACTTTCGCCAAGTAAGCTCGGATGGATGCTTCGCCATTATGTAAAGCTTCATGTTCCCGTGCTTCATCCTTTGCAACTTTTGCTTCTGCTGCTTCTATTATCTGTTGAATATCTTTTTGTGGAATGACAATTACCCCATCAATATCACCAACGATATAATCACCATTTTGAACGGCCACTCCACCTACTGATACAGGTCCCCCAACAGTACCACCGCCATTTTTATTGCCTGCTGCTACTGTTGTTCCTAATGCAAATACAGGAAAATCAATAGCTCGTGCAGCTGCTAAATCCCGTATGACCCCGTCGACTACAAATCCCTGCACTCCGACTCCTTGTGCAAGCTGCATGACGAAATCACCTGCGACTGCACGATTTGTATTACCCTTTGCATCGATAACTAAAATATCTCCCTTTTCTGCTTGACTAATCGCTTCCAAAACAGCCCCGTTTTCCCCATCCGGTAGTCGTACCGTTAGCGCACGTCCTGCAATTTTAAAATGATCTGCCACTGGTTTAATTGATGCTGCAACATTCGTATGCCCCCCTGTTGCATCGGAAATTGCTGTCGTTGGTAAAACAACTAATCGTTCTACTATTCTTAAAGTCATATTTCCATCCCCTTTTCGCTATAATGTTACAAATCATAAAATTCATAAACACTTTTAGCATAAACGAAATAACTTTTTTTTTACAATATTTTTTATACTCGTTACAAATTTATACAGATTGGGAATACTGATACTACTTAAAAGGAGGATTAATCATGAACAATCGACTCATTGAAGTTGTAACAAATGATGTTGGTGAAACTGTTTATAAAATGAAGACCTTTGATATTCATGTTACAGCTAAGTTAACAGGGGGAATTGCACCGACAATTACTTATCTTCATGGAGATAAGGATGTTACGGATGATATACGTGCCATTCGCTTTCATTTCGAAAATCCGGCTTCCTATATTGAAAATTACGCCTCTTTTCAAAAAATGCTTTTCGAAAAAGAACAACGTGCTGTTAATGAATTGTATGAAATGATTAGTATAAAACCTAAAAATATGTCGACTGGTAAGCAGATTTTATGGAGCTCTTTCGTATTTTTTCTTGTAATGATTCCAGTCTTTATTATTCTTTTAATAAAATAAAGAAAGACCGATTTCCGTCATGATACAGAAATCAGTCTTTTTCATTATTTTCTTAGATGGCTTGTTTGCTCTAGCATATAACCAATACGTGCTACAACATCTTCTACTTGATCCGGATTTTTCATTAAATCGTAGTCATTTATATCAATGCGCAATACAGGGCACGCATTGAAGTTATTAATCCAGTCTTCATAGCGTCCATGCATTTCCTGCCAGTAAGTATGAGGCGTTTGCTGCTCCATCTCACGTCCACGTTCCTGGATACGACCAATCACATCGTCAATCGGTCCCTCTAAATAGACAAGCAAGTCCGGATGCGGGAAATAAGGTGTCATGACCATGGCATCAAAAAGGTTTGTATATGTCTCATAATCTGTTGGCGACATTGTGCCTTTGTCATAATGCATCTTTGCAAAAATACCTGTATCTTCATAAATAGAACGGTCTTGAATAAAGCCACCGCCATATTCAAATATACGTTTCTGTTCTTTAAAACGCTCAGCTAAAAAGTATATTTGTAAATGGAAGCTCCATTTTTCAAAGTCATCATAAAATTTATCTAAATAAGGGTTTGTATCGACCTTTTCATATGATGTGCGGAAATTTAAGCTCTGTGATAATGCATTTGTCATTGTCGATTTCCCGACACCAACTGTTCCTGCAATTGTAATGACCGCATTCGCAGGAATATTGTACTTCTCTCTTAAGTTCATTTCTGATGCAAACTCCTTTGTTGTAACTTTTCCTCTACTACTCGTAGTACATACTGTAAATCTTCTTCGTTCTTTACAAAATCAAGCTCATCCCCATTAAGCGAGATAACAGGAATCTCTGGATGCATCTTTTCAAAATGCCCAATAAACTCATGATAATCACTTGAAAGTTGTTCCATATATTCACGTGTTATATTCTTTTCTACTTCACGACCGCGCATCGCAATTCGTTTCATTAAAGTATCCAAGCTTGCATGTAAATAAATGACCATGTTTGGCTTTGGCATATCTGCCGTTAAAATTTTATAAATAGATTCGTACTTTTCATATTCTGACGCCTTTAAAGTACGTTTCGCAAAAATTAAATTTTTAAAAATATGATAATCAGCCACTACCGGACCTTGCGCTTCAATAATCTCATGAATATCAGATAATTGCTTATAACGATTGCACAGGAAAAACATTTCGGTCTGGAAGCTCCACTCATTGATATTTTCATAAAACTTACCGAGAAATGGATTTTCATCTACAATCTCTTTTAATAAATGATAATCAAACGTTTGTGATACGGCCTTAGATAATGAGGTCTTCCCAACACCAATCGGACCTTCTACTGTTATAAATGGCACAGACATTAGAAGTGCTCCTTCTCTTTTTATAGTCAATGCTTTTCATTTTATCACAATGACTAATAGACAACAAAACAAACTATTTTATTTTACTGAAATCATGAAAAAAGCTGTTCTAAACATGAATCATTCAATCGAATTGAGCAAGTGCCTGTTCTTGTTGTTCATATACTTTATTACATTTTTGTTCATAGTCTACTTCAATCTTTTCGCATTCGGTGTTCACCATCTCTTCAAGTGAATGTTCCTTTTCTATGAAATCCCGTTCTAAAGTATCTTGCTGTTGGTCAATTTTTTCATTTAAATCCTGTAATTTCTCAAACAATTGATTCTCAAGCTGGTTTTGCGATGCTATCTCGCTATCCAGGAGCTTTTCAATGGCTTCATCACGCTTTTGCTCAATTAATTCACACTTCTCCTCATGTTTCTCTTCCAGGATACTAAATTGCTGCTCATATATTTCACATAAGTTTAATAGCTCAGAATGTAATTCATCCAACCTCTGTTCAAAGTCGGTTATGAGACGCCTACTTTTCTCCACTTGTTGATGCTGATAGTTTTTAAATACTGCACGTTCCTCCGCTTGCATTTGCTCCAGCAACTCTACCTTATTTTGTTTGTAGCCTTTAACTTCTTCACTATAGTCTCTTTTATATTTTTCTAATATAATTTGTTTTTTATTTCCAAATAGCAATTTTATTTTGTCCACTGCAAGAGCACAATTTTGTTTAAGGTCATTTTCTTCATTTTGTTTCAGTTGTTCCAGTGCGATTAATTGCTCTTCATACTGCTTTTGTAAAGTCGTATAGATTTGTATTTTATTTTTCTCAACGATTTGTAATTGTGCCGTATACTTTTCGTATAAACTCTCCAACTGCTTTTCAAAATAACCGTTCACTTCTTCAATTGTTTGAAATGAATTCATAATATTACTCCTTCAAGCTTTTCCTTTATCATAGCACGATTAACTCTATAGTCGCCTAAGCATTTCAACTCATGCTAAACTGAAATATAAGGAGTGATAGATAAATGCTCGAACATAACGATCGCTATTACATGCAAGAGGCGTTAGAAGAAGCAAAAAAGGCAGCTGCCCTTGGCGAGGTCCCAATCGGGGCTGTCATCGTATATAAAAATGAAATTATTGCACGGGCACATAATTTACGGGAAACAACCCAAAACGCTCTAACACACGCAGAAAGCATGGCAATTCAAGAAGCCTGCCAAAAAATTGGCAGCTGGCGTTTAGAAGAAACAACACTGTACGTAACATTAGAACCTTGCCCCATGTGCGCAGGTGCTATTCTCCAATCACGCATACCTCGCGTAGTTTATGGTGCACGTGATATTAAAGCAGGTTGTGTTGACTCGTTATATCGTTTATTAAATGATGCGCGGTTTAATCATGAATGTGAGGTGACAGAAGGTATATTAGGAGATGAGTGCGGGCAAATTCTAACGGACTTTTTCAAGGCTTTACGCGAACGTAAAAAACAAGAGAAATTATTGCGTAAACAACAACAAGAAAAGTAGGTGATACGGTGGGCGGATTTGTTATTTTTGATTCCATTCATGTAACATGGCTTATTTTTATTAGTTTGTTTTTAATTATTTCAATATATGGTTATCATTATATTTCTAATAAACAGCAACAGCTCTATCAAAAATCAATTTTTTGGCTGTTGCTGTTTTTGGAAATAACGAAGCAAATTTACTTAATTGTTACGGAACAATATTCATATTGGAGCCCGCCACTCCATTTATGTGGGCTCGGTATTTTTATTACTGGTTGGCATGCTTACTTTTCAAACCGAACAACGGCTACACTACTTTATACACTCACTTTACCAGGGGCTGCAATTGCTCTATTATTCCCTGGTTGGACAGCAGATCCGGTTGGAGGATTTTTACATATCCACAGTTTTGTGTTTCATGCCTTGCTCGTAGCCTTTATTTGTCCATTAATTCGAGAACATCAGTTACATACTACATTCCGGGATATTTGGCGCTCGGTGTTGCTCTTACTCATTACGGTGCCGGCTATTTATTATTACAATGCACGATTTCAAACGAATTTTATGTTTTTAAATCGACCAGTAAAAGGAACACCCCTCCAGTGGCTTTATGATGCATTTGGCACTTCCGGTTATTTATTGAGTTTAGCGGGAGTTATCTTTAGTATTTGGATTGTGCTTTATGTACTTTTGAACATACAAAAACGACGAAACATGTTCTTTTGATATGCTCCCCATTAGGTAGACAGATAAAAAATAAAATCTGTTTGTCGAATGGGGGCATTTGAGAGTCGGCCGCTGTATTAATAATGGACCGATAGAAGCGCTTTGGGGGACTCTAAAAGTAGAGAAGTATTATTTACATAAGTTTGAGACGTACGAAGAGTTAAAACATGCGATTGATACATATATAAAATTCTATAACAACGAACGATATCAAGAAACATTAAACGGCTTGAGTCCTAAAGAGTTCAGGTCTCAAGCCGCTTAAAGCATTTTTATTTTATTATTTCCACTGTCTACTTGAGAGGGAGCAGTTCACTTTTAGTTGTTTCGTCGTTTTATTTCTCCACATTGATTAATCCATTTTAATAATGATTCGGGAATTATCCCCAGTAGCTAATAAATCAAAGCCAGCATTAATTTCTTCTAATGGAATAATATTGATGGCATTGCAAGCAGCCCCCGTCACCACCTTTCACTGTTTCTTTTTTTAGTAGGGATAATTGTAGTACACGTTAGCGTTTTGCTGATTCATCCAATGCTTTTTTTATATTTTCAAAGTTAAGGGCTTTTGATCACTCACCCTTCATTTATCTGAAAATTGCACAGCTGTTAAACGATTGAAATGTGTTTGATGGGATGTATTGTACGAATGATCTGCTGAACTTGGAGAGTTTCTAAATGTAGTAGTTGATTTATGATTTTTTTCTTGTGGGTTTCTTCCAGTGGTACTAAACTATTAAATTTTCCGATAAAATCCTGCTCGTTTAATGGATTTTCAGGGTCTCCTTTTGAAAATTGGCTTTGCATGACATCAATTGTGCCATCCAACCAGTGAATTTGAATTTTCGCACCCCACTCTTGAGGATATTGACTTTGAATGTCTTCATCTACAGACACAACCATCTTTTCCATTAGGCTGCGAATTAACGGATCCTGCAAGGAGTCGGCAGTATAGGCATCATAACCGCCTTTACCAGTCAATAACGCTAAAGCTACACAAAATTGCATACTAAATTTTGCCGCATAAACCGTTTGGGGATTCTTAGCATCAGTAATATCAAGTGCCACTTGATAGGCACCTACTTCAATTAATTTTATAGAATGGATTCCGTTATTTTTTACCTTTTCATACAGTTGAATCGCTAAGTCCATTGCGGCATGTGTATGGCGACATGATGCATGAACTTTAAAAGCATTTTCGGTAATTTTGTATTGCTCCCCTAATTTATCCGTCATTCGCGTTACATCGTACTCGTCGCTCATTGCTTCAAAAAACCCTCTCCGACCCTCAAGAATGGCTGTTGCTCCTGTAAAACCTTGCTGTGCTAACAAGGCACTTAAAATCCCATTCATCGCTGCCTTACCAGGATGTAATTGCTTACTCATTGCACCATCCTCAATAAATTCCCATAGCCCGGCAGCTTGTGTACCGGCTGAACCAAATGCTTGAACAATTTGTTCTTTGGATAAATCCAATAATTTAGCCACAGCTGCTGCCGCGCCAAAGGTACCGCAAGTCGCTGTATTATGGAAATAGTAATAATGCGAAGGAGTAACGGTTTCTCCTATGCGAAACGCTACTTCATAGCCTACAATAATCGCCTCGATTAATCGTTTTCCCGATAAATTCTGCCACTCGGCAATGGCAATTGCTGCGGGCATAATGACGGTTGCAGCATGTACAATGGACGCTTTATGAATGTCATCCAGTTCAATAACGTGGCTCGCCCCACCATTGATGAAAGCTGCATTTGTTATGCTCGTTTTCAATCCCGTAACTGCCGTTGCCTGCTTTTCTCCTCCAATTAGGAGCGCAACCTGCTCCATCATCTGAACGGGTTCTGCTTCTTTGCCTTTCAATAAAGATGAATAATAGTCGACTATACATAATTTCGTAAAGTGTATAACCTCCTCTGGTATATCCTCAAAACGAACATTCACAATGTATTGTGCCAACTGCTCACTTATTGTCATGTATGCTCTCCCTCCCTAAGATTTCCTTATTGTGCTCCCCTAGCATTGGTGCAGGTACAGTTGGTGTTAAGTCACAGTTTGAAAATGTTAGAGGAATACGTGTTGCATACATTTCCTTATCACGTAAATGTGGCAGACGTATAATAAGTTTATTCTCTATTTGCTGCGGGTCTATAAGGACATCTTGCATCGTTTTCACCTGTGCTACAGGAACTCCTCCATTTTCAAGTGCCTGAATGAGTACATCGCTTTTTTCCGCTTGTGTTATTTGTTCAATTTGTTCCATCAGTAAGGAACGATTTTTGACGCGCTCTTCATTTGTACAGTAACGAGGATCTTCAACCCATTCATGCCTATTCAATACTTCACATAGTTTTTCGAATAATTTATTGTTTGAGATACCAATCATTATTGCCCCATCTGATGTTCGAAACGCTCCATAGGGTGCAAATGCGCCATGATTAGAGCCTAATTTTTCAGGATTTTCACCCGTTAATTTGGTTGAAAGCAAATGATAGTTCGCCCAAAATACACCGGTTTCATACAATGATGTTGAAACAAAGCTCCCCTCATTTGTATGACTACGCTGCAAAATGGCAGATACAATACCAAGTGCCCCCCACATGGCACTTCCTTGGTCAATTAATGAAACAGGCACCCTAGCTAACTCTTCGCTCCCTGTAATACTCATAATGCCTGTTTCAGCCTGCATAATGGCATCATAGCCTGGATACATTTTTTTAGGGCCATGTTGACCATAGGCAGTCAGTGAACAATAAACAAGTTGAGGATTCACTTCCTTCAATGCTTTATAATCAATCCCCAATTTCTGCGCTATACCAAGCCGGTAATTTTCAACAAAAACGTCGGCTGTTTTAATCAAATCCATTAATCTTTCAAAATTGGAACTATCCTTTAAATTAAGGGTAATAGATTTCTTCTGTCTATTAATATTTAAAAAGTAAACGCCATCTTCCTGAAATTTAGGCTCCATTTTACGGGCTTCATCGCCACTCAACTTTTCGATTTTGATTACTTCTGCCCCTAAATCGGCCAAAATCATTGTTAATGTTGGCCCTGAAATATTAGTAGTCATATCGATGACACGTATGCCTTGTAATGGTTTCAGATTCAGCCCTCCTTAAACTAAATTACTAGCAAAAGCGCCGACGTCCTTCAATTTTTCAGACTGAATATTTGTCTTAATTCCCATTGCTTCAAACAGCTCCACCACCTTCTCTGTCGCTACATTTCCTGTTGCTCCAGGCGAAAATGGACAGCCGCCAAGCCCCGCGATCGAACTATCAAACTTTTCGATTCCCGCATTTAATGCGGCCATGATATTGGCATAGGCAAAGCCGTTAGTATCATGGAAATGAGCCACGAACGTTGTGTCCGGAAAGTCTCTTCTCAATGCGCTAAATCGCTCATACACAATGCGCGGATTTGCCTGTCCATTCGTATCTCCAATCGAAATTTCATCAGCCCCATCACTCACAAATTGTGAAACGACTCGCTTTACTTGCTCATAGGAGATAGCCCCTTCATACGGACAACTAAAACACATCGACACATAGCCTCGGATAAATTTTTGCTGAGCCTTTGCATGCCGGAACATTTCACTGCATTCTGCTAAAGACTCTTCAATGGAACGCTTAATATTTTTTTGATTGAATGTCTCGCTTGCCCCAACAAATACTGCAATCTGTGGTACACCTGCTTCGATTGCACGCTCCAGCGCTTTCATATTTGGTGTTAAAGCAAGATAATTCATCCCTAACTCATTGCAAAATGATGTAATTTCCTGTGCATCGGCCATTTGTGGCACTATTTTTGGATGGACAAAGGAGGCCGTTTCGATTCGCTGAAAACCAGCTTCATATAATTGTTTAATTAGTTGTTTCTTTTCCTCTGTTGGAACAAAGCGTGCTTCATTTTGTAGACCATCGCGAGGACCTACTTCAATAATTTCTACTTGATTTGGAAAGTGCATGATGTTCACCTCAATAAGATTTAGGAAGTTTTAAAATATGTTCTCCTACGTATGATAAAATTAAATTCGTTGAAATAGGAGCTACTTGATATAATCGCGTCTCTTTAAATTTACGCTCAATATCATATTCTGCTGCAAAGCCAAAGCCGCCGTATGTTTGAATCGCTACATTAGCTGCCTCCCAGGATGCATCTGCCGCAAGTAACTTCGCCATATTGGCCTCTGCCCCACAAACTTGCTGCTGATCATAAAGTTCTGCTGCTTTTATGCGCATCAAATCTGCAGCTTCAATATGGATGTGCGCTTGTGCAATCGGGAATTGGATCCCTTGGTTTTGTCCAATCGGTCGATCAAAAACGACACGTTCTTTTGCGTAATTCGTTGCCCGTTCAATAAACCAACGACCATCACCAATACATTCTGCAGCAATTAAAATTCGCTCAGCATTCATCCCGTCCAAAATATAGCGGAATCCTTTTCCCTCTTCGCCAATTAAGTTCTCTACCGGCACTTTTAGATTATCGATAAATAATTCCGTTGTTGCATGGTTCATCATCGTTTTGATGGGACGGATTTCCAAGCCATTGCCAACTGCTTCATTTAAATCCACAATAAGCACGGACAATCCATCACTCTTTTTAACACATTGATCTTTCGGGGTTGTACGCACCAATAAAATCATTAAATCTGAATGCTCTGCACGTGAAATGAATACCTTTTGACCGTTCACAATATAATGGTCACCATCACGTTTCGCAAATGTCTTTAAATTTGTTGTATCCGTACCTGTGTTTGGTTCTGTCACGCCAAATGCTTGTAAACGAAGCGTACCATCCGCAATCTTTGGCAAGTATTTCTCCTTTTGTGCCGGTGATCCATGCCGCAAAATTGTGCCCATCGTATACATTTGAGCATGGCAAGCACCCGCATTCCCGCCTGAGCGGTTAATTTCTTCTAAAATCACTGACGCTTCCAATATTCCTAAACCTGAACCACCATATTGTTCTGGTATTATAGCTCCTAAAAAACCTGCCTGTGTAATAGCCTCCACAAATTCTGTCGGATAACCGTCAATTTCATCTAACTTCCGCCAATACGCACCATCAAAACGTTTACAAACTGCTCTTACAGCTTCCCGAAGTTCCTCTAGAAAAACGAGATTCTCTGTTTGCATCATATGGTATCCTCCTACCTTCCGATAAAATTAGGTTTCCTTTTCTCATTAAAGGCTAAGATACCTTCTATTCGATCCTCTGAAGCAATGACCTCATTGTATGTTTCAATTTCAATTCGAAATGCTTCAGATGCTTCTAATGAACTGATTTCTGCTATTTTCTTTACCCCTTGAATTCCTAATGGGGCATTAGAAGCAATCGTTTCGGCCAATTGCAGTGCAGTTTGCAGCACATCTGAGGGCTCGACTACTGCATTAAATAAACCTGCCTGCTGAGCTTCCGCTACTGGAACAATTCGACCTGTAAATAGCCATTCCTTTGCAATATGAAGCGGTACACGTTTTGGTAATAATCGCGCACCTCCTCCGCCAGGCATTATTCCTCGAGTAACCTCAGTCAATCCTACTTTAGTGTTCCTGCCGGCGATTATTAAATCCGTATTTAAGACGAGCTCAAATCCTCCCGCAAGTGCATAGCCGTTTATTGCAGCTATTGTAGGTTGCTTACAATTGGCTACAGCCTGAAACATTTGCTCAAATAAATGATGCTGTTCTGTCCATTGTGAGTCGCTCATCCCCTTACGTTCTTTTAAATCTGCGCCTGAGCAAAAGGCATCTACAGTAGAAGAAGTTAAAATAACGACACGTACTGGCTGCTCATTCAGGGATTGAAATACATTGAGCAGCTCCTTTGCCATCTCCGTATTAAAGGCATGCCGCATTTCAGGTCGGTTTAACGTGACAATCGCAATTTTCTCTTCATATTCATATGAAACTTGAATGTATTCCATTCGTTCACTCATCCTCCTGTGAGATTACTTGATTCAATAAAGGCTTTATAATTTTTGTTGGAACTGAGGTGTTATTAAAAAAGAGAGCATTAGGCAAGATTATATTGGAATTATTGAAGTGAAAATAACTGTGTATATATAGAGGGTTTTTATGAAAATTGATTTTGATGTAACTGCTGAAAATATTGTTATGAGTCAGTAGAATCTATTATTCTTTGAACATTGCATCGAGTATCCTATTTTCTCGAATATAACAAAATACTCTACTTTTGTAAAACTAATTCCTAAATAATATATTTGTTTATAAATGAAAAAAAGCGTGCTGAATTTATTAGATTCAGCACACTTTTAATTTTAATTATTTAGGCGCAATGATTTCTATGCCGCCCATATACGGACGTAATACATCAGGAATAACTACAGAACCATCTTCTTGTTGGTAATTTTCCAGAATTGCTGCTACTGTACGGCCAATTGCTAGACCTGAACCGTTTAACGTGTGAACGAATTCCGGTTTTGCTCCTGCTTCACGACGGAAACGGATATTGGCACGACGCGCTTGGAAATCTTCGAAGTTTGAACAAGAAGAAATTTCACGGTACATGTTTTGTGCAGGAATCCATACTTCCAAATCATACTTTTTCGCAGCTGTGAATCCTAAATCTGCTGTGCACATTTTTAATTTGCGGTATGGCAAGCCTAAAAGCTGTAATACTTTTTCGGCATGACCTGTTAAAATTTCCAATTGCTCATAAGATTCTTCCGGTTTTACAAAGCGTACTAATTCTACTTTGTTGAACTGGTGCTGACGGATCAATCCGCGTGTATCACGACCTGCAGATCCTGCTTCTGAACGGAAGTTAGCGCTGTATGCTGAAAATGCTTGTGGCAGCATGTCTGCTGATAAAATTTCATCACGGTAGTAGTTTGTTACCGGCACTTCAGCTGTTGGAATTAGATAATAGTCCATTTCATCTTCTTCACGAACTAATTTAAATACATCTTCTTCAAACTTCGGTAATTGACCTGTGCCCGTTAATGAATCGCGGTTAACGATTTGCGGTGGCAACATTTCCGTATAGCCATGTTGATCTGAATGAAGATCCATCATAAAGTTCAGTAAAGCGCGCTCTAAACGTGCACCCAACCCTTTATAAAATAAGAAACGGCTTCCTGTAACTTTTGCTCCGCGCTCAAAATCCACGATATCTAGCTCTTTTGCAATATCCCAGTGTGCCTTTGTTTCAAAATCAAATGTTGGTACAGTGCCCCAAGTATATTCCTCTACATTGTCATCTTCTTCTGTTCCAACTGGTACTGACTCATGTGGAATATTTGGCAGACGCATCATTATATCTTTAAACTCTTCTTCAATGCCATTTAATTCAGCATCTAAAGCTTTAATCTCATCGCCTACTTCACGCATACGAGCAATCACTTCTGTTGCATCTTCCTTGTTGCGCTTCATAACAGAAATTTGCTCAGATACTTTATTGCGCTCAGCCTTTAATACTTCTGTTTTGGAAATTAGCTCACGACGCTTTGTATCTAGGTTTTCAAAGTTGTCCAGATTCCCTAAATCTTCGTTACGTGTAAGAAGCATACGTTTTACTTCTTCAAAATTGTCTCGGACACGCTTAATGTCTAACATAATTTTTCCTCCTAAAGTTTATGAATGATGATCCCGAGCACTTTAACGCATTAATGTATTAGTAAAGTGAATACAAAAAAGCCCTCAATCCCTATGAAAGGGACGAGAGCTACCCGCGTTGCCACCCTAATTGAATAGATCTAAAATCTATTCCTCTTAACAATTAACGACTCTGGTAAGCCGGCTTCTACCTACTTGTTAGTTTTCGGAAAAAGCATCTCAAGGACGGATTCACAAGTGCTTTTATCAGCTTTCACCACCCGCTGACTCTCTAAAAAAAACTTGCTTGCTACTACTTCCTATCATCGAATTCATTTATAAATTTAACCATACTGTACTATAAACAGTACATCAATGCAAGTTTTCCCTAAAACATTCAGAAATAATTGCCGATGTGCTATACTTTTCTGACATTGTTGAATTTAATATATTTTTATTTTTCTTAAAGGTCACAAAAGGAGGTACTTTAATATGCTTTTCTTTCAACTAAAAAAAGAACATTCTATTCCACTCTACGAACAGCTATATATCGGTATAAAAGATGCGATTACAAATAACCAACTGGTTGTAGGAACTCGCCTACCTTCTAAACGGGAACTGGCGGAATTTTTCAATATTAGCCAAACAACTGTTGAACTGGCCTATGCTCAGCTGTTAGCGGAAGGATATATTATGTCAAAACCTCGCATTGGCTATTTTGTAGAAGAAATTGATTCATTGCCTTATCGTAAAAATTCCGTAATGAATGTTAACTTTAAGAATGTAACTCAGCAAACGGAATATAAAATTGACTTTTCCTCTGCAAAAATTGACGAGGATGCATTCCCGTTTACAACATGGCGAAAATATGCCAAAGATGTTCTAGATAAGCCATTCAAACATTTACTGCAAACTGGCGAACGTCAAGGTGAGCTGGCATTACGAATCGAAATTTCAAACTATCTTCATCAGTCCCGGGGGATAGCGTGCCAGCCGGAACAAATCGTGATTGGCTCCGGAACCGAACAGCTCCTGCCCATGATTTTAAAAATATTAGACGATGATTTCCTACTAGCCTTTGAAAATCCAGGCTATTCACCAATACCAAGGCATCAACTAAGTCAGCTCGCTATTCCAATTTCCGTTGATTCAGACGGAATTGTTGTGGAACAATTGCAGAAAACGAACGCAAATGTTGTTTATGTTACTCCATCTCACCAATTCCCGACTGGGGCAGTACTGTCTGCCAACCGGCGCACTCAGCTATTGAATTGGGCAGCTAAAGCACCCAATCGTTTTATAATTGAGGATGATTACGATAGTGAGTTTCGTTATATTGGAAAGCCAATTCCGGCATTACGGGGAATGGATCAAAACGATCGCGTTATTTATTTGAGTACTTTTACGAAATCCCTTATGCCATCATTACGCGTTGCCTATTTCGTATTACCCCCATCACTTATTAAACGCTATCAAGAGCATTTTAATTACTATTCTTCTACTGTTCCTCGGTTTGAACAGCATATTCTAGCAAAGTTTATGGCAGACGGGCATTTTGCAAAACACTTAAATCGCATGCGGAAAATTTATCGTAAGAAGCACGATAAATGTATTGAGATTTTTTCGAATTATTATCCACAAATATCTATATCCGGAGATGCGGCAGGTACGAATATATTAATAGCCTTTCTTCACGATCAAACTGAATTGGCGCTTCAACAAATTGCCTTACAGCATAATATTAATATTTTGCCTCTTTCCAACTATTATCTAACAGAGCAATCATATTCTAAACGGACATTTTTACTGGGTTTTGGAAATATACAAATTCATGAAATAGAACATCAAATCCATCAACTAATGGCTATTTGGAATATCTCCAAAAAATCAGTAAACTAAATCCAGCCTTTGAGACGTTCTAAATTAAGAACGTCTTTCTTTATGTTGAAATAATATCAATTCGGTAATGTTCTACCCAATCATGCACCTGAATTAAGTAGGCAATTAATTGTGGACCAGCCATTAACTGACCAAACCATGGAATCTGAAATGACTGACCATTTGTAGCGAGTAGACGCTTTAATTGGTCATGCTCGAACAATTCATATAATACTGAATCCTTCTGTTTCAAAATTTGCTGTAAACGTTTATGCACAAGTTCAGTATATTTTGGATGATATGTTTTGGGGTATGGATTTTTTTTACGCTCCACTACTTCTTTCGGTAAAAGAGAGGAGAAAGCCTCCCGTAAAATTCCCTTTTCTTTGCCACCACTGTTTTTCATTTCCCATGGAATATTCCATACGTATTCTATAATCGTATGATCAGCAAATGGAACACGCACCTCCATACTCGCTCCCATTGTCATTCGATCATTTCTTTCTAACAAGGTTTGCATAAAGAATAAATTATTTAAATAAAACAATTGCTGGCGTTCCTGCTCCTCTTTACTGCCTGTAAAATGAGGCATATCCTTGATTGCTTCATCATAAGTATTTTGCATAAACTGAGGCAGCTGTAACCTTTTTTGCCATTCTGTTTTAAATAGCTGTTCCCGCTCATTTGTTGATCTTAACCACGGAAACAGACTTTCTGTTTTTTCACCATAAAACCATGGATACCCACCAAATACTTCATCTGCACACTCGCCTGATAAAGCTACCGTATGTTCATTTTTCATCTCTTTACAGAACAAATAAAGCGAACTATCAATATCGGCCATACTCGGCATATCTTTCAATATCATGGCATGCTGTAAGCTTTCAACTAAATCTTCCTGAGTAAGGGTAACTTGCTTATGATTGGTTTGAAATGCTTGTTGCATCTTCCCAATCCAAAATTCATCCTGAGATGTTTGAAATGAGTTTTCCTGAAAGTGTTGGTCATTTTCTTCATACGCTACGGAATATGTCGATAATGTTTTATTTTCTTTGGCAAGTTGTTCAGCTGCTACAGCCGTTATAATACTTGAATCTAGCCCTCCCGAAAGCATTGTACTAATAGGTACATCACTTATTAGTTGGCGTTCAATTGCCTTCGTTACAAGCTCCCGTACTTTATCTATTGTTTCTTCCTCTGAATGTTCATGTTGTTTACTTACTATATCCCAATATTTCCAGCTCTTTTTGCCCTCTTTACGAACAGTCATGGCATATGCCGGTTTTATTTCCTTAATTCCTTTAAATATAGCATTACCGACTATTCGAGAAGGTCCTAAACTAAATAACGCCGCCAGCCCTTCTATATCGACTTGCGGCTTTACTGAAGGGTGTGCCAAGATCCCTTTAATTTCAGAGCTAAATAATATGCCATCTTCATATTCATAGTAAAATAATGGCTTAACTCCTAACCGGTCACGGCATAAGAATAAAGATTGTTCCTCTGCATCCCATATAGCAAAACCATATATCCCATTCAAATAGTCCATACATCGCTCTTTCCATTCACAATACGCAATTAAAATAACTTCCGTATCGGATGTGGTATGGAATGTATAGCCACGTTTAATGAGCTGTTCACGAATTTCATTGGCATTATAAACTTCCCCATTGTAAACAATCGTAAAATTCCCTCTAGTCATTGGTTGGTCACCTGTGACTAAGTCAATAATTGCGAGCCTTTTATGTCCTAGTAAGGCATGCTTGCTCACAAAATACCCCTCACTATCCGGACCACGATGTAAAAGCGTTCTCGTCATCTTCTTTATAAGTAATTCATTATCTACCAGATTTTTCGAGTAATCAATCCAGCCTGAAATCCCACACATAATTATCCCTCCATAACAACAATGTATGTATGGCATGCTCTATCTACAAATTGTCCCATTCGAAAATTCCGTTTTTCTACAAAAAAACCTTTCTATAAGATTTATCTTATAGAAAGGCATCACATATTTATTTAATTAATCCATTTGCAAAACCAAATACACCGCTCCATAAATTAGCAAAGAAGCTTCCAATACCCTGGAAGAATAGTGCTACTTTTCCTGCACGTTCTACAGCATCCGTTGTTACCACTTCTGCTACAATTTTAGAGCCGTCAATATAGCCATAATCCATTCCCTGTGAAATATTAACAACAGCTTGACCTACTACTTGGTTCTTCTCAACACCAGCTTCCAGTTCTTCTGTTGTTAACATTAGTGTCGGAACATATAAATCTTTTTCAGACGTTTTTACCATCACTGAAACAGGCTCTTTTACTGCTATATTTACAGCTTCTTCTTTCCCTTTTGTTACAGGAAGTGATTTCTTCCCTTCAAATGTGTAGTTTGCCGGAACAAGTTCTACTTTTGAAAATTGACCAAATCCATAATCAAATAGCTTCGCTGTTGCATCAAAACGTGCCTTATAAGAGCCTACACCTTTTGAATCTACAGCCTTCATTACTACTGCAATTAAACGTGTATCCCCACGTTTTGCTGTACCCGTAAACGTATGACCCGCAAAATCAGTTGTACCAGTTTTTAAACCGTCTACTCCTTCATATGCATAGACAAGACCTGGAAGCATGAAATTCCAGTTTGACATGTTAATTGCATCCGAAGTTCCTTCACGGAAGACTTTTTTCGGAATTTTTGCTGTTTCTAGCATATCAGGATGATCCTTCAGTAAATGATACGCTAACTTTGCCACAGAACGGGCAGGCATCACATTTTCATCATTTTCCCCTGTACCTTCTGGATGCATCCCCAATAAATCTGAGTTATTTAACCCCGTAGAGTTTACAAATTTATAATTTTCCAAACCCAGTTCTTCTGCTTTTTTATTCATAAGCTTTAAAAATTCTTTTTCTGTCCCTGCAATTGTTTCAGCAATTGCAATTGTTGCTGCATTGGCAGAATAAATAGCCATCGCTTCATATAATTCTTTAATTGAATACGTACCATCCGCACGCAAAGGTACATTACTTAATAAACGGTTTTGAGAAACTTTATATGTATACTCTGTTACATTATATTGTTGATCCCAAGTAATCGATCCTTCTTT
The DNA here is from genome assembly GCF_014836905.1 of Solibacillus faecavium. GTDB lineage: Bacteria > Bacillota > Bacilli > Bacillales_A > Planococcaceae > Solibacillus > Solibacillus faecavium. Next base: position 25,203 of record NZ_JACSPZ010000016.1, read on the forward strand.
AATTGCATCTAGTAATAAGTATTCCGTCATCATTTTCGTCATACTTGCAATACCTAATGCAGTTTCTGCATTTTGTTCATATAAAATCTTACCAGTATCTGCATCAATTAATATCGCTGCATCTACCGTTAATCCTAAATCCGTCTCTGCATTTGTTGGAGCAGGTACGGCCATCGCCAACATACTGAATATTAACACTGGAATTAAGACGAAGCTTAATACCATTTGCTTACTTACTATCTTCACAAAGCTACCTCCAAAATTTTTATTCTCTAACGCCATTTTATCATACATAAGTAGTCTAATGTGTGCTCTTCTTAATAAAAAAACGCTACTATCTCAATTTGACGATAGTAGCGTTTAAAAGTTGCCTAGTACTTATTGTAAAGAATAGTTTGGTGATTCTTTTGTAATTTGTACATCATGTGGGTGTGACTCACGTAAGCCTGCCCCTGACATTTTAATGAATTGTGATTTTTCTCGTAAATCTGCTAAATCCGGAGCACCACAGTAACCCATTCCAGCACGTACACCACCAACTAATTGATGAATTGTATCTGCTAAAGGTCCTTTATAAGGTAGACGTCCTTCTATTCCTTCTGGAACTAACTTCTTCGCATCTTCCTGGAAGTAACGATCCTTAGAACCTTTTTCCATTGCACCAAGTGAACCCATACCGCGGTATACTTTAAAGCGACGCCCTTGGAAGATTTCAGTTTCACCTGGAGATTCAGAAGTTCCCGCTAATAATGATCCTAACATTACAGTATGTCCACCTGCAGCTAAAGCTTTTACGATATCTCCTGAATACTTAATCCCACCGTCAGCGATAATCGTTTTGCCTACCTCACGTGCTACTGTAGCAGCATCATATATCGCTGTAATTTGAGGTACACCTACACCTGCCACAACACGAGTAGTACAAATAGAACCAGGACCAATTCCCACTTTTACAACATCTGCTCCTGCCTCAAATAAAGCACGTGTACCTTCAGCTGTTGCTACATTACCTGCAATAATGTCTAAATTCGGGTAAGCGGCACGGATGTCTTTAATAGTATTTAATACACCTTGTGAATGACCATGTGCTGTATCAATTACCACAATATCAACCTGTGCTTCCACCAACTTAGCAATGCGTACCATTGTATCTTTAGAAACACCTACTGCTGCACCTACAACTAAACGTCCATGGCTGTCTTTAGCTGCATTAGGGAATTCAATAACCTTTTCGATATCTTTAATCGTAATTAAACCTGTAAGTTTTCCATCTTCATCAACAATAGGTAACTTTTCGATTTTATATTGTTGAAGAATTTCTTCGGCCTCTGCTAAAGTTGTCCCAACAGCTGCCGTAATTAAATCCTCTTTTGTCATAACATCATCAATTTTTAATGAATAATCAGAGATAAAACGTAGGTCACGGTTTGTAATAATCCCAACTAACTTTTGATCTTCCATGTTGTTCACAATAGGAACACCTGAAATGCGGTATTTGCCCATTAAATGTTCTGCATCGAATACTTGGTGCTCAGGTGTTAAGAAAAAGGGATTAGTAATAACACCATTTTCAGAGCGTTTTACTTTTTCTACTTCTTCTGCTTGCTTTTCAATACTCATGTTCTTATGAATAATACCAAGTCCACCTTGACGAGCCATTGCAATTGCCATTTTTGCTTCTGTTACAGTATCCATACCGGCAGAAATCATTGGAATGTTTAACTTAATATTATTAGTAAGATTTACAGATAAATTAACATCCTTTGGTAATACTTCTGAGTGTGCTGGCACTAATAATACATCATCAAATGTTAAACCTTCTTTAGCAAATTTTGTTTCCCACATTTTTAAGTATGCCTCCTATTTAGAAAAGAATATTATTGTAAGGTTATCAACGTCGACCTCGACTGTCAAGATTACTTAAAAAATAAAATAATTCGGAATATTACCTTAGTTGAGTGTTTTCTTACTTTTACTGTTTTATTATAATTTTATTTTACTTTTGCTTTATCTTTTCCTTTAATAAACTTTTTATAATATAATTTTTAGCTTTCAAATATTAGCTAAAATATACCTATTATAAAAGGAAATTATTTAGTTGATTTGAAAAAAGCTTTATTAAATAAGTAGTTAATTTGATTTTATATAAGGAAGTACTTAGAGGTATTGAAAAGGGAATTTAAAGATTTTCTCTGAAGAGCATTATTGATGAATATTTTTATACAAAAAAACCACTGATTTCTCAGTGGTTTTTTTTCGTGTGCGAAGCGACGTCCTACTCTCACAGGGGGAAGCCCCCAACTACCATCGGCGCTAAAGAGCTTAAC
>NZ_JACSPZ010000017.1 GCF_014836905.1 Solibacillus faecavium
TCCGGGGGCACGGCCTGAGCCTGTAGTCTCAGGCGTCGTGCTGTTCCCCCAGGAGTCGCCCCTTCACTCCAATCAATTCATATAATATCAATTTCTTAATTAGAGTATTTCCCTTAAAAAAAGAAATTTCTACTTATGTCCCAGCCTCGCTCGTTATTAACGCAGTCTTTCTAAATCCTGATAATCTTTCATGTACGGGCCATCTTCTGCCACTGCAGAATGATACAATGCTTTAACAGCAAAGTTTTTCTCAAGACCCATTTCTGATTTTAATTTCTTTAATTCATCATGTAGCTCGCGATGTTCATTTATAAGTTTTAGCATAATTGTTTTATTATATTTCATGTAAATTCACTCCATTTAGTTGATCACTTGTATGATGACAACTTTTAAATAATTGAATTCAGGGAAGTTGTGTGGCACCGTAAAGTCTTCCGGTAATTGGTGCTCTTCTAGAATTTTATAGCGAGTACCGGCATCTTTAAACGCTTTGTCGATAAACGTTTTGAACTTTTTCATATTAAAGCTAGCGTTATTAGTTGAAGCAATGATAACCCCATTGTCATTTGTAATAGCTAATGCATCCTTCAACAGCTTTGGATAATCCTTTGCCGTGCTGAATGTCATCTTTTTCGTACGGGCAAAGCTTGGTGGATCAAGGACTACAACATCAAACTTCAAGCCTTTACGAGCCGCATAACTAAAGTAGTCAAAAACATTCATTACTTTAATATCTTGTGATTCAAAGTCAATCCCATTCACACTAAATTGCTCAATCGTCTTTGGTAAGCTTCGTTTAGCCAAATCTACGCTCGTTGTGCCTGCCGCGCCACCAAGTGCTGCTGCTACAGAAAATGCCCCTGTGTAAGAAAATGTATTCAGTACCGTTTTCTCTAGAGAATAGCTGTCTCTTAAAGCTTTACGTACATTTCGTTGATCAAGGAAAATACCTGTCATTGCCCCATCATTTAGATCAACCGCAAAATTCATGCCATTTTCTTGCACGATTAACGGGAACTCACCTTTTTCACCTGATACATAATCATCCTGATCGATATATTGACCGTTCGTATTGAAGCGCAGTTTTTCATACACACCGCGTGTATTGACGGCTTCCTTTAATGCTTCATAGATTTCTTTGCGGAATGAATAAATGCCTTCACTATACCAGCTCACCATGTAAAAGCCGTTAAAGAAATCAATTGTCAAACCGCCAATGCCATCGCCTTCCCCGTTAAATATACGAAATGCACTCGTTTGCTCGGATGCAAAAAAGTCTGCACGCTTTTCAGCAGCTTCACGAATTTTTTTCGCAAAAAACTTTACATCAATCAGCTCTTTTTCTTTACGAGAAAGAACCCAACCAATTCCTTTATTTTGTGCACCGTAATAGCCAGTTGCAATATAACCACCGTTTTTATCGACTAAATGCAGTAGGCTGCCTTCTTCGATTGATACTTCATTAGTTACAATCGCGTCTTTTAAAATAAGCGGATAGCCATTCGTTAAATCTTTAATCGCTTTTGCATCTACTTGTAATTCTACTTTTTTTCTCATGTTTTCATCCTTACTACTGTTTTTCGTTCAAAAAAAGAGAGATTTGTGTATACAAATCTCTCCGTACTTCTTTAGTTTACTACGAATGACGGACAATAGCTACTAACACCATTAAGTCGTCACTTTAAATACTGTTTTCATTTTTTCAATAATACCACCCGAAGAATACGTTAGAACACTTCGTTTGTAGAATGATAAGCTTAAGAAATATAAAACTAATACAGTACCTAATAATACAGCGAAGCTAATAATTGGTTCGATTGCACTTATATCCGTTGCACCCAATCGCATCGGCATTACCATTCCTGAAGTAAATGGAATGTAAGAGAATACTTTAATTAGCATTGTATCCGGGTTACCCATACCTGTAAGCATGACATAAAAACCTACAAGTGTCAGCATCATAGCTGGCATCATCACTTGACCTGCTTCCTCTACCTTTGAAACAAGTGAACCGAATAGTGCCCCGATGATTAAATACATAAAGACTGTTAAGAACAAGAATCCTATAACATACAGGAAATAGCCAATTGACATCGAATCAAGTAAATCCGTTACGATGGACCATTTGTTGCCCCCGTCTGAGAAGCGGAGCAGTAACAGTAAACCACCGAATAGGATGACAAACTGTGTAAGCGCAACTAAAAATACACCAACGATTTTCGAACGGAAGTGGATTTCAGGCTTTACACTTACAAGTAACATTTCCAGTGCACGTGACCCTTTTTCTGAAGCCACGTCTGTCGTAATAATTGATAAATAGGTTGCGACAAAAATATAAATAATAATTCCGATAGCATACGAAATAAATACACCGGCCATTTTTTCTTCAGCGGACTTACCATCTGTTGCTGCTTCATTAATCGAATTTAATGTAATAATCGGTTCAGATGATAATAAAAGTTGCTGTTGCTCCGGTGACAGATCCATTTGGCTCATCGCATAAAGTTGACCTGCCTGACTTATCATCCCTTGAAAGTTTGATTGGTCATTTAACGGTAATGGATCATAGGATTCAATTTTTGCTGCCAGTTTTCCGTCTGCATCCGTTAATGTAAAGGCCGCATAATAGTCCCCGTCTTTTAATTTTTCTGCGACTTCACCTGCTGTTACATATTCGTATTCGTAATCATCTGTATTTTGCAGTACTTCCGTTACGTCAAAATTTGTTTCATTTACAACAGCAATCGTGTCAGCATCACCTGAGAAAATTAGGTCTCTAATTTCCGACCAGTACATAATTCCCGCAAGGACGACTAAATAAAGTAATGTAGTTAATATAAATGACTTAGCTGTTACTTTTTGTTTATACAGTTGTTTGACGAGCACCATAAATTTAGACAAGGCTAGCACCTACTTTCTCTTTGAAGATCTCATGCAATGATAAATAATCTAAACTGAACTTTTCTATATAGCCCCCATTGGCAAGCAAATCGAATATAGCTGGTGCATAAGATTCGTCTTCCAAAGTCAGTACTGCCTGTGAGTCACGCTCCATTTTCACTTGAACTACACCAGGGAACTTGCTTAACTCTTCAAACGATTTATCTGTTCGTACTGTCAATTTCGTTTTGCCGTATTGCTTTTTCAAATCGAGCAATGAGCCAGAGAACAATGATTCACCACGTTTTAATAAACATAGATGGTCACACAGCTCCTCGACATTATCCATTTGGTGACTTGAAAATAAAATCGTCATTCCTTGATCACGCAAATAAAGAATCGCATCTTTCAGCAGCTCCATATTGACCGGATCCAGTCCGCTAAACGGCTCATCTAAAATTAAAAACTTCGGCTTATGGATAAAGCTTGCAATAAGCTGTACCTTTTGTTTATTACCTTTTGAAAGTGTTTCTGCTTTTACATTGCGCTTTTCTTCCAGATCAAAGCGTTGAATCCAAAAATCGATATCCTTTTTAATTTCCGCCTTATCCATACCGTGAAGCTCACCGAAGAAGTACAACTGCTCTTCAACTTTCATTTGCGGGAAAATACCGCGCTCTTCCGGTAAATAGCCTAAAATATCACGATCGACTGATTTAATCGGTTTCCCGTCCCACGTAATTAAGCCTTCTGTCGTATCCTGCAAATCCAAAATCATGCGGAATGTCGTCGTTTTTCCTGCTCCATTTTGACCGATTAACCCGAAAATTTCACCTTTTTCAATTGTAAAATTAAGCCGGTCAACTGCCACAAAATCTCTGTATCTCTTTGTAACATCTTTTAGTTGTAACACCATTCTCATTTCCCTCCTTAATTTTCGAACATAGCCATTTCTTTTTTTAAAATACGTTTTCGCTTTATAACATTGATTGTCGGAACGATTAGTAAAAGCACAGCGAGTAGATTCATAACACTGATGAAGAAATTCCAATCATACGTGAGTTCCCCCAACGCAAACGCACCATTTGTACAAGCCGCCAGGATATTAATAAATAGTAATGGATAATATATCGACAGCATTCGATTGAAATAGTTTAATTTCGAAGAGGCATCACTATATAATTCAAACGGACCTTTGCTTTTGTGCTGGCGGAAATATAACCAGTTCAAACGTTTTTGTACAAGCTCTATACCAGCGCTTTCTGTAAAGTCCACGTATTCTTTCACATCTTTTCCTTTAAGAAAATGATCAAGTACTTCTAGGCGGTACTCGTATTCACCTTGCTCACCTTGTTCAAAATAATAAAATGAAAATCGTATTTTTTTAAGATGCCAGCCTTGATTTGCCATGTCATTAATCCATTGCTCTTCTTTCACATCATCACTAAAAACCTTAAATATACGCATCACATATCCCCTTTGCTTATATCGTTTCATAAAGCACTTTAATGCGGGAAGTTTCTAATTCGCCAAGATGTGATGACATACTCTTTTTTACGTGCTTCCCTCGTTAAAGTTTCAATATTTTGTAAAAAATTTCAATTGTGCATTAATTTTCATACAACGCTATTTCTCTTTTTAAATTCTGTTTACGGTAAACTGTTTTTGCCAACGGGTATAATAGTGCAATGAAAACGCCGGTGTTCAGTCCAGCAATAAAGCTGTTAAAATGGAAACTATTCTCAAACACTGTCATCACCCCATTAAATAGGGCAAATACTAAATTTAATACAGCCACGGTTCCATAAAGAGTATAAATTCGATTTATATAAGAGAGCTTTGAAACTGGATCACTGTATAGCTCAAAATCCCCCTTACTTTTATGCTGACGGAAATAGACCCAGTTAATTCGTTTTTGCACGACCTCTACACCTGTACTTTGAACAAAGTCTAAATACTCATTTACTGCTTTTCCGTAACCGAATCCTTCAAGCATTTCTGTACGGTATTCATATTCACCTGGTTGACCTTTTGCAAAAGTGTAGAATGGAAAGTGAAAGCTTTGGAAATACCAGCCTTCAGTTGCCATATCGTTAATCCACTTTTCTTCTTTCGCATCATCCAGGAAAATTTTAAATTTACGCATCACAAATCTCCTTCCGCTTGTATAATTTTTCTACCGTTGTTATAGAGCTCTTTAATGCGGGTAACTTCAGCTTCAACAATCTGTTTGCCAAGCGATGTAATGACATACTCTTTTTTTCGTCCTTCCCCCGCTAAAGTTTCAATAAATTTCTTTTCCTGTAAATTTTTCAGTGCACCGTATGTTGTTCCCGCACCTAACTTTACACGCCCATCGCTCCATTCCTCCACGATCTGCATAATTCCATATCCATGGCGCGGTTCATATAGTGCCAACAAAATATAATAAACCCCCTCTGTTAAAGGTTGCTGCAACAAAATCACTCCGTTCTATCGACATCTGATATATCGGCTCTTGATATATAATATATCGGACGCTGATATAGTGTGTCAACAAATTTTTGGAAATAAAAAAAGGCTACGGAATATGGTTAATAAATTAAGTTGATGAGGAGAATAGTGCAAATAACAGGTTAAATAGCATATATTGCAACAGTGAGATAGCCATATAAAAACAATTAAAAGCGCTCAGAATTGAACGCTTTTTAGCATAATATTTAATGGGGACTATTATAATTCCTTGAAAGATCTTCATAGTTATTTTACCATTATTTAGGTAGTTACTAGTTATTTAAGCCGGGGAAATTTTAGTTTTCTTAAATGTAGTGTGATTTCCACAACCGGTACAAGTGGATTCTTTTCGTACCAGATTGCATGAGGGAAAAGTAAAATAAGGGAAGCGTTTTCCGCTATTTCAAGATTCGAATCGTTTTATGTGAAAATAAGGGAAGTATTTTCCTTTATTTGCGTTAAGCGAGTCCTTTTTTGAAGTTTTTGAACGAATAACGGAAATTTGTTCCCTTATTTTAGAAGATTTTTAACTTATTTGGTGAATAAGGGAAATCTCTTCCTTTATTTTTCGATGAGAAGTCTATTCAACCGATACGACGGACTCTCTTCGTGTAAGAATACAATAGTTCCTGAATAAAAGTTAAATAAGGGAAGCGTTTTCCGCTATTTCACGACTTGAATCATTTTATGTAGAAAATAACGGAACCATTTTCCTTTATTTGCGTAAAACGGGTCCTTTTTAACCGGTTTTGAACGAATAACGGAAATTTCTTCCCTTATTTCAGAACATTTTTAATTTATTTAGTGAATAACGGAAATTCCTTCCGTTATTTTTCGATTGGAAGTTTGATGTGATTACCTAGCTGATACGAGCGGACTCTCTTCGTGCCAGACGCGGGCATAAGCATTTTCTTCTCGACTAGTTGAGCTAACAGTTTTCTTGCGGTTTTGTCACTTACTTTCAAATATGTCTCTACATCTTTTGGGAAAATGGCTCCCCCTTTCCGAACTGCCAGTCGAAGAACTTCTTTTTCATAATAGGTTAAAGATGTATAATCCAGTTTATCCCCTAACCGTTGCCCGAAAACTTGCTGAACTATTTGCTGACAGCGCCGGGGCCTTTCTTTCACTTGGTCATAAGAAAATCTGATTACAGTCCATCCGTCAATCACCAGCTGATTTTGCCGTTCGAGATTATCAGCAAACTGCCATCTGCTTATATTCTTCAGGTGAGGACCATACCCGTCAATTTCAAAGCAAATCCGGATACCTGGACGAATATAGGCAAAATCCAAATACCTTTTACCATCCTTAAAATCATCGACTTCATATTCTGGATGAAGGTAATCAAAATGGGAAAATAGTGGCCACCATACTTGCTTCAAAAACAGCATTTCCGCCGTATTGTGACCTTCTTTTAATCGGCGTAACTTTTCCCCAGTTCTTGCTTGTACGTGCAAATTCAAAAAAACATGATATTCTTCTTCAAAACTCATAAAAGGCCCTCCTGTATAATTTTAAATGTGGATTAAAAATAATAGGTGAATAGGGAAAAATGATAAGGGAATAAGCGGAATTCCTCCGTCTATTTAGCGGGGTGTGCAGGTGCATTTCGAGGATAACTATTTCTAGTTTAATAAATCCCTAAAATTTGTCAATAAGTACACAAAAAAACCGACTCCATAAAGGAATCGGCCATATAAAACCTATTTTTTATAGTAATCCACAATCCCGTTATAAATAGATTGTGCATAAATTTCTACATACTTATCGTCAACTAACTTTTTGCGGTCTTCAGCATTCGAAATAAATCCAAGCTCGACTAATACAGAAGGGATGATCATATTGCGCGTTACATAGTATTGCGCTTCTTTAACGCCGCGATTTTTCATTTTCGCATTATTAACAATCTCCGTATTAATATAAGTGGCAAGTTTTTTATCCTCTTCAAACTGATCACCTGAACTGATACTATAGTACGTTTCTGTTCCTTGAGCACTTGTAGATGTTGCAGCGTTTACATGAATACTCACATAAATTTCGCCGAACTTGTCCTGCGTAAATTTCACACGCTCCTGTAATGAAGGATACGTATCGCCAGAACGAGTCATCTGCACTTTCGCACCATCAGCTTCAAGCTTTTGTTTTACAAGGTTGGAAACTTTTAATACAATCGCTTTTTCCGTATGACCTGAGTTAACGGCACCTGGATCTTTACCACCGTGTCCTGGGTCTAGAATAATAATACGGTCTTTTACAGCACTGCCTTTTTCATTCATCAATTTAATATATGATTTATGAACATAGCCTGTATCTTTACCTGCTGTAACTTTTGCCCAAAAGCCGTTAATCGAATGAACTGCAATAACTGAGCCTTTTGATAATGTTTTGATTGTTTTAGATGAGCCTGATGCTGATTGACGCATATTTAAGCTCGCAACCGTTACTTTACCAATTGTATTTGTCGTTGCGACAGGTTTTTCGTCATCTACTTTTGGAGGTTCCACAACAGAACCGCCTACAACTGTCGTACTCGCTTTTACAATGTAGCCAGGTACTCCATCAACAGTCGTTAAATAATAGCCGCCCATTTCTTTATAAACAGACAATGCTGCTCCAGCTGAAATTTGCGTTATTTTTTTTGAAGAAGAAGTTGGTTTGTAATATAGGTTCAATGTTGCATTTGCTGTGACAGCCTTAATCGATGGACCTATTGCATTACCATCTTGTTCAAGGAATTTGGCATATGACTTACTGATATAACCGTAATAACCTTGATAAGATACTTTTAACCAGTTCCCTTCTACTGCATAGACAGATAATTTACCGCCAGTATTAACTCTTCCAATAACTGTGCTAGACGTATTCGGACCTGTGCGAACATTTAAGCCATCAGTCGTTACCGAAACTAGACCGATTACTTGCGTTACATCGACTGCATCAAGCTGTTCTGGTAATGCTAGACGGTACTCATCACTTTTAGCACGCGCTATAAATGATGCAAACTGTGCTCGAGTTACCGAGCTTTTCGGCATAAATCTGCCATCATTTCCTTTTGTAATCCCGTTATAATAAATTGCTTTTATATACGAAGCATATGTATTCGATGTCGTTACATCTGGGAAAACAATCGCTAAGTCCTTGTAGTCATTGACATTTAAATTGAAAGCCACTGCTAATACATGGCTCATTTCTTCACGTGACAGGGGTGCATTAGGAGAAAATTTTCCAGACTTTGCTGAAAACAATCCAAGCTGTTTAGCTCGTTCAATATAAGTGGATTGTTCTGTACCGACTTTAACATCTGAGTAAGAAGATTTACTTACTTTCAGTGGACTCTTACCTGCAGCAATTACTGCCATTTTCGCAGCTTGTGCACGAGTCACACTCATGTTTGGTTTGTAGTATGTTTTGCCCTTTTCCTGATATCCTTTAATTGCGCCTAAGCTAATTAAGTATTGGATCTCTTCGTAAGTGGCATCGGTTGTCGCAACATCTGCAAATACTACTTTAGCTGATGTCGGTGTAACAGCTAGTGTACAAACGAGGAAGATTGCAACAACCAATGTAATCAATTTTTGATTCATTGTTCCCTATCCTTTCATAAGCTGTCTCCATCATTGTATAGTAGAAATAAGGAAATAAATAGAGGTAAATCCATATTTAATATCAAAATCTTGTTACATTATAGTTACAAAATGATTACATCCGATAAAATTTTTGTTTATAGAGGAAATTAATCGGGTAAATAGTATATTTCACGTCCTCTAAAATTAGGTATTTCCGCCGTTTTTAAGCCCTTCTGGAAAGTCAACCCAACTTTTTGAATAGTCCAGCAAAATCTCGTAATAAAATCTATGTGATAGTATAGATGGAAACAATTTTCTAACATTCGTTAAAAGAAAGGTTGATTCAAATGGAGCATTCGTTATTTTTAGAGCGTTATTTTTCAAACTTGGAGCTAATGCCAGGCTTATTTTATTCATGGGAACCTGCAATTCGCTTTGAGCTAGGAGATCCAAATGAACCAGATAACAACAAATACATAGCAGGAAGTAATGAACGTGCCGCGGCGTTATATAACGATTTGCATATGCCCGAAGACGAATGCATTATCGTTATGGATATATTGGAAGTAGATTTAAAACGGAAAAATCTATCACCGTTTTTGGATCGAAGCCAACACTTTCGTATCTCAATGAACACATATGAAATGGAGGAAATCTTAATCTATCGCTTTGAAATAGCTTGCAGAGCTAAAGAGATTGCGGCTTCAAAAATATTGCGGGCGGTTGTTCATTCAGATTTAGGCATGAAACCAAATATTCCTCATCGTGTATACATACTGAATAAACGCACACAGACCATTTTTCATGTATATGATGACCGGGGTTGTGATATTTTAGGTAGTAATGTTGAAAAGCTTAGACCATTATATGAGCAGTATAATGATTGGATTTTAGATTACGATAGAGAAGCCATCACTCGTATGCTTGAAGGATAGATAGAAGCTGAAAGTATGGGCACATCCAATCTTTCAGCTTTACCTTATTGAACGATAAACTCAGCTGCCAAATGATAGATTTCATCATCCGTCTCTTCCGAATTACGAAATTCCTTTAAAATCCGATATTCACCGTTATCTAGAACACCGTAATATCCTTCCCAGTCCACTACCCATTCTACTGATTGTAACGGTGCTACATTGTGTCCTAAATCAATAAAACTGTAAGCTTCCTCAAGTATTGGAACCTCATACCAATTGCCTTCGCTTTTCTTTTCAACAGTAAAATATTGCCCATACACAAATCGCTCATTTGAACGATTCTCAATTATTACGGTTAATCCAGTAGGTGTAACAGTTCCAGGTTTTGTATTCATCGTTAAACTATCCGGACTATTAACAGTCCCAAAAGGTGTAGGCTCACTCTCTATATTTCGCGAGCAAGCTGTTAGTAGACAAATCACGATAGTTAATCCTATAACTATTTTTTTCACATACCTCGCCCTCCTCATATATATAGTAAGAACTTTTTATTGAATCAAAACAGTTATCAGAATATTATTGATATTAAGGAGGCTGTTCAATGAAAATCTTTGCTACTATCTCACTGCTATTCGGAATCATTTTTACGTTTATAGGTGTATTACCTTTCATTTTTTCTTATCCCTTCAGCAATGGTCCTCATTCCGGTCCATCAAACGCTTGGGAATTGATATTGATGATTTCCTACGACGGCAAGGGATGGTATTTGATAATTGGTATTGCCCTATTGTTAGTTCCAAACTTCTTGGTATTTAAAAGAAAGAACCTAAACTAAAAGCTACAAATTCCTCTTTTCGTAGAGGACTTTTTTATGTGCTTTACTAATAAAAAGGCTGAAATTCACTTTATTAGTGAATTTCAGCCTGACATAAACTATTGAAGCAATTCATCTGCAAAGCTAAGTTCAACATAAGTTTTATTTTCTTCCAATAACTCAGGTGCGACTTCAAAATAATGCAGTGCACGATTGTGACCATATGCTTTTTCACCGCGCGTTATTGTGTATGAAAGTGCGCCTTTTGAAAGAATAGCCCCTTTTCCTGTAGAAGTAACTTTAAAGTCCATTTCTTCTGCAATAAGACGTAAAGGTACCATGATTTTTCCATCGACTTCTTTATAATCCCCACCAATAATAGCCTGGATTTCCGGTGCGATTTCAGGTGTTTCTACTTCCTCAGCGTCTTCTAGCTTTGGAAATACGACAATTTTCTCAGGTGAAGTTTGTGCCGGGATGCTTTTCGTTGTTGGTCCGTAAAATACAGCGGCATTATATTTTTTTAAATCTTTCGCTTCAACTTTTTCACCTTTTGTATTTACAATGTCAGCTTTTTCATCTAAGTTCAGCTTTAATTCGCCGTCATCACTTAAAAGGTTTTCATCAAATTGCGCAACCTTTACTGAGCCAGCTGCATCATCTTTCTCCACTACCACCACTGCCGGTGAGTATTGAGGCGGATAAATTAAAATCATTGGCTGGTCGGCAAAGATATAAATTGAAGTTGTATCCCCAACCTGTAAATCCACCTCATTACCTTGTTGATCAAAAACGAGTGTTTTATCATCAACATGGAAGTGGAAAATATTTTCATCTACTTTAGCTGTATAAAGTTTTGATGTTTCCATTTGTTTAACTTCAGTTATTTCCCCGGAATACTTCGCAAATGTTGCTTCCTTCACAACTTGCTCAGCCCCTTCTTTATTCAGTGGCTGTTCTGCTCCTGCAGTCATTGTTCCTAATAAAAATGCTGATAATGCTAAAGGTACTATTTTTTTCATAATATCCCACCCTTTCGGTAATTTCACTACATTAGTCGATTCAATTCCATAAAGGTTACACAAAATGTTTATTTTTTTGAAATTGCAGTGCGGTGAGGGCTAAATAGTCGTATAGCGTTAACTTACCCTGTTCAAAATAATCCAACCATATCTGTTGATAAGCGCCAGATTGAATGCCATGTTCCAATTGCTGACGAACTGCTAGTTTATCATTAAATAAAGTTTCCACCGCTTGCTGCAAAGCAGGACTAGAAATTGTCGGCGTCTGCTTTGGTATTGGGGTCGTCCCTGATAAATAGCTTTTTAAAGTATCCGCAATGGCTTCGATAATTTGTTCTTTATTTGCTCGATATAGCTGTATATCTTCTTCTGAGCTGACAAAGCAAATTTCAATGATAATCGCTTTTTTGGCTGTTCCTTTTAAAAAAGCTAAGTCTTTACGAAGCTTGGCCCCCCGATCTTTAAACCTCCCTGCTTTAGCGACTTGTCGACTCATTTTCTGAGCAAACGGCATTATCGCCGGGTTCATATACAATACTTCCGTGCCGATTCCTGATTTTTGTTTTTCCGCAGTGGCATTAAAATGAATACTCACATCTAAATGCCGTTGTGTGGCGTTATGTTGACTGATTAAATACGTTAAATTTTGCTGCTTATTTTTCGAATGGGTATCAATGATTGTATGGGTGATGATTCCTTTTTGACTTAGTTTTTTCCCGAGCTGCTTTACAATCTCAATATTTTCCTCTCCTTCATCAAGTAAGCCCCTTGCTCCTGTACCTTTACCAAAATGACCTGCGCTAATTGTTAACATGATAATTCACCTCTTTTTATATGTGTATGTCCTTAAAATCCGGGAAAAGGGACAGCAATTTCATTAATTATATTAAAATAGTTATATACTCGTCACACTGTTATGAAAACCAACATAGAGTTTCGTATAAAAATTCGTTACAATGAAGAGACTATACATAATGTGAGGGTTAGGCATGAAAAACAAAAGAATGATTGGCTTTATATTAGTTGTAAGCGGCTGTTTTTTCTGGGGAATCGGTGGAACGATGTCACAGCAGCTGTTTTCTCAAGGTATTGAAGTGAGCTGGCTTGTCTCGACACGGCTTGTAATTGCTGGTATATTACTCTTAATTACCCAGGCAATATTTAAAGATCATCATCAAATTTTAGAAATTTGGCGTCAGAAATACACAGCATTCCGATTGGTTACCTTTGCAATTGTCGGCATGCTCGCTGTGCAATACACATATATGGCATCGATTAAAGAAGGAAATGCAGCGGTCGCAACTTTGCTACAATATTTGGCACCTGTCATGATAATTGTATGGGTCACACTGCGTGGACAGTCTAAGTTTACAAAAAAAGATGCTGTAACAATTGTGTTAGCTCTTTGCGGTAGCTTCTTTTTATTAACAAATGGCTCGCTGTCTGCATTTGCCGTACCGCTCCCGGCGATTATTTGGGGACTGCTTTCTGGTTTGTCGCTTGCCTTTTATACACTTTATGCCATTCCTCTGCTGCAGCGGTTTGATTCACTTGTTGTGGTTGGTTGGGGTATGCTGCTTGCAGGAGTTACGATGAGTTTTGTGCAGCCACCTTGGGATGTTGACGTTTCGAATTGGACTGGATCGACTGTCTTTTATTTAATCATCGTCATTATTTTCGGCACGATGCTCGCTTTTTGGTTTTATATCGAAAGTCTGCAAACCCTTACTGCCAAAGAAACAAGCTTGCTGGGCAATATTGAGCCATTGACTGCCGTACTCGCAACGGTTTTATGGCTGAAGGAACCGTTTGGCAGCTTTCAATGGTTCGGCACTTCGCTGATTTTAGCTATGATGATCTATATTGCGTTGAAGGCGGATCAGAAGCAGGATGTTGTATCGGAATGAAGTCTGTCTGAAGAGAAATTTTATTAGAACATTTAGATCGGATATTAGAAACTTTGGTATGGATATTAGAAGATTTCCGGGTGATATTTGCACATTTCAGAAGCTTATTAGCAAATGGAGCCGACATATTAGCAAACCGGGATTTTATTAGCACTTTTCGCAATATATTAGAATATTCAACTGATTTATTAGCACCTGGAATCGTTTTTTCGAAGCCGGGATTATATTAGAACTTTTATCCATATATTAGAAACTTCACCCCCGATATTAGAAAACTTCCGGGTGATATTTGCACTTTTCAGCAGCTTATTAGCACAGGCAGCCGATATATTAGCAAAACGCCATTATATTAGCACTTTTCACTATATATTAGCACATTAAACCAACATATTAGAAAACGAAAACCAACTAGTCTAAATTACGCTAGTTGGTTTTCATGTTTACATAGTTTCAATTGCCTTAAATACGTCAAAAGCCCCTTCACTTTTGTTCGAACATACTACTGTAATTTCATCGCTTTCCGGGTAATAGGCAGAGTGAAAGCTAACCCCCGGATCATAGCCCATTACATGGTATTTTGTAATATTCGAATCGTGTATATCAATCCAAACCCCGTAGCCGTAAAATCGATCATAGTCATCGTCTGTGTGGATATACGGTGTTAACAGCTGCTTCGTCATCTGCTCGCTTAATAATGTAAAATCATAAAGCGCCTTCCAAAAACGATACATATCCTCGACCGTTACAAAAGCGCCACCGTCTGCCCCACCCTTTGCAGGAACGGAATAAATGTTTGACCTCCACGATCCATCTTCATTATCAATATAGCCTAATGCAGTATTATTCGGTAAAGCATCTATTGCAAAATAACCTGAGTGCTCCATACCAGCAACTTTAAAAATTGATTCCGTTATATACTCATCAAAGCGCATGCTACTAATTTCCTGAACGACAAGTCCGAGCAATATATAGCCGGCGTTATTATAATGGAAGCGTTCACCGACACCTAGCTTCATCGGCTCATTTAGAAATAACGGTAAAAAATCACTCCCGCTACGCATTAAATACATCGGATGCTTCACCCATAATTCTTCAAAATCTTCCATCACTTCTTCATCGAAATAATCCGGTATCCCTGAAGTATGTGTGAGTAAATGATGAATCGTAATGTCCCGGTCAAATTGAGGGAATGTTATATCCAACACATCCGATAACTTCGTATCAAAAGACAGCTGTCCTTTTTCAACGAGCTGGCAAATGGCAACGGCGGTAAAGATTTTGCAGCCAGAAGCAATACCAAAGCGCGTTTGCTCATTATTCAATGCTTCGTATGAACGATTGGCATAGCCATTGCTAAACTGCTGTATGGCTTGATGATTTCTTTTTACTAAAACTGTTCCTGAAAAGTCGATTTGTTCAATTATTACATTAACCTTATTCATTTTCATCTTATTCTCCTTCATATTGAATGATTGTAGTAAGATAAAAACTGGTTTACAATGATTTTCCGAATGATATTTTCGGAATAACAAAACTTGGCAATTCCATTTTAACATAGGACTCATTTTAGGTGAACTTCATTTTTATATGCCCCCATACATAACAAAAGCAGACATATACATCATGCCTGCTTCTGTAGTAACCTCACCAATTACATATGCATATCGATATCTTCATAAATATTTACATTAATAATCGGACCTAACTGCTCAACATATACCTCTACCCCTAAAAGATCCGTCTTTTTATGGTCGGGTAATTTAATCGTAAAGCTGCCCTTTTTCTTTCCTTCGACAGTGAACTCGTTCGTTCCCTCAGCACGTGTCACCATAGCAATTTCCTCAGATCCTTTTGGTAAAATATGATTTCCGATGTGGTAGCTTGCGCCAAGATCCACTGAATCGGTTGTCTTCTCCTCTAGTACTCGAATGCTATAATTAAAATGCGGGCTGAGACTTACCGCTTCAATCCCGTACCTTACTTCTTCGCCGTCAATATCACGGATGATGGCAATATACCGACCCGGCTTTTCGATTCCGATACGAATGTTATTATACTTGCCCTCCGCATCTGTTTGATTGCTGTTTTTACAATCAGATGGGCTGTATGAAAGACATTTTGTAAAATCAACACGATCCGATAGCTTGGTCCCTTCCATTGTATATAACGAAACGTTTTGTACCGCTTTTTTATTCTTCACATCGATTACAGCAGGTGTAGTAAGAAAATCTTGTGTTTCTTCAAGCGTCAACTTCAGTTTTCCGTTCACTTCTTTAACATTTACATAGTATTTCCGATAATACTTCTTATCAGGATTCCCTGAATAGACTAAAGCGACTTGTAATGTGCCCGTCCCTTTTTTAAGCGGGACTAAATGAAGTTTATCAGAAGTTCTACCATTCAATTCATTGCTCCCTGCAACTGCATTGAATAAACCTGAATCACTATGATTCGAATCGTACATTTTAAACTGTTCCCAGTTGTAGTCACTTGCCCGCAACGTGACAATTTTAGATTTCGCTTCTTCGGTAGCTTGCATCATTTTGGCTGCTTGTCCTCTTGTAATCGCTATATTCGGACTGAATGTACTAGGAGTTGTTCCTCCCGTGATACCAAGTCGATGGATAATCAGGATGTTCGGATTGTGTCCGGCACTTGTTTTCACATCTTCAAAAGGGTTTTTATGAGACGAGTAGTCATAGCGCGGTAAATCGAACGCTTTCACAAGAATCGAAGCCATTTGTCCACGTGTGATCGGATCATTCGGTCCAAAACGACCATCTCCATACCCTCGGATGATACCTTTTTCTGCCATAGCTGCAATCGCTTTATAAAAACCATTTGCTGTCGTAACATCCTTAAATTTAGGGTCCTTTACTTTGGTTGTATCTAATTTGATAAGCTTCGCAATGATTGCCGCCGCTTGTCCGCGTGTAATGGAGTTTCCGGGTTTAAATGTTCCGTCCGGATAACCTCCTATAATATTCCGTTCTGCCAAATCATAAACCGCTTCAGCAAAGTACTTGGAAGGCGGTACATCTGAAAATTGGTTTGTACTTGCGGCAAATGTAGCGGTTAAAGCTAAACTGCACACAAGCATTAGTGCGCTGAACGCTGCAAAAAGTTTTCTCTTCATTCACTAGCACCCTCTCTTTTTTACTAGGGTTCATTATTTTGAAAAAACTTATTTAATCATATATATGAATATAACATTTCTTCCCTATAATCTTCCCATAATCTATATTAGCTTATTATCTTTTAATTTCCAGTATTATTAAAAAAATGAACTTTATAGTGAGAATCTTTCATTCTATCGTTCGTTTAATTTCGCTTTAATTTCTTCTAACAATTTATTTTGCTCCACTTGCTTTTCTACGATTTTATTTGTTGATTTTTCTATTGTTCTAGTAATTGACCATAAAAATATCCATACAATCACTATAATTGCTAACGCTTCTATGACTGATCACTCCTTTGCTGTTATTTTAAAAAGTCCGTGAGTAAGGATGCTAATTTTTCGGGAGCCTCCGTATTTATTTCATGGCCTACCCCTTGTACTATGAGGATTTCTGCATTCGAGAGTTTAGCCGCCAACTGCTCTGATGCCCTTTTATTCGCTTTATCCTTTTCCCCACATACAACTAACGTATGGCATCCAATCCTCTTCAAACCTTGACTGAAATCCAAGTCTATCATAGATTTAGTCAATCGAATAAAATCGCTCTTGCTGGAGCCAAGTTTCTGAAAAGACGATTTTGGTATAAACCGAAACACGATATTTTGTATTTTCAATAAGAATTTCGGCATTTTATATTGTGGGGCGATTAAAACAAGAGAATGCACTTTTTCCGGATGATCTATCGTATAATTCAATGCCAAAATTGCTCCAAGCGAAAGGCCAACAAGGTTGACGGGTTCATGAAACTCGTCAATATATTCCGAGAAAGCAGTGTATAGATTTTTATAAGTTAATTCTTCACCCTTCACAAGATCAAACAAATCCGGTTGATACATTTGATTTGGTTCCCCGATGAATAACATCGTTTCCTCCCAGCTTGAGGAATTTTGCCCTAAACCATGAACGAAGATGGATGTCATGGAATCGCCCCCTTTACCGTTGTGAAGTATTAATCGTTCCTTCAAACTTTCAACAATACTTTTCCTTCATAATTCCGGCTTTCAATTAATTGATGCGCTGCTGCAGCATCTTTTAAATTAAAAATTTGCGCAATTGGTAGTGAAAGCTGTTTCGTATTAAAAAGTTCTATGACTTTTTCAGCAACAGGTGCCAGTCGTAATGGATCATGTGCTCTCGTTGTACCTAAGCTAAAACCTTTAATGTTTCGGCAACTGCTGTGGACATCACTTGTTTTCAATTGCCCGGCTTTCCCACTGCTATTACCGAACTGTACGAGGGTGCCATAGAACGCTAAGCAGTCTAAACTCTTACTTGTGACATCACCGGCAACCGAATCAAATATAATATTTGCCCCTTGATTATTGGTTACGTTCAAAACTTCCTCTGTAAATGTTTCATATGTGCAAACAATGTTCGCCCCAAGTTTTTTTACATAACTTGCTTTTTCGATGTTGCCCACTGTACCAATGATTCGTTCAACACCTGCTAATTTTGCTAACTGTATAAGCATCGAACCTACACCACCCGCAGCACTATGTATTACAATTGTATCGGTCATTTTTACTTGTCCAATTTCATGTAAAAGCATATACGATAAGATAGAAACAGTCGGCATGGCAGCAGCTTGTTCAAATGAAAGCGTGTCTGGAATTTTAAATACTAGCTTTTCATTAGCACGGACATATTCTGCATAAGATCCACCTTTAGGAAAAGCAATAACACGGTCTCCAATAGAAAATTTTGAATCAGGAGCAGTTTCTACAATAGTCCCCGCAGTATCTAAGCCTAATATTAATGGGAAATTCCCTTGTCCTTTGTTGCCAATCCGTTTTTTTATATCAGCGTAATTGACACTTGTATAGGATACTTTTATTAAACATTCTCCATCTCCTATTTTCGGTTGCTCAATATCCGCATATGTAAGAACATTTGCATCTCCAAATTCTTTTTGAATAATCGCTTTCATCGACAATACCCCCTAACCTAATAACCATATTTTAGCATAATTAATCGAATCGTATCAGAATTCAATTTGAAGCACAGCAAATAAAAACCACCAGTCGAACTGGTGGTTTCAGACTGTAGACAAACTCGAAGAAATTCGAGTTTGCCTACAGTCTTTTTTGTTTTAAAATAAATTTAAATGATGAAA
>NZ_JACSPZ010000018.1 GCF_014836905.1 Solibacillus faecavium
TTGACACTCAAGCATCATACAAGAGGGCTTTTTTTATTTCAAGTCCCCGAAAATGTTTCTAACAGGAATGCTCCTTAAAATTATCCCCAAAAAAGAAAAAAACCGTAGAGAGAATCCCCCTACGGTAAAAAAAGACACAAAAATACCGTAGGGGCACACTTCTCCCTAAGGTATGGGTATACTTAATTATAAAAATACTTTAAGCAATCCATTCCAATTTGGTCGAATGTGTGGTTTTCATTTTTGCTGAAATTGAAACAACTAATGACATTAATTTATTGATAACGATCATTTTATTCGACCTCCTTAAGAAATTTTGATTACTGCATAAGTATACACATTTCGATTTTATTTGTAAACATTATTTTGAAAATTTTCTAATTAGTGTAAAACAATGAAGGGGTAATTTGCTAATTCCTCTGGAGAGACCTGATTAAATAAAAGGGTTTCAACATTTAGGGAAGAATATAACTATCAAGCATGATATTAATTAGCAAAAGAGGGCTCAAATGTGGAAAAAATAAATGAAATTATAAATGTAATGAAAAGTAATTCTTCAATTAGTAAAGATTTAAAGGCAGAAAAGCTTAATAGCGGCACTACAAATGGCGTTTTATATTTACTACTTGTCAATAAAAAGCCAACATATGTGGTGAAAATGGATACAGCAAATATTATAAAGCCTACGGAGCAATTTCTTACTGCTTATAGTGATACGACCCTACTTCCTAATGTTATTTACACAGATCCAGAAGAACAATATATTGTGTATGACTATATTGCAGGAGAAACACATTTTAATAGAGGCTCTAAAATAGACTGGATGACAATTTTAATAAAGCAACTATTTGATAAATATATGAAGGTTAATGAAGATACCCCTTGGGGAAGAATAGACGGTACTTCTAAAAGCAGTTGGTCTGATTTTAATCAAAGTAGTCTGGAATATGCGCAGCAAAATATAGGGAATGTTCTTTCATTAGAGGATCATAAAAGGGTAGAACTTTTAGTAAATAAGTTAAAGGGATATAGCCATTTGGAAGAAAAATATTATTTACATGGAGATACTGGGGTACATAATTTTGTTTATTTAAATAACCAATTAAAAGGTGTGATTGATCCTTCACCAATAATTGGGCCGAAAATTTATGATTTTACATATGCATTTTGTTCATCACCAGACAATCTAGATTTGAAGACGTTGCTTACATTGTTTGAGACGTGGAACATTGATCTTAGCTATACTGAAGAAAGACTTTTAGATGAGGTGATTTTTCAATTATATACACGTATAGGGATATGTATTAAAGCGCATCCGAATGATTTGCCGGAATATATGGAAGCATGGGATCAATATAAAAACTATTTGCCAAATTATTGAGTGTAACAATTAACTATTTACTTTCTCAATTTTGAAGCGACAATATCTCTGGAACCTTTGTTATTTATTTCCGTCAAAATTACCAGGGATTTGTTAAATAATCATAGAGGGGGAGTGTAGTTGTTTAAGTATGCTCTGCAAATTATAATAGGAATCTTAACTTTTATGGTAGCAACTTATATTACATGGTATGAAGGTAGTGCTCTTATAAATAATTCAATCGAATGGAAGTATTCCACACCGTTTACCAAATTGTTTAATATAGAGATAACGACTGGACAGGATATTAGCCAACTTGATTATTTTGTTTATGCAGTAAAATTTCAACCTTTATTTCCCACTTTAATGATAGTGAGTATACTTTATATTCTAAGTGTAACTGGCTATTATCTCATCAAAAGTAAATCTAAATGGGCAATTGGTTTTTGGGGATTTATAGGTTTTATAATGATATTATTTAGTAGTTTGACTTTTAATTCATCAACTACTGGAGGTAGTGTTTTCTTCTGGATTACTTCAATAAGCGGACCTTTATTTATAGCAGGTGCAGTTTTAATATGGTTAATAAAGTTCAAATATAAAGGTTCTGATCCTAACTTAATTAGTTAGTTTTGCTAGAAGGAGACGGGGGTATGAAAAAGTTAGCGATTATTACAGTGGGTAAAACCCATTCTGGAAAAACGACATTTGCTCATGCTTTGGAAAAACAGTTAAGTAACTCTTTTGTGATGGATCAAGATAATCATGCCGAATTTATTAATACATACTATAAGAATTTACTACCGACACTAGGCCCTAATATACTTAAGCATGCCATCTCAAAGCTGATCGTCGATTATGCAAAAGAGCACACAGATTTTCACTTTATTATTTGCAATTCAAATCGAAGTCGAAAAGGACGGGTGTATTTGCTTGAAGAATTATTTAAAGCCGAAGATTTTGTCCGTATCTTAGTTTACTTTGATATTCCAGATGATGTTCTTAAAGCTCGAGTTATTCAAAGTCACAGAAGTACGAATATATTTAGGGGAGCATATTCAAATTTTGAAGAAGTACTTGCTAGACAACAGGCCGAAAAGGAAGCTATAGTTAATCCATCAGAAGATGAAGCAGATTATTTATTTGTCATTAAAGACAATGATGAAGTTAATGTAGTTATTCAAAAGATTATACAAATTGCTGAAAGGATGTGATGACTTTGAAAGCAGTCAAAGAAAAAAATGAGTTTTTGGAATGGGTAAAAGTGATTGGGGTCGCACTTTTATTTGCCGTAGGAATTCGGATGTTCATATTAACACCTATTGTGGTGGATGGTGCTTCTATGATGCCAACAGTTGAAGACGGGGACAAAGTAATCGTAAATAAGATTGGGCCAAAATTAACAGAGTATAACCGATTTGATGTGATTGTATTTGAAGCAAAGGAAGATACAAATTATATCAAGCGTATTATTGGTATTCCTGGTGACCACATCGCCTATAAAAACGATGAACTTTTTATTAACGGTAAGAAATATGAAGAACCTTATTTAAAGGAATATAAAAAGGTACTGAACGACAATGGTACACTCACTGAAGATTTTACGTTAGAAGAGTACTTAGGTGAGTCAGTTGTACCAGATGGATACTATTTTGTGCTAGGAGATAATCGCCGGAAAAGTATAGATAGTAGAGACCCAAACGTTGGATTTGTTTCAAAGGATAAAATAATAGGTACAACAAATATTGTTTTCTTTCCATTAGATAAATTAAAGTTAATAAAATAAAACAGAAAAACTGTGTTAAATCTGGTAATGCCAGATTTTTTGACACGGTTTTTTTGCGTTTTTAAATTGGAGTGGATGCGCTTCTTAACTTCTCCCTATTCAACACATGATTTATAGTTGGAACTGGATATTTATGTTAAAATATTGAAAAGTAGTTTTTGGGGGTACGGAAATGGAGAGACTACGTGAAAAGATAAAGGAAATAGAATCAGATGAAGTAGGGAATACAAATGTGGAATTATGTATGGATGAAAAACGGAAGGAAGAACTGAGTATTAAGGAAAATAGATTAATGGTGAGACAAGCGGGGTTTATATCATTAATGGTAATCGTTTTTATCCCATACTTTAAATTTTGTGCATACTTGTCAAATTTATTTTGGTTCAGTTATTTTACGTTCAATATTACAATGTTACTAGGTATTCCTTTTTCATACTTTGCTGCAAAATATATCGTTCGAATAATAAAAAGAATTATATGAATAAGGATTTAGTATAGCGAAAAATGGTTATTTGAAATTAACGGGTGCACTTGTAGCACGCTTTAAAAAGACTAACTTCTCAACAAAGTCTTGAGAAGTTAGTCTTTTTGTTATGTAGTATTCATAGTAATGAAGAAAGTCAAGAACATCGATTCTTTTCACGTAATAACCTACCACCTTTGAACTCACATCAATAAAGAATCATACATGATTGGGTAAACGAAGTGGATTTACCAGTAATAAAATAACGAACATCAATCAACAAAAAGGTGACTAAAATGAATCATCGTGGAGGTTTTATATGAATTCATTATTACTTTTCTTTCCGATTGTTTTATGGCTGTTAATTTTGATAGGAATAATTTATTCTTTTGTTCGAATTGTTATTTATATTTTAGGCTTTGTTAAATAATATTTTCAATTGTGGGGTGGAACTTGAGGGTTTCTAATTTTGTCATCCCCATTAAGGTTTATAGCCATTTTACCAGTGTACTTGAAGTTTATTACCATTTGGGTCATAAAAGTGGAAAAAGAAATGACCATTATCTTCTTTTATATCCTCGACCTTGACTTGATGATCAATTAAGTGTTGATGAAACTTAGATAATTCCCGACTTGTAAAGCCAATACTAAATTCTTGTTTATTATTAATAGTAAAATGTGCAAATGTTTCATCGTTTGTAGGGACTAGAATAAGTAAGAATGGTCCTTCACCGACTTTTAAAATGGCAAGTTCCCCAGTATTATTTAGCAACTGGAGTCCCAAAACATCTCGATACCATTGTGCAGAAAGCTCCAAATCTTTAACTGGAATTCGAACATAATGTACTTGTTCAATAAATGATTCGCTCAAAGTCTTCTCTCCTTTATTTAATCCGATATTTAAATAGTTCGCCTTTTATATCCTATATTCCTACTAAAATACATCAAACAGTAGTAAATATATGTTAAAATTTGGGTAAATATAATGCGTGATAGGGTGTCAAAATCGAGGTGGAAAAATTGCTTAGAGAAAAATCAGAAATAATAGGACATCATCAAAACTTTCTTCTATTTTTGCAGAGAATGAAAACCTTAGATGAACGTCTACTAAGAAAACCAATTGGAGAAAGAAAGTGGTCCATCATCGAAATAGTTGGTCATTTTTACCTTTGGGATGAATTTGTTTTACTACAGAGGCTTCCATATCTGTTAACCGGCGTAAGTTTACCAATAGCTCCAAGCTCCGATGATTTAAACATGCAATCTTCATTACTTGCCAGAACCGAAGCTGTTGAGAAAACATTTGAAAAATGCATACGTATTCGGAAAGACTTATTACATCAGTTAAGTCAAATACCTGACGAGTACTGGTTAATTAAATTACAGATTAATCAAAGCCACTTAACACTTTATGAGTATTTAAAAGGGTTAATGGAACATGATAACCATCATATAAATCAGGTGAAATCTAGTTTGAGAAATTCTTAGTAAATCAACAAAACGGACGCTTTCTGTAATATGGAAAGCGTCTTTCTTCATGGAATGATGGAGGGAAATTTGAATTTGAAAAAATATTTGAAAAATTTTTAAGCCAAATGCTCTTCTTGTTTGTCTAATAATTGTAAGACAAAAATGAAAGGAGGAATTGCGATGAATATTGGACGCTTAGTAAAAAAAGCTCAAAAAGGAAATGACAAAGCGTATTTAGAGCTTTTCCAACAATATGAAGCTGATATTTATCGAATGGCCTATGTCTATGTGAAAAATAAAAATGACGCTTTAGACGTCGTTCAAGAAGTAGCTTATCAGTCATTCAAAAATATTAGCACTTTAAATAAACCTGAATATTTCAAGACATGGCTTATGAAAATTACAATTAATTGTGCACTGAACGTAATTGATAAAAACAAAAAAGTGGTTCAACTAATTCCTCAGTTTGAAGTACATACAGGGGCGGAAGTTGAAGATATTGAAACTTCTTTATCTTTAAGAGAACTTATGGATACTTTGCATGAAGATGAGAAAAGCGTCATTTTACTAAAGTATTATAATGACCGGACATTAAAGGAAATTTCGGAGATTTTAGAAATACCACTTGGAACCGCAAAGTCCATATTATACCGTGCCTTAAATAAACTTCGTCAAAATTTAAAGGAGGTAGAGAACTTTGGAAAATAATTTTAAACAAGATATAGAAAAAATTGAAATTCCATTTCAACTTCATGAAAGAAGTAAGAAAGGTATCCAGGAAGCTAAATCGGAAATGGGTGGAACAGTGAAACGTTTTGTGAAAAAGCGTATAGCTATTACCGTCATGGCAGCTTGTTTAATGGTGCCTACAGGAGCATTTGCGTATCAGTCGTTACTTGCGGATGATTTATATGGTTCATTTGATAACGTGAAAAAGCATATCGCAAATATCACAATGAAAAGTTATTTATTATTTGATGCCAAATTATCTCAAGCAAAAGGTGATTTAGGAAAAGAGCAATACGAACAATTTAAAGAAGTATTATATGTAATTACAAATGCAAAACTTGAATTTGGCGATAAAAATGGAAATATCGATTATTCTCAAGTCCCTAGTGAAAATCTGGAGAAAATTAAAGCAGCCCTCTATGACATCCAACCTTACTTTGATAAATTAAACGATGAACTATCTAGTAAAGAGGTTTTGACAGCTGAAGAATTTGAACAATACATTCAGGCTTTAATAACATATGAAACGGTTATGGCTAAAACCGGCGTCTCCTCACCACCAGAAATTGAGATGGTCCCAATAGATTTACGTGAAGCGTTCATGAATGCTCAAAATGTTCTAGAATATGTAAATGAAAAACAAAGAAAAATTAACTGAGTACATCACCTTTAATGTTTAAAATATTGATAATTATTTATTTTCAGATTATAATATTAAGAATTTAAGAAAAGGTGGTCATACCTATGGATAAATTACGAAAAAATTCTTCTAAATAATATTTTAGGAGGATAAAAATGGAATTTAAAATAAATGACGAAAAAAATATTCCCATCAGCCAGTTAAAGGCCTTATATGAAGATGTCGAATGGTACGCATATACCAATGATTTAAATTTATTACAGCAAGCTTGTTTACAATCACTAGATCTCATTTCAGTTTGGCGGGAAGAAACGCTGCTTGGCTTAGTTCGTGTTGTCGGTGATGGGCTAACGATTATCTATATTCAAGATATACTCGTTTTAAATGCATATCAAAACCAGGGTATCGCAACATTACTAATGCAACATGTTCTTAATAAATATAAAAATGTCAGACAAAAAGTTTTGTTAACAGAAGAAGCACCAGACGTTCGGCACTTTTATGAGAAGAATGGATTTATTTCATGCGATCAAGGCACCTTAGTCTCTTTTGCTAAATTGGGTTGATTTATATACCTAGTATAAAAATAATTTGATTAACCGAGCGCGATTCTATAATAGAATCAGCGCTCGTTTTTGTTTAGAAGTGAGAATAATTGGAAAAATTATGTTAAAATTTACTAGAATTGATTTTTATTAACCGGAATGTATTGCACAATATGAAAGAGGGGTTTTTTTGAAAAATTTAATTCATCAAATAGAAACAGAAAGACTGGTAATCAGAATGCTTGAAAGAAAAGATTATAGTGCGTGGTTATCAGCGTTTGAAAATAGACATCCTTCACAGCATAAATACGATGAAGGAAGAATTGATATGAGTATTTGTACAAAAGAATGGTTTGAAGATATGATACATAATCATCAAAGAAAGGCTATAGAAGATAGTGTTTATGTATTTGGAGTTTTTCTTAAAGAAGATGCTACTCATATTGGTTCAATCGATTTTTCTACAATTATGAGAGAGGATTTTCAATGGGCAAGATTTGGTTATACAATTCATAACCAATTTTGGCAGCAGGGGTATGGAAAGGAAGCTGTAAAAGCAGCGATTTCCCTTGCTTTTGACAAGCTTAATTATCATCGTATAGAAGCTCACATAAATCTCGATAATACAGCTTCAATAAAATTAGCTGAGAGTGTTGGATTGCAATATGAATGTATAAGAAAAGGGTTTATTTTTGAGTTTGGCGAATGGACAGATAATCTAATTTACTATATTAATAAAAATACAACTGCTGGAAGATGATCAGTCACTTAAAGTCATTCACTACGGAGATTGGTCAGAATAAAATACAAGGAGTTTGTTGTGTTGTTAAATATAAGGGGGAATTGAAACTTTTCCAATCTCTAATATGTCTAATTTATTAAGGAGAGATGTCCTTGAAAAAGTTTAAATACTTAATTGCTTTTATTGGAGCAATTTCACTTTTTATAGTAGGTTGTTCAAACTTAATAGAAAATGAAGAACAATATATAAAAGTTCAAAAGCGTATTGGTGATCAAAATGAATATGAAGACTTCAAAGAAATTACTGATAATGAGCAAGTTCAAAAAGTGAAAGATATTTTAAACTATATTGATTGGGAAATTACAACAGTAAATATGATTCGCCCTGCGGATTTCAGGTTTATATTTCAATATAAAAATCCTGAAATTGAAGCAAAAGCGGCGTTATATGAACTTTGGATAAGTCGGAACAAAGATAAAGTGACACTCGTTATAGACGCTGAAATGAAATATATTCAATTAGATACGGGTAAGTCAGCAGAACTATTTGAAATAATTACGGGTGAAAAATTATCAGAACTAAAATAATAATGTGACCTCGAGTTCTAATTGGATTTTTGACAGCCTAAAATTAGTATTTGTTCTACACGTTTATGAAATGCTAAATCCTTAGCGCACCCAGTTAGTAAAATTTTAAAAAGGTTTGGCAACCATTAAATATAGAATAATGATGGGAATTATTGTTGATATTGTCCCAATAATATCCCAAGTTCTCGAGGCTTTTTTATAATCACTTTTACTGAATATTTCTTCACTATATTTAATCATTTTTCTTTGTAGGGGTATCAAAAGTATAATCCAAATAAATCCTGTTATTGCAAATAAAGCTAGAGAAATTGTTAACCAATTTATTTCATCTAGGGGATAGTTACTTTTTATTGCTAATATAAATCCGGAAATTAATAATGTGATAATGCTAGGTATAGTAAACACATAATCAGCAATCATTATATTCTTTGCTGTTTTGTTGATGTGGGTTTCATCTCCTGAAAATTCTGCCTTTAGTTTCCAAAAAGCAGCCGTAATAATATTACCAATAAAAAGAATTGCTGAAATAATGTGTATTAACACTAAATAAACCATTTTATCTTCTTCCTTTCATAACGGCATTCAGTACTTCAAATAGTTTTATCTTTTTATCCACTTTTTTACATTCGACAGGTAAAATAAATAGTCCTTTAATACTTCTAATTAAATTGAATTGCATATAGGTTATAGCTTCTAATATCTACTATCACTTGTAATTGTTAATATTTAAAATAAACAAGAAATAGAGATTTATTCTTCCGCATACTTGCGCGTTTTTAGAGAATGAATTTGCGACCTTTTTACTTTAAATTTCTGTCCAAGGAAAAACAGAGGGGGGATAATTAATTGGTAAGTTATAAGGCAATAGTATTTGATCTAGATGATACACTGCTTGATAGGGAAAACGCAGTGGATCGAATGTTTTTAATGATATTAGAAAAATGTTATGAAGTTGTTAACGATTCTACCAAAAATATAATGCTACAAAAATTCAAAGAATATGATAAAAGAGCGTATGGTTATAGTGATAAAACCATAGTATTGGATACATTTTTTGATGAATTCCCTCCGAAACATAGATTGCCTAGCAATGATATTCAAGATTTTTGGAATCATAATTTTTCTAACTGCTTTTCTATAGACCTGCAAACTTTAAACATTATAAATACTTTAAAAACTCACGTAAAAATTGCAATTATAACAAATGGCACGACTCACAGACAGAAAGCAAAAATAATTAAAACTAATTTAAATAGTTGCAGACTGTAGACAAACTCGAAGAAATTCGAGTTTGCCTACAGTCTTTTTTGTTTTAAAATAAATTTAAATGATGAAA
>NZ_JACSPZ010000019.1:0-1356 GCF_014836905.1 Solibacillus faecavium
TTGTGCAATAAAATGTGGTTAAGTCCTCGACCGATTAGTATTCGTCAGCTACATGCGTCACCGCACTTCCACCTCGAACCTATCTACCTGATCGTCTTTCAGGGGTCTTACTTACTTGCGTAATGGGAAATCTCATCTTGAGGGGGGCTTCATGCTTAGATGCTTTCAGCACTTATCCCGTCCACACATAGCTACCCAGCGATGCCTTTGGCAAGACAACTGGTACACCAGCGGTGTGTCCATCCCGGTCCTCTCGTACTAAGGACAGCTCCTCTCAAATTTCCTACGCCCACGACGGATAGGGACCGAACTGTCTCACGACGTTCTGAACCCAGCTCGCGTACCGCTTTAATGGGCGAACAGCCCAACCCTTGGGACCGACTACAGCCCCAGGATGCGATGAGCCGACATCGAGGTGCCAAACCTCCCCGTCGATGTGGACTCTTGGGGGAGATAAGCCTGTTATCCCCGGGGTAGCTTTTATCCGTTGAGCGATGGCCCTTCCATGCGGAACCACCGGATCACTAAGCCCGTCTTTCGACCCTGCTCGACTTGTAGGTCTCGCAGTCAAGCTCCCTTATGCCTTTACACTCTTCGAATGATTTCCAACCATTCTGAGGGAACCTTTGGGCGCCTCCGTTACTCTTTAGGAGGCGACCGCCCCAGTCAAACTGTCCGCCTGACACTGTCTCCTACCCCGCTAAGGGGCATGGGTTAGAAGTTCAATACAACCAGGGTAGTATCCCACCGACGCCTCCTCCGAAGCTGGCGCTCCGGGATCTCTGGCTCCTACCTATCCTGTACAAGTTGTACCAAAATTCAATATCAGGCTACAGTAAAGCTCCACGGGGTCTTTCCGTCCTGTCGCGGGTAACCTGCATCTTCACAGGTACTATAATTTCACCGAGTCTCTCGTTGAGACAGTGCCCAGATCGTTACGCCTTTCGTGCGGGTCGGAACTTACCCGACAAGGAATTTCGCTACCTTAGGACCGTTATAGTTACGGCCGCCGTTTACTGGGGCTTCAATTCACAGCTTCGCTTGCGCTAACCGCTCCTCTTAACCTTCCAGCACCGGGCAGGCGTCAGCCCCTATACGTCACCTTACGGTTTTGCAGAGACCTGTGTTTTTGCTAAACAGTCGCCTGGGCCTATTCACTGCGGCTTCTCTAGGCTATGCACCCAAAGAAGCACCCCTTCTCCCGAAGTTACGGGGTCATTTTGCCGAGTTCCTTAACGAGAGTTCTCTCGCACACCTTAGGATTCTCTCCTCGACTACCTGTGTCGGTTTGCGGTACGGGCACCTCTCACCTCGATAGAGGCTTTTCTTGGCAGTGTGAAATCAGGAACTTCGCTC
>NZ_JACSPZ010000019.1:1456-3107 GCF_014836905.1 Solibacillus faecavium
AGTATGCGGATTTGCCTACATACACGCCTTACTGCTTGAACACGCGCAACCAACGGCGTGCTTACCCTATCCTACTGCGTCCCCCCATTTCTCAAACGGTGAGGAGGTGGTACAGGAATATCAACCTGTTGTCCATCGCCTACGCCTATCGGCCTCGGCTTAGGTCCCGACTAACCCTGAGCGGACGAGCCTTCCTCAGGAAACCTTAGTCATACGGTGCATGGGATTCTCACCCATGTTTCGCTACTCATACCGGCATTCTCACTTCTAATCGCTCCACCAGTCCTTCCGGTCTGACTTCAACGCTATTAGAACGCTCTCCTACCACGCATACTCAAAGTATGCATCCACAGCTTCGGTGAATCGTTTAGCCCCGATACATTTTCGGCGCAGCGTCACTCGACCAGTGAGCTATTACGCACTCTTTAAATGATGGCTGCTTCTAAGCCAACATCCTGGTTGTCTAAGCAACGCCACATCCTTTTCCACTTAACGATTACTTGGGGACCTTAGCTGGTGGTCTGGGCTGTTTCCCTCTTGACTACGGATCTTATCACTCGCAGTCTGACTCCCGTGTATAAATATCCGGCATTCGGAGTTTGTCTGAATTCGGTAAAGCGAGATGCCCCCCTAGTCCAAACAGTGCTCTACCTCCGGTATTCTCAATCACGAGGCTAGCCCTAAAGCTATTTCGGAGAGAACCAGCTATCTCCAGGTTCGATTGGAATTTCTCCGCTACCCACACCTCATCCCCGCACTTTTCAACGTGCGTGGGTTCGGGCCTCCAGTGAGTGTTACCTCACCTTCACCCTGGACATGGGTAGATCACCTGGTTTCGGGTCTACGACCACGTACTAATTCGCCCTATTCAGACTCGCTTTCGCTGCGGCTCCGTCTTCTCAACTTAACCTCGCACGTAATCGTAACTCGCCGGTTCATTCTACAAAAGGCACGCTATCACCCATTAACGGGCTCTAACTACTTGTAGGCACACGGTTTCAGGATCTATTTCACTCCCCTTCCGGGGTGCTTTTCACCTTTCCCTCACGGTACTGGTTCACTATCGGTCACTAGGTAGTATTTAGCCTTGGGAGATGGTCCTCCCGGATTCCGACGGAATTTCACGTGTTCCGCCGTACTCAGGATACACTCTGGAGGGAATGAACTTTTGACTACAGGGCTTTTACCTTGTTTCGCGGACCTTTCCAAGTCGCTTCGTCTAACTCATTCTTTTGTAACTCCGTATAGAGTGTCCTACAACCCCAAAGAGCAAGCTCTTTGGTTTGGGCTCTTCCCGTTTCGCTCGCCGCTACTCAGGGAATCGAATTTTCTTTCTGTTCCTGCAGGTACTTAGATGTTTCAGTTCCCTGCGTCTGTCCTCATCACGCTATGTATTCACGTGTAGATACTATCCGATTAAAGATAGTGGGTTCCCCCATTCGGAAATCCCCGGATCAAAGCTTACTTACAGCTCCCCGAGGCATATCGGTGTTAGTGCCGTCCTTCATCGACTCCTAGTGCCAAGGCATCCACCGTGCGCCCTTATTAACTTAACCAAAAGTTAACACTTAGATAAAATCTAAGATTTAAGTTTACACGTCAATTGCTTGACTTGTTACATTTCTATAAAATAGAAATTTGTTTTATTGCT
>NZ_JACSPZ010000001.1:0-656890 GCF_014836905.1 Solibacillus faecavium
GTTGACACTCAAGCATCATACAAGAGGGCTTTTTTTATTTCAAGTCCCCGAAAATGTTTCTAACAGGAATGCTCCTTTACTCTATATTTTTCTACAATATCACTTTAACATAATTTCTGGAAATTAACTCCTAAAAATAGTTGAATCAATAAATTAAAAACCGTTATGCAAAAATCTCACATAACGGCTTGTTTTATTTTTTAGTTAGACGTTGCGACTGGGTGATGGTTTACCCAATCACTGTACCCAGCCATATAAATTTGGACATTTTCATAACCTGCTTCTTTTAAAACTGTGTAAATAGGCGTTGCTGTGACACCTGAACCACAGTAAACAACAATATCTTCGTCCTTAGATACTTTGTCTAGAAGAGATGATGTAATGACTAAATTAGAACCTTCACGTAACTGTTCCCAGTCGTAATTTTGGGCTGTCGGAATATGTCCAGCTAATTTATCAAACGGCTCATATTCGCCATTATAGCGAGCTGCTGAACGGGCATCCAATAAAGTAGCTTTTGTTTTTCCTTCCACAATATTTACAATATCCTGGCGCTTCAGTAAAATTTCATCATTCCATTGAAGCTGTAAATTAGTTTTTGGAAATGTCGGTACTTCAGTAGTAATTGGCAAACCTACATCTTTTAAAGCCTGGTAACCACCATTAACAACATAGGCATGCTTAAACCCTGCATAGTTTAAAATCCACCATGCGCGTGTAGCATATGGTGAAGCACCTTGATCGTACACGTAAATAGCATCATTAAGATCTAATCCATGCTTTTCAAATAATGCTTGAAGCTGCTCTTTATCTGGTAGCGGGTGGCGTCCTTCACCTTTCGCTAAATCCGATAAATCTGTATTTAAATCCCAATATACAGCCCCTTTTACATGCCCTTCTTCATAAAGAGCTTTGCCTAGTTCTACATTTGTCATATCAAATCTAGCATCGATAAAGCGTCCTGTCGGCTCAATTTTATCGGCTGTTACAAAAATATTAGTCATAAAAAGATCCTCCTTATGATTGTAGTTGTGCGAAAATATCTTTCCAAACAGCTAAGTGGCTTTCTTCCTGCAGCAATAGGCGCTCTGTTTCAACTTGCTCAATTGCCTGTTCAAGCATGTGCTGGCGTAATTCTTCCGCCTCAATTGCTATAAAGCCTGCTGCCCATTCAAGAATTTTCGCTTTTTCTATTTCTAAATATTTTTGGGCGTTTGGTTTTGTTAACTGTTCTAATGCATCGCGTAATTGCTCTTTTTCATTTTTTTCAAAGAAGGACTTCACATTTTTAAAGTGTGATTTTACACCTTCATAAGGAGCAGTTTCAGCAAAAGGTCCTGTAAAGTCCAATAGCTGCGGCTCTTTCGATTCATAAGCTAAAAATGCAAAGCTTGGATTTAACTCTTTCAATTCCCGGGCTGCATCTTTAAAATGCGCTTTCATCTTCTTTTCTACAAATTGCGCTAAACGGAAATTCGTTACGCGCATTTCCTGTGCAAAGTCAAAGCTTAGTGCTTGAAGCACTTCTTTCAAAGCTGTCTGTAATGCTTGCTGCGGAGGCATTTGAGCAAAAGTAGACGGATTATAACTTTCACGGAAGAAATCAGGATAACGATAGTACACACGTTGTAATACGTAGTACAGTAACTCATCCAGTTCCTGCTTCGCTTCACTTTCAATCATGGCTGTTTGGGTTGTTTGATATTTTGAACGTACAAGCTTTTCCAGATTAGTAAGCTCTTCTAGTCGTTCATCTTTACGCTTTAAGTTTTCTTCCGTTTGCGTAATTAAATCATGTAGTCGTGCCTCGGTTTTTTCCACTTCTTCTTTTAGCGCCTGTACCGCAATACTCATTAATTCATCATTCAGGAAATGATGGAATGCATCTTCAAATGGTGCCATCCCTGACTGAAGATCATTCTGGTTTTCCTTTTCCTTCAGCGCCAGCAAACTTGATACCCCGTAAAGGCGTGGGAAACGAATACCGAAGCGTTGTAGCTCTGAACGAACATAACTCTTTACTTCTTCCTCTTCATCCATTGTAGAGGCTAAATCAATTGCATTCACAATAAAGAACATTTTATCTAATTCAAAAGCATCCTTTACACGGCCTAACTGAATTAAGAATTCGCGGTCCGCTTTGGCAAATGCATGGTTGTAGTATGTGATGAACAAAATGGCATCTGCATTTCGAATATAATCAAATGCTACTCCAGTATGACGGGCGTTAATTGAATCCGCACCTGGTGTATCTACTAATGTTACACCCATGCGAGTAAGCGGCGAATCAAAGTAAAAATCGATATTATCGACAAAGCAAGAACGATTTTCCTGCGCAACGTACTTTTCAAAATCATGGCGATTAACACGCAATGTCGTACCTAGCTTCGGCACAAACGTTTCATAGCCTTCTGAATAGGCACGAATAAACGACTTATGGACATTTAATCGCTCGTCGGATAATTTAACAGCCAAGCCTTCTGCTGCACGGTCATAAGCTTCTTTTAGCGAATTTACTTGTAAGCCGATTGCTTCATACGAGCCTTGAATATCTTCTAATAGCTGTTCTTCATTTTTCAAATGAACATCTGCTGTTTCATGAGGATGTTCAGGTGATACTGGACGGATTTTATTAATTGCTGCTGTTGTCGGGTTAGGTGAAACCGGCAGAACGCGCTCACCCATTAATGCATTGGAGAAGCTTGATTTCCCGGCACTGAATGCACCGAATAAAGCAATTGTAAAGTCACGCTTTTGCAAACGCTCTACTTTTTTTGTTAAGAAACTTGAAACTTCCTTAAAGCCTTGAACATCCTTAATAATGTTGGCTGTCTTTAATGCCTTTTCAATAACTGCTTCCGCATTTAAGCCTGACCCTACTGTTTCCTGTACATGATCATCAACAAGTTCCGTATCCTTCGCCGTCAACTGTAACATCGACTCATTAAATGGTCGTACATCTTTCAATGCCTGTTCATGCTCACGTTTCCAGTTTTCAAGGTGAATTTTCGACTCCGCACGTATCTCATTGGATACTTGCTTCATTAATGTATTGCTGAATGCCTCGAACTTCTCAATTTGCAGTATTTGTTGCAGTGCCTGTACTTTTTCGGACATCGCATTGATCTTCAGTTTTACCGGTGCTGCTGCTTCTTGCGCTACTTGCTCCAATGTATCTTTTTGCTCGATCTTCCAAGCATCTGTTGTTTGGATAAAGTAACGTTTTGTCGCCTCGGAAACACGGTTCGCAAAGTTTAATACTGCATCACCTGTAATTACACCGCTTCTTTGTACTTGTTCTTCAATAATTGAAAACGGGAAATTAAATTCCTTTTGATCAATTCCTGCTGCACGCTCATCATTTAATGCACCAACATCTTTCAGCGCTTGCTTCATTAGTGCTTTCATATGACCAGTAATTTGAGATTGTACGACATGATTAAAGCTTGCATATGCCTCTTCTTGACGTCGCGTTTTCTCTTCAGCCGTTTTCTTTTTCGCGGTAAATAGCCCCCCCACTTTGAAGTCCTCTTGCTGGCTTTCCAAATAGGCGCGTAATTTTTCTCGCACATCCGCCGGCATGATGGCAGCATTTGCAAGTAAATCTTTACGTTTTTCATCAAATTGTTTGTCAAATACATCAAACGAGAATAGCTCTGTTTGACGAGTCAATTTCTCGTATTGTTCTAAAATATCATCACGGTGCTGCCAATCATCCTCTGACACGATTTCCGCATAGGTTTCAAAGCGATCTTGTTTTTCTTCTTTTAAATATGCTTCATGCTCATGTTGTAGTTTTTTCAATGTATTTTCAGCTGTTAAAATTAATTGCTCCTGCCAATCATTCATTGAATCCATAACGATTTTTTTCACTTGATCAAAATCATTGTTCGGTAACTCTTTTTCGCGTAATGAAGTAAAGAAAATATTCTTTGGATATACACCCCAGGCCGCAAATGAGTTATGCACCGATTGTTTGAAATCTTCAAATGACAGTTCCGTTTCACGGTGTTTATCAATTTGATTGACGATTAAATAAACATTTGGATTATATTTCATTAACTGCTTTGTAAATTGGAAATTCAGCTCTGATTGTACATGGTTATAGTCCATTGTATAAAACACCATGTCCGCTATATGTAGTGCCGATTCTGTACTCATTGCATGCGCATCATCAGTCGAGTCAACACCTGGAGTATCCATAACAGTAACCCCTTCAGGTAAGCTTGACGTGCTATGCCCAATTTCAATTTGTGAAACTAATTCACCGTTTTTGCTTAGTTCTTTCACTTGTTTAATATCATAGCCTGCTTCAAACTTTACCGGCTTTTCATTATGCAAATAAAGAATAGCAAAATCTTCATCCGATTTATGCACTTTTACAATGTTTGCACTCGTCGGGATTGGACTTGTCGCCAAAATGTTTTCCCCCGAAAGTGCATTGATCATACTTGATTTACCGGCAGAAAAGTGACCGGCAAAACCGATGACAAATTCCTTCTGCAAAAGCTTGCGTGCAAATAAATGAAGCTTTTCAATTCGTTCTGAATCCTCATTCTCCTTGTAGATTATGTATTGTAATGCCGATTGCTGTAACAATCGTTGAATTTTATCGTCAAACAACGTCATATTTCTTACCCCTTATCTTCATTCACATTGATCAATTATCTTATTAAAAGCTAAAAGCTAATGTATGCTCGTTTTTTTGTAATTACCCAGGCTTTGAATACTCTAAATTTTAGAGCTTAATTGTCATTCTTAATTTGTCGAAACAGATAGATTTTTGCCTTAAATTCTTCATACTTTCTATAGTACCATGGTTAGTCAAGAAAATCGGCTAGAATTTTTTAAAATTATCGCGAATAATGCATTTTTTAAGCTATTAGACGAATTATAGACGTCCCCCCATAATAATCGCTATTTTCAAATAATTGAACAAGCATCATATTCACTTGTTAATTTTATGGTCATGAATTTTAACTCGAAGGAATTGTAAATACATGTAAAAAAATAATTGACTTCCAATGTTTATAAAAAGTAAAATACTCAACATAGAGTATTATCTGGAGGTATTATATTGACTCAACTCCTTGTACTAGGTGCACTAAATATGCAACCGATGTCTGGCTATGATATACAAATCATGCTACAAGAGAACGAAGCCGAAAGATGGTCAGGTGTACTAGTTGGGTCCATCTACCATGCTTTAAAAAAATTGGAACAAAATCATTTTATAGAAATAGATCATATCGAACATAGCGGTAATCGCCAAAAATCTATTTATCGAATTACTGATTTAGGAAGAGCGCATTTAAAAGAGCTTGTTTATAACTCTATTATTTCTTCTAATGTACCCTACCCTCTCTCTTTATACGCTGGTTTATCTATGATTGATCAATTAGAAGAAGAAAGAGCAAAAGAAGCATTAAAACATCATTTAAAAATGCTTGAAAATGAACTCCTTTTAGTCGAAAGCGGTTTATCAATAAAAGAACAACATTTACCGAACGGATTTTCACCAATGATGTCTATTGTAGCTAAAAACATGGTGGATATTTTAGAACAGCAAATTAACTTTGTGAAGGATTTATTAAATAGTTATAAATAGAATTTAATCGTTCCTCTTATTAAGAGAGGAACAAAAAAATAACCACATACTCAACGTTGAGTATATAAACTTTAAGGAGTGATCCATTATGAAACTTGACCATCTCGTAATAAATGTAGCTGCAAATTACCAGCAAGAAAGTGAGGAAGTTCAACAAATTAAAAAAGCTGGCCTTCCCTATAATATAAAAAAGGGTAAAGGTACTAAAGGTTTTAAAGCAACTAATATTTGGACTGGAAATGAATACTTTGAATTAATCACTATTAAAAATAACGATGGTGGCGGATGGAAGCCTGAATGGGTTCATGCCTATAATTCGGGACATAGAGGATTAATTTGCCTGATGATTGACGTAAATAATATTGATGCTCATGTTCAGCGCTTTCAAAAAGAAGGAATTTTCATTTCCAATCCTGAAAGAATTAAGATTGAATTTTTCTTTAAGTTATTTTCAAAAACAATGCCATGGCAAAATAGCTTTTTGAATTTCTTTGAAAAAATCCCTCTTCAAATTGGTTTTCAACAAATGGATAGTGAAAAAATCCGAAAAGGGTTTGAAAAGTATATGGTTCCTAATTCTAAAGAGAATAACATATCTGGCATTGCAAAAATTCATATTTCAGGCGACTTCACTATTTCCGACTATCAAATGTTAAGAACTGTTTTTGAGAAAACAATTGATAATGAAAACCAACTAATCGTCCAGTTAGAAAATTCCCAAGAAATTATTTTTGAAAAAGCTAAAGACTATTCTGTAAAGGCCCTATTAAAAAACGATAATAGTTCTTTTAGTAGGAAGACATGCGAAATTGAAAACATCCTTATAAATATAGACTAACTCACAAACAATGCATTGCAATTGAACAGGATACGCTCTATTCAATTCAGTTAGAGGAAAAGGAAATTGCTATTTCACTACAGTTGGAGGGAAATGTGTGAAATTTAACTCTAGAAATTTAGCATACAATGACACAGAAATTTATTGGAAAGAGTATCAACGATTTTTCCCTGAAGAATTGAGAATAAATGAAAATAATCTGCCAACTGAAGAATGGTGGGATTGGAATGATTGTTCAATCCATTTGGACCGAATGTCTGTTTCGGGATCAAAAATTAAAGTTATTTTAATTCACGGCGCAGGCGGAAACGGTAGACTATTGGCTCCATATGCACGAATGCTACAATTAAATGGATACGATGTGGTATCCCCAGACCTCCCCCCTTATGGTCTAAGTTACAGTTACACTGAGTCATTGAGTTCCATGGATTACCGCGATTGGATAAACATAATTAAGGACTTCATGGAACAGGAATATAAGCGAGACGGTAAACAAATTGTACTATTAGGAGCCAGCATTGGAGGCATGCTTGCATATCACGCGGCAAGTATGAGCAAACACGTTAAAGGTTTGATTGTTACGACCTTTGTAGATACAAGTAATCAGAATGTTCGTGATCAAATTGCCCCAAACAAGCTGATTAGCCGCTTAGGAAAATTTGCGATGGATAGTCTTCCATTTGCATTGGATTCATTTCGGATTCCCGTTTCGAAAGTTTCGAGAATGAAGTTAATTACAAATAACTTTGAACTGACAAGACTAATTATGAATGATCCTCGAGCGGCAGGAACAAAAATTCCATTACGATTTCTAAGAACCTTCTTAAATATGAAAACAATTATTGAACCTGAATCCTTTAACGTCTGTCCTATATTACTTATCCATCCCGAAGTAGATCCAATGACCCCATTTAACTTAAGTGAATCTTTCTTTAATCGACTAACATGTAAAAAAAGATGTGTAATTTTAGAAGGAGCTGGCCATTTTCCGATAGAACAACCAGGTATCGAACAGATGAAAACAGCTGTACTAGATTTTTTAATTGAGATAGAAAATAACGTTGTATCTAAAAAAGACTAGTGTTTCGTATTAGTTTTGCTTTCAATCACTGAATACTTATTAAATTACTATAAAAAATGAGGTAGCAAAATGTTTTTCAAACCGAAATTGATTAAAAATGAAAAAAAATATAGTGCTAAATTGTTATTTGAAGATGTGTCATCTGAGACATGGGATAAGGATAATTTGACGAAAGCTAATTTAGATTTTTCAATAGATAGCGTTCGTCGCGTTAATGAATACGCTGATCGATTAATCCACACAGAATTTGGCCAGCAGCTATTAAAAGAACATCATGATAATTTGATAACACGCATCGGTGCCTATTTAGGGGAAGTAATTAAAAATCACAAAGACGGCCAATATCGCTGGTTTGATTTTAACTCTATAAGAGAAAATACCATGCATTTAGATGAATATTCAATAAGTGTACAAGATGAGTCTGTACTTTATTCTAAAAAGATGGATGATGTATTATGTCCTATCTATGAAGTGAAGCAATATTTTGATGGACAATCGAAATATACCAATTTTTTGGAATATGTAGAAGTTGCTATTAAAGAATAGGTTTATACTATAGTTAATTAGAGTGGTAGTTTACCATTTTTGTCTTATTCGTCTTTGGGGAGAGGGATTGAATGCAAGAACAATTAATTAACTTTTTGATGTATATACTTTATATACCAATAGTATTTATCATTCATGAATTAGGGCATGCATTATTTGTTGTTTTGTTTGGAAAGGAAGTTAGAGAAGTACAACTTGGATTCGGGAAAGACTTATTTAGAATAAAAAAATTCGTTGTAAAAAGAAGCATGGGATGGAACGGTGGTTATTGCTCATGGGAAAATATTGATTCCTTGGCGTGGTATAAAAAGATCGTAATATTTTTAGGTGGTATTATTTTAAATTTAGTCACAGCAACTTTAGTGTGGATATTTGGTGACGTCCAGTATGCAGATTGGTATAGATCATTTATTATTCTATCTTACTTTATAGCAGTAATTAATCTACTCCCGTTCAAATTCAAAAGTAATATTACAAAAATAGAATCAGACGGATTACAATGTATTAAGCTATTGAATTCTATGAAGCAAGGGAAGTAGCATTGATGTCGATATAAGAATTTCTAATATATTTTAAAATCTTCTAATATAATTTTATTTGTTCTAATAAAACTCCGATTTGCTAATATACTTTTAAGATGTGCTAATATGGGGGCAATTTGTTCTAATATCACGTTTCAATCTGCTAATATCACTTCAAGTTTTTCTAATAACTCTCTCAATTGTTCTAATAAAATACCAACGCCTTAAACCCCGACAAAAAACAGCACCTCAAAATTCGAGATGCTGTTAATTCATTATTTTTTCTTAATCGTAATTGTCCAAGATGCTTCGCCTAATTGCTCATAGTTTGTCACTTCATGGCCGTCTTCAGCTGCCCAACGTGGAATGGATTCTGTACCTTGTGTACAGTCAAATTGTACTTCCAGCTCATCACCTGTGTTTAAGTCTTTGATTGCTTCTTTTGCTTCAATTAACGGGAATGGACAAACCATTCCTAATACTTCTAATGTTTTCTTCATATAAAATCTCTCCTTATGCACGCGCTGCTGCACGTTGTTTTGATGGACGCACAAATACGAAGTAAGATGCTGTCCATGTTCCCAGAATCATAAATGTTAAAGCCGTCCAGCCTGACCAAGTCATCATAGAAGTCATAACTAAACCATTACCAATCGAACAGCCGCCTGCAAGACTAGCACCAAATCCCATTAAAATACCGCCACTAGAGCTTCGTACAACTGTTTTTGTATCAGGTGTCCGTAAACGGAATTCACCGCTCATTTTTGCTGCGAAATATGAGCCGAAGAAAATACCTAATACAAGGAACACACCCCAGTTAATAATATCTAAATCTCCTGTTACTAAAAACTGGAGAAGGTTTGCTGAAGGTGTTGTAATACCTAGACCGAAAATACGTCCTGATGCCGCACTTAACGGCCACGCTAATGTCGCAATTAAACCGATTAAAACCGCAGTCACATATGGATTCCAGCGTTTTTCAAATAAAATATGCGCTAAGCCTGTTTTCTTTGGCTTTAAGCTTGGAATCTTCACACGAGGTTTACGTAATTCACGGTAAACAACGAATGCCACCAAGGCTACAAACGGAATGACTAAAAACCAAACATTAATGCCGAATGTTTCTGCAATTGAATCTGTACCGACTACCGGAGTACGTGCATCCACTGTAAATTGTGCCAATGGACCAGACTTCATGATTGCTGCCATTAACATATAAAACGCCAATGCGATCCAGCTCCCGATTAAACCTTCCCCTGCGCGATACCAAGTACCTGTGGCACAACCACCTGCAAAAATAATCCCTATACCAAAAATAAACGCGCCTCCTATTGTTGCCCACAATGGAAACTGCCCTACTGTATACTCAAACGCACCTGCGCCGATAAGTGCAAACACACCTACTGCCTGTATGGCAATCGCAACAAGTAACGCATAAAACATGCGATTATCTTTTGCGATGTACATATCGCGGAAGCCACCTGTTAA
The DNA here is from genome assembly GCF_014836905.1 of Solibacillus faecavium. Lineage (GTDB taxonomy): Bacteria > Bacillota > Bacilli > Bacillales_A > Planococcaceae > Solibacillus > Solibacillus faecavium. The sequence continues at coordinate 10,083 of NZ_JACSPZ010000001.1, forward strand.
ACAAAAGCGTCCACGCTGCATCACAAAACCTAAAAGAGCACCACAAAGGATACCCGTTAATGCCATCTGTAACATAATTATTCCCCCAAATTTTATTACCTAGTTTATCTATAGGAATATAATATAATAGTTTTCCACTATAATTCAAGCATTTTGATTAAATATTTGTTAACTTATTAATTTAGTTGGTTTTAATATTAGATAAATACCGTTTTCTTCGCCTCCCCATCAGAAAAGAACCATCACTTTTTACTGACATATGATACAAAGAAATATTTCGTTCACATCGCGGCTTGTTTTAATAGGTGTTATCCCTTCTAGAAACGGGCAAATCGTGTGAATTATTTCATCATCAAAATTTAAAGTAGGTGAAACATATAAAAAATTCCTATTTAGAGCTTCTCGCAGAACTTGGAATTGGTGGTGCACACCCTGGCGGAATTCATCTAACAGAAGAAATATTAAAAAATGAAAATATTAATAGTAGTTATCACGTTTTAGATGCTGGCTGTGGTACTGGTCAAACAGCAGCTTACATTTCACAAACATTCCAAGCGAAAGTGACAGCGCTTGATTTTAATCCGACAATGGTTGCAAAGGCCAGACATAGAATGAAGATTAATAATTTGCCAGTAGAAATATTGGAAGGCTCTATTGAAGATATCCCTTTACCAAATGATCATTTTAATTTTATTATTTCTGAATCCGTCCTTTCATTTGTTAATAAACAAAAAGCAGTGAGTGAGATTTATCGCATATTGAAAAGTGGTGGACGGTTCATTGCTGTAGAACCAACGTTGAACGAACGACTTGACGATGCCCAAGAACAAGAAATCATGCAGTTTTATGGTCTTGATTCCCTACTCTTGGAAACAGACTGGGCAGATTTATTAAAACAGACTGGCTTTGAAAATATTCAAATAAAGCATCATACTACAATTGAATCCGAACCCGATTTTCATTACTCCAATGAAATTGACCCCGCGCTTTACGACGTCATGAGAAAACATTTGGACATTATCACCAAATATCAGGAAACTTTTAATTATCGAGTCTATACTTGCTCAAAATAAATATCCTGCTATAATCACGCTTATAAAAAAGGACCGTACCATTTCATAAGAGAGGTACGGTCTTACTAAAATTATAAAAGTATTGCATACCGAATTTTTTAAGGAGTTGATGGAATAATTGGTTATACCGATATTGGTTTATGTACTATATCTTGTTCACTACATTCATTTTTAGCAACCTGATTCCTTAAAGATCCATACTAGCACGGACTTTTTCCGGAATCATCACAACTTTTGTATTTAAATCTACAGAACCAAAACTTTCATCAATGCATTCATCCCAATACTCAAGATGTCTTTTATCTATCCAGTGATCGGAATCATCCACATCCACACCGCCTTCTCCACGAACCGAATACCAATATAAATATTCTTCGCCATTCAGTATTTCATGAAATATTGTTTCCACATACATTTTTTCACCTTCCAACGTTACAAGTACATCATCCATATGTTCATTCAAAAACTTTAGCCATTCCTCCACTTTAAAGGATTTACCGGGTCTTACCCGATAGCGAGTTAATTCCACATTCACGATTTAAAACCCCCTATTGTTTCAGCCAATATTCCGAACCGTCATTATTGCGCTCCATAAACCCATATTCGATTAAATGACGACGAAGCGATACAAAATCTGCATTGACCGTTTTTAAAATTTCATTCACTTCCTTTTCATGATAATGCTTCCCCTCTTCAAAACGCTTTAAAATATGCTGTAAAATGATAAGCTTTTTCTTTTCCTTACTTGGAATTATTTCAATGCCACCGTCTAGTCCATTTCTGAAATATGTTGTTAGTACTTTCTCGCGTTCTTGTTGTTCAATACTATAGCGTTCGTCCACTTGTTTCGCCCCCTTATGAATTGTATAGTGCTCCGGGTTTTTCATGAGCTGCATTAATGCAATAAAAATTTTCGCCTGCTTTTCCTTCTCGCGTAATTTGAAACGATGCTGACGAACTGTTGATACACTTGTTAAACTGCTTTTTTCGACTATTTCCTGATCTGACTTGCCTTCAAAAAAGTACTGTAGCATTTCAATTTGTACATCCGATAAACCTGTTACCTTTTTATCAAGTGACAGCAATGCATGAAACGACGATTTATGTATTTGTCTGATATGCAGCTTCATCATACCTTCTGCTGTAAATAACCGTCCCTCATGTGGAAAGACTTCATGAAGCCCAAAGCTTGCCCCGCAAAATAAGCATTCGTAATGGTCTTCTTGAAGTTCATATCCATTTACCAATGTATCTATCGAAATATTTTGAATATCCAAAACAACCACCTCTATAAACATTTATAATCTATGTCCTTTATTTTGTAAACAAATTTATAATTCGTTTATCATTAAAAATTTATTGAATATACGCCCTATCCATCCTATATATAACTTTAAAAGTTGTTAAAAAGCTGTCTTACGTCTTTCTTTTTACCATTTTTACTGAAAATTCTATATTTTTAGCGACCGAGGTATACAATTATGGTTCCTTTTATGCTATAGTTTGTACAATTACATAACGTGTAAGAAAAGGTACGCATTTGTTGTGCGTTTAAAAGGGAAGTTTGGTGCGAATCCAACACTGTCCCGCAACTGTATTTCGGAGCAACTCTTAAAAAGCCACTGTAATTTAACGGGAAGGTAAGAGGCGCGTTGATGTTAAGTCAGGAGACCTGCCTTTTTCTAGTACACACCCGATACCTACGTGGAAATAGGTGGTGTTCTGTGCGAATAAAGCGTCAATTATAGACGTTTATTTTACTATGCATAGATAAGTCCTAAGCTGTTTCCAAGTCACATTGGAAACAGCTTTTTTATTTGGGTTATGTAAATACATTAAGGAGGCTTATCAAATGAATATTATTAGTAATGTTATCGGTTACCCTTATATCGGGGCTACCCGCGAATGGAAACAAACTTTAGAGAAATTTTGGAAAAAAGAGATAGAAGAAGATGTATTCGAAGAACAGCTAAAAACCATTCGCCTGAATCGTTTAAAACGCCAACAGGATTTAGGACTACAGTTAATTACTATCGGGGATTTCACAAAATACGATCGGGTACTGGATTTAGCGGTGATGTTTAACATCATTCCTAAACGCTATGATGTGCTACCAAATGCTTCTTCGTTAACTACATACTATGCAATGGCACGTGGTACTGACGAAGTAATAGCATGCGAAATGACAAAATGGTTTAATACAAACTACCATTACATTGTTCCGGAATATGAAAATCAGGAGTTATTCTTAACAAATAACTATATTCTCCAACAATTTGAAGAAGCTAAAAATGAACTAGGTATTATCGGAAAGCCAACAATTATCGGTCCATATACTTTCGTTGATTTAGCAAAGGGATATGACGAAAAAAGCCGTGCAGCCTTCTTTTTAAAGTTAATTCCGCTATATGCACAAGTAATCCAGCAACTTGTAGATGCAGGTGCTGATTGGATTCAAATCGAGGAACCTTCTTTCACTAAAAATTTGGAAGAAGAAGAGATTTTATTAATCGAAGAGGTATATAAGCAATTAGCTGAAGCTGTACCTCAGGCAAATATACTGATACAAACTTATTTTGAAGCATTAACTTCATTTGAGCGCTTAAGTAATCTTCCTGTTGCAGGTATTGGCTTAGATTTCGTACATGGTAAAACAGAAAATATGAAATCGCTTCTACAACATGGTTTTCCTAAGGATAAAACGTTAAGCATCGGCATAATTAATGGTCGAGATATTTGGGCTGTTAACTTAGCTGAAGCTGTTTCTACAATAAGTACAGTTAAACAATTAAGTGGTGTGAATGATTTATGGATTAGTTCTTCCTGCGGCCTGCAGCACGTCCCTGTTACAAAAAAATCAGAACAGAATCTACCGGATGAATTATACGATGCACTTGCTTTTGCAGACGAGAAAATCCGCGAAATTGTGCATTTAACAAATTATATTCAGCATGGCACGTGGGCTAAAGATGGCATCGTCGCAGAAAGTATTAAAGCGATTGAATCTTTGGCAACACATCCTATACGAAAAAATGAGGAAGTTAACAATTTAGTTAAAGGAATTAAGGATACAGATTTCACACGTACTGTTCCATTTAAAGAGCGCCAAGTACTGCAAAAGAAATCATTAAACTTACCTGACTACCCTACTACAACAATCGGCAGCTTCCCTCAATCTCAGCTAGTAAAGAAAACAAGGGCGGCATGGCGGAAGAAGGAAATAACTAACGATCAATACGCGGCCTTTGTAAAGGAAGAAACTGCACGCTGGATTCAAATTCAAGAAGAAATCGGATTGGATGTACTAGTACATGGTGAATTTGAACGGACAGATATGGTGGAATACTTTGGAGAACATTTAACTGGATTTGCCTTTACGAAAAATGCTTGGGTTGTTTCATACGGTTCACGCTGTGTTAAACCACCAATCATATATGGCGATGTTGATTGGACACATCCAATGACTGTTAAAGAGGTCGTTGAGGCACAGAAGCTTACATCAAAACATGTAAAAGGCATGCTCACTGGTCCTATAACTATTTTAAACTGGTCATTTGTTCGTGATGATATTCCAAGAAAAGAAGTCGCCTACCAGCTTGGTTTGGCAATTCAGCAGGAAGTTAAAGCACTAGAAGATGCAGGAATTAAAATTATCCAAATTGATGAACCGGCACTTCGGGAAGGACTACCTTTACGCAAGGAAAATTGGGATGATTATTTACAATGGGCTGTAGATTCGTTTAAGCTGGCAACATCAAAAGTGGCGGTAGATACACAAATTCATACCCATATGTGCTATTGCGAATTCAATGATTTTATAGCTCCTATCCGCGCTCTGGATGCAGATGTAATCTCATTGGAAACTTCCAGAAGCCATGGAGAGCTAATAGATTCTTTAAAAGTACATCCATATGAACTTGGAATCGGTTTAGGCGTTTATGATATTCATAGCCCCCGTGTTCCAAGCATCTCAGAGATTAGTTCTATATTAGAAGAAAGTCTCGCTGTTATCCCAAAAGATCAATTTTGGATTAACCCTGACTGTGGTTTAAAAACACGCCATGAGTCCGAGACGATTGCTTCATTAACCAATATGGTAGAAGCCGCTAAGCTACTACGCGCTCAAGTATTATCTGTCTAATTTTACAAAAATACAGTAAATCACTAAACGCTTAAGTATTAGTGGTTTACTGTTGTTAAAAGTAGGTCAGACGATAAGCTATAAAATCAATAAACGGAGAAATTCCGCTTATTTGGAAATTAATCTAAAAATCAGCCAAAATAAGAGGAGGAATTCCGCTTATCGCACTCCAAAACAGAGAAACAAGTCGCTTTTTTAATATATAACCGGAAAACCTCCCTTTATTTACATCTAAAACTGAGGTCTTTCTACATATAAGCGGAAAACTTCCCCTTATTTTTCTTAACTTAAATTCAGGTAGACGAAAAATTTATATTTAGTCATTGTAGGATAGCTATTTGTATGACTCTCCCCTAATTGTTTACAAATAGCTATCTAAGAATAACTAAATTTTACTGGAAAGGGTTTAAATTTAACATTTAATTAAAAGGGAAGAACGGTGAGAATCCGTCGCTGTCCCGCAACTGTGATTCGGAGCAACTCACAATAAACCACTATTGCCGAAAATGGGAAGGTGTGAGGAGCGTTGATGATAAGCCAGGAGACCTGCCTTTTCAAGTACAAACCAGTAACCTACGCGGATAGGAGGTTTAGAGTATGAAAGTGAATATTCTTCATGCTCATAGTGCGACAATTATACAAAGGTTTTCATTGCGAAAAAGAAAACTTCTCTTGTATTCCTTGTCTCTTTATGAAGCGACCATTTAGCAACAACTTCAAATTACTATGTTGCTATTTTTTTGGACTATAGGAGGAATATAATATGCAATTGAACAAAGTACTTCAATATAAGCAAATGATGAATGAAGTAATGTCAACATATCAAATAGAGGCAGATGCAAATACCATTAAAAACACTACACAACAATTGTTAGCGCAATCACCTAATGATTACAAGGAAATTTCAGCTGCCTGTTTTCAAAAGACAACCGAATTTTATATTAACCAACTAAAAGAATTTATTTTATTCAATAATCTGCATGAAGCTACAGAAAGTATTAAAAAATATACGGAGCAACTAATCAATCAATCTCCACAACAATATAAAGAGATCAATTATGCCTATTTACAAGTAAAGTATGAATTAATTGGTCAGCCTTTGAATACTGTTATCAAATGAAAAATCATTTTAAAAAATAATTGAAGCCTTTGCAAACAATAAGGAACAGTCTCTCATTCATTATGTAAGACTGTTCCTTTTCTTTATAAGCAAAACAAGTCGAATTCCTTTGATAACTGTGTTAAAAAGGCAATGCCAGCAACGCTATTCCCAACTTGATCGATTGCAGGACCATATATCCCTATTCCAATTGGACCTTGTAAGTGCTCAATTGTCCCATTTTTCACAACTGCGATTATCGCTCCGGACACGCCGCTTTTTGCAGGTAACCCAATGAATGCTGCGAACTTCCCTGATGCATTGTACATTCCGCATGTGAACATTAATGCTTTAGCAATATGAATCACTTCTTTACTACAAGTAGCGGCACTATTTTTACCATTGGTCGCAAAATAAAGAGCCATTACCGCTAAATCCTCTACATTGACCGATATGGAGCAGAGCTGTAAATATACTTGCAATGCTTCCTCTACGTCTGATTTTAAAAAGCCATTTGCCTGCAAAATATAGGCAATCGCACGGTTGTAATCGGCTGCATGATATTCTGATAAATATACTTCGTTGTCGATGTGTACTTTCTTCCCGATTATTTTCTCTAAAAATAATGTTACTGATTTCACCTTTTCGTGCATTGTTTCCCCTGGTAATAAAGAGGCTACTGTAATTGCACCTGCATTAATCATCGGGTTAAATGGCTTATTATTGTGACTTTCTAAACGGACGATAGAATCAAAGGAATCCCCTGTAGGTTCCACATCAACATAACGCATAATTTCCTTGATCCCGTGGTGGTTCATTGCCACCATAAAACTAAATACCTTTACTACACTTTGAAGTGTAAAAAGTTGAGTACATTCCCCAAAAACGATCTTATCTTCCATTGATACTAAACTAACAGCAAAAGCATTCGGATCGGCCGTAGCAAGAGCCGGGATATATGTCGCAACCTTCCCTTTAGCCGTCATCTGTGCAGCATACTCATAAATTCCCTGTAATTTTTTCATTGAAGCTAATCGTGAAAACTAGCTGCTCACCTCTCTATGCATAAACTATCCTTTTCAATTAATTATTCTTTCCCAATTTGTCGGTTATTATATTGTATAATTTCTACAAATGAAGTTGGCCGAAAACAGGCTCTTTAAGAGTTGATCCAAGCAAGGGTTGATTCAATAAATTTAGGAAATATGAGAGGTTATGGAATAAGGTCATTAAGAAAGTTAGAATATAGTTAATATTATCTATCTATTCTCCGGTCATTATATTGATATAATAAAGTGACTTAGTAAAAAACTATATAATATAAATTAACTAGGGGGATTATTTTACTTGAATAATACAAATCCACTTCAAAAAAAATGGGTCGTATTAATCGCTGCATTAATTATGTTGTTTTTTTCTTTAAAGGACTTTGATTTCTCCGAATTAGAAAAGTTCTCATTTAAAGATATGTTGCCAATCATTTTGATAACAGCTTTTATTTTTTTATTAAAAACAAGTATATTTTCTGTTATCTTGTTAAGTATAAAGAAATTATGGAGTAAATTATCTAAAAAAAACGAGTGATAATCTTTCCAAATAAAAGCATAGGAACACATCCAGAAGGCACAACCGTTGATTTAGAAGCGATTGTGCCTTTTTCGTTGGGGAATTGTTTATACGCTGTTTTATGCACTTTTATTAAAAGTCAGTTATAGCAACAGGTTGGGAGAATTTTGAGTAAAGCTGCACAAATGGTGTTATTGAATAAAATCCGGTATATTAATGCTAATTAGAGTGTCATTTACATTATCTTTTTCTCTCTATCAACTGAAGCCGTTACCCATAAATCACAGTCTTTATAAATCCTTCCACGTTTCATATTGTATAGTACAATTACGCCCTTTACGCTTGGCTTCATAAAGTGCCTCGTCTGCATGTTCAAAGATGGATATTTCGGTATCGTCTTCTTGAAAAGTAGCACAGCCTATACTTACCGTCAGCATTCCTATTGTCGGCCAAATCGTTTGCTCCAGCCTTTTATTTAGATTTTGGGCAAGTTGAAATGCTTCTTCTTCAGCAGTTTCACCTAATAATAATACAAACTCTTCCCCGCCAAATCTTGCAACTGTATCATTTTCACGTGCCACAGTATTTAAAATCAACCCCAATTGAGCCAATACTAGATCCCCAATTGCATGGCCATGCTTATCATTGACTTGCTTAAAATGGTCAATATCCATTACAAGTAGAGAGAACGGCACACTATTTTGGCGATATTTCTCCACATAATCTGTAAGCTGCTGTTGGAAAAAGCGGCGATTCGCAATCCCCGTTAAATTATCCGTATTGGAAATTTTCGTAAGTTCCTCATTCATACTAAGTAATTGTTCTTGTTTATTTTCAATTTCCTTATTAATCCGATGAAGATGCTCATAAGCAATTGTTTTTTCCTTATAAGCCTCTTCCAGCATTAATTTAGCTTGGCGAACTTCACGCTCATGGTCAATCCTTTTTTTCATTGGCATAAAAACGATAGATACTAATGCTGCATCATCCAACTGAATCTCTTTTGCATTAACTAAGCATGGAATAGTGTGACCTTCTGAACTTTGTACATGAATAAACAGTTCATCTACAAAATGATAGATCGACATATTCGGATAAAGATAGGAATGAAAAATTAATTTACTGCTTGCAGAAAATAATTTTTCTATATGCTTTCCGATTAAGTCCTCACGTTTATAATTCGTCCAGTTTAAAAGTGTTTCATTTATATCCGTAATCACATATTGTAAATCCGTTTCCATATATCCACAAGGTAATTGAAATAATCGACTATCCATTTATCATTTCGCTCCTATCCTCGCTTTAAATACTGTAAAATGATTTCTGCAGTTAAATTTGGATCACTTAAATGCGGATAATGACCTCTCGTATTTAAGATTACTAATTCACTGTCCGTTATATGCTCATTTAAATAGTCCCCTACTTCAATCGGGACAATGCTATCATTTGCGCATTGCAATAATAAAGTAGGTATTTGCAGTTCACCTAATTGATGACGATAATCACTAAAGAAAGTTACTTCGGCAAATTGGCGAGCAATACTAGGGTTCGTCGAAACGAAAGTTCTTTCAAGCGTTTTAGTCAAATATGAATCTTTGGACTGGTCCATTGCCATCGGGGCCATATAACTTGCCCAGCCTTCAAAATTCATTTCCATCGTCTCTAGCAGCTCTTCAATTTCACTACGGCTAAAGCCACCTGTATAACTTCCATCATTTAAATAGCATGGGGATGGGCCAATCATAATTAATTTTGAAAAATACTGTGGCTTTTTTATTGCTGCGAGCATACCAATCATAGAACTTATGGAATGCCCAATAAAAATAATATTTTTCAGATCAAAAGCTTCTATAACATCGATTACATCTTGCGCGTACCCATCTAAACTATTGTATTTTATAGAATCGTACGCTAAAATGTCCGATTTCCCTGCACCAACATAATCAAATAAAATAATTTTATATGCATCTTTCAAATAAGTCGTTAAAGAATGCCATAACGATTGATCGCATCCGAACCCATGGCCAAATAATAATACTTGCTCCCCTTTCCCTAATATTGTCACATTATTTCTCTCTGCAATATTGATCATCATAATCTCACCTTTAAATAGTAATGACACTTAATAATATGTAATATTTTCCAACAAATTTCTATAATAACAATGAAAAAAGCGCTTTGTCAAGATGACATTGCGCTGAATAAATTTTATTTTAAGTAAAGATTTTGTGCATTATTTTGCGACATTTTTTAAAACAAAGTTTCCAATCGATAAATAAACAATTACTGTTGCTCCAACTAACGCATACAACATTTTACACACCGCCTTAACTATTGATAACAATTATCAATTTCATTATAAATCGTTTCAATTTTAGCGTCAATGCCCTTTCTTTTGGATTTCCTGTATACATATACTAAAGTAACATGTTAATATGTATTAAAAGTCATGGTAAGGGGGAAATCATTTGAGTACTTCTAAGCATATTCAAACTATCTTGAATGGTACAATCCATTCATTAAAATCCATTATACCTGTGAATATAGATGTAAAATCTCCTTCGATTGCAACAGAACCTTACGAACAAAAAGAAATGGGTGTACTTATAGGATTAGTCGGTGATTTAAAAGGTCGTGTTATTATAGATGGTTCGCCTGAAATTTTCGGTTCGATTGGCTCAGCGATGTTTGGCATGCCTTTGGAAGGTCCGATGCTGGAGTCATTTACGGGTGAGCTAGGAAATATGATTGCTGGTAATTTATGTACATATGCAGGACAATATGAATTGGAACTTGATATTACTCCTCCTACAGTGATGGTAGGTCATACGAAATTATATGGGTTCCAGCAAGCATTCACAATACCTGCAACAATAGAAGGTATAGGAGACATTATAATCCTCTACACAATTGATGATGAAGAAGAGGAAGAATAATAGACCTATCCACTGAAAAGAGTGGATAGGTTTTTTAGATAAACAATACAAACAGAATCACGTTTATCATAAAAATTCTTTGTATATCATGTTTCCAATTTGGTTGTTGTTTTTTTATTAAAATGTGTAAATAAATAGTAGCTGAAATAAAAAAAGTAAATATTAATAACAACATCAGCAAATGATTTACACCAATCCATTCATTCATTTGGTGGATACTAATAAATGTAAGTACTAAACAAGTTAAATTAATAATCGGTGAGGTTTTTTCCTTTACTCCTCTCCTTTTTGATTTAATCGCTGCATAAACAAATAATAATAATAAAATTGTCAGTAACCCAATTTTCCAAGGCGGAAAATCATTTTTTCCAATATATATATGCAACCAGTAGGTATGAAATTGTTCATGGCTTTGTTCTGGTAATTTAATTTGCATCATGGTATTCGGATTAACAAAAAATGAGTTCCCATCGTCATTAATCTCCTTTAAATATACACTCCCCCCATTTTCTAATTGAAATAAATAATTTGTTGAATCTGTATAGTTTGTTAATTCCCCACTAAAAGATGACCATTCACTATTTTTAAATAACAGCTCAAATTCATTTAATATAGCGGGATCAGTGGTAGATAATTTATCAGTATAAAAGGGTGAAGTTAAGTTGTACATTCGATCAGCACGTTTACTGTAAAGGTAGTAGGCTTTCGTTACTTCCCCAAGCTCGAAATTTGTTGATTGTTGCGGCTGTATAGATTTAGGAAACTCTATAATTATTTGGGAAAATACAAATAGTAATAATCCAAAGAGCACGAGTGTTACACTATACGTAAACTTTTGCTTTTTCATGTAATCTTTATTTCGCTTATTTAATTTTAGAAGTTGGCTATTCTTAGTTTCTTCATCAAGGCTTTTTCTCTGTAATGATCTTAATTTTGAATCAAGCATCTCGCTCCCCTCCTAGCAGCTCAGTCATTTTTTTCATCCCGCGCTCTGTGGCATTTTTTACTTTTGCCTCTGTCCATCCTAATATTTGAGCACTTTCTATAATTGAAAATTGTTCAATTTTACGTAATACAATTGCTTCACGGTAATGGTGAGGGAGCTTTCCTAATGCTTCATAAAGCTCATAATGCTCATTTTTTGCTTGAAGCCAATGTTCTGGGGAATATGTATAGTCGATTTGTTCATGCTCATGTAGAAACGGGATAAATTTCAATAATCTTTTACGGCGAAAATGGTCGTAAACAAGATTGCGCGCAATTTTTGAGAGCCAAGTTTTTTCGCTAGATTGACCACGGAATTTAGATCGGCTATTAATCGCTTTCAAAAAGGTTTCCTGTGTCAAATCCTTAGCCAGCTCATCATCACCAACTAAAAAATAAATAAAATGATAAATGCTATCACTATATTTGACGTACATACGTTCAATCGGCAATTTACTTCCCACCTCCTTATTCATATAGACGGACGGATATTGTTTTTGACTCACTTTATTTTAACAAAATTGAAATTTATTACAGCTCCAGAAAAGTGGAGTTATTCAAATTAAAAATAAGCGGAAAATTTACCCTTATTTAAAAATCACTCCTACTTTTAAGGAGAATAAGGGGAGATTTTCCGTTTATGTAATGAAAATTTGATCATTTTACGTACATTTAAGCTTAATAAGCGGAATTTCTACCTCTATTTGGGCTGTTTTTCAATCTAAAATTAAAATAAGGGGAATTTCTCCGTCTATTTCTATCCAGAAAATACACATACAAAAAACCCGCTCGAATGCTCGAACGGGTTAAAAATATTATTGTGGCTCTACTGCCAAAATGTCTACAAAGTCTGATTTCACTTTAACTTCTTCATCGTTTAATAAAATATGAATATCACCATGGTCATTCGAAGTACGAATTAAACGGCCCATTCCTTGTTGAAGACGAAGCTGCATGAATGGCAACTCAACTTCTTCAAATGCATTTTGTGCAAATGAGCGTTTCGCATCAAATAACGGATCATGCGGCGGGAATGGTAAATCGAAAATAATAACGCGTGTCAACGCTTCTTCCGGTAAATCCAAACCTTCCCATAAATGATACGAACATAATGCCTGAATTTCACCGTTCTGGAATTCACGTACAATTGCAGATAGCTCACGGTCGCCTTCGAATGCAATATTCAGTCGCGTCATTAAACCGACATTAGCTTTAAACTGATTCATCGCCTGCTTTGATTTAAACAGGATTAGTGTTTGCTTTTCATCTTTAAGAAGCTGTTCTACTTTTGCAACTTTGTCAGTTTGAGAAAGTTCATGCAAGTAAATTTTCATGACTTCTTCATAATCAAACGGTGAAGGTACACTAAAGCTCTGATATTTTTCGATTCCTAAACTCGCTGCAATATAGCTGAAATCCTTTTTCACTGATAACGTTGCAGACGAGAATACAATCGGCATTTTTTTCGAGAATAATGTTTCAGATAGAACATCTGTAATAAGGCGTGGCATAATTACTAACGTTTCTTCCCCATCAGTATCCTCCAGCCAATCAACCGCATCACCCTGTGCAACAAAAATGCGAATCGCTGCTACATAATGCTCTAAAAATTCTTCAGCCATGTTGAGCTCATATTCTGGAATCATGTAAAGCTCTGATTCAAATACTAACTCTTCAAGCAGTTGGTCAACATCTGCTATAACACGCTCACCAAATTGAATTAGGCGCTCTGATTTAACTATCCGTTTTCTGTCTTCCTCTGACTTAATTACATCCTCACGCAATTGGTCAAAAAACAGCTCGTGATGGTCCTGTAAATGCTCCATCGCATATAATGTACGCTCACGCACACCATCTACCATTAAGCGCTCTAGTAATTCTACAATTGTATAAGCTTGAACTTTATATGTTAATGCTTTTTGAGCAGCATATTCCAGTAAATGTCCTTCATCAAGTACCATCATCGACACTTCCGGTAATAAAGGAAGTTGCCCTTCACGTTCACGGGACTCCTTCGTCGCTAAATGTTCCATTAAAAAATCTTGGGAACAAATAATTAGGTCTGTCGATTTACGGTAATGGGCACGGTGCAATGTTTGACCGCAACGATTGCGTAAATCACAAACAGCACATTGCATAATAGAATTGTAATTCACTTTTTGCCAATCTTCGTCCGTCACTAACGGGTAATCCGAACGCTCTCCATAAGGCTGTACTGCAATCATACTTCCTTGTGCATACACACCATCCGGAATTGAAAAAGCGATATCATCAATCCAGTCTTCTGTTTCATTTTTTTCCGCTTCTTCAAAACGCTTTAAACATAAATACTGATCGCGTGATTTTGCAAGACGGACATCAATTTCAAGCTCCAAAACATCGCGAAGTTTATGAATATCGCCGCCTTCTTTTACTAGCTGATCGATTAATGTTTCATCTGCACAGGCGATTAAAGCTGGTTTCCCTGTATAGCGTGCGTATGAGACAGCAGGTAATAAATAGGCAATTGTCTTCCCTGTCCCTACACCTGCTTCAGCAAATAATACGTTCTTTTCTTTTAATGCTTGTTCTATTTGGTAAGCCATAAATATTTGTTCGTCACGGCATTCAAAGCCTCGTTCTGGTAGCTCATCATATAATACGTCACCGAGCCAATCACCTAACGAATCAAAGAAAGTTTTTTCTCTTGATAGTTCAAAAGGTAAAGATTTTCTCAAATGGATGTTCCCCCTCAATATGAAGCGGAAGGAATGATCACCCATTCCTTCCGCAAAAACACTCTTTATAATTATAGTCAACAAAAAAAACTTTACTCATCATTATACATCTAAATACATAAAAAAAATACTAATATGCAACAAAAAACTACATTAGTTTAGGCACCAATGTAGTTTTCATATTAATTTTCACGTTTAGATTTTTGACCCCAATATTGATACAGATCTGTACGAATAAATCCGTTAAACAACTTACGCTTTTTCGTTGCCTTTTTACCGTAATGCACTTCAAATTCTTCCATTGATGACAGCATATAAACTGACCATGTTGGATAATTTTGCATTACTTGACCAAATTGGCGGAGCATTTTCTCGATTTCTTCCACTTCACCAATACGTTCTCCATAAGGTGGATTCGTTACGATAACCCCATCCGTTAGCCTCGTAGTAAAATCCGTTGCCTGCATTTGTTTGAAAGTCAACAAATCGCCAAAGCCTGCTTCAAGAGCGTTTTCCTGAGCAATCGCTACCATTTTATGATCGATATCCGTACCGATAATATTAAGTTCCTGATCATAATTCGCTAAATTATCCGCCTCATCACGGGCCTTATCCCAAATATCCTGTTTCATCCATGGCCAAGACTCCGAAATAAATTCTCTATTATAGCCTGGTGCAATATTTTGACCAATCATTGCTGCTTCCAGAGCAATTGTTCCTGAACCACAGAATGGGTCTACAAACGGACGACTTGGCGACCATTTCGAAATTTTCACCAATGCTGCTGCAAGCGTCTCTTTTAAAGGCGCTTCCCCTTGCGTCGTTCTGTATCCACGTTTATGCAAACCGACACCAGATGTATCTATTGTTAATGTTGCCACATCTTTTAAAATCGATATTTCAATTTTGAATGTTGGTCCCGATTCATCTAAAAATCCTAATCGCTTGTAGGCTAATTTTAGACGTTCTACAATTGCTTTTTTCGTAATGGCCTGACAGTCAGGTACACTAAACAACGTCGACTTTACTGACTTACCTGAAACTGGGAAACTTGCATCCACTGGTAAATATTTTTCCCACTGAACCGATTTTACCCCTTCAAATAATTGGTCGAATGTTCTGGCAGGAAATTGTGCAACGACGATTTTCACACGATCTGCTACACGCAACCATAAATTCGTGCGTGCAATCGCCATCTCGTCTCCTTCAAAATACACTTTTCCGTTCTCTACTTGTGTTTCATATCCTAATTCACGTACTTCTTCTGCGACGATTGCTTCTAAGCCCATCGCTGCTGTTGCTACTAATTTAAATTTTGTCATGCTTTTAAATCCTTCCTTGATGCTCGACTTCCCAAAAATGAATGAAGTCAATTAATTCTTCCATTGGCAATGGTCTGCTGTAGTAATACCCTTGAATAAAATCACAGCCCATCGACTTTAATAACTCAACCTGTTGGCTCGTTTCAACCCCTTCTGCAACAACTTTCATTTGCAGGCGGTGTGCCATTTGAATAATTGCATCGACAATAGCTTGTTTGTCATCTAGTGAGCAAATATGCTGAATGAAGCTGCGATCGATTTTTAAAACATCTAACGGGAAACGCACTAAATAACTTAATGAAGAATAGCCTGTCCCAAAATCGTCAATTGATAGCTTAAACCCTAATTGTTTCAGCTTGACTAATTTACTAACCGTCTCCTGTGCACTATTCATAACTGTTCGCTCAGTCACTTCGATTTCGAAGCATTGAGCAGATGTATTATTTCTTTCTAAAATTGTCTGTACCGACTCTAAAAAGCTCTGCTGCTGGAAATGGATGCTCGATACATTAATTGCAATAGGAATTCTAGGATACCCTGCCGCAACTAATTTTTGATTCCCTTCACATGCCAGGTCAAAAATAATTTCACTTAAAGGAATGATTAAGCCTGACTCCTCGGCATGTTCAATAAATTCTGCAGGTGAAACGAAGCCGAGCTTTTCACTGTTCCAGCGCACTAGCGCTTCTATTCCGACAATATCATTTGTTACGGTATTGATCTTCGGTTGATAGGCTAGTGTAAATTCCCGATTCTCAATCGCTTTACGTAATTCACTATCCAACAACAATAATCGATTTGAATCGGTTTGTAATTCTTCAAAGTAAAAGGAGAAACAATTTCGTCCATTTTCTTTTGAGTAAGACATCGCACGATCAGCACGATTTAAAAGTTGTTCAGTTGTCTCACCATCCTCAGGATAGATACTAATTCCCATACTTGTTGAGACATAGATATCCTGATCGTGAATTTTAATCGGTATTTCAAAAGCCCGTATTACCTGTTCAGCAAATTTCGCCGCTTCTCTCGGATGTTGAATGTTGGCCAATGTAATGACAAACTCATCGCCGCCAAAACGAGCTAAAATATCTTTGTTTTTAAGCAAGCTATTTACACGCTTCGATACTTCTACTAACAGCTGATCTCCTATAGCATGTCCAAGTGTGTCATTAACTTGCTTGAAGCGATCCAAATCCATAAAAAGTACTGCATGCTGAATCGGTTGTACTTTTTTTGCTGACATTTCCAACAGAACTTTCATTCGTTCGATAAAGGCAAAACGATTACATACCTCTGTCAATGAATCATGCAATGCTCTTTTTTCAAGCTCATCTTCAACGATTTTCCGCTCCGATAAATCCGTAAAAATACCGCAGTAATTTGTAACTTCACCGAATTTATCTTTTATCTCTATTATTGTCAGCCATTCAGGGTATAATTCACCCGTTTTGCGTCTGTTCCAAATTTCACCTTGCCAAATGCCATCTCTCTCAAGCTGATTCCACATATCGATATAAAAAATTCTATCATGTACGCCGGATTGTAAAATAGAAGGTTTTTCCCCTTGTACTTCTTCTAATTTATAGCCTGTTACAAATTCGAACGCAGCATTAATTGATAAAATCTTTTTATATTTATCTGTAATCATAATACCTTCAGCAATATTTTCAAAAACCTTTTCGATTAATTCTTTTGAAAAATGAGACAAGAATAGCTCTTGTACATTTGGTTTATTTGATTCGTTCAATACAACTCACCCTTATTTCCTTATAGAACAATAATTCATTTATCCTGTATAGAATTTAATGTATGTACTAAGTTTGAAGTATTAACTTCTAACTTTTGGTGTTGAATCTTCATTTTGCCAATTTTACTGATTTTATCTACTAAGAAAGGCTCTCCAAAAGAAATGGAGAGCCTTATTACATGTTTAAGAAAAGCATCAATAATCAATAAGCCATGTTTTGTTCCTAAGTACTCAAACAGCTTTCGCCTCGTACGACTAGGTAGTAATCATCTATCTACGGCCAAAATAACCGTCCCTCCATCCGTTCAATTCCTTCTGGAGAGTGCCCCTACCATAATTTGGGTTTCTCACTCATGGGGTTTACCTCGTTCCACCTTATAGCTTTCACTATAAGCTCCGTCACTGTGGCACTTTCAGGAAGTTTCGTCCATATCTAAAAGACTTAGGAGTTCCTTCCGCCGTCAAGAGAAGCTCTCTTGCCTTACCTTATTTTTTCAGTAAGCACGAACACTACGGGCATCTCAGCACCGTGTGAGCATGGACTTTCCTCTACGATACGAAATCGCAGCGATTACTCGAATATTGATGTATTCATAAATTATACTTGATACTTTTAAAAATTACAATATCGCTATAAATAGTTTAACTATTCGTATAGTTTGCTTCCAAAAACATGCTTTTCCAAATTAGAAAGGCGTTTTAAAATATCGAAATTTGTACTATTCGCAGTAGGCGGTGGTGCAACAACCGATGATTTACGTGTAGAGTTAGTTAACTCCTGCTTCAAACGCTCATTTTCCTCTGTTAATGAAGCGATTTTAGCTGTAAATGAATCATAATCTTCACGAATCAAATCTAAAAATTGATCTACCTCGTCAACATTATAGCCTTTCATGCTTTTTTTGAATTCTTTTTCTAATATATAGTCAGCTGTTAATTTAATATCCATTTAATTCATCGTCCTTCCGTCACGCAACTTCTTTAACTTATTATAGCATAGGTCAGACGCTTCTTACGAATACATGTGTTAAACAAAATGAAAATTTTTCAGCTTTTGTTCAAATTATTTTTGTTCATTTTATTGTCTAATCGGCCGAGTCTTTTTTGCCAATTTCTCTGTTTGTTTAAGAGCTGTGTTTCTTTTCGGAATGAAATTTGCTGTAACAATTCAAGCCCTTTTTCCGAAAATAGCATTGCTTGTTCATAATCTTTTAGCTGATGTTCATACAAAATTGCCAACTGCTCATATGCCTGCAGCTTTTTTTCACGGGGAATTGTCGGCAATGCCGAGTGGAAAGATTCAATTGCTAAATTAATTTCCCCAACTCGTTTTAATTCATAAGCTAAATAATAATGGGCATAGCCTGTTTCTTCGGTATTGAAGTGTTTTGTTACTGCCTGCAATATTTCCGCACTTGTTTGTCGTTTTTTTAAGTCGCCAAACCACTTTCCGATGTTCGTATACGTAGTAGCAGATTCGGTCGAAATCGCATCAAACAACAAATTAGTAGAATGAATGTACAAAGTAATAAGAGAAAGTAAATCCCATTCATTATGCAACAGAACTTTCATTAATGTTTCGGCATTGCCGCTTTTTATCGCATCAAAATAAATGATCGGCGCTAAATGACCAGGAATATCTCCTTTGCGGTAAAATCCAAGCTTATCCTGCTCTACTTGTGTGAGCTTCATTCGCGCTAAGTCATCTTTCCAAAGTCGCTTCGTACTATGCAATAGGTCAATCTGACGCTGCATTTTTAACGGTGGCAAATGCTGTTTATTTAACGTCCAGCGTACTTGTAACTGTGGCCAATCAAAACTTTTCCCATTATAGGATACAACCGTCATATTTTTCTGCCATAATTTTGATTCAAATAGAAAAGCTACTTCGTTTGATGGGTCAGACAATACGTATTGAGTAAGAGTAAATTGTTCCTCCTCTTCATCAAATTGTAGAAAACCTAATAAAAAGATATGCGTCCCAGCCCCTTTAAGACCAGTCGTTTCCGTATCGAAAAACACGATCGTCTCCTGCTCATCAATCGCAAAAGGATGATCATCAGCTTCATATTTCCACCGTTTTAGTGCTTTAAAAAGTTCGCCAAGTCTATAATCCCCGTGCTTATAATCAAGGGGATAGTGTACTTCTCTTTTAAACAACATACCAAATTCATTTTCAACCAACTGAAGTCCGGCCTGCTGCCATTGTTCACTATAAAATGGTGGGTCCGGTTTTATGAAGGTAGGCTTTTCTTGTTTTTGTCCTGTATTTTTACTAAGCAGCTTTTTCATTTGTAGGAGCTTATTTTCATACGACATGTCATCACATCATTTCACTTATTAAAATATCCAAAACTTTTAAAACTTGTTTTTTGCTTTCTCCTAGACTATCTTGTGCTCCGATACACGATGGACAACCTTGCTGACATGGACAGTTCGTCACATGTTGAGCAGTTCGTTCAAGTAAGGAAAGCAATATATCATAAACACGTTCACTTAAACCGATACCCCCTGGATAGCTATCATAAATAAACAAAGTCGGCTTTTCATTGTGTACTGCCTTTACTTGAGGGACAACCGATACATCTGATCGGTCACAATGAATGAAGAGCGGGATAAAACTCCCCATCGCATAGGCAGCGCCTGTTAGAGCATCCGTTAACTGCTCCTCAGTCCAATTATAAGGCAATTCAAAGCTCATCCATGTTGCATTTGTATGCATTTCCATTGGTGGAATCGATATCGGACCTGAGCCGATATTATCATGTGTATTAAATCGAATTTTTTTGAAGATGGTTGGAATCGCTAAAATGCTGACATCACCAAAGCTTACAGTAGCGTTTTTAAAAGGTGCCGATTTATCTTCACTTAATACTTTTAACTCCACAGCTAAATTAGCATCGGTAAAGTAATCGACATCCACTTCACGCACAAATGCTTTTTTCTCTTCCCAATCCAATTTTTCGACTTGGAACTGAATCCCTTGATGTATATAAATCGCTTCTTCGTGCAAAAGTGTCATTGCACTATACGTATCCATTTCTCCGATGACCTTTGTATTTGCAGGTGTAGAAATATCAATGATAACGACATTTTCCTGTGCCGCTGAGCGTAATGATATTTCATGGGCAGGAAAGCGGTCACTCATCCAATGCCATTTCGTACTTGTACGCACGAGCACACCTTCGTCTTCTAAATAGGCAAGTAGTTCCTGTATTTCAAATTCTCCATAACTATCATCCATTGTAAAAGGAAGTTCAAATGCAGCACATTTCAAATGCTCCATCAAAATTAGAATGTTCTCCGGATTAATACGCGCTTCTTCAGGGGAACTCCCGAGTAAATAGCTAGGATTTTGTACGACATATTGATCCAATGCTGTAGATTGGGCGACATAGACAATAAGGGCCTCATCTTGACGTCTCCCTGCACGTCCTGCTTGCTGCCATGCACTGGCAATGTTGCCCGGGTATCCTGTCATTATGCAAGCTTGCAATTGACCTATATCTACACCAAGCTCAAGTGCATTAGTGCTGACAACCATTTGAATCGAACCGGATCGCAAACCTTTTTCTATTTCACGTCGCTCACTCGGTAAATAGCCCCCACGGTATCCTTGAATGGACTCGTCCATTATTTTTTTCGATGTTAGCGATTTTAAATAGGTTACAAGCATTTCAACACGAACTCTTGATTTGGCGAATATAATCGTTTGAATACCTGCTTCAAACAAACGCTTGGAAATGTCACGTACCTCCAACACCGCGCTACGTCTAACTCCAAATGTCGGGTGTACGATTGGTGGATTATAAAAAATAAAAGTTTTCTTTCCTACAGGTGCTCCTGATTTCTCTATAAGTTCATGCTCACTATTAGTCAAACTTTCTGCAAGCTCTTTCGGGTTTTTTATTGTCGCACTTGTACAAATAAAAATCGGCTTACTTCCATAAAATTCGCAAATACGCAAAAGCCTTCTTATAACGTGTGCAACATGTGAACCGAAAACGCCTTTGTACGTATGTAATTCATCAATAACAATGTACTTTAAGTTTTCAAAAAGCGAAACCCATTTCGTATGATGCGGTAAAATACCCGAATGCAGCATATCTGGATTGGTCATCACAATATGCCCGGCTTTTCTTATTTTTTGTCGTATACCGGGTGCAGTATCTCCATCGTATGTGTAACTTAATATATCTTCTTCCATTAATTCAATCAGTTCATTTAAATCCGATTTTTGATCCTGGGCAAGCGCTTTTGTCGGAAACAAATAAATCGCTCGGCTCGATGGATCTTCCAAAATCTTCTGGAGAACAGGTAAATGATAACAGTATGACTTCCCTGAAGCGGTTGGTGTAATAGCAGTAAAATTCTTTTGCTGTTCGGCATAATCAAAAGCCTGGCGTTGATGTAAATAAAGCTGATGAATGCCACGTCCATGCAGAGCCTTTACGATTGACGGATGTAAGTTTGATGGAAATTCCGCATACTGAGCTTGTTTTTCTTCAATTGTATGCATTGCGACAATATTTTGTTTCATTTCCTCATCATATTGCCATTCCTCAACAAGCTGAGTAATCGTTTTTTTCTTACTGAACATCGTCTTCACCTTCCTCAATCTTGGAAACGAGAAGCTTTAATGTATATTGTGCAGATTGGATTGACTGGATAAAGCGTTTTTTACTAGTCCCTTTATAAAAAGACTGTACAACAAATTGCTCCATCGCATCTGCTGCGTGGTCAATTTGCTGTACATATAAATTTTTAGGATACGTGCTTTTTATCCAATGTGCTGCAAGTTGTTGCCATTCCTGAATACGTGTATGGACGATATCGACATGGGGTTTGACGTCATTAAAGAAGTCAGGCTCCATGTCCAAACGCCGCATTTCCTGGAAACGTTGTAAACACGCTTCACATTCATCTATTAATGTATAAGTTTCTTCTAATAATCGCATAAAAAGCACCTCAAATGATTTCGTCTGTATTATCGTTTAGTGTATCAAATTCTCATCGATTGTACTACTTATATGCGAACACGTATTCTTTACTTGACTCTTGATTTCTGCTAAGCTAACTTTTTGAGAAACCGAAATTAAATTTGTTAAGTGATCGATCTTCAACCTTAATTGTTCCCGTTCCATTTGCAATGTTAATAACGTTTCTGCCATTTCAACTTGTTCTATTAAGCGTGATAATTTCGACATATAATGCCCCCTTTTCACAATGATTCTTGCTTTTTTTGTAGAATCCTTGTCATGTGGCAAAAATAGTGTTTATTCGGCAAAAGATGTTATAATTTGCATAGTTTTTTTTAAAATTATTAACGAGTACACTGTTTATGATACACTATTAAAGTATTATTTCTGCTAGGAAAGAAGGTGATTCCATGGTCATTCGTTATCCAAATGGAAAACTCTATCAAAGTGCACCTAAGTTGGAAAGTACACAAGACACTACTGAACAATCAACGGTTGCCAAAGAAACAAAAAAAAGGGCCGTTTCCTACAGTAACCGTGGAAAAAGCTTAGAAGATGACCTAAATGAAACAAACATGTTTTATTTACAAAGGAAAATGGCAAATATACACAAGAAACCTGTTCCGATTCAAATCGTCAAAGTAGATTATCCGGCAAGAAGTGCTGCGGTTATTAAAGAAGCTTACTTCCGTACCCCTTCCACAACGGATTATAATGGCGTCTGGAATGGTTATTATATCGACTTTGAAGCAAAGGAAACTGATAATAAAACATCCTTCCCATTAAAAAACATCCACCCTCACCAAATGACTCATATGGAATCGGTGACAAATCAACGAGGAATTGCATTTTTCATCATACGGTTTAGTTCATTAAATCGGAATTTTGTCATGCCTTATAATGTTGTAGCCAATGTATTTAAAAAAATGCATGAGGGTGGCAGAAAATCAATACCATTAACCGTTTTCGAGCAACAGGCTATCGAAATTAACGAAGGCTATTTACCAAGGCTCGATTATTTAGATGCGGTTAAAAAGTTAATCGCAAACGGGAATGTTTGTGAAAGTGAGGAGAACTAACGTGACGGAAAAAAGAAAAACGCGCGAGGAAATTAAACGCGAACGTCAAAAAAATAACAGATCAAAAAAATCAAAATCAAAAACATCGGCTGGCAACTGGGTTAAGCGTATTGTAATGGCAATCGTTCTAATCGGTGCTTTAGGCTTTTTAAGCGGTGCCGCACTATTTGGCTATTATGTAAGTAAGGCACCTGAATTAGACGAAGAATTACTGAAAGATCCTATTTCATCTGAATTTTACGATGTAAATGGTGAATTATTCGCTACAATAGGAGCAGAAAAACGGAATTTTGTAAAATACGAAGATATTCCTCAGCAAATGATTGATGCGATTATCGCAACAGAAGATGCACGATTCTTTGAACACTTCGGAATCGACTTCTGGCGTTTAGGTGGTGCTGTCATTGCCAACGTCCGGGACGGATTCGGGGCTCAGGGTGCCAGTACGATTACACAGCAAGTTGTTAAAAACTCCTTCTTTACAAATGAGAAAAAGCTAGAACGTAAAGCACAGGAAGCTTGGCTTGCGATTCAATTAGAGCGTAAATATAGTAAAGAAGAAATTTTTGAAATGTACTTTAATAAAGTACTAATGTCCGGCAGAATTCATGGTTTCGGTACAGCAGCTAAAGAATTTTACGGAAAAGAATTAAGTGAATTGACGTTAGCAGAAACTGCTCAATTAGCAGGTATGCCGCAAAGCCCGAACAATTTCAACCCTTACAAAAAGCCGGACCGTGCTAAAAAACGCCGTAATATCGTGCTATCACTAATGGTCCAGCACGGTAAAATTTCCGAAGCAGAGGCGCAGGAAGCAATAGCTGCTCCTGTAACAGGCGGTTTAATTCCTGAGGAAGATCGTGTCGCAAACAGCACAACAAAATATCCTGCCTTTTTAGATGTGGTTATGTCAGAAATAGAAAAAAACGGCGATGGTGAACTGCTTTCAGAAGGAATTAAAGTATATACAACACTAGACCCAAAAGCACAAGCCATTGTAGAGGATTTAATGAACAATGACAGTAACTTCCCTACTGAAGAAATCGAGGCGGGCGTTGCAGTTATTGATACACAAACAGGTGAAGTTCGCGCGATCGGTGGAGGTCGTCATTATACAGGATTTAACTTTAACTACGCAGATGATTTAACAGATCGTCAGCCCGGTTCGACATTAAAACCTTTAATCGATTATGGTCCAGCTTTTGAATATTTAAAATGGTCGACAGGTCAAACAACGGTCGATGAAGAAATGACTTATAGTGGTTCAAAACAAGTCATTGGAAACTGGGACGGGAAATATTTAGGGACAATGACTGTACGTCAAGCTCTTTATACTTCACGAAATATCCCAGCTGTAAAAACATTCCGTGAAGTCGGTCCAGAACGTGCACAGCAATTTTTATCAAATTTAGGTATTCAGTCAAAAGGATTGACGGAATCAGAGGCAATTGGCGGTGGACGTGTAAATATTTCGCCGATTCAACTGGCTGCTTCCTACGCAGCATTTGGCAATAACGGTATTTATAACGATGCACACTCTATTAATAAAATTGTATTCCGTGATGGTAAAACATCAAAATCATATAAGCCTGAATCTAAACCTGCTATGAGTGACTATACAGCTTATATGGTAACGGATATTTTACGTGATGTAGTGAGTAATAAAAAGAACGCATCTGCTCCACGCGCTATGGTTTCCGGTGTTGATATCGCAGGTAAAACAGGTACGACAAACTATTCTTCAGATGAATTTAAAGATTATAATCTGAAAAGCAGTTCCGTACCGGATACATGGTTTGCCGGCTATACAACAAACTATTCAATCGCCATTTGGGGCGGTTATTCAAAACGTAAAGATGCTATTACGACATGGGAAGAGCGCTGGTTGCCACAAACTTTGTTTAAATCAATCATGACTGATTTAAATCAGCATAATCCATCATCAACATTTAAACAGCCAAATTCTGTTGTGTCGGCTTCGATAGTAATTGGGTCCAACCCATTAAAGCTGGCCAATGAATATACACCTGCAAATCAGCGTACTACAGAGTTATTTGTTAAAGGAACAGAGCCTACTGAATATACAGAGGAATTTGTCCCTCAAACATTGGAAGCACCAACTGGCTTACAGGCGACATTTAATGAAATGGCTCAGCTTGCTGATGTAACTTGGTCACACCCATCACAAAATGCTGAAGATGGGGATGCGCAAGATCCAGTCACATATGAAGTATCAATGGCAGTAGATGGCGGTTCTGCAACTGTTCTATCAGTTTCAGGCGCAACTTCTATACAAGTACCAAATATTGAGCCTGGAAAAGAATATCTATTTACAGTCACAGCCATTTCCGGTGATCTACGGAGTGAACCTGCTGCTGTAACATTATTCGTCCCGGGATCCCCAGAGCCAGAAGAGCCTGAGGAGCCAAATGATGAAGTGGAAAATCCAGGTAGCCCTGAAAACCCTTCACAACCAAACAATGGGAATGGAAACAACAACGGCAATCAGAATCCAGGCAATGGGAATGGAAATAACGGGAATGGGAATGGAAACGGCAATACAGTAGAGCCAGAGTCCCCAAATCCTGAAACATCACCACCAAATCAACCTACCCCTCCTCAACCAGGCGGTGGCGAAACGAATCCTGAAGATTCAGATGACGATTAAATAATACAATTTAAACAAATTTAAAGAGCCTGGGACAAAACGAAAAACATCTATTTTTTCAAAGAAAAAATAGATGTTTTTCTGCTTCTACCAGAATTGATTTCCGTTACGGGGACGCTTTCCGGGGGCACGGCCTGAGCCTGTAGTCTCAGGCGTCGGTGCTCCTGCGGTTACTCGTCGCAAAATAAATTTCGCTGTTCCCCCAGGAGTCGCCCCTTCACTCCAATCAATTCATATAATATCAATTTCTTAATAAGAGTCTTTCCCTTATACAAAGAAATTTCTACTTATGTCCCAGCCTCTTTTCAAATTGTCGACAAAAGGTCTCGAGAGACCTTTTGTCTTTTTATTATAAATTTTTACTAGATGCTTAGCAGGAATAAGTTGTCCATGTTCATTGATTTAAATTGTTTACTAGTCATCGTAGATATCGTATCTCACTTTATTTAAAACGATAAATAAGTTGATTGGAGTGGAGGGACCGTGACTCCACCGGGAATCGCACGCGCGGAAGATCCACTAAATTGTGCCTACCGTTGTAGGCACAATTTAGTTAGCTGGAGCCGTGCCCGGGGAAAGCATCGGTCCTGGAATGGAAATCAACGGTTTTGATTAGTTAACTTTATTTAATAAAAAAGACTGTAGGCAAACCCGAATTTCTTCGAGTTTGTCTACAGTCTGTAAAGAGCTACCCATTATTTCATAATAATAGGTAGCTCTTTATTTCGAGATATTATGTTTATTTTTTCAGTCTTAGTCGGGCACAGCGCTTTTTCGTTTCTTTAAAAAGCTCATCCAGCTGTCTATAGCATGCATATTGACCAGGACGCATTTTAACAAACTGGAGGCGTTCCATGCCATTAATCGGCATAAGCTCATACACATTTTGCTGCGAGAATACTGTATCTTCCGTTATTGAACTAGTCATAAGAAATCCTTCAAAAAGTTCTATCCCTTTTTGCATAAATTGTATAGCCGATCCATCACGACGTTCATGGGCTTTATGAATATCTTCACGTATTACTTCCCACTCTTCATACCAGCGATCGACTATTTCTTTTGAAATAGCTTCTGGATTCACTAATATCATGCCTTCACCAAGCCTTTTTTCAAACGCTTTTGTCCTTCACGACAATCATCCAGCAGTGGACATGTCCCACAGCCCGGATTTTGCGCTTTACAATGATAGCGTCCAAAGAATATGATTTGATGATGAGCGCGGCTCCATCGGTCCATCGGTGTTTTTTTCATTATCATTTCTTCAACTTCCAGCACGCTGTCTTTCCAACGACAAAGACCTAATCGTTTAGAAACTCGCTCTACATGTGTATCAACTGCCAATGCGGGAATATCAAATGCAACGGATAACACAACATTTGCCGTTTTACGTCCGACACCAGGCAATGTAACTAGCTCTTCACGCGTTGCGGGCACTTCACCACCGTATTCATTTAAAAGACGTGCACACAACAATTGAATATTCTTTGCTTTATTTCGATATAGTCCGATCGAGCGAATATCATTTTGAAGTTCCTCTAATGGGACATTTAAATAATCTTGAGGTGTTTTATATTTTTGAAATAATTGTTTCGTCACTTTATTGACGAGCACATCGGTACATTGCGCAGATAATAATGTAGCGATTGTCAGCTCAAATGGATTGTCATGCACTAATTCACAATGTGCATCTGGATACATTCGGTCCATCTCGTCTAAGAAGTGATTCCATTTCACTTTTGTTAACATAGTAAATTAAGCGCCCTCCTATTCTCGCTCCTCTAACCAATTATAAAATGAGACTTTTTTCGATTGCTGAGTTTCCTGTTGTTTTAACGCCTGGGTAGATGATGGTTGCATCGTATTTTTACGGTATTGCTCACTATGCTTTTCAATTTGTGCTAGCGTCTTTATATTACGCTTTTTCCATTCGATTAAAATACGATCAATATAACGCAAATTAACTTTATCTGCGAGTACCGCTTCCTTTAAAGCTGCTTTAATAATTTCCGGACTGTGTTGGTCTAAGTCCATCCACATACCGATCGTTTCAATTTCCATCGGTGAAAGTAAACGACCCAACTCCTGCTCAAACAACTGGAAAATTTTCGCCTCGTCCAATTTATTGGCAGTTGTATGCTGTTGTTGCTCTTTAGATTGCAGTAAATCCAATAGCCGCTCCCATAATGGATAGATGGAATATTTTTCAGTAATTCGTCCGGATTCATCCGTACTTTGGGAAATTTCGACACAGCCTTTTTGCATTAGGCGCTGCAAAATTTGGGAAATGGCCGTTAACTGAAAATTGGTCCTTTGCATTAAATCATTTGGCGTCGGAAAATCGATTCCCTCTTGTTCAAAGCTTAGTAAATGTAGAACAATCAATGCTTCATCATCTTGGATGTTCAACTCGCTATAATGTTTAAAAAATAATTGTGGAATAGTAACTTGTAATTGCTCCGTCCAAACGCGGATTCGATTAAAATTTGTTGCCATTGTTTGAATCCCCCTTTGTTCGCTCGTAACGACAAAACGCCCGGTTATATTCCGGACGCTTTCTCATAGATAAGATATAAATTGTTTATGGATATAAACGGTTTAATAAACGTGGGAATGGAATCGCTTCACGGATATGTTCAGTTCCGGAAATCCATGCTACTGTACGCTCTAAACCTAAGCCGAAGCCTGAGTGAGGTACTGCACCTTGTTTACATAAATCTAAATACCATGCATACGCATCCAATGATAAGTTATGTTCTTCCAAACGGGATTTCATTAACTCATAATCGTAAATACGTTCAGAACCACCGATAATTTCACCATAGCCTTCAGGAGCGATTAAGTCTGCACATAATACGACATCATCACGTTCTGGGTGTGGCTGCATGTAGAATGGTTTAATACCGATTGGGTAGCAAGTGATAAATACTGGTTTGTCAAAATGGTTGGCAATTGCTGTTTCGTGTGGTGCACCGAAATCATCACCCCACTGAATATCATCAAAGCCTTGCTCATGTAAAAACTCAATTGCTTCGTCATATGAAATACGTGGGAATGGCGCTTTCACATTTTCCAATTTCGAAGTATCACGTCCTAGACGCTCTAAATCAAGCTTACAGTTTTTCAGAACAGATTGTACGATATGTGACACGTATTGCTCTTGTACTTCCAAACTTTCATCATGCTCAACAAATGCCATTTCAGGCTCAATCATCCAGAACTCGATTAAGTGACGACGTGTTTTTGACTTTTCTGCACGGAATGTCGGACCGAACGAGAATACTTTTCCTAATGCCATTGCAGCAGCTTCCATATAAAGCTGACCTGATTGAGATAGGAATGCATCTTCATCGAAATATTTCGTATGGAACAGCTCTGACGTTCCTTCTGGTGAAGAACCAGTTAAAATTGGCGGATCCATTTTTGTAAAGCCATTTTCATTAAAGAATTCATATGTTGCACGAATAATTTCATTACGTACTTTCATAATGGCATGCTGCTTACGAGAACGTAACCATAAGTGACGGTTGTCCATTAAAAATTCCGTTCCGTGCTCTTTTGGTGTAATCGGATAGTCATTTGCTGCACTAATAACTTCAATACCTGTAACATTCAATTCTGCACCGAAAGATGAACGTTCATCTGCCTTAACTTCACCAATAATGTACAGTGATGTTTCTTGTGTCATACCCTTCGCTACTGCGAATAGTTCTTCGCCAACTTCCGCTTTCACGACAACCCCTTGTGCAAAGCCTGAGCCATCACGTAATTGTAAGAAAGCTAATTTACCGCTTGAACGTTTGTTTGCTAGCCAAGCACCGATTTTTACTGTTTCGCCAATATTATTTGGCATATCTTTAATCATGATTTTCTTCATAAAGTCCTCCAAAAGTTAAGCTACAGCTGTTTTTAATCTTGCCACTTTGCTTTTACAAAGGCTTCGATTCGACGAACTGCTTCTTCTAATAATTCTAAAGATGTTGCGTAAGATAGACGTATTGTCGCAGGTGATCCAAAGCCTGAACCTGGAATAACTGCAACATTTGCTTCAGTTAATAGTGCCGATACAAAATCGTCCACAGATGCATAGCCTGTTTTTTCTGCTGTTTCCGAAACATCAGGTAATAAGTAAAATGCCCCTTGTGGCTTTAATACTTTTACTCCAGGAATTGCTGCAATTTTTGGGAATATCACTTGTAAACGTGATTCAAAAGCTTGTCTCATCTCTTCTACTGTTTCTTGGGATCCGTTGTATGCTTCAATTGTTGCATATTGGGCTGTTGTCGTTGCATTTGAAGTTGAATGGGAAGCTAAGTCGGTCATCGCCTTAATAATAGACGCATCACCTGCTGCATAACCAATTCGCCAGCCTGTCATAGAATGTGATTTTGCCACACCATTCACAACAATTGTACGTGCCTTAATGGCATCCGAAATTTGTGCAATCGAATAATGCTCTATTCCATTGTAAACAAGCTTTTCATAAATTTCATCTGAAACGATTAAAATATCTTTTTCTTCCGCTACTTTCGCAAGCTCTGCCAACTCTTCCTTCGTATAGATCATGCCAGAAGGATTTGATGGTGAATTAATTATGACCGCTTTTGTTTTTTCTGTAATAGCATCACGCAATTGCTGTGCTGTAATTTTATAGCTTTGCTCCTGAGTTCCTTCTACATAAACAGGAACACCACCAGCCAGCTTCACTTGTTCCGGATAGGAAACCCAATAAGGGATTGGTATGATTACTTCATCCCCTTCATTCAATATAACTTGGAACAATGTATACAGAACGTGTTTAGCTCCAACACCAACAATAATTTCATTAGCTTTATATGTAAGGCTGTTGTCGCGTGCCAGTTTATCGATGATTGCCTTTTTTAATGCCGGTAAGCCTCCAGCTGGCGTATACTTTGTATATCCTGCATCCATCGATTGTTTAGCAGCAATTAAAATATTTTCCGGTGTATTAAAGTCAGGCTCCCCCGCTCCTAAACCGATGACATCAATCCCTTGCTCTTTTAACTCCTTCGCTTTAGCTGTAATGGCCAAAGTTGTTGATGGTGTTAAAGTTTTTACACGATTTGCTAACAATTGTTTCATGTTGCTCTCTCCTCTACAAATTCAATATGCGCTTCCACCATTGTCCGTCTTCAAACAGAAGATAAACATAATTTAAGGTGCCAGATTCACTTTTGTATGTTATTTCCCAAACTGGACCCGGCTCCTCAAATCCTAACTTCATATGAAGAATTTCTTTTGCATCTGTATCATTTTTAAAGACAGACATTGCCTGTTCTTCTGTAATACCATCCGCTAAAAATACTTCTTGCATTGAATTCTCTTCTAAACTCATCGGGACGAATACTGCTTTTTCCTTCCCATACTCATCCACTCCAAATACAGTGACATAGGGCTTATTCCCATTGTATACATAGGAATTCTCAACAACAGCAAGTGCTTTCGTATCCAGCACAAAACTTTCCGCTTTTTCTTTAATTTCATTGAACGGAGCATTGGCTTTCCAAAATACGAACACTGTAATGACAAGTGACAACGATAAAATAAAGACAACCGAAAATAAAATCCAGTTTTTCATGACTGCACCTTGGAATTCGATTTCTTTGTTCGTACATTATATTTACTTGTACGTCGTTTAAAATTTTGTTTCATGATTGTCGACCTGCTTTCCTTCCTCATCGTTTTTCATTATACCAATTTCCCAAGCTTTGTACCATACTGTGAAGTGGCAGTTTTTGTATAGAAACCGGCGGTAATGACTCGATAAATTGCTGTCCGTATGATTTTGTTTCTATACGGCGATCTAAAACAATAAATACCCCTTTGTCATGGCTTGAACGTATTAAGCGGCCAAATCCTTGCTTGAATCGAATAATAGCTTCCGGTAGTGCAAGTTCAGTAAACGAATTACGTCCTTGCTGTGTAATATAATTTGCACGCGCCTTAAATGAAGGGTCTTCCGGTGAAGAAAAAGGCAGTCGTACGACAATTACCGCAGCCAGCCCATCACCTGGAACATCTACACCTTCCCAAAAGCTATTCGTCCCGAATAATACGGAATGATTAAATTTTTGGAACGATTTTAATAAGCGCATCCGGCTGCCTGATGTGACACCTTGAGCAAAAATCATATAATCATTCAATAATTCACTTTCATGAATAAGGTCAACCGTTTTCCGCAACATGTCCTGCGACGTAAATAATACGAAGCATCTGCCATCTGTCATCCGCACAGCATTTGTCACTGCATGCGCTACCTCCTCGATATAGTCGGATTGGGAAACCGCTTGAATATCTGGCATGTCATTTACAATATATACTTCGGCCCCATCATAGTAGCTCGAATCTGCATGTAATTTTTCTATGGAAATAGAAGAATCGATTCCAAGTTGATTTGTAATGAACCGTTCATTGCTTGGTACAGTCAATGTTCCAGATGTCCAAATAATCGCGCTTTTGCTGCGAATTGGATCAAAAAGCTTCCCAATCGTTGCTGTAACATCGATTGGCTTCTTATAAAGCTGTATGCTTCCTGGGACACTTCGTCTATCCAGCTCAAGCCAACATGAATAATTTGAATCGTTTTGAAGAAACACTTCATCCCACTCTGACATTTTTATCATAAGTTCCCCAATAATATACTGCCATTGTTCAATTAAATACTCATGCTCGGGTGCCATCTCGTCTACTCCCGAACTAAATTGCTGTATAAGTGCCCTTGCATCATCAATCCACCGTTGCACGGTTAAAGATACTTTCAAAAAGACTTCGTGCGGCAATTGCAGATCGCTGATAAATAGTTCGATTTTTTGAAGCGGCTTAAACTGTCTGCCGACAACTACCTTGACTTCACGAATTAATGCTGCCATCGCCGTATCAAATGTCTGAACCATATGGATGTATCGCTTCTCCAGCTGGTCGAGCGTTTGAATATTCAGCAATTGTTTTTTTAATGCGACACGGCGAATTTTATAAAATAGCTGTTCATCTTCATTTATTCCAATTTGTCCAAATAAATATTTCCAATTCATGTACGTAAATATTTTTTCATCTTGATTGATTGCTGCCTGGATAAATTGGTGGGCCTCATCAATAATCCAGCCACCTAAAGAATCGAAAATCTGCTCATTGCGGACTAAATCACTTAATAGCATGGCATGGTTCGTTATTATAATATCGGCTTGGCGACTATTTTGAATCGCACGGGAATAAAAGTCGTAAAGCGGCATCGTCGTTTTCGGTAATGTAGTTTTACGTATTTTATCGAGCAGAAGCTGTCCGCCACCTGAAACGTTTAACTCATTTAAATCACCTGTTTCTGTTTTGGCAAGCCAAATAAGTGTTTGTAATAGCGTAAACGTTTGATCGTATGAATCATCGGGTGTTTTCAATTGCTTCTCGAACTTCTCTATATCGATATAATTGCCCATCCCTTTTAAGAGTGCAATTTTAATTGGCTGGTCAAGTGCTTGCTCCAATACGGGAATTTCATTTTGCAGAAGCTGATCTAGCAAATGTGATGTATATGTGCTGATTCCAATTTTTTGCTTCGTTTTCTTGGCATAATAGATGGCTGGTACTAAGTAACCTAACGTTTTCCCAATACCTGTCGAAGCTTCAATGACATGTTCGGCTTTATTATTAAGTGTCTTCCAAATACTATCCATCATCTGAAATTGCTGCGGACGCACTTCGAAATTGGAAATCCCCTTTAATAATAGGGCTAATTTTTCATCTGTTGATTGAGGATATTCCAACTCGTCGTCATATCCTTTTGGGGTCGGTGCCATTTTACGAATCGCAATTTTATTAAAATAAACATGCGCATCATCTGTTAACGTTTTACTACGCTTTATCACAAGCGCATCAAAAAATAGCTGTGCCAAATTTGTTTTTAAACGAAACGAGCGTTTATGCAGCTGTTCCAATGTAACTAATGGCAATGTTAAAAGTTCATGCCAGCAATACTTCAGTAAATAGGCTGTAGCAAGTGCATCATCATCAGCGCGGTGAGCACTTTGTAGAGGAATATTCAAATCACTCGCTAAATCAGCCAATTTATAGCTTAAGGACATTGGAAAAAGAATTTTCGACAGTTCAACCGTATCGATTTTTTTCCCGTACCATTTCGGTAAGCCGGCCCGATTAAATTCTGCCTGCAAAAATGATAAGTCAAAATCCGTATTATGCGCTACAAATACAGCATCCTCCAATAGTTCATAAATATAATCCGCATGTGCTTCAAATGGTAATGCCTCCTTGACATGCTCATCCGTAATATTCGTCAAATCTTGTATAAACAACGGTATCGGTTTCCCGGGATGTATAAAAGTTGAATATTTTTTTGTAATGTTCCAGTCTTGCATAATGACGATGGCAATTTGAATCATGCGATCACCGCTTGCAGGTGAATGACCGGTCGTTTCAATGTCAACGATTGCATATTTTTGACTTTCATTCATTTTCTTCAGCTCACAGTTCAAGTAATATAAGCGCATTTTATCATATTAAAGGTGATGAGGTCATGTAAATGGATAGAAATGCTGTTGGAGCCATATGAAGTGGCATTGTTGCGCTGCTGCTCTAAACCTTTATAGAAACGTTTAAAAAATGCTAATATATTTTGAAATCTTCTAATAAAAATTTATTTGTTCTAAAAAAACGCGATATTCTAAAATATCCGCTAACTGTTCTAACATGCGTAAGCATTTTTCAAATATGTATAACAGGTTTTCAAATATCTGCGTCTCTTATTCTAATATATCCTCAATTGTTCTAATAAATTGAAGCACCTGATGCTAAATTGCGTCTTTAACATAAAAAAACCTAGTACCGTCTCGAGGACAATACTAGGTTAATACGCTATGTAAGGGTGTGCAGGGGCTCATCTCCCTGCACAATTCAAAAGTCTCCCAGCAAATCCGTGCTGTTGGTGGAGTCTTTTGTTGTGAAGACTAAATCTTCACAGAGGTTTTGGCACCTAAATAACAGATTACAATAAAATAGGGACTCATTCAACCTTTTTATTTTATATGATGTGAACGATTGCCGAAAATCCCTTTAAGCATAGGTGGCGTTACTAATGTAGTAATAATAATGACGATTACCATTGGTGTGTAATCCTCAGCCGGTAAAAGGCCGCTTGATAAGCCCATTCCTGCAAGGATTAACGCCACTTCTCCACGGGAAACCATTCCAGCCCCTATGCCTACAGAAGATCTCCAGTTGAACCCTGCCAACTTCGCACCAATACCTGATCCGATAAGTTTTGATAAAATTGCCACGATTGAGAAGATAACTAAAAACCAAATATTTTCTGTAATGCCAACAAACGTTACAGATAATCCGATACTTACGAAGAAAAATGGTACAAAGATACCGCTCGCTATCGGCTCTACTTTATGCTCGACCGCCTCTTTAAATGGCGTACGCCCAATTGCGATTCCGATAAAGAATGCTCCGATAATTGTTGCAATACCGAAGTAATGCTCTCCGACATAAGCTAAAGCAAAACAAGCTATAAGAGCACCAGATAATGTTGCTTCTGTAACACGCAATTTACTGAACGCCTTTATGAATGGCGGAATTACCCATTTCATTACGACAAATAATAAAACAAAGAAGAATACCTTTCCACCGATCAATGCCGGAATAGAAACATCATCACCTACAAGGAAGCTCATGGCTATTGCTATAAGGACAACTACGATAATGTCATCCAGCACAGCAGCCCCTAATAATGCTGAACCTTCTTTACTTTTCAGCCAGCCTATTTCACTTAATGTTTGTACAGAAATACTTACAGATGTCGCTGCCAAAGTTAAACCGATAAAAATAGCCTGCCCTTGCGTTAAGCCAAAAGCAAGAGCTAAAGGATAACTCATGGCGATCGGTAAAATAACTCCGCCGATTGCTACGAAAATAGCACCTTTCATATTTGCATTTAAGTCTTCCAAATCTGTTTCAAGCCCAGCTAGGAACATTAATAGAATGACACCGATTTGGCTAAATGTTTGCATAACTTCACTGTCCGTTATCCATCCAAGCATTGCAGGACCAATAATAATACCGATTAAAATTTTCCCTAATACTGAAGGCTGCCCAAGACGTACGGTAAAATGTCCTGCTATTTTTGTTGCCAACAAAACAATAACAATTTGAAAAATAAACATCATAATCCCCCTATTTCACAAAAAAAGGCATGGGGGTGCCAGTTAACTGACTCCACCATGCCTACTTTATTTACTAGACACTACTTATTTTATAGAAAAGAAATATAAATTGCAACGGGAAAAAAATAATAATCTGAAAATTATTTTAATTCATTAGAAAAAGCCTGGTAATACTTCACGTTGGAAATATTGATTTTTACGTAACCATACATTTAATATTTGCCGATGAGTAAGAAGCTTTCTGCGCGAAACATGTCTTCTTTGCGCCTCTTGCAAGCTTTCGAGCAATATACGCGTTTCTGTTAGGCATTTACCTGGTTCGGTAATAACTTGTAATGTAGGGCTAATCAGCTTATGTTGCTGTAGTAGTGCAAGTACTTTGGCAAAAATTTGCCCCATTGTAATATAATCTTCTTCTATTTTTAAATCAATACATTGATATAATGTTTCTTCAACTTCTTTTTCGACAAGCTCCATTGGCTGTATTTCCATATGTCACCTCTATTAGGTTTGTATATATCTAGTATATAAAAACTAGTAGAAATAACAAAGAAATTGGATTTTAAAAGGATTGAGGGAATATCCCTCTGTTGTTATTGGAAGTTACTTCGCGTGAATGGCTTTGCCGAAAACAGATCTAGCTGCATCCCCAACATGCTCACTTACTGTTGGATGAGGGAAAATCATCCGGGCTAAGTCTTTAACAGATCCACCAAGTACTTTTGCAGCAAGCATGGAATTAATCATTTCAGTCGCGCCATCACCTACAACACATGCCCCGTAAATATCGCCTTCAGGACTGGCGACAAACTTCATAAAGCCTTGTATATTCCCTTCCAACAGCGCTTTAGGGTTGGTCGGTAAATACATTTTCGTCACAATCGAATCTGCCGGTGCTTCATGCTCAAGCATGCCAAATGTGGCAATCTCAGGATGTGTATAGACACACCGCGGTATTTCCTGCTGATTAATCACTTTCGGATGTTTTCCTAAAATGAAGTCCACCGCATGCACACCTTCTGCACTGGCAGAGTGTGCAAGTTGGAAGCCACCTACTAAATCCCCAATGGCGAAAATCCCAGGAATGCTAGTTTCATAATGATTATTTACTTTAATTAAACGACCATCCATTTGCATTTCCAACGCCTCAGCGATTTCAGTATTTGGACGGCGCCCTGTTGCAAATAATAAATTTTCGTAAGTGAAATTTCCGATTGATGTTTGCACATAATCTGCATGTATTTCTTCAAATGTAAAATCCGTAATAAGCTCAATGTCCAACTCGCTCATTTTCTGTTTAATAATTGGTCGGGCATCCGGTTCTTCAGTTTGCAGAATATCTTTACTATGATTGAGTACAGTCACTTTAGTACCCATAGGTGCTAAAGCAAATGCCATTTCAATTGCAATTACACCACCACCGATAATCGTCAGTTGCTTTGGAAGCTCCTGAATGGAAAAGAAAGTATCCGTTGTATAGTAATTTGCAGTTTCAATTCCTTTAAACGGAGGAACAAATGGGCGACTGCCTGTTGCTAAAATTACATTATTGGCCGTGAATGCTTCATCTCCAACTATCACTTTTCGCTCTGCCGTTACGATTGCTTTTCCTCTAAACATTGTAATTTGCGCACTATCAATAAAAGTTTCAATATTTGATAGTAATTCTGCTACAACCTTATCTTTTCGTTGCATTAACTTCGGAAAATCGATATTAATTGTAGGAACAGTAACTCCCCAATCTGTCCCGCGTCGAATTTCCTGCACCAATTTACTATGCTCGAGCATAATTTTCGAAGGAATACAGCCTACGTTATAGCAAGCCCCTCCAACTTTGTCCTTTTCGACAAGTGCTACTTTCAATCCGCTTTTTGCTGCATGAATCGCGGCAACATACCCGCCTGGTCCTGCTCCTATTACAGCTAAATCAAAGTTTTCCATTTAACCACCTCAATTTTCACATTATCATGACAATTTATGGAATGCAACCTAGCCCCTTTACTTTGTATTCATTAATTGGTGATTCTAGTTATTGCACACTACAAAATAGCCAATTAACGTATTTAATCTAAACTATACTTTTACCGTTTTTTTATTCCTAAAAACAAAAAACCAGCAATTAAGTTTAGTAATTACTGATTGTGTGAGGATTATTTCAATATTTTAATTTCAACTTTTTTACGCCCCCAGTTAAGGGCAGTTTTTTTCGTTTTGACAAACACATCAATTTTACTGCCTTTTATCGAGCCGCCAGTATCCCCAGCAACAGCAATACCGTAGCCTTCTACCCAAACTTTAGTTCCAAGTGGGATTATTTTAGGGTCAACTGCAATTAATTTAACATCGGGATTTTTCTTTAAATTGATGCCAGATGCCGTTTTTCCTGAACAGCCTTTGCAAGAAGCTGTGAATGCACTTGCTTCAACAGTCAATGTTTTAACCACTTCAAAATCATCTAGTTTTTCATTTTTTTCTTTCTTTTCTTTAACTTTCTTTTGATTATTTTTAATATGATCAGGTAGCTGTAGGACATAGCCTGTCACCGCTTGCTTTTTGTCTTCAAGCTCGTTTATTTCCAATAATGTATGTACAGACGTATTGTAACGCTCTGCAATTTTATCTAA
Organism: Solibacillus faecavium; assembly: GCF_014836905.1. Classification (GTDB taxonomy): domain Bacteria; phylum Bacillota; class Bacilli; order Bacillales_A; family Planococcaceae; genus Solibacillus; species Solibacillus faecavium. The sequence goes on from NZ_JACSPZ010000001.1 coordinate 49,208, forward strand.
TTCTTCCCCTTTTTTAATTGTATGTGTAGCTGCACTAATGGCATTGGAAAAGAATAAAGATGTAAAAATAATGAAGGCAAAGCTACATAATAGTCTTTTATGAAACATATTAGTCATTTCCCCCTGTATCATTTGTAATGAAACTAAATTCAGTGTACACATTTAATGTTTCAAAAATATTACAGGGACGTAATATAATAATTACAAAATTATGCCTTCAATAACTTTTTGTTACAAATGAAAAAAACTGTAATAAAAGTCAAATTGACTCTTATCACAGTTTTTTTACTGCTACATAATCGTTGCTTCAGGTTCATAATGGATCATTTCTTTTATTTTATTGTTATCCCCCATAATAGCTACCGTTGGATAGTGATCCGCCAATTCTTTATTATCCACATATACATACGAAATAATAATGACGATATCCCCTTTTTGTACAAGACGTGCTGCTGCTCCGTTTACACAAATAACACCTGAACCGCGCTCACCTGCTATAATATATGTTTCAAAACGTGCACCATTATTGTTGTTTACGATATGCACCTTTTCGTTCGGCAACATCCCTACCGCATCCAAAATATCCTGATCGATTGTTATCGAACCTACATAATTTAAATCCGCCTGTGTTACTTGAGCACGATGGATTTTACTGTTCATCATCATTCTAAGCATGAATACGTTCCCCTTTTAATGAAAGAATTAAATTATCAATTAAACGTGTTTTTCCAATATAGACTGCTGCAGCTAAAAGTATTTGATCTGAGTTTTCATCGACTTCTTTCAAATCTGGATACGTTAAAATGCTCAAATAATCGATTTTACCGGCAGTGTTATCTTCAATAATTTTTGTTGCTTGTGCCAATGCCTGATCAACATCCCCTGAATCCATTAACTCTAGTTTTGCTATTTGTAGCGCTTGTTGAATAACCGGTGCCTGCATTCTCTCAATCGAAGACAAATAAACATTCCGGCTTGATTTCGCTAAGCCGTCACCTTCTCGTACAACCGGAACTACACGTAATTCTACAGGGAAATTATAATCCCGGACCATTGTTTGAATAATGGCAACTTGCTGTGCATCCTTTTGCCCGAAGTAGGCACGGTCTGGCTGTACTAAATTAAAGAGCTTTGCAACAACTTGCAATACCCCATCAAAATGACTTGGCCGACTTGCACCACACAAAGTTTGCGCCTGTCGTCCGGCACGGATGTATATACCGCCATCATGTGGATACATTTCCTCAACGGATGGTGCAAAAATATAATCAACACCAACTGATGCTGCAAGCTTTGTGTCACGCTCTAAATCACGCGGATATGATTCAAAATCTTCATTCGGACCAAACTGTGTCGGGTTTACAAAAATACTCATAACAACGACATCATTTTCTTCACGGGCATTTTTTGCTAATGTTAAGTGACCTTCATGTAAATAGCCCATTGTTGGAACAAGACCGATTGATTGCTTGCTACTTTTGGCGTTAACTACAGCTTTTCGAAGCTCAGCAATTGTCGATAGGATGATCATTATTTTACGCCTCCATAAAGCTCTATTAATTCGTCTTCTTTCATCGTGAAACTTTGCTGTAATGTAGGGAACGTTCCTGCTTTAACCGCTTGTGTGTAAGTAATGATTCCACGTTCAACTTCATCGCCTACGTGTGCAAAACTTTCAACAAATTTCGGAATATGGTGATTTCCATATTGCAGTAAATCATGGAATACCAATACTTGACCGTCCGCCTTAGCACCTGCACCAATTCCAATTGTCGGGATCGTCAACTTTTCGGATACAATCTCAGTTAGCTGGTGTGGAATACATTCAAGCACTACAGCACACGCTCCTGCTTGTTCGACAAGTAATGCATCATTAATTAATTTTTCAGCCTGCTCAGAAGTCTTACCTTGGACTTTATAGCCCCCCAGAACACCTGCAGACTGTGGTAATAAGCCTAAATGTGCAACTACCGGAATGCCGGCATCGGTTAGTTTCTTAATAACAGGAATTACATCATCCGCGCCTTCCACTTTGAGTGCATTGGCATTTGTAAGCTGCATCATCTGGACCGCAGTTTTAAGTGTTTCGTTCACATCGCCATGGTAAGAGCCAAAAGGCATATCTACGACGATAAATGTATCGGGTGCTCCGCGACGAACTGCTTTACTATGATGAATCATATCGTCGACAGTAACCCGCATTGTAGACTCATAGCCTAATACAACCATCCCTAATGAATCCCCAACTAAAATCATGTCAACTCCTGCTGCCTCGGAAAATTTAGCACCGGGATAATCGTATGCCGTAATCATGACAATCTTTTCACCCTGCTCCTTCATTTTTAAAAACTGAGCTGTTGTTTTCATGTTTCTCCTCCTCAAATGGAAAGAAAACAAAAAATACCCTTCTATCCATAATTAGACAGAAAGGTAGTGTCGTAAGTAAATGAAATACATTTCATACTTAATTTTAAATAAAGAGAATGAAATGATTTTAATTTACAGCGCGTGTGTTTTCTTCCGTCTCTGTCTTGTGTAGATCAAAGCAGATAATTTTATAGTAGACTAGCAAAATAGGTACAGTTCTTAGTTGATACTGTCCTAGAGCTACTATAACAATTTTGAAAGAAAACGTACAGCATATTTAATTACAATATTTCGATATCAGCAGAGTATATACCTTTAACTTCACCGTTTGCCTGACGGATTTCAAGCACACCGTTTTCAGTTATACTGATTGCCTCTCCTTCAACAACTTCCCGTAAAGTCGTTGCTTTTACTCTTTTTCCTATCGTACCGGAAGACTCTTCCCATAGTGTTTTAATGAAACCGAAGCCGTTTTTCACATACATATCACTATAGTGCTCTAAAAAATCAAGGACATTTGCAACTAGATGTACACGCTCAATCGGCTCACCTTCTTCAATTGCAATTGAAGTTGCAATCGACTGTAGAGCCTCTGGAAAATCATCCATTTGTTGATTTACATTGATCCCGATACCAATTAACAAAGCCTGAATCCGATCTGCTTCTGCAACCATCTCGGTTAAAATCCCCGTCGTTTTTTTACCTTTAATTAAAATATCATTAGGCCATTTAATTTCAGGAGTAAAATTCTTAAACATAGCTTTCATGGCGTTTACAACTGCTACCGCTGTAACAAGTGTAAACTGCGGGGCTTGATGGGGGGCAATTTCAGGGCGAATGATAATCGTCATCCAGATACCTTTCCCTTCCGATGATTCCCATTCACGCATCATGCGTCCACGTCCTGCTGTTTGATGCTCTGCAATTATAACCGTGCCATCAGGTGCACCTTCTCTTACAAGCTCATGGGCAACTAGCTGTGTTGATTCTACACTTTCAAAATAATGCACCTGTCGACCATAACGGGTTGTTTTTAAAAATTGTTGTAATTGACCCATATCGACTTTATCCGGTACTGTCACAAGCTTATAACCTCTTTTTTTTACCGTTTCAAACTCATAGCCTTCTTGCTTCAATGTTTGCAGGTGTTTCCAAATAGCCGTTCTTGATACTTGAAGCTCATCTGCTAACACTTGCCCTGAAATCGGTTCTCCGTTCGCATTTAAAAAACGTTTTAATATTTCATCCTTCATCGTGAAATGCATGAAACCATTCCTTTAATTGTTGTTTATCATTTTCTACTTCTCTGTTTAAGACAGCCAAAATCGCCGCATCCAAAGTCCTTTTAATCCACGCGCCACGCTTTTCTGAAGACCACTCCATTAGATCTCTGCCGGAAATAGCAAGTTCACTTACATGCTGTATCGGTAATGCGCTTTTTCGATAAACTAAATCATCAAATGAAAAAGGCAGAACATTATTTTGCCATTTTGCAAATTGACAGGCAGTTTCTAAAACAGATAAATCATAGCGCAATAAATCAATCGGTGATATTTCATTTAGTAAGCATTCATATGCACCTAAAACACCCTTTGTAAACAGTTTATCTTTATTTGAACAGCGATACGCCGAAAGTAAAGAAAGGTCACTTTCATTTACTAGACAAAAGTAGGCCCATCCAACTTGCCGATCTTCTGAGTAAAACTTGGTCCAACTATGATGATTGAATTTACCAGGTAAATAGTTGCTTAATGATGTATTTTCAATATACTCAATTCCCATTTGGGTATGTTTGGATGTAAAAATTTTTGAGAGCTCCACTTGAATTCGTTCGATTGAAATATATGAGATGGTAGATGCTTTTTGATGAATGGCCTGCAAAGTTTGATGTTCAATCGAGAATTGGAGCTGTGAGGCAAATCGCACAGCGCGCAGCATTCGAAGCGCGTCCTCTTCAAATCGCTGAAGTGGCTCACCGACAGCACAAATTACTTTATTATCAATATGCTGACGTCCATTATAATAATCAATATAGTCACCTGATTTGCTAAGTGCCATAGCATTCATCGTAAAATCACGACGCTTTAAATCTTCTTTTAAGTTGCGGACAAAATGAACCGCATCCGGACGGCGGTGGTCGCTATAACCTGATTCAGTTCGATATGTCGTCACTTCAATCGGTTCCCCAAAATCAAGGACAAGCACAGTACCATGGGCTATCCCTACGTCTATTGTATGGGTAAAAATCGCCTGAACTTCTTCTGGTAATGCGCTTGTCGCAATATCAACATCATTATTCTCTTTTTTTAAATAATAATCGCGGACTGCCCCACCTACTATATACGCTTCAAATCCTGCCTGCTCTATCGTATTGATGACTTTCTTAGCTGCTTGCCAGTGCATTTTTTTCTTGAACCACTCTTTCATAAATTCGCTCGTATTGTTCTACCATTTTCGATTCGTGGAATTGTTCACGTACTGCCTGCAATGCTGCCAGTTTGAATGCTGCATGTTTTACTTCATCCTGCAATAATTCGACTGCATAATCAGCGACCGATTGTGTATCGCCAAGAGGAACTAAATAGCCATTCACTCCATGATTAATCACTTCCGGAATACCACCAATTGCTGTACCGATTCCAGGGACTCCACATGCCATTGCCTCTAATAGTACTAATCCAAAAGATTCCTTCTCAGAAAGCAGTAACTTCAGATCACTAATCGCAAAGAGCTCAGTAATATTTTCCTGTTTCCCTAAAAATAAAATATCATCTTTATATGGCGACACTTTAACAAGATCGGTTACACGATGTTTTTCAGGTCCATCTCCAACTAACAGTAATTTAGCAGGCATTCTTTCTCGGATTTTCAAAAAAGAATCTACAACATCTGGTAAATTTTTTATTTTGCGGAAATTTGAAATATGAATGATTACTTTTTCATGTGGCAAAATACCAAATTGCTCTTTTAAATTTCCTGGATCTACTGGTTTAAACACATTGTCATCGACAAAATTATATATTGTTTCGATTTTCTGTTTCGTATCTATTAAGGCATATGTCTGCTGTTTTAGTGATTCAGAAACGGCGGTAACAGCATCCGAACAATCAATTCCATATTTAATTGCCTGAGCTAATGTCGAATCTTCACCTAAAACCGAAATATCCGTCCCATGAAGAGTCGTAACGATGCCAAAATTCTCACCACTCATATGTCTTGCTAATACGGCACAAACAGCATGAGGAATTGCATAATGCACATGTAATATATCTAGTTTTTCTTCCTTAATAACATCGGCCATTTTACTTGCTAATGCAATATCGTATGGTGGGTATTGAAATACTGAGTAATTATTTACTTCAACTTCATGGAAAAAAACATTTGGATAAATTTTATTAAGCCGAAATGGTACGCTCGATGTAATAAAGTGAATTTCATGTCCCCGTTCCGCTAGCATCTTTCCAAGTTCTGTGGCGATAACACCAGAACCTCCAACTGTCGGGTAACATGTAATACCAATTTTAAGTTTTTTCATTAGTCTCCCCATCCTCTCAACAATACGATTAACTTTCGTTAGTAAATATTTTACCGCAATTATGCTTTAGCATGATTACTTTATTCACTATTTTCTGCGTTCCGCTAAAATGCGCCAATCGACAAATCCTTCCTGCAGGCCCTTTAGTAAAATTTCTGCAGTCCCCATATTTGTCGCAAGGGGAATATGATATAAATCACATAATCGTACTAATGCCATAACATCCGGCTCATGTGGCTGTGCAGTCAATGGGTCGCGGAAGAAAAAAACCATATCCATATCATTGTTCGCTATCATAGCACCTATTTGTTGGTCCCCTCCTAATGGACCCGAACGGAATTTTGTAATGTCAAGCCCTGTTTCAGCTTCAATCATTGTACCAGTAGTACCTGTTGCATACAGATCATGCTCTTCCAAAATATCCCGATATGCAATGGCAAATTGAATTAAATTGTCCTTTTTTCGATCATGTGCAATTAATGCAATTTTCATAAATTTCATCCCATTTCTAAATGATGTTCTCTAATCCGTATATTAATGTATTGCAATTCATAACTTTTTCAATACTAAATGTAACTCCACCCATAAAGCTACCTCGATTTAAAGAATCATGACGGATTGTTAATAATTCACCTGTCCCACCAAACAAAACTTGTTGATGTGCTACTAAACCGGGTAGGCGAACGGAATGAACATGCATGCCTTCTATATTTGCACCTCTAGCACCAGTATGTGTTTCTTTTTCATCCGGATGACCTTGTTCTTTAGTGTTTCTAACTTCACTAATCATTTGGGCCGTTTTAATTCCGGTACCAGATGGCGCATCCAGCTTTTGATCGTGATGCATTTCTATTATTTCGACATCCGGGAAATACTTCGCAGCCTCTTTAGCAAATTTCATCATTAATATTGCACCGATAGCAAAATTCGGAGCAATAATACAGCCTAATTGTTTTTCTTTTGCTAATTGTTGTAATTCCTCAAGCTGCTCATCTGTAAAACCTGTTGTCCCAACAACTGGCCGTACATTATGTAATAATGCTTGTTTAGTTCTTTCAAAAACGAAATGTGGATTCGTTAAATCGACAAGCACATCTGGCTTTGTATCTCGTACAAGTTCCGGGAAATTCGTATAAATTGGAACTTCATATTGTTTTGGAAACTCATCCAATTCTCCTAGCGTTGTGCCGACGTCTTTGTAATCCAGAGCAGCAACCAATTCCATTCCATCATTTTTAATTATCGTATGAACTGCTTCCATACCCATTTTACCTCGTGCACCAGCAATTGCGACTTTAATTGTCATTACATAAAACTCCTTTGAACTTTAGTTAATACAGTATTTCTATATTTTTTGACTATAATCATAATTAGTTTTCAATAATATGTTCACAGGCACAAATAATGATTCGTTTTAGCCCACTGTTGTCAAATACATCGAAATCAAACATAATAAACGATGTAGCCTTTTTCCTGCTTCGACACATATTTTCTTTCACAATAGATTATAGGAGGATGACAATGCAAGGAATAAAAATAAAAAATATCATCGGGATCCTCATCGGTTCCGCCATCTTTAGTTTTGGCTTTGTACATTTTAATATGCAAAACCAGCTAGGAGAAGGCGGATTTAGTGGTATTACACTTATTTTATATTTTACACTAAATTGGGACCCAGCATTAATGAATTTACTATTAAATATACCAATGTTTATTCTTGGCTGGAAATTGCTCGGTAAAAAATCGTTTATCTATACATTAATCGGCACGATTGGCGTATCTGTTTTCTTGAAAATCTTTCAAATCTATGAATTTGACATGAATTTGAAGGACGATTTATTTCTCGTGTCCTTATTCGCAGGGGTATTTGTCGGTATCGGTTTAGGTATTGTTTTCCGCTTTGGCGGGACAACGGGTGGAGTAGATATTTTAGCTCGACTTGCCAATAAATATTTTGGCTGGAGCATGGGGAAAACGATGTTCGGCTTTGATTTTTTTGTTATTATCTTTTCTTGGATGACATTTTTAGATGCAAGGTCGATGATGTATACATTAGTAGCTGTCTATGTAGGAGGTCGGGTGATTGACTTCGTTCAGGAAGGTGCTTATTCAGCAAAAGGTGCATTTATTATTTCTTTACATTCAGATGAAATAGCAGATTTAATTACAAAAAATATGGATCGTGGTGTAACGATTTTTGATGGACATGGTCATTTTACGAAAGAACACCGCAATGTTCTCTATTGTGTCGTTTCACGTAGTGAGCTTGTAAGATTAAAATCCATTGTTCATTCTATTGACCCTCATGCGTTCGTTACGATTATGGACGTTCATGATGTGTCCGGTGAAGGCTTTACATTAGACGATAAAAAACAACCGCTAGATTAAAATGAATAAATAACGGGATAACATCCAAGTAAATGGAAGCACAAAAAAAGCAATTGCACCGTGCAATTGCTTTTTTTCATGAACTGGAACTTAATATGTTCCGGCCAGTTTTCTTTATTAATCGTCTGAAGTCATGCCAGTGTAAATTAAGATTAAACGTAATAGCTCCATTACTGCTACAGCAGCTGCTGCTACATATGTCATTGCTGCCGCATTTAATACTTTACGTGCAGAACGTTCTTCCGTATTGTTAATAATCCCTAAAGAAACGACTTCGTTCATAGCTCGTTTCGATGCATCAAACTCGACTGGTAACGTAACTAATTGGAATACAACACCTGCTGCTAATAATGCAATACCTAGCAATAGGAAACCTGATAAAGATGAAAAAATACCAATTAACACGAAAATCCATGACATATTTGAAGAGAAACTAGCCAATGGCACTAATTTTGAACGTAATGTTAAAAACGAATATGCATCCGCATGTTGCATCGCATGACCTACTTCGTGCGCTGCTACAGCTGTACCTGCGATCGAAGAGTTGTAATAGTTGTCTTCTGATAACGCAACTGTTTTAGTTGCGGGATTGTAGTGGTCCGCTAAATAACCTTGTGTTGGTACGACACGCACATCTGTTAAGCCGTGCTGGTCTAAAATGTAACGTGCTACTTGCGCCCCTGTCATACCCTTTTCAGCAGACACTTTTGCAAATTTCTTATACGTACTTTTTACCTTCATTTGTGCGTACAACGGCAATAGCATAATGATGATAAAATAAACGATATACATTCCCATTTCCGAACTCCCTTTCTATATCTTCAATTCTCTTTAATTTTAAAGGCTTTTTACTGTTGTTGCAAATATTCGCGCTTGCGACTTTCTAAAAAAGCGAGCATTATACATGCAATAGATAGCCAAAATGTGAAGTAGCCAATTTCACTTGGATATTGGTTGATCACACGGTAAAACGGCATTTGACCAAATAAATAGTCAATCACGTCATTATGCAGTGTCCAAATGGCCCCAACCATCACGTGCCACATTTTAAAACGATATTTCGGTAAATATAAAACTGCCTGAACAGCCATTAAGAAATGTGATGCTACAAGCATCCACCCAACTGCACCTAATTCCCCGGTTTCAGCCAATGTAAGAAGATTCATTACAACAGCCCATAAGCCATATTTAATGAGCGTAATAAGTGCTAGCACTTCCATTAGTTTGTAGTTTTTCCCTAATAGCCACCCAATAATGGCAAAGCAGAAAAATAAACTCGCAGTTGGAGAATCTGGAACGAAAATGTAATAAATCGGATCTGTAGCTGCAAGCTGCCCTTTATACCAATAGTATCCGTAAATTGTACCGAATAAGTTAACAACAAGCAATAAGCTTAAAAAGGCACGGTGGTTCATTAAATGCCATAATTGCATAATATATGCTTTCATTTTTTCTCCTTCTTTTCATAATAAATCTTCATTTCATATGTATTTTGTGCAACTTACATAAACAATGTACGTCTTTTATTATAAACATGCTTTAGGCGAGAAGCAAAATTTTCCTTTAATTTTGAACATAGAATCTTTGTTGTCAAATAATGAAAATCTTTGACTCTAATTAATATATTTCTAGTAATCTATCAAAAAAAGAGAGTCAGAATTCTGACCCTCTCTAAATTAAATATTATTATTCTGCTTCTTTTAATCCAGCAATAAATTCAGCTAAAACTTGAAGCTCTTCATCAGTACCTGTAAAAGTTCCTGCTGGCATACCACCACGACCATTTACAATTACTTCTTGTACTTCTTCTGCTGTTAATTCATTACCTAAAAGCATTGGACCTGATACACCAGCTAAGTCTCCACCGTGACAGCCAATACATGAAGCTTGTGCTTGGTAAATTTCATAGCCTTCAGAAGTTTCGTCGACTTCAACATCAGGTAATAGTCCTAAGTGTTTATCCGTAATTTCACCTTGTGCATCAACCGCATCCCAATCAGTTGCGTCTACAGATTCCCAAGTTGTATAAATAAGTGCTGCTACTGCTAACAACATGAAAGCTGTCGGTAATGGACGTTTTGACGGACGACGTTCAGGTGTTGTATCTAAAAATGGTATTAATGCTAATGCACCGAATGCAATACCTGGAATAACCATAGCTCCAATTACATTATATGGACCAGATGCATAAGTATATTTTAATAATTGGTACATCGATAAGAAATACCAGTCCGGTAACGGAATATAAGATGCATTAGTTGGATCTGCCGGACCCTCTAGTGGTGAAGGATGTGCGACAGTTAATAGTAAATAACCGATTAAGAAAACTGCTCCTACCATCCACTCTTTTAATAAGAAGTCAGGCCAGAAAGCTTCTGTTTTCCCTGGATATTCGGTATAATCTTTCGGCACGTTCGGCATACGGTTATTCGCTTTAACACGTGAATCCCCTACGAACTTCATACCTTTTCCGCGTTGCATAGTGTCCCCTCCTTAAAAAATCATACAATTAGTTTCAGATCATAGAGGTCCTGAAATACCTTGGCGGCGGATCATAATAAAGTGAACTGCCAATAAAGCAAATAGTGCTGCTGGTAAGAAGAATACATGAATTGCAAAGAAACGAGTTAATGTTTGCGCACCAATAATTGTAGAATCCCCAGCTAAAAGTGTTTTTATTATTTCTCCTAAAAACGGAACAGATGCAGCAATTTCGATACCTACTTTAGTTGCAAATAACGCTTTCATATCCCATGGTAATAAATAACCTGTGAAGCCTAAACCTAACATAATTGCAAAAATACCTACACCAACTAACCAGTTTAACTCACGAGGTTTTTTATACGAACCTGTGAAGAATACACGAAGTGTATGTAAGAACATCATAACGATTACTAGAGATGCCCCCCAATGGTGCATACCACGAACGATTTCACCGAATGCTACTTCGTTTTGTAAATAATAAACTGATTTCCAAGCATTTTCTACGTCTGGTACATAGTACATCGTTAAGAACATACCTGATAGAATTTGAATAACTGTAATGAAGAAAGTTAATCCCCCGAAACAGTAAACGAATGCTGAAAAGTGATGGGCAGGGTTAACGTGCTCTGGCACTTCGTGGTCGGCAATATCACGCCAAATAGGAGTAATATCTAAACGTTCATCGACCCAATCATAAATTTTATTTAGCACTGTGTCGTACCCCCTAACTTATTTAGTTACTGTGTGTGTTTGCGATTTTTTTCCCAAGCATTAAGAAACCATCATTTTCTGACACTTCAAACATATCTAGTGGTCCAAGTGGCGGTGTACCTTTTACGTTTACACCTGATTTCTCATAACGTCCCGCGTGACATGCACAGAAGAACTGATCTGGGTGTGTTGGATCACTTGCCCAGTTTACAGTACAACCTAAATGCTTACATACAGGTGATATTGCGACGATTTGATCGCCTTCTTTGTAAACCCAAGCTGCATCAGAAACTTCTGATTTATACCAACCATCTGTTTGTTCATACGAGAAGTCAACTTTTACTGGAACTTCTGTAATTTCAGCAGCTTTTTGGCTTGTTTGTACAAAATCTCCTTCTTCTTTCGTTTGAAGAATTGGGTCAATCGCAAAACGAACCATTGGCATTAACATACCTGCAGCCATAAATCCACCTACGCCAGTAATCGTATACGTTAAAAATTGACGTCTTGTAACTCGATTCTTACTCATCCTTTTCCCCCCTCTTACTAAAAGGTCAGTCCAACGGACATATACTTTTAAAAATAGTAAATAACTAGGACATATCTATGATATATCAACTGAATAAGTTGGTCAATATAGCATTCATTTCCATATGTGTAGATTGTGAACATTTAATGAAACAAATAGAGTGCAATTATACCCAAATATTTGTCAAAGTTGGAATAACTTGTTTCAATTGATCTTCCAATATACGTTGTTTTACTGATTTATCCATAGATTCAAGGGGGATTGAAGGAAGCCAAATAATATTTAAAAATTCTTTATATTCTGTCCAACTATGGTCACAAGTTACAAAAATGATAGATTTAAATCCCGCATTCTTTAATTCTTGTTCGATTGATGTAGGCAAAGTTTTAGATTTTGTGTTAACCGTATAGGAAAACGGGGGGAAGAGCATAAGACGTCCTTTGAATTGCTGTTCTATAAAATTCGTTAAAGACATTAAATATTCTGCAGCAGAACTGCTTTGTTTCATTCCTTGTTCTGTAAAATCCAATTGTAAAAGAGGAACAATAGCGGTATCAATAAATTGCTTTTGTGCTTGAAATTGTTCTATATCAGTTACTTTAAAATTCATTTTCATTCCTCCTGGGTCTTTTGAATACTACGAAAATAGGCAATAAGTATTTTTTTAATAGTTATATTCACTTCGTATATTTCAACGCCTGCAGTAAATTTGATAACTCAAAAAAGCGGTCTTTATCTCCTGCATCCAGCGCCTCATCAATCTCTTTTAAAAGCTGTTGTTCCTGAAACTCCAATACGCTATTCTCCAGCAATCGCTGCGCTGCTAAACGGTCTTTTTCACTTATAAACAAGTCTTTAGGTACATATGGATTTTCTTCCAGCACCGCCAAATATAAAGGCTCTGGCGGAATGCTAGGAAAATTCAGTTGAAAATAAATAGATTCATGTGCATTAATACGTAAATCATGAAAAGCTTTCTCTGCATCGGATGTCATAATATTTTCTTTATAAAATCTAAAAGGGATACTCGTCGTTTCAATTGTCGACATAACGATAGACCGTGGACAATAGTGTGCTTCATCAACGAAGTGAACATTTTCCAACAATTCATCATTACTTAATAAGTAATTTAAAATCCATACCCCTTCACGCCTTTTTAATTGGAAATTTTTCAAAAACCATCTGATGAATAGCTTTTTATCATTCAGTGGTACGAAATAGGTCAACATGCAATCCTCCCTTTACTCAAAGCGTTCTAATAAATCAGTCCATTGCTGTTCTGAAGGTTGTAATTGTACAAGTCGCTCCACAACTTTTTTTGCTTCCTCACGCTTACCATCCTCAACTAAAAACAGATAATATTTCTCCAAGAATTCAACATCATCTTTAAATTCAGTATATGCCTCTTTATAAATTTCGTATGCTTTTTCAAACTGTTCTTCTTCATTATAGGCATTGGCAACAAACGGATAGAGCGAAACCCACTCAAATTCATTTTGCTGTAGCTGTTCATATAGTGCAATAATTTCTTCAAAGCGCTGTTCTGTACTATAGACAGACATTAATATTAAAATTGCCTCCATATATTCAGGATCCAGCGCAATTGCTTCATGCAGATATTCAGTAGCTTCCTGTATCATACTGTTTTTTATCGCCATCTTTCCGGCAAATAAATACAATGACTTATCATACTCATCACGTTTCAAGCCCTCTTTGATTGCTTTTAGAGCTCGCTCATTGTCTTCAAGCATTGCGTAGCTTTCCGCCAATAATAGGTAGGCGGAGAAATAATCTGGATCAAGCTCTTTTAGATCTTCCAGTTGTTTTATAGCCAGTTCATATTTTTCTGTTTGGAATGCTGAATAAGCTGAACCAAACAGTAAATCTGCAGTTACTTCTTCTTCCAATGCCTCCATATAATAATCTAACGCTCTTTCATACCCCGCTCCGGCACGGTAAACTTCTGCAAGGCGTTGGGCTAATATTATACCAGCAAATTTTTTGTCAACTGTATAGAGTTCTTCATATATACGTACTGCTTCAGAAAATCTCCCAGTTTCGAATAATAATTCTGCTTTTGCAAATTGTAATAAAGGCTCATGAGGCAAAATCTGTAAAGCTTCATTAATACGTTGTTCTGCTACTTCAAATAATCCTTGCATTTGATAGTAATCCGCTAAAACTAAAAGCGCTTGTGGATATTCTGGTGCATCATCTGCAATACCCATTAACAAATCGAGCGCATTATCCTCTTCTCCTATTTCAATTAAAACACTTGCGCGATCAATTGAAATCTGAGCTTCCTCGGGAAATAAAAATTGCAAATGCTCGAAGACTTTGTCTGCTTCATTTAAAAATCCATAATGCATAAGTGCCTCGGCAATTTCATATTGTGCTGCTGGTTCAGCCTCCATTAAAAATGATTCAAGAAGAGTATTTACTTGCTCCAAATTACCTTCTTGAATCGCCTGTAGTAATTGTTCCATAAGTCGTTCACCTTTTTCTTTTGTTTTCAATATTTATGCTACATGACTGATTCGCGGTTCTCAAGGAAAAGCTTTAACATATATCATTATTTATTGAAAACAAGCATTTAAACCTTCCTAAATATCATGTTTGTAAAAAAATTGCCTCTAGCTATGCAACTTAAACTAGAGACAACACAATGTTATTTTAATTATTTTCATATAGTATACACGCCACTTCATGATCCTCTGACAGTTTTGTCATTTCAATGCGTTCTTTCTTGCAGTCTTCCATGGCAAATTGACAGCGTGTATGAAATGGACACCCTTGTGGCGGATTTGATGGATCCGGAATCTCGCCTTTCAATAAAATTCTTTCCACTGTATCATTTGGATGGGTTTTAGGAATAGCAGAAATCAAAGCCCGACTGTATGGATGTTTTGGGTTTGAAAATAATTGCTCTTTAGTGGCCACTTCTACGATATTTCCTAGATACATTACCGCTATTCGGTCACTTACATGTCGAACTACATTTAAATCATGAGATATAAATAAGTACGTTAAATCATACTTTTTCTGAAGATTATCCAATAAATTCAATATTTGCGCCTGAATGGATACATCCAATGCTGAAACAGGTTCATCCAACACGAGAAATTTCGGCTTTAAAACGAGTGCACGTGCAATGCTTATTCGTTGTCTTTGCCCTCCTGAAAATTCATGTGGATATTTTGTTAAACTTTTTTCTGTCAGTCCAACATTTTGAATAATTTCTTTTATCTCCTGCTCCGCTGCTTTTCCATTCATTAGTTTATGTGTCAAAAGTGGCTCCAAAAGTAACTGTCTAACGGTCATACGGGGATTTAGGGAGCTATACGGATCTTGAAAAACAATCTGAATATCGCGACGCAATTCTCTAAATTGAGAGTTAGATAACTCCACAATGTTTTTTCCGTTGTAAATTATCGCTCCATCAGTAGGTTGAATTAATCTCAAAATCATTTTGCCTGTAGTTGATTTTCCGCAGCCACTTTCACCTACTAATGCAATTGTTTCATTTTTGTAAATGGATAACGAAATCCCGTCTACCGCTTTTATATGTCCTACAGTTTGCTTAAAAAGCCCCCCTTTAATAGGAAAGTATTGCTTTATATTTTTTAATTGCAAGATTGGCTGCTCATTCATGATTTTCGACTCCTTCTACAAATAACCAGCATTTCGCAAACTGTGTTTCTGTAATTCGAATTGGTTTAGGGGAGGTACTCCAGCAAGTTTCTAGCACATGAGGACATCTTGATGCAAAGCGACATCCTTTAGGGAACTCATCTGGTGTTGGGACATTGCCAGGTATTGAATATAATTCTGCTGATTGATCACCTATACTGTGAACGGCTTTTAATAGTCCCTTCGTATATGGATGCTTTGGCTGATCGAATATCTCTTGAACCCTACCCTGTTCAACAATTTCACCAGCGTACATGACCGCAACATCTTCACAAATTTCTGCAATAACTCCTAAATCATGTGTAATGAGCAGAATCGTTGTATTATATTGCTGTTTCAAATCTTTCATCAAATCAAGTATTTGCGCTTGAATCGTTACATCCAATGCCGTAGTTGGCTCATCTGCAATCAATAATTTCGGTTTACATATTAATGCCATCGCAATCATGATTCGCTGACGCATTCCCCCGGATAGTTCGTGGGGGTAGTTATTCAGTACCTTTTCAGGTCTGGATATACCAACTGATTTCAGCATTTGCAAAGATTGTTCATACATTTCATCTTTTTTAAGCTTTTGATGAAACTTTAATACTTCAAACAGTTGATACTTTATAGTATACATAGGATCAAGAGCAGTCATAGGCTCTTGGAAAATCATCGAAATTTCATTTCCTCTAATTTTACGTATATGATTTTTTTTTAATTCCAGTAAATTTCCCTTTGATAAAAAATTGATTTCTCCATTAATAACGGATAGCTTATCTGCAAGTAAATTTAATATTGCCAATGAAGTTAAACTTTTACCACTGCCAGATTCCCCCACAATACCGTAAGTTTTTCCTTCCTTCAGTTTTAAACTTATATTTTTAACAAGGGGTTCAATATTATTATGTTTATCCAATGAAATGGTTAAGTTTTCAATTGATAATAGATTCTCCACTGTACTCACCTCTCAATCGTTCAAATCGTTTCCACGGATTTCCATCGGAAAATGCCACTTTTCCCATTACGACTTCCCTTTTTGCCCCCGTAGCGATTGGTAACTGATTTGGTATTCCCAGCATTGTGTTATATCCGAAAATGGCAAAACCAATCGCTTCTTTCCAAACGCCAGGAACACCAATTTCATCTAATCTAGAAACCTTAATATGAGGAAAAGCTTCTTTTAATAGCTGCATCAAACAAGAGTTTAGGCTTCCACCACCATTAATATAGATTTCCTTTAGCTCATCCATTGGGAGGTAACTTTCATAGCTTCGTTTTATTGTTTGCACTGTATAGGCAGTTAAAGTTGCGATACGATCTTCGACAGAATAATTTCCCATCAATTTTAAACAGTCATTTAAGTAATCTTCGGTATAAAGCTCTCTACCCGTTGTTTTTGGCAATGGCATTGAATAGTAAGGGTGTTTCAACCACTTTTCAATAATCTCGTATCTTACCTCTCCTTTACTTGCGATTAACCCATCATCGTCAAAGTTTTTTTGACCATCTGTTAATATTTGAACTGCTCTATCGAGCAAAACATTTCCCGGACCTGTATCAAATGAAATAACTTCACCACTACCGCTTGGAGGCAAGTATGTTACATTTCCAATTCCTCCGATATTTTGAATGGCTCTCCCTACGCGTTCATCCTGTAGAAAAACAAAATCAAAATAAGATAATAATGGTGCCCCCTGCCCGCCTGCTGCCATATCCGCAGTTCTGAAATCACCGATTACAGGTAGTCCCGTTAGTTCAGAAATATATGAAATGTCTCCAATCTGCAATGTAGATGGTATTTCATAAAACTCTGTTCCGCCTACTGGTTCATGAAAAATAGTTTGACCATGTGAACTGATAAATGAAATCAAATTTTTATCGACATTATGACGATTAATAAAGGCATTAATATGCTCACCGATAAATTTCCCTAAATAAGCATTCATCATCGTGATTTTTGATATAGTGGCCGTATTTTCATGACAAATTTCACTTAACTTTCTTTTAAAATAAATCCCATAGTCAACCATATCACTGGCTACTATATGTATCTCTTTCTTTTCATCATATAATTTTAAATCTATCATTACGATGTCTAAACCATCTAGAGAAGTGCCTGACATTACACCAATTCCGTACATAAATCATTCCTCCTTAAGAAGTAAATTGATGGCTTTATCGATTTGTTGATTGGAACTAATCAGTGCTTCCTTACATTTTTCTATTGAAGCATTTGATTTGTAATGAACGATGGATAATCGAATGTTATAATCCGTTTCTTCCAATAATCGTATCCCTTTACTATCATCTATATTTGTGAATTTCTTCAAAATTGTTAAGGCACGTCTACGTAACTTTTCATTTGTCGCCTGTACATCGATCATAATATTACTGTACACTTTATTGTATTTAATCATCGATGCTGTACTTAGCATGTTTAACACCATTTTTTGCGCTGTTCCTGCTTTCATTCTTGTTGATCCAGCAATGACTTCCGGACCCGTATTTACTTCAATTACCGTATTGGCAAATTGAGCAATTTCACTATTGGTGTTACAGGCAAGTGAAACTGTATAGGCACCTAATCTATGGGCATACGATAGTGCAGATTTCACGTAAGGTGTACGGCCACTGGCTGCTATCCCTACCACTACATCTTTAGCCGTCAAACCTTTACTAACTAAATCATTAATGGCCTCCTGTTCACTGTCTTCTATATTTTCGACTGCATTTGTCAAAGCATATGCCCCACCGGCAATAATCCCCTGTACTAGTGTATTTGGTACATTAAATGTAGGCGGGCATTCCGAAGCATCCAAGACACCTAATCTGCCACTCGTCCCTGCCCCAATATAAATTAATCTACCTCCATTTTGAAAAGCTTCAACGATTTTTTCAACCGCCTTACTAATAGAAGGAATTTCGTTCCGTACTGCATTTGCTATAGTCGCATCTGCATCGTTTATCCACTGCAGTATTGTTGTTACGGATTGTTTATCAATCCATTCAGTTGCAGGATTTAATGCTTCTGTAGTAAGAAAATCAGTCATGTCAGCACTCCTTTATTTCATCTTAGGATCTAAAATATCTCGTAAACTATCACCTAACAGGTTGAAACAAAATATTGTAAATACGATTGCAACCGTTGGAAATACTATTGTCCATGGAGCAAATTCCATATATGTTCGACTTTCATTTAACATACTTCCCCAAGATGGATTTGGTGGTTGGACACCTAAACCTAAAAAGCTTAATGCAGCTTCCGTTAAAATGGCACCCGACAATGCTAGTGTCACCTGAACGATAAACGGTGCTAAAATATTCGGTATTACGTGTCTTATTATTATTTGGAACGGCTTTACACCAATAGCAACAGCGCCCTGAATATACTCATTTTCTTTTACCGAAATCGTTGCTGCCCGTACAGTTCTCGTAAATACCGGTGTAAATACTATCCCAATTGCTATCATCGTATTCGTAATATTCGCCCCAAGTACAGCTACAATTGCAAGAGCCAGTAAAATATCCGGAAAAGCAAACAGTATATCCATAATTCGCATAATGATATTATCTACTTTCCCTTGGAAATAGCCACTGAGCAACCCGAAAATCAACCCTAGCGACGCCCCGATTCCTACCGCGATGACACTTACCTTTACAGATACTTGTGCCCCGTACAAAATACGTGAAAATATGTCTCTGCCAAATTCATCCGTTCCAAAAAAGTAAGTACTATTAGGTGACTCTAAAATATGTTTTGTAAACATTTTATCTGGCGGGAAAGGTGCAATAATTGGCGCAAATATACTGATAATAACTACAAGAATGATTCCGATTGCTCCTAATAGCCCGATTCGATCTTTCACTAATCGATTTGCAAATCCTTTCATGTTTTCACCTCAAACCATTATTTGTAATTTATTCGTGGGTCTAAATAAGCGTATAATATATCCACGATTAAATTGACCATAACAAAGACGAATGATATAAATAGTACACTTCCCTGTACAACGGTTAAATCGCGTTGTGTGATGCCTGTTAATACATATTGCCCTAGCCCCGGTAAAGAGAAAATCTGCTCAATAATGACCGCACCACCAAGCAATGTACCGATTTGCATACCGATAATTGTTAAGATAGGAATTAGCGCATTCCTTAATGCATGATTTAAAATGGTTACGCGTTCTTTTGCACCTTTTGCACGGATTGTTCGGATAAAATCCTGTCGTAATACCTCTAAAACTGTGGATCTAGTCATTCTCATAACTGCCGCTGCCATCGTCGTACCAAGTACCAATGCTGGAATAAGCATGATTTCCAAGTTTTTCATTGGGTCTTCGAATAATCCAACATAACCTATAGGCGGACTGTAATTGAAAAATAAAGCCAAAATCAAAATTAATACAGTAGCAAATGCAAAGTTTGGTATCGAAACACCTAATAATGAAATCGTACGCACTGTAATATCTGTCGCACTATTTCGTTTAACCGCTGCCAATAAACCGAGCGGTATTGAAATCAACCAAGATATAATGGCCGCTAAAATTGTTAATTCGAATGTCAATGTAAATCGGCTTAAAATTTCAGGGAACACATCCCGGCCATTTCTCATCGACTCACCGAAATCTCCCGTAAGTACTCCACCCATCCAATTCATATATTGTTTAATGTACGAATCATTAAGTCCAAATTCATTTCGTAATGTTTCTAAAGATTCCGGTGTTGCATCCGTACCTAATATTGTTTGCGCTACATCTCCCGGTACGACACGCATCATTAAGAAAATAAAGATAGAAACACCAAACAACACAGGCACAAGCATGAATAAACGTCTTAAAATATAGCTTGTCATGTATCGATTTCATCTCCTTATTAAAAAATAGAGTGCTAGGGTATTCCCTACCACTCTATTCATAGCTTATTTTATTCTTTTTGTGCTGAATTGAAATCTGATGCATTATGTGGATATGGCGTATAACCCGTAACACCTTTTCGAACAGCTACATAGTTTTTTGGAGAAACTAAAAATAAATTCGGCGATAAATTAATTAACATTTCCTGTGCTTCTGTATAAATGGCTTTTCGCTCTGCTGGATCAGTAGCTTGCAATCCTTTTTCTACAGTTGAATCATAGTCCGCGTTTGCGAAGTTCCATACGTTTGCAGAACCTGTTGAGCTGAAGAAGTAATTCAATGCACGGTCAGGGTCAATACCCGATGAGTTACGCCCAATTAAAATATCAGCAGTTTTATTGCTCCAAGTATCAATATACTCGCCCCACTCAATTTGCTTAATCGTGGCATTTACACCGATTTCTTTCCATTGCTGTTGCAATAATTGTGCTGTATCTACCATATCCGGATAACTTGAAGCCGTTGTAATGGTAATATCAAAGCCATTTGGATGACCTGCTTCAGCCAATAAAGCTTTTGCTTTTTCAATATTTCGTTTATAAAGATCTAGTGATTCCACATCTACAGACCAATCTCCCATCGATGGTGCCACCGGACCTGAGATTAACCCTTCACCACTCCAAACAATATCAAGAATTTCTTGACGATCTGTCGCTAAACTTAGCGCCTGTCTTACTTTTTCATTATCCAATGGTGCCTTTGCGTTATTGAAGCCGACATAGCTATATTCCAAAGATTGATATGGAATAATTGATAAATCCTCATTATTTTCTAGGAGTTTTGTAGATTTGGCTGAAATCGTCGTAAAGTCAATTTCACCTGTACGTATTGCTGATAAACGAGCCGACTCTTCCGTCATTGTATAAAATGCCAATTTCGCAGCTTTTGGTTCGCCTTCTACATGGTAATCTTCATTTTTAACTAATGTGACATTGTTGTCCGGCACCCATTGTTGAAGTTTGAATGCACCTGTTCCATCAGCATTTTGTTGTAAATCTCCATTTGCTTCAACTGTTTCCTTTGGTACTACTACAGCACTTCCATGCGTTAAGTTGGATAGGAACGTAGCTTGTGGTTTATTTAAAGTAAATTTCACTTCATAGTCTCCTACAGTTTCAATGGAAGCTACATCAGCAAAATATGAACGAATATGGGAAGCAGTATTTTCATCCATGATACGCTCAAAACTATATTTCACGTCTTCAGCAGTCATTTCACGGCCATTATGGAATTTTACGCCTTCCTTTAATTTAAATGTATACGTTGTGTCATCTTCTAGATTCCACTCTGTTGCTAAACTTCCGATAATATTCATATCTTTATCAAACGTTAGTAAGCCTTCATAAATTTGTGAATAAATTCGTGAAGATGATGCAGCTGGTACTTTATGTGGATCTAAACCAGCAGGCTCTTGGTCGTTTGCAATTTTCAGTTCACTCTCTGTTGCTGTTTCTGTAGTTGTTCCACCATCAGTAGTAGGTTCTGATGATTCTGTTGAATTATCTGCATCATCGTTTGAGCATGCCACTAAAACGATCGTCAATAACATAGTGACAAAGAAAAATAAGTACTTCTTCATTAAAATTCCTCCATTAACGTACATAATGAATTACTTCGTTTCGAATTTCATACATGTCTTTTGGATTTTCAACATGCAGTCGATTCGCTAAAAATGTAATGACTCTCTTTGTTTTTGGCTCAATGTACAACATAGTTCCGGTAAAACCTGTATGACCCAGCCCGTTCATAAATAATCCACTTTTGCTAAAACCTAATGTTCTCTCATTCTCATTAAGCTCCAGCAAATATTCTACAAGTTCAGCGTCTAAGAGCGAACCACCTCCTTTAATGTATAATTGTCCTAACTTACTAACCGTTTTATAACTTCCAAATAATCCGGCATGTCCAGAAACCCCTTCAAAAAAATAATAGGCATTACCGTCATTAACGTGACCAACTATAGGCTGTTCAGGTGACCGCCAATTTGAGAATGTTAAGCCCCTCTCCTTGCACATCTCATGTTCGATTTGATTCCCATACTCTGTTGCAGCAAATTCGGATTTCGGGCGGTTCAATAAAAAGCCACCATCGTCATCACCAATTTCATTTAGAATAAATTGAATCTGCTGTTCAAAAGTTCTAGCATCAATGCATTCACAGATAAAGCGTAATAGCATAAAATTTAGGTCGCTATAGGTCACTTCATTGCGTTTCGAATCTTTTGTCACATCAATATCATTTAGTATCATTTCAAAGCTTTTGCCATACTGATTATCGTTATAAAATGGATACCAGCTAGTAATACCTGATGTATGAAGCAACAATTCACGAACCTTAACGTTACCAATTACTGGTGGGCCTATCTTAAAATCTCCCAGGCGGTCATCTAAAGACAGTCGCTTATTTGAGATATGATGAAGTACCAGTGTCGCAGTATATAACTTTGTTAAACTAGCTAAATCGAATAGCTTTGTTAAATCCATTGGGATTTCCCTATCTTTATTTGCCCAGCCTAAAGCAATAGTTTCGTAATCTTTTCCATCCTCCCAAATATTACAAATACCGCCTGCATAATATTGTTCGTCAATGCCTCTTTGGATAATTTTATGAAGCAAATAATCACACCCCTTTTTGAATAACTGCTTTAGTCTCTTTAAATAACTGAACAGATTTTTCAAAATCTTTCCGAGCGATACAAGTAAATAAAATATCAATCATATTTAGTTGTGAAATACGTGAAGAAGTTGCTCCTATACGCTCATTGGCTTCAGTAGCTGATACATACAAATTAATATCAGCCAATGATTGAACTGTATTATTAATAAACGTAGTCAAGGCAATAATCGTTGTTCCTTTTTCCTTTGCTAACTTTGCAAATTCAACTATTTCCTTCGTCTCTCCTGAGTATGTCACTAGAAATACGATATCGTTTGGCTTTAAATGAACAGATTTCACAAGCATTTGATGACTGTCCGTCAAAGCTTCGCAACGTTTATCAATCCTTTGGCATTTCAGCATAAAATCCTGTGCTACTAATGCCGATGCCCCTACACCTGCAATAAAAATGGAATCGGATTTATACAGCATTTCAATTGCGTCATTAAGCTTCCCATAATCAATCAGCTTTACCATCTCCAAAATCGCATTTTGATTGTTGTTAGAAATAATGGATACTGATTCCTCCAATGACGAATCTTTTAGTAGTTGCTTGTAAATGCCCTGCTGTTGATGTTCCATTTGCATATTTAAAGATGTTAAGATTCCCATCTTTAAATCCTTGAACCCTTCAAATTCCAATTCTTTGCAAAATCGCACAATTGTTGCTTCACTTTTTTTGCTCGCCTGTGCCACTTGTTGGATGGAATTATTTATTACAAAATTAGGGTTATGCAGAATAAATTTTGCAACTTCTTTTTGAGTAGGTTTTAAATTATTAAAAATCATTTCAATTCTTGTAATGGCATCTTTCATTTCAAACATCCTTTTATGAAACTTTATTTCATAATAAACCAAATAATCAGAAATTTCATTACATTTTTAAAATTTTTCCTTTAAAGGGAAAAATAAAAAGAAAGCGACAATTATGCCGCTTTCCTTTTTATTTCGATAAACTATTAAGATGTTCAAAAAATGTTGGATACGAAACCGCGATACAGTCTGCGTCATCCAGTGTAACTTCTCCGTCTGCAATTAATGCAGCGACAGCCCCCATCATACCGATTCGGTGATCGCCGTATGTTTTTAAGGAAGCACCTGCTAATTTTGTAGGACCTTCAATAATCATTCCATCATCTGTTGCTTCAATATTCGCACCTAGTTTTTTCAGTTCATTCACAACGGCATCGATGCGGTTTGTTTCTTTTACCTTTAGTTCTTCGGCATCCTTAATAATCGTTTTACCTGTTGCTTGTGTTGCCAACAGAGCGATAATTGGGATTTCGTCGATTAGTCGAGGAATAATTGCCCCCTCAATTACTGTGCCTGTAAGTTGAGATGTTCCAATTATAATTGTTGCAGTGGGCTCCGCTGCGTTTGCATCATCAATCTCGATTGTCATATTGGCACCCATATTTTGAAGCACTTGTAGGATGCCATCTCGCGTATCATTTACACCTACGTTTTCCAATACGATGTGACTATTATTAGTAATGGCCCCTGCGACTAAGAAAAAGGCTGCTGATGAAATATCACCTGGTACGTTCACATGTGTTCCCGTTAGCTCTTGTCCACCTTCAAATGATACAACCCCGTCTTTCACCGTTACATTTGCACCAAACTGACGTAGCATACGCTCTGTATGGTCACGTGATACTTCGCTTTCTCTTACAATAGTTGTACCTTGCGCGCGAAGCCCTGCCATTAGGATGGCTGACTTTACTTGTGCACTTGCTACAGGCATAGTGTAATCAATCGCTTGTAGTGGACCACCTTGAATGGCAAGTGGTGTATATTGCCCATTTTCGCGACCAGCAATTTGTGCACCCATTAAACGAAGCGGATCGGCTACACGGCGCATTGGACGCTTGCCAATTGAAGCATCACCCGTCATAACTGTATGTAGCGATGTACCTGATAAAATCCCGAGCATTAAGCGAGTAGTTGTTCCGGAATTCCCTGTGTATAATACTTCTTTTGGTTCCATCCAATTATCAATACCTGGGCTATCAATCGTGACATTTGTTCCGTCCACTTCAATTTCAACACCCAACTTTTTAAAGCAGTCAATCGTGCTTAGGCAATCTTCGCCTAATAAAAATCCAGTTACCGTAGTCCTTCCTTTTGCGATTGAACCAAACATAACCGAGCGATGTGAAATGGACTTATCCCCCGGTACTGTAATATTCCCTTTTAATGCCACCTGTTCGTATTGTAACGTTTTTGAACTCATGCCCGAACCCCTCCTTAGAAAAATACATCCCGCCTTCAAAAAGCGAGATGTGTCCTTTATGAAATATACGTATCGTACTTTGCCTTATGTGCGATACATTGTGCTGCACGCTCACGGTCTTCATTTGTCTGGAAGCTTATCACTAAAATACCGAATACGTCTACCCTTGTTTCGACAATACGTATATTTGTAATACTAATATTATCTTCTGCCAAAAAGCCCGTCACTTCCGAAATAACACCTGGATAATCCGGAATATCTACATATAAATCATAAGGCATATATAATGCGCCGTTAGCGATTGGCAGGCTGTCACGAACATCCCGCGCATCGCTAAAATATGCTTCAATTGCCTTTTCATCACCATTATCCAATAATTGACGAACACGATTCATTTCTTCAAGCCATGTATCGAGCTGACCGACAAGCTCTTTTCGATTTTGCAGTGTAATATCACGCCATAATGCAGGATTGGATGAAGCAATACGCGTAATATCACGGAAACCTCCCGCTGCCAATGAAGATGTCATCGGATAGGCCTTCTTTTCAAAATTCAGTTGATGTACAAGTGAAGCAGCTATGATATGTGGAAAATGGCTAACAACAGCAGTCATATGATCATGGATTTTAGCATCCACAACAACCATTTTCCCTAACGTAAATTTCAGCAAATTATCAAGCATTGCTAGCTTTTCGATTTCTTCGCCTTCATTTGGTGTTAGCATATAATAGGCATTTTCCAATAAATAAGGCTTCGCAGCAGTAATCCCACTTTTATGCGAGCCTGCCATCGGATGACCGCCGATAAACGTAATGCCTAGTTCTTTCAGTTCTTTTGCCTTGTCCATAATTTGTGTCTTCGTACTACCCGTATCAGTAATAATGACACTTTTTTTCAATTCCCATGATTTTAACTGCTCCATAAACTGGAGTGTCACGTTTACTGGTGTACCAAAAATAATAACATCTGCCTCTTTTGCAAATTCAGCTGGATCTTCTACAACTTCGTGTACAACCTTTAATGTGCTAGCTAATTGTCTCGTTTGTTCATGGTAGTCATAGCCATACACTTTCGTACGCGGAGCCTTTTGAAGAGCTAACGCAACTGAACCGCCGATTAGCCCTAGTCCGATTACGAAAACATTACGTGTCATGCAAATACTCCTTGTTCTGTTAATACATCTTCAAGCAACTGTAAAAACTTCGCATTTTGAGCTTCAGTCCCAATCGTAACTCGTATATAACCTTCTAAACCAAGTGCAGCACCACTACGGATAATAAATCCGCGCTTCATCATTTCTTCAAAGACTACGTTACTATCAGCCTTCACTTCAAACATAATAAAGTTCGTTTGAGACGGGAAATAGTTTAATCCATGACGCTCACAAAATGCCACATACTGTTTTTTACCGATTTCATTTGCCACACGACAGCTTTCAATAAACTCCTGATCTTGTAAAGCAATTTGCGCAACCTGTTGGCTTAACACTGTATTGTTAAATGGTGCGCGTACTGGATCCAACTTTGCAATAACTTCCGGCTGTGCAATGCCATATCCCACACGGAATGATGCCAAACCGTAAGCTTTTGAAAACGTGCGAAGTAAAATTAAATTCGGATATTCACGGAAATAATGCAGTGTATCCTTATAAGATGGATCATTGACATACTCAATATAAGCCTCATCCAACACTACAAAAACATCTTCAGGCACTTTTGCTAAAAATGCACTTAGTGCTTCGTCTGACACAATTGTTCCTGTAGGATTATTCGGATTGCATACCCAAACGACTGATGTTTTCTCATCAATGGCCGCCAGCATCGCATCCAAGTCATGCACACCTTCTTTTAAAGGTACTTTACGTACTTCGGCTCCTTCAATATCTGCGTTATGCCAGTATTGGGAAAACGATAAATCCGCCATCACGGTATTAACGCCTGGATATAATAATGCACGCGTTATAATAGCAATTAAATCATCGGAACCATTCCCTAAAATCAATTCATTTTCCGCAACACTATAAAATTTCGCTAAAGATGTGCGTAAGCTTTGTGCATAGCCATCCGGATATATCGCATGATTTGTTTGTTGCTCCTGTAAAAATTGTTGCACCTTTGGGGAACTGCCAAAGGGATTTTCGTTGGAAGCAAGTTTAATAACTTCATCCAATCCGAAAATTTTTTTTACTTCTTCAATCGGTTTTCCCGGTTGATAAGCTTTCATGCCAAATAACTGTTGTTTCCACTTCATCGTTAACGTCTCCTCTAACTGGCGATTATTTCACTAAATCTGGTCTTAACTTTACCGCATCCTCTAAATAAACATGACGGACTTCATGTTGCGGTATATCTGTATTAACATGCAATAAAACACGTATACATAATGGCAATGCACCAGGTACATCCATCTCGTGCATACACATGATCGGTACATACTGCCACCCTGGCATTGTGCGTACTGACTTTGCAGGAAAGGCAGAGTGGATATCGGGTGTTGTTGATATTGTAACGGATGCAATATTTTCCGGTTCAATATTGTTTTGCTTAGCAACTTCTTTTACAAGTCTCGCTGTTTCACCCCATACGTATTCAGCTTTATCTTCAGCAATCGTTATTGCCCCACGTATTCCACGAATCATTTTTGCACCTCCGCCAGTAATGCTCTTAATTGTTGGTCAATTTGTTCACATTTTTCAAGTTCAACTTTCTGAACGAATGGATGACCGATTGTATCAAGTAATACGAACTGTAATTGTCCGTAGTCTGCTTTTTTATCTTTTAATAAATACTCAGTTAACTGTTCGAATGTAAAGTCATGAACCGCTTCAAAAGGATAACCGTTTTCTAGGGCAAAATGTAAAAAGCGCTTCGTAAATTGATGGTTTACCTTACCGTATTGTTCACTTAAAAGTAACGTATACAGAAGACCAATCATGACTGCTTCGCCATGTGCCACTCGACCATAGCCTGCTGCAGCTTCAATTGCGTGCCCATAAGTATGGCCTAAATTTAAAAATTTACGTACAGATTGTTCCGTCTCATCCTGTTCTACAATCGTTGCTTTTACTTGGATGCCGTGCGCTAAATAGTTAACTAACGTCTCCTCTGGAAGTTTCGTTACAAAATCGCCTTCCAAAAGTTCCTCAACCCATTGCGCATCTGAAATTAAAGCATGCTTAATTACTTCTGCCATCCCTGAGCGTACTTCTTTTTCACTCAAACTATGTAAAAACGTAATGTCATAAATGACAGCGTCCGGCTGATAAAATGCACCAATCATATTTTTCCCGAGAGCATGGTTAATGGCTGTTTTCCCGCCAACCGCTGAATCATGCGCCAAAATCGTAGTCGGCACTTGGACAAACGGAATGCCCCGCATATAAGTCGCGGCAACAAATCCTGCCAAATCACCTACTGCACCGCCACCAAAAGCAATTATAAGAGACTTTCGTGTACATTTTTGTTCCAATAAAAATGTTTGTACGGCATTATAGTTTTCAAAGCTTTTGCACGTTTCCCCGGCAGGCATTACATGGAGGTGGTACTCATACGGGAAATTAGCTTCAAAATAATGCTGCTGTGAACTCCAAACATTTTCATCTGTCAGCACTACAATTTTATCTGTTTTTGCAAATAAGTAGTTAAGTGCTGTCACTGCTTCTTTCAATATGCCTTTCCCAATCGTTACATCATACGAATGAGATGCAGCCCGAACTGGAATCTTCATATTAAAACCCCTTTGTATACTGACGCATTTCATCTAATTGTGCTTTTAGCTGTGGCAACTGATCACTATGGAACTGTTCTACAATCGCCTTCGCGATTTCCCAGGCAATAACATGTTCAGCAACAATTGAAGCTGCAGGTACTGCACAGCTGTCAGAGCGCTCTACACTTGCTTTGAAAGGCTCTTTCGTTTCAATATCAACACTTTGCAATGGTTTATATAATGTAGGAATTGGCTTCATTACTCCTCTTACAACAATCGGCATTCCAGTAGACATACCACCTTCAAGACCGCCTAGACGATTTGTTGCACGAGTATAACCTTTTTCTTCATCCCATAAAATTTCATCGTGTACTTCAGATCCCTTTTTACGTGCCATTTCAAAACCGATTCCGAACTCAACACCTTTAAATGCATTGATGCTTAACATAGCTCCTGCAAGCTTTGAATCCAATTTACGGTCATAATGTACATAGGAACCGATACCAGCTGGCAACCCTTCTACGATAACTTCAACGACACCACCAATGGAATCACCTGCTTGTTTTGCCTCATCAATCGCTTCCACCATTTTTGCCGAAGCTTCCGGATCTACACAATAGCATGGATCCTGCTCAACAATTGTGCGTATTTCGTCTGCTGTTTTGCCTTCCAATAAGTTCTGATCCGCTTTAATGCCGACAATTTCAGTTACATGTGCAACAATCGAA
Organism: Solibacillus faecavium; assembly: GCF_014836905.1. Lineage (GTDB taxonomy): Bacteria > Bacillota > Bacilli > Bacillales_A > Planococcaceae > Solibacillus > Solibacillus faecavium. The sequence continues at coordinate 79,135 of NZ_JACSPZ010000001.1, forward strand.
ATGCCTAGTTCATTTAACAATGCTTTTGCAACAGATCCAACAGCAACGCGCACCGTCGTTTCCCGGGCACTTGAACGTTCTAATACGTTACGCAAATCTCTGTGACCATATTTCATTCCACCTACTAAGTCCGCATGTCCTGGACGTGGACGTGAAATTTGGCGTTTAATTTCGGATGGATCAATATCTTCCGGCAGTTCTTCTGCCCCCATGATTTTCGTCCAATGCTTCCAGTCATCATTCGTTACTACTAATGCAACGGGAGATCCCAACGTCTTTCCGTGACGAACCCCAGATACAATTTCTACAGTATCTGTTTCAATCTGCATGCGGCGTCCACGACCGTGGCCTCCTTGACGACGTTTTAAATCATAATTGATCTTTTCTGCGGTAATCGGTAATAATGAAGGCAACCCCTCAATAATTGTTGTTAGTTGTGGTCCGTGTGACTCACCTGCTGTTAAATAACGCATTAAACACTTTCTCCCTTCAACTCGCTAAAGTATGTATTTTTCACTATAACATATTTTATACTAAATAACAGTACTGATTCACCTAACTAATATGTCATTTTAGAATATTCTGAACGTTCCAACTAAGAAACGGCACAATTATAAGCAAATAAAACAAAAATACACTTTTCGCTATTTTATACGAAAAGCGCATTAGTATGTAGCTTTTAAAGTATTTCACAGCAGTCTTCCTAATTTTTAAAAAGCTATATTATTTTTTGCGGTAAAAGAATGTATCCTCAACTTCAAAGTCATATCTGGCAGGATTAAAGATTTGCTCCGTTGACCCGACAAATAAAATTCCACCAGATCGCAATGATTTACTGAAGTTCGCATAGATTTGATCTTTAGCTTCCTCTGTAAAATAAATCATCACGTTTCTACAAACTATTAAATCAAAATTTGATTCGTAACTATCCTTCAATAAATTATGCTTCTTAAAAGTGACCGTACGTTTAATCTCATCTTTAACTTTATAGAATTGTTCTTCCTGGTTAAAGTACTTAGCTTGTATCGGCTTTGGCACCTCTGCAAGAGAACGTTCAGGATAAAGACCTAATTTTGCTTTTTGGAGTACATTCTCATCCAAGTCCGTTGCCAAAATATTTATTTGGGATAAAGGCAGATGATGGGATAGTACCATTGCTAGGCTATAAGGCTCTTCGCCTGTAGAGCAGGCCGCACTCCATATTTTTAACCGTTTATTCGATTGCAGCAGTAAAGGGAAAATCTTATTTTGTAATACTTCCCAACGCTTTCCATTTCGATAAAATTCAGAAACATTGATTGTCATACGATCTAGAAATTCATTCATCAAATCTCGATCTTTTTCCAGAGCCGAAAGAAAATCAACGAAATTACCGAAACCTTTCTTTTCATATAACGATGTTAACCGGCGTTTCATCTGCGCTTCTTTATATAGAGCTAGATCAATGCCCGTCTTGCGCTTAATGCCATTTATAAATTGAACATAATCTGACATTGTCCATCTTTCCCCTCATCTAACGTATGCCTATTATAGCCGAAAATTTCTGAATCTGAAATAGTTTTTACCTATAAAGGTTATTCAGTGCGTCTGTCCAGCAAAAGCTGTTTTGACTGTTCAAGCTCAAGCTTCATTTTTTCGGTTTCTGAATCATAGCTTTGTAAACGGATTTGTTCAAGCTGTGTCTCTTTTTCCAGCATCTTTATTTGTAATTTTAAACTCGATCGTTTATGGGCAGTTAATATTGCTGTAAGTGCAATAACGGCTCCAGAGCCAAAAATAATAGAGATAATAAGAATATCTTCCATACGGTTTAATACGCTCCCCTGATTAATATTTTACTTGCCTGATTGACTTGTTGATTGTGTATCGAGCAGTAACTGTTTTGTATGTTCCAATTCAAGCTTCATCTTTTCTGTTTCTTTATCGAAATTTTCAAGTCTTAGTTTTTCTAGCTCGATTTCCTTATCAAGACGTTTTAAATCAATTTTTTTATTTCTAGTATACGTATCTGTTAGAATTCCTACTACAGCGATTATTGTAATCATTATCCAAAACATGAATGTCACCCCTTCTAAAAAAAATCGCTATTGGTTAAATAAATACTTACTTTTGTTTATGTTCTAATAATAATTGCTTTGAATGTTCTAATTCCAAACGCATCTTTTCTGTTTCTTTATCATAATTTTCAAGACGCAATTTTTCCAACTCGATTTCTTTCGTTAATTTATTTACATCGATTCGTTTGCTTTCATTGCGCGCATCGGTAATGACTGCAATCGCTCCCACTGCCATTACTGAAATAACGGCTAAAACCCACATAAACATCCCCCTAATTTCACTCAGTATTTTTTATACGTATGTATCCCAAAAATAGTTTCATTATTCGGATTTTATTATACCATTAATAGGTAATATTTTTCGTGTTGAATATAAAAAAAGCTACCACTTTAAAAGTGATAGCTTTTCAAAAATATCAATTATTCAGCTAAGCCTTCTGGGAACCATAAACCGATTTCACGTTCAGCAGAAGCTAAAGAGTCAGAACCGTGGATTACGTTGTGAGATAAAGTTACAGCGTAGTCACCGCGGATTGTACCAGGAGCTGATTCTTCTGGCTTTGTAGCACCCATCATGATACGTGATAATTGGATAACGTTTTCGCCTTCCCAAACCATACCGAATACTGGACCTGAAGTAATGAAGTCTACTAATTCACCGAAGAAAGGACGCTCAGCGTGCTCTGCATAGTGTTTTTCAGCTAATTCACGAGTTGGTGACATTAATTTTGCTCCGCGCATTACGAAACCGCGACGCTCAAAACGATCTACGATATCACCAATCACTTGACGTTCTACGCCATCTGGTTTAACCATTAAAAATGTTTTTTCGATTGCCATTATAAACACTCCCTAAATTTGAGTAAAAGGTTTTACACCTACCGATAAATATTACCAAAATCCTACTCAAACTGCAACAAATATTAGATTTTGCTATATATTGGCTGTTGTAATCAAGATTTTCGCTTACCCATAAAAAGAGCAATATCACGCAATTTTTTCTTCATCGGATGATCGGGTAATGCTTCCACTTCTTTTAAAGCTTTTTTTAAGTATAGATTGCTGATTTTAGTTGCTTCTTTGATGGCATCCGAATTGCGTACGAGTGCCAGCATATTTTGACGTTCCTGCTCCGATAGTCCCGTTGTTGACACTTTTGCTAAGTATGGGGCAAGTAATGGATTGTCCTTCATTAATAAAATCGGCAATGTAACATTTCCTTGCATTAAATCACTTCCAGCCGGTTTTCCAAGCTGCTTGTCTGTTGCTGTGAAATCTAAAATATCATCTACTATTTGAAAGCTCATCCCTACAAAATATCCGTATCGCTTTAAGTGGCGCACTGTTTTTTCATCAGCACCGCTCACTACCGCACCTAATTCACAGCTTGATTCGATTAACAACGCTGTTTTTCGTTTAATACGGCGGAAATAATCTTTCAAATTTTGATCTAAACGAAACTTATCCTCGATTTGAATGACTTCACCATTTACTAGTTCTACCATTGTTTTAGCTAATATTTGATGTGCTCTCGGATTTTCAATGCTTGTTACGTATTCCAGTGCACGTGCAAATATAAAATTCCCTGTATACATCGCCACACGGTTGTTCCACTGGGCTTTTACCGTTTCCCGTCCGCGACGCATATCTGAATCGTCAATCACATCATCATGTACTAATGAACCCATATGAATTAATTCCAGTGGGACGGCGATATTTTTCATTCGCTCAATATTATAGTCACCAAATTTAGCACTTAGTAACGTAAATACTGGTCGAATTCGTTTACCACCAGCTTGCAGTAAATGAATAGAGGCATCATTCAATAAGTGTGAAGATGAATTCAACGCTTGTTCTAATTCGTTTTCGATGATTTCTATATCTGATTTGATATCCGCATATAGCATTTTGATTTTCATCTTTTCCACGCGTCAAAACCTACTCCCACTATTATTTCTTTTTAAAACCCATGTGCATAGCTGCTGCCCCACCGCTATATGGTTTATATGTGACATTTTCATACCCGGCTTCACGGAACATTTGCGCTAGCTTTTTCATACCCGGAAAGTCTTTCGCCGACTCTTGAAGCCATGAATATTCTTTATAGCTTTTTGCAAATAATTTTCCGAACATTGGCATGATATAGTTAAAGTAAAAACGGAAAAGTTGACGATATACCGGAATTTCAGATTGGGATGTTTCAAGACAAACAACCATGCCACCTGGCTTTACAACACGATTCATTTCACGTAATACTTTCATATAATCAGGTACGTTTCGCAAACCAAAGCCAATCGTTACATAATCGAATGTATTATCTTCAAATGGAAGCTCCATTGCATTCCCATGAATTAACTCTATGTTTTGAATATTTTCTGTTTTTTGCTTGCCGACTTTCAGCATGTTCTCACTAAAGTCCAGCCCTTTTACAATACCTTCATCACCTACTGCCTTTGATAGGGCAATAGTCCAGTCAGCAGTACCGCAGCAGACATCCAAACATGCGGAGCCCTTTTTAACGGCCATACGCTTCATCGTATCATCACGCCATCCGACATGCATTTGAAAGCTGATAACGGAGTTCATTTTATCGTAGTTTTCTGAAATGTTTTCAAACACTTCATGAACATGTTCTTCTTTCGATTTTGCCATTTTTTCAAAACCTTTCTAAATTCACTACAAAGTGATGTATTGCTCAATGGAATGTTTTAAATCTTCATGGATATGGCTTCGCTTCACAACTTCCAACACCTGCTGTTGTCGGATAATCAGTTGTTCATGCAACCATTCCATTGTTGAGTCAAGAATAGTTGGATTATCAGCCAATGCCAACGCTTTATATAAGAAACCTCGTTTTGCATCCTGTATCAATCCATATTCTTTTTTCAAACGAATAAATGTCAATGTGTTTTCCATAAGTTCAGAATAGGCATTGTAACCGTATACATCATAGTATTGCGAAATCAATGCGCTTTCAATTACCGTTAAACTATGAATCCATTGCTCAACGGAACGGGTTTGTGTCTCATAAATGCGAATTTGATGCTCACAGCGATTTACAATCCCTTTAGACAGTTTCTGAATTAATCTAATATTTCCGGACTGTGCAAGAAGTTGATAATAGCGGCCGCTATAATAATCTCCCGACAGGACAATGAGTTGTTGCTCCTTACTTGTAGCATCTACTTCCAATACTTTTTCGTGCTCCAGAAGTGATGCATGTACAATTCCAACAGTTATTGCACTTACTTTATGGTCGTCAGTCATTTCAGCCCCATTCAAAAAAGGCAACTGAATAAAAAACAATTGTTCTTCTTGTAACGTAGGTTGTCCAACATTTTGAAGTAATGCTCTATGATGAACATGCTGTAGAATATTTGATTGTAACGTTTGAACCGATTGTATAATAGATGTTGCACTCATAGAAATTACTCCATTTCAATGTTTTAAAGCATTTAATCAAAATTTTTTATGATATATAGCTTGTGCTTTTGTATTCATTATTTTTTACTTTGGATTGTTCCATGGGCAGAATGAATTTTAGCTTTTCCGCGAATTTTCATTGCAGACGTATGCTCAGTAAACTGGGCAATCATTACTTCGCCAGCATCCAACTTTTCAGAGTGGTGAAATTTTGTATCAGTGCCACGAGTTAGACCAATTACATGTACACCATCTTCTTCTGCTTCAATAATAATATAATCTGGTTGTGCCATTTAATAATCCCCCCACCTGTTAATTTCTTTGTTTATAATACCATATTTGTCCGGCTTATTTCATTTGGATGAAAGTAATCACTTCGTTGCGCTTTGTATCATCTTCTTCATAAATACCGCGCGCGACAGCTGTCACCGTTTTAGAACCAGGTTTCTTCAACCCGCGCATTGTCATACACATATGCTCGGCCTCGACAACAACATAAACTCCTTTAGGGTTTAACATTTCCATAATAGTATCTGCTACTGTAGAAGTAATGCGTTCTTGCAGCTGTGGACGGCGTGCAACAGATTCCAGGCAGCGTCCCAGTTTGCTTAAACCGGCTACTCTACCGTCTTTTGGTATGTATGCTATATGTGCTGTGCCATAGAAAGGAACTAAGTGATGCTCGCACATAGAGTAGAACGGAATATCCTTTACTAATACAAATTCTTCGTGGTCTTCATGAAAAACCGTACTAAAATAATCACGTGGATCTTCATTTAAACCACTGAACATTTCTGCATACATTTTTGAAACACGTTTTGGCGTATCAAGTAATCCTTCACGCTCTACATCTTCCCCTACTGCTTCTAAAATCATTTTTACTGCGTCTTCTATCTTTTTCAAATCGACATTTGCCATGGAAATCAGGTCCTCCTACAAACCAAAACGTTTTTATGTATACGTCTATCTATATTTATTCTCATTAAATGCTATTATTTTCGTTATAAAATACACTCTTGAATCGTAGCACATTAAACGCGTAAGTTCAAAAGAGTTCTACTTTTTTTAGCATAGTTATTCAAAAACAAAAAGAAATGAACCAGAGTGCTAAATTCACAGTTCAATTCAGGTACCTTTTCGGTAGTCCAAAGCGATAAAACAGAGGTCTATGCGCTTTAGCCAGGACAAATGCCAAACTTAGTATACGGTTATTAAAAAGCACGCCACCCTATCAGTTTCCAGGCATCAAAAAAGAGCAGCTCTCAGTTAGACTGAGAGCTACTCTATGTACTTCTAGAGGCTGATTTATTTTACAGCGTCTTTAAGTGCTTTACCTGGTTTAAAAGCAGGTACTTTCGAAGCAGCGATTTCGATTTCCTTACCTGTTTGTGGGTTACGACCTTTACGCGCTGCACGCTCACGAACTTCAAAGTTACCAAAACCGATTAATTGTACTTTGTCACCCTTTGCAAGAGCATCTTGAATTGTATCAAATACAGCTTCAACTGCTTTAGAAGCGTCTTTTTTAGAAAGACCTGCAGCTTCAGCAACAGAGTTTACTAATTCTGTTTTATTCACACCATTCACCTCCTCTCAAAGGGTCATGAATCTAAATCCTGTAAAAAGATTAACATACAGAAAACCGCTACGCAACTGAATTCATTCAGGTTTTGCTTATATTTTAACTTTTTTTGCAAAAAAACAGAAATTACAGGACAATTCACCTATAAAAGTGAACGGTCCTGTAATTTTTCAATCATAAATTTATATTGAAATTTAAATAATAAATGTAATTAAACCTCTTTCTCCTTCATTTATTAATCTTTCCAACATTAAACGCATTCTGTTTTTTGCATGAGTTGGAACACCACTCATTTTATAGCGGATACTTTCTGTTAGTACTTCATGTAAAGGTGTACCGAATAATTGAGTTTGCCATAATGCCTGGCGATCATATTCATATGCATGCTTCAGATCCTTCAGCAAATGCTGACTATGAAACTCTGAGCCAATTAATGGCGAAAACTCCGCTTCCATATCAATTCGAATAATATGGTAGGATGGGGCAGTTGCTTTCATTCGTACACCGTAGAAATTATTTTGTTCAATCAATTCAGGCTCACTTGGAGTAAATTCGTCCATTGCAGGCAATGTCACACCATAACCATCTTCTTTCGCCTGTTCAATGGCTTCACGGAATCTGCTTTGCGCCGCTTTGGCTTCTGCTGCCTCCTTTATAAACAAGAGCCATTCTTTTTTCGATTCAACTGGTTTATCGAGCCATTCTGCACATGCTTCTTTATAATAGTCATTGTGGATATTGACACGCAACGTTGCAATACCTTGCCCGGCATCAATATTTTCCACTGTACAGCTTTCTATAAAATCAATTTCACGGAGCAATTGACTTGCTGCTTCTACATCACGAATTTTCATCGCATCATCTTGTAATTGTGACGTAGCAAATGATAATGTTTCATTTAAATGATGATGCTCATCCAACACATCCAACCAATCCGGTTTCTCTACTTGAATCTCATTTACATTGAATTCAAATAAGGCTTCTTGCAAAATCATCATAACATCGTTTAATTGCATCTGTTGAATCGAAGTTGGGATTACAGGTACATCATATTTTTGAACGAGTGCTTGTTGTAGATTCTGTGTTTCAGCCGAATGTGGGGCTGTACTATTCAGCACAATTACGAATGGCTTTCCGATTTCCGTAAGCTGATCTATAATTTGCTGCTCCGCTTTTTCTACAGCAGCCCGTGTCATTCCATTTACCGTTCCATCCGTCGTTACGACAATTCCGATATTGGCATGGTCACGAATAACTTTATCTGTCCCAATTTTCGCAGCTTCCTGAAACGCAATTGCTTCATTATGCCATGGTGTTTGCACATATTTTGGTCCTGACTCGTCTTCATAACCCTTTGCTCCCTCAATTACATATCCGACACAATCAACAAATCGTACACGGAAAGGTATTGCGCTTTCTCCAAATGCAACAGTTGTACCTTGAGCAGGGACAAATTTCGGCTCTGCCGTCATGATCGTAGGTCCAGGAGAACTTTGAGGAAGCTCATCCATCGCACGCATACGGTCTTCCGCATTTTCAATATTAGGCAATATTACGCCTTCCATGACCTTTTTAACAAACGTCGACTTACCAACACGAACTGGTCCTACTACACCAATATAAAGATCACCATTCGTACGTTCCGCCAGTTGCTGAAAAATATGCTCGCTAATCGTATTGCCTCCTTTATATGCCTTAATCTTCTGTTTCCAGTTAAAGTATTCATTATCAAAACACTATATGTATATTCGTTTTTAAATATGAAAAAAGGTGTACTAAAAGTTTCACCTTTTTGTACACCTTTTCTGTTATTTTTCTTTTTTTGTTGGATCATACCAAATGATTGGTTCATTGTTTTCATCTACTGTGTATGGAAGTGAATATGCTGGTACTACCGGAAAATTATCCACTAGTATTTCCCGAATGTCGTCACCAGGCTGCGCGACAATATCGTTATCTTTCATATACGTATATAAATCAATCGAATAATCAACGTATAAATCCCCTTCAGCCGATACAACAATTGGTAATTGATTATTCGAATAAGGACTCTGAACTGTCACATTTTCTTTATAACCAATATTTTCAAAGTTAACTGTATAAACATGCTCTGCCACTTTATCTTTAAACTGTGGATATTTCGTCCCTTTAAATCGAATATTGATTTCACGTATACGTTCAGGCGTACGTAAATCAACAAGCTTCACAGTTGGGTTTTCTTCCGGATTCCAAATAATATACTGAAAAATTCCACCCTTTTCATATGCATTCCCCGGCGGCGAACCAATATATTTCGGAACAAGTTTTTCAAAATCAATTAAATATTTAATAAAAATGTCTGTGTCCTGATCGCGCGTTTTAATTGGCAATACCCCTGTATCTTCACGGTACTCATTAACAGCCCGCTGGACACCCGCAAGCATATCGACATCAGGTCTTAGGCTGGATTGATCGAAGTTAGACGAGGAGCCACACCCTGATAAAAGCAACGTGATGATGGATAAAAGCACAAACCATTTTGAAAATTTCATAATATGTATTCCCCCTACCTTAGTTCGGCCATGTTAATATGACAAGTACCATCAATAATGTGCCGATAAAAAACATTACATAGGCAACAAGTTTAATTAAAAACGATAAAAACGTATTATGTATCCATTTACGGACTGCTGTGATAATTAATAATGATGCTAATAATAAGCCAATTGAATAAAACGAAACCCACATAACATCCAATGCATGCATAGAAGCTAAAGGTCCACGTGCAGAGTTTAATAGTAGATTTGACATCGGATTCATCAATAGTAGAACGTGTTGCAATGCTAAAACCGCCTTCCTATAAATTTTCACGGATATTCCGCTAATAATTATAGCCTTTTCAGGTAAAAAAAAACAGGAGGCATACAAGTATCCCTCCCTATTTGTGACAAATTATTAAATTTTATAGATTTACCGACCTTAAAATAAGCCGATTAGCTCATTTCATCGATTTCGCTTTTTTTCGTTCGTAACATTAAAGACTCTACTAATGCTTTTGGTTCCATATCATTAAATAACACATCGTATAATGCTGATGTAATAGGCATTGAAACTTCGTATTTTTGTGATAATTGATAAGCTGCCTTTGTCGTACGTACACCCTCTACAACCATCCCCATCTCTTCCAGTACTTGATCAAGCTTCATTCCCTTTCCAAGCATATTACCAGCCCGCCAGTTACGTGAATGGACACTTGTACAAGTTACGATTAAGTCGCCCATTCCTGTCAGTCCTGCAAATGTAAAAGGATTACCGCCCATTTTTACACCGAGACGTGTAATTTCTGCTAATCCACGTGTAATAAGAGCTGCCTTTGCATTATCTCCAAAATTAAGACCATCCGTCATACCTGCTGCAAGAGCAATTACATTTTTAAGTGCCCCACCTATTTCAACACCAATCACATCATCATTCGTATACACACGTAAATAATGGTTCATAAACAGATCCTGCACCTTTTCCGCTGCCTTTAGATTTTTGCAAGCTGCGGTTACCGTTGTAGGATGCTGCAACACTACTTCCTCCGCGTGCGAAGGTCCTGATAGAACGACGATGTCACTAACAGCATCAGATGCCAGGCTTTCTTTCATCAACTCAGAAATACGCATTAAAGTATCCGGTTCTATTCCTTTTGAAACATGGACAAATAAAGCCTTGTCTGTAATATAGCTTGAAATTTCTCCGCAAACTTCGCGGATTCCTTTTGTTGGTACAGCCATGACGATTGTTGAGCCATGCTTTGCGGCTGTTTCTAAATTAGCAGTTGCCTTTAAATTCTGCGGCAGTACTGTATTAGGTAAATATTTTTTATTCGTATGTTGCTCATTTATTTCGTTCGCCTGATCTTCACGATGAGACCAAATTAACGTATTGTGTCCGTTTTCCGCCAAAACGATTGCAAGTGCAGTCCCCCAGGAGCCTGCGCCTAAAACTACTACATTTTCCATTAATAAACCCCCAAATCTACTTAAAGTTTCTTAATATCATTTACTTCAAGCTAAATTCCCTTTATGTACAAAAACGCTAGTTCATTTTCATAAACTAGCGCTCTGTACATTTAATTAGTCACGAGCACGTGTAATAAGACGTATTGGAGTACCTTCGAAATCGAATGTCTCACGAATACGGTTTTCTAAGAAGCGCTCATATGAGAAGTGCATCATTTCAGGTTCATTTACGAATACAACGAATGTTGGCGGTTTAATTGCCACTTGTGTTGCGTAGTAAATACGTAAACGACGCCCTTTATCTGTTGGTGCTGGATTACGTGCAATGGAATCTTCAATTACTTCATTTAAAATAGATGATTGAATACGCATCGCATGATTTTCACTAACACGTTTTATAATAGGTAAAATATTGAGTACGCGTTGTTTCGTTTTTGCTGAAACAAAAACGATTGGTGCATAATCCAAGAATAAGAAATGCTCACGAATTTGTTCTGTGAATAAATTCATCGTTTTCTCGTCTTTTTCAATTGCATCCCATTTGTTTACAACAATAATTACCGCTTTACCAGCTTCATGTGCATAGCCTGCGATTTTTTTATCCTGTTCTTGAATGCCTTCATCTGCATTCAGAACAACTAAAACAACGTCAGAACGTTCGATTGCGCGCAGTGCACGTAGCACAGAATACTTTTCTGTTGTTTCATAGACTTTCCCTTTTTTACGCATACCCGCCGTATCAATAATGACATAATCTTGCCCATCATGTGAGTACGGAGAGTCAATTGCATCACGAGTTGTCCCTTGAATTTCACTTACAATAACACGTTCCTGACCTAAAAAGGCATTTACAAGTGATGATTTCCCAACATTTGGTCGACCAATTAATGAGAATTTAATCGTATCTTCATCATATTGCTCTTCATCAGGTTGCGGGAAGTGTTTTGCACATTCATCCAATAAATCCCCTAAACCTAAACCGTGCGAACCTGAAATTGGCCAAGGCTCACCAAAACCTAATGAATAGAAGTCATAAATCATATGACGCATATCCGGGTTGTCGATCTTATTAATTGCCAATACAACCGGTTTTTTTGTTTTATATAAAATTTTTGCTACTTGCTCATCCGCAGCGGTTACACCTTCACGACCATTTGTCATGAAAATAATAACGTCCGCCTCATCAATAGCGATTTCTGCTTGCTGGCGGATTTGCTCTAAAAATGGCTCGTCCCCAATTTCAATACCACCAGTGTCGATAATATTAAATTCATGTGCTAACCAATCAGCCGAACTATAAATACGGTCACGTGTTACACCGGGGATATCTTCCACGATCGATACACGTTCTCCGACAATTCGGTTAAAAATTGTCGATTTACCTACGTTCGGACGTCCTACGATGGCGATTACTGGTTTTGTCATCTGTACTTCATCCTTCCAAACTCTTGTCTTTCCGTATTATACACGAATTTGACTATTATATCATTTTTTCACAACATTCTAAATGGAATTATTGAATAGAAGACATTCTTAGGAAATCAAGTTAATAAAATTAATTTGGAGTTAAATGCAATTACTAGGAAATTATTTCAGAAATATATTGTATTTTCTGAATATTTTGCATACTATAAAACTGAGAGGTGATTCATATGTCAGAAATTATAAATTTGTCTTCTAATAATCCCCAACCACTTACAAAGAAGGGAGAAAAAACACGTCAACATTTACTAAATATTGCTGAAGAAGTTTTTGGTGAAAAAGGTTATTTTAATGCCTCCATTGTTGATATTACGCAAAAGGCAAATGTAGCCCAGGGAACATTTTATAATTACTTCCCTTCTAAGCAGTCCATTTTCGAAGAACTTGTGCGTAACATGAGCCACACATTTAGAAGTGAAATTAGAAATGCTATTAAGGCGGCAGATAGTTTTGAAGAGTCCCAAAGAATTGGCTTCCGTACATTCTTTTCCTGGGTAAAAAATCATCGGAATTTGTACAGTATTATTCAGCAAACTGTTCTTGTGGATGAGAAACTTTATCGCTGGTATTACGAGCGCTTAGCATCGGGATACATTAAAGGATTGGAAGAAGCAATTGGTAAAGAGGAAATAAAGAAATACGATTCCGAAACAATTGCTTATTGTTTAATGGGTATTAGTCAGTTCTTAGGGATGAGGTGGATTTACTGGGAAGATAAAGACGTACCAGAGGATTTGTTAGAAGATGCAATAGCCCTTATTTTCCAAGGTTTACGAAAATAATTGCAGGAGTGATGTCAATTGAAGGGAATATCAAATTGGATTGATCAGCGTTCCATTATTACACCAAGTAGACTAGCTTTAATCGATGTCCAGAGAAAAATTACTTATCTGGAAATGAGCAGCATGGTTAACCGATATGCCGGCGTATTACAATCTACTTACTCTATTAAAAAAGGCGATCGGGTGGGTATATTATCGATGAATAGCATTGATTTTATTATTTTATTATTTTCATTGGCAAAGCTCAATGCTGTTGTTGTTCCACTTAATATCCGCCTAACTGAAGATGAGTTAGAATATCAGCTTAAAGATAGCGGCCTTCAAACACTCATTGTTGACCATGACAACTATGAAAAAGGTAAAGAATTGTTAACCCGAACAAACTTTCTTTTATTAACATTTAAAACGATTAACATCGCACATCCAGAGCCGCTCACACCTATAGAAATAGATTCATCAGCTCCCTATATTATCTGTTACACATCTGGTACAACTGGCAGACCTAAGGGAGCTGTTTTAACCCAGGAAAATATGTTTTGGAATGCAATCAATAATACGTTAAGTCTCGACATCACTTCAAAAGATAAAGTTATAACTTTATTACCACTTTTCCACATTGGTGGAATTGGATTATTCACATTACCCGTTCTGTTAGCTGGAGGAACAGTTATTGTACCGGAGCGATTTAACCCTGAGCAAGCACTGGAGTATATAGAGAAATATAAAATAACCATTATTATGGGCGTTCCAACTATTCATGATACCTTACGGAAAAGCCCTACCTTTGAAAAAACAAATTTGACCTCTGTACGTTTTTTTTATAACGGAGGTGCTCCCTGTCCTGAAGAGCTAATCCATTGGTATATACAAAAAGGCATTAGCTTTGGGCAAGGTTATGGTCTCACTGAAACATCCCCTACTGTATTTTTATTATCAGAGGAAGATTTCCATCATAAAGCTGGCTCCATTGGAAAACCAGTTATGTTTACAGAAATCCGAATTGTGGATGAAGATGCAAAAGATGTTTCACCTGGTCAATATGGTGAATTGCTTGTAAAGGGACCGAATGTCATGAAGGAATACTATAAACTTCCTGATGAAACAGCAAAGGCAATTCAGAATGGTTGGTTTGCAACGGGTGATATTGTCAGACAAGACAAGGAAGGCTTTGTCTACATTGTTGGCAGAAAAAAGGAAATGATTATATCAGGTGGTGAAAATATTTATCCATTAGAGATTGAAAAAGTCATTTATGAGATTAGTGATGTTGTGGAGGCAGCAGTTATCGGAGTTCCTCATAATAAATGGGGCGAAACACCAATTGCTTTTATTGTATTAAAAGAAGAGACAACCTTAACTGACGAAAAGTTAAAAGAACTATGTACTAAAAAGTTAGCAAGTTATAAAGTTCCAAGTCTTTTTAAAATTGTAAGCGCTTTACCAAAGAATGCGACAGGAAAAATCGATAAACCAACATTAAAAAAATATTACGTAGAAGAAGCGGTGAATTAACGATGAATTTTTTTGTTGGGCAGAAAGCGGCTTTTAGCAGAACTGTTACCGAAACGGATATTGTCATGTTCGCTGGTTTAAGTGGTGACTATAACCCTGTTCATGTTGATCAGGAATATGCTGGAGATACAAGATTTGGACAGAGAATTGCGCACGGTTTATTAACTACTTCATTTTTATCCAGGCTCTTAGGCATGGAACTTCCTGGAAAGGGATCGGTTTATTTAGAGCAAACGCTAAAATTTCTAAAACCTGTTTTCATAGGAGATACGATAACTGCTAGTGCCGAAATTTTAGAAATCGATCCAGAACGGGGAATCCTTCGGCTCGAGACGATTTGCCGAAAACAAGATAATACTGTTGTGTTACAAGGAGAAGCAAAAATGATGATGCCAAAGGAGGGTACAAAAATATGATACAAATCGTTCATACAAGCACATATTTTCCACCCGATGTTGAAACAGCTCGGATACTAGAAAAGAAAACAGGTATTCCAGAAGATGTAATAATACAGAAATTCGGTCTCTATGAGAAACATGTGGCGGACTCTTCCACGCATGCTTCCGATATGGCGATTAATGCTGCATTGCCAATACTAGAGAAGGTAAACCCGCTGCTTATAGACGTGGTTATATATTTTGGAAGTCCGTATAAAGACTATGGAGTTTGGTCCAGTGCACCAAAAATTCAACATAAGCTTGGCGCAAAAAATGCTTATGCCTTTGAAATAATGAATGTAAGCTCTTGTTTCCCTATCGCACTTAAAGTTGCAAAGGATATGTTAACTTCTGATACGACTATTAACCAGATTTTACTAGTCGGAGGATGTAAAGAATCACAAATTATAGACTATCAAAATCCTCGATCAAGATTTATGTTCAATTTTGCTGATGGGGGTGCCTCTACCCTTCTATCAAGAGATAATGGCAAATTTGAAATTTTAGAATCATCCATATATACAGACGGTTCATTCCACGACGATATACGTGTACCAGCTGGAGGTTCTGCTCTTCCCGCTTCCCATGAAACAGTTAATAAGAATCTTCATTTCATCGATGTGAAAGACCCTACAGATATGAAAGAACGGCTTGATCCCATATCTGTAGCTAA
Source organism: Solibacillus faecavium (assembly GCF_014836905.1). Taxonomy (GTDB): domain Bacteria; phylum Bacillota; class Bacilli; order Bacillales_A; family Planococcaceae; genus Solibacillus; species Solibacillus faecavium. The sequence goes on from NZ_JACSPZ010000001.1 coordinate 95,069, forward strand.
TTTTTTTAAGGTAGTAAAAGAATCGGTAGAAAAAAGCGGATATACGTTGCAAGATATTGATATGCTCCTTCCATTGCATACAAAAAAGTCGATGTTTCTTCAGATTTTAGACGGACTAGAGCTTTCCGAAGAAAAAGCAGTATATCTCGACCATTATGGTCATATGTCATCCCTGGACCCGCTTGTAGGTCTCCATTTGGCTGAGACAGAAAATAGATTAAAAAAAGGGAACATCATTGTTGCGGTCAGTGCTGGAACAGGTTACACATGGGCAGCAACAACATTAAAAAAAATCAAAGACTAAGGAGGAAGAAAGTGAAAATTTTTACTAGAAAATATATATATTTAGGTCTTTTTTTATCACTTCTATTGTTTGTCTTTGGATGCAGTGCTGATGAAAATGAAAATGTAGAAGGGGCAGAAGCGAAAGATGCTGTACCTATTAAAATTGGAGTACTTGCATCTTTAACTGGTGGTTTAGAAGCATACGGAAAACAATCTGTTCAAGGCTTTGAGCTTGGTCTTGAGTATGCTACGAATGGAACAATGGAAGTTGAAGGTCGTAAACTTGAGTTTATTGTAGAGGATACAGAGACAAAAGCTGAGGTAGCAGTACAAAAAGCTACCAAACTATTAGAAGAAGATAAAGTTGATTTTCTTGTAGGTTCTTCTAGCTCCGGTGACACACTAGCTGTTTTACCGCTTGCAGAGGAGTATGAAAAAATAATGGTTGTAGAGCCAGCTGCTGCAGATAGTATTACGGGTGCAGAATTCAATAAGTATATTTTCCGTACAGCACGAAATTCATCTCAAGATGCGGTTGCGGGTGCAGCTGCTATCGCTAAAAAAGGAGTCAAAATAGCAACTCTTGCCCCTGATTACTCGTTCGGACAAGATGGGGTTGCTGCATTTAAAGAGGCAGCGATCAAGTTAGGAGCAGATATTGTTCATGAAGAATATGTGGATCCTGCCGCTACAGATTTCACTTCTAATATTCAAAAGATTATCGGTCTAAAGCCTGATTATTTATATGTTATCTGGGCTGGCTCCAATACGCCTTGGGGGCAAATCAGTGATATGAAAGTTCAGGAAAAAGGGATTAAAATCTCTACTGGCGTTGCAGATATAGCGACTTTCCCTATCATGAAACCTCTTGTGGGAATGGAAGGCTTTACAGTGTATTATCATGAGTTACCAGACAACCAAGTAAATACTTGGCTTGTAGAGGAGCACAAACAACGCTTTAATGGGGAGGTACCAGACCTTTTCACACCAGGTGGAATGAGTGCAGCTTTAGCAATAGTTGAAGCATTAAAGAAAACAGAGGGAAATACCGATACAGACAAACTTATTGAGACAATGGAAGGAATGAGCTTTGAATCTCCAAAGGGTACTATGACCTTCCGCCCAGAAGATCATCAAGCACTCCAATCACTGTATGCTGTAAGACTTGAAAATAAAGAAGGTTTTGACTACCCAGTTCCCGTATTAATTAGAGAGCTAACTCCACAGGAAACTGCTCCTCCGATTCGAAATAACTAGAAAATATTAATCGCAGCCCTTCGACTGTCGACCTAGTGAAATGAGTGGTTGGCAGTCCTTTATTTTTTTCACTCAATTTTAACTATTCATAAACAAAAACAAAAAATGCCCACATAAGCGTTTGCTTACATGGGCATTCTTTGTGTTATTGTTTTTTAAAGCCCTTCAGCTGGTCACCGATAACGTCGCTGAATGAGAATCCTTTATTTTCTTCAGGAAGCTCGTAATCGAAATCCTCTTCTGCATCTGAATCTTCCTGTAATGCTTTAATACTTAATGCAAGACGTTTTTCATCTGCATTCACTTCTAGCACCTTAACTTCCACTTCTTGCCCATCTTTCAATGCCTCATGTGGTGTATTAATATGCTTATGTGAAATTTGAGAGATATGAACTAGACCTTCAACTCCCGGGAATACTTCAACAAACGCACCAAATGTAACAAGACGTTTAACAATACCCGTTAAAACAGTGCCCTTTGCAGCCTTTTCCGTAATGTTTGTCCACGGACCAGGCAATGTATCCTTAATTGATAGCGATACACGCTCATTATCAATATCAACTGAAAGGACTTTTACCGTTACGGCTTGTCCTTCCTGTAAAACGGTAGAAATATCTTCTACATGCTCATGAGCCACTTGCGAAATATGAACTAACCCATCAATGCCGCCTAAATCAATAAAAGCACCGAATTTCGCCAAACGTTGAACCGTACCTTCCAATACATCGCCTTGATTGATGTTTTGGATAACCTGTTGCTTTTTCGAAGCTTTTTCTTCATCAAGCACTGCACGATGAGATAAAATAAGTCGACCTTTGTCTTTATCTAATTCTGTAATTTTTAATCGTAAAGTCTTTCCTTTATAGTCTTCAAAATCTTCTACAAAGTAGTCCTCTACCAGTGATGCGGGAACGAAACCACGAACGCCTAAATCTACGACAAGTCCGCCTTTTACAACATCTTTAATTTCCGCTTCGAAAATTTCACCGGATTCGAATTTTTCTTTTAGCTTATCCCATGCTTGAAGTGCATCGACTTTTCGCTTTGATAAAACAAAATTTTCTTCCTCAACTTTTGTAATGATTAGCTCAAGCTGATCTCCAACTGAAACTATATCGGAAGCTTTTTCAATGTGTAAGCTTGAAAGTTCGCTAATAGGTATAATTCCATCAAAAGGTGCCCCCTCGATAGAAACTGTCACTGACTTCTCTTCAACTTGTGCAGCAACACCTTTCACAATATCTCCTTCTTGAAATTTTTGGTTTAACCCTAAATTCATTTCCTCAGACATATGTAGCCCTCCTTCGCATTATCCACCTTTATTTTATTCCAAATGATCGACAAAGACAAAAAATAACCCTTTATTTTCAGAAATTTCATGCGTTACATAGGATAACCATAGAAATTAGCTCATTTTTTGCTGTGCTAATTCTATAATTTCCTGTGCAGCTTCTTCAATTGTTAAATGTGTTGTATCCAAAAATAGTGCATCATCTGCTTGGATAAGTGGTGAAGCTTCACGTTCGCTGTCAAGCTTGTCCCGGAGTGCAATCTCCTGCTGCAATGTTGCAATTGTAGAAGGAATTCCGCGTCGTTCATTATCAAGGAAGCGACGACGTGCCCGTTCTTCAACAGTTGCCGACATGAATATTTTAAGTTCCGCATCTTTTAATACATGTGTTGCGATATCTCGTCCATCCATCACAACTCCACCATCCGCTGCCAACTTTTGTTGCATTGAAACTAGTATTTCGCGAATATTTGCATGTGCTGCGACTTCCGAAACATTTGCAGTTACCTCATTTGAACGGATTGCTTCAGACACATTTTGTCCATCTACAAAAACAATTTGCCCCTGCTCTGATGGCTTTAATGTAATTGTTGTATTTTGCAGCATTGTTTCTATAGACTTTGCGTCATGTAATTGTATGTTTTCATTCAATGCTTTATACGTAACAGCACGATACATTGCTCCTGTATCTATATACGTAAATTGAAGCGCTTCGGCCACTATTTTTGCAATTGTACTTTTACCTGCCCCGGCTGGACCATCAATTGCAATTTGAATTTTTTTAACCATAATTAAATCCCTACTTTCCGTAGTTATTGTATCATAACCTGAAAAATATTAACTTCATTTCAATCTAATTTTTACTTGGATATTTTTGTAGATACTTTTAATTATCTATCTAAAAAAGATCTAAAAAGTGGGTACTTTTCAGATCTTCATGTTTTTATATTTCGTTCATTTCTTTTTTTCGAATTAACACTTGACGCTCAAAGCAGAAGCGCACAATTTGTTGTTTATCAAAATCCTCAGTGTCGGCAAATTGTAATGACGCAACTTGAATTCCATCCCGCTCGAAAACTCTAACTACTTCGGAGTTTGTCTCAACGTATCGAATCTCTCCATTTGCAAACGGCAATACTATTAAAGTATTCACCATGTCACCTTCAATAAAATTCACCGGAGTTTTTAAACGTATTAAAATACCGCCAGCACTAATATCTTCAGCCACAAACTGAAATTTCTGTCCTTCATGTTCAACCGCAATATCTACAGGTGTTTCTACACGGACAAACTTTCGACGTTGTATTTTTATGAATTCATCAGAAGCAGGATGTGAGAGGATGATCATCTGAACATCCCCGCCTTTACGCCCTAAAACTTCGGTATTAAAAGAATAGGTATCCTTTGCATCCGTACTGAATGTCACTCGAAATTGTGCACCATCTATTAAAAAAGCTGTTTTCTTCGTTGCTAAATTAATCGGATAATCGATAAAAATCATATTGTTGTGTTTTTCCACTACACGACATTTGAACTTTTCTGTTCTTTCCGTATATGTTGGCTCTAATGTTAATTGTGTTCCAATCTTAAGTTCCATTTGTCTCTCTCCGTTACAAATATTATGATAATCTATTATCTCACGGGAAAGGGAATTTAGCTATATTTTTACAATTAGTTCACTAATTTAACTTTTCATTCTTAATTACTTCATGTGTTTCTGCATCAATTACAATACGGAAAGAATCGTTGGATTTATTATTTAATCTTGCAATTACTTCATAGCATTTACGTAGCTCCAGACTTTTGTTAGCTGTATAGATTTTTTTCGTTTCTTCTACAGATACTTGATCGGAAAAGAATTTTTCCCAATCGATTGGTACTTCACCTTGAGTCGGTATTTTTTCTTCCTGTATATATTCCATTGCATTGACACCTAAAATTTCAGCATTGTCTTTTGCAACTTTCACCTGGATACTATCTGGATATACAAGCGCTTCATCTTCACCATGAACTCTTGAAAATACGAAATGCCATGCCTCGTGATTTTCTCTTGATTCGGCAATTTTTACGTCAGAATAGCCGACCTTTTTCATAAATTTTTCGGCAGTACTCAAAATTTCTTCATGTGATAATGGATGTTTTTTCACCGGTCTTTCCAATAAAAACGAAAGAAGATGACCGCCATTTTCTGTTATATCAGCATAACCAATTTTCGATCCATGGATAAACTGGATATGATAAAAAGGATATGGGGCATCATCGCTACTTTTTGTGACAGTAACAAGGGCATCATCAATATTTGGGAAGAAATTTTTAAATTTCTTTATTGCCTCACTTTTTGTGATTTTCTCATCCTTTATATGTTGTAAGTCTCGCTTTTTTTCATAATCAGACTCACTGGCAGTTAAAGGAAAATCAGTTTCATTATATGTTTTTAATTGTTTCGAAACATTCATAAATGGTGATTCACTTAGATCAGTTGTATGGTTATTCGACCATTTTTTCATATCGCCATCATTTTCATAAAATGCTACTGTTGCGGTGTTCCATTCTTCTGCAAACGCATGTAAATTAGCTGCAACAGTATTCATCTTTTTTTGCCAATTTTCATAATCACCTGTTACTGCCGCTTGCTTTGCATTATCACCGATTTTCCCTAAATAGCGCATCCATTCGTTTTGAACTTCCGGCTGTATCGGCAAATTGGCTACAGACTTCCTTAAATCACTACTCATGCGCCAAATTGAATCTAATTCATTATTTAACGCTTTTTCATCTTGAAATATTAAAGATTGCTCGACTGTTGAATGTAACGTTGACAATTTTTCTGTTGCCGCTGATAAATCTCTTGTTTGAGCGGCAAAAACCGAGCGTTCAAGCTGTTTGTTTTGAGTAAATAAGTCAAACGATACAAATCCTAATATGACAACGAATAACCCTAATAAATACGCAAAGTTTCTCATGATTCACACCCTTTTATAAGCAAAATATATGTTCGCCGATTTGTTTGATTTGAGGTCTTGACCATATCCATTTACTTGTTGCTGTTACAGGATTGAAATAGTAAAGAGCGTTCTCAGACGGATCCCAGCCATTAATAGCATCGAGAACAGCCTGCTTAGCACGCTCGTTCGGAGTAAGCCAAATTTGACCATCTGCTACTGCTGTAAAAGCTAAAGGCTGGAATATAATTTCCGAAATAGTATCCGGAAATTCAGGAGATTCTAAGCGATTTAAAATTACCGCTGCTACAGCAACTTGTCCTTCATAAGGTTCACCACGTGCTTCTCCGTAAACAGCATTTGCTAGTATTTGCAAATCCTGTTCCGAATACCCTGGTGGTAATTGCATAGAATCCGTCAAATTAGCACCTGTTCCAGATCCTTTGTTCGCTCCCGATCCTGAGCCTGTGCTTGCAGTTGAGTTATTCTTTTTCACTTGGTCTTTTAAAGGCATACCTCCATAGTACGTAAACTGATTACCTGCATTAATTTGCTCATGTACAAAGGCCCTATCAAAATCAGAGTTATTTACAAGCTTTTCTTTCGTTTTTTGACCCGCGATTCCGTCTACCGGAAGTCCGTATTGTTCCTGGAAATTACGCAGAGCCCAATACGTTCCATATCCAAATTTGCCGTCAATTTTGCCATGATAAAAGCTTAAATATTGTAATCGTGCCTGTAGTTCAACCACATCATCCCCAAAAGCACCACGCTGCACTTCTTGATCTGAAAATGCAATTGTATGACTTGCAAAGCTACCTGACAAAATGAGTATGAATAATACAATCTTTTTCAATGTCATTTCCACTCCTTTTTTAGTAGGATGGAGTTAATTAAAAAGTTTATACATCCGAAAAATACATTTCGTTCATAAAATAGTGAACAATTTACTTTTAAACAAATTGCATTTTTTTACGCAACAAAAAAGGTCTGATACAAAAAATTCTGTATCAAACCTATTATGTATCCCCGCCTTGGGATAAATGATCTATTAAATGCTCATGCGCCTGTTTGACTTTGCGAAGTGCAAACGTCCAAAGGAATAACATAAACGGCAACATTGCATACATGAAGTACTCTTCCAACAATAGAATGGAGTTATATATAATGTGAAGTCCAATTGGGGCAAATAAAGCGAGCGCAATATATTTTTTCATAATTGTTTCGCTCGAAAACTTACCTTTCCCGTAATAATATCCCATAACCACGCCAAACAAAGCATGACTTGAAACTGGTAAAAGTGCCCGCATGAACGCCTGGTCAAGTCCAAACGATAACAGAAAAATCACATTTTCCACAGTAGCAAACCCTAGTGACACAGCTGCGCCATATAAAATACCATCGTAAGGATCATCAAATTCGACGTGCCGTAAAATAACAGCCAGAATGATGAGCCATTTTACCAATTCTTCAATCGAACTCGTAAAAATGACATTAATAAAAAAAGGGTTCGAAAATGTTTCCTCTTCCTTTAAAACGAATTGCAAAAATAAAACGGGGAACGTAATAATAGCGCCAAAAATGAACGCTTGAAATAATGTACGCCTTGGCTCTGTATCCATTTGATTTCTCAGATAAAAATAGCTTAAAAGGGCTAGACCCGGCGCAATTGCTGCAGATAAAACTATAAACATGTGGCCGGCTCCTTTCGATTCTCAAGTTCTAAATAGTATATCACTATTTATTTAATCACAGTTACCAGTATCCAATATTTGTATAAAAATAATTAAAACTCGGTAATTTCTAACCGAGTTTTTAGATATCATTGCATAAAAGAAGCATAATTCGTATCGCCATTTGCCAGCATTAACAGGAGTTTTAAACGGGCTTTTTTCGGATCAAAGTCGCCCCCCATAATAACACCAGTATCTTTTAGATTATTAGCGCTACTATAATAATCATATGTAGGGAATACGCGCCCTTCCTCTGTCGATGTTGTCAAAACGACCTTTGTCCCTTTTTGACAAAGCTTTTCGATTGCACCCATCATTTGAGGCGCCACCTGACCTCGTCCTGCACCTACAAGAATTATCCCTTCAATATCAGCTTCATAAAGAGCATCTAAAATAATTGAGCCAGCTCCTAAATAAGCAAAAACAATTTCTACTGTAGGATAACTTTCTTTTATTGGATACACTTCTTTATGCGTTGGCTTTTGATAGATAACAACCTCATCGTTATCAATAAAACCTAGCATACCGTAACCAATAGCACCAAACCCGTTAATACTTGATGAGTGTGTTTTCTTTACATACTTTGAATGCAGAATCTTTTCATTAAATACTACGCAAATGCCTATATTTTTTGCCTCATCACTTGATGCCACTAATAAGGAATTACGTAGATTAGAATAGACATCCGTTCCGATGTCTTCAGGAGATTTTTGTGAACCTGTCACAATAACCGGGCGTTCATCATATAATGTCAACTCTAAAAAATAGGCAGTTTCCTCTAGACTGTCTGTCCCGTGTGTCACCACAATTCCGCTTACAGATGGATCTTGAAAGACTTTTGTGATGGTTTTGTTCAAGTGATTTAAATTTTCAAATGTCATATGCATCGACGGAATTTGATATAAATCAATTAATTCAATATCGATATCATTTTCAAGCTGGCACATCGATAAAATTGCCTGTCCATCAAGCTTACCGGATTCCAGCTTATTTTTATCGTTTCGCGTACTGGCAATAGTACCGCCTGTGGTGATTAGCACTACTTTTTTCTTCAAAAAATTCACCCCTTATGTAGTTTTTTCATTTGCGATATTTTTTGCGATTAACCCTCCATGGAAGCGACCATTTTCAATAAAAATTTCATTTGCATTATTGCCTGCTGCTATCACTCCGGCAATGAACAAATTTTCGATATTCGTTTCCATCGTTTCGGGATTAAAAGCCGGTCTTCCTGTTTCATTATCAATATGAACACCCATTGCACTTATAAATCGGTGGTCCGGATGATAGCCAGTCATTGCAAAGACAATATCGTTGCCTACTGTTTCGGTAACTCCTTCTATCTCTAAAATTACTTCTTTCTCACGGATTTCCTTTACTTCTGTATTAAAGTGCATCGTAATTTCACCTTCGCGTACAAGTCCCAAAAATTCTGGAAGTACCCATGGCTTAATGCTTGGAGAATAATCATTGCCTCTATAAATGACCGTTACATGTGCCCCAGCTTTGTTAAGCTCCAGCGCAGCATCGATCGCCGAATTTTTGCCTCCAATAACGAGAACGTCTAAATCAAAAAAAGGATGGCCTTCTTTAAAATAATGATGAACTTTCGGCAAGTCCTCACCCGGAATATTCAAATAGTTTGGATGATCATAATATCCTGTAGCAATAACTACATAAGGTGTTTCATAAATATCTTTATCAGTTTGTACGATAAATAAACCGTTCGTTTTTTCTACACTTTTCACCATTTCAAAACGATTGACTTGAATTTTTTTCGCTTTCACTACTTCACGATAATAGACAAGAGCCTGATTACGCTTTGGCTTTCGTTCTTCAATAATAAATGGCACATCACCAATGGCTAATTTTTCGCTCGTACTGAAAAATGTTTGATGTGTTGGATAATTGTATATCGCATTGACGATATTTCCCTTTTCAATGACAAGTGGTGACAATCCGATATTTTGTAGTTCAATCGCTGCTGATAATCCACATGGACCTCCACCGACAATGATTGCGTCTACCTTTTGCATAGTAACAGCTCCTTAATCAAATACAATAACCTTATTATACTGCTCTTTTCTATTTTACAAAGACTTCTCTTTGAAATTTATTTCTATTAAATGACACTCGGGCTTTGCGCCGAATCGTAATGGTAAGAGGGTTGTGCCATAGCCGTTGCTTACTAGTTCATAGCGGTTTTGAACCTTTTTGAAATACCCATGCGGTTGGACACCCAATTTTCCCAGCCGAATCTGTCCTCCGTGCAAATGTCCTGCAATACTAAGTATTGGTTGAAATTTTTGATGTACTTTTTTAAATAACTCAGGGTTGTGAGCAATAAATACTGTTTGAGATTCCACGCAATAATCGATTGCACGTTGAATATTCCCTTCACCTGGACGATACGAAACTGCACTGATCGTTAAGCCATTTTCGCTAGCCAGCTTAATCGACTCATTTTCAAGTATTCTAATTTCGTGCTTCTTTAATAGTTGGCGAAGCTTATGTTCTCCAAATTCAACATCATTATTCCCCCATACAAAATAGGTTGGTCCGAGTTGCTTAACAACCCGTATATTATGAAGGAAAGTTTCTTCTGTTGTACGGCGATCTACGAAGTCTCCACCAATTATGACAGCACTTACTCTTTTATTTATTGATGTAATCATCGTTTCATCAATTTTACGAGCATGTGTATCGGAAATAAAAAACAAATGTACCTTCTCCTGTTGTTTACCTATTGTATGTACTTCATGCATACGAAGGTTATTTTCATGTGCCTGCATATACATAAAAAGCAACAATATAATACAAACACTCCCGATAATCCCAATAAAAACCATGCGCAATCCTCCAATATAAAAGCAAATACTGTTTATACAATATCCATTTTTAACGTTTTCTTAACAAACAAAAAGACGAGCACCAAAACGGATCGTCTTTTTTACATATCGATATACGAAATGTTTTACTGCTTTTATGGAACGATTACTAAAACTTGCCCAGCTGTAATACTATCAGATGATAAATTATTGGCAGCTTTTATTTTTTCAATATATGCAGGGCTACCGTTACCGTAGTACTTTAACGCAATTCGATATAAATTGTCCGATGAAGAAACGGTATGTGTTTTTTGCTCCGCTTTAGCTGCTGCTTTTTTCTTTTCCTCAAGCTCTTTTGCTTTTTCAGCTGCAACCTTTTGTGCTTCTTCGGCTTTTTTTGCCTCTGCAGCATCTTTTTCAGCTCTTGCTTTAGCCAATTTTTCTTCAGCCTTTTTGGCTTCTTCAGCAGCTAAACGTTCTTTTTCTGCCTTTTCGTCATCGACTTTGGCATTTTCAGTTGCTTGATCTTCGTCTGTGTCTTTTTTGTCCTCATCGCTGTTAATAGATGCCGGACTTTGTGGATTTTGCTTTTGAATTTCCACTAAATTTTCTTCCCCACCGCTTGCACTTTCTCTTGCAGACGTGCTCGGTTCATATATAAGCCAGACGTACCCTAAAATTGTTAGGGGAATAAATATTAAGACAACCGTTAAGATTGTCATCATTGGGTTTGATTGTTTTTTTGCACTCTTTTTTCGATGTCTGCTAACACGAGACACTTTTGAACCTGACTCGTTATGTAGGTCAATCTCTTGGCGATGCTCTTCTACCTTCTCCCGGTAATCCTCTTTTGCCATGTTCTGCACCCCTCCAACTACTAAAAATATAATTTTATTATGACGAATTTCTCCAAAAAAGTAAACGGTTCGCGAGTAGATTACAAGTTTCGTAGTAGTAATTTGTCCAAGCGTTGTTGCCAATTTGTCATTTTAACTGTTCCTTTCGATAAATCTCTCTTTTGAACAAGGTTAGATAATTCTATTCCACAATTTGTACAGCAATTTTCCTGCTGCTCTATTAAGTGCTGTCCAAAATAACGAACTACTTGTCTTCGCATACATTCTTCAAGGGAAATGAGCTTTAGAACAAGCTCCACTTCTTCAAACTTTTTCAGCTGCATATTCTGCATTCTACTTTTCACTTTTTCAGGAGATTCCCGCGCCAGCCAATAACTTAAAACACGAAATACGACTTCCGACAATTCCCCATTTGTAAGTAAGGATTCTGGCTGTTGACCTGCAGCGACGGTTTGCATAAATCGCTCAATATGCACTTCTTTCGGCAAATCTTCAGTGGCGATAAATTTAGCAAATTGTTCATCCCCATCACAATACAGCAAAAATGCGACAGCGGAATCCCCATCTCGCCCTGCCCGACCGATTTCCTGCATGTAATTGGACAAAGTAGCCGGCATTGTTTCATGAATTACCTGTCGTACATTTTCTTTATGAATCCCCATCCCAAATGCATTTGTTGCGACAATCCACTCGAGTTTCCCTGCCAAAAACTGCTGTTGGATAAATTGGCGATCCTGTGCTTCCTTTCCGGCATGATAGGCAGCAGCGGCAACATTTTGCTGAATGAGCTGCAAACTAATTGCTTCGGCTTTTGCCCTAGATTGTGTATAAATGATTCCAGGTCCCGCTGTACTTTTCACATGTTCAATAATCCATTCAATCTTTTCTTCTCTATGTGTAAACACTTTTTTTACTAAATGAATGTTTTCCCTGTTTACCGTGTGCATATATTGAAAAGGTTCATCCATCTTTAAATACGATTTTATGTCTCGGAGCACCGTGTCAGTAGCTGTTGCCGACAATGCAAGTATTGGCGGGCGGTTTGATTGTGGGAGCACTTCTCCAATACGTAAATAATCAGGACGGAAATCAAAACCCCATTGTGAAATACAGTGTGCTTCATCCGCTACAATGAGTGATAGCTCTATCTCCTGGATACGTGCTTTCACTTGAGGTTGTAGAAGCATTTCAGGAGAGATAAAAATAAAGCGATACTCCTGCAAAAAATGAAGGGCGTATTTTTTTTGTTCCATTGTTAAGAAAGAATTGAGGGCTACGACCCGTTTTTCCCCCATTTGTTTCAACTGGTCCACTTGGTCCTGCATAAGTGATAAAAGTGGCGATACAATTAAAACAGGTTTTTGAAATAAATACCCCGGCAGTTGATAACAAAGAGATTTCCCCATACCAGTCGGCAAAATGGCAACAACATCTTTACCCTTTAAAATATTTCCGATAATTTCTTCTTGCCCTGGTCGAAATGCATCATATCCAAAATATTGTTTTAAAGCGGCTTGTAAATTCATGTTGTAACAGCTCCTTTCGCCAATGTTAGTCTCAATTGAAAATAACTTAGATGCGGTAATATTTCCTTCAATGTTTTTAAACGTTTCGTTCCGTAATCTTCGACTGCCGCTAGAATTTGCTGCTGTTCTTCAATTGTTACAAATGGCTCAATTGAAAAATCCATTACGTTCATCGCCATTTCAACAATGTGATCTTCAATCGTATTGATTTTCAAACGACGGATATGGCTAATTTCCTCAATAGTTTTTCCTACTTTGTAAAGCTTTGCAGTTGCATTGGCTGAAGAAGTCAACAGTACTTCGACACGAATATTTTGCATGATCTCATGCAATAATGGATAAAGGGTTGTTTTTTGATACAGCTCATTTAGCCATGCATGTAGTCCGCTTATATAAAGAAGTTGGACATCCATTTCCTGCATTTCATAACCAAATGCCAGCTGTTGCCACGTAAAACCAGGTTCGTTATAGCCTGATAATCGGTAAATCATTAAATCTTTAATATTTTCTTCTATTGCCAGCTGGGATAGGCTTGCTGATATTTCACTATGTAAAGACTGCTGTAGCATTCGTTTTTGGTAATGATGGCGCAGTAAAAATTGACGGACCCATTGCTGTGTTTGTTCATTTCTTTCAATAGGGATAAACGTGTTTTTTTGATGTAGCTGATGCGACAGACTTTGTACAATAAGTGAGACCCGACTAAAAAATAGATGCTCATTCCCGCGATAATGCCAACTATCGAAAGAGATTGGCAACGATTGCGCAGCAAGTTGTTTTCCATGTTCTGTGATGCTATAATACCCATTCTCCTCAATTAAAATAGCATTTTTAGCAAACATTAAATCAATCTGCTCATCGAATTTTTGACGTGTCAGCTTTGGTAGCAGACCAAAAAAAGGATAGAGATTATATAGCCCTACATCATGAATCGTCTGCCCTGATCTCTTGCCTTTTAACAGATGGTAAGCAGCCGAAATTGTTCTTTCTTGCTGGAATGTATATAATATTTTCAAAAGAATTTGTTGGATTAGCATATCAAATCCCTCATTTTCGTAGTATTAGGTTGAAAAGTGCTGAAAACACATTTAGAATAAATAAGAGCTTTATGGAAACGAACGGATAAAGGAGAGGTAACAATGCCAAAATATACAATCGTAGATAAAGATACATGTATCGCTTGTGGCGCTTGTGGCGCTGCTGCACCAGATATTTATGACTATGATGATGAAGGTATCGCTTTCGTTATTTTAGATGATAACATGGGTACAGCTGAAGTTCCAGAGGATCTACTAGAAGACATGCAAGATGCATTTGAAGGCTGCCCAACAGATTCTATTAAAGTAGCTGAAGAAACGTTTGATGGCGATTCTTTAAAATTTGAATAATACGTAAGCAAACGAAGTGATTCTTTAATTTTTATTAAAGAATCACTTTTTATTTTTCTTTTTTTCATATTGCGCATCATTATTAGAGATGTTATAGTTATTATTAGTAGCAGGTACTAATAATAACTAACTATTTTAGGGGTGTCGTTATGGATTTATTGGAGTTAAAAGGCAAGAATATAGTTGTAATGGGTGTAGCCAATGAAAGAAGTATCGCCTGGGGTATCGCGAAAAAGCTTTTTGAAGTAGGCGCAAATGTTATTTTTACATATCGCAAAGAACGTTCTAAAGGGAAAATCGAAAAACTTTTAACAGGTTATGCGGAGCACCAAACAGCTGTTTTTGAATGTGATGTTAATAGTGATGAGAGCATCGAAAAGGCCTTTACTCAAATTGGGGAACAATATAAAGTCATTCATGGAATCGTTCATTCAGTGGCATTCGCACACGCAGAAGATCTGCACAATCGTTTTGTTGAAACTACGCGTGAAGGATATGCTTTTGCACAGGATACGAGTGCATACTCTTTAATCGCTGTAACAAAAGCAGCCAAGCCTTACATGACGGATGGCGGATCTGTTGTGACGATGACTTATTTAGGTGCTGAGCGAGTTCTTGATGGCTATAATGTAATGGGTGTAGCAAAAGCAGCACTTGAAGCTTCTATGCGTTACTTAGCAGCAGATGTTGGTGCAGATAATATCCGTGTAAATGCCATTTCAGCAGGCGCCATTCGTACATTAGCAGCAAAAGGTGTACCAAGCTTCAATCAAATTTTACACAAAATCGAAGAAACAGCTCCGTTAAAACGCAACACGAACCAAGAGGAAGTTGCTGATATGACAATCGTTATGTTAAGCAAGTTATCTCGTGGCGTGACAGGCGAAACGATTTATATCGATAGCGGTTATCATATTATGGGTTAGTCATAAGCGAATTCACAGCCTCCCTTGTGAATTCGCTTATTTATTTGGTAAAATGTAGAAAAATGATTTTTTAGGAGGATTTTTCTGTGAAAAAATATATTTCAGTAGTTTTACTAAGTGCTTCCGTTATGGTGGCCCTACCGTTTAACACAATTGAAGCCGAAGCAAACACGAAAAGCAAAGTAAAATTAGTCGAATACAAAAACTGTTCAGAGCTTAATGCCGTTTATAAAGGTGGCGTTGCTAAAGCGGCAAATATCAAGAATAAAGGTGGCAAAACGAAATATCAGCCTTTCACCTCTGCTGAATTATATAAATTAAACATCAAAAGCGACCGAGATAAAGATGGCATTGCCTGTGAAAAATAGGAAAGTGGGTAAATAGATGAATATAGTTGCTCATCGAGGATATAGTGAAAATTATCCTGAAAATACACTCATTGCATTTCAGGAAGCGGCAAAGTTAGATGTTTGGGGTGTGGAGTTTGATGTTCATTTAACGAAAGACAATCAATTAGTTGTGATTCATGATGAGAAAATCAATCGCACGTCCAATGGCAAAGGTTTTGTAAAAGATATGACATTGCAGGAACTTCGTACTTTTGATTTTGGTGCTTCGTTTGCTCCTGAATTTGCAGGCCAAACAATCCCTACCCTTACTGAAGTGTTAAATGTATTCAAGCCTACACATCACATTATTAATATCGAGATAAAATCAGATATTTTTGAATATCCAGGTATTGAGGCACTTATCGCAAACGAAATTCATGCTTTTGATTTAGAAAAGCGTGTAATCATCTCTTCATTCAACCATGAAAGCATTGCACGTTTTCAGCAAATTATGCCTAACGTCAAAACCGCGCTGCTATTTGCTTCGCTCGTAGTAAATCTGGAGGAATATGTGAAGAATTTTAACAGTGAAGCCATTCATATCCCCTACTACTATGGCATGCGATCAATTATACAGCGAGCTATTAAAAACGGTGTTATTGTAAGAGCCTACACAGTCAACGATCACAAAATAGCCCGTCAGATGGAGACTCTGGGGGTTGAGGCAGTGTTCTCCGATGTAGTGAAAATATAAAATAACGAAAAGTCTGCTTCAAATGATGTGTTTTGAAGCAGACTTTTCATTTGTAATATTTTGATTATTTTTAGAAAAACGCTTTCAAAGAGCTAATATTAGTTAAGTTCATTTTATCGTCAAATTATTAACAAATCCTCGCATTTTTCAACCATTTCCTTTGAGGTCAGACGTCTATTTGCTGTATATTTAGAGTAACAACTAACACCGATTCGGAGATGAAATATATGAATACAGAAATTTTAACATTTGTTGAAAAGATGGAAGCAGCCGTATTGAACGATTTAGTCACTACAGACACTTCTGATTTATATGAAATTGCAGTTGAAATGATTGCTGAGCACAAAGAGGCTTACTTAAATATTTGTCAGGCATATGAAGTAGTTAAGCACAACCTACTTGGATAAACACGAACTAACAAAGTCATTCACTTAGCGGTTCCCCTCCGCAACATAAAAAACGCCCATTTTGCAACATTGAAATGGGCGTTTTTTATATGCGGGTAGTTTTCCTTACCGTAAATCATTCATACACTATAAATAAAAGAAAGAGGTGATATTAAATTAAATCAATTTTAGTGATTGTTAATATTATTTTAAGCGGTATTGTGGCATTAATTATTGCTTGGTTTTTTGCAGACGGGGCATTGGGTGATGGTAATTCTTTTACACCGGAATTTTTTCTTATCTTACCGATCTGGTTTATTGGGGTACTATTGAGATTAAAAATGACATCCAATGGGAAATTGGAAAATACCTCTTACTTCCATCTACTTTTTAATAATCTTTTACTGTGGGTAACAATACCGATTGGCTATTTCTGCTCACTTCTTTTTGTTTAAAATAGGAAGCCACCTACATGGTGAAAATTTATTAGAGACGAAAAAAGAGGTCTCCTACTGAAAGGAAACCTCTTCTATGGTTACATCATTAAAATTAAAGTTTTACGATGTTTGTAGCTTGTGGGCCACGTTGACCGTCTTCAACTGAAAATTCAACTTTTTGACCTTCTTCAAGTGATTTGAAACCTTCACCTTGAATAGCTGAGAAATGTGCGAATACGTCAGAACCGCCTTCAACTTCGATAAAGCCGAAACCTTTTTCTGCGTTAAACCATTTTACTGTACCTTGTGTCATAATAAATGACCTCCATTTAATTAAATTTAATAAGATCGCAATTTTCCCAAAAGAAAAAAATTCACATATTACAAAAAGCACAAAATAAAACACTAATACTCTTTGTAATAGGTGAATTTATTATTGTCTTGTAACCAATCTCATTACACTGAGTATACAATAAAAAAACTCATCTGTCTATTACAAAGTTTAAATTCACTTCCCTTTAATAATTTATTTTAATACTTTATTACGGCATACCGTAATTCTGGCCCATAAGCTCAAATATAATTAAGTTGTGCTTTCTTTATTAAATAAAATTAAAAAAGTCGCATATCTCACCTTTTCAGGGAGATACACGACTTCTTATAATAAACGATGTAGATAGCTAATTTTTTACGAGTGGCTTTTTAAGCATCTCCAACAGCATTTCATATTCCTTGTCCCCTATTGTTTCCCTTACCATCTTTTCTATTTCTAACTCCATTTTTTTACTCCTATTAATAATATCTATTCCTTCTACCGTTAAATGGGAGACTTTTTGAACTTTCGATTCTTTTTTTAATTCGGTAGTTATCAATCCCTTATCTTGAAGAGAAATTATGAATTTATGAACCCCCTGCTTAGAAATATCCAACTGTTTCACTAACTCAGGAACTGTTACATATCCTTCATATATATTTTTAAGGACAAACCATTCCGAGCTTGTTAAACGTAGTTCATTGTTTTCATTCCACATTATTTCTGCCCGCTGACGTAACTGTTTATGTTGTCTATATAATAATTCTATAAAATCAATCATTCAAATACCCTTCTTTCTATCTACCAATTAATTAAATATCATGAAGCATCATACTAAAGGAAAAAAATTAATTCAAGTTGACAACTCTGAACGCTTAAGTCAACTAAGTTGACTTAAGTGTTTATATGCTATAAGATTAAAATTATAATTATCTTTGGAGGCGTATGTATGTATAAAATTGGTGATTTAACGTTTTATAAATCGCATGGTATTTGTCGGATCGATGGCATTACGGAACAAAATTTCACAGGAGAAACTATGCTTTACTATGTTATGCAATCAAAAATCAAACCTGGCGTAACTTTATATCACCCTGTAGAAAGCAGTAACTCACAACTTGAGAAACTTTTAAATCATAGCGAAGCAATGGAAATTATGAATTGTTTTTCGAGTGAACCTACCGAATGGAATGACCGTAATACGAATCGTCAAAGAAACCACGCAATCATTTTAAATACGAGTAATCATCTTGAAGCTGCCCAACTAATGAACACGCTCCTACGTAAAGATATTGAATTACAAAAAAACGAAAAGAAAATAACTTCCCAAGATTCTCAAATTTTACAGCAAATTTCAACAATTATTTTGGATGTATTGGAAATTGCTTTAAAACAGCCAAAAGATAAAATCGAGAAGGAAATATACAAAAGAGTTCACGGAGTGCCAGCTTAAATAAAGTTGGTTTTTACATATTGTAAAATAAATTAGTTTAAAAATAATTATTTATGTACGCCAGCTCCCGCCTATGTGAGCTGGCTTTTTCTTTCTAATGAATTTGATATATCTTCTTTGGCACTTCATTTCTTTAATTACATATGAATTGAATTTCTTTTATTGTCTCATACTAACGTTGTTATGAAATTCACCTAATTTTGAAAGGAAGTGTTATTGTGGGTATATTTACCGGCAATCCAAAAGATGAACCTTTACATTATGGAGAGGTTTTCAGCATTTGGACAAGTTTAGCTACAGGTTACGGAATGATTGCGGGATATCAAACTTTCTATAATCACGCAGGTGACCAAGATCTGAAAAAAATTATTGAGGATTTTATTCAATGCGCTAGAGATGAAGTGAAGCAATTGGAAAAAATACTTAAAACAAATGGTGTTGCCCTTCCACCAGCTCCACCAGAACGTCCTGAAGCACGAATCGAAAATATTCCACCTGGCGCAAGATTTAACGATCCGGAAATTAGTGCAGCCTTATCAATGGATGCCGCTGCCGGTTTAGTAAGCTGCAGTCAAGTAATGGGTATGGCGATGAGAGAAGATATTGGCTTACTGTTTGCTCAATTCCATACAGCTAAAGCACAACTTGGAGCTAAGCTATTACGCCTAAATAAAGAAAAAGGCTGGCTAGTCCTTCCACCATTACATGTACACCATCCCCTTCATTAATAAAATGACCAATATACTACAGAAGTATGTTCGAATTAAATAGCAGAGTAATGGATTTCCGTTAAATACCTATTTTATTTCGAAAAAAAGCCTTCGTCGTATTGAAATGACGAAGGCTTTTACTTTATACAACTTCGTGATAATAAAGTGCGTATAAATCATTTAATGTCACTTTACCAAATGCAAAGTCCATTACATTATTCTCAACTAAAAAAGCAGTTAAATCACTTAATAGTTGCTGTTCCGAACTTGGAAGATGCAGTAAAGTCATTTCCGTAACCAATGTTTGATGCTTTATTAATGGATACTTTGTTTTCAGCAGCGCTTTAACAGACTCATCCATATTTTTCACACGGATCGTTTTAATTTTTGCCTGACTAAACCCTTCAATAATTTCATTCGTATTGACGAGCTTACCTTCATTAAATAAGAAAATCCTGTCCGCATACTTTTCCAGGTTATCTAATAAATGAGAAGCAATAATAATCATTTTTCCCTCGGCTTTTTTCTTCAATAAAATCTTTGAAATAATTTCCACGTTGTTTGGATCTAGGCCGTTCATTACTTCATCCATCATCATAATGTCTGTATTTGCAACAATTTGCATGGCAAAGCATAGCCTCTGACGCATTCCAAGTGAGTAAGTCCCTGTTTTTTTATTCACATAATGCCCCATATTCAATGCTTCTATTGTTTCATCAATTAGATTTGGATCCGACTTCCACATCGCAGCATACATTTTCAAATGTGTCCGTCCGCTTAAATGGTTGTACAAGTCGCTTTGGTCCGGCATCATGGACACAAACTGATGAATTTTCACTTCGTTTGATTTGCTTGAATAGCTTAAATTACCGTTAAATAGTACTTTTCCTTTTGTTGGCTGCAAATAGTTCATAATGACATTCATTAGCGTCGATTTCCCTGTTCCGTTTGGTGCAACAAGGCCGATCATTTCTCCTTGATTAAACTTTATCTCAATGTCATTTAACACTGTACGTGTTCCAAATTGCACCGTTATGTTTTGAATATCAATCATGTTACCCCTCCTATTTAATCAATCTAAAGCGCTTCGATAGTGAAATAAGCAATGTTAATACAATGATAATCGCTGCACTCGCTAATAGTAATTTCAAGCCGAGCATGTCGTGTAATCCTTCACTTGTAAAATAGAAATTTTGATATTTCGATACAATATTCCCAACCTGGACATAAGATATTGGAAAATATTCGACATTCCAGAAATAGCCGACACCACGACTTGCGTAAAAGCGATCACCAAAAATAAGTAATCCTCCCACCAACAAATTAAACATTTCTTGGCGGAATATAATACTGCATAATAGTACTGCTGAAACAATTACTACCATCCAAGTTGCTAATAATAAGAAGCAGCGGAATAAAAATATTCCCATAGACATATGGACAAATTTACCTTGCTCATTTGCAATCAATTCATAGCCATAAACAGGAACTGGTAAATCAAGGTTCCCAAAGCCAAATTGGAAGCCAACAATCATCAGACCAACGATAATCGGAATCCATAGAAACACACTGCCTATTAATCCAACAAATACCTTAACCAATAGCCGCTTCCAGTCTGCAATTGGAAAACCCTTTAAAACAGATGGATGACGACGATCCTTCGTTACGATATCAATTGTCAGTAATAGCGTGGCAATTAATAGAATGTATGGTAAAGGTCCCTTCAATAAGCGTTCTAAGGTTTGAAGTGCCGTTCGTTGTTCTAAAATTTCAATCGTTAAATCGTACCATACACGTTTATATGTATCATAACGCTGAAATTGTTCAAAGTAGGCATAGTAAGCTTCCTCTTCAGCAAATCGTCTGTCTTCCATATAATAGCGTGGGTTGTATGCAAGTAATTCGTTACGATAAGTATAGACATTGGTGTAATAGTACCAATCACTCGTTTCATCTGCATAATTACGTAAGTCCCCTTCATCAAGAGCTTGTAGACGTCGCTCATCATAAGGATTCAGGAAACCAAACATACTGACAGCGTGTCCAACAGATTCATGATAACCATATAAACTTTTACCAAACATCGAATCTAAAAACTCCGCACGAGTTAAATACCTCGCCTCAATTTCATCATAGTCTACCTTTTCTATCGGGTCATAAGCCGGCGCAAGTTTAAACGCATAAAAGAGAGCAGCAAATGTCAGTAAAGCGAACACTGCAATATTTTTCTTGCTCGTAAAAAATTGCTTCAATTCAAAAACAAAATATCCCCGCATATCTGTCCCCCCTTACGCTCGATTTATTTTTCCAGTTGAGAAGAAGCGCTGTATAATAACCAGCATCAATACAATACAAATGACCATAAGGATAAGTCCTTGATTCATCGTAATTGTTGTTGACTTTTCTAAATCAACCGGAACACCAGCTAAAATTTCATTAAAGCTCATAAAATTGAACGGATTATATGGAAACAGACTAATAAGCGATGGGAATAATATCGGTAAAAAGAACAAAATAAAATGTACAAATAAAGTTAAATACATATTTTTAAGGAGTACATTCAAAATAATCGACAGTAACATGACAAAAATTGATATAACAATCATGTACAGTACTGCTCGTCCAATATAGGAAATACTTGAAACAAGTGTCGGTTCACCTAAAAACACACGAACAGGTTCCGTAATATCTCCAAAGCCATTTCTCAAACTTACCAACGAACATATAAAGATGAGTGCAATAAACGCGAGCACATAACCAAATGCAATGACACATTTCGACAGAATGTACTGATCAAAACGCACTGGATAACCTTTCACTAAACTTGTATGTTCAAAATCATCCAACAAAATTGAGCTCGTGTAAAAGCTAATAAAAATATACCACCCAAAACCAGCAATACTGAAAAAATAAAGTAGGAACGGTATGTATTGTGATAAATCACTGATTGTTTGTTTCTCGGAATCTACCATCTGTTTAAAATACATATAGTTCAATGTATTCTCTAGCTTAGTAGGCAATAAATCCGCCACTTTATCATAGTCCTCCAGATCAAATGCCTCTTTTCGAAGCTCTGCTGTAGTCATTGAAGCCTCATAATACAACGGATAATTATCCATTGTTAATGCCGCTATTTGTAAGGCAATCGACCTGTTTTGCTTCGTCAAATTTTTAAAAAGATCACTACCATCCCCATCTTCAGAAGCATCCTTTACCTGAAACTTTGACAGTGCTGCGCGACCATTATAAAAATCACTCTTCTTTTCATCTAGCTGCTGTCCAACCTCCTGTGCCTTAATGAAAAACATCATTCCAAACACGACAACTACAACAGCTAATAGCGCCACCAAGTTTTTACGATTCGTACGTTCAATCAACAACCCAACTTTTAACGCTCGTAGCATGAATGCAACACCAACCTTTATATTTCATTTTCTGGAAAATTAAGTATCTTATATTAGAATAGTCTAATTATTCGGTATTTACAACACCGAAACTCCCAAACCCTAAGTAAAATGCCCCTTAATAGCTAGACAAAACTAACAAGTAAGAGGCATTTTTTCGGTCAAACAAGCATATAAGTTATAAATTACCAGTAATTGTATGCCCTTATTTGAAATAGCGCTATTTTTATGAGTTTGTACCTATCCCTACAATTTGGGCATTAAAACTTTATAAAAATGCTTTTAGACTTTAATTTTTTTGGGAACAACAATAATAGAAACATTAAAGGAGTTTTTTAAATGAACATTTCAAAAATTTTAGGTACTAAATACGCTAATTTAGAAACAGCCAAAGTATTTGTTAAGCCTGGGCAAGTAATCGTTACATATGATGAAAAAACATTTTATATTGTAAAAAAAGACGTGTATAATCAAGTTCTCTCTCAGTTAGATTACTGTGCATCTTAATACTTGAGAGACATTATTACCTATCCTTAATAACTTATTATGGTCTTTAAACAGAAAAAAGCGTTGGAGCCGACAGCCCCAACGCTTTCTTCTTAGTACATCTTCAAATATTGGTCGCGTTCCCACTGGTGTACAGATGTGCGGAACATATCGAACTCTACTTCTTTCGCCTCTTTGAAATTAGCGTAAATATGCTCGCCTAAAGCGTTAATAATTACTTCATCTTTAGCTAAAGTTGCTAATGCTGCATCTAAAGAACCTGGTAAGCTATCAATGCCGTTTGCTGCACGCTCCTCTGCATTCATTACATATATGTTGCGGTCTACTGGTGCTGGTGGCTCGATTTCATTTTTCACACCATCTAAACCTGCTGCTAAAATTACTGCCATTGCTAAGTATGGGTTTGCTGATGGATCTACTGAGCGTAGTTCAATACGAGTTGATAGACCACGAGATTCCGGAATACGTACTAATGGTGAACGGTTTTTCGGTGACCATGCCACATAACAAGGTGCTTCATATCCAGGAACTAAGCGTTTGTATGAGTTTACTGTTGGATTAGTTACTGCTGTGAAACCTTGAACATGCTTTAATACACCCGCTAAGAAATGTTTAGCTGTTTTTGATAACTGTAGGTCTGCCCCTTCATCCCAGAATGCGTTTTTGTCGCCTTGGAATAACGATAAGTTGAAGTGCATCCCTGAACCGTTCACACCAAATAATGGTTTTGGCATAAATGTTGCATGTAAACCATGTTTACGTGCAATTGTTTTTACGACTAATTTGAACGTTTGGATGTTATCACATGCTTCGATTGCGTTAGCATATTTAAAGTCGATTTCGTGCTGACCAGGAGCTACCTCATGGTGAGAAGCTTCAACTTCAAAGCCCATTTCTTCAAGCTCAAGCACAATATCACGGCGGCAGTTTTCACCTAAGTCAGTTGGCGCTAAGTCGAAATAACCACCGTCATCATTAAGCTCTAATGTTGGATTGCCTTTTTCATCTAATTTAAATAAGAAGAATTCTGGTTCTGGTCCTAAGTTAAAGCCTGTGAAACCAAGCTCTTCCATTTCTTTTAACATACGTTTTAAGTTTGAACGGGGATCTCCCTCAAAAGGTGAGCCATCTGGTCTTGCGATGTCGCAAATCAAACGGGCTACTTTACCTTTTTCAGCCGTCCAAGGGAAAATCATGAATGTATCTAAATCAGGACGTAAATACATGTCAGATTCTTCTATGCGAACGAATCCTTCAATTGAAGATCCATCAAACATCATTTTATTATCTAAAGCTTTATCTAATTGACTTACTGGAATTTCAACATTTTTAATTGTACCTAAAATATCCGTAAATTGTAGACGGATGAATTTCACGTTTTTGTCAGCCACAATTTTTTTGATACTCTCTTTAGTTGCTTTGCCCGCTTTATTAATAACTGTATTTGTCATCATTCAACACTCCCCAAATTATGTTTTTATCTTTTTTTAGAATTGAAAGAAACGCGATAAGTCACCTTGTCGTAGCGAAGTTTTTTGCATACGCTGAGCTTGTTGCATTTCTTCACGAAGTATTGCCCTAAGTTCTGTATCGGACATTCGTACAATGTCAGTATTCGTAACATAGTCCTTCGTCCGCATGGCAAATACCTTTTTTATACCTGCCATATTAATACCCTGGTCAAGTAACTCTCTTATCTCTAATAGGGCATCAATATCATCTAAAGAAAACATTCTCCTATTCCCTTCTGATCTGGCAGGGACGATTAGTTCATGTTCTTCATAGTAACGGATTTGTCTTGCCGTTAAGTCGGTTAGTTGCATAACCATGCTAATCGGTAATAACGGCATCGCTCTTCGAAATTCTCGACTCATCCTATCGCCTCCCTTTCTTGATTTAACTTTAAATCAATGTAAGGTACTTTGTCAATTCAATGTTATAAAAACTAACATACAAATATTAGAACGTTTTAATCGCATAATTCGAACGATTTTAGCGTCTTTATATACATGGCATGTTAGATTTATAAAAAATAAGGAATTTTAGTTCAGAATGTTCGCTACAGGATATTTTTGAAATTAATCACACCACTATTTACATAATTTACTCCTTTTTTAATTAAACTTATTGTTATTGTTAACTTCAAACGTCATGTTGGTTTCATTGTTGTATAATACTAATCATGAGGATCGAGGAGGAAGTTTATGTCAAAGTCTAAACCAAATATTGCAAAGTCCATCGGGCAAAAAATTATAGTTATTTTAGGTGGTTTTATCGCCGCTTACGGATTGGAAGCCGTTTTAATTCCAAATAATGTATCGGATGGCGGGATTACCGGAATTAGTATCGTCATCTCACAAACAACCCCATTAACATTGGGGATGCTAATTGCATTACTCAATATCCCTTTTATTTATCTTGGGTATAAACAAATTGGGAAAAGTTTTGCGATCAATTCAGTTATCGGTATCGCCTCGTTGGCAATCGGGACTTCCCTTATGCATCATGTTCCAACAATAATAGAAGGTGATGCACTATTAATTACCGTTGTCGGTGGTATTATTTTAGGTATTGGTATGGGTCTAGCACTTCGTAATGGTGGTGCATTGGATGGAATTGATATGCTAGCTGTACTGCTATCAAGAAAGCTGCCATTCGGAACAAGCGATTTAATTTTATTTTTGAACTTCTTCGTATTTATCATCGTTTCATTTGTGTTCGGTTTTAAAGGAGCATTATTATCTGCAATCGCATACTACATTGCATCAAAAGTAATTATTATTGTTGAAGAAGGATTAAGCGGTTCGAAAACTTATAAAATTATTACAAGCGAGCCAAACGAAATGGTCGAAACGATTCGCGATCGTTTAGGCCGAAGCGCTACTTTCAATACAGTGTATGGTGCATACTCAAACCAGGAGTTTAGAGAAATCACTTGTGTCATTAACCGTATGGAAGAAAGTAAAATAAAGGCCATCATTCGTGAGGTCGATCCTAAAGCTTTCGTTACTGTTTATGAAGTAGTCGAAGTAAGTGGCGGGACATTCCAAAAGCGAAACATCCATTAATAAAAATAAGTAAAAGGATGAATTAAAAGCATATGCTTTCAATTCATCCTTTTTTGATTCATGTTATTGATTACCTACAGCATTACTTTTGTCGGTACCCGGAATGCATAAACCAATCACTACCCCAATAACTGCAGGTACGATCCATCCCAGCCCTATCGAATAGAACGGCAAATAATGTGCATAAATTTCAGAAACTGTTGTAAAAGCACTCATTTCAAATGCTGGGACATTATTGATCAATGCATTATAGCCATCGATAACACTAATAAAGAATGTAAATAAAATAGCTGTCGCAAAAACTGATTGTTTATAACCAAACAACGGTCCGAAAAGCGCTAAAATAATTAAGACAATTGCCAAAGGATATAAGAACATTAACACCGGTACTGCATATGTAATAATATTCGTTAATCCGACATTTGCTATAACAAACGATACAATACATAGCAATACAACAAATGCTTTATAGCTCACTTTTGGAAATACTTCATGGAAAAATTCGCTACACGACGTAATCAGCCCAATACTTGTTTTGAGACAGGCAAGTACAATAATAATAGCCAATAAAATCGCACCGTACGAGCCAAAGTAATAATCTGCTACAGCCGCAAAAATTTGACCGCCATTCTCATAAGTTCCTATCGCTGTTACACTCGATGCCCCCATATAAGTAATGAGACCGTATATTAGCATCATAAGAGCCATTGCAAAAACACCTGATTTCCAAGTCGCTTTTGCAATTTCCTTTTTATCAGTAATACCCGTACGCTTGATGGCATGTATCACAACAATACCGAATGCTAGTGAAGCAAGTGCATCCATCGTATTGTAACCTTCTTTAAACCCTGTCATAAACGCCTCATTTATATACGCCCCAGCAGGCTCGACAAAATTGCCCATCGGCGAAAATAAACTAATTCCGATTAATACAAACAGAAAAACTAAAAATGCCGGCGTTAAATATTTGCCGATAATATCCATAATTTTCGCTGGATTTAATGAAAAGTAAAATACGATAGCAAAAAATACAAAACTAAACACTGCAAGCCATAATGTAATTTGTGATGGATCGATGAAAGGTTCGAAACCAACTACAAAAGGCACCGTAGCAGTACGAGGAATGGCAAAAAACGGTCCAATCGTTAAATACAATGCCAACGCAAATAGCAAACCAAATACCGGGTGTACTTTACTTGCTAAATCACGCAATCCATTGCTTCCAGATAAACCAATTGCAAGAATACCTAAAAACGGCAGCCCTATTGCCGTTACTAAAAAACCAATTAATGCAAGCCAATAATTCGTACCTGCTAATTGTCCCATTTGAATCGGGAAGATTAAATTTCCTGCACCAAAAAACATACCAAACAGCATTGTGCCAATAACTGCGTATGTTGAAAATGGTATTTTTTTCTCCATCGTCATCTCTCCTAAAGAAGTCATATCATGTTGGTCTTTTGACGAAATAGCCCGATTTTTCACAACAATGTACATTATGATAACAGTGAATTACTTTGAATTCAATAGCAATAATTATTCCCATATAACTTTATATACATATCCTAACAATCTTCTAGCAAATAAAAAGGAGTTATGTCATAAAATTAATTGTACATGACATAACTCCTCACTGTTTATTAAGTTAAGCTAAATATTGTCTGCGCTGTTGTTCAATCCATACACGCATTGAACGATAAATCATTGTCACGACAACTAGCATCATAATTCCTTTAACAATATTAAATGGTAAAATACCTAAAACTATCGTTTCATACATATCATATTCAAACCCTAGTAAATAAGTATACATCGGCAAGAACGCTACGTAGTTTAATATAGCCATCCCCAACGACATTACAACTGTTGAAACGACTAAGCCTGAAATCAACCCTTTTGCGGAAGGGAATTTTTTATAAATATAGTAAGCTGGTAAAATGAATAATACGCCTGTTGCAAAGTTTGCCATATGACCAACCGGAATTCCTTCTGGCGCCCCTGTATAAATCCAATCAAGTACATTCTTTACTAATTCAACAAGAATGCCCGCGACAGGTCCCATCGTAATCGCCGCAATTAATGCAGGAACATCACTAAAATCAATCTGCAAAAATACAGGAAACCAAGGTAATGGGAAGTTCAATAACATTAAAATGAACGAAATCCCACTTAGCATTGCGATAGTTACAAATGACCGTAACTTCAAAGTTCTCTTTTGCATAGAAATCTCTCCTCTTTGCTGATTCCATCTCGCAAGAAGAAAGGACGTATCAAATCATTCATGAAAAAACCCTTATGCAAAAAAGAGCATAAGGGAGAAATAGGCACACTTAAATAAAAGTCTACTCATGCCTTTGTAGTAACTTCCCTTAAATTTATGTATACGAAAGATATTTCGCTCATAATTAAGGAAATTATTAACGGTACTACAAAGCACGACATTTTCATAAAATGACGACCGTACCTTCACCTTCTCCCATCCAGACTATACTGTCGGCTTTGGAATTTCACCAAATCCTGCACACAAAAGTGGCTCGCGGGCTCGAAAAGTTTTCTGTAACGTCCTCCAATTAAATGGTCAGAGGTTACAACTTTAATTACCGCCGGTCGGGAATTACACCCTGCCCCGAAGATGAATCA
This sequence comes from Solibacillus faecavium, assembly GCF_014836905.1. GTDB lineage: Bacteria > Bacillota > Bacilli > Bacillales_A > Planococcaceae > Solibacillus > Solibacillus faecavium. The sequence goes on from NZ_JACSPZ010000001.1 coordinate 124,103, forward strand.
ATATGAAATTATGCAACAAAATACTTGTTACAATTTCTATTATATATATAAAAACGGAATTGTAAAGACCATTGCTTACAATTCCGAGTAAATTTATTTGAATTGATTAAAAATTATAGAACAATATATTTCCCGAAACTGGCTTCTCTAAAGGTTTCGTAAAGTCAAAGCCACTCCAATTTTCTTGCACAATTTGTTCAAATTTAATTTGCTTATCAAAACTTGAAGCCGTTAATAATAACCCTTCGATCATACGCATCACTTGAGCGGGATCATATTGTTCCAAATCAAGCGCTTGGTCGAATGTTACTGTTACAATATCCCCTTTATCTTCTACTGTTAACGAAACTCCAGGTAAAATGACTGTACGATATATATCATTGGCTTCGGTTGTCATATTATTTATCGCATCCGTTACGTTTGGGAAGGTCATTCGGAAGTTAGGACTTAAATAAACTGCCCCATCCCTCATTTGATACATAAAATAATTATATTGTGTTTGTTCACTTTTCAATGGTATTGACTGTCCCATTTCACCAACATGATCAAAATAAGCGATTTTTCCATTAGCATCTTCAATTTGTACTTCTTCATACGAATTGCCAAATGTATCTACAAGGGAACCGAAATAATTCGATAATGTAGCCGAACTTGTGTCATATCCGTGGTCCTCGGGTAATGTGTGAATAAGTTTATTTCCTTCTTCACGCAATTCGCCTTTTAACGGATGATACTCATTAAATCCAAGCATTTGCTCATCCAGCAATGGACTAAACGTTTTATAAAGCTCCAATGCTGTCGGTTTATCCGTGCCAAGCTTATCAACAACAACTTCATTAGGAATTAAAATACTCACAGGAACACTTTCTGCATCGTCCCCAGCAAGACCAATTTTGAATAAGGTCACGCCTTCAAGCTGGCTTTCATAAATTAAAGTTTGTTGACCTTGTGTATCCATTGAAAAATTAGAAATTGTCGCGGATTCACTTTTTGAAGTTGCATCTCCAGCCCTACTCATTTTGGCACTTTCTTCCGATTCTGTAGTCGCCATATCAAATGTATTTTCCATAGAGATAGACTGATCATTTCCTAAAAACTGTGCACCAATCAAAACTATAATAAATAAGGAAGCGATAGATACTAGAAGCGGCGCCCAGCGAATCCCTTTTTGCGTAGGCTGTTGTATTTGAGGCGGCTCTTCACTAAATGCTCCTTCATCCTTTAAACGATTAAATATTTCATCCTTTGTTCGATGATCGGTTACTTTTGGGGCCTGTTTTAGAAGTTGCTCCAGGTTCTCCTCATCCCAACGCTCCTTTTTCATAATGAATTCGCCTCCTTTCCATCTTGAGCTTCCAATAACTGTCTTAAATTTTTTAATGCCCGGTGCTGCGTCGTTTTTACTTTACCTGTGGTCCATCCTAATATATCAGCCGTTTCCTGTATCGAAAGTTCCTGAAGATAGCGCATAATAATCACCATTTTCTGATCCCCCGAGCATCGTTCCAATGCTAGCAGTAATCGGCTTAGTTCATCGTTTAGTTCCATTGACTGTTCTGGTGAAGGGACAGAGCTTACAAGCTGCTCTGTTTCCCAATCAAATGCGGTAAATGCATGCTTATCCCGAACCTGTTTCTTTCTGAAATAGTCAATTGCCACATTTTTTGCAATTGAGAAAAGCCACGTTTTTTCAGAGCTTTTTCCTTCAAAGCGTTCATACGATTTCAGTACACGTACATACACTTCATGGGAAAGATCCTCCGCCGCTGTACGATTTTTTACTAAATAAAACAGAAAATTAAAAACATCCTGATGATACATATCGTATAATCGATGGAATATGGACTGTTGCACCCATCCCACCTCCGTTCTAATAATTTGTCGTTTTCAAACAGTAAAAGTTACAATACCCTGTAATATTATATGAATAGCTTGTTAAAAATAAAAGTTTATCACTTTGAGAACAAAATGATAAACTTTTCTTACTACAATTTCGTTAAGTTAGTGGTAAATAAAATGTAAAGATTGTTCCTTGTTGCTCCACACTATCTACAGAAATCGTACCGTTATGTGCTTCTACTATATTTTTGGTTATTGCTAACCCTAAGCCTGTTCCACCTTTTGAACGTGTACGTGCTTTATCCGCTTTATAAAAACGTTCAAATACGTATGGTAAGTCATCTTGTGGTATACCTTGGCCAGTATCACTCACTTGAACTTTAGCAAATTTCTGTTCATTTGTTATCGATACTGTAACTGAACCTTCAGCCGGTGTATGGCGGATTGCATTATCGATTAAATTCGTTAACACTTGCTCAATGCGATCTTCATCAATCGGGATAAGCGCATCCTCCGAAAAGTCAGTTTCAAAATGAAGTTGTACATGATTTTCTTTAGCTGTCTGATCAAACTTATGCGTCATGCGTTCGATTACCGACACTAATGGGACATCATCTTTATAAAGACTCATATGACCCGACTCCATTCGTGCTAAATCCAATAAATCCGTAACGAGTCGGCTCATTCGTTGGGACTCATCATAAATAATACGAATCATATCAGTGCGTTCCTCTTCTGTTGTGACAACACCATCTATAATAGCTTCTGAATAGCCTTGCAACATCGCTATCGGTGTTCGCAACTCATGCGAAACATTGGCAATGAAATCCGACTTCAGTTTTTCCAGCTTTGTTTCCTCTGTTTTATCACGTATAACAGCAACCGCACCCCGAATCGAATCTCCGCTATAGAGTGGGCTGATCGTAATACTATAATAAGATTTCCCCATCTGCAACTCTTCGTCCAGCTGATCTTCAAAACTTAGGACATGATCAAGCATTTGATAGAGCTCTTCCGGAATCGGCTTCGAACTGTTTAAACCTTTTTCAACAAACCATTTTTGAAGCAAACGCTCCGCCGGGGGATTACTAACTAAAATTGTTTTATCACGATTAAAAGTGATTACCGAATCTGTCATCGATGTTAAAATACTGGATAATTGCTCTTTTTCCTGATTAATCACTTCCAAATGATGCTTTAATTGACGGCCCATTTGGTTAAAGGCTACTGCCAGCTGACCAATTTCGTCATTCTGTTTTATTTCAATTTTAGAATCGAATCGACCCTTTGCCAATTCAAATGCGTGTTCACGCATGTTCCGTAATGGCAACGTTATTTTGGAAGAAAGGAAAAACGCAAATATTGTCGTCAATATGAATGCAATGGCCGCTGCCAAAAAGACAATTTTCGTTGTTTCATTACTTGTTTGATTTAATGCGTCCGGGTTTTTGTAAATAAATACTGCCCCGTGTAACTCTTCGTCACTTTTTAATGGAAAGCCAAGAACGATATATTTCAAATTTTTATTTTCTTCAATATTCGAAGGCAGGAGAAGCTCTTTAACAATCGGCTCACTTGATTCATAAACTTCCCCTAAATCCTCGTTCGAAATAATATTTTTCTGTATTTCCTCTTTATTCAATCCCTCTTGCATTGAATACAGTACTTCATTTGGATTTTTCGCGATGAGGACATTTGTCGTTTCCGTTAATAACTCGGAGATAATTGCGAATTGTTTATCATCCAATTCATCCTCATCAACAATACTGGCTATAGCTGCCGCAGTTTGTCTCAAGGAAATTTCAGACTGTTCATTATGATAGCTTTCAAGAAACTCCAGCATAAATACCGTGAAAATAAACAGGACAAATGAAACGAGAAGCAAAATGGTTACCCATAGCTTCCCGACAATACTTGTTGCTATTCTAATCATTTACTACCTCAAATTTATAGCCGACACCCCAAACAGTTACAATCATTTTCGCCGCATTTTCAGAGACACGGTTTAACTTTTCACGTAAACGTTTAACATGGGTATCTACCGTACGAAGGTCGCCAAAGAAATCGTAATGCCATACTTCTTTTAGCAGTTGTTCACGGTCAAATACTTTATCTGGTGCTTTTGCTAAAAAGTATAATAATTCATATTCTTTTGGTGTTAAGTTCACTTCTGTACCATCCGCTGTTACACGGTGTGCATCGTGATCAATAGTTAAGTGCGGGAATACAACTAAATCCTTAGATGAAGAAGCATTCGCTACCGGTGAAAATACCGCTGATCGACGTAAAATAGCTTTTACACGCAGCACAACTTCGCGCGGACTGAACGGCTTAACAATATAGTCATCAGCTCCCAGTTCAAAACCTTGAACACGGTTTGCTTCTTCTCCTTTTGCTGTTAACAAAATAATCGGTGTTGTTTTCTTTTCACGCAGCTCAGCGCAAACTTCTAAACCGTCTTTTTCAGGCATCATAATATCCAGTAAAATACAATGATAATCTTTTTCTAGCGCCATTGAAAGTGCTTGTTCTCCGTTTTCTGCTTCTTCTACTGCGTAGCCTTCGCGTTCTAAATACATCTTTAATAAACGTCGAATGCGGTCTTCATCATCTACAATTAATACAGAAATATTTTCAGACACTGATGTTGCCCCTTTCAAAACTCTTCTCTTTCTCTACTCCATTGTACCTTTTAAAAGTACAATTGAAAAGAAAAGCTCAATCAAAATGATTGAACTTTTATAACTTTATGATATTTTAATAAACTTAAGCGTAAGAGTGTAAACCAGCAATTACTAAGTTTACGACAACTAAATTAAATAGAATGATTAGGAACCCTATTACCGTTAACCAGGCAGTCTTTTTGCCTTCCCAGCCTTTTGATAGGCGTAAATGTAAAAATGCTGCATAGAACAACCATGTAACAAGCGCCCAAACTTCTTTTGGATCCCAGCCCCAGAAACGTCCCCATGCTTTTTGCGCCCAAATCATCGCAAAAATCAGTGCTCCAAGCGTAAATATTGGGAATGCAATTAAAACTGTACGATATGCGATTTCATCCATCAATGTAGAGTTTACTCGCTTTACCAACGGCTGGAACATTGTTGCTACCTTTCTTCTAAAGATGAGACGGATCAAAATATAAATCACCGTACCAAATAGAATGGACCATACTACTGTTGTTAATTTTCGTGCATCAATTAGTGCAGGCAATTCTACTAATGGTGTCATGCGATCTTCTGTTAACTCTACATACTCATTCATGCCAAAGATTGGCGGCATCAAATATGTTGAAGTGCTTACTTTATCCAAAGTATCGACATATTCATACTTCGCTTCATAATCCATGACATTGAATGTTACCGTTGCTGCCACGAAACCTACAATTAATACACAGCAGAACATAACCGTTTCAAGCCAAAAGCTCTCTTTTGAGCGTTCATTCATATTTACATTTTTCAGTAAATAAATTAGACCCGCTACCGCACTGATTCCAAAAATGGATTGACCTATTGCTGCCGTAATTACATGAATTGTTAACCAGTGACTTTGTAATGACGGTACTAACGGACTTACCTCTGTCGGGAACATTGAAGCATAGGCAATGATTAGGAGTGCGATTGGTAAAGCTACTACACCTAATGCCGACACTTTATACATAAAGAAAATGACAATGAACGATAAGATGATGAACATACCGAATGCTGTCGTAAATTCAAACATATTACTAACTGGTGCATGTCCTGTATAAATCCAACGTGTTATGAAATAACCTAATTGTGCAACAAAACCGATAATTGTAACGGTGATTGCCAATTTACCGTATTTGTCTGCTCGACTCGCCGCTGTATCATTTTTTTCTTTAATTGCTCCTCCAAATAGGAATGTGCCAAACAAATAACAAAAAAATGCAACATACAGTAAATAACCACTTAAATCTATTAAACTCATAAGGTTTTACCATCCTTTTCTGTTTCAACATGTTCACTATTTTCCGATTCCAGCTGATCTACGTATTGTGGTAAATGGGCATGTTTCTTTAAGGCCTCTAAATCCTTCTTCATACCAAACCAGTTTTTGTTTGTATGGGCTGCTAAACGAACTGTACCATCTTCCAATTGTTCAATCCAAATACGACGGTGATTCCAATACGAACCGATTACTACACCGATCATAAAGATAATCGCTCCAACTATAAGTAGAGGAATTGTGCGGTCGTATCGGACCATTAAGCCCGACATGTGACGTGTTTCTACATTGGAAAACTTCATTTTATACATGTTGTTACCTTCAGGCTCTAATGTTTGCTGAATGGCTACAAAACTCGTTTCTCCTTCTGGTTTCTCAGGAGTACTCATTTTAAATATAAATGCCGGATTATTCGGTGTTTGTGTTGCAGTTTGCGGCACACCTTCCTTAAACCCAGAAAAATCAGGATAGAAGCCCATTAATTCTACTTTAGCTCCGTTATCCAATAGGTATTCGTCTTGAGGATTTGTTAAATCTATACTAACTTGCCCAAGTGATTCTTCAGTTTCTTTAAGTATTAAATCAAAAACCATTGTTTTAATTTCATTCAGCCTGAAGTCCATTTGATAAACCGCATAACCTTCATGCTTTAATGGATGATTCACTCGAATATTATATTGCTTTACTTCTTCTAAATCTTCAGCTTGTCCGGGAACAGCATTTTCCTTTTGTTTATATAATGTAACATCCGTTTGATAATTTTTCGCCACTACGTTAATTCCTTGTTTAATCTGCTCACCTTGTGGATCGTTATCGTATGTTTCCAATATAAATTGGTCATTTTTCAAAAAATAACCATCCATACCCGGAATTGCCCGTGTTTCTCCTTCACGTAACCAGATAGACTCATCTACGTAGAAGCCAGGAACTAAATGAAGCATAACAGCTATTATAAATATGATAAGTCCAACATGATTTATATAAGCGCCGTAACGAGAAAAACGTCCACGCTCTGCCAATATTGCGTCATCTTCACGGCGGACATTATATTTTAAATTTTTTAAAGTTTGTTCTACAAGCTGTAATGTTTGGCCAGTATCCTCACCCGGTTTACCTTCACTGTAGATGCGCTGACGCTTCATAAAGCTTGTATGTCTTTTCACTCGTTGATTCTTTAAAGACTTATGTAATGGAATACCACGGTCAATACTCGCAATAATAATGGACACACCTAGCATTAATACAAGTATTTGGAACCAAAGGGAAGAATAGAGATCCGATAAACCTAACGCATAATATATTTCCCCAAACCAGCCATATACATCTGAATAGTATTTTTCCTTCTCTGCATCAGTCGCTACTCTAACGTAAAACTCCTGCGGTAAAATCGTCCCGATAGAAGCTGCCACTAAATTTATTATGATAAGTGAAATACCGACCTTTACACTCGAGAAAAAATTCCAAATTTTATCAATAATCGATTTGTTGTAAGTTTTTGAACGAATGGCTGTCCCTTCGTACCGCATGTCTGCAATTTTTTTGCTTTTTTCCTCCATTGTTAAAGGAGATCCACATTTTTGACAGAGATTAGTACCTTCAGGATTTTCATGCCCGCATTCACAAAGTATTATATTCATTGCGTTAAAACTCCTATTCCGGCTTTATTGACTCCATATACTGCGCGATTTTTTCCTCGCTCATTTCACCAGTTATAATACGGTCAACAGTACCATCTGGTTTAATAAATATTGATGTAGGAAGAGGTCCAATGCTGTAGGCTGTAAATACGCTTTTCGTTTTGTCGATTGCAACCGGGAAGTTCATCCCCATATTGGCAACATACTTCTTAACTTCAAACTCAGATTGGGCGAAATTGACAGCAATAATCTGTACACCTTTATTAGCAAATGCTGTGTATTGACGAGTCATAGCAGGGAATTCTCGTTCGCATGGTTCACACCAAGTTCCCCAAAAATTTAAAACGACACCTTTTCCTTCGTAATCTTTTAATCTATGTTTCTCACCATTCAAATCTACTACTTCAAAATCAGGCGCCTGTGCCCCTGCTTGTACTATTTCTATTTTATCTTTCGTTACAGCACCATAAATGGTATATCCGATTGCTATTGCTAAAATTGCTAGTATAATGCCACGTGTCACAGAACGTTTTCTTTTTTTATCCAAACAAAAAACCTCCTTCCTTTTAGCAACTACTGTTGCCTATTATAGCAAATAATTACAAAATGATAATTCTTTTAATTATGAATGATTTATGAACGTTTCCACTATTTTAATTGTTGTAATCTAATTTTCCTGTTTCAGCCAGTACGCGCAACAGTTTTACTTCATGCTTTGTTAGCTGACGATATTCACCAGGCGACAATCCTGTTAGATCCAAAAATGCAAAGCGCTCACGTTTTAACTTCACAACCGGTGTCCCAATCGCTTCGAACATACGACGCACTTGACGGTTACGCCCTTCATGGATTGTGATTTCACAAATTGCTTTTCCGGCACTTTCATCAAAGCTTGTCATACTTACTTTTGCTGGAGCCGTTTTCCCGTCTTCCAGCTTAATGCCATTTTGAAGTTTCATTAGCCCTTGCTTTGTTGGAATCCCTTTAACACGTGCAATATATGTTTTATCTATTTTAAATTTAGGGTGAGTCATTAAGTTTGAAAAATCCCCGTCATTTGTTAATAGTAGTAAACCTGTTGTATCATAATCCAAACGACCTACCGGGAAAATCCGTTGATGAACATGCTTTTTGAAAATATCTGTTACTGTTTTACGACCTTTATCATCTGTTACAGCTGAAATATAGGCACGTGGTTTATATAATAGGAAATATACTTTATCCTCTTTTTCAAGCTTTACGCCTTCTACTTCTATCGTGTCCGAGTTCGAAACCTTTGTTCCTAGCTCTTTTACCACTACTCCATTAACTTTTACTTTACCTTCTACGATTAATTGCTCTGCTTTACGTCGTGATGCAACGCCTGCATATGCAATCACTTTCTGTAATCTTTCCATAAGTTCACCTCATTGATTGATAAACTGCAAAGACGCACGCTTCTACAGCATTCGAATTTGCACTTTTCCTTTATTGCTATAAATATTTTGAAGAAAATTAAATCTATAACTCGTCATCCACAACACGTACGCCATAAATTTCCTTAACGAATAAAAATTATGGCATACTTTCAATACTTATTAAAGAAATTTCACTTTTCAAACAATACGTTCGATCACCTTATCGTGACTAATTTGGAGGCGACAAGTACATCATCTGCATATAAAAGCCAAACACCTCTATTTGAATCCTTAAGTCTTGAAATCTTTACGATGTGCTGGAAGTTTGGCCGTTCTTTCTTATGAAGAAGCATTTGTAATGGTTCATCTAGTTCTATCGACAATCCATTTGCATTGTATTTCCCTGTTTTCACAATTGTTTGCTGCTCAAAATTCTGGTCAATAAAATCCGCCAAATTACGGTGGACATTCCAGTCATTTCCTTCATTAATCGTGACGACAACAAATGATTTTTGTTCCCGTTCGAAAAATGTTGCAAGTGTGCGCCCCGCTACTTTTGTATAACCAGTTTTCCCGGCAATTGCGCCAACTTTTTCATGCATAAGGCGGTGCTTATTTTTCCACTGTCTACCATCCGAAAAATGTTGTGTGGAAGCAATTTTCTTAAACTCCGGATTCTTCATCGCAATTTGCAGCATTTTAGCCGTATCATATGCAGAGGAAAGGTGGACTTCATTGTGTAACCCTGTTGGATTTGTAAATGTCGTTTCATGCAGACGGTAAAGCTGTGCCTTTTCATTCATTAGCTTCACAAAGCCTTCAACTGATCCACCAACATGTTCTGCCAATGCAGTAGCTGCATCATTTCCTGACTGCATCATTAAACCGTGTAGCAGATAGTCAATTGTATATGTCTCATTTTCAATTAAATAAATGGACGATCCTTCTACCATTGAAGCTTCCTTTGAAATAACCACTTCATCGGAAAGGTCACTATTCTCCAAAACAACTAATGCAGTCCAAATTTTAGTTAAGCTGGCTATCGGCAATCGGGCATGCTCATTGACCCCCATTAATGTTCGGCCGTTTTCCGCATCAATGACAACATAGCTATTACCCGCAGCCTCAATTTGCGTAGAATTGCTAAATAATACAAACAACATAACAATAGATACAAACCACTTTTTCAACAAGTCACTCCTTTAATTTTGATTAAATGTTTCCTGGAACTTCGTTAAAAATAAATCTGTAGGCTGATCATCTTCCTGATCGACTTCTTCCGGTAATGGCGGCAACTCATTAATATTTTTCAAACCAAAATAATTTAAAAATTCTTTTGTCGTTCCATATAAAATTGCACGCCCTGTCCCTTCAGCGCGCCCTACTTCCTGTACAAGTGCACGTGAAACTAACTTGGCTATTGGTCGTTCACTCTTCACACCCCGAATATTTTCCAGCTCGGCGCGTGTAATTGGCTGCTTATAAGCTATAATCGCCAATACTTCCAAAGAGGCTGCAGTTAATACTTGGTTTGTCGGATTTTCAATCAGCTTTTTCAATGTGTCGTTTACTTCTGGCTTTGTTGTTAATTGATAAGTACCAGCAAGTTGTTTTAAAGCGATTCCGCGTTTTTCATCATCATTGTACTGAGATTGAAGTTCGCTTAATCCTGCCTCTATATCCATTGCTTCCACTTCTATATATTGTGCCAGTTGTTTTATGGTCATACCTTCATCACCTGCTACGAATAACAGTGCTTCGATTCTACTCAGTAATTTGTTCGAATTCATCGTCTATGTCCTCCTTTTGCAGTAATACCGATAAATCATCGAAGTTGTTTTGTTGTTCGACAATAACGATTTGGCGCTTCATCAATTCTAATAATGTTAAAAAGGTTAAGACAAGCATTGGTTTATCATCTGCTTCAAACAATTGTGTAAACATTACTCTTCCGCCTGAACTTTTCAAAATATTTACAACAGAGCGCATCTGGTCTTTTACAGAAATCTCCTGCCTTGCTACTCGTGTAGACAATGGCTTTCTCAATTGTTTACGGCGCATTAGTTTCTGAAACGCACTTAGCATGTCATAAACATTCACATTCTGATCAAAAAGCACCATTTGTTCATCTGGCATAAATTCGGATAAATCACTTGGCGCTTTTGTAAAGACTTGCCCGCGTTCTGTTTCCAACTCCTGAAGTTGTACAGCTGCTTCCTTATATTTTTTATATTCGATTAAACGAGCGACAAGCTCTTCACGGGGATCGGCTTCATCCACTTCGAGTTCCGCGGTATCGATCTCACCTTCGTTAATGGGAATAAGCATGCGGCTTTTAATAGCTAATAATGTAGCCGCCATTACTAAATATTCACTTGCTTCGTTTAATTCCAAAGTTTGCATCGCATGGATATGATCAATATACTGTTCTGTTAACTCCGACATCGGAATATCATAGATATCAATTTCCAAGCGATGAATTAAATGTAATAATAAATCTAGCGGCCCACTAAAGGCATCCAGTTTCACTTCGTAAGACATAAAATACCACCTATCCTAATCAATTGCGCCTCGATTGCTTTTCAGGAAAAAATATAATGCTGGAAAAGTTGAACCGAAATTTATCATAAATATGTAAATTAAGCTATAATTGAAATTTGCATTTACTAGTTATTTTTATTCGACACGGTTCTACAAATTAAAGCAGAACCTATTTAATTAGTATAGATGAAAGGAGAACACAATGCATCCTTTGTTTCACCCACTGTTTATCGATTATTGTGCATATTTTAATGGCAATGAGGACTACTTTGAATGTCATGAAGTATTGGAAGAGTATTGGAAAGAGATTGCCCCAAAAGAAAAGTTTCATCCGCTTGTTGGCTATGTACAACTTGCGACAAGTATGTACCATTGGCGAAGGGAAAACTATAATGGTGCAACACGTATGATGAGTAAAGCAGTCTTAAACTTTGAAAAAAATAGAGATAGCCCATTTTTCGATTACATTGATTTCAAGGAACTCCTTACAGTTATGAAAAATAGACTGCGAAAAATGCAGACAAATGAACCGTTTCTGAAATTTACACTACCTCTTGAAAACGAGCAGCTTCAAACATTAGTTCAACAAAAAATAAGTATATGTACGCCTATGGACGCACACTTTATTTTCAATAAACATATGCTTCGAGACCGTACAGAAATACTTGAAGCAAGACAAATAAAAAAAAGAAGTCGACTGAACTAGTCGGCTTCTTTTAATATAGTTATACACTTTTGGACAAATGCACTTGTATCTTCGTTTGGCTGAATATTTTTGAATCCCATCTCTTGGAGCTGACGCAGCATTGTTAATGCAATACCTTCTCCACGATAGGATGGAATGACAGTAATATGTTGAATTGTTGTAGTATCATCCTCTTCCGCAATTCCTACTGCCCCCACATATTCTTCACCTTTTTTCCATAAAAAAAGTGTCCAATTTTCATTTTGCTCATAGTGATGAATGGTCTCCATTAAACGTTTAATGTCTTTTTCCTGAGGCATTAACGAAATTAATCCCATTGCAATCTTTTCAAGTGCTTTTTTATATCTTACTAACATTTTAACATTCCCTCAATTCTACCATTGCAAATCCTAACAAAAGTCCAGTGGAAATGCAATAACACAATTTTCCAACGTCTAATGTAAAAGGCACTTATACTAGTTTGAGAATTTGTAAATAAATGGACTAATAATATAAATGAAAAGGAGTGACCAAATGATAATTCCTATTAACAGGCCGAAACCCCATTTCGCTTGCTTCGATAATTTCAACGATTATTCACCCTTTACCAATGTTAACGGCAGATCATTTACTACAAGATTCTCGTAGCTTTCTCGCTTAATTGCAAGTTGATGCACACCATTTTCGACGAATACTACTGCTGGTCTAGGAACACGGTTGTAGTTCGAGGCCATTGAATAGCCATATGCACCTGTACAGAACATTGCTAAAATATCGCCAGTTTCTGCATTTTGCAATGCTGCATCAATAATTAACTTATCCCCTGACTCACATAATTTCCCTGCAACAGTATATGTATTTGTTTTAGCTTCATTAGCTCTGTTCGCAATAACCGCCTCATATTTCGCATCATATAGTGCAGGGCGGATATTATCGCTCATACCACCATCGACTGCAATATATTCACGCACACCCGGTACTGTCTTTTGTGATCCTACTGTATAAAGAGAAGTACCCGCATCCCCTACTAAAGAACGACCTGGCTCAATCCAAATTTCAGGCATTGCCAAATTGAGTTTTGTACTTTCAGCTTTTACTGTCTGTATCATATCCGCTACATATTCATGGGGCTCTAGTGGCTTGTCCTCTTCTGTATATCGGATTCCAAAGCCGCCGCCTAGATTTAATACTTGTGCTTCAAATGCAAATTGTTCTTTCCATGCACCCATTTTTTGCATTACTTTACCCGCTGCCAAACTGAAGCCTTCTGTTTCAAAAATTTGAGAGCCGATGTGGCAATGTAAACCTAATAGTTCGATATTTTCATCATATACTACTTGTTTAAATGCCTCATCAGCTTGTCCGTTATTTAAATCAAAGCCAAATTTAGAATCGGCTTGACCCGTAGTAATAAAGTCATGTGTATGTGCTTCAACACCTGGTGTCACGCGTAATAGAATTTTCATTTTTTGATTTCGCTGTTTTGACATCTCTTTAAGTAATGAGATTTCATAAAAGTTATCTACAACGATACAGCCAATTCCTGTTTCAAATGCCAACTCAAGTTCAGCAACTGATTTATTGTTCCCATGGAAGTGAATGCGTTCTGCCGGGAAACCTGCTTGAATTGCCGTATAAAGCTCCCCGCCTGATACAACATCCAAAGATAGGTTTTCCTGAGCTGCCAACTGATAGGCTGCAACACAGGCAAATGCCTTTGATGCATATGCAACTTGTGCTTTTACACCGAGATTTTCAAATGTATCGATAAAGCCGCGTGCCCGTTTACGAATAAGCGCTGTATCATAAATGAAAAGAGGTGTACCATATTGTTCGGCCAACTCAATTGTATCTATACCGCCTATTGTTAAATGGCCTTGTTCATTAATTTGCTGTGTACCATATAAGTGCATCGTGTTCTCCCCTAACTATAGCTTGTTCGAGCTAATATTCTCAAAAATCAAATATATCATATGAGAACTTTAACATAGGAGACTTACTGATGCAATGTGCGTTCAAACTCGTTTTCGCTGTTTGGCGCCTACTACAAATGGTCTAAGCGCGTCCTGCGACATTGGTGTTCGAATAATGACACGGGCAAATGCTTTCGGGAAAAACGGAACAAGTGGCCATAAATATGGAACTTTCATCGGTTTTAATGAACATAAATATGTGAAAATAATAAAGATTCCTATAAAGAATCCAGTTACACCAAACAATGCGGTTGCCGCTAAAAGCGCTAATCGGAATACCTTCACGGAAATACTCAACTCGTAGTTTGGAATGGCAAACGTAAAAATAGCCGTAACTGCGGTATATAATACTACTTCACTTGAAAATAGTCCTACATCAATCGCAATTTGCCCGATGATGATACCGGCAATTAAACCCATTGCAGTTGATAAAGGGGTAGGCGTATGAATTGCTGCAATTCGCAAATATTCAATACCGATATCCGCAAATAATATTTGCAGGAATATAGGGATTTGACCCTTTTCATTTATCCCGATAAAGGCTAAGCTATCGGGGAGTAAATCCGGATGTGTAACGAGTAAATACCAAAAAGGAAGTAAAAGAAAGCTTAAAATGACTGCTCCAAAACGAAGGAACCGCATCATCGTCCCAACTAACGGTGCCTGCCGATATTCTTCAGCATGCTGCAGCAGATGGAACATAGTTACAGGAATGAGCATTACGGAAGGCGATGTATCTACCATAATTGCAATATGTCCTTCTAATACATGAGCTGCGACAATATCCGGACGCTCGGTATAACGCACGAAAGGCAATGGATGGAATTTTTGCTTAAACAGCCATTCCTCTAATGATTTATCACTCATCGTTAAACCATCATGTTGAATTTGCTCTAGCCTTTCGATCAACCACTTCAAATGAGACTCATTAACCAAATCACTCATATAGGAAAGAACAACATCTGTTTGCCCGTATGTTGAAACATGATGCATTTCAAATCTTAGCTTTTCGCTTCTTATTCTACGACGGATTAATGCCGTATTTGTAATAATATTTTCAGAAAAACCATCCCTGGATCCACGGATTACTTTTTCGTTATCCGGTTCTTCCGGGCTACGGCCAGGATAATTGCGGAATTCCGCTAAATAGCAATAGCCGCTTTCCGTAACAAAACCTACATTTCCACTTAAAACTCCGAGCATAAAAGCATCAATTGATGTTGCATCTTCTTTACCGTGATAATTAAAATGGTAGTGGAAGTAATCTGGTTCGTCATCAATTTCCTCTTCTTGATCCCACTGAGTATTGGCAAGCATCTCAGCTAAACTTTCTCCATTTACTAGACCACTTACGTATACGATAAGCGTTGGTAAATTCTTAATCGTAATGTCTTTTACACACAGGTCAAATGTTTTGCCTGTATCGAACTGGGATTCAAAATAACCTTTTGCGATATCTTTAGATGTAAAAAGCTGATTCGTCATTTTTTCACCGGCTTACTCATAGTTGATAATTCCATCCAGGTTTTCAATTGGGCCAATATTTTCTTTTCCAACCTAGACACTTGTACTTGTGAAATTCCGAGACGATCGGCAATTTCCGTTTGTGTCAAATCTAAATAGTAGCGGAAATAAATAATGGACTGCTCTCGTTTCCCTAAGCGTTTTAGCATGTCTTTTAATGGTACATAGTCAAATGCAAGCTCGGATTTATCATCCCGCATTTGATCCATCAAAGTAATGGAATCACCATCGTTTTCAAATAGCTGATCATGCAAACTTGCCGGGTCACGCATTGCATCTGTCGCCAATAAAATATCATCTTGTGATACTTGAAGTATTTCCGCTAGCTCTGCGATAGATGGCGGCTTTTCATTTGTCTTTAAATAATCATCCGTTGCATGCCGAATTTTAAAATTCAACTCTCGGATGGATCGACTCACTTTTACCATACCGTCATCTCTTAAAAAGCGTTGAATCTCTCCAATAATCATTGGTACTGCATACGTAGAAAACTTTACTTCATAGGACAAGTCGAATTTATCAATCGATTTCATTAAGCCAATACAGCCTATTTGAAATAAATCTTCCAGCTCAACCCCTCTTGATGCAAAGCGTTGAACGATAGACCAAACAAGTCTAGTATTTCCTTCAATCATCGTTTTTCTCGCAAGTTGATCTCCATCTTGTGACTTTGCGATTAACTCGCGCATATACGCTTGTGTTAATAACGTTTCAGATGACTGTTCGATGTTCCCCATCCCCTTATTTCGTTATGTCACGAGTGTCTGTATTGGCAAAATTTGCTTTGTAAATGTCACGATTGTCCCTTGTCCTATCACGGATTCCACTTGTAAAAAATCCGAGAAGCTTTCCATAATCGTAAAGCCCATTCCAGATCTTTCAAGCTCCGGCTTTGTTGTAAATAGTGGTTCGCGTGCTTCTTCAATATTTTCAATACCGCAGCCCTCGTCCTTAATTGTTACGCTAATTTCCGCGCCGTACCTTACTGCATAAACAGTTACAATCCCATTTGGATTGTTTGCATATCCATGAATAATAGCATTCGATACGGCTTCAGATACGATGGTTTTACATTCTGATAGTTCTTCAATTGTCGGATCAAGTTGCGCCATAAAGCTTGTAACTGCAATACGCGCTAAAGCTTCATTTTCACTACGCGCTAAAAAAGTTAGCGTCATTTCGTTATCCATTGACAATCCCCCTCGCTGTGTAAAATAACTTGCTGTTCAGATGCAAATTGTACGCAATTTCCTAACCCTGAATATTGAAAGATTTTTTGCATCGTTTTTGATGGATTTAAGAGTATCGTTTCCCCATCGACTGCTCGAAGTTCTCGCATTCTGCCAAGCACTAACCCAATACCGGAACTGTCCATAAAATTTAAATGTTCTAAATTCCAAACGAGCAGCTTTACATTTCCTTGTAAAATTGCTTTTGATATATGTGTTCTCACTTTTTCTGTTTCATGATGATCCAGTTCACCGAAAAGTTGGACAATCAAAATATCATTTGGATACATTGTTAAATTAAAATTCAACTACATCGCCTCCTTCTAGAATGCAAATTCGGCAAGGTCAGATGATTTCCTTTCCACCTGACAAAACTAGTGTTTATTCGTTATAAGTAGTGCTCATGCGACAACTGATTTTAGTATAGGTATTACATTTCATTTTTAATCATTCATAGTACGAAAAAAGAGACTAAGTAGAAAGTTAATCTTTCTGCTTAGTCTCTCATTACATATTCATAGTAAAAATATTTGGACAGCTGTTACCCATCAGATCCCCCTGTCATTTTAAGCGCTCGGGTGGTAAAAGGTTCTCCCCTTCTGATACAATTTGACATTCCTTAAACGCCAAATGCTTGCAACCAATACATTTTTTCAAGTTAATATAATCGAAAGCTGCCGTAATTGCTTCACCTGTAGTCTGATAAAAATTTTGTTCTCCTATTAAGTCGTATAGTCCATTACGCCTCAACATTTCCTCTAAACTTGGCTGGACCCCCGTCACGATGACCTCACCGCCATTTGACTTGAAATTTTTCACGATACTGCGGAAATATTCTTCCCCTGTTGAATCAATATAAGGAACTTTCCCTAAACGCATAATAAATACTTCCGGTCGGTAATGGATGGTATTTAAAATCGATTGTTCAAAAGTTTGTGCAGCACCGAAAAACAGGGGACCTTCTATTGTATATACACTTATTTGCGGACAATCATGCAAATCCGACACCATCTGCGGTTGCAGTTTTCCTCCATCATCATCCAAATTCGGCAATACTTTTGAGACGACGAGCATTTCACTCATTCTTTTTGCAAAAAGTACCACCGCCAGAACAAGACCAACCTCAACTGCTAATGTTAAACTTGTAAACACTGTTAATAAAAATGTAATGACAAGTACGAGTGAATCCCCGGATTTCAACTTTAAAATATGTGAAAAATGGTGTCGTTCACTCATATTCCAAGCAACAATCATTAGTACCGGCGCTAAGCTTGCGAGCGGAATATGTACAGCGAACGGAGCTAGGATCAGCAAGGTCAAAAGGACAAAAATACCGTGGATGATCCCTGACATCGGCGAAGTTGCCCCTGATTTAATATTTGTAGCTGTTCGTGCAATAGCTCCTGTAGCTGGTATTCCTCCAAAAAATGGCGTAACAATATTAGCTATCCCCTGCCCTATAAGCTCCCGATTACTATGGTGCTTGCTATTAGTCATACCATCTGCAACAACAGCAGACAATAAGGATTCTATTCCGCCAAGCATCGCTATAACAAAGGCTGGACCTATTAACATGTAAATCCGTTCAAACGTTATTTCTGGAATTTGAAAGTGCGGTAATGTATTCGGAATGGCACCATAGGTCGAGCCGATTGTTGTTACTTGACCTTGGAAAAAAAGCATTGCAACAAGAGATGAAATTATAATGCCTACGAGTGCTCCTGGAATTTTAGGTAAAAACTTCGGAGTAATAATAATTAAAAGTAAACTGATGATTGCAATGAGTACACTATAGAAATTAACTGTTCCAATATTCGAGGCAACCTCCATAATATTCATATGAAATTTCTCATGCTGTTCCATATTGGATAGACCTAAAAAATTCCCGATTTGTCCGGCAAAAATAATGATGGCAATTCCTGCTGTAAACCCAACAGTAACAGGTCTAGGGATATATTTAATAAGCGTCCCTAGCTTGAAAATCCCCATTAATAAAAGCATGACACCTGCCATTAACCCTGCAATGAGCAGATTTTCATATCCGTAGACTAATACGATTCCAAGTAAAATCGGAACGAATGCACCCGTTGGACCGCCAATTTGAAATTTCGAACCACCAAATATCGATATTAAAATCCCTGCAATAATAGCCGTGTAAATTCCATACTCCGGTTTAACACCGGATGCTATTGCAAAAGACATAGCCAAAGGAACCGCAATAATCCCCACGATTATTCCTGACAATAAATCCTTTTTAAAATGGGCGAATGAATAGCCTTCAAATCGACCTGACCATTTAACTTGCATACAATCCCTTCTTCACTATTTATTCATTATTATAGCTATTATCGTACATAGTACAGTAATTTAATTCATATTTTACCATATTTATGTTTCTACACTATAAGTTAGGGATGACAAAATTGAAAAATAAGATAACGAAAAAAATTGGAGCAACCTATTTTCCGCACACGCTTAATCGCCAAGAAATTTGCCATTATATTTCGCACATCTCTTTTCGCTGAAGTAAGTTTTGGCCGCTCACCGCCGCCTCGCAATAGCGCAAGCGGCTTGATTAGATGTTCTTTACTTCACTATATAACGAGGGCGAAAATTTGAGATTGGTGGGCCTCGCAAACGGCAATAAAGGCAGTGATAAAGACGCGTATCACGTGGCATTAGCGCTGTCTTGCCGTAGCCCACCAATCAATCAAGTTAAACTTTATTAGAAAAACAACACCATACTATAGTGAGGAGCCATATTTATGTATTTTTATAAACATAAAAAAAAGCCTTTTACCACCCTCTCGGACAATAAAAAGCTTTTCCTATATTATTGAGTTATAATCGCTTCAATTAACTTTGGTGCTTCTACTTTCTCAGCGGAAATGAATACATGCGCATAGATTTTTTCCATTACATGTTCAATATTTTCGCTATTAGCATGAATCGTCATTAATGATTCACCTTGTGCAACTTGATCCCCTACTTTTTTATGCAAGACAAGTCCAACGGCTAAATCGATTTCAGACTCTTTCGTAGCACGTCCCGCACCAAGTAACATCGCTGCAGTACCAATATCATCGGCTTCGATTTTTGAAATATAACCCGATTGTTTCGCAGGAACGTCAAATTGATATTTCGCCTGAGGTAAACGTGATGGATCATCCACTACCGAAGCATCGCCACCTTGAGCAGCGATAAACTTTTTCAGTACTTCTAGTGCCGCACCATTTGCTACAACTTCCTCCAACATTTTTCGCGCTTCCTCGATTGTTTCAGCTTTACCGCCTAAAACAACCATTTGTGAACCTAATGTGTAGCATAGTTCATTTAAATCTGCTGGACCATGACCTTTTAATGTATCAATCGCTTCTTGAACTTCCAGCGCATTACCGATTGCATAACCTAAAGGTTGGCTCATATCAGAAATAATTGCCATCGTTTTACGACCGACGTTATTACCGATCTTAACCATAGCTTCTGCCAGTTTGATTGAATCTTCGACTGTTTTCATAAACGCACCGTCACCTGTTTTTACATCAAGAACGATTGCATCTGCACCCGCTGCAATTTTTTTGGACATAATTGATCCAGCAATTAATGGAATGCTCGAAACCGTTCCTGTTACATCACGAAGTGCGTATAGCTTTTTGTCAGCTGGTGTTAAGTTGCCGGATTGACCGATAACAGCCATACCGATTTCATTTACTTGCTTAGAAAATTCTTCACTTGATAATTCAACATGGAAGCCTTCAATTGCTTCTAGTTTATCAATTGTGCCACCTGTATGCCCTAATCCTCGTCCGCTCATTTTAGCAACCGGTACACCGACAGCCGCTACCATTGCTGCAAGTGGTAAAGTTGTCGTATCACCTACACCGCCTGTTGAATGCTTGTCTACTTTAACACCTTCAATAGTTGAAAGGTCAATTTGATCACCGGATTCCACCATGGCCATCGTAAGGTCCGCTCGCTCACGATCCGTCATATCTTTAAAGTAAATCGCCATACATAAAGCACTTGCCTGATAATCAGGAATCGTACCATCTGTATAACCTTCAACGAAAAAGCGGATTTCCTCTGTCGTCAATTCTTCACCATTACGCTTTTTTTCAATAATATCTACCATTCTCATGATGAGTGTCCCCCTTATTTAAGCTCTTTTAAAAAGCTTTTACCGAACTGTGGTGCTGCAACCTTAAAGTTATCAGCAATTGTTGCTGCAATATCTGCAAATGTTTCGCGTAATGGCAGCTGTGTTCCACCATTAAAGCGAGGAGAATAAACAATTAATGGCACAAATTCACGTGTATGGTCTGTACCCGGGAATGTTGGATCGTTTCCGTGATCAGCCGTAATGATTAATAAATCATCGTCTGATAACGCATCCAAAACTTCTGGTAATCGACGATCGAATTCCTCTAATGCTTCACCGTAACCTAATGGATCACGACGATGTCCAAAGTTCGCATCAAAATCAACAAGGTTCAGGAAACTCATTCCTTGGAAGTCACGACGAACAACTTCAGCCATTTTATCCATACCATCACTGTTGTCTTTTGTACGAATTGATTCAGTAACTCCATCACCATTAAATATATC
Organism: Solibacillus faecavium; assembly: GCF_014836905.1. Taxonomy (GTDB): domain Bacteria; phylum Bacillota; class Bacilli; order Bacillales_A; family Planococcaceae; genus Solibacillus; species Solibacillus faecavium. Next base: position 145,502 of record NZ_JACSPZ010000001.1, read on the forward strand.
CGAAATTTTACCAATTGCAATTACTTCTAGATTTGAGTCTTTCATTTCTGCCATCGTTGTACGCCCAAATGGTGTTAATGCATAGTCATGACGATTGGCCGTGCGCTTAAAGTTGCCCGGCACACCGACGAACGGACGTGCAATAACGCGACCAACTAAAAATTCCGGATTTAAAGTTAACTCCCGTGCAATTTCACAAATTTTATATAGTTCATCCAAAGGAATAATATCTTCATGTGCTGCAATCTGTAAAACAGGGTCAGCAGATGTATAGACGATTATTGCTCCAGTTTCCATATGTTCCTTACCGTAATCATCAATGACAGCGGTTCCACTATACGGCATGTTGCATAACACTCTGCGCCCTGTTGCCGCTTCTAATTGAGTAATCAGTTGTTGTGGAAAGCCTTCCGGGTAAACTTTGAATGGTGTATCAATGTTAAGTCCCATTATTTCCCAATGACCTGTCATCGTATCTTTGCCTACAGACGCTTCTTGCATCATGCCAAAATAAGCTGTAGGTGTTTCAACTTTCTCAATACCTTTAAGTTCACGGATATTGGCCAAGCCCATTTTTTCCATATTCGGCATGTTTAAGCCATTCATTTTTTCTGCTATATGACCTAATGTGTTTGAGCCAGCATCGCCAAAATTATGGGCGTCCGGTGCTTCACCAATTCCTACAGAATCCATTACGATTACATGTATTTTTTTAAACGGTTGCATAATGCTTTCACTCCTATTCTTCCTTTTTATTTTACATAAAAAGCCTAAACAAATAAAGGTCAGACATCCGATTTCGGTAGAATTTATTTTTAGGCCCGTGGATGGAATTGTTTATAGACTTCAGACAAACGAGTTTTGCTTACATGTGTATAAATTTGTGTTGTAGAAATGTCTGCATGACCTAACAGCTCTTGTACAGCCCGTAAATCTGCCCCATTTTCAATTAAATGTGTGGCAAATGAATGTCTTAATACATGGGGTGTTATTTCTTTTGAAATATTTGCAGTTTCCGCATGTTCTTTAATAATTTTCCAACAGCCTTGTCGAGTAAATCTTTTCCCTCTTTGGGTGATGAAAAACGCATCATTTTTCGGTGCATTTCCTAATAGCTGTGGTCTTGCTTCTTCTAAATATGTGTTGCATGCTTCCAGTGCTCCGCGACCAAGTGGAATGATACGTTCCTTCCCACCTTTACCAAATACACGGACAAAGCCCATTGTAATGTGAATATCCTCTAAATTTAATTCAATGAGCTCACTTATACGCATTCCAGAGCCATACATAATCTCTAATATCGCTATATCCCGTATCCCCTGTGGTTTTTCTATAGAAGGTGCGGCTATAAGCATATCAATCTCTTCTACCGATAACACCTTTGGTAATGATTGTTCTTTTTTTGGCATTTCCAAATGTACAGTAGGGTCTTGATCCGTTACTTTTTCTCGCAGTAAAAATTGGTGAAAAGACCGAATTGAGGAAATTTGCCTCGAAATCGTTTTCGTAGACTTTCCTGTCGTCCGTAAACTATCCAAGTAAAGTAATATATGTTCACGTACAACTTCTTGAAATGCATTAATTTGCTGATCATAATGGATATGACGAGCGTATGCGATTAAATCCCGTTTATAAGACTGCAAAGTATTATCGGAAAGCTGCCGTTCAACCTTGATAAAATGAAGATAATCTTCTATTGAATCTTTTAAAGCCTGCATAAAAATCGCCCCTCTTGCTTTATATACACCCATTTTACCATTTTACTTCGGCAGTCGATATATATTGCTCGCCTATCGTTTTACTAATATTTGTTTTTTTGCTGATATATGGAATATGTTTACAAAATGTGTTTTCTGCGTTATTCTTGAAAGTAAAACGTTGTGAATGAGGTGATAACTTGGGATCGGAAAACTAAAAATTGGTGAGCTTGCCACTGCTACCGGGGTAACAAAACGGACAATTGATTATTATACAAATTTAGGGCTTTTAAAAGTGGAGCGATCGGCATCCAATTATCGCTACTATGATAAAGAAATGATTAATCGTATCCACTGGATTGAAGAGCAAAAAAAGCAAGGTAAATGTTTGGATGAAATTCATCGTTTAATTGTCCCTGCAGAAAATGAACCTGAAGAAATTGATGTTCAGGACATTCGTTTGCAAATGCGCAAGCTCGAACATGATGTAAACGTTTTAATGGAACATTTAGATGAGAAGGAGCGACAAAAGCTTCGTAAAAAAGTGTCACCTGAAAGTGTTGCGCTAATGCAGTCACTTTTATTAATTTTAAATAACTAGGAGGTGAACGTTCTACTTCGTGAGTAGAACGCTCGTTTGACCACAATCATTAACTTAATAATTTTCTCGGTTTTAATCGCTTTAACCGCCTTTTTCGTAGCAACGGAATTCGCTATCGTAAAAGTACGCCAATCTCGTATTGATCAGCTAGTCGCTGAAGGGAAATCTGGTTCACTCACAGCTAAAAATGTAACAACACATTTAGATGAATATTTATCTGCCTGCCAGCTCGGAATCACCGTAACAGCATTAGGAATCGGTATGGTTGGTGAATCTACTTTTGAGTTTATATTACACCCGCTATTCGAATCTATTGGAATTGGTACAGATTATATTCACTGGTTTACATTGGGCGGAGCTTTCTTTTTGGCAACGTTTTTCCACGTTGTAGTTGGTGAATTGGCACCTAAAACAATTGCCATCCAAAAAGCGGAGGCTGTCACTTTAGCATTTGCGAGACCTATTCAATTTTTCTATAAACTAATGTTCCCTTTAATTTGGCTATTGAATGGTTCTGCACGTTTATTATTGAAACTATTCGGAATGCAGCCAGCGAGTGAGCATGAATTATCACATACGGAAGAAGAATTACGCTTACTTTTATCGGAAAGTTATAAATCAGGCGAGATTAACATGAATGAATTGAAATATGTAAACAATGTATTTGAATTCGATGATAAAATTGCTCGTGAAATTATGGTTCCGCGAACGGATATTATTGGATTTGATATATCCGCTACGTTTGAGGAAGTTTTAACTCAAGTATCTGAAGAACGCTATACGCGCTACCCAGTCTATGAGGGCGACCGTGATAATATATTAGGTTTTTTAAATATTAAAGACTTTTTAACATTAGGTATGAATAACCGAATCAATCCCGCTACATTTAAGCTAGAGGACTTCATAAATCCCGTTATCCATATGATTGAGACAACACCTATTCAAAGTTTATTGCAAATTATGCAAAAGAAACGTATCCATATCGCAATATTATTGGATGAATACGGTGGAACGAGTGGGATGATTACTGTAGAAGATATTTTGGAAGAGTTGGTCGGAGAAATTCGCGATGAATTTGATGACGATGAAATTCCGGATATTCGCAAAATTGCCGAAAACCATTATTTAGTCTATTCAAAAGTATTGCTCGATGACGTATCGAAGCTACTATTTCTGGATATTGAAAGCCCTAACGTCGATACGATCGGTGGTTGGTACTTTACGAATATGCCAGATTTAAATATCGAGGATTCGTTCATTTATGAAAATTATTTATTTAAAATCCAGGAAATTGATGGTCATCAAATTCAATTTTTGGAAATTAAAAAGATAGACGATTTAGTAGACCCGGTGATGTAATCTATATTACTGCACTACCCTCCTCTCATAGAATAAGAACTTGGTATTTCCCCAAAGTTTCAATTAACTAATCTTAGGGAATCATATAAGTATTCTAAGTTAAGGAGTGTGTATATAAAATGGCAGTTTTAAAATCAGTAGAAAATGGTGTACAGGCTAAATCAGTAATTGAATCATTTATTGCAGAAGGCTATGTGCGTGATCACATTCATGTTTTTGCAAATAGCAATAAGCGTGCAGAGGATATTGCAGACTTTTTCAATGTAGATGCTAAAGCAACTGCGGAAACAACTGAAAATGATAAAGGGGTTTTAGCAGCGATTAAAAACTTTTTCCAAATGACGCCTGATGATCTTCATCATCAATTGGCTAACTTAGGAGTAAGCGAACAAGAGCATGCTACAGCAAAAGATGATTTAGAAGCAGGTAAAATCCTTATTATTGCACATCATCCGCGTACTTAATTGAAATAGCTGAGACGATTAGGGAAACCTAATCGTCTCTTTTAAACTATATGTGCGTAAAAAAAAGAACAGCCAATTACGCTGTTCTTTTTTCTTGATTATAGATTATGCATTGCTGTCTCCAGAGTTATCATGATCATGACAACGCCAGCAGATGCCATGGAATGTTAGGCGGTGATCTTTAATTATAAAGTTCCAGCGTTTCTCCACAATTTCTTCTACATCTTCCAATAAATCTTCTTGAATTTCATCTACTGCGCCACACTCGATACAAACTAAATGATGGTGGAAATGCTTTGCGCCCTCTTGACGTAAATCATAGCGGGACACCCCGTCACCAAAATTAATTTTATCGACAATTTTCAGCTCTGTTAGAAGCTCAAGTGTACGATATACAGTAGCCAGTCCAATCTCAGGTGCTTTATCTTTTACTAATAAGTAAACATCCTCGGCACTTAAATGATCTTCCTCATGCTCAAGTAATACCGCTACTGTTGCTTCTCGCTGTGGCGTCAGCTTATAGCTCGCACTATGCAGTTGCTTTTTAATTCTATCAATACGGCTCTCCATATGTGACGCCCTCCTAAACTCTTTTCATTATACCAAATGAGTAAATCTCATTACAAGACAATGATTATTTAAATAAATAAGTAATTGCTATATTTTCAAGTCCAAAAAACACTACCATTACTATTAAAAGGAATATTACTTTTTTCCAAGGCATTACACTTTTCAAAGTTCGTCTACCACTGTTGTTATTTGTGATTTGATAGAGAGCGATCAATAGTACACAATAGATCAACTGGAACGGGAACCACCAAAAGGCATACAATTTTATAGATTGATGCTGCACAAGTAAATAAACAGAACTAAACCCTAGGAAAGTAACTTTTATTGAAATAAAAACTAGGGCCATTCGTGGTAAATATTTATGTGTCGAAAAGAATAATACAATAATTAAAGAAACTAGGAAAGGAACAACACTCCAAAGCAGTTCCGGTTTTTCCAGATCTAGTAGTCTTCGATCACTATATTTAATAATTTGCTGTACTTGCTCAATTTGAAATAATTGATAACATACTACACCACAAATAAAACATATGACTATCATAGATGTATATTGAATATATAAATATTTACGCATTTGGACGCCTCCTTGTCCATACAACTTATGCACATAAATTGTCCTTATGCGTAAACATTTTATTGATTTAAAATCATTTTCATCTTCACCCATAAAACGGCAAAAGCAGTTTTCGCATCATATATTCTTCCATCAGCAACCATTGCTTCTGCTTCTTCCAAAGTTACTTCCATTAGCTCTACAAACTCATCTTCATCTAAGTCTACAGGAATGTCCAGTTTCTTTAACTTTTCGGCAACATAGATATGGATAACTTCATCCGCGAATCCAGGTGACGTTGCAAAAGCCTGAACAAATCGGAAATCATCTGACGTATAACCTGTTTCTTCTTCCAATTCTCTGCGTGCTGTCACAATCGGTTCCTCGCCTTTTTCCATCTTGCCTGCGGGAATTTCTATGATTGAACGCTCCAAGGCTTTGCGGTATTGTTCAACGAAAAGAATTTTATTATCTTCAGTAATAGCAATTACAGCAACAGCACCGGGATGATTAATAATTTCACGCTTACCGGTTTCACCATTCGGTAGTTTAACATCATCAACTTTCAGTGAAATTACTTTACCTTTAAAAATAGATTCAGAATGGATCGTTTTTTCTTCAAATTTTTTCATGACTACGCCTCCACTTGTTCTCTTACTTCCATTCATTGTACCATTAGTAAGAGCTTTTCTAAAATATCGAATGTTGGAGGGATAATTTATGAAAAAAAGAAAATTAGGTACGAGCGATTTGCATATCTCGGAATTAAGTTTAGGCTGTATGTCATTACCTCTAAATCTATCAGAAGCTAAGCAAATCATACACGAAGCTATCGATGCAGGCATCAATTACTTTGATACAGCAGATTTATATGACCGCGGAGAAAATGAAAAAAATGTCGGCTCAGCATTAAAGGAGCATCGACAACATATTTATTTAGCTTCGAAAGTGGGTAATCGCTGGGAGGAAGGAAAAGACGGCTGGAGCTGGGATGCTTCTTCTGACTATATTAATACGGCTATTCGTAACAGTTTGCGTCGTTTACAGACGGATTATTTAGATTTATATCAGCTGCATGGCGGAACAACTGATGACAATTTGGAAGAAGTAATCGATACTTTTGAAAGCCTGAAAAAAGAAGGATTGATTCGCGAATACGGCATCTCCTCTATTCGACCAAATGTTTTCGTTCCTTTTCTACAAAATAGTAAAGCAGTCAGCAATATGATGCAGTTTAATATTTTTGACGAACGAGCAAGTGAATTTTTTGAAGTGATTGAAAAGACAGGGGCATCTGTCGTAACACGTGGCTCTATTGCAAAAGGATTACTTACCAATGACTGGCGCAATCGAATGGCTTCCTATATGGGCTATGACGAAGCTACTGCCGAAGAAATTTTGCTGAAAATTGAACAACAGTACAGCGATGTCCACGCTGCAGCACTTGCATTCAATCTGCAATATCAGACGATTGCCTCTACAGTAATTGGCGCACGTACAACAACACAGTTAAAGCAGAATCTGTATGCTTACGAAAAAGCACAAACTTTGCAAAATATTACCGACATTCATGATTGGACAAAAACTGAACGGTATACAGAGCATCGATGAAAAAAGCAATATCCTTCGTAGTAATTGGTCTTATCATTGTTGCAGTCATTTCTAATATGAGATATGAGCAGCAAACGATAATTCCTGTATTAAAAAATGTACTAGAAGATAAACCTTTTGAAGACTTTTTAAGTCAATTCCAAATTCCTTACTGGGGAAGAATCATATCGGTTGAATCGCAGGGCTACTATAAGTTTTTGGAATTTCTGTTTCGAAAAGGCGTTCATTTTTTTGGCTATGGTTTACTCGCGGTCACCTTTTATATTTTCTATAAAAAGCTGAAATGGAGATTCCCTACTGTACTTGCTTTTTTCACAGTAACGGTTATTGCATGCCTAGATGAATTTCGCCAAAGCATGATTCCTGGGCGCAGTGGATTGATAGAAGATGTAGTAATCGATGCTTCGGGTGCAATGACATTGCTAATTTTAACAAAAATCGGACATGCTCTATTTAAAAAAAGCTAGCGCAATTATTTCATTGCGCTAGCTTTACCTTAAAACTTGGAACCTTTATCCCCGTATTGATCTAATAATTCTTCAAAGCTCATGTTTTTTTCGCGTTGTTTCCGTTCGAATGCGGCTTTCGCTATACGTTCTTCTTCTTTCGCTTTTTCATCGGCCACCATATCCTGCTTTGCTGCCTTTAACTTAGCCAATACGTCTCCACCAAGCTGATCGGCTAAAGTTGCCGCCTTTTCTTTTGGTAAGTTGAATTCATCATTCGTACTTCTTTGTTGTTTCTTTTTTGCCATAATTTTCACCTTCTATATAATCAATTACGATTTGGTAATTTGCATCCTTTCAGTGTATGCATAAACACCACTGTTAGCGCTGTACGATCGTTGCTACCCCTTGCCCGCCACCGATACATAATGTTGCAAGACCGAATTCTGCGTCTTGCTTTTGCATTTCATGAAGCAATGTGACTAAAATACGTGCACCGCTCGCACCAATCGGATGTCCAAGTGCTATTGCCCCACCGTTTACGTTTAGTTTATCATGATTGAACGCCAATTCGCGATCAACTGCAATTGCCTGAGCCGCAAAAGCTTCATTCGCTTCAACTAAGTCCATTTTATCCAATGTTACATTTGCCTTTGCTAATGCTTTTTTCACTGCCGATACAGGTCCTACCCCCATAATGGACGGGTCTACCCCTGCGCTCGCATTTGCAACAATCGTAGCCATAGGTTTAAGCCCTAATTCGAAGGCGCGCTGTTTCGACATGACAACAACTGCCGCCGCCCCGTCATTAATGCCAGAAGCGTTACCAGCTGTTACAGAGCCTTCCTTTTTAAAGGCTGGGCGTAATCCATTTAATTTTTCTGCTGTCGTGCCATGCTTTACATATTCATCCTGGGCAAAAACGATTGGTTCCCCTTTACGTTGCGGAATTTCGATAGGAACAATTTCTTCTGCAAATCTATTTTTTGCTATAGCCTCTGATGCACGAGCTTGTGAACGGGCAGAAAATTCATCTTGCTCTTCCCGTGTAATGCCATATTGATCGCATAGGTTTTCCGCGGTTACGCCCATATGGTAATCATTAAAAGCACACCATAACCCATCTTTTATAAGTGTATCGACAATTTTTTGATCGCCCATACGGAAACCTTCCCGCGCATTCTGCATAATATAAGGTGCTTGACTCATATTTTCAAAGCCCCCTGCAACAACGACTTCTGCATCTCCAGCAATAATTGCCTGGGCTGCTAAATGAACCGCCTTTAACCCGGAGCCGCATACTTTGTTAATCGTCATGGCAGGAACTGTATGAGGAACACCTGCTGCGATGCTTGCCTGTCTTGCTGGATTTTGACCTAAACCTGCTGCAAGTACATTCCCCATTATTACTTCATCAATCGTCGTTGGATCTAACTGTATACGCTGTAATGCTTCTTTTATAACGATACTACCCAATGCCGGAGCAGAAATATCTTTTAATGTCCCTTGAAAAGCCCCAATTGGTGTACGGACTGCACTTACTATTACTACTTCTGTCATGATAAAAATCCCCCTTTTTGATGTGAATCCCTTTGTAGGCAATATATAAAGTTGCTTAACGAAATTTTATCAAATATTCCCTACTTTTCACACAAAATATTCCATCAGTCAAATTCCTACATAATATTTGATTTATCCTAAAAATTCATTGAATATTAAATTAAATAAGGAGTGATTTCCATGAAAAAACGCACATTAGTATTATCAGGCAGTATCGTAACAACTTTGTTGGCTGCTGCTACTACAGTTACAGGTGTCTTCATGACGAATCGCATTATGTATATAAAGAAAAAAGATGATGCGTTTATTAGGGAGCGTGAAATAACAGCAAAACGTTTTGACGAAGCTTGGTATGATGGCTGTTCAAAAGAAATATTGACTATTAATTCCCCAAATGGCTATACAATCAGCGGAATCTACTTGAAACCGCTGGAAACAAAAAACACAGTAATAATTTGCCATGGGGTAACCGAAAATAAAATCAATTCAATGCGATATGCGCGCATGTTTGAACGTCTTGGCTTTAATGCGGTCGTTTATGATCATCGTCGCCATGGGGAATCACAAGGTAAAACAACGAGTTATGGCCATTATGAAAAATTCGATTTACAGGCTGTAGTGGAAAAAGTACGAGAACTTACAGGAGAAGATGCTTTGTTAGGTATTCATGGCGAATCAATGGGTGCTGCTACAACACTGCTTTATGCCGGCACTTTGGCTGACAATGCCGACTTTTATATTTCCGACTGTGCCTTTTCGAATTTCCCCCAGCTATTAAAACGGATTTTCGAAAGTGTCGTGCCGATTGATGCGAAATATACACTTCCTTTTGCCGACTTTTTCATGCGTATTCGGGATGGCTATTCTGTCAAAGAAATTATGCCTATCGATGCGGTAAAGCAAATTGAACGGCCCGTTCTATTTATTCATAGCGAACCGGATGACTTTATCCCTTCATCTATGACAGAAGAATTATTTGAACAAAAACCCGAGCCAAAAATGCTGAAAATATTCGACAAAGGTGAACATGCAAAATCATTCAACGAAAACCAGGGAGATTATGAACAAACAGTCGCAAAGTTTTTGCATGATTATGTACCCGCTTATCGTAATGAAACGGAAACACTATTGTAAAATAGTTTTGGTCATATACTCTAGAAAACCACTTTAAAATCAAAAGCAGTTTAAATTTTACTCATCGTAAAAATTTAAACTGCTTTATTTCTATTCCGCATATTATAAGAGCTTTCGTTTACTGCTCATTAAAAACGATATGCCATTCATCACGTTTATCCAAAAATTGTTTCGCCAGCTCTTGTGCACCTTCCAGGCTATGGCTTGCCGCCCAGCCGCATTGCACTTCGTTGCACGCAGGTACAGATGTAGCTGCTAAAACATCATGCAATGTTTTTTCCAAAATTGCTAACACGCCTTCATAGTCATCATAATTCATAAACGCTACATAAAAACCTGTTTGACAACCCATTGGTGAAATATCGACTACTGCATCACTATGGTTGCGGATCCGGTCTGCCATTAAATGCTCCAATGAATGTAATGCAGGCATTACCATATGTTCTTTATTTGGCTGTTTAAAGCGAATATCGTATTTTGTTACGACATCTCCTTTAGCACCCTCTTTTGTCCCTGCTAGACGTACATATGGTGCAACCACTTTCGTATGATCTAAATCAAAGCTCTCTACATTCGTTTTTTCAGTTGTCATCTTTTGTCCCTCCAATACTTACAATCCTTATAAGGATAGACTAGAATCATAACCAAATCAATAGAATATTCAGATTTTTAACTCTAATTTAATAAAGGGTTAAATTTTTGCAAAACAAAAACTACCTCCATCACTCTTTAGAATGTAAAAGGTAGCTTAATTTATTATTTGTCTTGGAACTTGTTCATTTGAGACATCATTTGACGTACTTGTTTTTCCGACGGTTTACGTCCCATTTGCGCCATCATCACGCGAATCATTTGTTCATTAATTGGCGGGTTCTCTTTCAAATACTTCATCATATATTGACGAGCTGCGTAGAAACCAATTGCCACGCCCCCGATAAGAGCTGCGATTACGATAATAATCCAAATCCATGTTTGCATACTGTCCAACCTCCTCCATTACATATGTACCGAGAAAAACTCTCCAACAAGCATTATACAATAAAAGTTATTACGTTTCTATATATTTAATTTGAGTTATATGTCTGAGTTCCTATCAGCCTCCAGACCTAGATGAAAATACAGTTGCAGGTCGTTATTGAATTTTAGTAATTAACGTAACATGAAGTTATCAAATACAAGGAGGAACACATATGAAAAAGTTTTTCTTATATTCAGCTGGTTTCATCGCCGCAATTATTGCGCTTTGTCTATTGGTACCAGTAGTCGGACTATTATTATCAGGCGCACTTTTAGCAGCCGGTCTACATTATTACACGGGGAGCAAGTCTACATTTGGAAAAGTAATGAGTTTAGTTGTTGCATTTGTAGGATTAATTAGTGCAATTTCAAACATTCCCGGTTTTATTGGTCTAGTGGCAATTGGTATTATTTATTATATTTACAAATCACGTAAAAATGAGAAGGTTGAAATTTTTACAAGCAATAAAGAAGAGGATCCATTTACGAACTTTGAACGCGAATGGGCACATTTAAACAAATAAGGAGAGAAACATAATGAAAAATTTATTCACAAAATTTAAATACTCGATTCAGGCTGACTTACATGATTTATTTGATAAAAAAGTAGAAAAAAATCCAATTAAAATGTTAAACCATTACATTCGCGAAGCAGAAAAACAAACGGAGCATACAGGTAAACTGCTTGCACGTCAGGCACAGCTAAAAAAGGAATTGGAGTTACAGCTTTCACAAACAGCCGAGATGCTTGAAAAACGAGAAAAGCAATTACACTTAGCACAGGCTACCGAGGAAGTAGAACTCATTACCTTTGCACAAGAAGAAGTTGCTGCCTATACAACACGTAAGCACACATTGCTGACAAGCATTGATGCAGCAAACGTTGAATACTTTGCATTGGAACGTAAATTTGAAACAATGAAACATAAAATTAAAGATATGAAAGTACGACAGCTCCAGTTGATGGGGAAAGAAAATGTTGTACGTGCCAACCATCAGATGGACAAAGTGTTAACTTCTAATAACAATGAAAACTTTGATGAACTTTCGACATACATCGATGAGCTCTCTCAAAATATCGAGCGCAAGTATGAAGTGACATCATTTGAGTCCCGTTTAGCTCAGCTGGAAAAAGAACAAAAGCTAATTGAACAACCAAAATAATGCTATAATGTTTTAAAGGAGAAGGCGCTGTGCTTTCTCCATTTTGCTCGTTTTAGGAGGAGGCAATATGCCGAAAATCACGTCAGATCAGCTTACGATAATCGTTATTAGTATGGCACTTGTCGTTTTGATCGAATTGACACTATTCAATAATATCAGTGTATTTTTACTCATTGTCGGTGCAATTCTATTATTCTACAGCTTTAAAAAGAAAAAAAAATATACACTCTGGGCCGGTCTCATCTTAATATTCTTTGCAGTAATTCATTTATGGACATTACGTCTTTTAATCATCGGTACATTAATTTTTTTACTCTACCAATACTTAACGAAAAAAGAACAAATTATAGAAATCAAAAATCAAGTAATTGATACGATCGGAAAAAATAAATTGATTGGTACTACGGGCATCCCGACAGAAAGCTACCAATGGCGTGACATACACATTCAACGCTTCATTGGAGACATTACAGTTGATACAACAGAAACGATTTTACCCCAAGGGAAATCAATTATTGTCATTAATCAATCACTAGGAAAAGTGAGGATTACTGTCCCGTATGAAGTAACGCTTCAGCTCCACTATTCTACGATATATGGTGAGGCCAATTGCTTACACTTCTCGCCTAAGCAATGTATAAATGAGCAGCTCTACTTTGAGGATGGCGATCCGGATGCAAAACGTGTACTCGTACTATACGTTACTTCCTGGATAGGCGATGTGGAGGTGCAGCGCGGATGATTGCATTTATAGCTCGATTTTTCGTACTTATTTTAATTTTTGCCTCTTTTACAATGAATATACTAATTTTTATACTTGGAGAGCCGGAAGAAGAAACGTGGCGCTTTTTATGGGAAAATGTTGATTATGACATTCCATTGCTTGGAATTATCGCGATTAGCGCTACCGGTATTAGCTTCTGCATTGCATTATGGATGGCTGTCGCCGTGAAAATGAAAGAGAATCAGACAACGAGGATTGTCAAAAAAATTGCAGAACCTGATTTTGCCCAGAAATTAAAGAAAACTAACGGTTCTTTAAATAAAGCATTGCGTGATGCCAACGAATTAATCGATACCCAGCGTGCATCTCTGCAACGACTTTCCCATGAGAAGGTCGAAACGAATGATGCAATTGTACAGGAGCGCCTTCTTGCAGAACGTCAACGTCTCGCACGTGAACTCCATGATTCTGTATCGCAACAGCTTTTTGCAGCTTCCATGCTATTATCTGCCCTTACAGAACAGCAGCAAGACGAGCATGCCCAAAAACAGTTGGCACAAGTAGAAAAGGTCGTCCAGCAAGCCCAGCTTGAAATGCGGGCACTGCTCCTACACCTACGCCCCATTGCTTTGCACAATAAGAGCTTAGCAGAAGGTCTGGAAGATTTGATTGTCGAATTACAGGAAAAAGTCTACTTTAATATTGATTATCAAATAGAGGAAATCAATTTATCTAAAGCGGAGGAAGACCATTTATTCCGTATTGCACAAGAAGCATTATCCAATACTTTAAGGCATGCTAAAGCGACAGAGGTTGAACTGCTTTTAATTGCACGTGATCAGTTAGCCATTTTACGCATTCAGGATAACGGTCTTGGTTTTAGTAATGATGGCGACAAAACATCTTCTTACGGATTAAGAAATATTGCCGAGCGAGCTGTCGAAATTGGGTGTACGTATAAAATCGTCTCCGTTCCAAATGAAGGGACTATTGTAGAAGTAAAAGTTCCGATTAAAAAGGAGGAACAATTGAATGATTAAAGTTGTTATTGTAGATGATCACGAAATGGTACGTATCGGGGTCGCTGCCTATTTGTCGGCACAGCCTGATATCGAAGTCATCGGAGAAGCAACAAACGGCGAGGAAGCGGTTGAAAAGGTGCTATCACTAAAACCTGATATTGTCTTGATGGATAATGTTATGCCGATAAAAACAGGTGCGGAAGCGACAGCCGAGATTTTAGCGCAGTGGCCGCAAGCGAAAGTAATGATTGTCACAAGCTTTATTGATGACGACAAATTATATCCGGCACTTGAAGCAGGTGCGGTCAGCTATATACTGAAAACGAGTAACGCAAAACAAATTGCTGAAGCAATCCGTAAAACGATGGCTGGTGAAACAGTACTTGAGCCTGAAGCTACAACAAAAGTAATGGCCCGTATGCGCGGTACTGCACCTGCTTTGCACGATCATTTAACAGACCGGGAAATGGAAGTGTTACTGTGTATGGCCAGAGGACTTGCGAATCAGGAAATTGCAGAGGAACTATTTATTGCATTAAAAACGGTAAAAACACATGTAAGCAATATTTTAAGCAAGCTCGAAGTACAAGATCGTACACAAGCAGTCGTTTATGCATTTCAAAATGGCTTAGTTAAGTAAGGAGGTTATACGGTGACATTCACATATGAAAAATTTGCACAGGATGGGACCCTTACATTAATGGATCCCCTCTTCACACTATTGCTGATTTTTTCAGCACTGTTCATTATTGTACTACTGCGCTTTGCAATAAATCCTAAAGTTATGTTATTTATTGGTGCCTTAATTATTTTACTAAGTGCACAATTACAGTCGATTGAAGGCATTTTGGCTGATGAACTTAATTTAGCCGATTCATCGAAGAATTTTTACTTTTTTATTGCAATCGTCGTGATACAAGTTGGATTAATAGTATTTGCGTTTGTGAAGGACAAAAAGAAGAAATAGATGATAGTGGAAAAGGCTGTCTTGAAGGGATTTTTAAACCCTTTTTAGATAGCTTTTTTTATTAGAAGTTTTCATAGTTTATTAGAACTTTCGGCGAGGATTTTAGAACTTTCGCAGAAGATATTTGAACATCAGATACCTTTATTTGAAAATCTCGGAGATTTATTAGAAGATCAAAACGATATTAGAACTTTTTCAACAAGAAAAACTCACGAACCTGCTTATTGAAACCGTTCGTGAGCGCGATTTTATTACCTACCTAGTTGAAAAGATATTCCTTTAAATTTTCCAATGTTGAATCGATACCATTGCGAAGAGATGCTTGATCTTCGCGGCAAGTCTCAATCGCCTTTTCAATAGTAACGAGTGCTTGCTCTAAAAAGGGCTCGGCATTTAAGTCTTTATAAAGCCTTGTTAATACAAGTGCCTTGTTCCAGTGCCATCGGGCGTTTTCCGGATCCAGGTCAATAGCCCGTTCTATGTAAATCATTACCTCAAAAGGAGACCAATTAAAGCGGTTCATCGTCTGACCTGCTATCCCGTAATAAAGTGCTTTATTCGGATTATGCTTTACGGCCTCGATAAAGCAGTGGATACTTTCATCATATTGATGTGCCATTAAAAACAAATGCCCCTGTACATAAAACGACTGTGCTTTTCGTTTATCATCAGCTGTTCGTGCATCGTTCTCAAGCTGCTTCACTTTAGCTGCAAATTCCTGTTCGTCTTTAATGCTTCGCAATTGCTCTAGTTCATCATTTTCTTCATAGCTTTCATTGGCACGTTCAATACTTTGCGTATGTTGCTCAGTCGGCTTAGGGAAATTTTCATACTCGTATTTTTTAAATAAATTTAAAAATTGTGTAGCTAATGCGTCATTGCCTTCCTGTAACTGACGTGTAGCCTCTTCATAGCATTTTAAAAATTGCCCGTCATAAAAAAATTTTTCCATTAATAACACGAAAAGCACCTTCCTAATCTTGATGAATCATCGTATGAAAAAGAAGCGCCCTAATCATCATTAGGACGCTTTTTTTAACTTATTTTGAAATAGTGCCTGCTACTTCAGCAATAATAATTTCTGAACCTAGCATTGGAGAGTCGCCTTGCTCACCATGACCTTGCCCTTCAGATGGACGTTTATGTGATTCTTTAAATGCATCACTTTCACGCCATACTGAGAAGCTTTCTTTTGAATCCCAGTACATTACGACACTCATTTCATCATACTCTTCAAATTGAGTCGAAACTAATACTTCAACCTTTTGGAATCCTTCAAACTGTTGTAATGGACCCGGTTGCACAAATTTTGGCGCCATCATTTCGGCAAAGCCTTTTTTTACTTTGATGCGGTTTGTTACTGTAATCATTATTCCAACTCCTAAAATTTAAAAGTAAGTGTATTCACTTTTTATTAAAGCACTTTCATCACTGTTGCGCAATAATTCACACACGCTATAATGAAGGAAAATGAATAGTTGAAGGAAGTTTTTGCATATGCAGTTTTCTATTATTGCCACTAGTGACATACATGGCCATACAGAGCGGTTTTCACAGCTTGCTCAAATGATTTCAAAAAGACAGCCTGCATTGTTAATTGATAACGGTGATTTTCTTCAAGGCAGCCATTTAAGCTACTATTACGACCATATTATACATAAACAGCATCCTCAAATAGAGCTGGCTAATGCGCTCGGCTACGATGTTGGCATTTTCGGAAATCATGAATTTAATTATCCACCTGAAAAAGTGCGAAAAATACAAAAAGCCTGTAACTTTCCGTGGATAGCTGCCAATATTACGGGCTTTGCAAAACCGTATTTTATAAAGGAAATTCACGGAATACGGATTGCGGTAGTAGGCGTTGTGACGCATTTCACGAAGCTTTGGGATGAAACTAACTCGATACAGCATTTACATTTTGAACAAGCATTTGAAAGCGCAAAAAATACAGTGAACTATGTACGAGAAGTAGAAAAAGCCCATTTCGTAATTTTAAGCTATCATGGCGGTTTTGAACGGGATTTACATAATGGGAATCAAATTGATCTTGAACATGGTGAAAATGAAGGCTATCGCATGCTTTATGAAATTGATGGTATTGACGTATTTATTACAGGCCATCAGCATTTAGAAATTGCGACAAAGATTAACGGGATTTCTGTCGTTCAACCTGGAGCGAATGCACATTGCTTTGCTCAAATCGATGTAACGATAGAAAATGACCAAATAATTCATGAACCATCTCTTGTTCACGTGGATTCAAGCCTTCCAATACAGCCCTTTCCCGAATTTAACGGCTGGAAAAAGGAAGTAATCGGTAGCACAGAAAACGATTTAACATACTCGGATTTCTTTACTCCGCGCATAGCATCATCATCGTACACGCAATTGATACATGACATGCAGCTTCATTATTCAGGAGCTCAGATTTCAGTCATTGAACTCCCTTACCATTTTTCAGGCGGCTTTCAAAAAGTTATAACGCGAGAACAAGTTATACACAATATGCCGCGCGCCAATCGTTTGCTCGTTGTTGAAATGACTGGAGCTGACATTCGAGAAGCAATTGAACAAAGCGCAGCCGTCTTCGCACTGAATAACAAAGGTGAAGTCGATTTTAGTCTTTCTGTTTTTTACCCAGAGCCGCAGCCATATATTTATGATTTATGGGGTGGCATTGACTATGAAATCAATTTAAGTAATCCAGTTGGACAGCGTGTAGTTAGGCTGAACTATAATGGTTGCTCGATACAAGACACTTCATTGTTTGAAGTAGCGGTCAACAGCTACCGCGCAACAGGTGCCCATCATTTCCACATGTTTAAAAAACAGCCTATTCGTGAATCAAAAAAATTCATACCCGACTTAATGATGGAATATATTGAACAGAACAGCCCATTAACAGTAGAGCTAAAAAACTATTTTACAATGAAATAAATGCTCAAAAATAGCGTATGTCGCTTCGAACAAAACGACATATGCTTTTAATTGCTACTTTACTAATTCCCCACTGGCATCATAAAACTTCAATCCAAAACTCGTATTTCTTTGAGGTAGGTAAACTGCTTCAATACCAGCTTTCCCTTGCTCTACCTGAAACGCTACTTACTTACTAGCATGATCATTCAGCACGCCTTTAACGATTGGATGACCTTCTCCTCGTCCCTTGTAAGACTCCTTCATGCCTCTTTAATTGCCTATAGTTCACCTTTCTTTGTTAGCTCTATGACAAGCATTTGACGTACACGACGCAATTTTTTCTTAATCGTATTATAGGGCGTTTTAAGATAGAGAAATTATTTCTAACCATCAATATATTCTCCCTTTAAATTTTTGTTTTTTCTGAAACTTTTTCCAGTTCCATCCGTATTTACTAATACAAAGGACTTAAGGAGGTGACAACTTGTTTGGGTATTCCATTGAAACCATTTATTTAACCATCTTAATCGTTATCGGATGCTGTACGATTCTTTATTTATTTTTTGCAGATTTTGCTGATGTATCTATCGATGGACTTCCTTTTTTAGATCCGGCTGTTATCCTTTCGTTTATTACATTCACTTCTGCTGCCGGTTATATTTTTGAGCGTTTTTCAGGTTTTACAAGCCTCATCATCTTAATAATCGCATTCATTATAGCGTGTTTACTCACAGCACTTCTTTATTATTTCTTACTCGTTCCTTTACGCACAGCTGAAGTATCTCTTGCTTATACAGATGAATCGCTTGAAGGCCAGGCTGGAAAAGTCATTGTACCTGTTCCTTTAGATGGCTTCGGGGAAATCGTAATAGAATCCGCAAACGGTATCATTTCCAAACGTGCGGCGAGCTTTCATCATGTAGAAATTCCATATGATACAAAAGTTTTAATAATTGAGATGCGTAATGGTACGGCAATGGTTGCGGTTTATGAGAAAGAGGAGTTTCAATTTTAAATTTTAGGAGGAAAAGTATATGTCAAGTATTGCAGAAATGTCAGGTATTTTAATTGCAGTGGGGGTTGTCGTATTTCTGATTGTCGCTCTTGTAGCGGTTTATGTAATGAAATACCGTACAGCAGGTCCAGATGAAGCATTAATCGTAACAGGTAGTTATTTAGGGAGTAAAAATGTACATACAGACGAATCAGGTAATCGCATTAAGATTATCCGTGGTGGTGGTACATTTGTGTTCCCTGTATTCCAGCAGGCAAAACCGCTTAGTTTACTTTCTAGTAAATTAGAAGTAACAACACCTGAAGTATACACAGAACAAGGTGTACCGGTTATGGCAGATGGTACAGCCATCATTAAAATTGGTGGTTCCATTGCGGAAATTGCTACAGCTGCCGAACAGTTTTTAGGGAAAGCAAAGCAAGATCGCGAAAGTGAAGCACGTGAAGTACTAGAAGGTCACCTGCGTTCTATTTTAGGATCGATGACTGTTGAAGAAATTTATAAAAACCGTGATAAGTTCTCGCAGGAAGTACAGCGTGTCGCATCGCAGGATTTAGCGAAAATGGGCTTAGTCATTGTTTCATTTACAATTAAAGATGTCCGCGATAAAAACGGCTATTTAGATTCACTCGGTAAGCCTCGAATCGCTCAAGTAAAGCGTGATGCCGATATCGCAACAGCTGAGGCGGATAAAGAAACACGTATTAAACGTGCTCAGGCTGCTCAGGAAGCGCAACAAGCAGAATTAGAACGCGCTACTCAGATTGCAGAAGCTGAAAAAAATAACCAGTTAAAAGTAGCTGAATTCCGTCGTGAGCAGGATATTGCAAAAGCTCGTGCCGACCAGGCCTATGAATTAGAATCTGCACGTGCAAAACAGGACGTAACAGAACAGGAAATGCAAGTTAAGATCATTGAACGTCAAAAGCAAATCGAATTAGAAGAAAAAGAAATTCTACGTCGAGAAAAGCAATATGATTCTGAAGTGAAGAAAAAGGCAGATGCAGACCGTTATGCCATCGAACAAAACGCAGAAGCTCAAAAACGAAAAGAGCTTGCGCAGGCAGATGCGGAGAAATATCGTATCGAAACACATGCACAAGCAGAAGCGGAACGTATTCGTTTAGATGGTCTTGCTAAAGCTGATGCAGAGCGTGCACAAGGTACGGCTGAAGCTGAAATTATTCGTTTACGCGGTCTTGCAGAAGCAGAAGCGAAAGAAAAAATTGCAGAAGCATTTGAACAATACGGTCAGGCTGCTGTCCTTGATATGATTGTGAAAATGTTACCTGAATATGCAAAACAAGTTGCAAGTCCACTTGCCAATATCGATAAAATTACTGTTGTTGATACTGGAGGCGGTGCAAATGGTGGCGCTGGTAAAGTTACAGGCTATGCAACAGATTTAATGGCCGGTCTGCAGGAAACTTTAAAAGCATCATCTGGTATTGATGTAAAAACATTAATCGAATCATATGTCGGTAAAAATGCATTTGAAAAAGCAGCTCCCGTTTCTCACGAAAGATTTAACCATGTAGAGGAATTAGTGGAAAAATAAAGTGAAAATAGTGATCGGGACCTAAGTAGAGAATTTATTAAATGAGCAGAAACTGTATAATAAAAATAATCTTTATTAAAATTGGTTGAAGTGAAGGGTCGACTCCAGCGGGACCAGCGAAATTATTTTGCTACGAGTAATCGCAGGAGCACGACGCCTGAGACGTTCGTGTAAGGCCGTGCCCGCGGAAAGCGTACCCGTAACGGAAACCAATTTTTAGCGCACTCAAAAAACTACAATTTTTCTCCGCGGAGAAAAATTGTAGTTTTGTTTTGTCCCGGCATCTAAATTAGATTTTAACCGTCCAGCCAAATGGATCTTCCATTTTTCCGTACTGAATGCCTGTTAATGTATCATACAGCATTTGTGTCACTTCACCAATTTGGCCGTTGTTGACTGTAATCACATCATCCAGCCACTTTAATTCACCAACTGGAGAAATAACTGCAGCTGTACCCGTACCGAACGCTTCTTCCAGCGTACCGTTTTGGGCTGCAGCGACAATTTCTGCAAACTCGATTGCACGTTCTTCAAGCCGAATGTTTTTTGATTTTAATACTTGAATCATCGAGTCACGTGTAATACCGGGTAAAATACTGCCATTTAATGCAGGTGTAATGACTGTTCCTGCAATTTTGAAGAAGATGTTCATGCTTCCTACTTCTTCTACATACTTATTTTCCTTACCGTCTAACCATAATGTTTGAGAGTATCCTTGTTTTGCGGCAAGTTCCGAACCTTTTAAGCTTGAAGCGTAGTTACCCGCTGTTTTTGCTTCGCCGGTACCCCCTACTACAGCACGTACATAATGCTGCTCTACTAAAATTTTAACCGGGTTAATGCCTTCTTTATAATAAGAGCCAACTGGTGACATAATAATCATGAATTTATAGCTTTTCGCAGGGTTTACACCTAAATAGCTTTCCGTCGCAATAATGAATGGACGAATATAAAGAGATGTACCTGGTTCTGTTGGTACCCATTCACGATCCACTCGGATTAATTCCTTCAATGCTTCCAGTGCAAAATCCTCATCGATTGGCGGAATGCAAAGGCGTGCATTAGAAGTATTCAACCGTTGGAAATTACGTTCCGGACGGAATAATTGTACGTCACCTTGCTCTGTCATGTATGCTTTTAAACCTTCAAAAACCGCTTGTCCATAATGGAAAACCATTGCAGCAGGGCTTAATGTAATCGGTGCATAAGGTTCAATAGATGCATTATGCCACCCTTTACCTTCTTCATAATCCATTACAAACATGTGGTCCGTAAAAATTTGACCAAAACCAAGCTTTTCTGCAGGTGTCTTTTCTTTTTTGTTTGTTGATAACTCAGTTGTAATTTGGTACGTTGTCATAATTCATGCTCCTTAACTTATTGAAATTGATACACTCTATCATACCACTTTATTTTTAGAATATTTAGTATTTTTTAATTTTAAACAAAAAATATTTTTTACTAGCAGTTCTAATAGTTTTCGAGCATATTTCATCATTTAAAATTAATTCATTTCTACAATTTCAGTTAAAGGTGCTGTCATATTCTTTTTAAAAGTTTCTTCATATTCTTTTTTTACTGCGACTAGCACAGCACATGATGGTCCGGCCGACGCTTCTAAATTGATTGCTGCACTGTATTCTTCACCGATAAAGCGCTTAATTTCGGTACCAATTCCTTTTGAACCTGTAGGCCAGATTGCTTCAATGATCCCACTTTGTAAACCTTCAAACAACTCTTTTAAGTTAGCAATTTTGTCAAGGTTTTCCACTACATCGTTACCGACTAGCGGTTCACCGACAATATAATAAAGGCAGTTCGTCCGATCACCGCTAAATTGCTTTTCCCCTATTATTGTTAAGGAAACAGCCGACTGCAAAGCGGAAAAATTCGTTTCACTGGAACCTGTCAATGGTGGCATATTTAAAGCCATTTCATTAAATGCCTTTTTAAACCCTTCTGCATACTCATTCCATACGTTGTCACCCGAAAAGTTGGCCATTAATAACTGCACAGGAATTGCCCCCGCACATAACTGCTCCAAAATGGCGGTACGTGCTGTAAAATATGCGGTAATTTCATTTGGCACTTTCACAAGATCATGCTCTTTTGTTCCAATACATCCTGAATTATCGATTGTTACGATTAACCCGTTTACTTCGATCGCGTTTCTCATGCGTTCACCCCAACACGCTGTACTACATTTTTAATGACTGGCATTACGACGATGGCAATGAGACAGTTCACGAATGTTGCAATAGAAAGTGAAGCAATGGATCCGATATAAAATGCCGGTGAAATAAGGAAGTAAAATGGTAAAGGTGCAATAACCCCATTTCCAATCACAACAAATATCCACTTTGAAATATGCAATCCTTTTCGATGCATTACAGCGAAAATTGCGACAATAATGAACATCTCCACTGCAATAATGATATGGAAAACACCTAATGGAAAGCCAGATGTAAGTCCTGTTGCAATATGACCGAGTGCTCCTGCTGCGCCTGCGAAAATAGGCGGTAAAAAAATCGCACTAATAAATGCTGGAGCCGAATCCAGTGCCGCTGTTGCAACAACGCCTACCGGTATTTTAATAAAACTTCCAATCGCACACATTGCAGCGATTAAAGCGGTTAAAATAATGAAACGTAATTTAGTTTTGTCCATAATGTGCTCCTTTTAAAATTTGTGGAATACCGTACCATACACGAACAACCGTATGCCCTTCGCTACAAAGCTTTTGGTATAGTCGACCACAAGTATCTCTTAATTGTCGTGCTTCCTTTTCAAGCGGCACTACCCCCCTGCTCGTATCTGTACAAATACAAAATACTTCAGCGAGTGCGGAAATTTCGGCAATATGCTCAAAAATCTGCTGTGCAACCTGCTCCTCCGGTTGATGAAGATGCGGTAAAACAATCTGTTCGAAATTGCTAATAATAAATCGTTTATCTCCAGTTACTTCCTCTATCCGAGGTAATACCCCCTCGTATTTGACAAGCTCTTTTGTAGGTAATTGTGCAACTAAATCTTCTACATATGCTCGTTTACCGTTATGTGCTCCTCCGAGTATAATGAACATCTTGCACCTCCTATAAAGTCTTCAATCGAACCCCAGCTAAGCGTATAAATTGTTCGGTGGTTGGCAATCGTTTGCTGAAACGTCTGCTCCGTAATACCGTATTTCGCAAGCAGTATCCGAATGACACCACCATGAATGATTAATGTATATTCTTTCTCTTGTTGTACAATTTCATGAACACCCGTTAAAACACGCTGTTGAAACTGTAAAAAGTGCTCCCCGTTAGGAATTGGCGTATTTACCGGATCATCAATCCATGTCCGGTAAATGTGATTATGCTGGAGTTGTTCATATGTGCACATTTCAAAATCACCGAAATTCAGCTCCCGCAATTTTTCATTCTGGATATATGTAGCATGTGGAAAATAACATTGTGCTGTTTCTCGGCACCGTAACAAATCACTTCCAAATACTTCATTTGTATGGATCGGTGCCTGTGCCTGTACCTTTTTTAGAATCGGCTCATCTGTCCAGCCAATATATTTTTTCTCTATATTCGCTTTTGTCTTTTCATGACGAATTAAATGCAAAGTAACACCGTCACCCATAGCACAACCTCCAAACCTTCTCCTAAAGCACCGAGTAAATCACCGCTCATCCCGCCAAAATGCTTTTGCGACCATTTCCTGTAAAAGATAAGTGATAGTAGCATAACAATTACTAAAATAAACAAGCTGTACATCGAAAAATAAATCCAAACTGCAAATAATGCTAAAGAAAAAATACTTATTATTAGCATTAATTTCTTTGAAATGATAATGGATTTAAAATAAGCTGCGAGCCCTGTCTGCTTGGCCGGTTGCATCGTAAAAAAATAAATCAGCATCCCTAAACGGGCAATAAAAGGGATAAAAATAATAAAGGCAATAATCTCCTCATGACCATTTAAAAGCATTTCATAAATAACACCGACTTTTAACAGCAATAAGCAAAAAACACTGATGACACCGAAAGCACCTGTACGTGGATCATCCAAAATTTCCAATCGTTTTTCTTTTTCACCATAGGAAAAAAAGGCGTCGCTCATATCTATCCAGCCATCTAAATGCAGACCGCCTGTTAGAATAATGAACATAATTACAATTAAAATCGCCAATAGTAGACTCGAAATGTCACTATAACTTGAGATGATAAAAATGCCACCACTTATTATTGAACCGATGAGTAAACCAACAATCGGTAAGAAGGCGTACATCCATGTAACCGACTTGGCATTCATATCAAGCTGCTTCTTAATTGGGATTGCCGAGAAAAATTGCCATGCTAATAAAAATCCTGTAAAGCTGTTTTTCAACTTGCCCACTCCTTACTTCCACCGCTGTACAAGCTGATATTGTACTTCATATGCTTCATCGCTATGTTGGACAATCCACTGATGAAGTTTTCCCAACAGTTTACGATATAAATTTACCTCATCATAATGTGAAGGCAATTCGTCTAACACTTCATTTGATACAACTATTATTGTAGCACCATGCTGATGCCAAGCTAGCAATTGCTTTTGCAGCGATTCAATACAATTATTGATATATTCGCTATTTTTTCCTTCTGCTTCATAATTGAAAAGTACATTTGAAAGCCAGGTTGTCACACATTCAAAAAGCACGACTGCCTCTTTTGAAAGCTGTTGAATTGTTAAAGGAATCTGTACTTGCATTTCCACCGTGTCCCAGTTAGCGTTTTGGTTTTGACGGTCCCGCTGATGACGGACAATCCGTTTTTTCATTTCATCATCAAACGATACTCCCGTAGCGACATAGTAAAGCGACTTATTTTCGCCTAACTGCCTCGCATAGTTCTCTGCAAATGCACTTTTTCCGCTGCGTACACCACCTGTTATAAAAATCAATCGTATGCCTCCTTTCCAGTTCAAAAAGAACATGCCCAACTAAGGCATGTTCTTCTATTCTATAACTATTTAAACAGCTCTGGGTATACTGATTGTGCCATAATTTCAACGGCTTCACCAATACGCGGTCCAGGACGTGACATGATATCTCCGTCCACTAAGTAAACTGCCCGCTCCTTGACTGCTTGTATTTTATTCCAGCCTGTGCGTCCTATAATTTCTTCAACCGCATTTTCCATATAAGTTGCAGGTGAAATAATAATTTCGGGATTGCGAGTAATAACATCCTCTTCTGTCACACTAATCCAGCTCGTCTGATCAGCATAGATATTTTCGATATTCGCATAATCCATTATTTCTTGCTGGAAAGTACTGTTGCCGGTTGTCCAAAGATCCGGAGCTGGGGACACTTCGTAATACACTTTTTTCTTCGTATCGATTGTTGCTGTTTTTTCTTGTACTGTCTTAATCTGTGCTTTAATATCGGCTACAACTTCTTCACCTTTTTCTTCGATATCCATAACTTCAGACAACTGAATAATATCTGAGTAAACATCATCGAATGTCGTGGCAGAAGCAATAACAAATACTTTCAGACCCGCATCTTCCAGTTGAGCAATTTGTGCTTCCTCCCCAATTGTATATGCCACAACTACATCCGGATCCAATTCCAAAATTCGTTCTGCATTAATGGCTGTAGACGTTGAAACACGTTCAATTTTTTGTGCTGCTTCCGGATATGTATCAAAGTCCGTTGCACCAATAATTTGTTCACCTACCCCTAGTTCAAACAAAATTTCTGTATTGCTTGGCTGTAATGAAATAATCGTTTCCGGGACTTCATCAAATGTTACCTCAACACCACGGTCATCGACAACTGTATAAGGAGCGCCATCATTTTTGGATGCAGCTTGCTCCTCATTTTTAACGTCCATATCTGTTTTTCCCTCATCTGATCCACATGCTGCTAATAATAAAGTTGCTGCTAAAGCAACTACCCATTTGTTATTCAATTTCATTTGTTGTAACTCCTTTTTTCTTTTTTGTTGGATAAGATTTTGAGATGAATGGAATTTCTTCTTGGTGATGCTGTTGATTCATATAGACCGCCATGACAAAAAATACATTGGCAAGCAGCCCTAGAAAATCAAACAGAATTTCATCCACTTCTCTATCTTCGCTTACTTTATGTAATGCTCTGTAAGACTTTTTCGCCTCACTGCGGCAAATATGAAGTCTTGCGGCACTTTCGATTCCTTGTGGCAAGACAAACTGCTGAATCGTTTCCCCGACTTCACTTACATAAAAATCGTATCGATCGCTTAACCATTTTAAATCTTCTGATGTAATGGCTAATTTACCGCGGACCGAACCATTAGCATGATAGGCTAATGGTTGAATTTTCTTTAAATCTTCAAGCACAATCTGACCTAATACATCATCGACTAATGTTGGAAATACTGCGCCAATTCTTGTTGTTAAAGAATCTGTCCGAATCTCGTAGTCAACACAGCTTGATTTTTCCCGCATAAACGGATAGCAGGAATAACGAATATCCTTTTTCATAAAGTTCTCCTCACTTCAAGTAGTACCTCCTCGCAATTATTGAGTGAACGAAAAAAAGCCACCCATAAGAAAATGGATGGCTTCAAAAATCAATAAAAGGGTGCAAAACGCTCATTCGATCAGTGATTGCCGTACATTCTCTTTAATTCCGAAGAGGGATGTTACGATAAGAAAAAGATTGGTCTCCTGGCTCTGCGTTTCACTTTACTCATAAGTACCTTCCCGCTATATTAGCAGTGGTATTACACTTATTTTCATCAACGCTTACAGTTACGGATATAGCTTCGGATTTACACCGAATTCCCATTTATGCATCATGCATCTTTTTCCTGCAAATCTATTCAATTTGTCTTTATCACTTTAGCATATAAAAAACTTTATGCAAACTAAATTTTATAAACATTCAGGACATTTGCCATAAATCTCAAATTTATGCGCTTCTACAGTATACCCCGGCAACTTTTCACCAAGCATTTCCATTGGACAGACGGACAGCTCTTTTACTTTACCGCAATCACGGCAAATAAAATGATGATGATGGTGGTCTGATTCACAATGCATGCGGAAATTGCGCTCGCCGTTTAATTCCGTTTCTTCCAAAATATCAAGCTCAACAAAAGTCGCTAAGTTACGGTAGATCGTATCGAAGCTCATCCCAGGGAAATCCTTTTTCAATACTGACAGCAAATCACGGGCAGTCAAATATTTATCAGTAGCTGCAAACATATCCAAAATCAATTCTCTTTTATCGGTCTTTTTATAGCCGTTTTCCTTTAATATTTCCCACGCGCGCGTTGCATTCACAGTACTTCTTCCCCTTTCGATTTAATCGATACTTTTAACACAATTTTTTTGATAAATATAACTAACAATAAAATAATGATTGACGTGACAACAATTGTTCCACCAGGTGCTAAGTTTAAGTAAAATGCAGAAATCAATCCAATAATTACTGCCAGTTCTCCAAATACAATGGCCAAAATAATGGCTTCTTTAAATCCACGGGCCAACCGCATTGCAGCAGCTACCGGTAATGTCATTAGGCTTGAGACAAGTAGAATTCCTACGATACGCATACTTGCGGCAATGACTAATGCGACGACAACCATAAACAATAGATGAATCCACTTTGCAGGTAAGCCACTCGCTTTAGCATATTCTTCGTCAAACGATAAAACAAAGAGCTCTTTAAAAAACAGCACTAAAAATAATACGACAACGACTGCAATCGCCATCACTACATACAAATCCTGGCGCGATACAGCGGAAACTGAGCCGAATAAATAACTCATCAGATCCGTATTAAAGCCACTTGCCAATGAAATTAAAATCGCGCTAATTCCGATACCACCTGACATAATAATCGGAATTGCAAGTTCTTCATAATGTTTATACAGTCGACGTAAACGCTCAATCAATATCGAGCCACTTACAGATGCCACAATACCTAGATAAATAGGGTTTAGCAATGCCAGCCCTGCAAATGACTGACTTAAGTAAAGACTTCCGGCAATACCGGCAAGTGTTACATGTGATAAAGCATCTGCTATTAACGACAATCGACGAACAACGATGAACACTCCAAGAAGCGGTGCAATCACGCCAATAATCAATCCCGAGAAAAAGGCATTTTGTAAAAATTCATAGTTTAATATTGCTTCTATCATAACGGCGGTCTACTCCTTAATGAATCTTTCGAACAGAGTGACCGTTCCAGCTAGCGATCTGTTCTTCCGAAATTGTATCAAAATCATTTTTATATCCGTGGAAATGGATCGATTGATTTAGGCACGCTACATGACTGACACGATCCGAAACTGTATCAACATCATGCGTAACTAAAATCATCGTCATATTGTGATGCTTATTTAAGTGTGCAAGCATATCATAGAATGCCTGCACATTTTCGCGGTCAATTCCAACTGTAGGTTCATCTAAAATAAGGAGCTTAGGGTCTGACACTAAAGCACGTGCGATAAATACGCGCTGCTGTTGGCCACCGGAAAGCTGCCCAATATTACGCTTTAAATATTTTTCCATACCGACATCCTTTAAAGCACCCTTCACTAAAATGTCCGCATCTTTTGGATAGCGTTTAAATAATCCAACCTTTTGGACCAAACCGCTTTTTACAACTTCTTCAACGGTTGCAGGGAAGCCGGAATTAAAGGCATTGGACTTTTGCGACACATAGCCAATCCATTCACGGTGCTTAAAGTGATTGGATGGTTCGCCAAATAATTTAATTTCTCCAGACATTGGCTTCAATAGACCTAAAATTAATTTTAAAAGTGTCGATTTTCCAGAGCCATTTTGCCCCAGTAACGCCAAAAAGTCGCCCTCATGAACACTTAAAGAAATATTTTTCAATGCTTGTGTGTATTCATATTGAAATGAAACATCCTTCAATTCAATTAGTAATTTTTTCATATCGTTCGCTTCTTTCTAATTCAAAATCATTACGATTTACATCATGTTAGTATAATAGACTTTTTGGTTCATGTAAAGGAAATAAACTTGAAAGGATGATGACTATTCAAATGTTACAATGGTTTGAAAATCTTAAGGGAATGAATGATAAACAGCTACAGAAGTTTGCCAAACAACAGGAGCTTGAATTTTCTATTGAAGAAATTAAAAAGCTTCGAAAAATTTTAAGTAATGCTTCCATTACTTGGGGCATTTACGGAATACCGCAAAATGTACGGGAGGATATTGAAGAGCTGATCGGCTCTAAAAGATATAAAAAACTAAGAAAAGTAATCGGATTTTAATCTTAGCGGAAGGGCTTTTGAGGCCAAATATAAAAAGCTTGGAATTTATATTTAGTTCGTTTTAGAACATTTATAAATTTCCAAGCTTAGTTATTTAATAATATTGTCCAATTAAACGTTTTCTATACATTCTTCTAATGCAAGCTCTATTGCAGCCTCCAAATCACGCCCAGACCAGCCGGGGATTCGACCATGTTGGATCGCCAAATCAAACGACGCCGGTATATGAATAAACCCGGCGGCTCGAATCGAATCGTGATTTGCTGCGTAATACAAGCCTTCATACATAATGTTATTGCACAGGTACGTCCCTGCTGAATTGGATATCGCTGCTGGATACCCTGCCGTATTTAACCGATTGACAATTTTTCGTATAGGCAATGTTGACAAGTAGGCAACATCGCCATTTGCTCGGATTGGTGCGTCTTCAAATGCATGACCTGCATTATCTTTTTCTCCATCCTTTACATTGATGGCGACACGTTCCGGCGAAATTTTCGCAATACCTGCTGCTAATCCAAGTGAAACAATAATTGTAGGCTGTACTTCTTCAATCAGCTTCAAAAATTGTTCAGGTGCTTTTTGAAAATTAACGGATAGTATATGCCCAACTATTTCATATTGTCCAATAGTTTTCCCATTCAGTGCCTGTACAATATCCATCGTAGGGTTAATCGGATTGGACAGGAATGGCTCAAACCCTGTTAATAATAGTTTTTTCATCTCATTACACCTCTACAAGTTTTTAACAAGCGCTGTCATTGTACGATCGATATAGGCATTTCCGTTCGCAGTGTTATGCAATAAAATCGAGAAGATATATTCTTTTCCACTTTGCCCTTTAATATAGCCTGACAATGTGTACACATTTGGGATATATCCAGTCTTCGCATAAATCCGATTTTGTAAATTAGCGCTCGTCAAACGCTTGCGCAATGTCCCTCCGACAAAACGTTCATCGTTACCTGCGATTGGCAATGATCGATAAAACGTATTGAAATAAGGTTCTTTTTGAACTTTAAATAATAATTGTGACAAACTATTTGTCGTCACAAGATTTGAATTGGACAAACCTGAACCATCTACGATACGCCAATTATCCACAGGAATATCCAATGATTCTGCATAGCTCTTTAATAGCGTTACGCCCTTTTTCGTGCTTCCTTCCCCTAGCTGCTCCTTGCCCATCGCTTTTACGAGAATATCTGCAATACTGTTATTGCTCAGCTTCATAAATGCAGGGAAAATGGATGCTAAAGTACGTGATTCATTCGTGTAAAGCAGCTTTGCCTTTTGTGGCACTTTACCTAATTGAACTTTTGAGTCCTTTGAAAACTTAATCCCTGCACTTTGCCATGTCAGTTTAATTGCCTGCATCGTGTTTTTCGAAGGATCCTGCAATGTTACCCATTCTTTTTTACTGCTGCCTTGTGGAATGTTTCCGGAAATAATAATGCGATTCGTATTGTAAGACCGTTTAATCGTAAGTGTATTTTTATTGCCTTTTTTAACAGTTCTCGCCTGATTGGAAATCACCATGCCACTTAAATTCGGTTCTACTGAATAGCTTGGTTTAGCCCCTACTTTTCCAGGCTTTGCTGTAATAATAATTGTACTCGCATCAAAGTCAGCATTTTGAGACATCGTAATAGCTGAAGTTCGGGCACCGAAGTAATACGTCTCATCCGTTTTGTCGACTCCTGGCGGTAATGTACTGCCGGAAAAGGCTGTGTCATCACCTATTACATGACCGTTAATAGTCCGTATGCCATTACGCTTCAATATTTTAGCAAACTCCTGAAAACTCTCTTTATTTAATGTCGGATCTCCACTGCCTTTTATGTAAACATTGCCGTTCAACGTATTGTTGACAACCTTCCCGTCAATAAATAAATCTGTAGTAAAACGGTAATCTTCCCCTAATATCGATAGTGCTGCACCACCGGAAATTAATTTCATATTCGATGCTGGGCGCATAAGCTTATCTCCATTTTGAGAATAAACAATTTTCCCACTATCAATATCGCGTATTGTCACCGCTGCATTACTTTTCCCTAAGTTCGAAGTAACAGCGCTACTGACAGAGGCGAAACTTTGAATAGGTAATGAAAAGAATAATGCAAATAAAATGACGAGTTGTATAACTTTTTTCATAACATACCTCCATTTAATTTTTTGAAATTTACAGTTAATTCATTATAGCAAATAATGTAATAAAAAAATGTAAAAAAACATACTTTGCATCAAATTTATGCAAAGTATGTTCATTAATTCTTATTAATTACGCAATTCATCAATTAATGCTGGGCGGAATTCCCCATCACGCAGCATTGCAATTTCATGTAAATAAGGTGCTTTTTTATTTTTTGCATCAATACCGACAAATGGTGTTTCCAATATTTTAGGTAAATGCATTAGTTGCGGATGATGAACAATATATTTCATTGCATCAAAGCCAATTTCACCAAATCCAATATTTTCATGACGGTCTTTTGCTGCACCGCGCACATTTTTTGAATCATTAATATGGATCACTTTTAAACGATCTAACCCGATTACTTTATCAAATTCATTTAAAACACCGTCAAAATCATTCACTACATCATAACCTGCGTCGTGAATATGACATGTATCCATACAAATTGATAAACGCTCATTATTCGTTACACCGTCTATAATGCGGGCTAATTCTTCAAATGTACGACCGATTTCAGAGCCTTTGCCTGCCATAGTTTCCAATGCAATTTGCACAGGGTAGTCTTGTGTCAGTACTTCGTTCAAGCCTTCTACAATTCGTGCGATACCTTCATCGACACCTGCACCAACATGGGCACCTGGATGTAATACAATTTGTGTCGCTTCTAATGCAGCTGTTCGTTTAATTTCTTCTTGCAGGAAATTTACGCCTAGCTCAAAAGTTTCAGGCTTCGTCGTATTGCCTAAGTTAATAATGTATGGTGCATGCACAACAATATTCGAAATATCATTTTCCTGCATATGAAGTAAGCCCTTCATAATGTTAAGCTCTTCAATTGGCTTGCGGCGCGTATTTTGAGGTGCACCCGTATAAATCATAAATGTATTGGCACCATAGCTTAATGCTTCTTCACTAGCGCCTAATAGCATTTTCTTACCACTCATCGAAACATGTGAACCTAATAACATTACTCTTCCCTCCAAATTTACTGTCCATTAAAAACAAAAGAGACCGCAAAGAAATACATTCTAAGCAGCCCCTTGCGAAAATTATTTATTGTTCTCTATTATTACGACGCGCTTTAATACGGCGTTCGCGCTTCTTCACTTTTTCCATTTCCCACTTCATATTACGTTTATAGCCTGGTTTTACTTTCTTCGGCTTACGTACGAGGGCTTTTGCTTTTACATCGATTTCATCTTGCTTACGCTCAGTCTTACGGTTTGCACGTTGGTGACGGTCTTTTAAGTCAACCCACTCACCATTTTTCACATCTTTTTGCTCAAATGGAATACCCATTTTTTCGATGCGTACTACTGCATCCTCATCTTCAGGCTGGAACAATGTAATGGCTGTTCCTTTTGTACCTGCACGAGCTGTACGGCCCACTCGGTGAATGAAGAATTCTAAATCTTCCGGGATTTCGTAGTTAATAACGTGTGAAATACCTTGAATATCGATACCACGTGCAGCCAAGTCTGTTGCAACGATGTATTGGAATTCTAAATCACGAACTTGTTTCATCATTTTTTTACGATCACGTGGACTTAAATCTCCGTGAATTTGACCGGCACGAATACCTTCTTCAGCTAAGAAGTTTGCTACAGCCTCTGCATTTTTACGTGTGTTACAGAAAATAACAGCTAAAAATGGATTGATTGCTTTCATAACTTCAAGCAAGCGGGTATTACGTGACTTAGAACGCACAGGTACTAATAGGAAGTTAATTCCTTCAGCTACTGGGCGTTTGTCATTCATATGAATATGGATAGGTGCATCCATATATTTTTTTAGGAATGGTTTTAATTTTTCTGGAATGGTTGCGGAGAACACAAACATTTCAAGCTTTTCAGGCATTGCGGAAGCAAATCCGTCAATGTCTTCAATGAATCCCATATCAAATGCTAAATCTGCTTCATCCACTACAAGTATTGGTGCTGTGTGTACAAGCAATGCATTTTCTTTCACTAAATCTTTAATGCGCCCTGGTGTCCCAACAACAATTTGTGGTTGAGTTTTTAGGCGGTCAATAGTACGTTGTTTATCCGTACCTCCGATAAATAACTTCGTTGAAATTTCCGTTCCTTCAACAAGTTGATTTAATGCATCAAAAATTTGTTGGGCTAATTCACGTGTTGGTGAAGTAATTACGGCCTGTACTTCTTGTTTTTCTTCTACAATACGCTCAACAATTGGCAATAAAAAACTATGTGTTTTCCCTGTACCTGTATGAGCTTGTCCAATCGCACTCTTTCCTTTTAGTACGAGTGGAATTATTTCTTTTTGAATTGGTGTCGGTTCTGTAAATCCAAGCTTTGCAATGGCGTCCTGCAAAAATGGCTTGAATTGATAATCAGTATATTTTGACATTTTTCGTACCTCCTTACATCATTCCTATTGTACCATGTTTCGTACATTTAAGTGACCATCTGCATATCATAACTTATAAATAGTTTCAACGTCAAACAGTTGAGATGAATTTTCTTCATTCAGAAAAATTACTCACATCTTCAAGTAGCTAATGTGTACTTGTTTTTGTTGGGTTCACTAGGTGTCTAAATCGCCCGCTGAATGAAGAAAGACCCCCGGCGCATGTCACAGCTTTTTTAAGAAGTTTTTAGTGTCTTAAAAAAATCTGGCCGCAATTACGCCGAGGCATAATTGATAGAAAATTTTATGAGGACTTTAAGAAAGGAGTTCATTATGCGCCCACCCTATTATTTTCCACCTCAAGGTATGATGAATCAAATGCCTGCTGCACCTGTTGCACCACGTTTCCCAATGTATGCACCATATATGATGCGGAACCCAATGATGAACCAAATGCCAATGCAAATGCCGCCACAAATACCTATGGATGCTGCCGGTGCTGCTGCCGCGGCTGGTGCTGCTGGTGTTGCTGGTGCTGCAGCAGGTGCACCTAGGCTAGAAGGTTTTTTAGCAGGAGCAAACTCTTTATTTAATAATGCACAAAAGTTCACCCCTTATATTCAGCAAGCTGCTCCAATGTTTAAAAATTTACCGGCTTTATGGCGTATGTACAGAGGTTTCAAAGATTCTCCGGATCCACTTGAATCATCCACTGTTGCTATGCCAACAGAACGTCCTAGGGGAGATACAACACCTGGAGAAAGGTCGCAGAGAGAACGGTCCGGCAGAGGTAGAGGGTCAAGACAAAATCCTGAGCCGGTGCAACCTATAACAACAAAACCTTCCCGACCAATGATATTTCAGCCACCCTTTGACTAATGACAACAAAAAAACTACCCCATATTTGACCAATTAAGGGTGATTCGTCAATTAAGTTAACGAGTCACCTCTAATTCGCATATGGGGTAGTTTGTTATTTCATCATTTATTCTTTTTTAAGAGCTCATTATACTTCCACCGTTTACATGAATACACTGTCCTGTAATATATGAGCCATCCTGAGATGCCAATAAAACATACGATCCCGCCAGTTCACTCGGTTGACCAGGTCGTTTCAATGGTGTATCTGTACCAAACTCCTCAACTTGGCCTGCATCAAAAGTTGATGGGATTAATGGCGTCCAAATAGGACCTGGGGCAACCATATTAACTCGAATGCCTTTATCAGCTACATTTTGTGCCAAACTTCTTACAAAGCCTACGATAGCTCCTTTAGTCGCTGTATAATCGATTAAAATAGAATGTCCTCTATATGCATTGACGGATGTCGTACATATAATGGAATCACCTTGCCCCAAATGTGGGAGGGCTTCCTTACTTAAATAAAACATACTATCAATATTTGTACGGAACGTTTTATCCCATTGCTCTACCGTTATATCCAAAAATGAATCTACCGGATATTGTACGGCTGCATTATTGACAACAATATTAATTTGACCGAAATGATCAACCGCTGACTGAACAAGCTTTTTACTTGTTTCATAGTCTGCAATATCTCCTTCAACCAAAATCGCTTTAATACCTTCTTTTTCAACGATGCTTTTTGTTTCTTCTGCATCTGATTGTTCTTTTTCCAAATAGTTTATGACAAGGTTTGCACCTTCTTTTGCATAAGCAACTGCTACAGCTCGTCCAATACCTGAGTCTCCACCTGTAATAATTGCTACTTTCCCTTTCAGCTTATCGCTGCCTTTATATTCATAAGGCTGCGTGGGTAAGGGATTCATTTCACTTTCGATACCAGGTTGGGATGGTTGTGTTTGAGCGGGTGTACCGCCAACTTGTTTATTTTCAACATTTGTCATGAAAGAAACACTCCTCTGATGAACATTTTTAAATGAAAAAATTTATTAGTGAATACAACTAAATTTAATATTTCATTTACGTAATATTTCTTCCCTGTTGAAATTTTTTAAAACAAGTTGAACTTAATATAGGACTGAGTTTTCTTCCAATTCTTTTTCAACTAAAGCCAGCAATTGCTCAGCATCTTCCGCTTTAATAATGTCGCCATTAACTATGGCAAAAAGATTGGCTTCACAAATTTCACAGTTGGATGTACAGCCCGATTCAGTAATTTCAACATCATCTCTTTCGATCAATACATCATATACATCTGCTGCACCGAGCGATAAATTTGTCATGCAAAACTCTACCTGATTTTTTAACTCTTTCGTTTTGCTACGTTTAAAAAAAGAAAACACCATGTCACTCCCCCGCTTTACATACCATTCATTTCTTTCATTATAGCAAATTCATATAGTATCTGTATCTCCATCAGGTTCAGGCTTAGCCGCTTTTCATTACCAGCAAACTTCATAATTTGTTATGAAATAAACTAAAATTCAGTAAGCGAACTTTGAATAAAGTATATACGTCCTATATAATGAACTTACAGGGCTTTGAAAGGAGTTACGTTAAATGAAAGTTATTAAAATTAATCCGCGTGGTTACTGCTATGGCGTAGTTGATGCTATGGTAATCGCTCGCAATGCTGCACTTGACACTTCATTACCAAGACCAATCTATATTTTAGGTATGATTGTCCACAATAAACATGTAACAGATGCTTTTGAACAGGACGGTATTATTACACTTGATGGCGATAACAGAAAAGATATTATAGAGCAAGTGGAAGAAGGAACTGTAATTTTCACGGCACATGGTGTGTCACCGGAAATACGTGAAATTGCCAAGCGTAAAGGATTGGTATCGATTGATGCCACATGTCCGGACGTTACGGTTACACATGATTTAATTCGTGAAAAAACAGCAGAAGGTTATGACATTATTTACATCGGTAAAAAAGGACATCCAGAACCAGAAGGCGCTATTGGTGTAGCTCCGGACCATGTTCACTTAGTCCAATCGATGAAAGATATTGATAGTCTATCATTTGAAAACGAAAAAATTCTCGTTACAAACCAAACGACAATGAGTCAATGGGATGTAGCTTTCCTAATGGATAGTTTAAAAGAAAAATTTCCACATGTAGAAGTACACAAAGAAATTTGTTTAGCGACACAAGTACGTCAAGAAGCAGTAGCTGACCAAGCCGGAGCTTCTGATTTATTAATCGTTGTTGGAGATCCAAAATCAAACAACTCTAACCGTTTAACTCAAGTATCAGTGGAAATAGCAGGTACTCCATCATACCGTATTTCAGATATTTCAGAGCTTCAAATCGAGTGGTTGGAAAATGTTGAAACAGTTGCGGTTACAGCAGGAGCTTCAACACCAACACCAATCGTAAAAGAAGTCATTGCATTTTTGGAAAAATTCGATAAGAACGACCCGGCGACACACGAGATTGTTCGCTCGGTAACGTTAGATAAAATTTTACCGAAAATCAAAACACCAAAGCCAGTAGAAAAAATTATGCCTCTTTAATTAATGGAGAATACAAAAATCGATTATATTGCTTAACGGCGATGTAATCGATTTTTCTTATACTATTGTATAAAATCCGTTTTCAAATTTACTTTTATCGTATGGTAAACTGGAAATAAAACGAGAATGGGGTGACTTCAAATGCCAGATTGGTCCTATCATCCGTTAAAAAAGATCGCTTTATCTAAGATGGAAGCGAAAAACAGTAGGCAATTCATCCATCACTCCATGCGGACCATTGCTTCTATTCCCGGCGGAAAGCGCCTCATCGAATTTTTAGGTCACAACCGAACTAGCCCGCTTTTGCAACAACAGGTAAACGGTATTCACTTTAATTCACCTATTGGTCTTAGCAGTAAATTGGACCCCCAACTTACTGGGGTAACGGCTTTTCAGGAACTCGGTTTAAGTTTTATAGAAATTGGTCCTATTTTAGTTAAAAAGCCTGCACGACAACTACCACCAAAGTGGCAGGAACAGCAAATTTCCTTTTCCCATACAGAGGAAAAAGTATTATTAAAAAATGCATTAAAACTAGTAATTACTAAAAATATTCATTTCCCTCTGTTTGCACGCTTAGACGAAAGCTTAAATAGGCAGGATTTATATACATGTATAACACAGCTTTCTCCGTATGTAGATGGGTTCTTTTTATATGCGAGTCAGATAGAACAACTTGATTCGGACATAGGGGCAACTCTCTATCAAATAATTTCAGCAGATTCTGCTAAGACAATCGAGCAAGTCCCACGAGCAGTGAGTGGATTTATTATCGATGCCCCTATTACAGCTTCTGAGGACCGTTATAGCGAACATAGCAACGCTTTCTCTTTAATGCACCAGGCTGTAAAGGATGTAAAAAATTCCTTTCCTGATTCCCTTATCATAACTAGCGGAGCAGTAGAGTCACCTTCACAGGCACTGAGTATAAAGGAGTCTGGAGCAGATTTAATCATGCTTTCAGAAGGTTATGTAAAAGCAGGGCCCGGCTTACCAAAACGGATTCATGAACGGCTACTCTATGAAAAAGAGACCCGTAGCCCATCACAGAACTGGCACTGGTCATTTTTATTTGGACTTGGTATTTTAATTGGAGGTTTCATCGCACTATATTTTGCACTTACGACCGTCATTTTAAATTATGATGAATCTTTCATCGGTTTAACGCACCAACAATTAAATCTTATCAATCCACAGATATTGGCCTTTATGGCACATGATCGAATGTCACTCGCAGGCACGATGATATCTGCAGGGATTCTATATATGTCGCTTGCCTATTTTGGGATAAGGCGTCAGCTGCACTGGGCTAAAGTAGCTTTTCATAGTGCTGCGATTACTGGGTTTTTAGGTATTTTATTATTTATAGGCTATGGTTATTTTGATTGGCTACACGGTCTTTTTTGGCTATTATTGCTGCCGCTCTATGTACTGAGCTGGCAAGAAAGCAAAACGGCAAACCGCAGCCCGCGTTCTTGGCATGACACAAATGACCGGATATGGATGCGCGGTGTGTATGGTCAACTCCTATTCGTTATGCTCGGCTTTTTATTGTTGACTGGCGGAATCGTTATTTCCTTCATTGGTATTACAAAGGTCTTTGTCTCGACTGATATTAGCTTTTTATGTATGCCGGTTGATATGCTGCAATCGATTAGCGACATGTTAATACCAGTAATTGCACATGACCGCGCTGGCTTTGGCAGTGCACTGATCAGTGTAGGCATCCTTGTATTATGTCTATCGCTTTGGGGATTCCGTGCGGGTGAACGTTGGTTATGGTTTACGTATGCTTTCGGTGCCCTTCCCGCCTTTCTAGCAGGTATCGGCACACATTTTGCAATCGGCTATACAACATTCATTCACCTGCTCCCGCTCTATCTATTAGTTGTTATCTATTTAATAGGATTAGTAGTTTCGTATCCTTATTTAATGCAGCAGCCAGTAAGAAATTAATTTAAAATTAAAAGCAGATCAAATTTTACGGATAAGTAAAGTTTGATCTGCTTTATTGCTATAGCGCGTAAAATAGACGGACAAATTCCGCTTATTTATTAATTTAACGTAAAAATATCCAAAATAAGCGGAGATATTCCGTCTATTGATTAAAAAAGCATGTAATTTACAGAATTTCATGTAAATAACCGGAATTCCTCCGTTTATTTCACTTAATTTGAACGGAATTTTGAAAATAAGGGGAATTCCTCCGCTTATTTTACTCCCAGATCACATTCTAAATAAATTTAAACGGCTCTGTATGCACTTTGGATTGAAGAAACTCAACAGTTAACTTTTTATCAGTACATAAAGTCGTCATTTTTTCTGCGACTCCTTTAATCATCACTTTTTCTACATGATGACCAGGATCAATAATGCTTAAGCCATCCACTTCCGCACTTTGAGCCATATGGAAGCCAATATCTCCTGTTACAAATACATCGGCTCCTGCAAATTTTGCTGTACGGATGTACTTATTGCCGTCACCACCGACGACAGCAACCTTTTGCACAGGCTGATCAAGTGGTCCAACTGCACGTAGGCAAGGGACATCTAATTGAACCTTCACAAATTCCGCGAATTCACGTAATGTCATCGGTTCTTTTAATTTTCCAATACGTCCCAATCCTTCTTCGTTTGTCGCAACATCCATCGTAAATAAATCATACGCAGGCTCTTCATATGGATGACTATTTAACATAGCCTTTAATATTTTGTTTTTCATCGACTGCGGGAATACAACTTCAACTTTCTCTTCCTGCTCTATATGCAGTTCCCCTATTTCACCTACAGCAGGATCCGCTCCTTCTACTGCGCGGAAACGTCCTTTACCAGCCAATGTGTAGCTGCATGCTTCATAATTCCCTAATCGTCCGGCTCCAGCTTTAGCTAAAACTTCGCGTAGCTCATCAGCATCGTCAACAGGAACAAAAACAGCAAGCTTCATCATTTTTTCCTCATAGGAAATATCTAAAATCCGTCGCTCTTCCAATTGGAGAGCATCTGCCAATAAGTCATTTACCCCACCTGGTGCGACATCTAAATTTGTATGGGCTGCATATACCGCAATATCGTTTTTTAGACATTTTTCATATAATGCGCCTTGCGGATTATCTGTT
Source organism: Solibacillus faecavium (assembly GCF_014836905.1). Classification (GTDB taxonomy): domain Bacteria; phylum Bacillota; class Bacilli; order Bacillales_A; family Planococcaceae; genus Solibacillus; species Solibacillus faecavium. The sequence continues at coordinate 186,293 of NZ_JACSPZ010000001.1, forward strand.
CGTAAATTGGACAATTTCATGAAGATCGGTGGGTGATGGGCAATAATAAGTTCACACCCATTTTCAATCGCTTCGTCGACCACTTCATGTGTCACGTCTAACGTAACAAGCACTTTTGAGACGGGTTTATTTAATGTTCCGATAGCCAATCCAATCGGGTCATTAGGCATGCATGCATATTTTTTCGGTGACCATGATTCGAACAGTTGAATAATTTCGTTGCCATTTACTGACTTCACGCAATCGCCTCCTGTACCAGTTTTATTAAGTGTGTTAATTCTTCATGCTTTGCTTGATTTTCAGGCGTGCTTTCCGCTTGTGCAATCGCTTGTTGAACACGTTCCCAATTGGCGATTTCGCGCGACCATTTCTGTACGAATACGGGTGATTTTGTACTCATTAATTTTGGTCCAAGTAAAATTTCTGCTTCCGTTAACTTCATTTCTCCGCGCTGTAAAACGAGCACTTCATAAACTTTGCCGTCCTCTTCCAAAATCACTTCGTCCTGAATTGCCCAACGATTCGCAAGCGCCCATTCCCGAATCGCTTTAGCATGTATATTTGGCTGTAAAATTAGGCGGGTAACCGTTTTTAATGCCTGTGGATGCTTTTCTAGAATTGAAACGATTAAAGGGCCACCCATTCCTGCAATTGTTACCGCAGTTATCTCATCCCCTTCTTCTACTGCAGCTAAACCATCGGCCATCCGAACTGTAATTTTATCGGTTAAACCTTCTGTCCGTACTTGTTTAACAGCTGATTCATAAGGTCCCTTAACTACTTCGCCCGCTACTGCACGAGAAGCAATCCCTTTATGCACTAAATAACATGGTAGGTATGCATGGTCACTGCCAATATCAGCTACAACTGCCCCTGTAGGTACAAATGAAGCAACCTTTTCTAGTCGTTTTGAAAGTTTTTGTGCGTTCATATTAAATATCCTCATTTCTATATCACAAACTAACTATATTATATAGAACTTTTATAAAAACGTCTCTTTCCAACAAATATTTGCATATCAAAAAAGTGCAGAAAATAGATTTCTCTAATTTCTACACTTTTATGATCTTTACAGACCAGAAATATATTCTGCTACTGCTTCAGCCTCAGCTTCATTTTTAAGAATTGGTGGCATTGCCCCGCTTTCAGTACCGTTTAATGCTACATCTTTAATATGTTCTGCATCTAATCCAACAATACTAGGACCCCCGCCACCAGTTAAATCTCCACCGTGACAAGAAATACAGTTCTTTTGAGCGATATCTTCACCGCTTAATTCAGCAGTTTCGCCTGCATGATCACCATCCGCACTGTTTTTATCAGCTGCACCCTCAAATGACATGAAGAAAATTAGTGCTATACCGAATGCCATGATAAGCGTGTAAGGAATAAGTGGATTGTTTTTCATTGCGTTCCCCTCCCTCATTAAATATTCTAATTCTTTCTAGGCAAATGCCTAGTAAACAATACTAATTGTACTTGATTCACTAGAAAACTAAAAGACCTATTGGACAACTTTTACTAGCTTTGTAACAATTTATCCAATTTGTCATTTTCATCACAATATATGTCTTGCAATTACCATTTTCTGTACTTCCGAAGTACCTTCACCGATTTCCAATAACTTCGCATCACGTAAATAGCGCTCGACTTCATACTCTTTCATATAACCGTAGCCACCATGAATTTGAATCGCTTCATCGCAAACTTCCATCGCCATTTCCGACGCATAATATTTTGCAATAGCTGCCTCTTTACCGAATGGACGCCCTTGGTCTTTTAACCAGGCTGCTTTGTAAACAAAAGTCCGTGCTAATTGTACTTTTACCTCCATATCAGCCAATTTAAACTGTGTTGCCTGAAATTGTGATAAAGTCTTGCCAAATTGCTTACGTTCTTTTGCATACTGAACCGCTTTATCTAAAGCGCCTTGGGCAATCCCTACTGCCATTGCCGCAATACCGATACGTCCTCCATCAAGGGTCGTTAAAAATTGCTTAAAGCCATTTCCCCTTACACCTAATAGATTTTCCTCAGGAACACGCACATTTTCCAAAATAAGTTCTGTCGTATTGGATGCATTTAAACCCATTTTTTCGTACTCTGATTTAATTGTGAAGCCTTGTGCATCAGTCGGCACAATGATTGCACTAATTTCTTTATGATCACCATTACGGCCAGTAATCGCTGTCAATGCCAAATGTTTTGCGAAACTAGCATTTGTTATAAATACTTTTGACCCGTTAATAACAAACTCCCCATTTTCCAATGATGCCGTCGTTTCAGTACCCCCAGCATCCGATCCTGCGTTAGGTTCAGTTAATCCGAACGCGCCAAATGATTCCCCTGTACAAATCGGTGTTAAATATTTTTCCTTTTGCTTCTCTGTACCGAATAAATGTAATGGTGCGCCGCCTAACGAAATATGAGCCGAGTATGTAATACCTGTAGATGCACATGTACGGCTTAATTCCTCTGTAACAATAGCAAAACTAATCGTGTCTGCTCCTGCCCCGCCATATTCTTCCGGAAACGGTAACCCCATAATCCCCATATCAGAAAGCTGCTTGAAAACCTCTACTGGAAAGGTTTTATTTTTATCTCGTTCGATTGCTCCCGGTGCCACTACTTCATCTGAAAATTCCCGGATCATTTTTTGTAACATGCTTTGCTCTGTTGATAAATCAAAATTCATAACATTCATCCTCTCACCCTCAATGTGCTACATTTCCATTGTAATCTAAAATTCTTGTTTTTTACAGAAAATATACGCGTTTTATAGAGAAATTTGTAGAATGATATAATAAAAAAGCTATATAAAAAGTTCATAACTTTCTACATAGCCTTAATTTATTAATTATGTATTGTTGCTTAAAGGAAATAAATCCAAGCACCGATTATTACGAGTAAACCAAGAATGCCTGAAATCGTAAAATAAATAATTTTCATCATAATGCCACTTACTAACCAAAATACACAGTTAATAATCAAAAAGATATAAAGCATTTCATTATTACCGGCAAAATATGTCGTACTTACTTTTAAGGTAACACCTAAAGTCGCTAAAGCCGTGGCCAGTTGCAGCATGACCGCCAATAAATGATTTCTTTTAGCGAAATAAAGCGCTCCGATCAGGCAGCTAACTGCAAACACAGCCGCCACAGCAATGACTACCCATTCAAATTGAATAGTGAACAGCAATAATAAAATAACAAACGCACTTATAGGAAAAAATACAGCTAAATTAAACTTTTTTCGTTTTTCAACATTATGTATCGCTTTTTTTGCCTGACCTGTAATTTCATCATCGCTATGATTGCCTTCTGAATAGAGTGTCATTAAAAAATCGCAATACTGCCCTGGCAACAATTTATTTTGTTTCCAAAAGCTAATTTCATTCATAATAATCTGCTTTTTCTGATTTGACATGACTTCGCCCCATATATGTATGTTATATATATAATTGTAATTAATACTTTAAGAATGAACATCAGTATAAAGTAATGGCATCGTTCATAAAAACCAATACTTATTAACTAAAATACATAAGAAAAAAAGATGAAGAAAAAATTTCTTCATCTTTTCCATATTCCCTATTCCAGGAAGTCCTTCAAGCGTTTTGAACGAGATGGGTGGCGAAGTTTACGTAATGCTTTTGCCTCGATTTGACGAATACGCTCACGTGTAACGCCAAATACTTTCCCTACTTCTTCTAATGTACGAGTACGACCATCATCTAAACCGAAACGTAGACGTAATACATTCTCTTCGCGGTCTGTTAATGTATCAAGTACATCTTCCAGCTGTTCTTTTAAAAGCTCGTACGCTGCATGATCAGAAGGTGATTGTGCTTCTGAGTCTTCAATGAAGTCTCCTAAGTGTGAATCATCTTCTTCCCCAATTGGTGTTTCCAATGAAACCGGTTCTTGAGCTATTTTTAAAATTTCACGTACTTTTTCAGGTGTTAAGTCCATTTCTTCTCCAATTTCCTCTGGAGATGGCTCACGACCTAAATCTTGCAGAAGTTGGCGTTGAACTCGGATTAATTTGTTAATCGTTTCAACCATGTGTACTGGTATACGAATCGTACGTGCTTGGTCTGCAATGGCACGTGTAATAGCCTGACGAATCCACCAAGTAGCATATGTTGAGAACTTAAATCCTTTGCGGTGATCAAACTTTTCAACCGCTTTAATAAGTCCCATGTTTCCTTCTTGGATAAGGTCTAAAAACAACATGCCTCGACCAACGTAGCGCTTTGCAATAGATACTACAAGACGTAGGTTCGCTTCTGCTAAACGTTTACGAGCTTCTTCATCACCTTGTTCAATACGTTCTGCTAAACGAATTTCTTCCTCAGCAGAAAGTAAATCCACGCGTCCAATTTCTTTTAAATACATGCGTACTGGATCGTTAATTTTAACACCCGGAGGAACACTTAAATCATTTAAATCAAAAGCTTCTTCACTAGATTCTTGCTTAGAAAGTGCTTCTTCTTCAAATTCTTCTTTACCTTCAACAGTTACATCATTTTTTTCGATCTCATCGGCAAAGTTGAAAATTTCTTCATTTTCTAATTCAAAAAAGGCTAATGTATCTGAAATTTCCTTCATTGACATTTCGCCAACTTGTTTTGCTTTAGCTAAAAGTTGCTTTTTTACTTGCTCTAATGAAACCCCGTTTACCACCGTATCTTTTGAATGTTTTGACTTGTCCGCCATAAACCTTCCTCCTTCTAAAAACAAATCGAGTTAAACGCCCATTTTTATCCTTCTGCTTAATTCGATAATTTGCTGGGCAATTTCAAGTGCTCGTCTATGCTCGTGCATCTTTTCTGCTTCTTTTTGTTTATGCTTTAGTTCTTCTATTTTTAGTTCTAATCGACGTTTTTCGATTTGTTTTAAACAATCGTTAATTTCCGCTTCTCCATTATCAGGGTCACGTTCAAGTAACGCAGCATCCATCACAATTTTGCGTAAATCATTATCATTTAAAACTTCAACGAACCGATGAAAATCAGCCATTTCATATTCTTCGTAAAATCCGGTTAAACGTACAAATACGGATAAATATTCCTCATGAATGAACGGTTCATTATTTCCTTCTCGAAGCACTTTGTTCACAATATTTACATCATGCAACATATAGGCTAAAAGTATACTTTCTGCACGATCTGTTGCATCTTTTTTGCGATCCCGCTGCATTTGGGTACTCGATACATTCACTGTACTTTGTTCGCGTTTTTTTTCTTTCACATTATCCGCAGCGATTTTTCGTAATTGCGTACTAATCGCTTCTTGAGAAATATTAGTCTCATTGGAAAGTTGACGAATGTATAAATCTCTTTCAATAGGAGAAGTATTATTTTTTAACGTCTCAAGTACTTCCTGAATGTACTGAAGTGTGTCATTTTCAAACTGAAAATTTTTGCCACGTTTAGCATGCATCATCATAAATGCAATATACGCGTGTGGCTTTTCGATTATTTGGTTTTTAAATGCTTCTTGACCATGTGTACGAATGTAATCATCCGGGTCAAGTTTATCCGGTATAACAGCAACTTCGACTTTAATTTTTTCTTCATTGAGCATTTGTGCAGCCCGCTTTGCCGCTTCAAAACCAGCATTATCACCATCATAGCAAACTGTAACTTGCTGAACTAAGCGTTTGAGCTTTGTAATATGCTGGGGTGTTAGCGACGTACCCATCGTTGCAACTGCATTGAATATGCCTGCACGATTAGCTGCCAATACATCAATAAAGCCTTCCATTAAAATAACTTGTCTTACTTTTCGAATTGATGCTCGTGCCTTATCTAAATTATAAAGCACTTGACTTTTATGAAAGATAGGCGTTTCAGGACTATTCAGGTACTTAGCATCTTCGCCATCCGTATTTAAAATCCTGCCTGAAAATGCTATTGGCTTTCCATTTTCATCTCGAATAGGAAACATAATCCGTCCACGGAAACGATCAAAATAGCTGCCGTCGCTTTCTTTTTGGATAATAAGACCGCTTTCAGCCATTTCCGATAAGTCATACCCTTTACGCTCCAATAATATTGAAAGCGTATCCCAATTCGGTAAAGCCCATCCTATTTGATGTGTTTCGATTTGTTCCTGTGTAAATCCTCTTTCAAGTAAATAATTTAATGCAGGTTCGCCGTCTTCAGTGTTTATCAAAATATGATGATAAAACTCTACTGCAAAATTATGAGCTTCCCTCATTTGCTGTTCTTTTTTCGAAACTGTCGAATTCGACATTGTCTGTTCGGACGATAATTCCATTTCAAGTGGAATCCCTGCACGCTGACTTAATTTAATAAGTGCATCTGGAAACGACAATTGTTCGATGTCCATAACAAAGGTGATTGCATTTCCTCCAGCGCCACAGCCAAAACAATGAAAAATCTGTTTGTCGGTTGACACTGAAAATGAAGGTGTTTGCTCTCCATGAAACGGACATAAGCCGAAATAGTTGCGCCCTTTTTTCGTCAATTGCATATAATCGCTTATAACATCGACTATATCCGACTGCGAGCGAATTTGTTCAATCACATGTTCAGGTATTTTTCCAGCCACATTATCACCATCTACACTATTCGAGATAAATTACAAAAATCCTCTAAAATACGACAAAATTTATAAAACAAATTTGTAATTACTCTATAATTAATATTTTTACCACAATTTTAATATTATAAAACAAAAAGACTACTGTTGCTATAATTTTTCGTAAAAAATATAAGAAAAAAGGCTAATTAAAACGAATTTTATCGATATCTATGAGTTTTAACTAGACCAAAAGTATAAATATTAATATATCAAAAGAATAAAATATTGTCCCACTAAAAAAACCTCCCCTTCTAGTCGTCAAGAGGTGGCTTTAGAGTCTATTTACATTCAAGCTCTAGCATATCTAATATTTTATGGGCTGTCTCTTCTACAGCACGATTCGTCACGTCAATGGCACGACAGCCAATTTTATCGACAATGCTATAAAAGTAGCGAATTTCTTCTTCAATTCTATTATGTTGTGCATAAAAAGCATCTTCTGTTAAACCTAATGTAATTAAGCGCTCTTTTCGAATGTTATTTAACTTTTCAGGCGTAATGACTAACCCAAAACACTTTTTCGGATCGATTTGCATTAATTCTATAGGCGGCTTAACTTCAGGTACAAGTGGAACGTTCGCTACTTTATATCTTTTATGTGCCAAATATTGGGATAAAGGTGTTTTTGATGTTCTTGATACACCAATTAGTACAATATCGGCCAGTAAAATACCGCGCGGATCTTGTCCGTCGTCATATTTCACAGCAAATTCTATCGCTTCGATTTTCTTAAAGTAGTCATCATCCAATTGATGCACTAAACCAGGCTTTTGCAAAGGCTTCTCATCAAAGGAAGTTTCGATTAAATCGAGCATTGAACCTAATAGGTCAATAACAGGTACGTTATATTCCATAGCAATTTTTAGTAGGGCAAGACGCATGTTCTTTTCAACTAGCGTAAATACAATGGTCGCCCCATTTGTTTGAGCAATCTGCACAATTTTTTCAAGCACATCTATATGTGTTATATGTGGAAACTTACGAATTCTTACTTTTTCGAAGTTTGGTCGGAATTGGCTAACAACTGCTTTAACAGCCGCTTCTCCTGTTTCCCCAACAGAATCGGATACGACAAATATTGTCAATTTTTTCATAAAATCACCTATAAATCATGCGTTTCAGCTAATGAAATAAACGCACGTGTAATACTCGTTTTCGTTAATCGTCCAGTAATAATTAGACCTTGCTCTGTCTCTTCTACAACCGGCACGGAATCAATTTCCCGTTCAATTAATACTTTAGCTGTGTTTACTAATGAATCGGATTTAAGACAATACGCGATATTCGGCATTCTCGTCATAATGATATGCACAGGCATTTTATTTAAATCCTGAGTCCCGATACTGGAACGTAATAAGTCTTTTCGCGATAATACACCTTGCAGCATTTCATTTTTATCAACTACAAACAGAGTCCCTACATCTTCAGAGAACATATGTATTATAGCTTCATATATTGTCATCTCTTCTGAAACAACTACAGGAACGGACTGGAAATCTTTAACTTTTAAATTTAGCATCGATTCTGTAAAGGCAGCCGTTGATTTTTTTCCCGCATAAAAATAGCCGACACGAGGTCGCGCATCTAAAAAACCTGCCATCGTTAATATGGCTAAGTCCGGTCTTAATGTAGCCCGTGTTAAACCAAGGCGCTCGGCAATATGTTCGCCCGTAATAGGACCATTTTCTTTTACAATTTGCAAGATTGCATCTTGACGTTTATTGAGTTCGATTGGACTCACCCGCTTCAAATAATGTTATACTTTTTCCTCAATTATTATATACTATTTTCTTCTATATTGCGAAGAAAACAATCCCATGCTACAATATGAGCGAACAATTTAATTTCATATGTAAGCGATGAAGGGAATAATAAGTATCAATTCTAACATGAGCGAGTAGGGATAGTGCAAGCCTACAGCGAATTGAGAAACGGCACCCCTGAGCTCATTTTATAAAAGAGGTTTTTATTTATTTAAAAACAAGCGGGGTGGAACCGCGGGTATATCGTCATGATGCACTCGTCCCCGGGCATGAAGTTTGTGCCCGGAGACGGGTGCTTTTTATCTTCTTGTAGCGCGTGCCAAAGAAATTTGGACACTGCGCCAACGTATATTAATATTTATTAGGAGGAATTTTTCATGGCAGAAAAATCAATGGAAACTATTGTATCATTAGCAAAACATCGCGGATTCGTATTCCCTGGATCTGAAATTTACGGTGGTTTAGCAAACACTTGGGATTACGGTCCACTAGGTGTGGAATTAAAAAACAACGTTAAAAAAGCTTGGTGGCAAAAATTCGTTCAGGAATCTGAACACAACGTAGGATTAGACGCAGCAATTTTAATGAATCCAAAAGCTTGGGTTGCTTCTGGTCACGTTGGTAACTTCAACGACCCAATGATCGACTGTAAATCTTGTAAAGCTCGTCACCGTGCGGACAAATTAATCGAGGATGCTAACTTAGCTAAAACGGGCGAAGAAATCATCGTTGACGGTATGACATTCGACCAAATGAAAGCAAAAATGGAAGAGCTTGTAGTAGCTTGTCCTGATTGTGGCAAAATCGATTTCACAGACATCCGTCAATTCAACTTAATGTTCAAAACGTTCCAAGGTGTAACTGAATCTTCAACAAACGAAATCTTCCTACGTCCTGAAACAGCACAAGGGATCTTCGTGAACTTCAAAAATGTTCAACGTTCTATGCGTAAACGTACACCATTTGGTATCGCACAAGTAGGTAAATCTTTCCGTAACGAAATTACACCAGGTAACTTCACATTCCGTACACGTGAATTTGAACAAATGGAGTTAGAATTCTTCTGTAAGCCAGGTGAAGACTTAGAGTGGCACGAATACTGGAAAAACTTCTGTAAAAACTGGTTATTAAACTTAGGCATGAACGAAGAATCTATGCGTATGCGTGACCATGAGGAAGATGAGTTGTCTCACTACTCAAATGCAACTTCTGATATCGAATTCCGCTTCCCATTCGGCTGGGGCGAGCTATGGGGTATCGCTGACCGTACAGACTTCGACTTAAAACAACATATGGAGCATTCAGGTGAAGATTTCACGTACATTGATCCAATTACAAACGAACGCTATGTACCATACTGCATCGAGCCATCTTTAGGTGCTGACCGTGTAACATTAGCATTTTTATGTGACGCTTATGATGAAGAAGCGTTAGAAGGCGATGACAAACGTACCGTATTACGTTTCCACCCTGCACTAGCACCATTCAAAGCAGCAGTGTTACCATTATCGAAAAAATTATCAGACGAAGCAGGCGAAGTATGGGCTGACTTACGTAAATCTTTCCCAGTTGACTTCGACGAGTCTCAATCAATCGGTAAACGTTACCGCCGCCAAGATGAAATCGGTACACCATTCTGTATCACGTACGATTTCGATTCAAAAGAAGACGGCCAAGTAACAGTTCGTCACCGCGATTCAATGGAACAAATCCGCATGCCGATTGCGGAAGTTAAGGCTTATATTGAGAAACACTTAGTATTCTAAGTATCAAATTTAATTATAGTTTACAGTAGGCATGCGGATTTGCCGATTGCTGATGTTAAGGCTTATATTGAGAAGCATTTAGTATTCTAATTCCCAAATAAATATGGATAATTAAGGCACTTTCCGTTCGTTTTCGAATAGAAAGTGCTTTTTTTCTTACCCTATTATATTTAGTAACTTCAATATGAACTGAGCAATGAAAATAAGCGGAGTTTTTGCTGTTATTTTAAAAATCGCGCTCATTTTTGGATAAATAAGGGGAGATTTTCCGCTTATGTTACGCAAAACTCCTTCCTATCCATGTTTTTCGAGTCAATAGACGGAATTTCTCCGCTTATTTTGGCCCTTTTTTTTAATTTTTTTCTGAATAACCGGAATTTCTCCCTCTATTTATCCAGTTAGAGCTTTCCCCCACCGCCATCTTCTCGCAAAAATAAAAACAATCCAACCGATTCTAACACGGTTGGATTGTTTCATTTATTCAGCTGCTTTTCAATATCGAATTTCGCCTGCAGGATCAAGTCGCGCAACGTATCAAATTGCCCCTCATCAAAACGTGCTTCCGGAATAATAATCGCAATGGATGCAATCGGTCTTCCATTTGAGATAATGGCTGTACTAAACGAACAGGCTCCAACAATACGCTCTGCTCTTGTGAAAATGTATTGTTGTTCACGTACTCGCTGCAACTCCTGGATCAACTTTTCACGATCGACTACCGTATTTTCAGTCACACGCTGCAAACTTACCTTATTCAAATATTCATCAATTTCTTCCTGAGGTAAAAAGGCCAGCAATGATTTTGCGGATGCGCCTGCATATAGTGGCGACGTATCACCTACATGATTACGGGCCGATAATGCATAATTACTTTCAACGTTCATAATACAACGGCGCTCATTGCCATCAATAATACTCATCGAAATACTTTCATTTGTTATTTGATTAAGTTGCTGAAGAATAGGCTGCGCAATTGTAATGATGCTGGATTCTTCCTCGACTAACTTCCCTAAGTGAATTAATGATAAGCCTAGTTGATAATGTTTTGTGCGTTCATCTCGAATCAGAAATCCTTCGTATACTAAAGTAGCTACAAATCTTTGGAGACTTGATAAGCCGATCCCAGTTTTTTTATTTAATTCTGTTAAAGACAGCTTTGGTTGTTCTTTTGTGAAGGCTCGTAGTATAACTATTGTTTTTTGTACGGTTTGCATTAAATACATTTTTTCAAACTTGTTTTGCTCCATCAAGACGCCCCCTTTTCCTAATAGTATCAAAATTAATTGGAAGAAAAAAGAAGGGCTTATGCTAAAAGTCACAATTACCTTTTCCGCCATTTATTCTATGGCAAAATCTTAATACTTCAGCTTTTATTCATTTTCAAAATTTCATCCGTATGCTCACCTAAAAGTGGTGGACCGCTATCATAGGAAATATTTAATTCGGAATATTGCAGAGGATTTTTCACGAATTTTACAGTACCGTATACTGGATGATCCATCTCTCCTATTAAATTGCGTGCAATAACTTGAGGTTGTTGAAACGCCTCTGCCACAGTATTGACGCGTCCCCCCGGAATTTTAAACTGCTGCAATAACTCAATCCATTCATCACGGGTTTTTGTTTTAGTAATCTCAGAAATAAACGCCGTCAATACAGGTTCATTTTGCTTACGTAGTGTATTCGTTTTAAAACGTTCATCCAAAGTCCACTCACGTCGATTGACCATCTCACAAAACTTTCTAAATTGATCTTCCGTCCCTACACAAAACATGAGCGGACCATCTGCGCATTCAAATACTTGATACGGTGCTACGTTATTATGTTTGTTGCCGAGCCTAGACGATTCAAATCCTGTATTTAAATAGGCACTTGAAATATTCGCAAGGGAGCTCATCTGTACGTCAAGCAGTGCTAAATCGATAAACTGACCTCGCCCCGTTAAATCACGCATGCGCAATGCTGATAAAATACCGATTACTACATAATGGGAGGTTAAAATATCAGCAATTGGCACCCCCACTTTCGTTGCTTCTCCATCCGGATGTCCTGTTACATCCATTAAGCCGCTCATTGCCTGGATGACTGGATCAAAGCCCGGCTCATTGGCAAGAGGTCCCGTTTGACCAAAGCCGGTCACAGAGCATTGAATGATGCACGGATTAATTTGTTTAAGATTTTCATAATCGAGCCCCATCTTCTTCATATCGCCTGTTTTAAAGTTATCAATAATAACATCCGACTCTTTTACTAAATCGAGCAGGACCTCTTTATCCGACTCTTCCTTTAAGTTTAAAATAATCGACTTTTTATTACGATTGGCACTAATATAATAGGTGCTCTCACCATTTATGAACGGACCCCAATCACGCATACTGTCAGAACCATTCGGATGCTCGATTCGAATAACCTCTGCACCTAAATCCGCTAAAATCATCGTTCCTGCTGGTGCCGCATAGACACGGGATAAATCCAATATTTTAATATTTTCCAATGGGCGCATCCCCATCACCTCGCTTCTTCACCTTTTATTAACGATGGTACAACTTTACGTTCAGGCTGCTTCATCATAATTTGTGTTGTAACTGCAATAGCGATCATTGCCAATGCTATTAGGTTATAAATTAAAGTTGTATCCATTAGCGCAATTCCTGCGAAAAAGAAAACAAGACGCTCCATAAAATATGTTCGGCGAAGTAAATACCCTTTAATACCAGCCGCGATCGATACGCCACCGATACATGCTGTAATTGCCGCTATAATGTATTCTCCGATTGTTCCGCCTGTGAGCAGAAGGGCCGGATTGAAAATGAAGAAGAACGGTACAATAAAGCCAATCAACCCTAAGCGAACCGATTCAAACGATACTTTATTCGGCGATTCACCTGCAATACCGGCAGCTGCATATGGTGCTAATGCTACAGGTGGTGTAATACTGGATAAAGCAGCAAAGTAAAAGGCAAACATATGGGCTGCAATTGCCGGTACACCTAATTGAGTTAAGATCGGTACTGAAATGGTTGCCACAATAATATATGCTGCAGTAGCTGGAATACCCATCCCTAATACGATACTAATAACTGCTGTTAAAATAGCCGCAAGCATGACACTGTCTCCAGCAAAGCTTAATACGTTATTACCGATGATTAAGCCGATACTTGTCAATGTAATTGTTGCAATGACAATGCCTACAATCGCACAGGCTATTCCTACACTAATCGCTCCTTTGACTCCTTCAACAACCGAATCAATCACCGTTTTCAAGCTCATACGTGTATGTTTTCGAATAGCCGCTGTCGGCACTACTGCAAATAACGCAAAGATTGCTGCATATATTGGTGAAAATCCGGCAAACAACATAAATAATAAAATAATTAATGGAATTGATAAGTGGCCGCCATTTTTTAAAACTTGCTTGGCAACGGGAATATTTTCTTTTGAAATACCTGATAACCCCATTTTTTTCGCTTCAAAATGGACGATCATAAACAACGTTAAATAGTAGAGAACTGCCGGTATAATGGCAGCCAACATCACGACTGAATACGAAACACCTATGTATTCTGCCATAATGAAAGCAGCTGCACCCATGACTGGCGGAGCAATTAAACCCCCTGTCGAAGCAACAGCCTCTACAGCCCCGGCAAATTTTTTCGAATAACCCGCCTTTTTCATCATTGGGATCGTAACAGTACCGGTTGTAACAACATTACTTACAGCACTTCCGCTAATCGTCGCCATAAGTGCACTTGCAAATACCGCAACCTTTGCCGGGCCACCTGCTGTACGCCCTGCAATTGTTAGCGCCAGGTCATTAATGAAATCTGAAAAGCCACTATTTTTCAAGAAGGCACCAAACAGTACGAAAATGAAAATGTATGTTGCCGATACACCAAGTGCAGTACCGAAAATACCTTGTCCACCCCAGAACATAATATTGATAATACGTTCTAAGCTGAATCCGTAATGTCCTAGAATACCTGGAATATATGCACCGAAGAAGTTGTAGGCTAAGAAGAACATCGCAATTAATGTCAGAGCATTACCGACAACGCGGCGTGCTGCCTCAAACAGTAATATAATAGCTATTGCGCCGACCCATAGATCAAGAACCGTATTTTCCCCTGCGCGGTCCCGAACTAAAATATCGTATACAATAACAAAATATAGCGTCACGAATATCGATAATGTAATACAAATGCTATCAAACCATGTTGGCAAACTTCTTGTTCCTACACTTTTCTTTGTTGCCGGATAAAATATAAAGCTAAATAAAAGTAGAAATCCTAAATGCCAGGCACGAAATTTAGTTGCTTCCATTACACCGATACTGCTCATATAAATTTGGAAAATAGACCAAACAATTGCAACTCCAATAACAATTTTGCCAAATAAGCCAACATAGGTACGGGAATTTATATTTTTATCTTCGAGATCCATTAGCTGCTGTAGCTCATCTTTTTCAAGCGATTTTCCAGTCATATAGTTTCCTCCTTATCACTTTACTTTTATTCAACAACACCAATTTCACGGTAATAGCGCTCTGCTCCTGGATGAAGTGGAACATCCGCTGTTCCTGACACCGCATTTTCCGGACTGAACTGCTTTGCAATACTGTAGGATTTTTCAAGTGAGCTTAAGTTTTCCCATAACGCTTTCGTTAACTGATAAACCGTTTCTTCACTTACACTTTCGTCTATGACGATCGTACTGTATTGACCTACAGTTTGAATCGCTTCCGGCTGTTTATCATAAGTGTTTGGCTCGATTGTATAGGCAAAGTTCCAAGGGTATTCTTCTACTAAATAGTCAATTGCACTGTCAGACATGCTTAATACTCTTGAATCTACTGTTGAGATAAGCTCGGTCGCAGCAGCTGCTGGTACCCCTGTGTATATATTGACACCTTCCACTTGACCATTTCGCATTAAATCTGTAGCTTCCGTAAACCCTACATAGTTGGCTTTAATATCATTTTCTCCAATACCATGTGCCTCAAGAACAAGTCGGGATTCCACTTCAGTGGCACTCCCTGCTGCTCCGAACACGAAGCTCGATCCTTTTAAATCTTCAATCGTTTTGTATTTATCGTTTTTTTTCACAATAATATGACTAATATTTGGATATAAGTTTCCTAGTATACGAATGTTCTCATATTGCCTTCCTTCGAAGCTTCCTACACCGTTGTAAGCTTCATATGCAATATTGACTGTAGTAAAGGAAATATTCGCCTCGCCTTTTCGCATTAAATTCAAGTTTTCTATACTTCCATTTGATGCTTGTGAAGCGACACGCTTTTCCAATTCATTCGTCCACATAGTAGAGATTCCTGCACCAAGTGAATAGAAAACACCCGTAGTGGTACCTGTTGTAAAAATTAACGGCTCTCCATATCGCTCAATATTACTTTGACAACCTACTAACAACATAGCAGCAATCGAAATAGCTGCGAGCAATTTTTTCTTCATCCGCATACCCCTTTTCAGATGTATTATTTAAATACGGCTTTTCGCTTTTCTACAATCGCTTTAACCCCTTCTTCGTATGTCGGTAATTCCGTTACTAGACCCATTTTTGAAGAAATATAATCCAGCGACGAACGTAGGCTCATTGTTTGGCTTTGGTAAACCGCACGCTTAATAATTTTTATTGATTCAATTGGTCCAGCAGCTAATTTTTTCGCATAGTTCAGCGTATAATCCTCAAGTTCATCGTCATTGACAACGTAAGTAACTAAACGTGTTTCCTTCGCTTCCTCGGCTGTTAGTACGCGCGCTGTCCATAACATATCAAGCGCCTGATCGATCCCTACAATACGAGGTAAAAAATACGCACCGCCGTCTCCTGGAACAATCCCAACATTAATATAGCTTTCTGAGAACTTAGCAGATTGTGCAGCAATTCGGATATCACACATTAATGCCATATCCAGCCCCGCACCCATCGCAAAGCCATGCATTTGTGCAATGACCGGCTTATCGATTTCTTCAAGGAGAAGAGGGACACGCTGAACCTTTTTCCATAACGAGTTTTTACGAGCCAAAGCTGTTGAAGTAATATCTTCTTCACTATTGAAAAATCCATTTCCAGCAATCATCGCCTTCACATCACCACCAGCGCAAAATGCTTTGCCGTTACCTTTTAAAATGACAACACGTATATCATCATTATCCCGGACTTCTTCCAAAGCCTTAATCCACGATAAAATCATTTCTTCACTAAATGCATTCATACTATCTGGACGATTTAGTGTAATCGTTGCAATATGATCCTTCACATCAAATAATAAATCCGCCATATTTTCTTCCTCCTTATGCATGAACATGCGCTTCATTTTGTTCTGTCATACTTTCCCATAAATCCATTTTCGACTCTAGCACCTGCTTAGCTAACTGCTGCTTCCAATAGCGAGCCGTAAATTCCTCATCTCTCCAAGCCCATAAACGGCGTGTAAATTGATGTAATCGATGCTCGTGCGTAACGCCGATTGCTGCATGAACCTGATGTGCGGCAGTGGTAACTACGCGGCTTGCGTCATCCATTCTTAAACGCGTATACGCTACTTCAACCCCTTCTTGACCATCGACCAATAATGTTTGGACATTGTTCGTTGCTACCGTCATCAATGTTTGTTCGCCAGCCATATTTGCCAAATGTTGCTGCACGAGCTGGAATCGATGAATCGGACGACCAAATTGCTCGCGCTCCTTGCTGAATTGCACACTTAGTTGGAATGCTGTCGTAAGGGCACCGTTCATTTTACTGACAGATGCTGCTGTAACTAATTTCGAAAGAGCCACATACTGTTGTGCGGTAATCGGTACTTTTTGAAGCGCTTTCACTTTTTCGAAAACAGCTTCCGACCTTGGTTCTGCTGCAAGGTTAGTCCCATTTTTCAGTAACACATTTTTCAGATCGGCAACAACGATAAATTGCTGTGAACCTTCCTGTGCCAAGACAACGATTTTCTCTGCATATTTAGCCCATGGAACATGTTTTACTGTCCCAAACAAAGTATCTTCTTTAAGCTGAAGTGGTGTAGTAATACTGTAGGTTGTCAACTGCTCATACCCTTTTATATCAATCTGTTTCAGTAAATAGTTTGCTAACGTATGCTCAATAAACGGAACGGGTGCAGCATACTTTCCAATCAGTCCATACAGTGCAAGCAAATCTTCAATATCTCCGCCTGCGCCCCCATCTTCTTCACTGACTGCTACGTTGTGCAACTCATTTTCAAGTAATAGTTGCCATACATTTTCAGCCCACAAATTCCCCTCCAGTAAATCTACCGTTTCTTTCTCAACTTTATCTTTCAGTACTTTTTCCACTACTTCTACGACCATGTCCTTTATTTCACTCATTGTGCAACAACCCCCTTCGCTAAAATTCCGTATAGAACCTCGGATGTGCCACCACGAATTGTGAACCCAGGGGCATGTAAAATCGATTCTGCCAAATAGCGTTCAATCTCTTTTTCACTTTGAAGATCTGGATATACATCTAGCAATAAACGTACGATCTCCGGAATTTTCTGTTCAAATTTAGTGCCGATACTTTTTACAAGTGCTGCAGGAATAATTACTTCGCCGCCTTCTTCAAGTACTTTAGCCACACCGATAGATAAATTGCGCAATGACCAAAGCTCTGCAACTAGTTTCATTGCCTCTTCCAACCCGGAAAGATCTCTCTTTTTCTTTAATTCTTCAATCGCTTCATTTAAAAGCGGGAATGTACTTAAAATACGCTCTGGCCCACTACGTTCAAATGCCAGCTCTGCCAAACCTTGCTTCCACCCATTACCGAGCGTTCCGACGACCATTTCGTCCGGAACAAATACATTATCGAAAAATACGTCATTGAAATGTGGCTCCCCCGTTAAATAGCGGATTGGTGTAATAGTTACTCCCTCACCTTTCAAATCGATAATAAACTGTGAAAGACCTTCATGCTTTTTTTCACCTAATGGTTCTGTTCGAATAAGCGTTACCATGTAATGCGAATCCTGAGCATTGCTCGACCAAGTTTTTGCCCCATTTACAATCCAGCCACCTTCCACTTTTTCGGCACGTGTTGCAACAGAAGCTAAATCTGATCCACTATTCGGTTCACTTAACCCAATGGCGAAGAAACATTCACCCTTTACAATTTTCGGCAAGAAGAATTCCTTTTGATATTCTGTACCAAAACGCAGTAGGAGCGGTCCTGTTTGACGGTCAGCAAACCAATGGGCAGCTACCGGAGCTCCATATGCCAAAAACTCTTCCGTTAAAATGTAACGGTCTAACGTACTTCGTTCTTTACCTCCATACTGCTTCGGCCACGTCATCCCTATCCAGCCCTGCTCTGCTACAAGTTTAGAGAAATCAGGATTTGAACCACTTAACCACGAGTCACATCGAGTCTCAAATGTCCCTTTCTCAATATGTTGTTTTAAAAAGCTTCGTACTTCCTGTCTAAATTGTTTTTGTTCTTCTGTAAATTGAACTTTAGGTAGATTCATAAAATAACCTCCATTACGCATATTGTGTAACTACTTTCTCATACCGATATTATACGCAATAAATTTCTGAATTGTCAAAATTATTCTACAATATTTTAGTTTTTTATAGCTTTTTTACTCCTAAACGAGCAGTTTTTCACAATATCATTCTTTGTTATTATTCTGTAAAAATAGAAAGAGATTGCTAACATTTCACCTAAAAATAAGCTATAATTTTCTGAAAAGATAAATAATGGGGTGGAAGTATGTTTTTTCAGTTAAAAGAAAAATCTGTAAAACCATTAGATACGTATGATAAAATCTCTCGACTCGTCAAAGCGATCCTCCATTTCGAATGCCCGGACCATCGTGGGCAGCATCACATTCTCTACACAGCGAATATGCAGTTAGAAGCCTATCGGGAAGCAAAGGATTTTTACCGTAGCCATGACGACCCAAGCAGTGCTTTAGGCTGTCTAAGTAGAGAAGCTTATGAGCAGGCCAACAAGAAATACAATCAGCTTTATACAATCATTCGGGGCTATATGCATTTAAGCGAAGACAATAAACGCGACCATTTCAACCACCACTTCCGCTTTTCTAACGAGAAAATCGATAAAATGTATAGTCTTTTCGAACAAAAGCAGCATCATGACCATTTAAAACTCGAAGAATTGTTTTATGAACGGTTAAAAGAAGATGTAGCTCCTCTATTAACACAATTTGAGTAACTCCGATGAAACCTTTTCTGCTCTTATTCGTAAATTGAATAGCAAGTCCATTAGGAGGGCGAACCTTGGAAACTAAACAACAGTTGGAGAATTATTTGCAGGCAATTCAAGAATGGGAAAAGGATCAAAGCGGTTTATGGTTTTGGGAAAAAATTGGTCGTATTCCATTCAAAATGCTTGATAAACTAACACCAAAATTCATTCAGGAAAAAATTTCAGTATTAGTAGATGAGCTAGTTAGCTATGTGCAATCAGGCGGTAAGTATTTAGTGAGTGAAAAGTCAATGATCAACTATATCCAAAAACATACATTACATTCAATTTCGTCTATAAAAGACATTGGGGAGATCCCGATAGAAGATATGGTGGCTCTTAGTGAAAAGCTGCAGAAAAACCGGGCAAATATCGCTACAGTACAAGGGGCTTCCACAGGCTTTGGAGGAATATTCACATTAGCAATTGATATCCCTGTTATATTGGGAATTGCCTTAAAAACGTTACAGGAGATTGCGCTTATCCATGGCTATGATCCGAACGAAAAAACAGAGCGAATTTTTATTGTAAAATGTCTGCAGTTCGCTTCATCCGATATTGTTGGTAAAGAGGCAATATTAAATGAACTTGCCCAAAACTATGAACAGCCGCGCTCTGCAGAAAATATGGTATCTCAACTGCAAGGGTGGCAGGAAGTGTTTTATACGTACAGAGATAATTTTGGGATGAAGAAGCTGTTCCAGATGATTCCGGTGGCAGGTATGATTTTCGGGGCATTTATTAATAAATCCATGATTCAAGATGTTTCCGAAGCAGGCATGATGCTTTACCGAAAACGACGGGTATTGGAACGTATGAATCAGCTAGAGGGTAGTGAACTATAACGTTACGTTAACCTTTTTTAATCAAAAATTCTTATTGACGTATTATCGGCTTCTTTGAATATGAATCCTAACAATTACTGTATACGAAACCTAAAAGTTAAGGAGGAGGATTTTGAAGGTAGAAGAAAGGACTGTTCAATTCATAAAAGAATATGTGGAGATAGAAGGGCATCAAAATGGTTTATTCATTGAATCAATAGATTTTCAAAATCCGGTTCTCCTGTTTTTGCATGGAGGACCTGGATTTCCACAGTATTCAATCTTAAAAAAATCAGGACTTAGATGGGCAGAATACTTTACAGTTTGTTATTGGGAACAACGTGGCACCGGTATGTCTTATAACTCATCGACCCAAGGCAAAGTGACGTTAGAAAGATTGGTTTCTGATTCCTTAATAATAACTAACTATTTAAAGAAAAAGTTCAATAAAAAGAAGATATATATATCCGGACACTCTTGGGGAACGTTGCTCGGAAGCATAGTTGTTAGTCAAAACTGAGCATTATTTAGCTTACATTGGGGTAGGACAATTTGGGAGGCATTTTGATTCCAATAAACAAACTTATGAATTTTTATTGGAGACAGCGAGTAAACGAGGTGATAAAAGGGCAGAGAAAGATATTCAATCTGTCGTGTTTGATCGAGATTTTTATAAAAATCAGGGCTATCGTAGAATACTTGGAAGATATCTCAACAAATTTGGGGGCGGTACGAAAAGAATGGGATATTCCAATTGGCAAGGTATGAAGGATCTGTTTACTTGTAATCATTATTCCTGGAAAGAGCGTTTTAACATACCAAAGGGAATTTTTTTTAGTTATGATTCTTTAGGTGAAACAATGGCAAAAGCCGATGCAACATTGTTAGCACCTCGTTTTGATGTTCCTGTTTTTATCTTACATGGTGTGTATGATTACCAAACATCCTACAAGGAAGCAAAACGTTTTTACGAAAAAATAGAAGCTCCATCTAAAAAATTTTATACATTTGAAAACTCTGCACATTCTCCTTTTATAGAAGAACAAGAGAGGTTTCTACACATTCTAAGAACTGATGTACTCTGTTCCGAGTGTTCTTATAAAAACCCATCTTAGCAGTTTTCCTTAAGCCATAATGTACGCGTGAAATTTAAAAATAATGCCCCTCTACGATACGCACGTCGAAAGGCCAACTATCGTAATTTTTGGGATAGTTGGCGATTTTTTATATTAAAGCTATCTTTTTATTTAACTCATGCATTTCTTTTAACCCTTTATAAAAAGGATATTGCTTTCTCAACGCTTCTTCCTGATCAATTTCCATCACTAAATTATTTAGATATAACATCGAATCATCCAACCGCTTCCGAATCTCCAACAAATTATTTGTGACCTGACCATGCCCCGGCACAAGTGTTTGAATTCTATTATCAGACATAATTGCTGCTGCCTTTTGTAATGTATTCTTATAACACTGCAAATCCTCAATAAAGGGAAACTCAACATCCGATAAATAATCGCCCGCCAATAAAATTCCGTAGGGTTCCACTACAGTAAATAAACCGTCCCGAGTATGCCCGGGTGCCAGGTAAAATGTGCATGAAGCATCTTCCAAATTAACCATCTGGCCATCTTCTTTAATAACAATATCAATTGTTGGATAAACAATCGGATAGTCTCTTTGAATATAGTACTGTGCATCAAATTGATGTATTTCCTCTAACACCTTTTCTTTATCCGAGCGATTCACAAATGCCTCACTCGCTATTGTTGTAGCATTCGGAAAAGCTCCGGCTGCAATAATATGGTCAAAATCACTATGAGTATAAATAATAAATAATTTCTGTTCACCCATAATCGATTGTATGTAGGCTTTTATTTCATCAATTTCATTCGGCAGCCAATTAGGGTCAGTTAAAATGATTGCCCGTTCTGTTTTAACTACCGCGGACGTTGTTTGATAGAGCACACTTTGAAATACCGTTATATTTTCATTTTTAAACTGTTGCATCCTTCATCATCCCTTTCAAATAATAAAGCTAGTCAAATGTAGAAACGCTCCATCTGACTAGCTTATTTCCTAGGCAATTAATTCAGTTTTCTTCCTTTTTTTCACGCTGCAATAAAGGTGTACGCTCTAATTGCTCTATAAAACTTCGTGATTTCAGCCGTATTCCTGTTTGCTCTTCATAGATTGTCGTGACGATTTTCTTTATAAATTGCTTCGTCTGTGGCTTCAATTCAAGCTTGCCTACTTGATCAATCGGCACTGTATAAAACATGCGGATCAGTTTTAACTGTGTTGGTGATAGTCGGATAATATACGGATCCAAATGAAAACAACGATGGCATATAAAGCCTCCTTGTGTAAATGAAAAAGCAAATTCCCCGTCTACTGCACCACAGCCGGCACATGCATGTAAAATTGGCTGCACCCCCGCATACGGAAGCATCTTCCAATCCACAAATAATGTAATCGCTTCAGGGTCATAACCTTCTTCAATCGCATTCAGCGCCTGAATTAAAATTTCAAAGGCATACTGCTCGGGTCTACCTTCTTCAACTAAACGATCGATAATTTCCACAATGTAGCTCGCATAGGCTGTTGCCGTAATGTCCGTTTGAATATGGCGCATTGAATTAAAATGTTCCCCTTGCTGCAAAGTTCCCATACCTGACGTACGCTGGACTAAAAATGAGCCGTGCATAAAAGGCTGTGTCACACCTGCAAGGCGGCTTGTAGGTTTCTTGGCTCCACGCGCCATACATGCCACTTTTCCTGCTTCACGAGTCATAATCGTAACAATTTTGTTTGATTCACCGTAAGCACGCGCTTTTAAAACGATGCCTTCCCATTTATGTAGCATCTATTGCACATCCTTCTATTTCTTTCATAGTATTATTATACCGTACCGCTACATCAAATGTTTAATAAACGGTTACCTCATCACCAATTATTTTCTTTACCCAATCCAGATTTTGAACAGATCGTTGTTCCACATCTTTTAAAGGATATACTCGGTAAATACCATCTGTATCTTTCAATACGGATGTCGCATAGAGCTCGGGCTGTCGAATCGTAATAACATCGCCTTCCTTCGTAATTTCCAGGCTAGCGATCCCGCCAATCATAGTGTTCGGAATGGTTAAAATCGTTGAAAAGAAATTGCCTAGGGAATAAAAGACATGCGTTTCATGCCCCTGTTCAGTTACGAGTTTTTTGTATGGCTGCAGCACATGCGGATGTGTCCCGAGAACAATATGTGCCCCAGCCTCATTTAAAACTTTTGCGTAATGCTTCTGATAGTCGCTTTCGCTATAAGCGTATTCTGGTCCCCAATGCATGGAAACCGCTACAACATCTACTTCTTCCTTTAATAATTCTATATCCGCCTTTATTTTTGTCTCATCAATATAATTGATAATATATGGGGAGCCTTTTGGTAAGTACAGTCCGTTAGTGCCATATGTATAGGCAAGTAATCCGATTTTTATCGACCCAACTTCAATAATACGGTCATTCGCTTTATCTTCAGCATTTTTATACGCCCCTACGTAAGGCATACCGTACTCATCCAGGTTTTCAAAAAATGTACGGACACCACCTTCCCCTTTATCAACGGTATGGTTATTTGCAATAGTAACCATATCTACACCTGCATTTTGTAGATCGCGCAAAATATGAGGAGGGCTCGAGAATTGAGGGAAGCCACTTAATGCATAATTGTTCCCTACTGGAGGGGATTCCTGATTTGCAATTAAATAATCATAGCTTTGCATAGTTGGGGCCACCGCTGCAAAAGATGACGTGAAATCCTCATATTGAGCAAGCCTCAAATGAAGCAGAACATCTCCAACCATCGCAAGACGCATAGTTTCTTTTACAATCTCCGGCTGTGGCTCAATCTCTGGTTCCTTTACCGGTTCAAGCCCAGTAACTGGTTCGACCGTTTCTTTAATATCGCTGCTTTGCGCAAGCTGTTCTTTCCCGCCTTCAACGGGTGTAGTCATTTGCCCCTCTGCTATAAGTATCGGAGTGTCTTTATCCATCGTTACCATAACGGCCACTAAAATTCCTAATGACACGACCCAAAATGACAACAAAAATTTATTTAATGTATTCAATCATTCACCTACTAAGTTTATTGTAAAATAATTCCTATTATATCTTATAATACTAAAGTTTATACAAGTATACACTAGCAAAATTGCAGAAATAAATAAAGAACAGATGCAACATAAACGCTGCATCTGTTCATATTATTTTTAATACTCGTCTTCTCTAAAGCCGAAATCACGTAAATGGGTTTGCTTATTACGCCAATCTTTTTGCACTTTTACCCAAAGCTCTAAATATACTTTTGAACCTAGCAACATTTCAATATCCTGGCGGGCACGTACACCAACCTCTTTTAAAAGGGCACCGCGTTTTCCGATAACAATCCCTTTTTGTGAATCGCGTTCAACCATAATTGTCGCCTGTACATGAATCATATTTTCCTTTTCTTCATGTGGTTTAATACGTTCAATAACGACCGCGATTGAATGCGGAATTTCTTCACGAGTTAAATGCAATACTTTTTCACGAATTAATTCAGAGATAATGAAGCGCTCCGGATGATCCGTTACTTGGTCAGCAGGGTAATATTGAGGCCCTTCCGGCAAGTATTTTTCAATTGTCGTTAATAAGTTTTCAACGTTGTTGCCTTGTAATGCTGAGATTGGAATAATTTCCGCAAAGTCGAACTTATCTTTATACGAATCAATAATTTTTACTAATTCATCAGGATGTACTAAATCGATTTTATTAATAATTAAAAATACCGGTGTTTTATTGCCTTGCAATAACTCGATGATGAACTCGTCACCTTTACCGATTGCCTGCTCTGCATTCACCATGAACATAATAACATCGACTTCTCTTAATGCATTACGTGATGTTTTTAACATAAATTCGCCTAATTTATGTTTAGGCTTATGGATTCCCGGCGTATCGATGAAAATCGTTTGAGAGTTTTCCTGCGTTAATACACCTTGTACTTTATTTCGTGTTGTTTGTGGTTTGTCCGACATAATCGCGATCTTTTGACCAATTACTCGGTTTAAAAATGTTGATTTGCCGACATTTGGTCGACCTACAATCGAGACAAAGCCCGATTTGTATCCTTTATTTTCCTGCATTTTTCATATCCTCCGTATTAAACGCACCCGGGATAAGCTCGCCTACTGTCGTTTGCTGAACGTCACCATTCATATTCGTTAAGTAGACAGGCATATCCGGTGCACAAAATTCACTCATTACTTGTCGACAAGCTCCGCATGGAGAACATGGACCCGGTGTATCTGCTACAACCGCTAATGCTTTAAATTTCATATTGCCTTCCGATACCGCTTTAAAAAATGCTGTACGTTCCGCGCAGTTTGTCATACTATACCCTGCATTCTCTATATTGCAGCCATTGTATACAGTACCGTCCTCAGCTAATAATGCCGCACCTACTTTAAATTTCGAGTAAGGCACATAAGCAAATTCACGTGCAATTTTAGACTGTTCCATTAGTTGATCCATGTTCATCGTCAGTTCCCCCAACATATACATATTATTTTAATCACTACCTGTCCTTGCTTCCAAGTTCAGCTGTCGACCAGAGTAATAACTTTCCAGTAAGTATTCTTATGTTTCCAAAAAAGAAGTTATAGCCATTTTGGTAAAAATATGAGTAGTCCGATTATAACACTTGCGAGCGCAAAAACAAGTACAGCACCTGCTGCAATATCCTTTGCCTGCTTTGCAATCGGATGAAATTCCGGTGAAGCAAGGTCCACTACTCGTTCGATGGCTGTATTTATCAGCTCGGCACCTATAACGAGGAAAATTATCAATACAATAATACTCCATTCGACTATAGTTAAGCCTGTTAATACACCTGCGATGATGACTATTATTGCGCTCACTAAGTGAAATCTGAAATTTTGTTCGTTGACAGCCGTAAATATTCCCTCCATTGCATAACGGAAAGATCGGAAAAACTTACGGACGTTCATTTGTATCACGACCTAAGCCGTATGATTGTAAAATGGCATCCTGCTTTCCGAACATGATTTTCTCATCTTCAGGTGTCATATGGTCATATCCGAGCAAATGCAAAAAACCATGCACCGCCAAAAATCCTAACTCACGTTCAAAAGTATGCCCATATTCCGCCGCCTGCTCTTTTGTGCGGTCTGTTGAAATAATAATATCTCCCAATATACGTGGTATACCTTCTCCGATAATTTGCATTTCTCCTTCACCCATTTCCTCCAGAGCGAATGAAATAACATCGGTAGGTTGATCTTTATCGCGATATTCACGATTGATTTCATGAATGGCCTCATTCGTTACAAATGTAATCGATACTTCAGAACCATCTTCAATCCCTTCGTGTTCGGCTGCGTGCTGCAGCAGTTCTTCCACCAATTTTAAATGTGGATTTTTTACTTCATTTGTTTCATCTAAAAAATCAATTAATAACAATTTGTTCCCTCCTAATTTTCCTTTGGATATTCAATACGCGAGTGGAACGTCCCATTTAAAGTTTCACATAAAATATCTTCAATCGTTTTCAGTTCTTTCAAAGAAATATCACATTCATCAAACTGATCATCTTGCACACGGTCTTGAATAATCGACTGTACAAGCTTATGAATTTTTTCTGCACTCGGCTGATTCAATGACCGTACTGCAGCCTCTACACTATCTGCAATGCTAATAATTGCTGCCTCTTTCGATTGTGGCTTTGGACCAGGATAGCGGAATATACTTTCATCCAATTCTTTCCCTTCTTCCTTCGCCTTAAACAAGAAGAATTTCAATGTACTTGTCCCATGATGCTGTAAACAAATATCAATAATCTCCTGAGGCATTTTATGCTTGCGTAGAAGCTCTGCCCCATCAGTAGTATGTGCGATAATAATTTCTGCACTGCTTTCAGGTGACATAGAATCATGTGGGTTTGTACCCATTTGGTTTTCTATAAAGAACATCGGTCTTCGCGTTTTACCTACATCATGATAATAGCAGCTTACTCTTGCCAACAAGCCATCCGCTCCAATTGCTTCACACGCAGCTTCTGCTAAATTCGCTACCATAATACTATGATGGTACGTACCAGGCGTCTCCGTTAAGATTTTTTTCAAAAGTGGATGATTTGGATTCGACAGTTCAATTAAGCGCATGACTGATAAAATTCCAAATGCAGACTCAAAATACGGAAGTAAGCCCATCATCAACGCACCGGATAATAATCCCGATATGATTGCAGCAGCTGCATAGAATGAAATTTCCATAAAGCCATAGCCAGATTGTGCCATCAATAAATAAAACGCAATAAATAGAATGTTAACAAGCGTTACAATACCAACGGCCTGTAAAATATCTTTCCGCTTTTCCAAACTGCGCATAAAAATAATTGATGCAAATCCGCCAAATAAAATATAAAGCGCCATATCCATCTGTAAAATGGCAGAATAGCCTTCATGGAAAATAATGCCTGCTGATGCTGCGGTCATTAATGTTACTATGCTCGCTGTACGGTCATTTGCCAATACACGAACAAGCATCGTCACGAGAGCGGAAGGATAAATAAATGCAATCGTTAAATCAAAATTCCCTGAAATCATTCCGATTAACTTCATCATGATCAATGCGATAGAATAGACAATCATCGTAACGAATAATTCATTACGCTTTTTGGAAGGGTCCTTTTTTGAACGATCAAATAATGCAAATAAAAATGCCATCTGCAGAACAATTAATATAACTAGACCGGCAATCGGTTTAATCGATTCTTCACTATCCAGCATCCCTAATAATTCGAGTTGTCGATAAATTTCCCGAGTGACAACTTCCCCTTCTTGAACAATGATTTGTCCTTGAAGAATGCGGGTCGGTTCAACTGCATCTTTAGCTTGCTGCACAGCAATAGCTGTTTTTTCTTCATCAAGTACTTCTGTTTCTACGACAGCAGCTCGTCCAACTGCAACTGCTACACTCATTAAACTATCCGATATGGAAGGATGCTGACGAATTTTACTTTCAAGGTCATTACGATATGTAATCAGATTTTCCCTACGAAGCGGACGATTTAAATTCGTTTCCACCAATGCAGCCAGTGAATCACGTGTTGATTCGATATTTCCTTTTGGAGCATTCAGTAAATTTACTAGCTGTGCATCCGATAAAATCAGGTTTTGCTGATTTTCTATTATATCTTTTAGATTTGAACGCAATAACTCCAGCTGTTCTGGTTGGCCTACTTCGCCATCCTGATTCCCAATATCCCTTTTCACGTCCAATACAATATCAAATATTGTCGTTACAAAAGTGGCACGGTGGCTAGGAACATCTTCTTTAAATATGTAAACAGGTTCTACTGAGCGTTCGGCACTCTCCACTTCCTGTTCTGTTTTGACGGTATCTTCAATTGTTTTTATTGAACGAATTGTTTCTGGCGATAATTCTGTTAATTTAATATCATATGTAACACCACGGACATTATCAATCATTAAAGAAAATTGTAACAATGCCGTAGCAGTAAGAACGATAATTAGCAACGCACGAAAACTAATTAATTGGATGAGCTTTTTTATTTTCTCTATGACCATGCACCTCCACTTTCTTTCTACTCTTATTTTAACAAATTTATATCCTCCTTGTTACGAAAAGCTTGAATGTTTTTCTAATAATGTCTATCCGCCTATAAAATTATCTATTAAAAGTGACCGATTCGACTCATCACCATAACATCGGGTTGCTTTTCTAATGAAGTTTCACTTGATTGGTGGGCTACGGCAAGACAGCGCTAAAGCCACGTGAAGTGTCTTTATCACTGCCTTTATTGCCGTTTGTGAGGCCCACCAATCCCAAAATTTTGCCTTCGTTATAAAGTGAAGTAAAAAACACCCAATCAAGCCGCTTGCGCTATCGCGAGGCGGCGGAGTACGGAAATGCTCTGTATTATAGCAGAAATTCACTTAATGCCAAAGCAGAGTGACATGGAGCGAAGGATGAGCCTCCAAAATACTTGCTTCAACGTGTTTTCCCCGTAGCGTAGCAGAACGGACTTAATTAGAAAATATTATTTTTCAATTTTGTCATCCCCTACTTATGGTGATGAACCTATTTTTAATTTATTTGTGAAATAACGGAAATTTCTTTCTCTATTTATCTCAGGTAGATGAATCAAGATCCATATTTACAAATGATACCATTTATTTTTATAACTTTGAGCTTTTAGTCTAAAATTATCATAAGACCAAAAAGAGCAATTGCACGGTGCAACTGCTCTTTGCGTAATTATAATTCTTGATCTGAGTATGCCTGGATTACTCTTGCTACTAATGGGTGTCTCACTACGTCGCCTTGTGCCTGTCGCTTCGCTTTCGGCACAGAGGGTTTTCCTTTTATAATTCCTGGTCTGAGTATGCCTGGATTACTCTTGCTACTAATGGGTGTCTCACTACGTCACCCTGTTCTAATATCTGGAAATGAATGTCTTTTACGTATTTTAATGTCCGTTCTGCGATTATGAGACCGGATTCGGTGTTTTTTGGTAAATCAATTTGCGTTTTATCCCCGGTAATTACCATTTTAGATCCAAAACCTAAACGTGTTAAGAACATTTTCATTTGTTGGTGTGTTGTGTTTTGGGCTTCATCCAAAATTACAAATGCATCATCTAATGTACGCCCGCGCATATAGGCTAATGGCGCAATTTCGATTGTTCCGCGTTCAATTAGACGCTGAGTCTGTTCCTGCCCGTAGATGTCATGCAGAGCATCATATAGAGGGCGTAGATAAGGATCGACCTTTTCCTTTAAATCACCCGGTAAAAACCCTAAAGATTCCCCTGCTTCAACTGCAGGTCGGGTTAAAATAATGCGTTTTACATGTCCATTCTTTAAAGCCTGTGTGGCCATAACGACAGCCAAATAAGTTTTACCTGTACCGGCTGGACCGATACCGAAAATTAAATCTTTATGACGGATTGCCCGAATGTATTCACGCTGACCAATTGTTTTGGCACGAATCGGCTTTCCTTTTGTATTGCGTGCTATTTCTTCATCATATAGTTCTGCATAATATTCAATTGTACCTTTATTTTCCATCTCGATCGCTGTAGTCACATCGCGCTGATCGATATTTATATTTTTCCGTATTACTTTAAGCAATGCTTCCAATACTGAATATGCTTGTTTTTTCTTTGCTGCATCGTCACCAGCAATTTGAATTACCTCGCCACGCGTAATAATCTGGACATTATAAGTTTCTTCAATCAATGTTATATTTGCATCAGACATTCCCAAAAGCATGACTGCTTCATTTGGATTGTCGATTTGGAGCTCAACATATTTTTCTGACATACTCATTCTCCTTGGTGAATTAGATGTGGTTTTGCGATATTTTCATTTACTAAATACAAGACTTTCCCTTTAACTGTATCATCATCAGCGGACACGTGCAAAAGTTTTTCTGCCTTAATTGCCGATTCAAGCGGTAATGAATAAATCATCTTTTCATGCAATAACGGTAAAATTACTGATTCGATATCCTTCTCACTTATCTTCTCCGTTTTTTTATGGAACATTCTATACGATTCATATGTCACAATGGACTTTAAAGGTTTAAATGATTTCTGCTCAATTGAAGCCCCAATTTGATTCCAATTTATTTGATAGTTCCAACCGTAATCATCCAATACTTCCATTTCAATTGTTTTAGGAATGGTAAAAGAAGTTTCAAGCCAATAGTCGACAAACACTTTACCTTCCGCTCCGATTAAAATTGATTTTTCTCCGTATTCCATAATTCCCGATACGAGAACATCCCCACGATAAACCGTCGTATTTGGCTCTACTTTGCGAACCCCTTTTTCGATTTGAAAATGTGTAACGACTCCATTGTTTCCGGCGATTAAATATTGATTCGTACTTGAGTTTTGGGGCGGTTCTATTTTTGGCGCTAACTGTGGGCTAATTGTCACTTTACTGCCGTTTTTCATAATATGTACCCAAGAAAACTCCCTGAACTGCCTCATCATCGTTTGACGAATTTCATTATCGGAAATAAATGCATTTTTTCGTACAGGAAATTCTATTCCAACTTCCTTCTGTAAATAATCCATTACTTCATCCTCAATTTCGACCGTTTGCGCTTCTACATCCACTTGCCAAATAAACCGTGATAATAATAATGGGACAATAAGCAGTAAAATTAATCCTATTCCCGTCTTCAAATCCTTTTGCAAAATAATTTCCGGTTCACTATAGCGAATCTCTATTCTAACTTTTGCCTGTTTTCTCAGCTTTCGAATTAAAGACAAATCTTTGTGCGCTAGCTGGAAAGTAATTTCCTTTCCGGGGAAACGCAATTGGGTAATACGAATATTATTTTTTTTCAGGAGCATAATAAACGTATTGGCTTCTGTTGATTGCTTCATTTTAATGGTGATAAGCTTTTTATAAGGTTTTTTCATTTTTTTATTCGCTCAATCGTTAATTTTTCAAGCTTGCTGCAATGAATTAAAAAACCCTCCTCAAACAGATGCATAACTTCCAGCTCACCGGCACGAATATGCATAGTAAAGTCCTTCGTACGACAGTTATATTCAGTTGGAGATACATCTCCTACCGTATAGTACCCGTCATACCGGATATCCATAAAAGAGGTGATTTGTAATTTATTATTTACAGGAAATAATTTTCTCAATAAAAAGCCTCCTTTTTACGTCACTATATGCTACGGAAAAAGAAGGCATGTGTAGTTATTTAATTGGAATTTCCCAATTTGATGAGTCTCCAAGTGCATCACCGGAGCTTTCACTGTCCGGCTCTTTAAACACTGCCGGAGCTTGTAAATTTAAAGATTCATTTTTATTGTATTGTTCCTCAGGAATTAAATAAACAACGGTAAAATTCGTTTTCATTTGCGGATTCACTAAAATCTGTTCATCGCCAACTGTGGATGACAACTGCTCAATTTTCACATTATCTGGAGTTTCTATATTGAAATGAGGTGTATAATAAACCATTTGCTCAAACTCATTGTGAATCTCTCCGCTTACTTCAAGTAGATAATCACCAGATTGCAAATTGGTAGATTGTGCTAGCATTTCACTATTAGTTACCTTTTGAATTTGATAGTCTAATGAAACTGTTACCCCTTCCAGATTATGCGAAATTATCTCATCATTTTCGTAAACAACATTTGTTTCGCCTGCATCTGTAAGGCTCTCATCATTAGTATTTCCACAAGCTGCTAAAAATATCACACTCATCATCATGACGTTAAACCATACACTTTTCAATTGTATTCCCCCTCTCATCATCTATATACCCACTTCTTATGACATTCAATAGTAATTATATTCCGCCAGTTACTTGTTTAACTCAAAAAAGACTACCTATTTCTACGTAATTTCCGCAGTAATAGGTAGTCCTATAATTATCTTCTTCTTGACTTCGGTGGACCTAAAACTTCTGTCATAATGACCGCTTGCATTAAGTCACGCTGACTAGTCGGCACTACCTGGAATGCTTCGGCCTCTTTTTTTGCCATTGCAACGATTGGACGTTCCTTTAATGAACGTGCACTATTTGGATTGTCTGTTCGTGCATCAGTTATAACTCGCTTTGCCTCTATAACAGGCTTTGCTACTTGTTTAGGAAGCTCTTGAGTCACTTGTTGTGCAACTGGCTTTGCCTTTTCATTAAGCTGACCAAATACCTCATTTGCAAAGTCCTCTAAAGATTTCGGACGTCTTTGCTCGGTTCTTTGTTCTACTTCCTGTTTTCGAGGAGCAGGTTGACTGCTAAATGGCGGCATCTGATTTGATTCTTTCTTTTGCTGTTCTTTTCCTTTACCTAACAAGGAACTGACAACAAATATAATAATCATTATGATAAGTCCTTCCATCTAGTGCTCACTCCCTTCCTCGATTATTTATTCTTTGGATCCTGGTTCTCGTTATTTGAAACTTTTGAAATAGAATCACGCATAGATGTGTCTGCCTGAACATTTTTATAGTTCATATAATCCATGATACCAAAGTTACCCGAACGAAGCGCTTCTGCTAGAGCCATAGGAACTTCTGCCTCTGCTTCTACTACTTTCGCTTTCATCTCTTGAACTTTTGCAATCATTTCCTGCTCACTTGCAACGGCCATCGCACGACGTTCTTCCGCTTTTGCCTGTGCAATGTTCTTATCTGCTTGTGCTTGCTCAATTTGAAGCTCGGCACCGATGTTTTTACCGATATCAACGTCTGCGATATCAATCGATAGAATTTCGAAAGCTGTACCCGAGTCTAAACCTTTAGAAAGAACTGTTTGAGAGATTAAATCTGGATTTTCTAGTACTTTTGAATGCGATTCACTAGAACCTAATGTAGATACGATACCTTCACCTACACGGGCAACGATCGTCTCTTCACCAGCACCACCGACTAGGCGATCTAAGTTAGCACGCACTGTAATACGCGCTTTTGCTTTTACTTCAATACCGTTCATTGCAACACCAGCAATGAATGGTGTTTCAATAACTTTAGGGTTTACCGACATTTGTACTGCTTCTAAAACGTCACGACCAGCTAAATCAATCGCTGCTGCACGTTCGAAAGTTAACTCAATATTTGCTCGGTGTGCCGCGATTAATGCATTTACTACGCGGTCAACATTACCACCTGCTAAATAGTGGGATTCCAGTTGGTTAATTGTTACGTCCAAACCTGCTTTATGTGCTTTAATTAACGGATTCACGATACGTGAAGGGATTACCCGACGTAAACGCATCCCGATTAATGTGAAAATACTTACTCTTACACCTGCTGCAAGTGCACTAATCCATAGTGCGACTGGAACAAATGTGAAAAATACTGCTAGGATGACAAATGCAATAATTAATCCAATAATTAATGTAATGGTTCCTGCATCTTCAAACATACTCATACTTCTTCTCCACCTTTTCCAATAAATTCTCTCACGACAATACGCGAGCCTTCTACTTTCACTATTTCCACTGTTTTACCAGCATCAATATAGCCACCTTGTGTCACGACATCAAGACGATCTTGACCAACCAAAACTGTGCCCGATGGACGCAACGGTGTAATAGATTGACCTACTTTGCCTATCAATTCAATTCGGTTCGTATTTGAAACATAGCCTTCTTCCGTCGACGTAGCATCTCTCAGTACGAGACGATTAAACATATGCAACTTTTTCCCGAAGAATTTCATAAGTATCACCATTCCTATACCTGCAATTATCATTGCAATTAAAATCGAATAAGCCATATGGGCGAAGCTTTCCCCTGCAAAAAGTAAACTTCCAATAATTAGTACGCCCCCGATGATACCTAATATGCCACCTGGTACAACCAGCTCGGCAATGACTAAAATCAGTCCAATAACGAAAATGATCAGTGTTTCATATCCTGCAAATCCTGCAATGAGATGCCCAAAGAAAAACATACCTAATGAAGCAAGCCCCATTGACCCGGCAAGACCAAAGCCAGGCGAGTACAACTCTACTACTAATCCAATACTGGCAATCGACAACAGTATAGGAACAATTATCGGATTGGTAATAAAGCGCGCAAGTTTTTCTGCAAATGTTTGCTCAACTTTTACAACTTCACTATCCTCAAGCTGCAGTGTTTTAAGCAGTGCATCAATGGAAGCAACTGTTCCTTCAGAGTAATTCACCTTTTCGGCATCTTCAGCAGTCAATGTAAGAAGCTTTCCTTTCGGGGCTCTCAACTCTGGTAAATCAAAGTCATTTCTGACCATTGCCTGGGCGAATTTTGGATCCCGTCCGGAGTTTTCAGCAGCTGACGTCATTTTTGCAAGCCAATCGCTTTCTGCCTTTTCACCAGCTGTATTTCCTGCAGAATCGATAACCGCCGCTGCCCCCATTGTTGCATTTGGCGTCATATAAATTTTATCCGCATGTAATGCGATGAACGCACCTGCCGACAGCGCATCAGAATTAATGAAGGCGATAATCGGTATATCCGTATTATCCATTAGCCTGCCAATTTCAGAAGCCGCAGCGACAAATCCACCCGGTGTGTGCATATTAAGGATAATTGCCTCCGCATTATTGCTTTTCGCCTCATCAAATCCGCGCTTTAAATGCTCGACTAACCCTTTTTCAATTTCATTGTTTACCGATATTTCATATACTTTACCATTCGCAAATGCTGTTAAAGAAGGAAATACTAATACGAATGACATGACCATTAGAAAAATCCAACTAAAGATCTTTGTTCGTTTCATTATTCTCACCTCTCTTTGCTAAATTGTATGTATAGTAGGTATACGGATGAAAAGATAAAAGGTTTCAAAAAAGTTAACTTTTATCTGCGCCTTTTTCAAAATGGCTCCTCACCGAACTATTATACGCTAAATCAACCACAAAATTAATAATTTTCTATAATTTGCAATAAAAATCATTATTTCCGGTTAAAATATTCTCATTCGTAAATAAAAAAACGAACCCATTTAATTAGATTCTACTAAATAGGCTCATCTTATTCATGCATATACTCTTTTTGTTGAAATCGGGATTGTTAGGCTTTCTCTATATTTTGTAATAGTTCTACGCGATATTTTTATTTTTTCGGCACATCACCATAACATGGGGAAGATTTTCTAATAAGGTTTCACTTGATTGATTGGTGGGCTACGGCAAGACAGCGCTAAAGCCACGTTTATCACTGCCTTTATTGCCGTTTGCGAGGCCCACCAACCCCAAAATTTTGCCCTCGTTATAAAGTGTAATATAAATATACAACCAAGCCGCTTGCGCTATCGCGAGGCGGCGGAGAGCGGAAATGCTATGTTTTATATCTTCATTTTCGCAGAAATGTGTTTATGCCACAGCAGAACGGACTTTATTAAAAAATCTTTTTTTGTAATAAAATAAATAACCCCCAAGCCACATAAGTAGCTTGGGGGTTATATCATTTGTCTGCTCAGTTAAATCTGAAAATTGCGTGTTATGAACGTAGGGTTTTTACAGGGAAAATTACCACTTACGTTTACGTGCAGCTTCTGATTTCTTTTTACGCTTAACGCTAGGTTTTTCGTAGAACTCGCGCTTTCTAACTTCCTGAATTGTACCTGATTTTGATACAGTACGTTTGAAGCGACGAAGAGCATCTTCAAGCGATTCGTTTTTGCGAACGACAGTTTTTGACATCTCTCTTTCCCTCCCTCCGAACACACGTCAATACAATCATCAACATTTAGATAATGTGTACTAAAGTAGTATAGCTTATCATTGAAAAAGAGTCAACAAAAACTATCTATTTAGTAATTTGAATCTGATTTTAAACCATTCATGATAGCAACACCAGATGACGCGCCGATTCGAGTAGCTCCATTATCAATCATTTTTTGCATATCTTCAAGGCTGCGAACTCCGCCAGATGCTTTTACACCAAGGTCTGGACCAACTGTTTTACGCATTAAAGCGATATCTTCCGCCGTAGCTCCACCTGTTGAAAAACCAGTAGAAGTTTTTACGAAATCAGCACCTGCTTCAACTGCCAATTCACATGCTTTTACTTTTTCTTCATCTGTTAAAAGACATGTTTCAATGATTACTTTTACTAAAGTACCATTTGCAGCGTCTACTACTGCTTTAATATCGTCACGCACTAAATCGAAGTCTCCATCTTTTAATGCACCAATATTAATGACCATGTCGATTTCACCGGCACCATTGGCAATCGCGTCTTTTGTTTCAAAAGCTTTTACTGCTGAAGTTGTAGCCCCTAATGGGAAACCGATTACT
Source organism: Solibacillus faecavium (assembly GCF_014836905.1). GTDB lineage: Bacteria > Bacillota > Bacilli > Bacillales_A > Planococcaceae > Solibacillus > Solibacillus faecavium. The sequence continues at coordinate 223,344 of NZ_JACSPZ010000001.1, forward strand.
GTACATACTTTAACTTCTGTACCAGCTAATTGATCTGCACTGAACTTTACCCATGTAGGGTTTACACATACTGAAGCAAAACCGTATTCCTTCGCTTCTGCACAAATTTGTTGTACCTGTTTTTTTGTAGATTCAGCTTTTAATAAAGTATGATCGATCATTACCGCATAATTTTGAGTCATTGTATCATTACTCCTTTTAATGTTTCTTTAGTTGTCCGTACATCTTCTAGTTTAGCATTTTTTTTATTCGAGTTAAATTGTCAGACAAATCAAATTATTCGTCGGAATAGGCGAATTCCGTCCGTATAATTTTCTCTTCCAGTTGTTCGCCTGTGCTCAGTACATATCGTATTTTCAATTCAGGTTGATGCCGGTTTGCCAATTGATAAGTTAAAATATTTTTTATTAAATGTTCCTGCGCTAAATCAAACGCTTCTTGCTTCATAAGAGAATCGTCCGATAACGTAATCTCCCATTCTGAATACGTGTCATTTGATGTAATACTAGTCACCCCATCGCCTGAACCTTTTCCGGTAACCTCTTTATATTCTTCTAGAAATTGCTTCGTCTGTTGGGCAATTTCACTAAGCTGCTGCTCATTCATCTGTAACGAGACAACCCCATCAGGCTGTATCGTCTTTTTAACTTCCGTAGCCTTAAATTCAATATTCAATGATCCATATTGCCGTGCCACTTCTGGAGGAATATTTACTTCTACAGTCGGTTGCTCCAATTCGGTTTGAACTTCTTTTTGCTCTGTGCAACCATATAAAACAAATAACATAGCAAGCATCCATATCCATTTCATATAAATTGCCCTACCTTCTTTATCTAGATTCCGGATAAAACCGTTGCTCAAATACTAGCTTTGTCTTGTCATCAAGATAATATACTTGTACACCGATAGATTTACGACTATATATTTGAAATTTAATGGCATCTTCTACTATGCTAATTTCCAGCATTTCCGCGAGAATGTCGTGATCAAATAATTCCCGCTTCACTGTAAATTTAAGTTCTGATAAATCATCATTGTACTCAAATGCTTCAAAAGCCTCTACTTCCGGCCTAATTCCCCGCTCGACCTCATTGCGGAAATCTTCAATTGTGCGGGAAAATTCATTGATCGCTTCCAATCTTACTGACTCTTCCATGTAAATTAATAAACGGTCCTCTTTTAACTCATAGTGCAGAATTCTTGATGGATCGAAATTTTTGAATTGATGTATATTCCCAATAACCCCATCCGGTATTTCTACGATAGATAATTTCGCCAGCTGCTCTTGTCCCATTTCCCATCCCCCGTCCATCATAAATGACCAATACCCTCTTTTTATTAGAATATGCGAATAGCAATAAAACTAAGAATTCTTTTGGATATGTATTATATAATATGCCGGAAAATAGAAACTAAAACTTTTATATAATAAAAAAGGGTTGCATAAAAGTTTTTAACTTCTATACAACCCTTTATATTTAATTTAATAATTCTTCTAAAACACGAACGAATTGACCTTCGTTATATGGGTAGCCTGCTTTTGTAACTTTCACTTTGACAAGCTGACCAATCATATCTTCAGTGCCTTCAAAAATAACTTTTAAATAGTTTGTTGTGTAGCCAACATATAGATTTTCATTATCTCCATCTTTGAAGCGCTCTTCAGGAATAACTTCCAGCACTTCGCCTTCAAAACGGGACGCATATTCTTTTGCCAATTGATCGTTTAATGCAATTAGGCGGTGAACGCGTTCGTTTTTAATTTCCTCATCCACTTGGTCGTCCATTCTCGCAGCAGGTGTGCCTGTACGCTGTGAGTAAGGGAATACGTGAAGTTCAGAAAATTTATGGTCGCGAATGAAATTAAATGTTTCCATAAACTCTTCTTCCGTTTCGCCTGGGAATCCTACGATTACGTCAGAAGTAACAGCTAAATCAGGTAACGCAACTTTCAGCTTCTCAAGACGCTCCGCGAAAAATTCCATCGTATATTTACGACGCATACGTTTTAATACTGTATCAGAACCCGATTGAATCGGAATGTGTAAATGGTTTACTACAATCTCAGAGTTTTGTAGTACTTCAATTACTTCATCCGTTAGTTGAGATGCTTCAATAGAAGAAATACGTAAACGTTTCAAGCCTTTAACTTGCGCTTCCAAGTCACGTAACAGCTGTGCTAGGTTATAGTCTTTGAAGTCTTGTCCGTATCCACCTGTGTGAATACCTGTTAGGACGATTTCTAAATAACCTGCATCTACAAGCTGCTGTGCCTGGCGAATAACTTCTTCCGGATCACGTGAACGCATTAAGCCGCGCGCCCAAGGAATAATACAGAACGTACAGAAGTTGTTACAGCCTTCCTGAATTTTCAGCGATGCACGTGTACGGTCCGTAAATGCCGGTACATCCAATTCTTCATACACACGGTTTTTCATAATATTACGTACAGCATTAATTGGTTGACGTTCATTACGGTATTGCTCGATATAGCCAAGCATTTTATCGCGGTCCTGTGTACCTACGACAATATCAACACCTGGAATGGCCATAATCTCAGCCGGTGATGTTTGTGCATAACAGCCTGTAACACAAATTACCGCATCCGGATTTTGGCGTATTGCACGGCGGATAACTTGACGGGACTTTTTATCCCCAGTATTCGTTACAGTACATGTATTAATAACATAAACGTCCGCCTGATGATCAAACTCCGTACGCTCATATCCCTGATCTTTAAATAATTGCCAAATGGCTTCTGTTTCATAGTGGTTTACTTTACACCCTAATGTATGTAGAGATACGGTTTTCGTACGTTCGTAACTCATAATTTATATCATCCTTTCAAGGTTTCACTTATCAATTTGCCAGTGGCATAGTTTTTAATTAGCTAAATGCAGATAAAATATCAACGTGTTTTATAATAGCACAAAACGCTATGTAAAGCCTATCTTTTTAACCTTCATGTTTTATAATTTGCCCATAGAAAAAGACTTTTAAAACGTGGATTTCATCTTAAAAGTCTTTTTACATGATAACTACTCTTTAATTATAATATTGACTACTTTTGTAACCCGGAGCGCTTTAAGCTTCCCCAGTCATTTTTGCCCCGTATGAAATACCAAAATCCCTGAAGGCGGAAAATAACCATTAGCGGACGGAACCAGAAAACTTCCGATAAAGAATATAAGAGAAGCTTCAATGTATCCCGTATGCGTGGATAAGTACTCATACTCCACGCCTCCAGCAAAATAGAAAACATAGAGATAACCGTACTGTAAATTAAAAACAGGACAAATAATGTGACTGCTGATTCCAAATAAATATCTCCGACTGTGAAAGAAAGGATGACATACAAATAGCCTAGCAGTTCGATAATTGGTCCAATCAATTCAATAAATACAAAATAAGGCACGGAAATAAGACCAATTCGCTTATATTTAGGGTTAAGCAGCATACCTCTGTTAAGTGTGAGACTGCTTAGTAGACCTTGGTGCCAACGTCTACGCTGTGTTTTTAAATCTTTTAAATTATTCGGTGCCTCTGTCCAGCACACCGGATCCGGTATAAATTCAATTGTTTTCTGTATGTTATGGCGCAGTAAATAGCTGTGCATTCGGACGACAAGTTCCATATCTTCACCAATCGTATTTTTATTGTAACCTCCGACTTTCACGGTATACTCTTTTGAAAATACACTGAAGGCACCTGAAATAATCAGCAATAAATTAAACCGGCTAAGTGCAATTCTTCCCATATAGAAAGCTCTTAAATACTCAATAATCTGCATGATCACAACCGGATTGTTCGGTACAACAGACTTTAATACACTTCCTGACTGAATATCCTATCCGTTGGCAATGCGTACACTTCCACCTGCAGCAATAACTCTTCCGTTTGATGCGATGATTGGTTTCATTACTTTCAGAAGGGATTTCGATGATAAAATAGAATCCCCATCAATGGAGCAAAAATATGGATACTGGGATACATTAATCCCTGCATTCAACGCATCCGCCTTCCCGCCATTCTCCTTATCCACTAAAACAATATTGAAATGAAGTGTCGAACGGTAAATGCCCCGGATTTCTTTAGCAGGCAATTGTTGCTGAACGGTCTGGAATATCGGCTCCATTTTAAAAACATCGATAACTGTTTGTAATGTTTCATCTTTTGAGCCATCATTTACTACTATGATTTCGTATTGCGGATATTCAAGAGTAATTAGCGATTGAATCGTATTGATAATCCCTATCTCTTCATTATAGGCAGGGACAATAATTGATACAGGTTTTGAATAAACTGCCTTTAAATTTACTCTATCTAGAAGCAGCTTATCTAGCTTTCTGTCTTTCTTTAACTGGAAAAATGCAAATATTAACATTAACGAATATACCGTAATGACAATAATCATATACAGAAAAATTAACGAAAAAAACACCTCATTAAACCAGTAAAATACTTTATCTGTATTCATTTAACATCACCCTAACTTCATGACTTCCTTCGCCATTTCCACTGCATACAAATCCTTTTTGCGCCCGACTATTTGCTGTAAAATTACTTTCCCTCCCGGCATTTTCAATAAGGATAGTGCTGCCTGTTTCCGTACCCTCCAATTTGAATCGGCCATTAACCGCTGCAAATAATCATAGGATTGCTCTTCCGTTACAAACCGTAAAATTTTAGCCATCATAAACCGCTCTTCCCAATCAGGAGAATTAACGAAGCTTTCATACGGTTTTAAATGAGAAATCATTCCAAAAGAAGTAATTGCCTTCAGTACCTTGACTCGAATTTCCAGATGCTCCGAGCATAATAATTGCTCATAAAAAGATAAGTAGGCTTTACTTAAATTTGTGCTGTAGCTTAAAAAATCAAGTAACGCCAATTTTATTTCGTAGGGCAAAGTTTCAAAATGGTTTTTAAAATAATCAATATAGTTCTCGTCGATATATGATAATAAAATTTTGTATTCATAATCATCAAAAGGCACTCTCGGCTTATATATATGTGCAAAAAATAAATTCCGATTAAATTTCGCGACAACCTGTAGCATCAGTATATATTCCTCGGTTTCATAATACCGTGGCTTTCTTAAATGCCTCTCAATTATTGGTACGAGAAAATCCAGTTCCAGCATTAATGAACGCTGCAATACGTTAATACGAACTGACTTGTCACGGCTCTTCAGTTGTTTTATATAATACTTTTTCATATTCAAACAAGCATATTCGGACACTCTTCGTTGAATATCCTCATTACTAAACGTCGTCATATACGAAACAAAAATGTGATCTATTGCCATCATCGAAACCTTGTTCAATGTTTGTCGGGCAAACGGTTCATTGTGAATCAAAAAATTGTACCATTCCCTCTCGTTTTGCTCTACGTACTCTTGAATTTTCGCATTAATACGATTTCTTTTTATCCCTTTAAAAACCAAATAAATAAATATAAAAAAAACAACCAACAGCATTGATACGCCTATTAATATCGCCCCATATAAAAATTGAGTAGTCATCATTTCCGTGGCCTGCTCAAATAGTTTTTCATTTGTATTTCAAAAATCTTTAAGTTAAAAGGACGAACAAAGTAAGCGTCTGCACCATTTTCAAAGCTATAAAGCTGTGAGTCTTCCGAATTGCGAGTAGAGATAAAAACAATTAAGTACTTCTGTTCATTCGGTAATCCGCGTAAATAATGCAACACTTCAAAACCATTTTTTCTAGGGAGAATATCATTTAAAACGACAATATGGCTATGACTGCTCTGGTACCAGTCGGATTCTATAAAATCCTGCCCATCATTAAATTTCCTAATTTCCAATTCTCTATGCTCTGTCTCAATATTATGAAACAGATTCGAAAAAATCGACTGGGTGATTAAGTCATTATCTATAATACTTACTTTAACTATTACGCTTTCTTTCTCTAAAAAGTTCGATAAAACGATTGATTGTGAATGGTGAAACTCCAACCTCATCACCGTTTCCTCCATAATTCCCAGCACTTCCTCAAGGGCGTGAAGAGAATTAGCGATTTCAGCAATAACCGAAACGAGCGGCATATTAAATGGCTGCAGTTTCGTTTGTATCCGTCCTAAAAGCGCTTTGGTTTCGTTAACTTTACTAATCGCCAGTAGTAATATTACAAAATTTTCTGATTTATGTGCAAAGGCAAAGTCCGAAGAACGTAACTGGCTCTTTAACACTTGAATAAACTCTTCATAACTAACAGACGCCTCTTGCGAATATTTAATGTAAACGATTGAAAAGTGAATTCTCTTTTTCTTTACATAAACAAGCTGTAACTTATAAAGTTGGTTCAAAAACTGAAAATTTTCAACTGAATTGCTAAATCTACTTGTTGTTTGGTTAAGCATCTTTATGTCACCCCAATTCGTAAAAATTCTTGTAGGAGAACTTCTATTAGTTTTCTATTACCCTAAAATTATAAAGATAAAGATAAAAATGGATCTTCGGGGAATATAGGGAAGATTGTAATCAAATTTTTCTTAATTGATCGGTCGGCTATGTGGAAAACTTGTGGAAGCTCGCGTCCTTTGTAGGATAGTTTTGGGTGGCGAGACCACAAAGCATTTGCAGATTAAATTCGTAAAGAGATATATAGAGGAAGGAATTTCCGCTATTTCGCAAATAAATTTAAGAACAGTGAAAATAAGGGAATGGATTTCCTTTATTGACCTAAAAAGCATAAAATTTCACGATTATATTTAAAATAATGGTAAAACGTTCCCTTATTTATCCTAAAAGGAGCTATATCATTTAAATAACGGTAAAATCTTCCCTTATTTTAGAAGGACACTGAAAAGTGGGCCTCGCAAGCGGTAGTATAGTGCAATTTTATTGGAAATCTTTCTACATTACTCAGCCTATAAATTCCACAAAAAAATAGAAGCGCGCAGTCTTGAATACCGCACGCTTCTACTTTTAATTAATTATTAATATATTTTTCGAAAACATCTCCAAAATCTTTCTTCACAAATGTTTTCTTTTGATCGATGAGCCAGCTGTGTGAAAATGACGTGATTTCTTTAAATGCCTCTGCCGGAGAAACTCCATCAGCACCTGTACGTCCAAGTGAAGAGGCTGCCAAATTCAAGCTCTGTTTTGCCGCATCCATACTGAAGGAATTCGCTTTTTGTTCCAATGAGATGGCATGAAGCGCCTTATACAAATCTTTAATTTCAGTTAAATACTTTTTATGGATATCAATGCTTAACGGAACATTGCCGATAACAAATTTAATTTCTACGTCTAAATCAATTGTACCCGCAGTTTCAAGCAATACTTCATCAATAGTGAAATACTCATAGTCATAACGACGAAGCATCCGCTTTTTACTAATGGCATTGGCACCGTCAACGTGGATTAATGCATAGTTTGTAAAGCAATATTCGTCAGCTTTCGTTTTAATAAGAAAATAGATTTTTTCATCCATTTCATTAAAAATAAAATCATCTGCATCTGTCTTGTCAAAATCTTCTCTTGAAATAACTACACCAATATCAGATAAGCCTAAAGCATCTGAAGCAAATTTTTTAAACATTTTAGCGCCTCCTTTAATTGCATATATCGTTATACGTATTACACAATTAAAAGTTCCAAAAATACGATTATTAGTTCATATGGATTGCTGCAGGCTGATGCGCGAGATCCTTATCCTTACGTACCGGTTTATAGTGTTCAACTTTCGGTAATGGTTTAACTGGATGAAGCGGCTGTTTATGTTCCTTCAATATTCCATTGGCTGTAATACGGGCAGACTCCAAAATAATCGGCAAGCCACTTCCCGGGTGCGTACCCCCACCTACTAGCCAACAATGGTCAAGCTCTTCGAATTTATTGCGCGGACGGAATACAAGCATTTGCGATAATTGGTGCCCCAAATTGAATGTTGCCCCTTTATACACATGAATGTCTCGTTCCCAATCTTCCGGTGAAATGATACGCTCTTCTTCGATATATTCTCTAATATCTGTAATCCCTAATTTATCCGATACCATATTCAAAATTAAATCTTTGAATGGGGCAGTTATTTGTGACCAGTCAATTCCACTTGTATTGTTCGGTACCGGTACTAAAATATAAAGTGTCGACTTCCCATCTGGTGCTACTGTATCGTCTGTAACAACAGCATTTTGAATATAGATGGAAGGATCTTCAGACAATAGCTTTGTTTTCGTAATTTCCTCAACATTTTTACGATAGTCTTTTGCAAACCAAATTGTATGATGCGGAAGATCAAAACGTTTATTTACACCTAAATACAGCATAAACGTCGAACAAGAATATTGCTTTTTCTCCAATTTTTCAGGCGTATATTTTTTTAATACACCTGGCTCTACTAATTTAGTCATGGCATTGGCAAAATCACCGTTTATAATTACTTCATCTGCAATAATTTCTTGACCATCCTCAAGCACTAAACCTGTCACCGTTTTACCATTTACTTTCAGTTTTTTTACACCGCTATTCAGTTGAATTTTCCCGCCCAATTCCTTCACGACTTTGGCCATCGCATCCGTTAATTTATTGATACCGCCTTTAATATGATAAACACCGAATGCATGCTCTATATACGATAGGATCGAAAAGGCACCCGGGCTTTCCCACGGAGACATCCCCAAATATTTCGCCTGGAATGTAAAGGCTAGCTGTAAATCTTCATCTTTATAGAACTTCGACAATGTATCTACAAGCGAGTTGCCGATTTCTAATTCCCCAGCAGCTTTTAGCACTTTCGGATTCAATAAATCTGTCATTCGATTCATAGGAGCTTGTAAAACAGGTGCGAGAACTTCCAATTTCTTTTGAGTACGCTCCATATAACGTTCATAGCTGCCTTCATTTCCTGGGAAAAGTTCATCGATTTGACGAATCATTTCGTTTGCATCACGCGTCATATTGATCTTTTTATCATGGAAAATCAACTGATACATAGGATTTAAATCAATTAAATCTACATAATCGTTTATACTCCGTCCCGTTAACTCGAAAATTTCCTCCGCAATGTAAAGCATGTTCAAAAATGTAGGTCCCATATCGAACTTATATTCACCAAGTTTAATTTCACTTGTACGCCCACCTACATAGTCCTGTTTCTCATAAATTGTTACGTCATAGCCTTTATGTGCCATTAACATCGCTACCGCTAATCCACCAGGTCCAGCACCTACTACCGCAATTTTTTTCATCTCTACTGCCTCCTTTTATCCCAAGCATTGGACAATGATTAAAATAAATAATTAAATGTTGTACAACGTTAGCAACTTTCTTCATTGCCCTATTACTTTATTTGAATATTAATCGTTAAAATAACGACTTATAGCATGATATTTCACGTTAGACTGTTATTAATATATCCATCACCTTTAAAAAGGCTACAAATGTTATACAAACATTGTACAATTAATACATGTGATTATACAAGTGGAAATTTCGAATTTGAGATAAAATTAATCAAATAGGACTAATTCATTCATACAAAAAAGGGATTGATTCGAAAGTTACCTTTCAAATCAATCCCTTTTTTTATTCAAATTCGTAAGAAATGGCTGACAAAGCATATAATGGCGCTGTTTCTGTTCGCAATATACGAGGGCCGAGTGACATTGTTTGGGCACCCGCTTCAATCAGTACCTTTGATTCATTGCGGGAAATTCCACCTTCCGGACCAAAAATACATAGAATGCGTAATTCCTTATCTGTAATAAGTGATTGTAGCTTTTGCTTAAAGCTCGTCCGGTTTTCCAATTTAGCATCTTCTTCATCCGCAATAAAAATCGCATCGTAGTTAGCGAACTTTTGTATAAGCTGTTTAAAGCTTATTGGCTCTTCCACTTGCGGTATATGGGTACGGTGTGATTGCTCCGCAGCCTCCTGCGCAATTTTTTGCAGGCGTTCTTGGTTTTTTTTCGCTTTTTTCGCATCCCATTTCACAATAGAACGCTCCGCCGCAAATGGAATCATTGCATACATCCCTAGTTCCGTTGCCTTTTGTGCAATAAGCTCCAGTTTATCTCCTTTTGGCAACCCACATGCGATATCCACCTTTATAGGCATTTCCGGTGAGGGGATAGTTTGTCCAGTCTTTTTAACGCGTATATCCTGATCGATCTCCACAATTTCACATATATTCGCTACATTCTCATGGACAATGATGATTTCTTCCCCTACTGTCATCCTCATGACTTTACTAATGTGACGTGCATTTTCACCCGTTACAATAAATTCATTTTCATCATTTCCGGCTGATTCAATAAAATACCGTTGCATCGTATTCACTCCTTGTTATACAAAAACAACAGCTGCACAAAACAGCTGTTGTTCTAGAAATTTAATTAAGGACGGCGCGAAATAATCGCTACCCAGTCTTCCATCATTAGAACTTCTTCAATTTCGAAGCCGGATTTTTCCAACGCTTCTTTTACTTCATCTTTTTTAGCACCAATGATTCCTGAAGTAACATAAAGTCCACCAGGTTTCACAATTGAAAATGCATCATCAGTAAATGACATAATGATTTCCGCTAAAATATTCGCCACTACAATATCGGCAGGCTCCTTAACGGTATCCAATAAGTTGCCGTGGAATACTTCAACAATAGCATCCATTTTATTTAATTCCACATTTTCACGTGCCGCTCTAACAGCTACCTCATCCAAATCTAGTGCATGCACTTTTTCCGCTCCAAGCATCGCAGCCCCGATCGACAGGACACCTGATCCTGTTCCAACATCGACAACTGTATGACCTTGCTGTACAACTTTTTCAAGCGCTTGCAGACACATAACAGTAGTTGGGTGTGTCCCTGTACCAAACGCCATGCCAGGATCTAGTTCAATAATCAATTCGTCCGTTGAAACTGGTTTATAATCTTCCCAAGTCGGTACGATTGTAAAGCGCTCAGAGATTTTAACAGGATGGTAATATTGTTTCCATGCTGTTGACCAATCTTCCTCATCCACTTCACAAAGCGTTAAAATATTTTCACCAATATTTATATCAAAGTTTACAAGGTTTGCAATTGCAAGCTTAATTTCTTCGATTGTCTCCGCCAAAAAGCTTGAAGCTGATAAATATGCTTTTACAATGACACCTGTTTTTGGGAAGTCTTCTGGATTCAGCGCATAAATCTCACCAAATTTATCGATTCTTTCCTTATCTAATTCCTTTGAATCTTCAATTACTACACCACTTGCACCAGCTTCATGCAAAATGTTCGTCACTGCATCAACGGCCTCATGCGTCGTTAAAATCGAAAGTTCTGTCCATTTCACTTGCAATACACTCCTTAGTCGCCCTTAATTTTTTTTTTGATTTTATCAAATAGTGAACTACCTTGTTCTTCCGGAATGTCACCACTGATTTCTGCAAACTCTCTTAATAGTTGCTTTTGTTTTTCTGTTAATTTAGTAGGTGTGACAACTTTTACGATGACGTATTGGTTACCCATACCATAGCCGTGTACATTTTTTACACCTTTGTCTTTTAGGCGGAATTGCGCTCCTGATTGAGTACCTGCTGGAATTTTCAACTTCACTTTACCATGGATCGTCGGTACTTCTATTTCATCACCTAATGAAGCTTGTGGGAATGTTAAGTTTAGTTCATATAAAATATCGTCGCCATCACGTTCAAAATGTTCGTGCTTACGTACAGCAAAGATAATGTATAAATCTCCCGCTGGACCATTGTTATAGCCTTCTTCACCTTGACCTGCTACACGTAGTTGTTGACCATCATCAACACCAGCCGGGATTGTAATTTTGATTTTTTTCTTTTTCGTGATGCTACCTGTACCTCGACATGGTGTACATTTATCCACGATAATTTTCCCTTGACCACGGCAACTTGGACATGAGCGTTTGTTTACCATACGGCCAAACGGTGTATCAACCGCTTGATTAATTTGACCTGCACCATTACATTGTGAACATGTTTGAGGCTGAGTTCCTGGTTTCGCACCTGATCCGTGACAAGTATCGCACGTTTCTTCTTTCGGAATTTCGATTTCTGTTTCTTTCCCGAATACTGCCTCTTCAAATGTAATATTCATACGGAATTGCAGATCGTCACCTTTACGTGGTGCGTTCGGATCTTGGCGTCGACCGCCACCAAAGAATGAACTGAAAATATCCTCGAAGCCGCCAAATCCGCCGCCGCCATTGAAGCCACCGCCGCCAAAGCCCGCATTCGGATCTTCGTGACCAAACTGATCATAGCGGGCACGTTTTTGATCGTCAGATAGCACTTCATATGCTTCAGCTACTTCTTTGAACTTTACGTCTGCCCCCTCTTCTTTGTTTAAATCAGGGTGATACTGTTTTGATAATTTTCGGTATGCTTTTTTTATTTCATCTTTACTTGCACCTTTACTTAGGCCAAGCACTTCATAGTAATCACGCTTACTCATTGTTCACTCTCCGCTCTTTTTACATAACGTCTATTTTAGCATGTTGAAAAAATGATGTATACCTTTTGCTATCCTACTTTTTATATCAAATAAATAGTGGGTGTTATTTTATGGTTTCTAGTGCTTTCCATAACCGATAGAAAGCTTTCCACGGGCACGAGGCCAACACGATGTTGGTTACAAAGTCATTGTTACAGGACGTGGCGTTCTTAGCTTTTGTTCCTTCTTCTTAGGCGTCGTGAATCGCTCACCTTCGTGTAAGTTCTGCACTTTAATGGCACAGATGTCTCACTCAGACGAAATAAGCGGAGGATTTCCGCTTATTTAACTGATGATCCTCTTTTTAATTGTAAATAAGGGGAAGTTTTCCGCTTATTCATTAAAAAACCAGTGATTTTCATGCTTTTTACGTTAATAGACGGAATTTCTCCGCTTATTTTTGGCATTTTTCACGATTTTTTTAAAATAACCGGAATTTCTCCGTCTATTTAAGTTCCGTGCTTGCCATTTACACGGTAGCATGGGAGTCTCACACGAAATAAGCGGAGGATTTCCGCTTATTTAACTAATGCCCCTCATTTTAAGTGTAAATAGAGGGACGTTTTCCGCTTATTCATTAAAAAAAACGTTATTTTCCTGCTTTTTAAGTTAATAGACGGAATTTCTCCGTTTATTTTTGGCATTTTTCATTATTTTTTTAAAATAACCGGAATTTCTCCGTCTATTTTTCTCTTTCAATTTCAAAACGGTTAAGCACCCATCCATTTCCGCTAGCTCATCAACAAACTTAAAAGCCAAAGCCGCGAGCGGTCTTTGGCTTTTAAGTTTTATCAATCTCACTTTAGCGAAATTGTGTTAACGATTATTTATTGTCTTTATCGTCTTTTACTTCTTCAAAGTCAGCGTCTACTACACCGTCATCTTTTTTGCCTGCATCTGCAGCGCCATCAAAGCCTTCAGCTCCGCCTTGTGCTTGTGCAGCTGCTGCCGCTTGCTCGTATACTTTCATAACTAATGGCTGTAATACGCCTTCTAATTTTTCTTTAGATTCTTTAATACCATCGATTTCGCCTTTTTCTAAAGCAGCTTTTAACTCATCGCGTGCATCTTCAACAGATTTCTTTTCGTCTTCTGTAATTTGCTCACCTAAATCTGTAACTGTTTTATCAACTTGGAACACTAATTGGTCAGCTTCGTTGCGAAGATCTGCTTCTTCTTTACGTTTAGCATCTGCTTCAGCGTTTGCTTCTGCATCTTTAACCATACGCTCGATTTCTTCTTCAGATAAACCTGAATCAGATTGGATCACGATTGTTTGTTCTTTTTGTGTACCTAAGTCTTTCGCTTTAACTGATACGATACCGTTTGCATCAATATCGAATGTTACTTCGATTTGTGGAATACCACGTGGTGCTGGTGGAATATCAGATAATTGGAAGCGACCTAATGTTTTGTTGTCTGCAGCCATTGAACGCTCACCTTGTAATACGTGAATGTCTACTGCTGGTTGGTTATCTGCAGCTGTTGAGAATACTTGAGATTTAGATGTTGGGATTGTTGTGTTACGATCGATTAATTTCGTCATAACGCCACCCATTGTTTCGATACCTAATGATAATGGTGTTACGTCTAATAATAATACGCCTTGTACGTCACCAGCTAATACGCCACCTTGTACAGCAGCACCCATTGCTACTACTTCGTCAGGGTTAACGCCTTTGTGTGGCTCATGACCTGTTGCTTTTTTAATTGCTTCAACTACTGCAGGAATACGAGTAGAACCACCAACTAAAATTACTTTATCTAATTCTGAAGCAGAAAGACCTGCATCTGATAATGCTTGACGAGTAGGAACGATTGTACGCTCTACTAAGTCTTTTGTTAAATCATCGAATTTCGCACGTGATAATGATACTTCTAAGTGAAGTGGACCATCAGCACCAGCAGTAATGAATGGTAATGAAATTTGAGTAGAAGTTACACCTGATAAGTCTTTTTTCGCTTTTTCAGCTGCATCTTTTAAACGTTGCATTGCCATTTTATCTTTTGATAAGTCTACTGCATTTTCTTTTTTGAACTCTTCTACTAAGTAAGCAATGATTTTGTCGTCGAAGTCGTCACCACCAAGTTTGTTGTCACCTGCTGTTGCTAATACTTCGAATACGCCGTCAGCTAATTCAAGGATTGATACGTCAAATGTACCGCCACCTAAGTCGAATACAAGGATTTTTTGGTCAACATCTTGTTGATCTAAACCGTAAGCTAATGCTGCAGCAGTTGGTTCGTTAATAATACGCTCTACTTCTAAACCAGCGATTTTACCAGCGTCTTTAGTTGCTTGACGTTGTGCATCGTTAAAGTAAGCAGGAACAGTAATAACCGCTTTCGTTACTTTTTCACCTAAGTAGTCTTCAGCATAGCCTTTTAAGTATTGTAAAATCATTGCAGATACTTCTTGAGGTGTGTACTCTTGATCATCCACTTTAACTTTCTCGTTAGTACCCATTTTAGATTTAATAGAAATGATTGTATTCGGATTTGTTACCGCTTGACGCTTAGCAACTTCACCCACTTGTTTTTCACCGTTTTTAAATGCTACTACAGATGGAGATGTACGGTTACCTTCTGGATTTGGAATTACTTTTGGCTCGCCGCCTTCTAATACAGATACACAAGAGTTTGTTGTTCCTAAGTCAATACCGATAATTTTGCTCATAATTTAATTTTCCTCCTAATATTAAAAAACAGAATGTATGTGTTTATTTAACAATTACTGTCCAACCAAGCTTGACAGCCATTTTATATAACTAGCACTAAAAAGTACTGAATTACTCGTTTACTGATACCATTGAAGGTCTTAGAACACGGTCTTTAAGTTTATAACCTTTTTGCAACTCGCGTAAAACGATACCCGATTCCTTCTCACTATCCTGTTCCTGCATTACTGCCTGATGGAAGTTCGGATCAAAAGTTTCGCCTTCTGCTGGAATAATTGCTAAACCTTCTTTTTCCATTGCGGCTAACAATTGACCATATACCATTTCTACACCTTTATATAAAGAAGTCGCTTCTTCAGATGTCACTTCTACTTGAAGTGCGCGATCTAAGTTATCTAATGCCGGCAATAGTTCAGTTAATAAACTTTGCGCACGGTATTTTTCAGCAGATTCACGATCTAGACGACTACGGCGAGATAAATTATCATAATCCGCGCGTAAACGTAGGTAACGTGCATCTTCCTCTGCTAATTTCGCTTCTAATTCAGCAATTTTTTGTTCTTTTTCATCTAATACTGTTTCTTCAGTTTCAGCTGTTTCTACTACTTCTTCTTGCTCAGCAGTTTCTTCTTGCTTCAACTCTTCATTTGTTTTTGTTGTTTCAGACAATTCTCTTCCTCCTCGTATATCAACCATTTATTAAGTTACGCCGCTGCGTTACTGTTTCTTATCGAAAAACGCTTGGGAAAGACTGTTTGTCATAACATCTAATAATGTCACAACCCGTCTATAATCCATTCGCGTTGGTCCGATAATTGCGATAGCGCCTTGCTGTTCCTCACCGACTAAAAAGGAAGCGGTAATGACACTGCAGTTTTCCATCGCTAAATGATTGTTTTCTGAACCTATTCGAATTTGAATACCATGATTGCCCTGATTAAACAGCGTTTGAACTTGATTTTCTTTATCAAATAAGTCCATCAGCATTCTCATTTTGGCTATGTCATGGAATTCAGGCTGGTTTAACATATTCGATTTCCCGCCATAATAAAGTTTACTTTCATTTGGGTGGGTAGTTATGGACAATAAAGACCGAATGATTGATTCCGATGCGTTTATATGAGATTTCAATACCGACACTGCCTCTGTTTGAAGCTTTGTTGGAAGGTCATATAATGGTACACCTACTAATCGGTCATTCAGAATATTTACCATTTTTTCAATATCATGCGGGCTAAAACCCGTTGGTAACGTTAAAGTACGATTTTCTACATGACCGTTATCCGTTACAATAATAGCCACTGCCGTTTCCTCTGTTAAAGGAACGATCTGGAATTTCTTTACACGGTGCTTCTGCACATCCGGACCGAGCAATATCGTCGTATACGTCGTTAACTCCGACAAGATATTCGCCGATTCTTTAATAATTTGCTCCGCCTCAACAATTTGCTTTTCAAAGAGCGAGTGTATTTGTGCTACTTCGCCAGTCGAAATGACTTGAGGCTTAAGTAAATGGTCAACATAAAAGCGATAACCTTTTTCGGATGGCACTCTCCCTGAAGAAGTATGCGTTTTTTCTAAATAGCCTAATTCCTCTAAATCAGCCATCTCATTACGTATCGTAGCTGCACTGTACGTAATACCTTCTTTTTTCGATAGTTGACGCGAACCAACAGGCTGAGCAGACATCACAAAGTCATCTACGATTGCTTGCAATATTTGTAACTGCCGATTTGTTAACATCTCTTCACCTCTGTTAGCACTCGATTAAGAGGAGTGCTAATATATTATATAAATTAGCAAATCTCTAAAATGATGTCAATGAATTCGTCCGAAATTTTTAATATTCTTTTTGTGTCCATTTTACGCGCAGTAGGATTTACATCGAACAGCACCTTTACTTAAATTTATTCCCCTACTAAAAAGCGTTGAAAAACTTCATTGCCTATAAATCGGCCTTTTCTAGTTAAGCGAATGCCTTTTGTATCAAATTCAATCAATTGTTCCTCTAGTAAACGTGAAATCGTTTCCTTATAAAGATCCTCCATTGATTGATTAAATTTCATTTCAAATTCTTCATGTGTGACACCGGCCGTTTTTCTTAGCCCTAAAAACATTTGCTCTTCCAGCTTTTCCTCAACTGTCACTTCATGCTCGTGCAATAGCGGAAGCTTTTCTTCCATAACGATTTCGATATATTTTTTTATCGGTGCGACATTTGAATAGCGAATACCGTTTAAATAACCGTGAGCGCCTGCACCAAAGCCTGCATACTCATCATTATCCCAATAAATTTTATTATGTGTAGATGTATAGCCTTCATGCGCAAAATTGCTAATCTCATACTGCTGCAGTCCGTGCGCTTCCATCTTATCCATTAAAACACCGTACATACTCGCTTCAAGATCTTCAGTCGGCAAAACCAATTTCCCTTTCGCATATTGAATGTAGAAAATCGTTTTCGGCTCGACAATTAACGAATAGGCTGAATAATGGGGAAGCTTTAATGCCAATGCTTTTTCCAGTGTATCTTGCCACTGCTCCATCGTTTGACCAGGCAATCCATACATTAAATCAATGCTAATATTCTCAAAGCCGACGTTTTTTGCGTTTTGAATCGTTTCGTACACATGCTCATTAGAATGTGTGCGACCAATCTTCGTTAGAAGGGATTGATCAAATGACTGCACGCCCATACTTAAGCGGTTTACACCGCCATTGTAAAGCGCCTGTAACTTCTCGATAGTGAGTTCATCCGGATTCGCTTCACTACTAAATTCTTTTACGGATGACATCGGAATATGTTTCGTTATTAGCTGTAATAATTTCTCAATTTGCTGTGCGGATAATGCAGTAGGTGTGCCTCCACCGAGAAAAATTGTTTCTATATTAGTAAAAGCTTCAGGAGTTTTGGCAACCGTCATTGCCATTTCACGTCCTAGTGCTTCAATATACTCATCCACTGGCTGATTTTTAAAAAATACTTTATTAAAATCACAGTAGTTACAAATCTGATGACAGAAAGGAATGTGAATATATACACCTCTAGCCATTTAAATCACTTCCTTAATATTGTTATTCTCCTTTATTGTAGCCTTTCTACATTAAAATACAAATAGAGGCACTCAGAAAGAAACGACAAAAAAAGCTTTGTTAAATGAAATATCATCCAACAAAGCTTTACAACCTATTGCATGGAAAGCACAGGCTCTTCTTTATTCATAAGCATAATCAAATCAATGGCATTTAGTTCAGGTAGCTTTGAGCAAAATAATTCTGCCTCTTCTACTGTTTTAAATTGGAATGATTCAAGTTCCTTGGCTAATTCATATTGATCATCAACTAAACGAATTGTGTAAAGACGTACAATTGGATTGTACTGCTTGGAAGCATCGAAGTTTTCTCCCGCAATCACAATACCCGATGTGCCAGAAGCTTTACTAATGATTGTATCCACAATATGCAGCTCATCTTGGACAAACCACTCAGGTACCATAAGTTGAATTTGACTGTTCATAAAATCCATCCCCCTAAAATGTATTATTCTAGCTGTGTTTTATCTATTTTTTACAGCAGTTTCCCCAATTATTAAAATAGCTAATTTTTACTGTAGATGATTGTTTTCTACCACAGTAACAAAAGCATAAAAACCCAATATTTTTACAGCTTTTATAAAATAATTAATGCTATTGTACTATAACGGGCGACTTAATAAAAGAAGTTATCCCAAAAAAATTTTAATATAAATTACCAAATATTAGGTAATTTAACATATGGGATAATTTAACATATCACTCAGTAATATATCTTATTGATTAAATATAACAGGTATTTTGTTGAATTTCACTACTTTTCTGAAAATAATTATTAAATTTCACATTTTTATGTTTTTTTGTTAAATATCAAAAAAGTAGCATGTTATAAATAAAAAAGCATACTATTTAAAATTATAAATTACTTTATAGGAGTGTTTAGAAAAATATTCGTATAAAAATAATTAGAAATTCCCATAAAAAATATTGTGAAGAAGTTTATTGGATTATTGATATGTGATATTCACCACCATGGGTCACTTATTCGTCACCTTCAATCAGATAATCGTCAAGTCACTCAACATAATCGTCACCCCGCCTCCCTTATTCGCCACTTGATCACCGATATCCGCCACCTTCAACCAGATAATCGTCAACTCGCTCAACTTAATCGCCACTCAACCACAATTATTCGTCACCCTCTCACCACTCCAAAATAAAAAGAGCTATACAAGCTGAAATAACAGCCTGTATAGCTCTAAATTTTTATATTTACATGAATTCTTTAATTAGTTGATCGAATTGATCTTCCGATAAGCTAATATCGATATCAGTTAATGGCAGCTCTGAATAGCCTTTAATTTTATCTTGATAAGAAGTTGTTTCTGTATCCTGATAAATAATGCCTGTTACAAGACCTTCATGGCGCATTACAGTTTGCATCGCCATTTCGCGGTTAGAAGAATCATAGCCTTCGATGTCCGCTAGCTTTGTTAAATTCTCTTTGAACCAGTCGTATGTGTTTACTTTGTTGTACGTTACACATGGCGAGAATACGTTAATGAATGAAAAGCCCTTATGGTTTAAGCCAGCTTCAATCATTGCTGTTAATTCTTTAATATCTGTTGAGAAGCCTTGTGCCACAAATGTCGCACCTGCTGTTAAAGCTACTTCCAACGGCTTTAATGAAGGCTCGATTGCCCCGCCTGGTGTTGATTTCGTAATGAAACCAGCAGCAGAACGTGGAGAAGTTTGCCCTTTTGTTAATCCGTAAATTTGGTTGTCCATTACTACATACGTAATGTCGATGTTACGGCGAATCGCATGGATTGTGTGACCCATACCGATCGCGAAGCCGTCACCGTCACCGCCTGAAGCGATTACTTTTAAATCTTTGTTCGCCATTTTCAAACCTTGTGCAATCGGTAAAGCACGACCATGGATACCGTGGAAGCCATATGAATTAATATAGCCTGAAATACGGCCTGAACAGCCGATTCCTGAAATAACTGCCGTTTCGTTCGGTTCATAGCCTACGTTTGCTGCTGCACGCTGAATCGCCGCTTGTACGGAGAAGTCACCACAGCCTGGACACCAGTTAGGTTTTACGGAATTTCGGAAATCTTTAAATGTTGCCATGATTAAATTTCCTCCTTCACTAAGTTTGTTAATTCACGTGGTAAGAAAGGTGTACCATCGTATTTTAAAATCGATTTCGTCTTCGCGTGACCACCGATATTCATTTTCATCACATTTGCAAGCTGTCCGGTCGCATTGTTTTCCACGACAATCACCTTTTTCGCTTTATCCATTAATGCGCTCATCTCATCTGCAGGGAATGGGTGGATCAGCTTAATATGGGCGTGGTTTACTTTCACACCTTCAGAGTTCAGCTTTTCCTGTACTTCTTCAATTGCTCCGCGCGTTGAGTTGAAGCCTACAAGTAAAACGTCCGCATCTTCATGAGGCGCGTTCACGTATACCGGATTTTCAAAACGGACATGCTGTAATTTACGCATACGCTTATCCATTTGCGTGCGGCGGTTACCAGTCGCTTCAGATGGCTTACCAGTTTCATCATGCTCAACACCCGTTACGTGGTGAATACCGCCTTTTAAACCTGGTAAAACACGTGGTGAAACACCGTCTTCTGTATTTTCATAACGCTTGAAGTAATCTTTCGTTTCTTCATCTTCAACCGCTTCTACAATTTTACCGCGGCGAATTTCAATTTTGCTGTAATCAAATGGATCGACTGACTGTTTCCCTAATGATAACTGCAAGTCTGTCATTACGATTACCGGCAATTGCAGTTCTTCGGCAATATTAAATGCCTGGATCGTATCGTAAAACGCTTCTTCCATTGTAGAAGGCGCAATGACAACTTTCGGAATTTCACCGTGTGTACCGTAAAGCATCGCCATTAAATCCGACTGTTCTTGCTTTGTTGGTAAACCTGTAGATGGACCACCACGCTGTGTATCGAAAATCACAAGCGGCTGTTCTGTCATACCTGAAAGACCGATTGCTTCCATCATTAATGAAAGACCAGGACCTGCTGATGCCGTAAATGCACGCACACCACCGTAGTTCGCACCAATCGCCATTGTTGCTGCAGCAATTTCATCTTCTGTTTGAATAACCGCTCCACCTACTAATGGAAGCTTTTTAATCATGTATTCCATAATTTCAGATGCCGGTGTAATTGGGTAAGCTGCCATGAAACGAGAGCCAGCTGCTAATGCACCTAATGCCGCTGCATCGTTACCGATCATGAACATACGGCGTTTTCCGTCAGCAGGAGCAATCTCCCATGCACCTACACGGTCACCAATTTGCTCAGAAATCGCCTGGCGTCCGCGTTCGATCGCTTCGATATTTTTCGCAACGACTTCTTCACCTTTACGTCCGAAAATTTCATTTACAACACTTTGGAAAACGGATTCATCCAAGTTTAAAAGTGCTGCAGTTGCACCAATTGCAACCATGTTTTTCATTAAAGACGTACCAAGCTCAGCTGCAATTTCCGTAAATGGCACAGCATATAATGGTGCGACACAATCTTCCGGATTTGTTGGATTAAATTTAGCATCGGCTAAAATGATACTGCCTGGAGTTAATTCTTTATAGTTCACGTCGATTGTTTCCTGGTCAAACGCCACTAGTATATCTAAATCGTCCGCAATTGAACGTACTTCTGTTGGACGAACTGTAATTTTATTATTCGTATGGCCACCTTTAATTCGAGAAGAGAAATGACGGTAACCGTATAGGAAATATCCTAGACGATTCATTGCCATTGAGAAAATTTCACCTGTACTCTCAATCCCTTCACCTTGCTGCCCACCGACTTTCCATGAAAGCTGATGTAACATATCAACATCTCCTTAAAATTTCTGTATTATATAATGGTTAGAGCGAATGTAGCTAGCATCAAGCTTTGCTACGTATAGATATTTTTCCTACATTAGTTTAACATGAAGTGTAAGTCTCTTCTATTGCAAATGTCATATAGTAGTAAAAATCAGACCTTTGACGGAAAGTTTCTGTACACAATTTGTTTTGCGGGTAAAGTTGATTATTTATGCAGTTATTTAAGAAACGAAATTTTTTACATTTTGTTTCATTATTATGTAATATATTTGTTCTAACAAAATTTCTTGAAAATAAAAAACACCCGCTTAGCACTACCTAGGTGCTAAGCGGGTGTAGGACTATTGATTATTAGCTGAACGAGTTCTTTTTTCAACGAGTAATTTTAACGCCGTACGATCTTCTCCTGCAATTGTAATGTCTGCGAAAGCCGGGGCACAAATTAAATCTGTACCACTTGGTGCCACAAACCCTCGAGCGATTGCTACTGCTTTAATTGCTTGATTTAACGCACCTGCACCTACAGCCTGCATTTCTGCAAAACCCTGCTCTCGTATAACCGCCACGAGTGCTCCTGCAACAGAATTAGGATTAGAACGAGATGATACTTTCAATGAATCCACAGCTATTTCCCCCTCATCTAGTACTGCAATATCTTTTTAGACAATTTTTATTGCCTGTACGTCATTGTATGCACGTTATTTCTAAATTAGACTTCCAAAATCATAGATTACTTAAGAAAAATTAATCTGCGAAACTACAGTTCTCATAATAATAATGATGGTTAGGTGATTTGTAATTATTCATTACAAATCCAAAAATTTTCGTCTGCTCAGAAGTCAAAATCGTGGTCGCTTTTTGACCGCTCTTTTATCGACACCTCCTCTATTCAGAATTTCACATTTACTCGTCAATATTTGCAGGTCCGATAACAATGTGACTGAACTTATATCAATATCAGAATCCGAATAAATATTAAATGTCGGATGCAATAAAAAAACTAATAAAAATGACTGACAATACAATCAACGAGTCTAGTATGGAAAAAAACCGTGTGCCTGGCAGTATAGTCCCCTAATCATCCCTACCAAAATACCTATAAAATGCGATTTAAAATTTTTTAACTTCATATCCTAAAAAATCGGTCGTTTTAGCATATTATCGAAAGTTGAAAACTATAACTTACTACCAAAAAAGAGAGTAGAACCTTGAAAACAAGATTCTACTCTACATTTTATTCATATTTCCAAACCTTTTCACTGGTTCTTTATCCGTGTCTTTTTAGAACGAGGATTTCTACTTTTCCCTATAAAACTAATGATAGAGGCAATAGTGGTTTATATTTCCATATGTTTTTTCAAATCTTCCTGAAGCTGCTGCAATTCACCTTCATCCGGCATATAGTAATAAATGCCGTCCAGCTTCGTATTCGTGCCTTTGTTCATATAAAGCTGCTCTATCTTTTTCAAACTATCACCATAATTTTTTTGAATACTAAGGAGGTCCTCAAATGGGACATTCATTTCTACATTTTTCTCCAAAGTTTTGAAAATCGATTTGTAGTTCCATACTTTTTTTATCGACAAGCTTTCGTCTAAAACGCCCTGAATGACTTGTTTCTGTCGATTTTGTCTGCCGAAATCACCAGTAGGATCGTCATAGCGCATGCGTACATATTTCAAAGACTGCTCGCCATTAAGTACTAATTCCCCAATTGGAAAATGCTCGCCCTGAAAATTGAAATTCAAAGTGTTTTTAACCTTTACTCCACCGAGGATATCTATAATATCGACAAAGCTTACCATATTCACTTTCACTACATAATCAATTGGAATGCCCAATAAATTTTCCACCGTTTTCATCGACATTTCCATGCCACCAAAGGAATAGGCATGATTAATCTTGTCTTTAAAGTCTTTCCCCACCATCTCGGTATAGGTATCCCGTGGTATACTCAGCATCTTTGTCGTTTGAAGTGTTGGGTTGACGGTCAAAACAATCATCGTATCCGAGCGCCCTACATCGCCTTCCCGTTCATCTACCCCTAGAACGAGCGCTGAAAACGGCTCCATTTCTGTTGTAATATTAACTGGCTGCATCCGTATTTCAGATGATTTATCCTCCATCGGTGTATAGATCTCATTTGCAGTACTTTTTATATCTCCATATACATTCAAAATGACAATGAGACTCGTACTGACTAAAACAATTGCGGTGCTAATTATCCATTTCCATGCTTTTTTCATCCTGATTCTCCTCAGACTCTTTTCAACTATAGTAGAGAGCATATGAACTATAATTTCCACCGCAATTGCTAAATATTCACTTAGTTTGTGCAATTAATATCCTATAAAAAAACACCTACACATTGATTAAAAATAGGCAATCGCCAAGTTTTTCAATAGTAGGTGTTATATTTTGACCGATATTTTCTTTTATTTAAGCTCTAAAAGGGTTGTCTTCGTTAATCAAAACACGTTCCTGTCTGATCGCTTTTCCTGTTTTATCATCAATTTCAACAAAGAATGCACTCAATACAGCACGGCCTTTTTTCGGTACTTCATAGCGTGCAGGCATATTTGTCAAAAATTTATAAATGACATTGTCTTTACCCATACCTAAAACTTCATCGTATGGACCAGTCATACCAACATCCGTAATATATGCTGTACCACCTGGATATATACGATTGTCAGCTGTTTGTACATGGGTATGCGTTCCAACAACAACAGACGCTTTGCCATCCAAATGCCAGCCTAGTGCAATTTTTTCACTTGTTGCTTCTGCATGGAAATCGACAAATACGATTGGCGACGTTTTTTTCGCTTCTTCGACCATTTCGACTGCCATTGCAAATGGATCTTCATGTGGCGGTAAGAACACACGACCGTGTAAGTTAATAACTGAAATCGTTACACCGTTTTTCGATACTTGCGTCATACCACGACCTGGTGCATCTTTCGAAAAGTTTGCCGGACGGACTAAATAATCCGCATCATCGATAAAATCAAAAATGTCCTTGTTATCCCACGTATGGTTGCCCATCGTAATGACATCGACACCCATTTGCAGTAAATCATTATAAATTGCACGTGTAATGCCGCGCCCTGCTGCAGCATTTTCTCCGTTAGCAATAACTACATCCAAATTATATTTTTTCTTTAATCGGGGTAAATACTGTTCCACAGCATCTCGACCAATTGAACCTACGATATCTCCAATAAATAATACTTTCATTTTATACAACCACACTTTCTCATGTTAAGCATTCATTTTACCATTGTTTTTGGAATGTACGCAAAAAAACTGCTACAAATTGAATTGTAACAGAATCAGAAGTTGAAATTTTTATTTTGATGACCATTCCATGTATCAGAGATGATACGCTGCAAATTTTTCTCAGCATATAAGCCTAATTCTTGCTGTATTTTTTGCAGATTTGCAATGAATACAGGTGTATCTTCTATACGGCTCTCTGACTTAGTAATCGTCTCTTTTTCTTTCGTTTCCTTTACCGAGTAACCTTGCCCATTTCCTAAATTATAAATTTTAAAAGACTGCTCATTTTTTACAACCGTTTCTATTGCTAACGAATAGGCGTTCACTAGATCTTCCACTTGTATATCCGAAGCATTTAAATAGCGCAGCACAATACAGTTCATCTTATAGGCCATAGTATAATCCTGCAAAATTTGTTCACTAAAATATTTAGACCTTGCATATGGATTCGTCGTCTCGATATAGCTTTTCTCATGCAAAGGCTCTGTTAAAGCTGTAGACGAGTAGACAATATTTTTAACATGATGTTCCCGCATTATTTTCAGCAACACTAACGTTGCAGTTACATTGTTTTCATAATAAAGTTGCGGATTTTCATGGGATTCAACTTCCAGACCTGCTGCTGCCAAATGCACAACAGTCTTAATTGGGAAAAGAGAAAAGACCTGCGTTAAACGCTTTTCATCTGCTATGTCCCCTTCAATAAAGATCGCCTGTTCATTCACTGCTTCACGACAACCTGTCGATAAATTATCGTACACAACAACCCGTTCTGACTCGACTAAGCGATTTACAACATGACTCCCAATATAGCCTGCTCCCCCAACGACTAAAATCATCGTGCATTACCCCTTTCTATTCAAGAGTGAATAAATCTATTTGTATGGTAATGATGTCCTCCCCATGATGCATCTAGGTATTTGTATATTAATTTGATCCCCCTTAAAGTGGGGTTGATTAGCAAGTAACCCCTATCAAGCCTTAACTTTACGTACTAACCGGAAAAATGTCGGATATACTCTTAATCTCACTAACGGCTTCATCATCCGGTGTTTCCACGGTAACTGAGAGAAATTTTTGCTCTCTCTTATAATTTGCCGTTCCAGAGATTTTAATTGCCTTGTGTTCGAAGTGGTCAATAATACATAATGATAGCGGTGAATATACAGCCGTAAATTTAGCGCTTCTATTACATTTCGATATTGTCTTTTATCAAAAAACTGCTTTAGTTGAGCGTACGTTTGCTCATGTGATTGTGCAATGGACGGGTTGTAGATTTTAGCAGGTCTACCCTCGCTTTGTACAAAGTTATACTGCGGCTCATTGACAATCGCAATTTTTTTCGCAAACGATAAATAACGGGCAACAAACCCTACATCCTCAAAGAAGGTGCGATTTTCAAAATACAGTTCCTCATCGTGAATGATTTTCCGTAAAAACAGCTTATTCCACGCCACCGTATATGCTTCATTATGCTTTGCCAAAAAATAATCTACCGGATTCGTTTTAGACAATAACGCTTCATTGATTTTATAATGCTTTTTGCGGTTCGTTTCCGGCCAATATTTCGTATAGCCGCATAAGACGAAATCTGCATATTTTTGCTCCGCCCGCTCGACAAGCTTTTCATACATTCTATATTCTACGAAATCGTTCCCGTCAACAAAGGCAATGTATTTTCCTTTGGCCTCTTTTATCCCCTCATTGCGTGCTTCACTTAAACCGAGTTGATCAGAATCAATGAGGCGAAAACGGTCATCCTCTTTTACAAACTCTTCACAAAGACGGACTGTGTTATCGGTAAAAGCATGTTTAACAATAAGCACTTCTATCGCTTGCAAAGATTGGTTTTGCAAGCTATGGAGACACGGTTTTATAGAGCCCTCCATACTATGGGCAGCGACAATTATTGATACAATTGGTATCATGTAAAATCCTCCTTGCAAATTAAAGTAATGAAATAATTTAGAGCATCGTTACGATTTTGACCGAGCAATTGAAATAGGTTGTTTACGTTTTCCGATATTCAACTCAAGCCATTGCCCAAGTTCTCGGTTCGCCTGCTCATGAATATCGATATTCAGGCAGGCATCAGGTGTAAAGCTCAGCTTATTAAAATAAATTTTCTCATCCACGATATTCAAATCGACACGGACATACGTAAATGGTTTACTTAGCTTTTTAGCAATTGCCAGTAGATCTTCCAGCTGTTTTGGCTTAGATTCTGAAATCTCATAAGGAAGCTTTTTCTCAATATATCCCGTATCTTCCCAATCGGGTGTCAGCATAACCGATTGCTCATTTCGTGTATTACGTTTTAATGCAAGTTCAATAATTTTAGGTTCTCCATGGAAGCAATGTATTTTGTATGCATTGGAAATGTCGCTTCTTGAAGGCTCTATATATTTCTCAATAATAATTCTCGGTTTAATCTTTAAATAATGAGGTTCCGCATTAATAAGTGCATAGTTCGTCGCCATCATTTCCGCTAATTGTAACCTCGTTTTTTGGTAGTCCAATTCTCTTTTATTCTCGCAAACAATTGTAAACCCAGAGCCATGCGTGCATTTCATAACGAATTTCCTTGGTAATTGCTCAAAAATAATATCCTCTATTTCTTCAAAAATACCGATAATCGGTACTAATAAATGGCTATATCCGAGTGCAATCATATATTCTCGCATCTTCACTTTATCCGTAAACCTCACTTTGAACTCTACATCCTCAAACAATTTAAGCCACATAAGCTTCTCACTGAAAGTTTGCGGATTGTCCAAATTCAAACTATGTTTAAACGTTTTCCAGAACAGCAGTTTACTTGCAAAGACCGGGGATAATTTCACAATCTGCGCAAAAGTAAAACGCTTTGCTTTTAAAGTTGTTTGCATTAACTAACCTCCTCTTTCACATTACTAATAGTCTTCAAAGATTAGTGGAATGAAAGTGAGTGTGAATAATAATGCAGATGTAGTGCAGTTAAATTTATATTGATCGCTTAAAATATTGCTGTTAATAGATTATAAAAATAAATTTAATGATTACAGAAAATACCATAACTTTCTTTTTTAATATTATAGTCACGAGTGATTTAATATATACCTAATATTGTAAGATTTCTCTCTATTAATTATTGAAATGCCAAATAGCACCCGCCTGATAGAAGACGGGGGCTACTCTATATTTTTTAATTGTCGATTTCACTCGAAATACCATTTCTACTGAAGGTTTTGATAAAAATGGACAGCATTCGTCAGTACGTTATTTTTTATTGGAAATCCAAAAATAATGTAGAATGATGTCATCAACATATTTTAAATAAGTCGTTTTTTGTTTTAAAAATTCACGAAAAATAGAGTATACTACATATAAGTATTATGTAAACTAACTTTCTCTATGAGCAATAATTAATTATTTTAAAAAAATTTTCTTTAACAAATTTCAACCTCATTTCAACCTCATTTCTTCAGTGCAAAAAAACCTCTTCCATCAACCTGTTTTAATCCTCTCAACAACGAACCATTTTTGTCCCTTCACATGAGCACAAAAAAGTCCGCTCAAAAAGATTTAATTATTTTTTTAATTATTTTTAAAAAGATATATTGTTGCGTTAAAACGCAACTGCGTGTTTTTTTTCTCTGTGCATTTCATAATCGGATCTCCCCAAAAAATTATTTTCAATTTGTATGTCCCTTTTTTTGATTTTGGAAGCCATATATAGGGCAAGACAGAATTCAAAGGATGGAGGTTGCAACATGCAATTATTAGAGAATGGTAGACAGCTATTTTTATCACAGGATTTAGCGGTACGTATCGGTATTGTGTTGGCGCTATTCCTTCAGCATCTGTATTACCGATTACAAACGCAAGATGTGGTGAAGGACGGAACATTTGGTACCGGCAAACTTATCAAGGGTGAGCAAAGCAATGCTCATTTATGGATGCAAAAGACCATATCCGACTGTATAGCTGATATAAGTTTGCTACAATATGATTTCTTTCTCTTTACTACAAAATTAGAGAAACTATCCTCTACAGCTCCGTAATATTAATGATAATAGTGACTTTTATCAATTTTTTAATTATTTAATATTGCTCCATAAATATTCGCTTTAGAAGCTATTAACATATCTTTCGCTTAAAGTATATTATCTTTCTCAGCTTCTTCTGAATTAATAATTAAAAGAGTGCCTTCACATTATTGTTTCGCCCAATTAAGAATTGCTTTGTGATCTGTTCCAATAGTTTTAGCAATTTCGTGTGAACTTTCATTGCCTTTTATGTATCGGAAGACTGCTTGTAGTTTTTCTTCTAATGTAAATTTAGCCATATAAAAACTACTCCTCCAAATGAAAGAGGTGTCTGACATTTGGGGAGCAGTTCAATAGCAGGGGGGTTCATTTCCATAAAAAAACTGTAGAAAAACTCAAGTTCTTTGAGTTTTTCTACAGTCTAAATTTAATTATAAATATCCAGTAGTTTTAGATTACTTCGCGTATTCCACCGAACGTGTTTCACGGATAACCGTTACTTTAATATGCCCTGGATAATCGAGTTCTTCTTCAATACGTTTGCGAATATCACGCGCTAAACGATGTGACGCAAGATCATCAATCTTTTCCGGTTGTACAATAATGCGTACTTCACGGCCTGCTTGAATCGCAAACGATTTTTCAACGCCATCATAGCTTTCCGAAATTTCTTCAAGCTTTTCAAGTCGGCGAATATAGTTTTCAAGTGTTTCACTACGTGCACCTGGGCGAGCGGCTGATAATGCATCGGCTGCTGCTACAAGTACTGCAATGACAGAAGTAGCTTCAGTATCACCATGGTGAGAAGCAATTGAGTTAATAACAACTGGGTGCTCTTTATACTTAGTTGCTAGTTCCACACCAATTTCTACGTGGCTTCCTTCAACTTCGTGGTCAATTGCTTTCCCGATATCATGCAGTAAACCTGCACGACGCGCTAATGTCACATCTTCGCCTAATTCAGCAGCAAGTAATCCTGCTAAGTGGGCTACTTCGATTGAGTGTTTCAATACATTTTGACCATAGCTTGTACGGTATTTCATACGACCAAGGATTTTCATTAAATCTGGATGCAGGTTGTGAATACCTACTTCAAATGTTGTCTGTTCCCCTGTTTCGCGGATTTGTTCATCCACTTCACGGCGGGATTTTTCAACCATTTCTTCAATACGTGCCGGGTGAATACGACCATCTTGAACTAGTTTTTCCAGTGCAAGGCGTGCTGTTTCACGGCGGATTGGATCAAAGCCAGATAGAATAACTGCTTCAGGTGTATCATCAATAATTAAATCAATACCAGTTAGCGTTTCCAGTGTTCGAATGTTACGACCTTCACGACCTATGATGCGACCTTTCATCTCATCATTTGGTAAATTTACAACGGACACTGTTGTTTCTGCAACATGGTCAGCTGCAAAGCGTTGTAGTGCAAGTGATAATATTTCGCGAGCTTTTTTGTCTGAATCTTCTTTCGCACGTGTTTCCGCTTCTTTTGTCATGACTGCAATATCCGTTGAAAGTTCATTTTCAACTTCTTGCAAAATAACCTCTTTTGCTTCTTCACGTGTCAGAGCTGCAATACGCTCAAGCTCTGTTTTTTGACTTGCAACAAGTTCTTCTACTTTGCTTTCCATCTGTTCAATATGCTGTTGTCTGCTTGCCAGAGCTTCTTCTTTACGCTCTAGGCTCGTCTCTCTTTTATTCAGAGCATCATCTTTGCGGTCAAGATTTTCTTCTCTTTGCAATAAACGGTTCTCTTGTTTCTGAAGCTCGCCACGACGGTCTCGAATGTCGTTTTCTGCTTCAGAACGAAATTTGTGAGTTTCATCCTTTGCTTCAAGTAGTGCTTCCTTTTTAAGAGCATCTGCTTCGCGTTTCGCATCTTCTACGATTTGCTCAGCTACATGCTTTGCACCAGTGACTTTTGATTCATTCACGTTTTTCATGTAAAAATAGATAACAGCAACACCGACAGCGAATCCTAGCAAAGCAGGGAGAATCATTTCCATAATACTAATCCCTCCTAAGCTGATATGTCTGATGTTCTTCTAGTCGGCTATATATGTTTTCGAATTTTCAAACATATTGCCTATTTCATTTCAAAATTTAGAAATTATACATTTTAATTGTATAGTTCATAATTAGGTATGTCAAGAATAGCCATGGTTAAAGGGGTTTTTATATTTTTAGGATTGGGTTGTTTCAGAGCATGCCGCGTCGAGGTGGAAAGTACTTGTTTATTGCGGTGGCACACGGCGACTGGGTTGGCAGGATTTTCTAATAAATCTTTAAAAGTTCTAATATATTTTTATTTGTGCTAATAAACTTTCGATTTTCTAATATATCCCAAACTTTTTTAGATATCTTTATCTTAAAGTGTCTCTTAAGACGTGTCCATTTTTCATACTAACCTCACTTTTGCTAATAAGTGAACCCCATTTTCCAATATCCCCATCTGATTTTCTAATATCAGGTGGAGATTTTCGAATAAAGAAAACAATTGTTCTAATAAAATCCCCGAAAGCATTCCCCAACGGTTTCCCCAGAGCAAAGTCAGACCAAGTTTCTAATATCCACCTCTAAACTTCTAATCTAACGCAAAGTTCTTCTAATAAATTTACACGCCGCACACTCCACATGACTAAATGAAGTCATTCAACCGCCCCAGCCCATGCACTCCCCCCTACCAAAAACAAAAACCCAAGCAAGAACACTCGCTTGGGTTCGCAAATATTATTTTTCTTCTTCAAATAATTCCAGTTCATCGATTTCTTCTTCTGCTGTGTCATTGGCACCGATTGTATAGCCAAGCTCGCCGATTCCGAAATGTTGACGGATTTTTTCTGTTACATCCTCTTTAATTGCAGGGTTTTCTTTTAAGAATTGTTTTACGTTTTCACGGCCTTGGCCAATTCGTTCATTATTATATGAATACCATGAACCGCTCTTTTGGATAATATCCAGTTCTGCACCGATGTCGACGATTTCACCTTCTTTTGAAATCCCTTCACCGTACATAATGTCTACTTCTGCTGTACGGAATGGTGGAGCTACTTTATTTTTAACAACTTTGATTTTCGTTTTGTTACCGATAATTTCTGTACCTTGCTTAATCGCTTCACCGCGACGTACTTCTAAACGGATAGAAGAGTAGAATTTAAGGGCACGTCCACCTGTTGTTGTTTCCGGATTACCGAACATAACTCCGATTTTTTCACGAACTTGGTTGATGAAAATAGCAAGCGTATTTGATTTGTTGATAACACCTGATAATTTACGTAATGCCTGAGACATTAAACGAGCTTGAAGACCCATGTGCGAGTCACCCATTTCGCCTTCAATCTCTGCTTTTGGTACTAATGCTGCTACAGAGTCGATTACGATAATATCAATCGCACCAGAACGTACTAATGCTTCCGCGATTTCAAGTGCTTGTTCACCTGTATCCGGCTGTGATAATAGTAACTCATCTATATTAACGCCTAATTTTTGTGCATATACCGGGTCAAGTGCGTGCTCAGCATCGATAAATGCTGCTGTACCGCCATTTGCCTGTATTTCTGCGATGGCATGTAATGTAACTGTTGTTTTACCAGATGATTCTGGTCCGTATACTTCTACAATACGTCCACGTGGGTAGCCGCCTATACCTAATGCTGCATCAATTGCGATAGAGCCTGATGAAGTTGTCTCCATATGTCGGTTGGAATTTTCACCTAACTTCATGACAGAACCTTTACCGAATTGTTTTTCTATTTGTTTTAACGCCATGTCTAACGCTGCTTTACGATCGCTCAAACTATTTCCTCCTTAAGAAAAAAGCTTTATTTAACTTATGTCTCTATTATACTTGCTAATGAGATAACATTCAAGAAAAAAGCGAACATATTTTCGCTTTTTCTTAGAAATCTTCTGAATGCCTTATTTCCCGCTTCCAAATCTACATTTTTCCACTAAAGCTTAAACTAGATTAGCTTTTTATAACCTAGTTTAGCCAGTTCCCTCATTAAATAGCTAAATGTAAATTTAACGGCCCTGATTCGATTCGTGTTTCGGGACCCTGTTAGCTGCAAACGATATGTGAAAGGCTCATGGTCGCCGATACTAATTCCTACCCAAATGGCTCCTGCAGGTAGACCGTCATGACTGCCTGGTCCTGCTGCGCCTGTTAACCCTATACCGATATCTGTATGGAATTTTTCTCGAACTTTCGTAGCCATTGCAGCTGCACATTCACTGCTTACAATGCCATATTCTTCGATAAGATCCGCGGAAATGCCGAGCTGTTCTATTTTTGTTTCCTTCGTATACGTCACAACGCCGCCAATTAATGCAGAGGCGACACCAGGGACCTCTGCCAGCTCTGACTGGAACAGACCGGCAGTTAAACTTTCTGCGGCAGAAATCGTTAATTCATTTTCCAATAACATTTGGACAAGATTAAAGCCTAGTGATTCATCATTAACCCCGTAAAAATACTCTCCGACGATATCCAAAATTTCACGTTTCTTTAATTCAATTAAGCGAAATGCCTGCTGTTCATTTTGCGCTTTCGCTGTAATTCGCAGTGTCACTTCCCCATCTGAAGCAAGCGGTGCAACAGTTGGGTTCGTTTGTTCATCCAATATATTCTCAATACGATCTTCCAGTTCTGCTTCCCCAATGCCATAAAAACGCAGTACATGCGATAAAATAACGCCACCATCATGTAAAAGTGCGGCTAACTTCGGTTTCGTTTCATATTGGAACATTGGCTCCAGCTCTTTAGGCGGTCCTGGCAGCAAAATATAAATGCGGTCATTAGCGGATAAGAACATGCCCGGTGCCATGCCATGCTGATTCAGTAGCACATCGGAGCCTTCCAATACAAGCGCCTGTTTCCGGTTGTTTTCTGTCATTGGACGTTTTTGTTTCGAAAAGAACTCTTCAATCGCATAGAGTGCCGTCTCATCAAATACTAAATTTCGATCTAAATGCTTTGCAATTGTTTCCTTCGTTAAATCATCCTTTGTCGGTCCTAAACCGCCGGAGAAAATAATCAGGTCTGCACGCTGCTCTGCAATATGGATTGCCTCGAGAAGCCGCGCCTCATTGTCCCCTACAACGGTATGATAATAAACATTAATCCCAAGCTCAGATAGCTGGCTTGAAATAAATTTTGCATTCGTATTGGCAATTTGTCCCAATAACAATTCCGACCCTACCGCAATAATTTCTGCATTCATTCAAAGACCCCCTTATATAAAGAAAAACTAGATTAGAAAAACATCATCCTGTACAAACGTGCGGGAATTTGTTTTATCTTAATGGATTCATAATACTACTATTCCTATCCATAAAGAAAATCTAACCTAGTTTTTTGAAATTTATTTATTTTATTTCGAATCCAACAGTACACGACGGTTAATGTAGAAATAATCCCATCCGGACCATACTGTAAAGATAAGGGCAACATAGAGCATAATCATATCAAATGGTATGCCAACTAAAGTAAAAATTGTGTTGTGTAAAATCAATGCGGAGATTGCGACAATTTGGGCCCAAGTTTTAATTTTACCGAGCTGATTTGCGGCCACCACTTCACCTTGACCGGCCAAAATCAGTCGTAAGCCTGTTACTGCAAACTCACGCGAAATGATGATAATGACAATCCAGGCAGGCGCTAATTCGATTTCCACCAATAATATAAAAGCAGCTGAAACGAGCAGTTTATCTGCAAGCGGGTCCAAAAACTTCCCTAAATTCGTCACTAAATTATATTTACGGGCATAATAGCCATCTACCCAATCCGTTGCTGAAGCGAAAATAAAAATCAGTGCGCCTACAAAATAGTTCACTTGCATTTCCGCGCCAAACAGCGTCATATTCCCCCAACCAAAATCAAACATCATTACAATCACAAATACTGGGATTAATAAAATGCGGGAGACTGTTATCTTATTTGGAATGTTCATTTGTTAACACCTTTCATCGAAAGAAAAGAGCCATCTTAATAGATGACTACTCCCCTTGTTGTTCATTCACTAATTTTAATATGACATTTTGCGTCATACGATCTTGTGCATATATTAATTCTACATCATTTATATATACTTTAGCCACTTTTGAATTTCCTAAACGAATTCTTGCATATCCATCTGCCGTCGAATCATTTTCAGCAATTTCCCCTGCTTTGTATACACGTGCAGGAATTTGCTCCTGGCGTTGTTCATTACGAATGCCAACCCAAGTTTCGCCCGACACTTCAACTCGAACATTCAATGTATCTGTTCCAGTCACTTCAAATGTTGTATCTTCTCCAGAAACAACTCCTGAGCTAATTGTTTGTGCAGGTTCAGGTTCTTCTTCAACCGGTTCTTCTACTGGTTCTTCATCTTCTTCGTTGTTTTCCTCTGTATCTTCTACAGGTTTAGTCGGTGCTGAGTTTGGATTTTGTTCATATTCAATCGGTTTATTCTCATCTTCTACTATATCTGGAACACTACCTATTTTTTTCATAGAAAGTGTAGTAATCACAATGATTATAACAATCGCAAATAATGCTACTATTATTTTAGGCATTGTTTCCATCATCTTATTACTTGATGTTGCCTTCATTGAACGGCGACTTGGACTTTGTGAAAAAGACTGTGCTACCTCTTCTTTCTGAATCTCCGGAATATCTTTGCGATACTCGGTTAAAGTTTCATCCGCATCCAATCCAACAGCCTCTGCATACTGCTTAATAAAAGCTCGTACATAAAATGAACCCGGCATAATCGCATAATTGCCTTCTTCTATTCCAATTAAATACCGCTTTTGAATTTTCGTGATATTTTGTAAATCTTCTAAACTATAGCCTCTAGCTAATCTCGCTTCTTTCAAGCGAGCTCCTAGTTCTGTCAAAAAAAACACCTACTTTTAATATATTGAACTAATTAATTCATAATAAAATGAATTACTATTTTTCTAAAATTCAAACCCTCCAAAATGATCCGTACTTGATAACATATTATTCTTTTCAATAATTTCATAAGTAATTTCTTCGTCCGGATCGTGACGTAATTCAATAATGTAATCGAAATCTTCTATTTTATATGATGAATGCTGTACGAAAAGATCTGGATGTTCAATTACTTTAATCGTCGGCATTCCCATGATTTCTCGAACTAATTGCTGGTGTCGTTCGTCAGTTGTACGACGCGTAACAGCACCATCTAAAATAAATATATTATTCCCATTAAACTCATCGCCCATTAAAGCATTTCGGACAGTTTGTTTAATCATTGTAGAAGAAATGAAAATCCATCTCTTATTGGCACAGACACTTGCAGCAACAATCGACTCTGTCTTTCCTACACGAGGCATTCCACGAATCCCAATTAATTTATGACCATCCTTCTTAAATAATTCCGCCATAAAATCAACTAAAATCCCTAATTCATCCCGGACAAATCGGAATGTATTCCTTTCATCGGCATCCCGTGGAATATAGTACCCATGGCGAACTGCAAGCCGGTCCCGCAACTTTGGTTCACGAAATCTAGTCACATTAATATTTTCCATTGTGGAAACGATCGAGATAAACCGTTGAATTGATTCTTCGTTTTCAGTAGACAGCAACATACCGCGATGCCCTTCATCCACACCGTTAATCGAGACAATATTAACACGAAGCATCCCTAGTAGCGAAGCGATATCGCCTAATAAACCTGGTCGATTCACTTGAATTTCGTATTCAAAATACCATTCGCCCATTTTTTATCTGTCCCCTCGTAATAGAAACGTTTTTATTTCTTATAAGTTCCATCATAGCGGATTTTGTACCTATTGAAAAGTTAGAAACCCACGTTTTTCTTAGATTTCTTGAAATTATTTTAGAAAAACCTCTTGCAAAAATTTAAAGACCGAAAAAAATGCCGCTCACAGATTTTGTGAGTGACATCTTTTTCAAAATTCAATTAATGTGTTGGTTTATTTTGAACAAGTTTCATGATACAGCTAGCAATTGCTTGCTTTTCATCTTTCTCAGCAACTGACCATAAATCTGATAATACACGCTCTTGCTCATTTTGTGGGTCAACGTTTTTCGCAAGATACTCACCAATCTGAACTGCTGCCTTCTCAATCATTTTCGTAGGCATACCGCTTTCTTTTGCGTCAGATACTTGTTTACCTAAAAAGCTTGTCCATTGCTCCCAGTTTTGTAAAATTCCCATATGTTTTTCCCCTCCTCTCGCACAAATAGTATGTGCAAGTATCGGGAAATTATATGTACCATCCACCATTAATCCGAATTATTTGTCCGGTTACATAATCTGCCTGACCGCTTAAATAAAAGGCCGCCATATTTGCAATATCACGAACTTCTCCAAATGTTTGCAAAGGAATTTGACTTTCAATTTCAGCCCGCTCTTCGGTACTGAACTTTGCATTCATATTCGTATCAATAATGCCTGGAGCAATCGCATTAACGCGAATGCCATTATACGCAACTTCTTGAGCATAGGCTTTAACGAAACTATGCTGGGCACCTTTCACTGCGGAATAGGCAACTTCCCCGGCAGCACCAACATCGCCCCATATAGAGCCGATGACAAGCACATAACTGACTTTATTGGCACGCAGTTTACTTGCCAGTAACGCTGTTGTACGCATTGGATTTTGCACGTGGACATGCCATAGCTTCGTCATTTCCTGTGCAGGTGTATTTTCCAATAAGTCATAAAACGCATGACCATTTGCAAATACTATTGCTTGCAATGAAAAAATTTGTGCCGCAATTTGTTCGGCCCCGGTGTCACTGCTGAAATCTGCTTTTACTGGCATAAACTCCTGATTCGGGTACTTTTCAATAAAAGTATGGAGCATACCGTCAATGACAGTATGCCCAGTGTGGTAATGCAGATAGAGTGACCAGCCATCCTGTGCCAATTGCTGACAAATTGCTTGCCCAATCGCACCGGATGCACCGCACACTAATGCAAATTTTTTCATTTTTTATCGCGCTCACTAATCGGTAAAATCGTAAACACTGTTTGTTGATCATCACCTTGTATTGTTTCAAATGCTTTTGCAATATCTTCTACATTAATCGTTTCAAGTACCGGCACAACATCAAACAAGTTCATATCATTAAATTTATAACGTGTAAACTGGTTGGCGATAAACTCGATTGAATTCAGTGCGCGCAGGAAGAATCCAATTTTTTTACGTTTAATTCGCTCTACATCTTCTGTCGTGAATAAGTTTTCACCTTCAGCCTGTGCCAGCTTCTCTTTAATCAAGTTAACAAGCTGCTCCGGCTGTTCTGTATCCGATCCAATTAACGCAAAGCCAAAGCCGCTTTCCAATGTAAAATCATATCCATACGACTCATCAATCAGGCCCTCTTCATATACATCTGTATAAAACGAAGAAGCACGCCCGAATAAGCATTCTACGGCAATTTGTACGGCAAGTTCATGCTTGAGCATTTCTTCGCCGCTCAGGTCGACTTGTTTAGCCTTTAATCCAACATAAACTTTTGGCTTTTGAACATCCATGTGAAGAACGCGTTCTGATGTTGCAACATCTGTAGGCTCTTCATCAAACATTCTCTTTATATCAGTCGGTTCCGGGAATGTCTTTTTACTTTGATTGTCTTCAATAAATGCCATCATTTCAACAGGATCTACTGCCCCGATAACGAACAGCAGCATATTCGATGGATGATAAAATGTGTTGTAGCATGTGTATAAATGCTCTGCCGTAATACCATCAATCGATTCAATCGTACCGGCGATATCAATTTTCACAGGGTGATTATGGTACATATTTTCAATAGTACCAAAATATAAACGCCAATCTGGCTGATCATCGTACATCGTAATTTCCTGTCCGATAATCCCTTTTTCCTTATTAACCGTTTCCTCAGTGAAATAAGGTTCTTGAACGAAATTCAGTAATGTCTCAGTGCTCTTGTATATATGATCTGTTGCAGAGAATAAATAAGCCGTTCTTGTAAACGATGTAAAAGCATTTGCTTGTGCTCCTACTTCACTGAACTTTTGAAATACATCACCATCTTCTTTTTCGAACATTTTATGCTCCAAAAAGTGGGCAATCCCATCTGGAACGGTAATCGGCTCCGTCTCTCCAAGCGGAACAAAAGTCCGGTCAACCGAACCATATTTAGTCGTAAACGTAACAAATGTTTTAGAAAAACCTTTTTTCGGCAAAATATATACGTCTAATCCATTATTTAGTTGCTTATAGTATAATGTTTCATCTAGTTGCTGGAATTCAATTGTCTCCATGGATTACTCCCCCTTACCGCATAAGAAATACGTTGCTTGCAATTCGATTTGCTGCGCCATTTTCTGCACATCTTCTTTTGTGACAGATTGCCAGCGCAATGTCCACGTATCTAATGTAAACGGCTCGTCTAAAGTTTTATACTGGTCAAAAATTTCAATTTGCCCACGAGGCGAATCTAATGCTTCTTTTAACTGGTTAATAAGCATTGCCTTCGTTTGCGCCAATTCTAAATCAGAAATTTCACCGTTTTGCATCGCTTTTAACTGGTCTTCAATTAAATTGCGTGCCTTCTCTTCATTTGCCGGCTCAATACCTGAAACAACAAATAATAATCCGTAGTGTGAAGCATAGGAGCTTGAGGCATAATAAGCTAAGCTTTCTTTTTCACGTACATTCATAAATAATTTTGAATGCGCATAGCCGCCGAAGATGCCGTTGAAAATTTGCATTTTCGGGAAATCTTCATCTCCGAATCGGACTGGAGTCGAGTAGCCGATATGCAGTTTCCCTTGCTTCATTTCTTGCGTTTCTTTTGTATATGGTTCAACTTTTGTCGAAGTCGTATCTTCTTTAGTCGGTTGTGGTACATTACGGTCAGCAAATGGGAAGGCTGCTTTTAACTGCTTCGTCATTTCTTGAACATTAATATCACCGACAACATAAATATCAATCACATCATTTGCGATCATCTCTTCATATGTTTTTGTAAGTGATTGTGGTGTAATCGCTTTTACCGTTTCAATTGTTCCGTTCGCAGAAATAGACGCTGCGCTATTTGGACGCATAATTTCTGTTAAACGTTTTTGTGCATAGCGTGATTTGTCATCAAAAATTGATTGGATACGTTGGATGACCATTTCTTTTTCGCGTTTTACAATGGCCTCTTTAAATACTCCGTTTTCAAAATTCGGTTTAAAGATGGCTTCCTGAATAAGGCTAATTACCTCATTTAATACATTGCCATGCGATAAGTACTGGTCATTAACCGTTTCGACATTTAATAGTACCGTATGCTCTTGACCGCGCTTTGTCGTATCAAAATACAATACCGTCCCAAAAAGGTCATCTAAATAGCTGCGGTAACTAGCCGCTGTTGGAAATTTCTCGTTACTGTGCTGTAGTACATTTG
The DNA here is from genome assembly GCF_014836905.1 of Solibacillus faecavium. Lineage (GTDB taxonomy): Bacteria > Bacillota > Bacilli > Bacillales_A > Planococcaceae > Solibacillus > Solibacillus faecavium. The sequence goes on from NZ_JACSPZ010000001.1 coordinate 264,120, forward strand.
ATAATACCGTACGTTCTGCCGCTGTTTCTTCATTTAATGGCGCTCTCCATTTGATCGAAAAGTTCACCGTCTTAAATTGAGCGGTTTGTCGTATATGAAGCGAAACACCTTTCGCAATTTCTGTCTTTAAAAACAAAAAAACTCCTCCTGACTACCTCTTGAATATGGATAAAATTGCTTCTTCTCTACTATACATGTGTTGCCTTCATTTATGCAAAGTTATTATACGTACTAAGTGTTCCCTAAATCGTGACAAATATGAACAAAAAGTATTAGCTATTTTAAAAAATGATTACTTTATACTTTCCGGGCAATATGTTCTACTTTTCTGTGAATAGTTTCAACTTTTGCATCAGAGCTTTCTACTTTCACACGCTATCTGGCTAATTAATTCAGCGCTTTCTACTTTCCGAGCGATTCGTTCTACTTTTCTGTGAATAGCTTCCACATTAGCCGCAAAAATTTCTACTTTCTCTTCAATCCGTTCTACTTCCTCACACTACCCGGCTAATAAATTCAGCGCTCCCACTTAATCCACAAAAAAACCGCCTGCACAAATGTTACTTTGTACAGGCAGTTATTAAAATTTATCGTTTTCCTTTAATATATGGAACTCCTGAAGCTTTTGGAGCTACTGCTTTACCGATGAATCCTGCCAACGCTAAAATTGTCAGTACATATGGTAAAACTTGCAGAATAACGGATGGAATATCCTGAACGAAAGGAATGTTACCTCCAGCGATACTCAATGTTTGGGCTAATCCGAAGAACAATGCAGCACCTAATGTACCTAGTGGATGCCATTTCCCGAAAATCATCGCAGCGATCGCAATGAAACCTTGTCCTGCTACTGTAGAACCAGAGAAATCACCAGATGCTGTCATCGCTAATGAAGCACCACCAACACCTGCTAATGCGCCGGAAATCATTACGCCGATATAACGCATTTTTGCTACGTTAATCCCCATTGTATCCGCAGCCATTGGATGTTCTCCTACCGAACGAATACGTAAACCGAATGGCATTTTGTAAAGAACAAACCATGCACCTACCGCAACAACCAATGCGATAATGGTTGTGGAATATACATTCTGGAACAATAGCGGACCTAAAAACGGTATATCTGATAAATACGGTATTTCAAAACGTTGTAATGGCGCAGAAACCATATCTGTTTGACCTTTACCATAAATTAATTTTACTAAGAATACTGTTATCGCTGCAGCAAGCATGTTCGCTGCTACACCTGTAACTGTTTGGTCTGCACGGAACGTTACAGCAGCAACGGCAATAATTAACGAGAAAATTGCTCCTGCCAATAATGCAGCTAATAAAGAGAGCCAAATGACATTTTTCCCAAAGTCAGCATAGTATTCTAAGTTTACATAAATACCTGTAAATGCACCGACAATCATTAACCCTTCAACACCAAGACCAATTACCCCAGCACGCTCCGAGAATAGAGCCCCGATACCTGTTAAAATAAGCGGTGTTGCGTATAAAAGAGCGGAAGGGACGATAAAGTATAACACTTCTAAAAAGCTCATGTTACTTGCCCTCCTTTTTCTTTCCAAATTTCTCTAAACCGACACGCAGAATATAGCCTGATGCTACGAATAAAATGATAACCGCGATAATAATTGATACAATTTCTTCTGGAATTCCAGCTGCGTTTGGCATGTTTAAAGCGCCGTATTTTAGGGAACCGAATAGAGAGGCACCGAAGAATACCCCGATTGGATTGTTTGCACCAAGTAATGCAACGGCAATACCGTCGAATCCAATTCCTGATGCGGCAGCTTTAATTGATGCGTTTTGATATGTACCTAACGCTTCCATTGCACCACCTAAACCAGCAAATACACCTGAAATTGTCATAGCTAAAATGATATTACGATTTACATTCATACCTGCATATTCTGCAGCATTTTTATTGAAACCAACTGATTTCAACTCATAACCACGAGTTGTTTTTTCCAAGATGAACCACATTACTACGACCATTAAAATGGCCACGAAAATCCCTAAGTGCAAACTTGAGTTATCAGTAATTTCACGTAGCCACTGATTACGTAATGTTGCAGATTCTACAACTGTCGGTGTTTTAAAGCCACCGTCAGATAATGATTTAATGGCAGCATTCGTTAAGTATAATGCTGTGTAGTTTAACATAATTGAAGCAATTACTTCGTGTACATGAAGTTTTGCTTTAAGGAAACCTACGATAAATGCCCAGAAAGCACCTGCTGCAGCTGCTGCAAGTAACGCCAATGGCAAGTGGATAATTCGTGGTAGCCCTTCGATTGCATAACCTACATAGGCAGCAGCAAGCCAACCCATTAGTAACTGGCCTTCTACCCCGATGTTAAATAAACCAGTACGGAATGCAAACGCTACTGCAAGACCTGATAAAATATATGGTGTGATTTGGCGAATTGTATTACCAATTGAATAGGCATCTCCAAAAATACCATTCCATAGAGCGATATACCCATCCATGGCGTTATATCCACTGACAACCATGATAATACCACCAACTAGTATACCTAAAACTACTGAGATTAATGGAACGAGTATATTCACAACGCGATTTGACATTATTCGTTCCCCTCCTTGATGGCTTTTGCCTTACGCTTTTCACCGGCCATTAATAAGCCAAGTTCCTGTTCAGAAGTTTCTTTCGGATAAACAGTATCTACAATCGTTCCATCATAAATTACCGCAATACGATCTGAAACGTTCATTACTTCGTCCAATTCAAAGGAAACTAATAATACGGCTTTCCCTTTATCACGCTGTTCAATTAAACGCGAGTGAATAAATTCAATTGCCCCTACGTCCAGTCCACGTGTAGGAAGTGCAGCAATTAACAGATCCGGATCACGATCTACTTCGCGTCCAATAATTGCTTTTTGCTGGTTACCACCTGAAAGTGCACGTGCAGGCGTCATTTCACCTTGACCTGTACGAACATCAAACTCTTCAATTACTTGACGAGCTTTTTCGTTAATTTTACGGTAGTCCATAATGAAACCTTTTGAAATTGGCGCCTTATAGTAAGTTTGTAGCGCGATATTATGCCCAATTGGGAAATCCAATACTAGTCCGTGCTTATGACGGTCTTGTGGAATATGGCCAAGACCTGTTTCCGTAATTTCACGAGGCTTCAAACCAGTAATATCTTTGCCGTTTAAAGTAACTTTACCGCTTTTAATTTTACGCAATCCTGTAATTGCTTCGATAAGTTCAGATTGACCATTTCCGTCAATACCAGCAATCCCGACGATTTCGCCACGGCGTACTGATAAGTTCAACCCTTTTACCTTATCAATATTACGGTAATCGGCTACGACTAGATTTTCTATAGTTAGAACCTCTTCTGTAGGATGAGCTTCCCCTTTTTCCGTTTTAAACTCGACTTGACGGCCAACCATTAATTCCGCAAGTTGATCCGGGTTCGTTTCAGCAGTAACAACTGTTCCAATCCCTTCACCTTTACGAATAATCGTTACTCGGTCAGATACTTCCATAATTTCTTTTAATTTATGTGTAATAATAATAATCGATTTACCTTCTTTAATCAGAAGCTTTAAGATCGCAATCAATTCAGTAATTTCCTGTGGAGTTAACGAAGCTGTCGGTTCATCAAAAATTAGGATTTCTGCACCACGGTATAACGTTTTTAAAATTTCAACACGCTGCTGCATCCCTACAGAAATGTCCTCAATCTTTGCGTATGGATCCACATCCAAATTATATTTCTTTGATAAGGCCGCAATATCTTTTGCCGCATCTTTAATATTAATAGCACCTAGTTTTGTAGGCTCACTACCTAGAATGATATTTTCGGTTACCGTAAAGTTTTCAACAAGCATAAAGTGTTGGTGAACCATTCCGATTCCTAAATCATTTGCTTTGTTTGGATCAGTAATTTTTACCGATTCCCCACGTACTTTTATTTCACCTGCTTCAGGTTGATAAAGACCGAAAAGCACATTCATTAAAGTCGACTTACCTGCACCATTTTCACCGAGTAGTGCATGAATTTCGCCTTTTTTTAATTGGAGGGTGATATTATTGTTCGCTACGAAACTCCCGAATTCTTTCCGGATTCCTAGCATTTCAATCACGTATTCCACAAGACTCACTCCCTTAGGCTTATTTATATTTTAAAAATTTTTAGAAATTAACACATGAAAGATTTTTTACAAAATCTTTCATCTATTAACTTTTATTCCAAACTTTTGTTTCAATTATACCATTCGACGCATTAACAATTATATCCTTTTCAATATTATATTGAAATAGAACGCTTACATTTTCACAATTCCTACAATTATGAAATTTCTGGTAATATACATTATACTTTGCAGAATATTTAAATAAATTATCGTATACAGTAGAAAATCATCATGGGGGAATAAACCCCCATGATGATTACTCCGTAAAAGTTTATATTATTGTTTTGGTTTTTCTTCAGAAACTGTAATTTCACCTGAAGCGATTTTTTCTTTATATTCTGCTACTTTATCCATTACATCTTGTGGAATTGCGCCACGAGAATCTGCTAAATCAACGCCATTTTCAGCTAAACCGTAAACAGTTGTTGTACCACCAGGGAACTCACCATTTTTTGTTTTAGTTGCGATATCAACTACAGCTGTATTAACACCTTTTAACATAGAAGTTAAAGTGATGTTTGTTGAATCATCTACTTGTCCTTCTGCGTATTGGTCAGCATCTACACCAATTACCCATACGTTAGCGTCTTTATCTTTTGTTTTACGTTCTTTTGCTTCTGAGAATACACCGTTACCTGTACCACCAGCAGCGTGGAAAATAATATCTACACCTGAAGAGTACATAGAGTTTGCAGCGATTTTACCTTTAGAAGCATCATCAAATGCACCTGTATAGTTCACTTGAATTTCGATATCCGGGTTAACTGCTTCAGCACCCTCTTTGAAACCAGCGTGGAAGCGGTTAATTACAGGAATATCTACGCCACCAATGAAGCCGATTTTACCAGACTCAGACATAGAAGCAGCAACAACACCAGCTAAGAATGCACCCTCTTGCTCTTTGAATAAGATATTTGCTACGTTATCAGCAGCAACTTCTGCATCGATAAGAGCTAATTTTGCTTCTGGGTTGTCATTTGCGATTTCTTCAATTGCGTCACCCATCATGAAACCAACACCGAATACTAAATCGAAGTCACGGCGTAATAAGTTGTTTAAGTTTGTGTTGTAGTCAGCATCTGTTTGTGATTGTAAGTAATCGAAACCACCGTTACCTTTAGATAAGCCGTTGTCAGCACCAAACTGTTGAACACCTTCCCAAGCTGATTGGTTGAATGATTTATCATCAACGCCACCAACATCAGTTACCATTGCGATAGAGAAATTATCGTCAGAACCTGTGTTTGTTTCAGAACCAGTGTTGTTGTTTGAAGTGTCTGTTGAATCCGTTTTTTCTTCGTCGGTACCACATGCAGCTAAGATTGCTCCAGTTGCTACTACAGATGAAATTAATAAACCAAATTTACGCTTTTTCATTAATGAGTCCCCCTCAAAGGTAATTGATATTAGCAGGAATTAAATAATAGAAATTATTGTTCTACACCCGTTTTCGTACTACATGGAAACTAAATTTGTCAGCTCTGAAATAATTTTTTGAATAAAGCACTACACGATCACTTTCGTCATAATGTAGCTGTTTCAATACAAGTAAAGCTGTTTCCGGACCACATTTTAATATCGGTGATACTTCATCATGGAAGCCTACAGGATCAATATAGGTCACCGCATATGCGACACGGATGGCACCAGTTTGCTCTAATGCCGAAAATATTGAAACGTTTTGATCACTTATAAATTCTTTTGGCAGTAAACTTGCCGGTACTTTGTCTACACAGTAGACTACTGGCTCATTATCTGCCGTCCTTACACGTTCAATCGTGATAACATTGTCATCAATGTCCGTTTGGAAGCGTTCCACATCATCTTCCGTAGCCGTTTCTTCCTTTGCACTAATAAAAATAGTACCAGGCTTCATCCCAGCGTTTTCTATCATAGATGATACACTCGATAATTGTTCAATGCCTGATGAAAATACCGGCTTTGGATTTACAAATGTTCCAACTCCATGACGACGGACTATGATATTTTCTTCTTCTAACAGTCGAAGTGCTTCACGAAGCGTTGCACGACTTACTCCGAGTGTTTTTGAAAGTTCAAATTCAGAAGGTAATTTTTCGTTTTCACAATAAATCCCTTTATCTATATCTGATTTTAAACGGTCAATAACTTGTAAGTATAGATGACGATGATCCGCTTTAATTGTCATTTAGTATCACCACCATAACATAGAGATCAGACATCTGATGTACAACATTCCTACTAATTCGTGAATAATATAACACTTTCAACGTAAAAAGAAAACATATTTCTTTAAATGTGTTATGTTATTGTGAAAATTTAGCGAATTTATTTAAAAACTTATAGAAAATAATATATTCAGAAATGTTGAAATAGTCCGTTATAATGGGCTTTCTAATACTTTAAAACTTGTCGTGGTTTGCTTCCTTCTGGTGGTCCTACGACACCGCGCTGTTCCATTTGATCAACAATTCTCGCTGCCCGCGAATACCCGATTCTAAATCGACGTTGCAATAAAGAGACAGAAGCGGTTTGCATTTCCATTACAAGTTGAACTGCATCATCATACAATTCATCCGTTTCATCCATTGCATCTATTATCGGTTCATCCGTAGGTATCATCGCTTCCTCGTATTGTGCTTTTTGCTGCTGGATGACACTTCCGATTACTTTTTCCACTTCCTGATCACTTACAAAAGCACCTTGAACACGTACTGGCTTCGATGCACCTGCTGGTAGATACAGCATATCCCCGCGTCCAAGTAAACGTTCTGCACCACCCATATCCAAAATCGTCCGTGAATCGACTGCGGAAGATACGGCAAATGCAATTCGTGATGGAATATTAGCTTTTATTATTCCGGTAATAACATCTACAGACGGTCGTTGTGTAGCAATAATAAGATGGATTCCTGCAGCTCGGGCCATTTGTGCAAGCCTTGTAATTGCGTCTTCCACTTCACTAGAAGCGACCATCATTAAGTCTGCCAACTCATCCACAATAACGACAATATACGGAAGTTTTGGCTGTTTTTCAGATAATCCTTCATTGTTCATCTCAATGAAATCATTATAGCCCTCGATATTTCTTGTACCTGAGTGCGAAAATAAATCATAGCGACGTTCCATTTCCGAGACTACTTTTTGCAATGCTTGGGCTGCTTTTCTTGCATCCGTTACAACAGGGGCCAATAAATGTGGAATCCCATTGTACACACTGAGCTCTACCATTTTTGGATCAATCATCATCATTTTCACTTCGCTTGGCTTAGCCCGCATTAATACTGAAATAATAATCCCATTAATACATACACTTTTACCACTGCCCGTCGAACCGGCAACAAGTAAATGCGGCATTTTATTCAATTCGGCGGAAATGGATTGACCTGTAACATCTCGACCTAAGCTGACGAACAACTTTGAGCCCACTTTTACTTGTTCGTTCGCTTCAATCACTTCTCGTAAAGTTACCATAGCGACTTCACTGTTCGGAACTTCTATCCCAATTGCAGACTTCCCAGGTATCGGTGCTTCAATTCGAATATCTTTTGCAGCAAGTGCGAGCGCTAAATCATCTTGTAGGCCGACTATTTTACTTACTTTCACGCCTATATCCGGCAAAACCTCATATTTCGTTACGGCAGGTCCTAAATGAACTTGCGTCACTTTTGCCTTTACACCGAAACTTAAAAATGTTTGTTCCAGCTTTTTAGCGTTCATTTGAATGACCGAATATTCCCCACTTTGATCGTGTTCAGGCGGTGCATTTAATAATTGAAGGGATGGCAACATATACGTTTGATCTGTATTGGACGCCATACTCATAATCGGCTCACTCAATGGTACTTCTTCCACGTCGATGTCTTTTTGTTTCTCTTGTTTTACTTGCTCAACAAAATTTGAAATAATGGGCTCCTGTCGGACTGGTGCGGCTGTAATAATTAGTTGTTCCAAATCCGCGGCATCTTCTTCTTCCATGGGTGGCTCTACATTAGAACGTCGAACTTTTTTTTTGCTTTCGGCATTTGCCTTACTTAATTTGCTTCGTTTCGTTCTTTTCAATGTGCCCTTAATATCTGGTGCTTTTTCCAGTAGAAACGGGACGAGTGCTTTACCAGTAATTAAAATAACACCAATGGACAATAATACGAATGCAGCAATTTTTGTACCTGATGAATCAAACAGTACATGGAACATGCTGAACAAAAGTCCGCCAATCATACCACCGCCAAGAGAGTTACTGCGATTCGTAATACCTTCCATGCTGATTAGTATTCTCCAAGTTTCTTTTAATACCGAATTTGATAGCAGCGTGTTTGTGGCAAGTAATTGTTCAAATAACAAGCCATGACTAAATACCGTTAAGCTTGCCCCGACAAAAAGCACTCCATAAACAACACGGCTATTAAAAGCGACGCCACGTCGTTTTACCATTAACATTCCTGCGACTAAAAAGCATAGTAACGGAATAATGAAATGTAAATTCCCAAAGAAAAACATTGCCAATGAATGGAGCCATCTACCGACCAGGCCAAATTCCAAAAACTCAATAATAGCTATGGCGATCAGCAGCACTCCGATAATTTCATATGCAAGTGGATGCATTTCCTCTTTACTTTTTGCTTTTAAGGATGGCTTTGCTTTTGGTTTTGGTTTTGGTTTTGGTTTTGATTTAATATTTCTCTTTCTTTCCAATTGATGTTCACCTACTTCAAGTTGTTCCTAATTATAAACGCCGTACTTATTCATTTGACTTCCATTTCCCCTATAGTAATTTCATCATATCCTTCGTCTTTTGCAAGAATCGTACTGAAATTAAGTTAGAAAAAGGGCTTTCTCACGCAAATAGTAAGAAAACCCTTTTTAATTTATTCATCTGGTTCATCCTTATCATATAGGGATGATTTCCATTACGGGTCGGACGCTTTCCGCGGGCACGGCCTGAGCCTGTAGTCTCAGGCGTCGCGCTATTCCCGCTGGAGTCGCCTCCCCTTCATTCCAATCATCTACTTTAATAGTTGAAGTGGATTTATAATTATTTTAAAAATTAATATTCCATAATAATTGGAATGATCATCGGACGACGCTTTGTTTTTTGGAATAAGTATTGATTTAATGTATCTCGTATTTCCTGTTTAATATTCGTCCATTCAAACGTTTCTTTGCCCACGTATTTTTCAATTACTTCACGTGCCATGTCAGCCGCTTCTTCCATTAACTGTTCTGACTCACGCACATAAACAAAACCACGTGATAAAATTTCCGGACCTGAGGCAATTTTCTTCTGTGCACGGTTCAGTGTCACAACGACAATGAAAATTCCATCTTGAGAAAGTAACTTACGATCACGTAATACGATATTTCCTACATCGCCTACTCCAATTCCGTCAATTAGAACATTTCCGGCTTGTACACGGCCTGTCATGCGCATTTTACCGTTTTTGTATTCGATGATATCGCCTTTATCCGCGATGAAAATTTGTGACTTTTGTAAACCTACTTGTTGCGCCAGCTTAGAGTGCGCAATTAGCATACGGTACTCCCCTTGAATTGGCACAAAGTATTTAGGCTTCATAAAATTAAGCATTAATTTTAAGTCTTCTGCACTGCCGTGACCCGAAACATGTACTTTCTTATTCGATGTCATGACATTTGCACCTGCTTTTGCAAGTTGATTCATCGTGTTGTACATTTGCACTTCCATGCTTGGTGAAGGTGTAAATGTAATTAATACTGTATCTGTATTTTTGATTTTAATATCACGGTGATGTTTACGGACAATTTTATCTAGTGCATCAAGTGGCTCGCCTTTATTGCCTGTTGCCATCACAATAATTTCATCGTCCTGGTATTTATGGATTTCATTTACTGGCACAATGATGTCTTCGTCTACTTCCAAATAACCTAAGTTAACGCCGATATCGACAATTTTCTCCAAAGATTTTCCGACTACTGCAACTTTTCGGTACGATGAAGCAGCTTGTCTAAACACTTGCTGAATACGAATGAAATTCGAAGCATAAAGTGCTACGATAATTCTGCCTGGTGCCGAGTGGAAAGTTTTTTGCAATTCTTCTGCAACAACCGCTTCACTTGTTGTATAGCCTGGACGTTCTGCTTCAATAGACTCCGATAAAAGCATAAAGACGCCTTCTTCTCCAAGCATCGCCATTTTTGCTAAATCTGGCTTAAACTTGCCTGTTGCTGATTGGTCAAATTTAAATTCACCAGTATGAACGATTGCCCCTTCAGAAGTATGGAACACAATACCTAAAGAATCCGGAATACTATGCGTTGTATGGAAGAATGTCACATACGTTGAATTAAAATTCATACGGCTATTGCTTGTTACTTCAAAGAATTTCACCTGATATGGTGCCGGCAATTCTTTTAAATGTTCTTTTGCTAGTGCAATCGTTAATTTAGACCCGTATACAGGAGCCTTTACTTTTTTTAGTACATACGCAATCGACCCAATTGCATCTTCATGTCCGTGCGTAAGGAAAATTCCTTTTACGCGATCTTTGTTTTCCTCTAAATAAGTAATATCTGGAATAACTATATCAATACCCAGCATTTCGTCCTCTGGGAACATGAGCCCGCTGTCTACTACGAATAGCTCTTCATCGATTTCTATTACATACATTGATTTTCCGATTTCGCCAACTCCACCTAATGGAATGACACGGATTAGTTCATTTTTTGTTTTTGTCACTTTATTTCCTCCTAAATTGTTCCGAACAGCAACCACTTAAACTTCATTATACGGTGAGAATGTCGTTAGTACAAATAAAAAAGTGATTTTATCTTTTTTATGAAAAATATGTAAAAGCTAAACCACTACAGCGCCTAAAGAGTTTGTTGTTTACAATATAACATATCACGCGCTCAAATCGATAGCATCGGTCCCGGAATGGAAATCAACGGTTTTCATTAGTTAACTTTATTTTAATAAAAAAGACTGTAGGCAATCCCGAATTTCTTCGAGTTTGTCTACAGTCTGCAACCACTAACTCTTTGAAAGTAGTGGTTGTTTACTTATTAGTTTGTTTGTAGAGCGCGGAACTGTTCTGCTTTTGCCTGATACGTATTCCAAATGTCATCAAATGCTGCTTTTTCTTCAGGCAGCATTTCCATCATTGGCATACGAACATCTAATGTATCAAAGCCTAATTTTGTCATCGCATATTTAATTGGTGATGGATTAGGCTGTGCAAATAATGCACGGACTAGTGGTAGTAAAGCACGGTGAATTTGGGCAGCTTCCTGATGGCGTCCTTCTTCAAAAGCACGAACCATTTGCTGCATATCTTTTCCGACTACATGTGAAGCAACTGAAATAATGCCTCGACCGCCGATTGCAAGTAATGGTAACGTCAACCCGTCATCTCCCGAGTATACAAGGAAGTCTGAATTAACATTTTCAATAATATCACCCATTTGATCCAAATTGCCGCTCGCTTCTTTAATGCAAGTAATGTTCGGTACATCCTTGCTCAAAGCGATTGTCGTTTCCGCTAATATATTTGCACCCGTTCGACCAGGTACATTATATAGCATTACCGGCAGTGAAGTTTCTTTGGCAATCGTTTCAAAGTGGGCATACATACCGCGCTGGTTTGGCTTATTATAATATGGTGTAACAAGCATAATACCATTTGCGCCATTTTCTTCAGCTTTATGTGTCATCATAATTGAATAGGCAGTTTCGTTATCCCCTGTACCTGCAATAACCGGCACACGTCCCGCTACTTTTTCGACAGTAAAACGAACGACCTCAATTTTTTCCTCCGTTGACATCGTTGGGTTTTCTGAAGTTGTTCCACAAGCGATAATCGAATCTGTTCCATTATCAATCAAATGGTCAATAATTCGTTCTAGTTCAGGATAATTAATCGTGCCGTCCTTTTTAAACGGTGTAATCATCGCTGTACCAATTCGTCCAAAATCCATTACTAAATCCTCCCCTTATAGTAAGTTATCCTCTAGCATAGCCTCTGCGATTTGAATAGAGTTGAGTGCAGCACCTTTTAGTAAATTATCTGACACAATCCATAAGTGGAATCCTTTTTTATTGTCCAAATCTTGGCGAATACGTCCAACGAATGTCGGCTCCTCGTTTTCTGCAAATATTGGCATCGGATAAACTTGCTGTGTTACATCATCCTGTAACACGATTCCTGGTGCATCTTTTAATACGTCGAAAATTTGCTGTACTGTCGCTTCTTCGGCAAGCTCGATATACACTGATTCCGAGTGACCTGATACGACCGGTACACGGACACAAGTAGCAGCAACTTTTAATTCAGGTGCTTCCATAATCTTTTTCGTTTCGTTAATCATTTTCATTTCTTCATATGTAAAGCCATTGTCCGTAAACTTATCAATTTGCGGAATGACATTACGTGCGATTGGATAATGTTTTTTATCCGATTTTACAGGAAGAACTTTTGCTTCCACGTTTTTGCCTGCGTCCCATTGTGCGCTTTGATCACGCAATTCATCAATCGCTGCAATACCTGAACCTGATACAGCCTGATATGTCGATACAACGATTTTTGTTAAACCAAACTTTTCACGGATTGGCTGCAATGCTGCTACCATTTGAATTGTTGAACAGTTTGGGTTTGCTATAATCCCTTTAGGAATCGTTTTTAATGCATGACGGTTTACTTCTGGTACTACAAGCGGTACTTCCGGATCCATACGGAAATGGCTCGTATTATCTATTACAATTGCGCCACGTTTTGCTGCTTCGGGTGCCAAAGCCTCCGAAACAGCGCCACCTGCTGAAAATAATGCAATATCAATACCTTCAAAGCTTTCAGGTTTTGCTTCTTCTATTGTATAAGTCTCACCGTTGAATTCTATTTTATTACCTGCAGAACGAGCAGAAGCTAAAAATTTAATAGATGCAATCGGAAATTTACGCTCTACTAATTTCTCCATCATTTTTGTACCAACTGCTCCAGTTGCTCCTACTACCGCAACATTTAACTTTTTCAACATGTCTCATCTCTCCTAAAAATATCGGTATGTATATAATGTTGGATATTGTAACATATATTATTTGAATTGTGTTAGGAATTTTGATTATTTAAAATATTGTATAAATATTGGCTGGATCTGTTTTTTATGAGCGAGCGTATATGCTACAGTATCGAGCATTTTTGTAAAATCCGCTATAAGTGATGTAGGTTTATTAATTGGATCATCTTGACCGAATGGAATAAAGAAGATGTTTTTTGCATTCATTAGTTTCATTAAATTCATACCATTTAAACCAAGTGCATCATTCGTCGAAATACCAAGTACAACAGGTGAGCCATTGCGCAATGTCGCCTTTGCAGCCATTAATACTGCACTGTCTGTAGCAGCATTGGCAAATTTACTAATTGAATTGCCTGTCATTGGTGCAATCACCATACAATCCAATGGGTTTTTAGGTCCAAACGGCTCTGCCTCTGCTATTGAACTGACAACCTTTTCTCCCGCCTGCTCTTCTATTTTTGCAATCCACTCTTCACCCGTACCGAATCGTGTTGCAGCATGTAATACAGAAGGAGTAATAATCGGTACTACTGTTGCACCCGCTTCCCGAAACTGAGAAATTTTCGGTACAACATCTTCATAAGTACAATGTGATGCAGTTATCCCTAAACCAATGCGTTTTCCTTCAAGCACTTGTATCCTCCTTTCGCAATTCTAGTATTGTTTCTGTTAACAACTTTGCCGCAGCCTGCGGAAAGTATTTGCCGGGTAATCCAGGTAATAATTCATATTGAGATAATTTCACATCATTTAGACATCCTGGATTTGAAGCAAGATCATAAATGGGACGTGTAGTCCATGATGCATAGTTTTTTGTTAGCCAATCTGTTGGAATCGTATTAATAAGGAAATCAGCATCCACACTGTTTCCTTCCTTAAGTTCTATACCTTTATAGCCATATGCAAGCGCCTCAGCTTTTTGATGATCGGATCTTACTGCGATAATGACTTTCGCATTTAAACGAGTCAAAAACAATGCAAGCATTTTTGCTACGCGTCCAAATCCAGTGATAATGAATGTTTTATACTGCACATTCACTTTCCCCTGATATAAATGAGCTAAAAAGCTTTCTGCAGTAAGCGCTGCATTTTTCCAAATAAATGTTTCATCTGTTAAATAATAATGAATACGCTTCCCCTGAAGAAGTTGATTCCACTCATCATTAAGTTTTCCTGCAAAGAACTGCGCTTGACGTATACCTAATAATTCATCTACCTGGATCGTTAAAGGATGAATCGGCAGCACAATTTCTGTCGGGTGTAACTCTAACGCTACTTTGTTTAACGCTTCATCCCATACAGCCGTGTTTTTGTAGTAAACGGTACGATCATTAGTAGATAATTGCTTTGCTAAAAAACGCATTCGTTCATCTGTTCCAATTATGAGCCAACGTTCATTCATCATTTGCATGCTTTAAAGATGATGTTGTTTTTTGAAATAATACTCGATCTTCGCCAATCAAAATAATTTCTTCCCAAGGAATATACTTCACCATACCTGGCTTTTTCTTTTGAAATGGCATTTTCACCATTTGTGGCGGCATTTCAAAGCCTGTAATTTTCCCTGTCTTTGCATCGAAAATACATTCGGTCTCTGCTAAAAAGCCATATCGAACCCCGTTTTCCATTTCGATTAATTCTTTCTCAGCGAGCTCTGATAAAAGCATTGTATCCCTCCTCTTGTAAGAGCCTACCATTACTATATGCATCAAGTCAGTTAGAAGTGAAATGGTTCATCATATTAAGTTGAATTGCAGTAACTAAAGATTTTCTAGGTATTCGCTTTGTAAAAATAAAGGTAAGAATTTCCTTTATTTGATAAATCTCATTAAAAAACAGCTGAAAATAGCGGTAGAAATTTCCGTTATTGAGTGAATATCAATGGAAAAAACTAATTTTTCGAAGGATAACGGAAATTTGTTCCCTTATTCCCCCTAAAACACCCGTCATTTTGAAAATAAGCGAAAAATCTTCCCTTATTTCATTACATCCAAAATTTTCAAAACTTTTAATAGACATCCACCGAACAACTGTATATACTGTACATATACAGTTTTACATTAGGTGGTGATCACAGTGATAATTAAATTAAGCAATAATAGCGAAAAGCCGATTTATGAACAAATTACCGATCAATTAAAGCAAGCTATATTAACAGGTGCGCTTGTTACAGGAGATGCCCTACCATCAATAAGGGCTCTGGCGAAGGAATTGAAAATTAGTGTCATGACGACAAAGCGGGCGTATGCGGATTTGGAACGGGACGGCTTTATTGAAACAATTGCCGGCAAAGGAAGCTATGTATCCGAGCGCAATCAGGATTTTCTTCGTGAAGAGCTGATCCGTCACATTGAAGTTCATTTTACAAAAGCAGTATCCATTGCAAAAACGGCAAATGTGCAAAAACAGGAGCTGCATGACTTACTCGATTTACTATTGGAGGAATGATGATGAATGCAATTGAAGTAAAAAATGTATCGAAGCAATTCAAGAATTTCCGGTTAAATAATATTTCATTTACTGTTGAAAGTGGGACAATTGCAGGCTTTATCGGACAAAATGGGGCCGGGAAATCAACAACAATAAAAATCATATTAAATTTACTGAAAAAAATCGAAGGCGATATTCTCCTGTTCGGAAAGGATCATGTTGCACATGAAGTGGAGTTGAAGTCTCAAATCGGTGTTGTGTTTGATGAACTGCATGTGCCCGAAAACTTTACCGCAAAAGATCTCGATGTCCTTTACGGCCATGTATACCCTACTTGGGATCGTCCATATTTTTATGATTTACTTGAGCGGCTGAATGTACCAAAGTACGACAAAACAAAAACGATGTCCAAAGGGACGAAAATGAAGCTGGCTCTATCATTGGCATTGGCACATCGACCGAAACTTTTGCTGTTGGATGAACCTACGAGCGGACTTGATCCGATTGTACGTGATGAAGTGCTGAGTATGCTGCAAAGTTTTATGGAACAGGAAGATCATGCGATACTGTTTTCTTCGCATATTACAACCGATTTAGAGAAAATTGCGGATACGATTACGTTTATTCATGAAGGCGAAATACTGTTTAGTGAAAACAAAGACGACTTGCTGTACGGCTACGGGATTTGGAAAGGATCACTTGAAGAAGCGAAAGTAATCCCGAATCATTCGATTGTCGGTAAACGGGATTATGTATTTGGAGTCGAGTATTTAGTCATGCGTGAATTTGTAAACCCTGTTATTGAACTGCAAAAACCGACGATTGATGACCTCATGCTGTTTTTCGTAAAGGGGCGAAAAAGATGAAACAAATGCTTTTTCGTTATTATCAACAGGAGCTGTCCGCTTGGATTTTGTTTACACCACTTGTGGCATCATTTTTTGCTCTTCCTTTACTTTTTGAACGTGCTGAGCTAGCTTCCTTATTTATACTATCCATCACTATATCCGTACTTTGTTCACTTTATTTAGATCTGCGTGAAAGACAGCTCATCATGACAAGTCTTTTTCCTATTTCCAAAAAGACATTTTTCTTTGTGGATATTTCTTTTATCGGCCGGTACACCTTGTACTATATCCTTTATACAATGGTAGTAACTACGATTTTTCAAACTTTACTAGAGCAGCAGCTTATACTTCCATCTGCCAAGCAAATTTTATTAAGTATTGTTATCAGTCTTTTAATAATTAGTATTTTCCTGCTGTTACGCCGTATCAAATATGGTTATTACGTTAACCTTTCCATGTTTTTTATCCCGTTAGCTTTTACACAGTTAATTTCCTTGATTGTTAGGCTTTCTACATTTCACAGCATACTATTATTCTTTAGTTCACTCGTACTTATTATCATTGCAGCTAGGATTACTTATGTTCGCGAACAGAGGAGGGATATTACATGATTTCATTGCTGAAGATGCACTTTTATTTATCAAGAAAGCTATTCATTACTGCTTTGATATTCATTTTAGGACTTTTAGCCACTCAGTGGATAATTTTAAAAGAAATTAATTTAGGGTTTCTAACTTTATATTTTTTAACTTTGACACCGGTATTCGGTATTAGCTATTTACTCGAAAACCATTTTATAAAACAGATGAGGGTAATGCCAATCGCACCGAAAGACTTTGTGAAAAGTTTATTTATATTCAGTTTAATTCAGATACTTGTCATTTTAATCCCTATTGGAATTTATCAAACTGTTTTGTATATGGACAATGAAATAGGAGCCTTTGAATTATCATTTCTCGTCATCTTCTTTACTGCAGGGATTGCTTCTATTGGCTCACTGCTGAAAAACTATTTAAGCAATCCGTCAAAGGGTACGAGAAGTATTTCATTGTGGTCCATCTTCGGTTATTTTTTGCTATTTACCTTTATTCATCTCCTTATAATGCTCATACTTAGTATTATGGACATCAAACTATTAGGGGCAACTATCTTGCCGATTGTTGGATTAATTGTTTACTATAAGCACTATAAAACAGCCGTAACAAAATTTATGACAGCAGAATTTTAAAAGGACAGCGCTTGCTAAATGTTAGCCGCGCTGTCCTTTTGTTATTCGTTTTCCGGTCCAATAATAGCAATGGCAGGCTCGGTTAATAAAATTTGTGTAATGAGCTCATCAATTGTTTCCATTGAAATCGCATCAATTTTTGCCAACACTTCATCAACAGTACGATGGTTTTGATGAATAAGCTCATTAACCCCATTACGGTTCATAAAGTCTTCTGTTCCTTCAAGACCTAATACAAAACCGCCTTTTAGTTGCTCCTTTGCATTATCCAGTTCCACTTCCGTTATCCCGCCTGTTACGAGATCAAATAAAGTTTGGTCGATTTGCTGCTTGAGCGCATCCAAATTTTGTTTGGAAGCTGAAGCGTAAATTGTAAATGTTCCAACATCCTCATAACTCGACTGATAGCTGAATACGGAATATGCTAGTCCGCGTTCTTCCCGTACTTCCTGGAACAGGCGTGAACTCATATTGCCACCGATAATATTATTCAGTGCAATAAAGCTGTACATTTTCGGGTCTTTTACAGAAATCGCTGGGAATGAAATGGCGATATGTGCTTGTTCTGTATCTCTTAACTTTTCAATTTCACCTGGTATAAATGTTGGATAAGAAGGCTTAGAAACAATCGATTCCGCGCTAGCTTCATAGTTTCCAAACAAAGCTTCCACCTTTTCCAATAAATCTTTTTCGATATTACCAGCTATTGAAATGACAACATTTTGAGGACCGTAATGTTTCGCCATATAGTCACGAATCATCTTTTCATTAAAAGTCGCCAATGTTTCAGGTGTCCCTAAAATTGGTCTCCCTAAAGCATCCCCTGGGAACATGACACCCCATAATTTCTCATGTACATCATCAGCCGGATCATCTTCGCTCATATATATTTCTTCAAGCACTACTTGTCGTTCCCGCTCGATATCTTCCTGCGTAAATAATGAATTAAAAAACATATCCGCTAAAATATCAACCGCCAGCTCACCATGATGGTCCAGCACTTTTGCATAATAGCACGTATGCTCCTTTGACGTGAAGGCATTAATCTCCCCGCCAATCCGGTCAAATTCTTCTGCGATTTGACGAGCTGTTCGGTTTTTTGTTCCTTTAAATAGCATATGCTCAATAAAATGGGTAATCCCGTTTTCTTCTTTCGTTTCATAGCGTGAGCCTGCGTTGACCCAAATTCCGACAGATAATGAACGGACATGCGGCATTTGCTCTGTTACAATGCGCACGCCGTTTTTTGCTTTAATTACTTGTACCATAAATTTCTCCTTTAATTCGGCTCTTATTTCTTATTTAAAAAAGAGGCTGTACATAGTGTACAACCTCCCTTTTTATATTGTTGAAAATTACGCTTTTTCTGCGCGCTCTTTTTCTTCTTTGATAACGACTTTGCGTGATAAGTTTACGCGACCTTGCTTGTCGATTTCGATACACTTCACAAGTAATTCATCGCCAAGTTTTAATACGTCTTCTACATCTTTCGTACGTTCTTCTTGAATTTCCGAAATGTGCAGTAAGCCGTCTTTACCTGGGAAGATTTCACAGAATGCACCGAATTTTTCAATACGTTTTACTGTTGATAAGTAGTACTCGCCTACTTTAGCTTCACGTACGATTGATTCGATCATTTCTTTTGCACGGTTAATCATTGCTTCATCTGCTGAAGCGATGTAAATTGTACCATCTTGTTCTGTATCAATTTTAACGCCTGTTTCATCAATAATTTTATTGATTACTTTACCACCCGGTCCGATTACATCGCGGATTTTGTCAGGGTTAATTTTGATTGAAACAATTTTTGGTGCGTATTGTGATAATGAAGTACGAGAATCAGAAATCGTTGACATCATATGATCTAAAATGTGTAAACGACCAATTTTCGCTTGAGTTAATGCTTCTTCTAAAATATCACGAGACAGACCATCAATTTTAATGTCCATTTGAAGTGCTGTTACACCTTTAGCTGTACCTGCCACTTTAAAGTCCATATCGCCAAGGTGGTCTTCCATACCTTGGATATCTGATAATACTGTATAGTGCTCGCCTTTTTTAACAAGACCCATTGCAATACCTGCAACTGGTGCTTTAATTGGAACACCTGCAGCCATAAGTGCCATTGTAGAAGCACAAATTGATGCTTGAGAAGTAGAACCATTTGATTCTAATACTTCCGATACACAACGGATTGCATATGGGAATTCCTCTTCTGATGGCATTACTGCTAAAATCGCACGCTCACCTAATGCACCGTGACCGATTTCACGACGACCTGGGCTACCGTAACGACCAGTTTCCCCAACTGAGAATTGTGGGAAGTTGTAATGGTGCATCCAGCGTTTTGACTCTTCAATACCTAAACCATCAATAATTTGCACATCGCCTAAAGCACCTAATGTACAAATTGATAATGCCTGAGTTTGTCCACGAGTGAATAATGCAGAACCGTGTGCACGTGGCAATAAATCTACTTCAGAAGATAGTGGACGGATCTCATCTTGTTTACGACCATCCGGACGAACTTTGTCTTCTGTAATTAAACGACGCACTTCATCTTTTACCATTTTATCTAAAATAGCTTTCACTTGCTTCATCGTCTCATCATCAGCTTCTTGAGCTTCATATGATTCAATAATACGTGTTTTTACAGCTGTAATATTTTCTTCACGTAATTGCTTGTCTACTGTTTGGATTGCTGTATTCATATCAGCTTCACATTCAGCTTTGATCGCTGCTGTTAAGTCTGCATCTAATTCATATAATGTAACTTCTAATTTTTCTTTACCAACTTCAGCAATAATTTGCTCTTGGAAAGCGATTAATTTTTTGATTTCATCGTGACCGAACATAATTGCTTCAAGCATGATGTCTTCAGATACTTCTAAAGCACCTGCTTCTACCATGTTAATCGCATCTTTGTTACCTGCTACTGTTAAGTGAACAGTCGATTTTGCTGCTTGTTCTACTGTTGGATTCACAACGAATTCACCGTCGATATAGCCTACATGAACACCAGCGATCGGTCCATCGAAAGGAATATCCGAAATAGCTAATGATAATGAAGAACCGAACATTGCCGCTACATCTGCCGGGCAATCTGAATCATTTGACATAACCATTAAAATTGATTGTACTTCATTACGGAAACCATCTGGAAACATTGGACGGATTGGACGGTCGATTAAGCGAGAAGTTAATACTGCCGCTTCTGATGGACGTCCTTCACGTTTAATGAAACCACCTGGAATTTTTCCTGCTGCGTATAGACGTTCTTCAAAGTTAACTGTTAACGGGAAGAAATCTAATGGCTTTGGGTGTTTAGACATTGTTGCTGTAGCTAACACTGCTGTTTCGCCGTAGCGTACCATTGCCGCCCCATTTGCTTGTTTTGCTAACTGACCTACTTCTACTACGAGTGGACGACCTGCCCATTCATACGAAAAGACTTTTTTTTCGTTCATTAATTGAACCCCTTTCTTATTGAAACACTCTACGTATCATTTTATGTACCATAGTAAGTGTATCAAAAAAGCGTTTTCTATGCTAAATTTTTTGATTAAATTTATATAAATTTAATCATTATTTTAAACCTTCCAGCAATGGTTTAACTTCTTTCAACAGGCGTTTTTACACCTGCTCAAAGAAGTTAAACATCGCACCATTATTCTGGAAAGCTGACTGATTTCAAAACATAATAAAAAGCGGGAAAAATCCCGCTTTTTATATTGTCAGATTAGCGACGTAATCCAAGTTTAGTAATTAATTCACGGTAACGAGCTACATCGTTTTCACGTAAATATTTTAATAAATGACGACGTTTACCTACCATTTTAAGAAGACCACGTTGAGAGTGGAAATCTTTCTTGTGAGTAGCTAAGTGAGCGTTTAAAGCGTTGATTTCTGCAGTTAATACAGCTACTTGTACTTCTGGAGAACCAGTATCTGTTTCGTGCACGCGGTACTCAGCGATAATTTCGTTTTTACGTTGTTGTGTAATTGCCATTTTAAAATGACCTCCTAATAAATTAAATATCCCCAATAGCACAGCAATCGCTGGAGTTGCGTGAAAGCCGAGCTAAGGTTCATACGAGAGTTTCGTACTTATGAATAGTACCATAGTTCTTTATATGTGTGCAACTATTTAGCGCAGTTCTTCAAAATAGGCGATTGCTTGTTGTTTATCCATTTCGATTTGCTCAATTAAAGCTTCAATTCCGTTGAATTTACGCTCACTGCGAATTCGTTTATACCAGCCGACAATTACCTCTTCACCGTATATATTTTTATCAAAATCCAAAATATGCACTTCGATGGATAGTCGCTTTTCGTCCGGATTGTGGAAAGTCGGTTTATAGCCAACGTTGCATACACCATTATACCACTCGTTTTGCACTAAAATTTTTACTGCGTAAACACCTGTAGCTGGTATGTAACATCCTTCCATTGCCTGTACGTTTGCTGTCGGGAATCCCATCGTACGTCCTCGCTTGTCCCCATGAACAACAATACCAGGCACTTCAAATGCACGACCTAATAGATTACGAACTTGCTCCATCTCACCATCCTGTAAAGCTTTTCGGATACGTGTTGAACTGATTTTTTCTTCAATATCTGAAAGCTTATCAATCACTGTTACACCGTAATGGCCGTTAGACAATTGTGCCATTAGCTCCATATTCCCTTTGCCAAACGCACCAAATGAAAAATCAAAGCCTGCTGTCACATGCTGGACGTTCAAATCAATAATAAAATACTCGATAAATTGTTCAGGAGTTAACTTCGCAAAGTCTGATGTAAAATTCACAACAAATACAGTATCGACATTCAGTTTTTCCAGCGTATCTAATTTTTGTGAAAGTGGTGTAATATAAAACACTTTTTCATTGCGTCCACCTAATACGATTGATGGATGCGGATCAAATGTCATAACAGCACTTTTAATATTTAGTTCTTCTGCTTTTTGTATTGCAGATTCAATCACCGCTTTATGACCTTTATGTACCCCGTCAAAAAAACCAATTGCCAATGAATATGGCTGATCTTTAACTTTTTGTGCTAATTGATGGGGGTATTTTAAATGAATAACGTTCATCATATGCCTCCTAATTAATTTCGGGGAACATTTTATCCGGCTTCATTTGCCCTTGTTTAGTCGGGTGGGCGATGTAAACCGCAAATGCTCTTCCCTCTACACCATACACAATTTTATCATGTTCTTTTAATAATGCATGCATTGGAAGTACTTGTCCATTGAAAATTTGCTTCTCAATATCAGCCGTAACTTCAATATAAGGATAATCTGACAAGGCATATTCTACAGGCAGTAAAAATTTCTCCTGTTCCCCTGCTTCCATCATTTCTGCAATTTGTGCTAAGGTGAAGCAATTGTCTTTCGTAAATGTGCCGGAAGCTGTTCGGACAAGCTCATGCATATGTGCAGGATAGCCTAGCGCTTCCCCAATTTGTACAGCTAATGTACGGATATACGTGCCTTTTGAACACTTAATACGGATTGAAAATGTTACTTCTTCTCCCTCGAACTTTTGTGCATCATCTAATAATTCCAACTCATAAATTGTAATTTCACGTGTTGGGCGCTCTACCGTTTGACCTGCCCGAGCATATTCATAAAGTTTTTTCCCATTTACTTTTACAGCTGAGAACATTGGGGGTGTTTGTTCGATTACGCCTGTTAAAGATGTGAGTGCCTGTAAAATATCAGCACGTGAGAAGGATTTAACATCGCTGTTTTGTTCGACAGTTTCCCCTTCTGCATCTTCTGTTGTAGTCGTACGTCCGATTGAAACGACCGCTTCATATGTTTTGCCTGCATCAGTTAAATATTCTGCAATTCTTGTTGCCTGGCCTATACAGATTGGTAAAACACCTTCAACACCTGGATCCAGTGTCCCGGTATGTCCTACCTTTTTTGTCTTCAATATTTTTCTTAGCTTGAACACGCAGTCATGACTTGTCATACCGCGCTCTTTCCATAATGGTAAAATACCGTTCATTGTTTTGCTCCTTTGTTGGTTGGCAATCCACCTTGTACGTGCTTCATGCGGATAATATTAATTGGTTCATTATTATAAATAAGTTTTGACGTATTTAATCAGTTTTAAAATAAGCGGAGAGTTTCCGTTTATTTTACTGACTACCCTTCATTTCAGGAAAAATAAAGGTATGTTTTCCGCTTATTCATTGAAAAATCATGTTTTTAGTTATTATTTTAATTAATAACCGGAATTTCTACCGCTATTTTGACCTTTTTTCACTCGATTTTCCAAATAAGCGGAATTTCTCCGTCTATTTCATCCAATATACTTTCGTATTACGAAAAAAAGTCTGCCTGCATAGTTATGCAGTGCAGACTTCTTTGTATTATTTATCTTCGTGTAAGCCACGTAGTAATGCATCAATTTTATTGCCGTATTCGATTGCTGTATCGAATTCGAATGCTAGTTCAGGCGTACGGCGTAAACGAATACGTGAACCAACTTCCGAACGGATAAAACCAGATGCTTTTTCTAAAGCTTGCAATGTTTCCGCACGTTCGCGGTCATTACCTAACGATGTAATATAAACAGTTGCTTGCTGTAAGTCACCTGTTACGGCTACATCTGTAACTGTAACGAAACCTACGCGTGGGTCTTTGATTTTGCGTGCAATGATTTCAGTAATTTCCTTTTTCATTTGCTCGCCAACTCGATTAGAACGTAGAGACATAAATGTCACCTCATTTAACTTGCGTAATTGATGTTTTAGTTTCCACTAGATGTGGATTTTATAAATATTCACGATAAAAATCCAGCTGTTCCCATTGTGGATTTGACTGTAAAAAGTGTACTGCACGCATTAGCTCGCGTTCAGCCGCTTCTTTTGAAGAAGCCACTGAAACAAGTGCTAACCTCGTACGCTGCCATACATCCTGATGGTCAATTTCAGCAACGGAAACATTGAACTTTTGTTTCGTCCGCATTACCATTCGTTGTAGAACAGCACGCTTTTCTTTTAATGAGTGGGCAGTCTGAATGATGAATTCAATCTCTGCATACACAATCATTATTTACGAACAATCTCTTCCATTACGAAGGCTTCAATAATGTCGCCTTCTTTAATGTCGTTGTAGTTTTTAATTGTGATACCACACTCATAGCCTTTTGCTACTTCTTTTGCATCATCTTTAAAGCGTTTTAATGAATCTAATTCGCCTTCAAAAACAACAACATTTTCACGGATTACACGTACACCCGCATCGCGTACCATTTTACCTTCAATAACGTATGAACCGGCAATTGTACCGACTTTAGAAACTTTGATAGTTTGACGAACTTCCGCTTGACCAACGATTTTTTCTTCGAATTCAGGATCAAGCATCCCTTTCATCGCATGTTCGATTTCTTCGATCACTTTATAGATGATACGGTGTTGACGAATATCTACACCTTCTTCATCCGCAGCACGCTTAGCATTCGTATCTGGACGTACGTTGAATCCGATAACGATAGCGTTTGATGCAGCAGCAAGTGAAATATCTGATTCTGTAATAGCACCCGCACCTGTGTGGATGATTTTTACGTTAACACCTTCAACATCAATTTTCATTAATGAAGAAGCCATTGCTTCCACTGTACCTTGTACGTCTGCTTTTACGATTAAGTTTAACTCTTTCATTTCGCCTTGGCTCATTTGTTCAAATAAGTTATCAAGTGTTACACGTTGCTTTTCAGAACGTTGTGCTTGAATCGCTGTCATTGAACGTGATTCCCCAACTTGACGAGCAGTTTTTTCGTCTTGGAATACTACGAAACGGTCACCTGCTTGCGGTACTTCATTTAGACCTGTAATTTCCACTGGTGTAGATGGACCAGCAGTTTTAATGCGACGGCCTAAATCGTTTACCATTGCACGTACACGACCATATGCATGACCAACTACAATTGGGTCACCAACACGTAATGTACCATCTTGAACTAATAAAGTTGCAACAGCACCGCGCCCTTTATCTAATTGTGCTTCGATTACTGAACCGATAGCAGCACGAGTTGGGTTTGCTTTTAATTCGCCAACCTCTGCAGTTAAAAGAATCATTTCTAATAATTCATCGATTCCTTCACCTTTAAGAGCTGAAAGTGGAACGAACACTGTGTCTCCACCCCATGCTTCAGGAACTAAACCGTGCTCAGTTAATTCTTGCTGAACGCGATCAGGATTTGCCGATGGTTTATCCATTTTGTTTACAGCTACGATAATTGGTACTTCAGCTGCTTTCGCATGGTTAATTGCTTCAACTGTTTGAGGCATTACACCGTCATCAGCTGCTACAACAATAATAGCGATATCAGTGATAGATGCTCCGCGCGCACGCATAGTTGTGAAGGCTGCGTGTCCTGGTGTATCTAAGAACGTGATTTTTTTGCCGTTTTCAGTAACTTGGTAAGCACCGATATGTTGTGTGATACCACCTGCTTCGCCAGCAGTTACTTTTGTGTTACGAATTGAGTCAAGTAACGTTGTTTTACCGTGGTCAACGTGACCCATGATTGTTACAACTGGTGGACGCTCTTCTAGAGCATTTTCATCCACTTCTACGATTGTATCATCGAAGTACGTATCTAAATCTGTTTTGTCGATACGGATTTCTTCTTCTACTTCTACACCGTAGTCAGCACAAATAAGCTCAATCGCATCTTTGTCTAACTCTTGGTTAATTGTCGCCATTACACCAAGCATGAATAATTTTTTGATAATTTCCGATGGCTCACGGTGTAATTTTTTTGCAAGTTCTGCAACTGACAAGCTTTCGTAGAACGTAATTTTTTCCGGTAATTCTTTTTGTACCATTGGCTGCGGTGCTGGGCGATGCGTACGACGTTTACCACCATTAATTCCTGGCTTTCTACGTTGTTGGTAGCCACCCTTATTCTGCGTGTTACCGCCTTTATTATTACTATTATTTTGGTTTGTGCCGCCTTTGCGGTTGTTATTATTATTTTGAGTCATATTTCGATTTTGGTTACCTTTTTCATTTCTTTGTTTTTCGCCTTGTTGCGATGATGTTTGCCCTTGGGCATTTGTAGGTCTGTTTGATTGTTGCGGTCTTGATTGCCCTTGGGTATTTGTTGATTTGTTCGGTTGTTGCGATCTAGTTTGCCCTTGGGTATTTGCTGATTTGTTCGGTTGTTGCGATCTTGTTTGCCCTTGGGCGTTTCTTTGCTTGTTCGGTTGTTGGTTAGTTGAAGCAGATTGTGGACGATCCTGCTTTAGATTCTGTTGTGATTTTCTCTGTCCTTGCTCACCAGGTTTTGGCGATGCATTTACAGCTTTGACAGATGGTCTTGCAGGAGAATCTTTCGTTGGTTCTGCTGCTTGCTTAAAGACAGAATTTAGTTTTGATACCGCCTGGTCATCAATTACCGCCATGTGATTTTTCACCGGCAGATTGAAACTTGCAAGCTTCTCAATAACTTCCTTACTTGTTTTATTTACCTTTTTCGCATATTCATGAACTCTTACTTTGCTCATCTGCTCACCCCCGATTAATTTTCGTTGAGTAGACTAGACATTTTTTTAGCAAATCCGCTATCTGTAATAGCAATCGCTACACGGGCTTCCTTCCCGGTAGCATGTCCAAGATCATATCGATCTCCGAAAACATAATACTCAACGTTATAAAACGTACATTTATCTTGAATTTTTTTACTTGTATTCGCTGAAGCATCTGATGCTAAAAATACTAGTTTAGCTTTGCCATTACGAATTTCCCTTATGACAAGCTCTTCTCCAGAGATTGTTTTTCGAGCACGTGCCGCTAAGCCTAATAGCTGCAGCAATGCAGGGTTTGTCATAAAATCGACTCCCTGCGGATTAGTGTCAGCAATTCCTCATACACTTCATCCGGCACTTTTGCATCAAGCTGGCGATCTAAAATATTCTTTTTACGTGCGATTTCCACCGCTTGCTCCGTTTTAGAAACATATGCTCCACGACCGGATTTTTTTCCTGTAATGTCAACTGTTACTTCGCCTTCTTTGGAACGAACGACACGAATCATTGACTTTTTTGGAAGCATCTCACCTGTTGCGACACATTTACGTAAAGGAATTTTTTTATTAACGACCATTTTGCTCACCCTCCTTGCAAAATCATTCCAACAGATGGTTACTCTTCATCGTCACCATATAAATCAAATTGTACATCTTCTTTATCTTCATGTGGTATAAATGTGCTCGTTTCAGAAGGATAGATTCCTAATTCACGGGCATCAGTTTCACTCTTAATGTCGATTTTCCAACCAGTTAACTTTGCAGCTAAACGTGCATTTTGACCGCGTTTACCGATTGCTAAAGATAGTTGATAATCCGGTACAACAACTGTTGTTGACTTTTCTTCTTCATTTACTTGAACGTCTAAAACTTTTGAAGGACTTAATGCATTTGCAACGAATACAACTGGATCTTCAGACCATTCAACGATATCGATTTTCTCACCATTTAGTTCGTTTACAATTGTTTGCACACGTGCACCTTTTGCTCCGACACATGAGCCTACAGGATCTACTTCTTCATTATGTGCATATACAGAGATTTTTGAACGGTCTCCCGCTTCACGTGCAATTGATTTAATTTCAACTGTGCCATCATAAATTTCAGGAACTTCCATTTCAAATAGACGACGCAGTAATCCAGGATGAGTACGAGATACGATTACTTGTGGACCACGTGTAGTGCGCTCAACTTTAGTAATGTAAACACGGATGCGCGAAGTTGGCTTATACACTTCACCTTGAATTTGTTCGTTTACTGGTAATGCCGCTTCTACTTTACCGATGGATACGTAAATATTACGTGCATCTTGACGCTCAATTACGCCAGTTACGATATCATCTTCACGGTCTACATACTCTTCATAAATTAAACCGCGCTCTGCTTCACGTACACGTTGTGTTACAACTTGTTTTGCAGTCTGTGCTGCGATGCGCCCGAAGTTACGTGGTGTTACTTCTTCTTCTACGATGTCACCAATTTCATAAGCTGCATTAATAAACTTCGCATCTTCCAATGCGATTTCTAAGCGATCGTCTTCTACTTCTTCCACTACGTCTTTACGCGAATAAACGACCATTGAACCTGTTGCAAGGTTAAGGTCGACACGTACGTTTTGTGCTTGGTTGAAATTACGTTTATACGCAGTTACTAAAGCTGCCTCAATCGCTTCAATCAATACATCTCTTGAAATACCTTTCTGCTCTTCAAGGGCAGTTAGGGCATCTAGTAATTCACTACTCATTTTGTTTTCACTCCTAAATTTGCTTATCTGAAAAATCGATGGCAAGACGTGCCTGCGCAATTTTTTCTTTTTCAATTTGTACTGTAACTTTACGTGTTTTAATACGGAATTCAAGTTCTAAATATTCATCTGTATATGCGCGTAAATAACCATAGAATTCTTTTAAATCCTTAACTGGCTCATAAGTTTTTACATAAATGTATTTGCCGATTGCTTTTTCAAAGTCCTGTTGTTTTTTTAATGGACGTTCGGCTCCTGGTGAAGAAACTTCTAAATAATAGTTTTGCTCGATTGGATCGTTTTCATCCAGTTTCTCGCTTAAACGTTCACTCACTTGTGCGCATTGTAAAATATCAATGCCGCCCTCAGGTGTATCAACGTAAATACGAAGGAACCAGTCGCGTCCTTCTTTTAGGAACTCGATATCAACTAATTCTAACTCAAGCTCTTCCACGATCGGTGTCACTAGCTCTTCAATGATCGACGTAACTTTGCTCATCGTATCCTCCCTAGCGTCTTTGTCTCTTAAAAATCATGATGTTATTTGTTAAACAAAAGACGAGTATTCATTGAATTTTATCAATTGAAACCTGTGATATTCGCCAGTGGTTTATCTTCATTCAGCACGTGTTTAAAACACGTGCTGAATGAAGATAAAATAGTTGTGTAAACAACAGAAAAGAGCGGGAAAACCCACTCTTTTGCTGGCGAACTATCAACAAATTATTGATTTTAGCATAGCATAAAGGCTTATTGAATGCAAATATTGCCTATTGCTGTAGGCTACAATAAAGTTTCTTCTTAAAATAGTGAAAGCTGATTTGCATCTGGCATACCTTCAAGGCAGCCTAATTCATCCATGTACTCAATTAAAGTTTTCGATACACGGCCTCGTTGCTGTAAATCCTCTTTTGATAGGAATTCACCGTTTTTACGTGCTTCAACGATTTGTTTTGCTACGTTTGTACCTAGTCCAGGTATAGCATCAAATGGTGGGATCAGTGAATTTCCTTCAATTATAAACTCACTCGCATGTGAACGGTATAAATCTACTTTCTTGAAGCTCATCCCGCGTTCACACATTTCAAGTGCAATCTCCATAACCGTTAATAAACTTTTTTCTTTCGGAGCTGCATCGAGACCCTTCATATTAATCTCATCAATTTTTTTGCGAATCATAACAGAACCTTGTGTCATCGCAATTAGGTCGAAATCAGATGCACGCACTGTAAAGTAGGCTGCGTAGTAAAGGATTGGATGGTGAACTTTAAACCATGCGATACGTACCGCCATTAAAACGTAGGCTGCGGCATGGGCTTTCGGGAACATGTATTTTATCTTTTTACATGAATCGATATACCATTCCGGTACTTTTTTCGCGCGCATTTCAGCTTCCATTTCTTCTGTTAAGCCTTTTCCTTTACGTACAGATTCCATAATTTTAAAGGCAAATGATGGCTCTAAATCCTGATAGATTAAATACACCATAATATCGTCACGACAACCAATTACTTCTTTTAATACACAAGTACCGTCTTTTATAAGCTCGGCTGCATTTCCTAACCAAACGTCCGTACCGTGAGAAAGTCCGGAAATTTGAACAAGTTCACTAAATGTCGTTGGTTTTGTTTCTTCGAGCATTTGACGAACAAATTTTGTACCAAACTCAGGAATGCCTAGTGTACCCGTTTTTGCACCTATTTGTTTATCTGTCACACCAAGCGTCTCTGTCGAACTGAAAATTTTCATAACGATTGGATCATCGGTTGGAATTGTTTTTGGATCAATTCCTGATAAGTCCTGCAGCATACGAATGACAGTCGGATCATCGTGACCGAGTATATCGAGTTTTAAAATATTATCATGAATTGAATGGAAGTCAAAGTGCGTCGTTTTCCATTCAGAATCCTGCGCATCTGCAGGGAACTGTACTGGAGAGAAATCATATATATCCATATAATCTGGCACTACAATGATTCCACCTGGATGTTGTCCTGTTGTTCGTTTTACACCCGTACATCCTTGAACTAATCGGTCCACCTCGGCGTTGCGGTACGTGATACCATTATCGCTTCCATAGCCTTTTACATAGCCATAAGCTGTCTTTTCCGCAACTGTTCCTATTGTTCCAGCACGGAATACATAATCTTCACCGAAAAGCACTTTCGTGTAGTTATGGGCTTGCGGCTGATATTCTCCGGAGAAGTTCAAATCGATATCGGGTACTTTGTCTCCCTTAAATCCTAAGAACGTTTCGAACGGAATATCCTGACCGTCTTTTTTATACTGTGCCCCACACTCCGGACATTCTTTGTTCGGTAAGTCATAACCGGATGCAACTGAACCATCTGCGATAAACTCCGAATGTTTACACTTAGGGCAAACATAATGCGGTGGCAACGGATTTACTTCGGTAATTTCCATAAATGTAGCGACGAGTGACGATCCAACCGAACCACGTGAACCTACTAAGTATCCATCTGCCAACGATTTTTTTACAAGCTTTGCCGATATTAAATAAATAACGCCGAATCCATGTCCTAAAATGGATTTTAACTCCTTATCAATTCGGGCTTGTACAATTTCCGGTAAATTTTCACCATAAATCAAATGGGCCATTTCATATGTCAAGTTCGTTACTTCGTCATCGGATCCTTCAATTTTCGGTGTATACAAGTCATCTTTAATCGGCTTTACATCACCAATCATATTGGCAACAAGCTGTGTATTCGTTACAACAACCTCTTTCGCTAAATCCGGTCCTAAAAAGTCGAATTCCTTCAACATTTCATCCGTCGTACGGAAATGGACTTTTGGCAAAGGGTTACGATTTAGTGGGTTTGCTCCTCCCATTGAACCGACTAGAATTTGGCGGAACTTTGCATCTGTTTCATGCAAGTAATGAACGTTTCCTGTTGCAACAACAGGCAGGTTCAGCTTTTTGCCAAGTTTTACGATACGGCGAATAATATCTTCTAGCGCCCATTCATCATGTACCGTTCCCCCATCAACCAATGGAGAGTATACAGGTTTAGGCATGACTTCCAAGTAATCATAAAATTTCGCAATACGTTCGGCTTCTTCCTGTGTTTTATTCATCATTGTTTCAAACAGCTCACCATTCGAACAGCCCGAACCGACGATTAAACCTTGGCGTAACCGCTGCAAATCCGAACGGCGAATACGTGGTACTCGGTAAAATGTTTGCGTGTGCGATATCGAAATTAATTTAAATAGATTTTTCAAGCCTGCATCATCTACTGCAAGTATAGTGCAGTGACTTGGGCGAGCCTGCTTATATCCATCTTCTCCTCCGACATGGTCATTCATTTCAATAAGGTTTTTAATACCTAAATCGGCAGACTGTTTGAGTAAATGCAGGAATAGTTCACCGGTTGCTTCAGTATCATAGATTGCCCGGTGATGCTGTGTTAATTCAATATTATATTTTTTCGTTAATGTTTTTAAGCTATGCGATTTTTGCCCCGGATTTACTAGTCGGGAAAGCTCCACCGTATCGATACCTGGGTGCCTTACTTCAATACCAGCATTTTTATAGGCAACATATAGGAAACCTAAGTCAAACGCTGCATTGTGGGCAACGACAACCCCACCACCAATAAAGTCATGGAATTCGCGTATGACATCATTAAGCTCTGGTGCATTAACGAGCATATCATCGGTAATATGGGTAAGTTCAATGATTTTTGCTGTCAGTTTGCGGTGAGGATTTGAAAACCGTTCAAATGTATCTATCACTTGGCCGTTTTTTATTTTAACAGCGGCCAGCTCGATAATCGTATCATATACGTTTGAAAAACCTGTAGTCTCTACGTCAAATACGACGTACGTAGCTTCTTCCAAATCAATATCAATCGGATCATACACAATTGGTTTCCCGTCATCCACTAAGTTTGCTTCCACACCGTAAATCACTTTTATGCCATTTTTCTTGCCTGCTGCATATGCGTCCGGGAATGCCTGCACGACTGCATGGTCGGTTACCGCAACAGCGGGATGCCCCCATTTTGCTGCTTGGGCTACTAATTTATCAACGGATGTCATGGCATCCATCTGGCTCATCGGTGTATGCAAGTGAAGCTCTACTCGTTTTTCACCTTCTGGAGCTTGATCTTTACGAGGTTCATGCTTGATTTCATTAATATCCTTGACCATCATTACTAAGTCACGGGCAAATGTATCAAGTTGAATAGAGCCGCGTACACGAACCCACATTCCTTTACTAATTTGCTTCATTTTAACTACATCTTCGTCACCGTTTGAGAACATTTTTACGAGTAGCGAATCGGTGTAATCGGAAATTTTGAGTTCCAATAATGAACGGCCACTTCGCAGTTCCTTCACTTCACAGGCAAATATAAACCCTTCCAATACAATGGAGCGTTCCTCTTCCAATACTGTACGGATTTCAACTGGATCTGGATTTTTTATAAGTGCACCGATTTGGAATGGCGTATCTCCTTGCATCGCAGCACCTGGATTATTTGCCTTCTCTTTTTCACGTGCCGCAAAATCTGCCATTGCCTGTTTGGACAGACGCTCTTCCTCTTCTTTACGTTGCTCGTAAAATGCTTCCTGCTGTGCGATGAACTCATCCGATTCCTCGATAAGTTGGAATTCTAACGGAATATGTGGAAAACCAAATGTTTTATAGGACTCTGCAATTTTATCCGTATACTTTGATTTTAATGATAAGTATTCCACTTCCAGCATCGATGTCACAACAAGCTTATGACCTGTCCACCGAGGTGTTTGCTTCATAAGGTTTTCGCGTAATAAAGGCGACATTTCACCCATTTGTTCAATCGCCACTTGCCAGTAATCAAGTATATGCTGCTCATTCACTACAGGGTTGTGGGATTCTACTGTTAACAGGACATTGGCTATATGTGAAAACTTCTCTGCTAAACGCATGCGAAGTAACTGATACACTTGGAATGGTAATATATTTTCTATTTTAATTTTAAAATGCCAAATTCGTTTCTTTTTATGGACGGTTACTCGTTCGAGTGTGCCATTTTCAAAAAAGGACATATAGACATCATCAGTCAACTCAAGTTGTTGGATTAATAGTAGGAATTTTTGTCTTCCTTCCTGTTTTGACAATTGTTTCAACCCTTTCTTTTTAATGCTTTTTTCAATATGAGATGGATTGGATTTCCGTTTCGTTTAAAATAAGCGGAGTTTTAACCGTTATTTGCAAAATAAGTATCATATAGAGGTAAATAAGGGTAGTTTTTCCGGTTATCCATTGAAAAATCAGTGTCTTTCATGTTCTTCAGCTTAAATAAGGGGAATTTTTACCTCTATTTTGGCTAAATTTCAATTAATTTATCAAATAAGCGGAATTTTTACCCTTATTCAGTGATAACTTCATTCCCCCATAAACTACAGACCCTTCACATGAAAAAGAAAAGAAAGTACATGTAATTTGTACTTTCCCATTCTCTCTATCTTAACAAATTATTAGTTTTGACGGAAAAATTCGTTTAAACGGTCTACTACTTCTTCTTTAGCCCATTCTGCCGATTCGCCAGTCGCACGGAACTTCACTTCTACTAAACCTTCAGAAGCTTTTTTACCTACTGTAATACGGACAGGCAAGCCAATTAAGTCTGCATCGGCAAATTTAACGCCTGCACGCTCTGCACGGTCATCATATAGCACGTCATAACGATACGATTTTAATACACCGTAAAGTTCGTCTGCTAATTGTACTTGCGCTTCGTCTTTTGTATTAATCGGTACTAATTGTAAATCATATGGAGCTAATTGTGCCGGCCATACAAATCCATTTTCATCTTGGAAATGTTCTGCAACAGCAGCTAATAATCGTGAAACCCCAATACCGTAGCATCCCATAATGAACGGTTGTGCTTTCCCCTGCTCATCAAGGAACGTAGCATTTAATTTCGCTGAATAAGTTGTACCTAATTTAAAGATATGACCAACTTCAATTCCTTCAGCAAATTTAATAACTCCCTCACCATCTGGAGAAGGGTCTCCTACTTGGATAAAGCGAATATCTTCATAAGAACCAATCGCAAAGTCACGCTCAGGATTTACGTTTAATAAGTGGAAGCCATCTTCATTTGCCCCCGCTACACCGTTACGAATTGATTTAATTGCATTATCGGCAATAACTTTTACATTGACCGGTAATTTAACTGGACCAATTGAACCTGGTGCGCAGCCAAGCAATTCTTTTATAGAAGCATCATCGGCTAACTCTACAGACGTAGCTCCCAATGCATTTTTTAGTTTAATATCGTTAATTTCGTGATCGCCACGTGCTAAAACAACAACCAATTCCCCATCAACATTAAATACTAATGATTTAATAACATTCGATGCTTCTACATTTAAGAATGCCGAAACTTCTTCGATTGTCTTTTGATCAGGTGTTGCGATCTTTTCAACTTCTTTCATTGGCGTTGTAGGTGCTGTATATTCTACAACAACT
This sequence comes from Solibacillus faecavium, assembly GCF_014836905.1. Classification (GTDB taxonomy): domain Bacteria; phylum Bacillota; class Bacilli; order Bacillales_A; family Planococcaceae; genus Solibacillus; species Solibacillus faecavium. Next base: position 299,616 of record NZ_JACSPZ010000001.1, read on the forward strand.
TCCGCCATTTCAATATTGGCAGCATAATCAGAAGAATCCGAGTAAGCAATTGTATCTTCACCAATTTCAGATAGAACCATAAATTCATGAGTACCTTTACCGCCAATTGTACCAGCGTCGGCAATTACCGCACGGAAGTTTAAGCCAAGGCGTGAGAAAATATTCGAATAGGCACGGTACATATCATCGTAAGTCGCATCTAAAGATTCACGTGAAGAATGGAAAGAATAAGCATCTTTCATAATAAATTCACGACCGCGTAAAAGACCGAAACGAGGACGTTTTTCATCACGGAATTTACTTTGGATTTGATAAAGTGTTAACGGTAACTTTTTATATGATTTTATTTCATCACGTACTAAAGTTGTAATTACTTCTTCATGTGTTGCACCTAATGCGAAATCACGGTCATGACGGTCTTTTAAGCGCATAAGTTCTGGACCATATGCTTCCCAACGACCTGATTCCTGCCATAATTCAGCTGGTTGAAGTGCTGGCATTAATAACTCAATGGAATTGACTGCTTCCATTTCTTCACGGATGATTTGCTCGATTTTCGCTAATACTTTGCGAGCTAATGGTAAGTATGAATATACTCCTGATGCGTTTTGGCGGATAAAGCCTGCACGCATTAGCATGCGGTGTGATTTCACATCGGCATCAGCTGGATTCTCCCTTAAAGTAGGGATAAACGTTTTTGTTTGTTTCATAAGTAGTGCCACCTTTTTTTAATTTAAGAATGATCTATATTTCATTATTATCTGCGCTTTAGCCAATGATTGCTCTATATCCATTAACTAATATTAAATGCTACTTCTATAATACTAATCAAATTTAGCTTTGAACGCTAGTATTATTCATACAAACGCTCAAAGCCGTCATTTTTAAACCTATTTTGTTAAATTAAGATTACTCAACTGACATAGAGGTGCTTTCCATTACTGGAAGGCGCTTTTCATGAGGCACAGCTCGAGCCTGTAGTCCCTCCCTCGTGCTTATCCCCCAAGGAGTCGCCTCCCCTTCATTCCAATCACCTTGCTTGCCATTAAGTTAAATCATCTCAAATTGACTTTAGAAGAAGAATCGCTGGATATCGTTCCATGTTACGACGACCATTAAGATCATCAGGAGGAGGATACCGACGAAGTGAACCATACCTTCTTTTTGGCGATCGATTGGTTTGCCTCTTACCGCTTCTACTGCGAAGAATAATAAACGGCCACCATCAAGTGCTGGTAGTGGTAACAAGTTCATGATTCCTAAGTTTACGCTTAGCATTGCCGCAAAGTATAAAACGTTGTAAAGACCGAACGTTACGACGGTTTCAGTTGTTTTATATATCCCTACCGGACCTGATAAAGCATCAATTGAGAATTGACCTGTAACCAGTTTCCCAACAAGAGTACCAATTAACACAATCATATTGTAAGTTTCCTCCACACCATAAACAACTGCTTGGAGTGGATTTTTTTCCATCGTACGCATAACACCAATTTGTCCATAAGTTGTACCATCTTCCTGCACAACTTGCTTTGGTGTCAGTTCAATTATTTCATTCCCTGTTTCACGTTCTACTTCAAATGTTATTGCTTTATTTGGGTTGTCGTATATTTGTTCTGATAATTGCTCCCAGGTAGAAATGGCTTGACCATTCACTCTCACGACTTTATCGCCTTCCATTATACCTGCACTGCTCGCCACGTTATTATCAATTACTTCTGCAATAATCGGTTCCTCAGAAGGAATCCCTTGAATAAGCCCGATAATCAGAAAGATGAAGAACGCTAAAATAAAATTGAATAATGGGCCAGCGAAAATCGCCATTGCACGAGCACCGACAGATTTTGAATTAAATTGGCGGTCAAGAGGCGCAATCATTTGCTCCATCCCATTCTCAACAACCAACGCTGTACGCGATACATTGTAGCGAACGAATTGGTCATCCTCATCATAGCCTTCTATCCAAAGTTCACGTTCTAAATCTGCACGTTCTACTTCCAAAAATATAACATTTTGATAATGTGTTTTTTGATTTAGAATAATTTTTTCTACAATATTATCTTCGTTGGTTATTAAAGCTACCCGATAACCCGGTTGTAATTCTACGGTATCAGTATCCTCACCAGCCATTCTCACGTAGCCGCCAATTGGCAAAAGACGCAGCGTATAAATGGTTTCACCTTTCGTCATACCGAAAATTTTCGGTCCCATACCTATTGCAAATTCACGAACCATAATGCCCGCGCGCTTTGCAAGTAAGAAGTGACCTAGCTCATGGAAAAAAACGAGTGAGCCAAAAATTAAAATAAAGGCTATAACTGTTTGCATAATCTCCCACCTTCATTGGAACTGAGTCATAAAGTTAGTTCTCTTTTTTTCTAGTGTTAACTAATAAAAAAATATGCTTTTAAATGCATATGAATGTCCAACTTATAGTTGACTGACACTCTTTTTTCTCGCACTTCACTATTTTACCATGCTTGCTACTGTTTTTCTTGTTTCACTATCTACATGTAAAATTGTTTCTAAATCTGGTAATGCGATATTGTTATGACTATTCATAATACGCTCAATACATTCTTCAATTTCTAAAAATGTTATTTTTTCTTGTAAAAATAATTCGACAGCCGCTTCATTTGCCGCATTCATTGCCGTTAAAATTGTACCGCCCATTCGACCGGCGTCATAGGCAAGTTTTAGGGCGCGGAATCGATCAAAATCAACTTCCTTAAAGTGAAGTTGTCCAATTTGGGCTAAGTTTAAACGTTGACCATTTGAAAGGGGCAAGCGATCCGGATAGCTAAGCGCATACTGTATCGGCACACGCATGTCCGGTGTTCCAAGCTGCGCTATAACGCTAGTATCTTCATATTCCACCATAGAGTGAATAATACTTTCACGGTGCAGTAATACATCGATATTGTCATACGGCATATTGAATAATACATGTGCCTCAATAACTTCAAGTCCTTTATTCATCATCGTTGCGGAGTCGATTGTAATTTTAGCCCCCATTGACCAGTTCGGGTGATTCAGAGCATCTTTTACCGTTACACCGACTAATTCATCACGTGTTTTATCGCGGAATGAACCACCTGAAGCTGTTAAAATGATTCGTTCAATACGTTTTTTATTTTCACCGTTCATCGATTGGAAAACAGCAGAATGCTCACTATCTACAGGCAATATTGGTGCATTGTACTTTTGCGCTTCTGACATCACAAGGTGACCTGCCGTTACAAGTGTTTCTTTATTCGCAATGGCAATCGTTTTCCCCATACGTATTGCTGCAAGTGTCGATTCCAACCCAACACTCCCTAAAACTGCATTGACTAGAACCGTTGAATCAGGATGAGTCGCAACTTCCACTAACCCTTTTTCACCATATGTAAAGGAAACATGCGGAAATTCCTCCTGTAAAGTTTTAGCCGCTTCCTCTGTTTGCATTGAGACTAACTCTGGTTGTAACTTTTGGATGATTTCACGAGATTTTTCAATATTTTTTCCGGCAGAAAAAGCAACAAGCTGAAAAGCATTTGGATGTGCAAGTAAAACATCAAACGTTTGCCATCCAATGGAGCCCGTTGCACCTAATAAACTGATCTTTTTCACAATGATACTTCCTCCTAACAAATCAATTGCGTTACACTGCAATTATGTCTAATACAAACTATCTTTATCTATTCACTGAAAGAAATTAATTAAAAAAGTGCAAGAAATGAAGTAAAGGCACTACAAATAAGAGACTGTCAAAACGATCTAAAATGCCCCCATGCCCAGGTAAAATATTTCCTGAATCTTTTACACCGTAATGGCGCTTAATTGCCGATTCGACAAGGTCACCCATTTGTCCGACAATCGATGCTACAATCGTTACAATAATTAATTGCATCCAACTTGAAGCTATCGGATAAATAAGTTGCATCGCGATCGCAAAACATACAGCAATGACAATGCCACCGACAAAACCTTCTACTGTCTTTTTCGGGGATATTTCCGGCCATAATTTATTTTTCCCTAGCTTCCGCCCAACAAAATATGCGCCAGAATCCGTTGTCCAAACAATTAACAATACAAATACGACAAATTCCAGTCCGATAAACCGAGTTTCGATAAAATAATGGAAACCAAGTCCGACATAAAATGCGCCAATTAATATAAAACCAATTTCATCAAATGTCATTTTATTTTTTACAAGCACTATATAAATTAACAATAATATAACTAAACCGTATACAATCATTAATGTTGATTCATATTGCAGAAATTCTACTATGTTTTTGGACCAGTCACTTGGTACCACCAATAGTAATAGTGCAAGAGTTCCTAATATTCCTGGAACAGATGCAATTGAAATTCCTTTCATTTTTAATAATTCATAAAAGCCGACGACTGCGATAATACTCATTAGCACCGCAAACGGCCCGCCTCCATAAATTACAAATGGGATAAATAGTGCTGCAGCAATTACTCCAGTAATGATGCGCTGTTTCAATTTGTTTCTTCTCCTTTCAGCCCTCCATAACGGCGGTTACGGTTTTGATATACAGAAATCGCCTCTTTTAAACATGCTTCGTCAAAATCAGGCCAATGCGTATCAGTAAACCAAAACTCCGTATAAGCAAGCTGCCATAGCATAAAGTTACTTATGCGTACTTCTCCACTTGTCCGTATTAGTAAATCCGGTTCAGGTAAATGAGCTGTCATTACATATTGTGAAATATGTTGTTCATTTAATTCGTCAATTGTCAGTCTTCCTGCTTCAACATCATTCATCAGTTGCTGCATCGCCATAACAATTTCCGCGCGCCCACCGTAATTCATCGCAAAGTTTAAAACCAATCCGGTATTATCTTTCGTTTCATCCATCGCTTTTCTAAGAGCTGATTGAGTATATTCCGGCAAGGAATCCATTACACCAATCATTTCAACTTTAATATTACGCTCCATAAGCTCCGGTAAAAAGGAAGTTAAAAATTGCTCTGGTAAACGCATTAAAAATTCAACTTCTGATTTAGGACGCTTCCAATTTTCTGTCGAAAATGCATACAGCGTTAAAACTTTTACTCCTAAATCACAAGCGCAACGTGTTATTTTCCGGACATTTTTCATTCCTTCATGATGTCCTGCAACTCTTGGCATTGAACGCTTTTTCGCCCAACGTCCATTTCCGTCCATTATAATTGCAATATGGGTAGGGATATCCTCTCCCTTAACTAAGTCCATACTTCCATCGCTGAATGGTTGCTCTTTACTTGTATTTTTCCCAAAAAGTTTTTTAAACATAGTTAATTCCCCCAACTGCATAAATCGGACTACTTACTTCTCCATCATATCAAAAAAGGTATAGCCTGTCCTTCTTATATTCGCCATCTCTTTTTTAAAAAACAGAAAAAATGTCCTTTTATTTTCTATCCTATGTATCATTCTTCCAACTCATCCTTCAAATAACAGGAAAAAATGGGGGGTGACCTAGTATTTCTATACCGATATCAAAAATTCCCTCCAATGTTAACTTTTCAAAATGAAATTTTATCTCCATTATTAAAAAAACGTCCTTACTAACAGGACGTCTTAATCCATTTAAAGTTCATACAACTTCAGTAAAAGATTTCGCGCTATAGTTGTCCAATAGCGCGAAATAAAGTAATTATTAACAATAGTGTCTTCACCGCGGAGAGTAAACTCCATTAAGGATTCTTTACCACCTTTAAGTGAAGGATCAAAATTAAACTGTTAAAATTTCTTTTTCTTTTTCTTTAACTAATTCCTCAATTTTTACGATTGAGTTATCTGTTAATTTTTGGATATCTTCACCGAAGCCGCGTAATTCGTCTTCTGTGATTTCGCCATTTTTCTCTAATTTTTTCAAGTCATCATTAGCATCACGACGTACGTTACGTACAGCAATTTTTGCTTCTTCAGCTTCTTTTTTTACTTGTTTAACGAGTTCTTTACGACGCTCTTCTGTTAAAGCAGGAACTGCCAAACGAATAACATTACCATCGTTTGTCGGTGTAATACCGATATCAGAACGCATAATTGCTTTTTCAATTTCACCTAAGATAGATTTATCATAAGGTTGAATTACTAAAAGGCGTGCTTCCGGTACTGCAATACCCGCCATTTGGTTGATCGGTGTTGGAGAACCATAGTAGTCCACCATAATACGATCTAATAATGAAGCATTTGCTACACCTGCACGAATTGATGCCAATTCACGTGAGAAGGCACCGATTGATTTTGTCATTTTTTCCTGTGCTTGATCTAATACTTGTTTAGTCATTACGCATCTCTCCTAACAACTGTTCCAATTTTTTCGCCCATTGCGGCACGTTTAATATTACCACGTTCTGACAAGTTGAAAACGACAAGCTTAATATCATTATCCATACATAATGTTGAAGCTGTTGAATCCATTACTTGTAAACCTTGCTGAATAACGTCTAAATACGTAAGTGTGTCATACTTAACTGCTTCAGAATCTAATTTTGGATCTGCAGAATATACACCATCCACATTGTTTTTCGCCATTAAAATTGCATCTGCATTAATCTCTGCGGCACGCAAAGCTGCTGTCGTGTCTGTTGAGAAATAAGGGTTACCTGTTCCCGCAGCGAAAATTACGACACGTGACTTTTCCAAATGACGAACTGCTTTACGTCGAATATATGGCTCTGCCACTTGCGTCATAACGATTGATGATTGAACACGTGTTGGAACGCCTAGATTTTCTAATGAGTCTTGTAGAGCAAGTGCATTCATCACTGTTCCCAACATACCCATATAATCTGCATTGGCACGCTCCATACCCATTTCAGCGCCAATTTTCCCGCGCCAAATGTTTCCGCCACCGACAACTAATGCAACCTCTACACCCAAGTCGATAACATCTTTAATTTCTGCAGCGATTGATTTAATTACATCTGGTGAGAAACCGAAGCCCAATTCCCCAGCTAATGCTTCCCCGCTTAGTTTAATTACTACTCGTTTGTATTGTGACACACTCATAGTAGACCTCCGTTACTCATTTATTTTAAAGGAAATACGACCCGATTTGCTATGTATCGCACTTCACTTAAATCAAAAATAGATTTCTTTAAAAATAGGGAACACGCAAATGGTGCTCCCTACTGTTTGCTTAAATTAAGGTTAATTTAAGTTGTAATTTAATTAGTTACCTTTAACTTGGCTCATTACTTCTTCAGCAAAGTTATCTTCACGTTTCTCGATACCTTCACCAACAGCATAACGAGTGAAGCTTGTTACAGTAGCATCTAAAGATTTTACGAAGTCACGAACTTTTTGATCTGAGTTTTTAACGAAAGCTTGGTCTAATAAACATACGTCTTCGAAATATTTACCAAGACGACCTTCTACCATTTTCGCTACGATGTTTTCTGGTTTACCTTCGTTTAACGCTTGCTCAGTTAATACTTTGCGCTCACGTTCAACTTCGTCAGCAGAAACTTCGTCACGAGAAATGTAAGTTGGGTTGATAGCAGCGATATGCATTGCGATATCTTTTGCAGCAGCAGCATCAGTAGAACCTTCAAGAACTACTAATACACCAATACGGCCGCCCATGTGTAAGTATGCACCGAATGCATCTGCATCAGTTTTTGTTTTGATTTCAAAACGACGTAATGAAATTTTCTCACCGATAGTAGCTGTAGCTGTAGAAATTTGATCAACGATTTTCACGCCGTCTTTTTCTAACTCCATAGCAGCTTCTACTGATTCTGGTTTAGCAGCTAATAATTGCTCTGCTAATGAAGAAACTAAGAATTGGAATTTATCGTTTTTCGCAACGAAATCTGTTTCAGCGTTTACTTCTAAAAGAATCGCTTCATTACCGTTTTCTAAAATATAAGTTGTACCTTCAGCAGCGATACGGTCAGCTTTCTTACCAGCAGCAGCTAAACCTTTTTCACGTAGGAAGTCGATTGCAGCATCGATGTCGCCTTCAGTTTGTACTAAAGCTTTTTTACAGTCCATCATACCTGCGCCTGTTTTTTCGCGTAATTCTTTTACTAATTGTGCAGTAACGTTTGCCATGTTGAGTTTCCTCCTAAATATATTGAAAAATTTATTTATACTATTTCATACTTTAAGCGATAAATCGTGAAGTTTCAACGATTCACACATTTTTACATTCATTTCTCAAAAAAAGGTGATAAGGGGTTCATCCACTTATCACCTTTTCTAAAAGTGAATTACTCAGCTGTAGCTTCTTCTACTGCTGGAGCTTCTTCTTCACCTTGTTTAGCTTCTAATAAAGCGTCAGCCATTTTAGCAGTTAATAATTTAACCGCGCGGATAGCATCGTCGTTTGCAGGGATTACGTAATCAATTTCATCTGGATCACAGTTAGTGTCTACGATACCAACTAGAGGGATGTTTAATTTGATTGCTTCTGCAACTGCGATACGCTCTTTACGAGGGTCTACTACGAACATTACGTCTGGAATAGCTTTCATATCACGGATACCGCCTAAGAATTTAACTAAGCGTTCGTGCTCTTTTTTAAGTTGGATTACTTCTTTTTTAGGAAGTACAGCAAAAGTACCATCTTCTTCCATTTTCTCGATATCTTTCATACGTTTAACACGTTTTTGAATAGTACCGAAGTTTGTTAAAGTACCACCTAACCAACGTTGGTTGATGTAGTAGTTACCTGAACGTTCAGCTTCTTCTTTGATCGCTTCTTGTGCTTGTTTTTTCGTACCTACGAATAAAACTTTACCACCGTCTTGACCAACTTGACGCATGAAATCGTATGCTTCTTCTAATTTTTTAACCGTTTTTTGTAAATCGATAATGTAAATACCGTTACGTTCTACGAAGATATATTTCTTCATTTTTGGGTTCCAACGGCGAGTTTGGTGACCGAAATGTACACCAGCTTCTAGTAATTGTTTCATTGAAATTACTGACATGAGTGTTTCCTCCTAATATGTTTGGTTTTTTTCCTCCGCATTTTTCATCTGCAACAAGCTACCCGTAGACTTACGAGCACCACTTACTACATCAAAATACGTGTGTATTGTTAACACCGCTTGTAACTATATCACACTCGCCTTTCAAGTGCAACTCCTTTACGCGTGAAACTTTACGAGAAGCTCAATTTCAGTTTTGCCTCGTTGCATGATTTTAGCGATTTCTTCTATTGTCTTTCCATTTCGGTAAAGCTCGACTGCTTGCTGTTCAGTAGTTAACTGTTTTGGCGGTACATCTTCGGCTGCTGTGAACAACTCGGATTCTACTGATTGTTCCACTGCATCGAATTGTTTGTTCTTTTGTTTCTTGTATGCATTTGCTGCTTGCTTGACGGGAATGAATTTTCGCGGTTCTTGTTCTGTAACCGGACTTTTTTTAGTTATTCCAGTCGCAGCTTGTTCCTCATTCATCTTTATGTTTTTATCTCCGGAATGCTGTGTAAGCTGCTTATCTGTGTTTTCATGCACTGCCTTTTGAGGAACAGGCTGCTTTTTTAGTTCATTAATTAGTCGGTCATTCTCTTCTCTCATTTCCATTAAATACACACTGATGGCGTTGTCCATCTCATTTACCAGTTCATTTTGACGCTTTTCTAAATCATTAAATTTAGAAAGCTTACTGTTCAGAATGACAATGGCGAAAATCGTAATTAATTGGATGAGAAAGAGCATAACTATTAGTGCTGTCGTCATAACTTCTCCTAACCACTAAAATCAAAAAGATTCCCTTTAAAAGGGTGTTGTGCTTTTTGTTCCAATTGGTCTTTATTTTTCTTATCGTGCTGCGTTTGTGACTGATTGTTTTCAGAGTGTTCATCATCATCTTTTAGGGCATCCATTTTATCCGATTCATTTACCGAAAGTTGCTTGCGTTCTATTTCCCTTTTAAGTGCTTCATTTGCATGCATTTGCTGGAGAATAGTGTTTTGTTGATGCTGATCCGCCATTTTCCCTGCATCAAAGGTTTTTGGAATCGCAATTTGGAGCTCCAGCCCTTTTAAACTCATACAGACGCCTCCTTACGTATTAATCATTTCTGAAGACAATAATTTACGTAATTTAAACAATGCTTTAGAGTGTATTTGAGAAATGCGTGATGTAGATAACTCCAAGACTTCCCCAATTTCAGTCAATGTCATTTCTTCTGAGTAGAATAAGCTAATGACAAGCTGCTCTTTTTCGTTCAGCTTTTTTATATTGGCTGCCAAATCGCCTAAAAGCTCTAAATGTATTGTATGCTGTTCGGGTGTCTTTGTATGGTCATCACGAATGACAAAAGTTTTGCCTTCACTATCTTCTTGATCAAGTTGCTCATTTATTGAAAGTACATTTGAAAAAAAATGTTCCTGATAGGTTTGATAAACTTCTTCAACAGGTAAATTCATTTGTGCAGCAACTTCCTCAGGGGTTGCATGGCGCATTAGCTTTTGCTCAAGTGATTCAATTTGTGCTTCCAACTTTTTAGCCTTTTCACGTGCTGAACGCGGAAGCCAGTCTTCTTTCCGAAGTCCATCAATTATTGCGCCCCGTACACGAAAGGATGCGTACGTATCAAACTTTAAATCTCTATTTATATCAAATTTATTTAAAGCATCAAAAAGTCCCATCATTCCAAGACTCATTAAATCATTTCTCGAAACATTTTTAGGAAGTCCAACAGCTATACGCTGTACATGATACGTTACAAGTGGCTTATATTTTTTGATTAACATGTCTCCTGCTTCAGGATCTCGGTTCTTTGTCCAACGAACCCATAAGGCTTGTTCGTCTCCATGTCCTTGTTCAGTCAAACGTACCTCCCCCTTTTGTAGTTAAAGTGAGTATAATTACTATTCATTATACCAAAAAGCCCAAGAATAAACATGTAAGGAACTGTGAGACACAACATCTACACATTTTCAAAAAACAAAAAAAGAGCCGAAAGTACGACTCTTTTATCGGGAAAGTGCCTCATCTCCATGCAACATCGTTCGAACGACTTGAGCAATATCCTCCGTATTTTCTTCATCAAATTCCATTGTGGACTGATTACTACGAGTTGAAAATTGCTGATCACTCTCATCTAACATTGTTTGACCGATAATCTCATCTTCGGTTTCTGCAAAGACAGGCGTTTCCGGTGTATAGAAAACATAGCCTAGAAAATAACGCAGGAAATACATCCCAACGAATGCTATGAACGCGACTAAAAAAGATGTACTTATTATTTGGAGTGGCAAAGCATACGGATTTTGAATTGCCAAAATAAAATAACTAGCGAAGGATAGTAATGCTGCCCAACAGTTATAAAATATTGAACCAAACATCAAATTTCACTCACTCCTTTATTTACTGTTCGGACATTCAGTATATTTGTTTCCGGACTAAACTCGATTGTGCGACCACTATTTCCACCCGTATCCTCTGAAATAATCGGTATGTTCAGCTTTTTTAATTGCGCTTTTACCGCTTCGACATTTCTTGGACCGATACGCATCGAATCTTTATCCGATGTAAATTGGAACATTTGTGCACCACCGGCGATTTTAGCTTTCAACTTATAGCTTTGTGCCCCATCCCGCTTTAATCTGTCTACTAAAGCAAGAATACCTGTATCTGCGAATTTCGCTTCATTTAAAGTGTTAGTACGATTCAGGCTTGAATCAGGCAGCATTACATGAACCATGCCGCCTATTTTTTTGGATTCGTCATAAATAACAACTCCAACACATGAACCAAGACCTGAAGTACGGATTGTATGAGGGGCTTTAACAATATCCATTTGTGCAATCCCTACTTTAATCACTTCGTATAAATTGGTAACCATCATGTAGTAGGCACTCCTAATGCTTTAAAAATTGTTTCGAATGAATCAGGCTCCGGCATCAAAAGGAAATGCCCCTTCACTGCCTCATCATCGGAAATAGCTTCCTCATAAATGGATGTATTTATAACAATTACAGTGTCGCTTACTTGCGAGAGTTCAATAAGTCCGATACTAATAATGGCACCGAACATATCAATACTTAAACCTGGTACAGTCGGATAAATTTTAAGGCCTGTAAAATCCGATAAAGCAGATAAATAAGAGCCCGATAAAATGTTACCCATTTCCTGCATAGCAGATAAACCTAACTCAGAATATGGAGGCGTATTGAAGTCAAAAGAATCATCGCGTATTAAGCTACGAATAAATCGATTGGCCTGTTCAAGCGGCAGAATAAAAAACATACTTCCCTGGGCATCACCTTCAATACGTAGGTAAATACCTACAACAACATTTTCCGGCCCACCCGCCAATTCCATCATTTCATTAAATGAAACCATTCTCACATCTGGTACACGCATATCGATTTTCTTTTGCAGTAAAGTCGATAATGCCGTAGCAGCATGGGCAGCGCCGATATTTCCAATTTCCTTTAATACATCTAAATGGAGTGAAGTGATTTTTTCACTGAAGTTCATTAATAATCCCTACTTTAATAGATTCCAGGTAAGATGAACTTACCCGGAAAATTAATCATTTCTCATTTAGATTTAACACTTTATCTAAATGAAGTAAAATCAATAAGCGGTTTTCCAATTTAGCAACTCCTGCGATAAAATCCTCTTCCAAGGAGCCAACTACTTCCGGTTGCTGTTCAATTGAGGCTGCATCAATGTCCAATACGTCGTTTGCAGAATCCACTATAAAACCAACTTCCATTGTTTCAAGTGTTATGATAATAATTCGTGTTGTTTCTTCGTTTCCCGAGATAGGCAAATCAAAACGTTCTCGTAAATCGATAACTGGTGTTACGACGCCCCTAAGATTAATGACACCTTTAACGAAACGTTCAGTTTTCGGTACACGGGTGATGTGCATTAATTTTTCGATTCCCTTAACGTGAGAAACAGGAATTGCATATTCTTTATCAGCTAATTGAAATACAATTACTTTTAAGTTTTTTTGCTCTATTGCATTCGTCATCTTTCACACCTCTTATCCTTTTTACTTCATTAATGCATTACAATCCACAATTAACGCCACTTGACCATTCCCTAAAATTGTTGCACCAGAAATCGCAAAAATATTAGTTAAATAGTTTCCTAATGACTTCAGGACAATTTCTTGCTGTCCGATGAATGAATCCACTACTAATCCCGCTAACTTATCACCTTTACGGACAATGACCACAGAATGGAAACCATCATCATTTTTTTCGTCACGCGGCACTCCAAAAATCTCTTCAAGGAAGACAAGCGGCACAACTTTCCCACGGAAATCAATTACTTTTTGATTATGTGCATTTAAGATGTCTGAAGTCCGTATAATGGATGTTTCAATAATTGAAGATAACGGAATTGCATAAATTTCCTTCTCAATTTCCACTAACATAACAGAAATAATCGAAAGAGTTAACGGTAATTGAATAGAGAACACAGAGCCAACATTCAATGTCGATTCGATGGAAATATTCCCACCTAAAGATTCAATTGTCGTTTTAACAACATCCAGGCCTACACCTCGACCGGAAACATCAGAAATGACATCCGCCGTTGAGAATCCTGACGCTAAAATCAGCTCATTAATTTGCTTTTCTGTCATCGTCAATGATTGTTCATGTGATACGATTCCTTTGGAAAGTGCTTTTGCCAGCACTTTATCACGATTAATTCCTGCTCCGTCATCCTCTATTTCAATAAAGACATAATTGCCGCTATGGTAGGCGCGTAGTTCAACTGTTCCTTCTTCCGGTTTGCCTTTTGAACGTCGTACTTCCGGACTTTCAATGCCGTGGTCCACAGAGTTTCGGATTAAGTGTACAAGTGGGTCACCGATTTCATCGATTACTGTACGGTCTAGCTCTGTTTCAGCGCCAACTATATTAAGTTCGATTTTCTTATTTAAATCACGGGATAACTGACGCACCATTTTAGGGAAACGGTTAAACACTGTTTCCACCGGAACCATCCGCATAGTTAGGACGATATTCTGCAAATCACCCATTGTACGGCTCATACGTTCTACCGTTTCATTTAATTCTCCATGATTGACTTCAGAAGCAATTGACAATAAACGACCACGATCAATTGCAAGCTCTTCAAATAAATTCATTAAAATATCTAGACGCTCAATATTTACACGAATTGTTTTGCTAGACGTATGGGCAGAAGATTTACTGTTAGTATTTGGCGTTGATTTTTGTTTTTCAGTTGGAACTGAAACATCATTGGCTGAAGGCGCCACTACTTCCAAAATAGGTGCTACTTGCGTATCAATCGCAGTTGTCTTTGTAACAAATACTTCCTTATGAATTTCATTGACAATAACATAATCAATTTCTGAAACTTTCATTAGCATTTTATGTAGATCTTCAGATGACTCCCTTGAAATAAACGCAACATGGAATTCACTATCGAACTGTTCGTCTTCTAATCTATCTACTGTTGGCGATGATTTAATAACATCACCGTTTTTCTCCAAAATTTCAAATACCATAAAGACACGGGCAGCTTTTAATAAGCAATCTTCCCGTAAAGCTACCGTTATTTCATAAGCATTAAAATCTTGTTCAGACGATTGTTGAATAACAGTTTTTTCAAAGTCATCGTAGGATAGTTTTAATCCAGCTGCTGTAATTGTAATCTTCTCATTAGGGATATCAGCGGTTGTAGCTACTGTCTCCTGCTGGGACATCTTCTCTTCTGCTGCTACAGAAGGTTCCCCAGCTTCAATGCGCTTTAATTTTTCAACCGTTGCCTGGACATTGCGTTTGCCATCTCCGCCATCAGCGATATGAAATACCATCTCTTCAAGATGATCAACAGATTCAAAAACTACATCTAAAATTTCAGCATTAACTTTAATTTTTCCGTTACGGATGGCATCTAGTATATTTTCCATTTTATGCGTTAAATCTGCTAAATCCTCATAACCCATTGTTGCTGCCATTCCTTTTAATGTATGGGCAGACCGGAAAATTTCTCCGACAATTGTTAAATCGTCCGGATTTTTTTCCAATTCCAATAAGTGTTCGCTGCATGCTTGCAAATGTTCTTTGCTTTCTTCAATAAACATTTCTAAATATTGATTTAATTCCATTTAGAAGACACCCCTTTTTTAAGGCATATATTTCATAATTGTCTGTGCAATATTATCAACATCTGCCACTTCATCTACAAGCTGCGTTTCCACAGCAGCTTTTGGCATTCCATAAACGATACACGTTTCGGCTGACTCTGCAATAGCAATTACATTTCCTGTATTTTTAAGTGAAACTAATCCTTTTGAACCGTCATATCCCATTCCAGTCATAATTACAGCGATTTTATCAAAATCGGAATATTGACTTACATTTTCAAACATGACATCTACAGATGGACGATGACCTGATCGAGGAGGCTCATCTTGGTCCAGTACGACTGCGAAACTTGATCCGACCTTTTTTAATTTAAGATGATATCCGCCTGGTGCAAGGTAAGCAGTTCCTTTTTGTAATATATCGCCCTGCTCTGCTTCTTTCACATGAATTTCACTTAATTGATCAAGTCTTGTAGCCAATGATTTTGTAAATCCTGCAGGCATATGCTGTACAATCAAGATTGGAGCATTTACTGTTGCAGGTATTTTGGTAATTACTTCTTGTAAAGCTCTTGGACCTCCTGTAGAAGTACCAATTAATATAATTTTTTTGGACGTCTTTGCCCATGATTTTTGTGAAATTGTAGGAAATGACGTTTCCAATGGTTTTGTCTTTGTAGTGTCAATAGATTCTTCATTTGAAACTGTTACTCTCATTGGTTGATTAATGGCTAATTTTGTACGGAGCGGCTTATGCAACTTCGAAATAGAAATTTTCGAAGCACCTATCACTTTCCGAACTAATTCATCTTGAATTTTATGTAAATCTAACGAAATTGTCCCACTCGGCTTCGCTACAAAGTCAACTGCACCATACTCCATCGCCATTAAGGTATTATCGGCTCCACGCTGTGTGGTACTAGAAAGCATGACAACAGGCACAGGATGCTTTTGCATAATTTCCTTTAAAGCCTCCAACCCATTCATTTCAGGCATTTCTACATCCATAGTTACGACATCCGGCTTTAACTGTTCAATTTTTTTTAGTGCGTCTTTACCGTTGCGTGCTGCTCCTATTACTTCGATGTACGGATGGTCCAAAAAAAAATCACTTATTAACTTCCGCATAAAGGCGGAGTCGTCAACAACCAATAATTTACTTTTCTTTAAGATGCTCATTTAACCACGACCTCTCGAAAAGATGTTTTTTAATTTGGATAAAAACTTACTTGACTGACTTGAAGCGTGCACTTCTTTCATTTCCGTTTCTACTGTTAAAAACTGCTGAACGAGCTTGCCCATAGTTTTTGAAACAGGAGCATCCGGATAGATCGTCGTAAACAAGGATTGTTGACGCACGGCTTGGCGGACAACTGAATCTTCCGGAAGCGAACCAAGAATGTGGACATCCTTTCCCAAAAATTTCATCATGACTGTTTTTAATCGCTGAGTCGTTTCTAAACCTTCCTCTACTGTAAATGCTCGATTACATAATAAATAAAATTTCTTCTGAGGATCATTTAGGTGAATAAACTTCATCATCGAATAGGCATCCATAATTGAAGTCGGTTCAGCTGTTGAAATGACGATGATTTCTTCGATTGATGTTAATAAATCGAGCGACCAATTAACGACTCCTGCACCCATATCAAAGAATACAAAATCATATTCCTTCTGCAGTGTTTCAAAAGCAGTTATTAGACGATCAAAAACAGCCGGTGACCAATCCATTAATGACGACATGCCAGATCCTCCAGATATATAACTGACACCTTCTTCTGTTTTGAACGTGACATCCTCCAATGCTATTTGGCCATCCAAGTAATCTTTCAAACTATATTTTACAGAGTTGCCCACGAGAATATGGACATTTCCCATCCCGATATCCATATCAAGGATGATTACCTTTTTACCTGTTTTAGCCAATAGTGTTGCAAAGTTGGTTGTAAAATTGCTTTTTCCTACCCCGCCTTTACCGCTTACAACTGCAATTGATCTTCCTATCGTCTCTTCGCTTTCAAGCATTTTTTGACGTAGTTTATCAGCTTGATCCTTCATCTAAATTCTCCTTGAAAAAAAGCTCTAGTAGCTTATCACTACTTGGCTGTTCTATATCTTCTGGTACTTCTTGACCATTCGTATAGTAAGCGAGTCCTTTATTATATTTAATCATTAAATTAAACATAGTGCCAATAGAATTTGTTTCATCAAGCTTTGTAAAGATAAATTTTTCTATATTTATGTCCTTAAATTGTTCAATAATTGATTCCAAGTCTTTTTGCTTTGCCGTTAAAGATAATACTAGGTAAGACTCCAGTTGGTCATCAAATTGTATTAAAGATTTTAAATCATTTACGTATTTAGCTTCTTTATAGTTTCTTCCAGCAGTATCAATAAAGATCAAGTCTAAATGCGCTAATTTTTTTATCGCCTCTGCATAATCTGCAGCATTATAAACGACCTCTACAGGTGCCTGTAATAGGGCAGCATAAGTTTTTAATTGCTCTATGGCCGCAATTCGGTATGTATCGGTCGTAATAAATCCAATCTTCTTTTTCTTTTCCAAAACTGATCGTGCTGCTATTTTAGCAATCGTTGTTGTTTTTCCGACACCGGTTGGACCTAAAACATTAATATATTTTTTATCATATGACATCCCACTAATGGGAAGGTCATATAATTCTTTTCTTAAATAGTCTTTCGCTATTTCCTGCATTTCGTTCCATGTAAGTTGATTATTTTGACTGTAATGTTCAAAAAGCTCATCACTAATTGCTGTGATAAGCTCCTCTCCAAGTTCCTGCTGTTTTAAAAAATCGACAAAAGGTAAGAGCTCATTCGGATATTGAGATTGCGTCGACATGCGTTGCATTGACTGCATCATAGACTTTAATTCTGCAATGTCTTTCACTAAATTTCCTGATATTGCAGAACTATCCTCCTGTGATGCTTTTTTAGGCTTTTCCACAGGTGAAGATGACTGGTTCATAGGCATTGTTCTATCATCCTTGAAAGTAGGACGAGTTGGAATGTCTTGTGAAGAGAAGTAGGCTGGTATTTTCTCTACCTGGTCATAGCCAGCGACTACTTCATAGCTTTTATTTTTTACCAATCCAAAAAATCTTTTCGTTACGACAACTTTTGAATTTAAAATAACTGCATCCTCGCCTAAATCTGACCGGATTTGTTTCATCGCTTCGGCAATAGAAGGTGCATTATATTTTTTCATCTTCATTCAACATTCACCACCCCAACACTTTGAATTTCTACTGCTGCATCTAGCTCATTATAAGATAGAATTGGAACTTGTGGGAAATACCGCTCTGTCAACTGTCTTAAATACATACGCACACCTGGTGAGCAAAGCATGATTGGTGATTGCTCCATATAAGATACACGCTCCACTTCCTTTGCTATTGCTTCCAGAACAAATTGTGATTCTTGCGGATCCATTGCCAAATAGTTTCCATGGTCTGTTTGTTGAATGCTGTCTGCCAATAACTTTTCCACTTTTGCAGAAACAGTAATGACTTTCAGGGCTTGTTGACCACCAACAAACTGAGCCGTTATTTGTCTTGCCAATGCTTGTCTTACATACTCGGTTAATATATCCGTATCACTCGTAAGTTTTGCATAATCTGCAAGTGTTTCAAATATAATTGGTAAATTGCGTACGGAAACATTTTCACGTAGTAATTTCGCCAATACTTTTTGCACTTCACCAATTGAGAGTGGCGCTGGGATTAATTCGTCTACTAATATCGCATGTGTTTCACGTAAGTGGTCTATCAATTGCTTCGCTTCTTGACGTCCTAGTAAATCATGGGCATTTGCACGAATGATTTCCGTTAAATGTGTTGATACAACACTTGGTGGATCCACAACTGTATACCCAAACATTTCTGCATCTTCTTTTACTGCTTCTGTAATCCATTTTGCAGGAAGGCCGAATGAAGGCTCGATTGTATCAATACCATCAATTGAGTCGTCATCCCCGGGGCTCATTGCTAAATAATGGTCCAGCAATAATTCACCTCTTGCCATTTCATTTCCCTTAATCTTAATTCGATATTCATTCGGTTGTAGTTGTATATTATCACGGATACGAACAATTGGAATAACAATCCCAAGTTCTAATGCAAGCTGACGGCGAATCATGACAACTCTGTCCAGTAAATCCCCACCTTGCGCAGCATCTACCAATGGAATCAACCCATATCCAAATTCAAACTCTATTGGATCTACATTTAATAAGTTAATAACATTTTCGGGACTTTTCATCGTATCTGAAGCTACTTCTTCTTCAATTTCCATCATTTCTTCTGGAGTTTCATCCTTTTTACGATCCATTAGAAACGCACCAATTGCCAAAACTGCAGCGACAGGCATTGTTATCCAATCAGGAATTGGTGTAAACAATCCGAGCAATAAAATCGTACCTGCAGCAACATAAAGTAGTTTTGAATGTGCAAATAATTGATCGGTAATATCCGAACCAAGATTTCCTTTAGAGGCAGCACGTGTTACTACAATCCCTGTAGCGGTTGAAATTAATAACGCGGGAATTTGTGATACAAGTCCGTCACCGACTGTCAGCAGTGAATATTTTGCTGCAGCTTCGCCAAAACTTAGCTCCATTTGCACCATACCAATAATCATACCAAACAATAAGTTTATACCTACCATGATAATAGAAGCAATTGCATCACCTTTTACGAACTTTGTAGCACCATCCATCGCGCCATAAAAGTCCGCTTCTCCGGATACCTTTTCACGTCGTTCACGCGCTTCCTTCTCGGAAATCATTCCTGCATTTAAATCAGCATCAATACTCATTTGCTTACCCGGCATCGCATCCAACGTGAAACGTGCAGCTACTTCAGCAACACGCTCGGCACCTTTTGTAATAACGATGAATTGAATAATAACAAGTAATAGGAAAATTACTAAGCCGACTAAAATATTCCCGCCTGTAACGAAATTACCAAATGTCTCTACTACCTGTCCTGCATCACCTTCTGCTAAAATAGCACGTGTTGTTGAAACCGATAATGCCAGACGGAATAGGGTTAATAAAAGAATAACTGTCGGGAAAATCGAGAAATCAAGAGCTTCTTTCATATTCATGGCTGTTAATAATACAAGAATCGCCAATGTAATATTGACGATAATTAAAAAGCTTAATAACCAATGTGGAAGAGGGATAATGAGCATCGCTACAACCATAATAACTGCAGCTAAAACCCCTAAATCGCGTATTTGCATTGATTGATGTCCCTCCTGAAATCTATGTTAAATTTTGCGTTTAATACGGTATACATATGCAAGAACTTCAGCGACCGCTTTGAAAAATTCTTCAGGCACTGCTTGGCCGATCTCCACTTGATCATACATTGCACGGGCAAGTGGCCGGTTTTCGACCATGATGACATCATGTTCTTTTGCAATAAGCTTTATTTTTTGGGCAACAAAGTCAGTCCCTTTTGCCACCACTCTTGGCGCATCCATTTCGTCCTCATCATATTTTAACGCAATGGCATAATGGGTCGGGTTTGTAATAACCACGTCTGCGGCAGGAATTTCCTGCATCATTCTTCGCATCGCCATTTCCCGTTGACGCTGTTTAATTTTGGACTTGATTAAAGGATCACCTTCTGCATTTTTATGTTCATCTTTAATATCCTGTTTTGACATTTTCAATTGTTTTTCATATTCAAATCGTTCATAAATATAATCAATCAATGCGATGAATATGAGCATTATGGAAGCCGCTATCCCCATAATGGCAGATAAATAGGCAACAGTCGCCAATATTTCTGCGGGACTATGTAAAGCAAGTGATAATACATCTTCCAAGTAAATGATGATTACCACTGTCGTAACCGTACCGATCAACGTCACTTTCAATAATGATTTAATTAAATTGACGATTGCCCGGACAGATATAATTTTTTTTATCCCTTTAATAGGATCCATTTTCTTTAAATCAATTTTTAAAGTTTCTGTTGTAAATAATAAGCCAAACTGAAAAAAGTTAGCTCCAATACCTGCAATCATGGCGACAACCATAATAGGTAAAACTATAATCGCCATCTCTTTTATGGACTCGACATACATATACATAACTGTTTCGGCATTCAGCGTTTCGATTAACATATTGCGCTCAAGCCCTTGTAATAAAAATCCTTTTACCCCGTTATACATAAATGGTGCGAAAAAGAGTAAAAAGAAAAATGAAAGTAATAATAAAAAAGCTGCAGTAACATCTTGACTCTTTAATACTTGTCCCTTTTTACGTGCATCCTGTCGCTTTTTTGGAGTTGCCTTCTCAGTCTTTTCTCCTGCAAAAAATTGAAGATCTACTTTTATTAAGAGTTTTAACTCCATCTTAGCCACCACCTAAAATAACCATTAAATCACGCAATGAAACAATCATAAATTCAATCAGTTCTTTCATAACTCCAACTAATACACCCATTGTCACTATCATTACAAGAAAGCCTACCGCTATTTTAATAGGAAAGCCGATAACAAAAATATTCATTTGTGGCACGGTTTTCCCTGTAATCCCTAACGCTAATGTTACTAAAAATAGAGTTGCAACTATTGGAGCTGACATTTGAAATGCAATGGCAAAAACAGAAACAAACATTTTCATAATAAATAAGACAGTTCCTTCTTCCCCAAATTTCGGAAAGAATTGATCCATTGGTAAAAATTGATAACTATAAAATATACCATCCAAAAGTAGATGGTGACCGTTAATCGCCAACAATAAAAGCAACGTTAAAAAGTTTAGAAATTGCCCCATTAAAGGAGATTGTGCGCCTGTTTGAGGATCAATAATGTTTGCCATCGCAAAGCCCATCTGGAAATCAATGAACCCCCCTGCTATCTGAACAGCAGATATAATAATCATCGCAGCTAAACCTAACATGAGCCCGATAATGGCTTCTTTTAAAACGAGCAATAAATACACACCATTAATTTCAAATGGTTCCATATTAAACGTGT
This sequence comes from Solibacillus faecavium, assembly GCF_014836905.1. GTDB lineage: Bacteria > Bacillota > Bacilli > Bacillales_A > Planococcaceae > Solibacillus > Solibacillus faecavium. The sequence goes on from NZ_JACSPZ010000001.1 coordinate 321,672, forward strand.
AATACATCATCCACGCTAAAACAACTGCCAAAGTAATACGTACTTGTGGGGGGATAGTACGGTAAGAAAATAAAGGTACAGTGACAAAAAATGCAGAAACGCGAACTAAAATTAATAGTAATATTGATAGATTCGGTATTATTTCCGTCATTTTCTCACCCAATATACCGGACTAAATTATTCAAAATATCATGAAAATAATCTGTCATTCTTGAAATCATAAAAGGACCAAAAAATATAATCGCAACTAATACAGCTACGATTTTTGGTACGAAAGCCAATGTCTGCTCTTGAATGGAAGTTGTTGCCTGAAAAATACTTACAACTAGACCGCTAGCTAAAGCGATTAAAAGTAATGGTCCCGAAACTATCAATATTGTAAAAACTGCATTTTCTGCAACTGCAATGACCATTTCCTGTGTCACTATGTATCATCCCCTAAAAACTTTGAAGTAAAGATTTCATCACTAAATACCAACCATCGACGAGTACAAACAGCAATATTTTAAATGGTAGTGAAATCATTACTGGAGGTAGCATCATCATCCCCATTGACATAAGTGTACTTGCGACAACCATATCAATAACTAAAAATGGAATAAAAATCATAAAACCCATTTGGAAAGCTGTTTTAATTTCACTTAAAGCAAATGCAGGTACTAACAGCGTCATCGGAATTTCTTCTATCGAATCCGGATACTCCGCTTGGTTATATTCTATAAATAATTCCAGATCTTTTTGCCTAGTATGCTGTGCCATAAATTGTTTAAATGGTATCGTTGCCCTGTCATACGCTTCTTCTAAATTGATTTCTTCATCAAAAAGCGGCTGCAATGCCTGCTCATTTACTTGCTGGAATGTCGGCGCCATGATAAAAAATGTTAAAAATAATGCCAAGCCGATAATGACTTGGTTCGGAGGCATTTGGTTTGTCGCAAGGGCCGTCCTAGTAAATGACAGTACGATGACAATACGAGCGAACGATGTCATTAATATTAAAAGACTTGGTGCTAATGAGAGAACCGTCAACAGGAATAATAGCGTAACCGATGTGGATACATTTCCCGGGTCGCTTTCAGAAAAGACGGAAAGAAGATCGTTCATCGTTCATCACGCTCCCGCTCTTTCCAACGCTCTAACTCATTACTACGCTGTTTTTTTATTTCCCCTATTTTTTCATTGAACATATCATTAAATTTAGGGCTATTCGATACATCTTCCGGTCGGTTCTTTTTTGAAAATTTTCTGAACAGCTCTGCAATATACGGTGAAGTATTCATCATAGTTTGGTTGCTTTCAGTTTGACTTAGCAATTGTTCAATTTCCTCTTCGGAATCGATTTCCTTGAGAAGCTGAATATTATCCCCTACACCTACTACATATACATTTTTACCGATTAACAGTAATTGTACGGACTTTTGCTGCCCTACAGACAAGCCGCCGATATTTTTAACTACGGCATTTTGTTGATAGTTTAAGTTACGTTTGTTTAAATACTTCAAAATAAACAATAATAGCCCTAGTACAAATACAAGTGCTATTAAAACTTTTATGTAATCCAAGAAACCGATGCTGTCAGATGCCGATTCAGTAGATTCTGCGTCGGCATCTGTAACATTATCTTCTGAAATATTTTCTTCCGAACATACTTCAGGATTTTCATTACAGTTCTCATATACGTTACTTACCATCGCAAAAGTTCCATTTGAGATTGGTGCAAACAATGCCGTCATCAATACTATTCCAACAGCAAGCCAAAATCGAAATGATTTTTTTGCTTTCATATCATTAACCTAATGCTTTTTGAATGGCTTCGATTACACGGTCAGCTTGGAATGGCTTAACTATAAAATCTTTTGCACCGGCTTGAATTGCATCAATTACCATAGCTTGTTGTCCCATTGCTGAGCACATAATGACCACAGCATTTGGATCTGTGCCTTTAATTGCTTTTAATGCCGCAATGCCATCCATCTCAGGCATTGTAATATCCATTGTCACTAAATCCGGACGTAGCTCATTGTACTTTTCAACTGCCTGGATACCATCAGCTGCTTCCCCAATTACTTCATAGCCATTTTTCGTTAGAATATCCTTAATCATCATGCGCATGAAAGCTGCATCGTCAACAATTAAAATTCTTTTAGACATACTCTGATTCCTCCAATTAGAAAACTATCTTAGATTGTTCAAGCGATCGGCTTGACTTAAAATATCTGTGATTCGAACACCAAAGTTCTCATCAATTACTACTACTTCACCTTTTGCGATTAACCGGCTATTTACTAAAATATCAACAGGCTCACCTGCAAGCTTATCAAGCTCAATTACAGAACCACTGGAAAGCTCCAATATTTCTTTTACTGAACGCTTTGTACGTCCCAACTCCACTGTTACCTGCAATGGAATGTCAAGCAGCATATTTAAATTGCGTGCTTCTGTCTGTGTTATATTTGCAGATTCGAAGCTAGCAAATTGAGCTTGCTGAACATTTGCTGTTGGTGCCGAATAAACCGGTTGTTGGTACATTTGCTGTTGTGCCGGTTGTTCGTACATTGGTTGCTGATACATTGGCTGCTGGACCGGTTGCTCATGCATCGGCTGTTGAACTTGCTGTTGTTGTACATTTTGTTCCTGTTGCATCGTTTGTTGTGGTTCTGGTTGTGATACCGGTGCAGGCGGAGCTGCTGTAGTTGCAACAATAGGCTCGTCAGTTTCTCCCAATAATGACTTTACTATTTTTTTACTAAACTTTAAAGGCAGTAATTGCATTAAATTTGAATCTATTAATTCCCCTATGCGCAATCTAAATGAAATTTTCACTAATAAATCATCCGGCGGTATATTATCTGTACCTTCATTTTGCGAAAGGTTCATTAAATCAATGGACGGTGGTGAAATATCCACCTTTTGATTAAATACAGTCGACATCGATGTAGCAGCAGAACCCATCATTTGATTCATCGCTTCCTGTACTGCACTTAATTGTATTTCATTTAACTGGGGTTTCGGGTTTAACCCATCCCCACCAAGCATTAAGTCCGCTATAATTGCAGCATCTGATTGTTTAATTACAAGTAAATTCATACCTGATAAACCAACAGTATATTCTACTTGAACGGCAACGTAAGGATTTGGAAATTCCTCTTCTAAACGATTACGATTAATCATTGTGATACTTGGCGTTGTAATATCAACTTTTTGTCCTAATAATGCAGATAAAGCAGTGGCAGAACTTCCGAACGATATATTTCCTACCTCACCTAATGCATCAATTTCTATTGGAGTTAAGTAATCCTCAACTTTCACTTCTTCTTTTTGAGGTTCCAAATTGGCAGAGACATCATCTAGTGTCTCCCCTCTTAATAGGGCCTCTATCTCTTCTTGGGAGAGCATTTCATCACTCATCTTCGTCTCCTCCTTTCAAAGGTTCGATAATTTGAACAGCCATTTTTTTATTTAATTTTCCAGGCTGTACGGTGAATTTAGGTAAATCCCCTACTTTTAAAGTTAACGGATGATCAATTTTTTGATTTAGCGGAATGACATCGCCTATCGTCATCCCCAAGAAATCTTCAATTGTAATATCTGTCGTACCTAATTCGGCAATAACAGGTAATTTTGCTTGTTTCACTCGTGTTTCAAGCATCTTTGTTTGTTCAGGAGAAATCTCCTTCGTATTAGTCTGCATCCAGTAACGAACAGATAAATTCGGTACAATTGGCTCCAATACGACATGCGGTATACAAATATTAATCATCCCTGTCGTTTCACCAATAATAGTATTCAATGAAATGACAACAACGGTTTCATTTGGTGAAATCATTTGTAAGAACTGTGGGTTAACTTCTAATTCTACAAGCATCGGATCGATTTCAGCAATATTTTCCCATGCCTCCCGTAAATTATCAAATGAACGTTCAAATAGATTCGTCATAATTTTCGTTTCTATTTCGGTTAAATTATCGACATTGCTATGACTTGCACCCGTTCCGCCCATTAAGCGATCCAACATTGAATAGGCAATATTCGGGTTAATCTCCATTAGTATATTGCCATCTAATGGCGGCACCTCAAATACATTAATTAATGTCATATTCGGTATAGAACGAACAAATTCTTCAAATGGAATTTGGTCAACAGATGCAACTGTTATTTGTACATAGCTTCTTAACTGAGCAGAAAAGAAGGTTGTTAACAGTCGTGCAAAATTTTCATGTATACGGGTCAAACTTCGGATTTGGTCTTTAGAGAAGCGTAATGCACGTTTAAAGTCATACACTTTAACTTTCCGTGTTTCGTCTTCTTTTTTCATGTCCGCTGCCGACATTTCTCCTGTTGAAATCGCTGACAAAAGCGCATCAATTTCGGATTGGGACATTATATCTCCTGCCATTTGCCCACCTCCATTTCAAGATATAAAATAATGTAAATTCATTTATTGAAGTACATATGAAGTAATATATACTTGTGTAATCTCTCCAACTTGCATTAACTCATTTACTTGAGATTTTATCGAATTCTGGAAAGCTATTTTACCTTGTTTACCTTCCAAAGCCTCTTCTTCCATTTCTGAAAGTTCCTGAATAACGATGTTTTTCACTTGGAAATCACGTTTCAGTAATTCTTCTCCAGCTTTTTTATCTGAAGCCTGAATTTTTAATGTTATTCGAACAAAGCTTCCATCAGCTAAATTCGTTGTAATTTCCGGGATATCGACTGATGACTCAACAATTTCATCGATTGACGGACCACTTGATTTTTGTTTATCAAGCTGAGTTATTAATACCACTACAATAATACCTAATAGTGTAATAGTCACTAAAATAATGAGCATTATCGTTAATAATTTATTATTCTTCATCTTCTTCACCTCTTAGATGCGGATTAGATAAAACTTGTATATTTTGATAAAATACCTTCACCTTCTGCCGCACCTGTTCTTCAGTTTCTAAAACAATGAATTTACGCCCAGTCGTCAGCGTAATTTGGGTATCTGGAAAAGCTTCGACTGTTTCTATGTATAGAGCATTTAAAGTAAATGCTTTGCCATTCAGACGAGTTACTTCGATCATTGAAATAGGGCCGGAACTGCACTTGAGAGCCGGCCCGCCCCCCCTTTACAATGAATATATAATTTGTATTTTAGATTATCGTTTTAAGTTAACTAACTCTTGTAAAATCTCATCTGAAGTTGTGATAATTCGAGAATTTGCCTGGAAACCACGTTGTGCCACGATCATTTCAGTGAATTCTTCAGAAAGGTCTACGTTGGACATTTCCATGAATCCTGATTGAACAGAACCGATACCTTCAACAGTAGCTGTTTGACCATACGCAACTCCCGAGTTTGCAGTTTCTTGGAAATAGTTACCGCCATTTTTCTGTAACCCTGATGCATTTGGAAACTTCGCTAATATGAGTTGTCCCGCATATTGACGGTCTCCTTTATAGTCAACATAGTTAACTGTTCCATCTTGACCAATTGTCATTGACTGTGCTGTAGTAGGAATACGAATAGGATTACTAAATGTTGCTAAATCGATTTGCGGCGCACCACCACTCCCATCAATTAAGTTTCCAGGCAAAAGTAAACCATTTTCTTCTTTATCATTATCCGCTTCACTACCGTCAATTGTAGTTGTATCGTCAATCGATAAAGTATCATTAGCATGACCTACTAAATATTTACCTTCTCCATTTACTAAATAACCATTTCTATCCATATAGAAATTACCAGCTCGCGTATAAAGAATGTTTTCATAACCTGGATCTGCAATATCACCAGTAATAGGATCTGGTTCACCCAACGAGTCGGCTACCATGAAGAAACCATCACCTGAAATTGCTAAGTCAAGAATACGTCCTGTTGTCTGCATTGATCCTGGATTATGAATAGTATCAATTGCTGCTAATTGAGAACCTAAACCTACTTGAGTTGCGTTTACTCCCCCACGAGTTGGAGTAGGAGCAGATGCACCTGCTTGTGTTTGTGATATTAAATCTTTAAAAATTGTGCGTTCCTTTTTAAATCCATAAGTATTAACATTTGCGATATTATTCCCAATCACGTCTAATTTCGTTTGGAAGTTTTTTAACCCTGAAATACCTGAATACATTGAACGTAACATATTATGCCGTTCTCCCTTCAATTTCCAATTTTATATTTTTGTTTAGTTGTCTCAATCAGTCAACAACTGTAGGCTTCCTTACTTCTGAAGGTCCAGCCTATAAGAGAATTGTTCCATCGATATTTGTAAATATTTGTTGTTTTGCTTCGGTACGGTCTAATGCTGTAATGACCGTTGCATTTTTAGCACTTACAATCAAAGCCGCCTGTTCTAAAAGAACTAATGGCTGTTTCACACCTTTATCTTTTGCCTCGGAAACCTTTTCAGTAATTTGCTGCCATTCTTTCGCTGAAATTGAAATATTACGTTCCTTCAGACGTTCTGATGCATGCTTACTTATTTTAAGGTCCTCTACCGTTGCTTGTTTTAAATGGTCTATAAACGACTGTTTAGATACCTCGGTATTTTGTTTAACTGCTGGCTGGATAGGTGGATGATACGGTATATGTTGTATATTTACTCGATTCATCATATTCCTCTCTTACTCTGGCGCCGTTTCAGTATTTTGTGTGATGACAGTAAATTGTTCCTTCGTTAAACGAGATCCATCATTTAAAATATACTCGATATTTACGTTATTCGTTTTAATGGCTTCAATAATGGCTTCAATTAACTGTTCTCCACTCGTATATTGAACTTTTTGTCCAATAAGTTGACTAGCTTCTGCTAATGGATTCCCAGCTGGGATACTCGGTTGTGCTGAACTGTCACTACCTAAAATAGATGATATATTACCGGGTTTTATTTCTTTTCCATCTGCTAAGACGAATACTGCGTCACCGTCTACAAATTTCAATTCTTTAATAACGCTTGTACCTTCGCTATAAATCGGCTTATTATCTGCATCTACTTTATCTGTAAGCTCATGCCATTTCACTTCTTTACCGACGAAAGTTGAATAATTCATTAACTGCGTTTGCTCTTGAGATGCGAGTAAGTTCTCCATCGCTTTTGTCATATTCTGCATTTGCTCTAAAGAAGAAAACTGTGCCATTTGTGAAATAAATTCTTTATCGTCCATTGGGCTTGTTGGGTCCTGATTTTGAAGCTGAGTAATTAATATTTTTAAAAACGCATCTTTTCCAAGTGCTCCGTTATCTTGCTTATCTGTTACTTTGAAATTAGGATTATTTGCAGGTAAATAATAATCAGTTGAAATTGGGTTTGTCATTGACTATACCTCCTCACTTAATAAATCTTTAAACGAAATAGTTTCTTCTTCAGGGTTATCTTCCTTTTCCTCTAATTCTTCTTCTTTTTGTTTACCGAAGAAGTTATTGAAGAAATTTTGATCACGAGTATTACGATCCGCATCCTGTAATGATTGTGCGACATCTATTCTATCCATTTGGATATTTTGCGCTACAAAGCCAGCTTTTAATTGGTTAATATTATTTTCTAATAGTTCTTTACCCATTGCAGTCGTTGCTAATAATCGAGCAGTAAGTACACCATCTTTTTGCACTAATTCAATACGGATTTGACCTAAGTTTTCTGGGAATAGTTTTAAAAACAATTTCATATTGCCTGGTTGACCAGAAAGTTGACTACGATTGATTAAGTTTTGAATTTCTTTTACTAGCGCCTCTGATTGTGCTGGTTTTTCAGCTGGTAATGTAATTGTAACGTTTTTTATTTGAGTCGATTGTTGCTGTAATTGAATAGCCGATTGTGTATCAGATTCAATTTTCACAGTAGTCTGTTGAGTCGATTGATTTTGTTGTGATTGATTTTGACTGTTTTGCTGAGACGATTGCTGTGTTACTTGTTGTACTATTTGTTGAAAAGTACTTGTTTTCGTCGTATTTTGCTCTAGATCAACTGTTTTTCGAGTTTCATTTGCTAATGCTAATAATGCTTCTTTTAATTGCCCTAATTGAACTTCCTGCTGATATACTGTGTCAACTTTATTTCCTAAAAGCTCTGTCATTTTTAAAAATTGAATGACTTGTTGTAATTCTTTTGGTTGAACATTTAAGGAATCATTTTGTTGTAACCCTTGAATTGTCGCTAATATTTCACTCAAAATTTGTGGTGCTTGCTCGATAATTGACCAAATATCTTTAATTTCATGATTTGTATTACCTAATAATTGCTCAATAGTTCGAGTAAGTTGCTCCTCAGTCATGCCTACAAGTTCTGCTAGGTTTTCAAGTGATAACATTTCATCAACTGAAATTGGTGTACTTTCCTCGCCAATGAAAGCAAATAACTCCGAATCGTCCATTTCAATACCTAATTGCTGTAACAAACTTGGCAATGAATCATTTTCTAAGATATCTGTCACACTGTTAGCTAAAGAATCTTCAGTCGATTCTATTTGTTGATTAGTCTGCTTTGTTGTTGAGACGATAGATTGAAACACACTCCCAAAAGCCTTTTCATTGGGTACTGAAGATTGTACTGTATTTGATTGCAATACTTGCTTCGGCATTTTTGTTTGTAACATTCCTATATTCATCTGTTCCACCTCCCTTCAAAGTTACTTATTGTTGAGATAATAACTCGGTATAACGAGCCGCATCTGCAGGAGTCATTTTCGTAAAAATTGCTGATAATGTATCGGGTTTCATACTCGACATTATACGCAAGCTTTCCGTATCACTCATTTGAACTAGTATCGGTGCTGCCGTTTTAGCGGACATTTTTTCAAAAGTTGATAGGATTTCTTTAAATTCCTTTTGTGTCTCTTCCTGATTGCGTTTAAGTTTTTCTATTTCAAACAGTAGACGTTCCTGCTCAACCAACAGCTCTTCCTTTTCAATTACAGAAGAATCTATTTGTGATTGGAGCTGAGAAATTTGAGCTTCTTTCTCCTGAATCTCCGCTTGCAATTCTACAACTTTTTGTTCATTTACTAAACTGTTTTCTATAACTCCTTCGCCTTCTTCAGAGCTGATAAATGGAATTTTCTCAACGACACCATCCGCCATTTTAAATACGTTATATTCCGTCACAGATGTAATAATTAATAAAATTGCAATAAGGAACATAAATGGAATTAAAAACAAATAAAAAAACTTTTTAAAAAAACCGGGTTGAGATTCTACTTCATTTTCTTCCACCTGTTGTTCTATTTTATTTTTATTTCTTTTTGCCACGGAATCACCTAATTTCTTTCTTGAAAAACGCAATCGTTGAAAGCTCATCTAGTTGCATTGCTTCAATGCGTAACTGATCCTCTTTAAATCTTTCAAAATCGTTTTCACGCATTTTTTCGTATTTACGTACTTCCAAGTTTTTTTCTAATAATTTTTGCTCATGCCAATTCATTTTTGCCCGCGCCTGTACTACTTTTTGCTGGGCATCTTCAATTGTTTTTTCCATGCTATCGATGAATTTAGAATAATGGTTAATTTCATCTATAGAAGAGCCTTCTTTTAAGCGTTCCTGCTGATAGACAATTAAATCTTCCTTTTTCTTCAATAGTCCATATAGCTTTGTCGCAATTTCCTCAAATACATGGACTGATTCTTTAAAGGCAAGTTCAGATTCTGTTTTTTCCTGATCTTTTACAATAAGGATTTTTTCAAAACGATAATTGTAATTCATACTTAACGTGCACCACCATTCGATAACGCGATAATTTCATTTACAGTTTGATCGATTGAAACTTTATCTTTATACCCTTGCTTTAGAAACGCGGTAATAAGCGGTTCATATAAAATAGCTTCATCGATTTCTTTTGATGTACCACGTTTATAAGCACCTATATTGATTAAGTCCTCCGATTTCGAATATGCGTAATACAATTCCCGCAATCGGCTTGCTGCACTTACATGTTCCGGATCAGCGATATGATTCATCAAACGACTTACGCTCTTTAACACATTTATCGCAGGATATTGTCCTTTATTTGCAAGATTCCGATCCAATACGATATGTCCATCCAATATTCCGCGCACTGCATCGGCAATCGGTTCATTCATATCATCACCGTCTACTAACACCGTATAAAACGCGGTAATTGTGCCGTTCACATTCGTACCGGAACGCTCCAATAATGTTGGCAAAATAGCGAATACAGAAGGAGTATATCCTCTAGTTGCCGGTGGTTCTCCGATAGCCAGTCCAATTTCACGTTGGGCCATCGCTACACGGGTCACGGAATCCATCATCAACATAACGTTTTTTCCACGATCCCGGAAATATTCTGCAATCGCTGTTGCTGTAAACGCTGCTTTTATTCGCATAAGTGCCGGCTGATCACTAGTTGCTGCTACCACTACAGAACGCTTTAACCCTTCAGGACCTAAATCACGTTCAATAAATTCCCGAACTTCCCGTCCACGCTCACCGACAAGGGCGATTACATTAATATCTGCCTCTGTATTACGTGCAATCATACCGAGCAATGTACTTTTCCCGACTCCTGAGCCGGCAAATATACCGACACGTTGACCACTTCCCACAGTAAGCATCCCGTCTATAGCCTTTACCCCAACTTCCAATTGTTCATTTATCGGGGGACGACTTAATGGATTTGGGGGATCTTTTTCTGTCTGGACAGTTGTTAAACCTCTTGGCAACGCTTGCCCATCAAACGGGTTTCCCATCGCATCCAATACTTTCCCGATTAGTTCCGGACCTACTTTCACTTCTAACGGTGTTCCGGTTCCTTCTACGAGACAGCCAATTGATATTTCCTTTAAAGATGAATAGGGCATTAAAATGACGATTTCATCTTTAAAGCCCACCACTTCAGCCAGCAAAACCTGATTACCGTTTTTGGATGTTTGAACATGGATTTTACATACATCCCCAATCGAACTCTCCGGACCTTGCGACTCTATCATCAAGCCAACAACCCGTGTAACTCTTCCATATTTTTTAAATGTATTTAAATTAGGAATTTGTTCAACTAATTGAGCCGCTTTCATCCGTATCATTCCTTACTTTCGATTAGTTCATATAATTGTCGGCGAAGCTCTTGCAATTGGTCATCTATCGATACGACAATTCGTCCATGATTCGTTTCTATATAACTTTCAGTAGACTCTAAATCTTCATTGACAAAAATCATAAAAGGTACATTTGCAGGAAACATTTCAGCCAATTCATTATGATGCTCTGTAATGAGCGCATGGTATTCAGGCGAAACATATAGTTTTATTTCTTTCATTTCACGTGCCTCTTTTAATCCACGTTCAATAATAGAGACAAAAAGCTGATCATCCCGGTCCAGCTGCGCATTAATAATACGCTCTGTAGCCGTTAAAGCTAGTTCCAGTAATACTGTTTCCTGTGATTCTATATAGGCGGCAGCATTTTTTTGTGCATCATTCATTGTATTATTGGCTATTTGCAATTGCTGTTGCATATTGGCATTTGCCTTTTGAATACCATCTTCGTATCCTTGGGCAAATCCGGCATCATACGCTTCTAGTTGAAGTAATGATTTTTCTTCTTCCCATGCTTGCTTTAGAGCATCAATTGTAGCGAGCTGTTCATTACGATATTGCTCGAACTGAAGTTTTTGCTGCTCTATTTCATTTGATGTCTCCTTTAACATTTGTTGACGTTCACGTTGAATGTCTTCAATCGTTAATTGAGGTGTATCGTCCATTTGTTCTTCTTCCGTTTTCGCATAATGAATAGGCTCGAAGAAGTTTTGAAGTTTAATCTCTACAGTAGACGCTTCTTCTGCTTTTTGTGCATTTGTTGAACGGATGATTCTAGACAATTACGTCATCTCCTCCACCACGTGCAATTATAATTTCCCCTGCATCTTCTAAGCGGCGTATTACTGCAACGATGCGGGATTGTGCTTCTTCTACATCACGCAGACGTACTGGCCCCATAATATCCATTTCTTCACGGAATGTCTCAGCCATACGTTGCGACATATTGCGGAAAATAATTTCCTTTACTTCATCTGAAGAAACTTTCATTGATAATAGTAGGTCTTCGTTTTCACAGTCTCGGATAACCCGTTGAATTGAACGGTTGTCCAATGTAACAATATCCTCGAACACAAACATACGTTTCTTAATTTCCTCCGCAAGTTCTGGGTCTTGAATTTCAAGCGCATCGAGAATTGTCTTTTCTGTTTGACGATCTACACCATTCAATACTTCCACCACTGCATCGACGCCACCTGTTTCTGTGTAATCCTGTGTAACTGTCGATGACAATTTGCGTTCCAATACGGATTCAATTTCACTAATTACTTCTGGTGAAGTAGATTCCATAATGGCAATTCGCTTTGCAATATCTGCCTGTACTTCCTGTGGCAATGAAGAAAGAATTACCCCTGCTTGCCCCGGTTCCAAATAAGAAAGAATAAGGGCAATTGTTTGAGGGTGTTCATTTTGAATAAAATTAAAAATTTGTGACGGGTCTGCTTTTCTAGCAAAATCAAATGGTCTTACTTGCAACGAGGAAGTTAGACGATTTAAAATAGCCTGCGCTTGTTCAGCACCTAATGCTTTTTCAAGAACGGTCTTTGCATAACCAATACCACCTTGCGTAATATAATCTTGCGCAAGTGCAATTTGATGAAATTCTTCTATAATCTCTTCTTTAACATTCGATTCTACTTTTTTTACACCAGAAATTTCTAGTGTGAGGCGTTCAATTTCCTCTTCACTTAAATGCTTATATACAGAAGCCGAGACTTCCGGTCCTAGAGAAATCAGCAGTAAAGCAGCCTTTTGCTTTCCTGACAAGTCTTTATCTTTCTTGGACACAGCTGAACCTCCTATTAGTCTTCAGCAATCCAACTACGCAATAGCTTCGCAAAATCTTCTGGCTTTTCTTTTGCCATTTTTTCTAATTGCTTACGGCGTACAGTCGCTTCAGTTTCTTTTTCTTCAGAAATATCTTCTATTTCAATTAATTGTTGTTGCTGTTCTATTATTTCCAATTCTTCTTCTTCTTGTTTGCGTCTACGTACTCGAATGACGTAAATTATCAGTAAGACAATTGCTACTAGTAAAATACCGCCAATGACCCATACCCACCAAGGAATAACTGATTCCGGCTGTCCGTCGGATGAATTGTTACCTTGGAATTGCTGTACAGATACAACTATACGATTGGCAATCTCTTCATCTGTTAAATTACCTGCAGCTTCTTGATCAATTGAAGTACGGACAATTGTCGACAAAATTTCCTCGATATCTGTACGGACACCTTGATCAAACTCATCTACTGCGTTAGGTGGTGCTACCATTACTTGAATGCCTAAATTCCGAATTTTGTATGGACTTTCCTGGATTTCACGACGTATACGATTGACATCGTTATTAATTGTTTCCTCTACACGCTCATAATCGCCATCACCTGTAGCACCTTCCACATAATCAACAAAGTTATCCGTAACGCCTCCAGCTTCTGTGGAACCCTCTGCTCCGGCTCCAGCTGCACCTGAATACGTTTCCGTAATACGTTGGGCACTTATTTCTATACCCGTCATATTTTCTTCGTCAACAGGCTGTACTAAGTTTTCTTCACGATTTTCTTTTTTAAAGTCAATATCTGCCGATACATTTACTACGACATTCTCCGGTCCGATTAACGTAGCAAGCATTTGCTGAACTTGGCGCTGTAAATCGCGTTCAATCGTCTTCTTTACTTCCATCTGTCCCGTAACCGTATTGATCCCGTTACCCCCACTTTCTGCAGAAGCAAGGTCATAATATTCGGAATACTGGTTCATAATGGTAATATTTTCTTTCGGTAAATTCGGAATACTCATAGAGATTAAATTAAATAATCCTTTAATTTGATCATCCGAAAATTTATGTCCCGGAGCTGTATTTAATACAATCGCTGCTTGTGCCTCACCTTTCGCATCCTTAAGAAATACGCCTTCTTCCGGTAAACTTATCATGACACTCGCATCTTTAACACCTTCGAATTTACGGACTAAGTTAGCTAAATCAGTTTCGATTGTCGCTTGTTTTATAACATTAAATTCATTGTCCGTCATACCAAACCCGGCATTCGATGTGAAAAACGAAGTATCAATTTCACCAGAATCAGGATATCCTTGTGCCGCTAACGATACTTGTAGATCCTGCACTTTATTTTCCGGTACCAGTATTGTAGTACCACCATTTGTCACTTCATATTTTACACCTTGTGAAGCAAGTACTTCCGTAATCCTTCCTACCTCAGCTTGAGACATTTCCGGAAATAACTGCGCCATTGTAGTGCGTGTCGAAAAATATGTAATTGTAGCTGCAATTGCAATCACAGCTAAAAGTGCTCCAATTATCGCACCTTTTTGATTTTTTGTGCGACTTTGCCAGAAACCAGTGGAGTCGCTTTTAATTTTAGTAAGTCGTTCATTCATTATGAATCCTCCGCTAATAGTGAATGCCCAACAATTTATTATTCGTTGTTCAAATCATTACACACTCATACGCATAATTTCTTGATAAGCTTCCACAGCTTTATTACGAACTTCAATTGTTGTGTTTAAAGTAACACTTGCTTTTTGCGCTGCAACCATTACTTCAAATAAATCAACATCTCCACCATTGATTAATTTTTGTGTCATTGTATCTGATGTTTTTTGATGTTCATTTACACTAGCAATCGCTTCTTTTAAAGTATTTGCAAATTGTTGCTGTGCATTTGCAGGTGTTATTTGATTCTGAACATTTAACTCATTCACAGATTGTGCGGGAGACATAAATGTTATTGGATTAATTGCCATTTAATAATCATCCTTTCCCAATTTCTAGAGCTTTTGTTAACATATTTTTGTTTGCATTAAAAGCAGTAATATTCGCTTCATATGATCTGCTCGCAGAAATTAAATCAACCATCTCTCTTAATACGTCAACATTCGACATTTGTACATAGCCGTCATCATTTGCATCAGGATGTGCCGGATCATAAACTAGCTTAAATGGAGTCTCTGTATCATCTTTAATGGAGGAAACTTTCACTCCACTCCCTACACCGCTTTTCACCGTTTTGCCCATCGCAGTATTCAAGAAACTGGAAAATTGACCTTCCTGTTCTTTTAAAGTAACGGATTTCTTACGGTATGGCTCCCATTCTCCGTTCACTTGTTTCGCCCGGGTCGTATCAACATTTGCTATATTCGAAGAAATAACATCCATGCGCAAACGTTGTGTCGTTAAGGCAGAAGCTGTCGTATTCATACTATGAAAAATCGACATGATTATCTCCCTCCTTTGACAACATTATTTAATGTTGAGAATTTACTGCTAATCCGGTCGATAAGCGCATTGTAGTAAATTGTATTTTCCGCCAATTTTGCTTGTTCGGCATCCATATTCACTGCGTTACCATTTGGTCTACTACGGAAATTATTTGAGTAAACACCATTACCGCCAATTTCCATTTTAAAATCGTAATGTCTGGCATCTGTACGATAGGCCGAGATAGAATCTTTTTTCACATCATTGAAAACGTCTTTAAAGCTTACTTCTTTTGTTTTATAGTTCGGTGTATCAACATTTGCAATATTTTGGGAAATTGCTTTATTCTTTAATGTAGCATACGAAAGTCCATTTTCCAGGTTGCGTATAGTGCCACCAAATAAATCCAAATTGCTCACCTCATTCATTGTTTGCTAAATAATGTTCCTAAAAACTTAATAATACAATTGTAATTATAATAATCCATAGTGTCTATTGACTTTTGTCCCTATTAGATAGGCTTATTTAACTATTTTTTGTATTTTTATTTTTACTAAATTAGTATTTAAATCAATAAAATTGAAATATTACAGAGTAACTTAATCCTTTTGCACCTAACATTTTATTATTATAATATAAAGTTACTACTTTTTAGTATATTAAGCACTTCATCACAAATGAGTATTTAGTGCTTCATTTAAATTCAACCTAACATATCATACACTAAAACCCTGTGAAAGTCGGGTTTTATTATAACAATTCATAATATTGTAACAAAACATTTGTCACATCATTTATAATTTATCATAGGTATAAATAATATTTATTTGATTTCTTATTCTAATTCATAACTATCATTACTTTTACATAATTAACCATTATAGTTCTTTATAATTATTCGGCTAAAATAAAAAAACAGACATAACAAGGAGAACCTCATTATGTCTGTAAATTTTTTTATTTCATTTTGATTTCAGCTAAAGCTGTTAAGAATTTATCATTTAAAACTTTAATATATGTTCCCTTCATCCCTAAAGAGCGTGATTCAATAACACCCGCGGATTCAAGTTTACGTAATGCGTTAACGATAACCGAGCGAGTAATTCCTACACGGTCAGCAATTTTAGAAGCTACTAGCAAACCTTCATTACCGTCTAGCTCTTCAAAAATATGCTCAATCGCTTCAAGTTCCGAATAAGATAACGAGTTAATCGCCATTTGAACAACAGCCTTCGAACGTGCTTCCTCTTCAATCTCTTCCGACTTTTCACGCAAGATTTCCATACCAACAACAGTTGCCCCATATTCAGCAAGTATTAAATCATCATCTTCAAATTGATCACTTATGCGCGCTAAAATTAACGTTCCTAAACGATCACCGCCACCAATAATAGGAACAATAGTAGTTAAACCGTTTGAAAACAGATCTTTGTTTTCAACAGGGAATGCTGTATGTTCATTGTTAACATCCAAGTTAGGAGATGTTTCAGTAATATTGAATAGGTTTTGTGTATATGCTTCCGGGAATTGACGCACTTCAAACATTTTTTTCATACGCTCATTCTCGATTTGCTGGTGAATTGAAATACCCAACAATTTCCCTTTTCGGCTTACGATAAATACGTTACTTTCGATTATATCACCTAAAGTGTTGGCCATTTCTTTAAAGTTAACTGGTTTCCCAGCGGATGCTTGTAACATTGAGTTGATTTTTCGTGTTTTTGTTAATAAATTCATTTCTATTTCCTCCTACAGGACTTGTTTAATTCACTTAATATTCTAAAGGTTTTTACAATTTAAAGATACTATTTCAACTTATTATTACAGAATAAATTGCGATAAATCTTTATTTTTTACTATATTCGACAATTTTTGATCGACATAATTCGGGGTAATGTCGATATGTGCCGGTGCAATTTCAGAAGCTTCATAAGATAACTCTTCAAGTAAACGTTCCAAAATTGTGTGAAGTCGACGGGCACCAATATTGTCTGTTTCCTGATTTACTTCTGTAGCAATTTCTGCAATACGTTCAATTGCTTCTTTTGTAAATTCAAGAGTAACGCCTTCTGTTTCAAGTAACGCTTTATATTGTAAAATTAACGATTGATCCGGCTCCTGTAATATGCGCACAAAATCATCCTTCGTTAATTTTTCAAGTTCTACACGAATCGGGAATCGCCCTTGCAGTTCCGGGATTAAATCACTCGGCTTAGATATATGGAAAGCACCTGCTGCGATAAAAAGCATATAATCGGTTCTAACAGTTCCATATTTCGTATTTACGGTCGAACCCTCTACAATTGGTAATATATCTCGCTGCACCCCTTCACGGGATACTTCAGCAGATGAAGAACCTTTACTCGCAATTTTGTCAATTTCATCAATAAAAATAATACCTGACTGTTCCGCACGGTGAATTGCTTCACTGGATAAAGCATCTGTATCGATTAGTTTATTGGCTTCTTCCTGAACTAAAATGCGTCGCGCATCCTTTACTTGGACTTTGCGTTTTTTTGTTTTTTTCGGCATTAAATTAGACAGCATATCTTGCATACCGTTTGCATTATCCATATTCATCCCCGGCATTGCATCAAAAAGTGATGGTGCACTTTCCGTTACTTCAATCGTAACCCACTGTTCTTCTAATTTTCCGTCTTTTAAATCCTGAGCAATTTGCGCACGTCGCGTACGAATTTCTGGCTCTTCCTGCTGAGCTGTATCTTCTTGGGCAGTATCTTTTTGACCAAACAGCATTTCAAATGGATTTTGCGTAAGCTTTTCTTTTACTTTTGTAGGGACTAATAGTTTTATTAGTACATCATTCGCGTTACGCTCAGCTTGTTCCTTAACCGCTTCAACCATCTCGTCTTTCACAAGACGACGGGACGCTTCCACTAGGTCACGTACCATTGATTCGACATCACGACCCACATATCCGACTTCTGTAAACTTCGTTGCCTCCACTTTAATAAATGGAGCATTCGTTAGTTTAGCGATTCTACGTGCAATTTCTGTCTTCCCTACACCAGTAGGTCCAATCATTAATATATTTTTCGGAATTACTTCAGTTTTTAGTTCTTCACTTAGCAGTGAACGGCGATAACGGTTGCGCAATGCAATCGCAACAGCACGCTTGGCAGTTTCCTGACCAACAATATGTCGGTTCAAATGTTCCGTAATCTGTCTTGGTGTTAAATTGATCGAAGTCATTATAATACCTCCACGATTATATTATGGTTTGTAAACACACAAATATCCGCAGCAGTCGTTAATGCAGCCTCTGCGATTTCCTTTGCCGTCAAATGATCTGCAGCATGTTTCTTTAATGCACGACCAGCAGATAATGCGTAATTTCCACCTGAACCGATTGCTAAAATACCATCATCCGGTTCAATTACTTCACCTGTGCCTGATACAAGCAGCAATGTTGATTTATCCATTACGAGTAGCATAGCCTCTAGCTGTCGCAGCATTTTATCTCCACGCCATTGTTTCGCTACTTCGACTGCAGCCCTTTGTAGATTGCCATTATATTCATTGAGCTTTGCCTCAAACATTTCAAATAATGTAAATGCATCTGCAACAGAACCTGCAAATCCCGCTAACACTTTCCCATTAAACAGACGTCTGACCTTACGTGCCGTATGCTTCATTACAACAGCATTTCCTAGTGTTACTTGACCATCCCCGGCCATTGCACATTCACCTTTATGATGAACGGCGAATATCGTTGTCGCATGAATTTGACCCATATTTCATTTCCCCCTTAACTTATGCTCTCGGATGACTTTTCATATATGTCTTTCTTAAAGCTTCTTTCGTTACATGAGTATAAATCTGAGTTGAAGATAAATTCGCGTGCCCTAGTAATTCCTGAACTGTACGCATATCCGCTCCATTATTCAATAGATGCGTAGCAAAGGTGTGGCGCAGCATATGTGGATAAATTTTAGTGTGCATACTTGCATTATCGATCATCTCACTTAATATATAACGCACACCGCGGGTAGTAAGTTCGCCACCTCGCATATTGACAAAGACTTTTTGATGGTTTTCTTTTTTCATTAAAGATGGACGGACCTGCTCTATATAACGAGTAAGTGCCTCATGCGCATACTGTCCAAACGGGATAATTCGCTCTTTACGCCCTTTTCCCATGACACGGACAATACTGTAATGAAAATCGATGTCTGCAATTTCTAAACTTACACATTCACTTACACGCATGCCGGTAGCATATAGAATCTCCAACAATGCAATATTGCGAATTTGGATTGGCTCATTGCCTTCATTTTTTTCGAATAGTTGTTTCAATTCTTCCTCATAAAAAAAGCTCGGTAATCGCTCTTCCTTTTTCGGATGATAAAGTGAACGAAACGGAGCATCATCAATATTCAGTTCTCGATTTAAAAACCGAAAAAAAGAACGGATAGATGAGATTTTCCTTGAGATGGAAGTTCTTGCTTTTTGTTCATCATAAAGCTTTGTTACATACAAACGTGCATGGATATATTCAACTTCTGTAATTTTTTGTACACCTTCAGAATGTAAAAACGCAAAAAATTCATGTAAATCAGATTGATATTCTCGAACGGTATGTAGAGAAAAGTTCTTTTCCAACTGTACATATCGAATAAATTGTTCTAAATGATTTTGCAATGATACATCCATCCTGTATACCCCCATTTCATACAAAAGAAAAATGATGTGTATGGACACTTAATATTTCCTAAAAAAACATACATATTGACACTATACCTATCATGATAACTTTTCAAGTAAAATATGCTAGAATTATTCGTTTTTCTTGTATTTATTCAGCTAATCTAATAATTATCACGATATTTTTTCTATTTTATCCATTATTTCACGGAAATTATTGTATAAATGTAAAAGCCCTTAAAGTATATCAGTCTTTAAGGGCTTTTCGCAATTAAATTACTTGAGTATTAATAAAATTCTGAATTGATTCCAATGCGCGATTTGCATGTCGCTCTGCACGCTCCGGCTTTGATTTAATGCGTTCGCCAAGTTCTGGGAAAATCCCGAAGTTAACGTTCATCGGCTGGAAGTTTTTCGCGTCTGTATGTGTAATGTAACGAGCCATCGCACCTAACGCTGTTTCGTGCGGGAAGTACAGCAACTCTTGACCTAGCGCCATGCGAGCGGCGTTGATTCCCGCTATTAACCCACTACCTGCAGATTCCACATAACCTTCAACTCCAGTCATTTGACCAGCAAAGAATAGGTTTGGACGTGCTTTTAACTGATACGTCTGTGTTAACACTTTCGGTGAGTTGATAAATGTATTGCGGTGCATTACCCCGTATCTTACAATTTCCAAATTCTCTAAACCTGGAATCATTGAGAAGACACGCTTTTGTTCAGGCCATTTTAAATGCGTTTGGAAACCTACCAGATTATAAAGTGTTCCTGCTGCATCATCCTGACGCAATTGAACAACCGCATATGGACGTTTATTTGTTTTAGGATCCTCTAAACCTACTGGCTTCATTGGACCGAATGTCATTGTTTTTTCACCACGAGCAGCCATTACTTCAATTGGCATACAGCCTTCGAAATACTTTTCTTTTTCGAATTCCTTTAGTGGTGCACATTCTGCAGTAATTAATGCTTCACGGAATGCGTTGAACTCTTCTTTCGTCATTGGACAATTCAAATATGCCGCTTCACCTTTGTCGTAGCGTGATTTTAAGTATACTTTGTCCATGTCGATTGAATCTTTTTCGATAATAGGTGCAGCTGCATCATAGAAGTATAAATACTCTTCCCCAGTCAGCCCTTGAATTTGTTTTGCTAATGCTTCGGATGTTAATGGTCCTGTCGCAATAACAGTAATTCCTTCAGGGATTTCAGTTACTTCTTCATTAATAACCTCAATTAACGGATGGTTTTTCACTTTATCTGTTACATGCCCCGCAAACTCATGACGGTCTACAGCCAAGGCTCCACCTGCAGGTACTGAGCTATTGTCTGCTGCTGCAATAATAACAGAATCCAATTTGCGCATTTCTTCTTTGATTACACCAACAGCATTTGTTAAGCCATTTGCACGTAAAGAGTTGGAACATACAAGTTCAGCGAATTTATCAGTGTGATGTGCAGGAGTTTGCTTTACAGGGCGCATTTCATATAAACGTACGTTCACGCCACGCTTTGCAATTTGCCATGCTGCTTCAGAACCGGCTAAACCAGCACCAATTACATTTACTATTTGTTGTGTCATTTTTGTTACCTCTTCATTTTATTGTGATGGTGTTTCTTCATAATCACATTCACTGTTTGTACATTGAATTTGAACACCTTTTTTCAATTTCTTCTCTACTAATAATGAACTACACTTCGGACAAGGTCTACTAATTGGCTTATCCCATGAAACAAAATCACAATCCGGATAGCGATTGCAACCGTAGAAAATCCGCTTCGTTTTGGATTTACGCTCAACAATTTCACCATCGTCACATGTTGGACATTTAACATCGATCGGTTTGACTATCGCTTTTGTGTTACGGCAATCAGGGAAGTTGGAACAAGCCATAAATTTCCCGTAACGTCCAAGTTTAAATACCATTGGATTACCGCATTTTTCACAGTCTTCTCCTGCAGGCTCATCTTTTATTTCGATTTTTTCCATCACTTCATCCGCATGTTTAACACGTGGTTCAAAATCTTTATAAAATTCATCGATTACATTTACCCATTTTGTAATGCCTTCTTCGATTTCATCCAGATTCTGTTCCATTTGTGCAGTGAATTCGATATTAATGATTTCCGGGAAAAACTCCAGTGTTGCCTGGTGGACAATTTCACCAAGCTCTGTAGGTACGAAACGTTTTGCATCCAGTTGAACATAGCCACGTTTTTGAATGGTATCCAATGTCGGTGCATATGTTGATGGTCGACCTATACCTAGCTCCTCTAACGATTTCACAAGACGCGCCTCCGAATAGCGTGGTGGTGGTTGTGTGAAATGTTGCTTTGGCTCGATTTCAAGTGACTTAACTTTATCGCCAACCTTCATTTCAGGCAGGAGTTTGTTCGTTTCTTCGGTTTGATCATCTGTACCTTCGATATAAAGTTTCATGAATCCCGCAAACTTTACTTGAGAACCATTTGCACGGAATAATACATCGTTATTCTGAAGGTCTACTGTTACCGTATCCAGGACTGCCGGCGCCATTTGACTAGCGATAAAGCGTTCCCAAATTAAACGGTACAGACGAAGCTGGTCACGGCTTAAAATCGTTTTTAGTTCTTCCGGCGTACGCATCGCACTCGTTGGTCGAATTGCTTCATGGGCATCTTGTGCATTCGCTTTTGATTTCACTTGTTTTTGCTCTAACGCGATGAAGTCTTTGCCGTACTTTGTTTCGATATACGATATAGCTTCCGATTTTGCAGTTTCCGAAATTCGGGTTGAGTCTGTACGCATATACGTAATTAAGCCGACTGCGCCTTCTTTTTTGCTTAGCTCAATACCTTCATAAAGCTGTTGGGCAAGCATCATTGTTTTTTTCGCACGGAAGTTTAATTTACGCGCGGCTTCTTGTTGTAGTGAGGATGTAGTGAAGGCTGGTGATGCATTACGCTTACGCTCTTTCTTTACAACATTCATAACTTCGAAGTCAGAGCCTTTTACACGTTTTAAAACATCCTTAACTTGGGCTTCATTTGTTAGCTTAATTTTTTCTTTGCCGTCTCCGTAGTAGAAAGCATCAAATTGCTTTTTACTTTTCTCGAAGCTCGCATCAATAGACCAATATTCTTCTGGTATAAAGCTTTTAATTTCATTTTCCCGATCGATAATTAGACGCAATGAAACCGATTGCACACGACCTGCAGACAAGCCTTTTTTCACTTTTTTCCATAGAATCGGACTAATATTATAACCTACTAGACGGTCTAGAATACGACGTGCTTGTTGTGCATCCACTAGATCCATATTAATCGGACGTGGGTGTTTGAAGCTTTCTAATATGGCTTCTTTCGTGATTTCATTAAATACGACACGGCAATCTGATTGAATATCAACATTCAATGCTGTTGCTAAGTGCCAGGCAATTGCTTCCCCTTCACGGTCTGGATCGGCTGCGAGATAAATCTTTTTTACTTTTTTTGCTGCCGATTTCAGATCCTGGAGTACCGGACCTTTTCCTCGAATCGTAATATATTTTGGTTCATAATTATTTTCGGTATCAATTCCCATTTGACTACGTGGTAAATCACGTACATGTCCAATTGAAGCTTTTACTTTATATTTTTTTCCTAAGTAGCGTTCAATTGTTTTTGCCTTTGCAGGTGATTCAACAATTACTAAATAATCTGCCATCTGTTTTCCTCCTTATAGAGGTATTGTTATTTTCTTAAATTCAATCATATGAATTTGTCAATGTTTTTCAAAGCTTTTCCTGTTGCAAAATGTATAACAGATTGGCTAATAATGCAACTTTTTTTCAACGATATTTTGAAAACATTTGTAATTCCTGAAGGATTTGAAAGCCATTCCATACTGGAATTGCCCCTTCTTTTATTAATTTATTTGTACCTCGCGACTGCTCACTGAATATATTTCCAGGCACCGCAAACACTTCTTTTCCTTGTTCAAGTGCAAGCTCTGTAGTAATTAAAGTACCGCTTTTAAGTGCAGCTTCTGTAACGATAAGCGCTTCACTTAGACCGCTAATAATTCGGTTGCGTGCGGGGAAATGCCATTTTTGCACTCCTACATAAGGAGGGTATTCTGTTACTAATAAATGTTCGCTTGCCATATGCTTGCTTAATTCTATATTTTCTTTCGGATAATGATGGAACAACCCATGTCCCAATACACCGATTGTCTTTCCACCATAACCAATTGTTGCCTCATGTGCAAGTCGGTCTGCTCCTTTAGCAAGACCGCTGACTATGATGAATTGTTCATCGATTAGTGGAGGAATCAGCATTTTCAATACTTCCTCACTATAGCTAGTTGCTCCTCTGGAACCAATGACCGCAATTATTTTTGATTTATTTAATAATTGTATATCCCCTTTTGCATAAAGCACTGATGGCGCATCGTAAAGTTGTTTCAATCGTTCCGGATAAAATTGACTTGTATAGGGGATGGCGTGAATATTTTCTTGCTCATAATAACTTGTTATTGATTTTGGCAATAGTTCTTTATAATGACGTAGAAGCTGTATGGCTTTTTCTTCTTTAATTTTTAAATGCAACGCTAAAATTTTTGGTGAAACATGTAACATTTTGTCGAAATCTTCTAAAATAGTCATCAATTTTTGGAATTTTTGCCATGATAGAGGGAGGATATAGTGTAGTTTCAATAATTGTTCATTTAAGTGATTCATCATTTCAACACTCCTTTTATAATAGAAGAAATTAAAATGACCGCTTTTATAAATAGTGAGGTAGACATACGAAAAAGATGTAGCGAGGCGACCGCTACATCTTTTATATTAATGTGTTTTACAAACTTCGTATAGACCTTTTTCTTTAATTACTTTAATTAGTGTCTCTCCAATAACAGAAGGTGTAGGGGCAACTTCAATACCCGCTGCGTTCATCGCTTTAATTTTCTCTGCAGCTGTTCCTTTACCACCAGAAATGATAGCACCAGCGTGTCCCATACGTTTACCTGGAGGAGCTGTTTGACCACCGATAAAGCCTACAACCGGTTTTGTCATGTTAGCCTGAATCCACTCTGCTGCTTCTTCCTCCGCTGTACCGCCGATTTCCCCAATCATTACTACTGCATATGTTTCAGGGTCTTCATTGAACGCTTTTAGGCAATCGATAAAGTTTGTACCATTTACTGGGTCTCCGCCGATTCCTACTGCTGTTGTTTGGCCAATACCCGCTTGAGATAATTGATGTACAGCTTCATATGTTAACGTTCCAGATCTAGATACAACGCCTACATGCCCTTTTGTATGAATATAACCTGGCATAATACCAATCTTGCATTCATCTGCTGTAATAACACCAGGACAGTTTGGACCTACTAAACGTGTTTTTTTGCCTTCCATATAGCGCTTAACTTTTACCATATCAAGGACAGGAATGTGCTCTGTTATACAAATAGTCATATCCAAATCAGCGTCAACCGCTTCAATAATTGCATCTGCTGCAAACGGTGCCGGTACATAAATAACCGATACGTTTGCACCAGTAGCATCTACTGCTTCCTGTACAGTATTAAATACAGGAACACCCTCGATTTCTAGACCGCCTTTACCAGGTGTTACCCCAGCAACGATTTTTGTTCCGTATTCCAACATTTGTTTCGTATGGAAAAGGGCTGTTTCCCCTGTAATCCCTTGTACGATTACTTTTGTGTCTTTATTAATGAATACGCTCATGCCTTAACCCCGCCTTCAGATTCAACTAATTTCACGATTTTTTGTGCGCCATCAGCCATAGAGTCAGCGGCTACAATATTTAAACCAGATTCATTTAATAATTTTTTACCAAGTTCTACGTTCGTTCCTTCCAAACGTACAACTAACGGAACTTTTAAGCCTACTTCTTTTGCAGCTGTAATAACACCTTCTGCAATGATATCGCACTTCATAATTCCACCGAAAATGTTTACAAAAATACCTTTTACATTTTTGTCTGATAAAATAATTTTAAATGCTTCTGTTACTTTTTCAGCTGTTGCACCGCCCCCAACATCAAGGAAGTTTGCGGGTGAACCGCCATAATAGCTAATTGTATCCATCGTAGCCATAGCAAGACCTGCACCATTTACCATACAGCCAATGTTGCCATCTAAAGAAATATAGCTTAAGTCATATTTTGAGGCTTCAATTTCCTTTGCATCTTCCTCATCAAAGTCACGTAATTCTACGATATCTTTATGACGGTACAGTGCATTTGCATCAAAATTGAATTTTGCATCAAGCGCCACTACCTGGTCATCACCAGTTACAACTAGCGGGTTGATCTCTACTGTCGATGCATCTTTATCGATAAATGCTTTGTAAATACCAAGCATTAATCCTACTGCTTTATTTACTAACTTCGCCGGAATATTCATATTGAATGCCATACGGCGTGCTTGGAAGGCATTCAAGCCTGTTACTGGATCGATTATTTCTTTGAAGATTTTTTCTGGATTAGATTCTGCTACTTCCTCAATATCCATACCGCCCTCTTCAGAACCCATCATTACTACTCTAGAAGTTGCACGGTCTAATACTAAACTTAAATAGTACTCTTTTTTAATGTCCGAACCTTCCTCTATATAAAGACGTTTTACTTCTTTACCGTCTGGACCTGTTTGGTGCGTTACTAAAACTTTCCCTAGCAGTTCTTTTGCGTAAGAGCGAACTTCATCTAAGTTTTTCGCAATTTTTACGCCTCCTGCTTTACCTCGGCCACCTGCATGGATTTGCGCTTTTACTACTGTTACATTTGAACCTAGTTCTTTTGCTGCCTTTACCGCTTCTTCTGGTGAAAACGCGACACTCCCTTTAGGAACCGCAACGCCGTACTGCCTTAATATTTCTTTCCCTTGATACTCATGGATATTCATGATACATCCTCCCATCGGACATTTGGAAATTATTCTACTAACATAATCTATTTTATACAATAATTCAGATAATGTCTATATTTGTCACACAAGCAATTTTTACTTTATTTTATGTCAAAAAATTCTCTTCAAATATATTTTTTAATTTTCTGAAAGATATATTCTACTAAATAGATAAATTTCACTTATTTAGCGTTAGCTTATGCTTCTCATCCAAGTGATAAATAAAGGCAAATACTTCAGCAACAGCCTGATACAGTTCCTCTGGTATGGAGGTATTTAAATCCAGTTGGCCAAGCAGTTCCACTAAGTTTGGATCTTCATATATAGGCACATCATGCATTGAGGCTTTCTCTAGTATATTGTCGGCAATTTTACCTTTCCCTTTTGCGACAACAGTAGGTCCACTACTTTTCTGAGAATCATATGATAGGGCAATTGCTTCTTTTCGCACATATTTTTTTTCGTTCATACCCGAATATCCACACCGCCTTGTTGATCTTCCAATTGTTTTGAAAGTTTTGTGTCAGTTTTTAATTCCTGATTTCCAAAAGGTTTGATAAATAAACCGGACAATGTATATTCCTTTTCAAGTAAACCAGTTTTTAATGTAGCTTTTAATGATTCAGCTAATGAATCCAAATGTGGAATATCATTATATACATTAATTGTCACTACTCGATTTTGCACTTGCATGTCAATGACGGTTTGCTGCAGGGATTCCATATCTAAATAAAACATAATCCGCGCAAAATTAGCATCAATTTTACCATCTTCCTTCATGCGGCCATTCCATTGAAGTGTTGCATCCATTTTCTTACCAAAAAAGTCCAATGGCAGTTGCATTACAAGTTGATGTTGGTGCCCGTTTTCCCCAGAAGACAACTGCATGCCATTAAGCCTGGCCATTACCATTTCAGCCGTGTCCTTTAAAACCGTGGGTGTCTGTACGTCTTGAAGAAGCGCTAATAGTTGCGGTTTAAGCTGCTGTGTAATCGCCTGAATATCTCCTGCCTTATTTGCAAGCGTTGCCTCATAGCTAACTCCTAGCCCTTTTAAAATTGTTTTTATTGCTTGTTCCATTGCACGGCTATCTACCGCTGCCTGTACTTGCGCTTCAGCTTGAGTAAGGGTACTTTGCATGACTGGTTGTGGACTATCAGCTGTAACTTTCACTAAATTTCGCAAGAGCTGATCAGCTAGCGTAAGATTAGAATCGGGCTTAATCAATGAAAGAAGTTGATCCTTTGCTGAAATCCCCTGGTCATTTTGCACAAATAACCTTGACGTCACACTTTCACTGTAACCACTTGTCAATTGTTGCTGTACTTGATTAGTCAGTACTTCTATTGCCTGCCTTGTTGCAGGTAACTGCTCAAAACGTCCCAATAATTGCTGTAATTGTTGCTTTTGTGTTTGGGATAACAGATTATCATTGTTAATCCAACCCTTTACCTGGTCCAGCATCGGCTTTATATGCTTAGGAGCAGTTTGGGCCAACTGCTGTAGCATTTGCCCTGCTTCCTTTAATAGCGGTGTTGCAGGAGACTGATTAATAGATTGCTGGTTTGCTTGCAGATTAACAGTTTGCCAATTTTGTAGATTCGCATTTTGCGGTAAAATACCGGCTTCTTTTAAGATGGTTAGCGCTTGAAGCTTGGAGGAAATCGGCGCACTATTATCTACTAATGTTTGTGTAGCACGTGCAAGAAGTAGGCCCCCTGTTTCATTGTTCAATGGCTTTGCAAGGAGTTCAATTTGCTGACGTAAATTTGTTTTAATCGTTTCATTCCCACCAGGCTGATTTGCCAACAGCTGGGCCAAATTTGCCAAATTGGTAGATAATCCATCAGTTTTTATTCCTTGCGTTAATGCTTGAAATACTGTATTTGTAAATGGCATCTTTAACTCAACCATTCGTTGCAATGCTTGCAGAGCATTGTTTTTATCCACTCCAGCAGGCAAGGCTTTCATCCAGCCTTCTGCAGCTAGCAACTGTTCTTTTGCAAGGGGGAGCTGGTTCTTTATAAAATGCGAGAGTACTTGTTGCAATTCATTTGTTTTTGGTAAATTCATCGTGTCCAATAGCTGGGATATTTGTTGTCCAGATGTCATTGATTGCGACATAGGTCCTGTTACAACTTTCAACTCTGTTTGTGGATTAGTTGCTGTTACTTGAAAGAAATGCGCGTCCCCTAACTTTAAAGGCACCTCAAGCTTGGCCATGAGCTTTTGATTACCGACTTGAACTTCCGCCATTTGATTTGGATACAGCTGCTTAATCGTCCCGTGAAATATTTGATCTTGTTTCAATGATAATGGCTGATTTACTGTCGTTTGTTGTGCCATATTCGTTTGAATGGAATTTGATGATGCAAAGTTCATGCGTTACTCCCTTCTTTGAAGCATCGATTTAATCGGTTCAAATGTTTTTCGGTGATGAACTGTCGGTCCATGCTGCTGGAGTGCTTCTAAATGTTGCTTTGTACCATAGCCAGCATGTTGGGCAAATCCGTATTGAGGGTATTGTATATCCAAGTTTTCCATATACTCATCACGTGCTGTCTTTGCTAAAATGGACGCCGCTGCAATTGCTAAGCTGCGTGCATCACCTTTTATTATTGAAGCTTGGGGAATCGCTACTGGAAGCGACATTGCATCCGCTAAAATAAAATGTGGCGTTGCCTCAAGTGCTTCTATACTTTTTAACATCGATTGCCGTGTCGCCTCATATATATTAAGTCGATCAATTTCTTCAACACTTTGGAAATGAACGGCATAGTATAGTGCATGTTTTTTAATTCGCTCGGCATACTCTTTACGCTTTTCCTTTGACAATAGCTTCGAATCATTAACACCTAGCAACTCTTGACAGTAGTTTGGCAAAATAACTGCTGCTGTTACAACAGGTCCTGCTAATGGACCTCGTCCTGCCTCATCAGTACCTGCTATATAAGCATCTTCATATGGTAGGTAGCCTGCATCAAATTGTAGTTTTTCATCATGTGCTTTTTGCAGTACCTCTATTTTTTCTAAACGTTTTTGAAACTGCGCCCATACTTTCACTACACCTGCACGGTCATCTTGTGCAATTTCATCCATCCACGGCTCAATTTGCGTAGATCCTTTTAATACTTCTGTAATCTCTTTGATTGTTTTCATTTATATTCCTCTAATCTAATAAGTTCACTGTAATTTTATAGAGTTGATTTTCATATGGGTATATTATTTGTTATTGCCCTTAACTCCAATCAACTTAACTATAGTTCTAACTGTTATATCGTCTATTCTTTTCATTATAAAAGAAAAAACCTTTTTCAAATAATGAAAAAGGCTTTGTTCCTAATTTTATTGCTCGGTTTCCTGTTTTTGTTGGCGGCGAAGTTCTGCTGTTTTTTTTCGACGTTCTTCGTTTTCTTTTTCAATCGCTTCTGCTAATTGTTCTTTTTCAATTTGCTCAGATACAAAGTCGAATGTGAGCTTTCCTAGATGTTGATCACGAATATCACGTACAATCAACACTGCTACTTGATCGTAATCAATTTCTCCACCTTGTCCAAATACACGACGTAATTTTCCAATGGCATCAAACGTTTCAACTAACTCTTCAGACACAGAAGAAATTTTATACCGTTCTTCCATTCGGGCTGGGTAATGTAACGCTAAAAAGTTTAAGCCATATACAGCCAAGTCTTCCATATTAGTAATTGTATCTTTAATGGCACCTGTTAGAGCAAGCTTGTAGCCTACTTCCTGATCTTCAAACTTTGGCCATAATATACCTGGCGTATCAAGAAGTTCTATTTCCTTGCCGACTTTAATCCATTGCTGTGCCTTCGTAATCCCTGGTGTATTTCCCGTCTTCGCTAAGTTTTTCTTTGCCAAACGGTTAATCAATGTTGATTTCCCTACATTCGGAATCCCTACAATCATTGCCCGAATTGCACGGGGCTTCATACCTTTTGATCGCATACGGTCCCATTTGTCAGCTAGAATCTCCTGTGCAGCTTTTGTTACTGCCTGTAAGCCTTTGCCTTCCAATGAGTTGATAGCTACTGCCTTGAAGCCTCTATCGGCGAAATATTGAATCCAGCGCCGTGTTTCATGCTCATCTGCCATATCTTGTTTATTTAAAACGAGTAGACGTGGTTTTTGGTGAATTACCTCATCAATCATCGGATTACGTGATGATAAAGGCAAACGTGCATCCACCAGTTCAAAAATAATATCTACAAGCTTTAAACTTTCCGATACTTGACGGCGCGCCTTTGCCATATGTCCCGGAAACCATTGAATTGTCATATTAGTACCCTCCTGAAAATAATTCATCTCTTTATTCACACACAATTGTGTTACTTTTTTCAGCCCAGACATCTCGATTTTTTTAAAAATAGAAACCCATTGCTTAGTTATTCCAATTGTCATGATGATAATTTCTTAAACAAAAAAATGAGGAGTTTAAACTATCCCCCTCATTTTAGACAATATTTATAATTTAGAATGATAAATATTATTTTACGATTTCAATCTCGCTTAATGGCCAGAAAATAATACTCGTATTACCGATAATTTCCTTTTGTTCTACAATACCGATATGACGACTATCTTTACTGAAGCGTCGGTTATCACCCATTACGAATACATAACCTTCCGGAATTACATCTAATGATGGATCAATATCTTTTAGGGAGAAGTCACCTGTTAAGTTGCCTTCGCTAATTTGTGCTTTATATGCATCTAAATATGGCTCATCAATTGCTTCACCATTAATGTATAATTGGTCATCTTTATATTCCACAAAGTCCCCTGGAACGCCAATGACGCGTTTTATATAATCTTTTTGTTCAGGTGCGTGGAATACGACGATGTCAAAACGACTAGGCTCGCCGATTTTATAGCTAAATTTGTTAACAATCATCCGATCACCATTCTCAAGGGTTGGCATCATTGAATCCCCATCTACTACAATCGGTGTAAATAAAAAGTAGCGAATAAATGCGGCAATTGCAAACGCAATAAGTAGAGCTTTTGTCCATTCCCACAGCTCATTTTTTTCTTTTTCAGTTTTTTCCACGTAGCTATCCCCCTTGCTCATCACATTTATTGTATACGAAATATGTATTTCAAGCAAAAATCTAACCTATATTTATTTATCCAACTAATATGCTTTATGTGTTTAAACGTATATTTAATACAATTTATTTGAGAAAGAAAGAAAGGGACTTGTAGATACAAGCCCCTTCTAAATAGTTCTTATCGAATTTCTTTAATACGAGCAGCTTTACCACGTAGGTTACGTAGGTAGTAAAGTTTAGCACGACGTACTTTACCTTTACGAACTACTTCTAAATTAGCGATTTTTGGAGTGTGTACTGGGAAAGTACGCTCTACACCAACGCCGTAAGAAATTTTACGTACTGTGAAAGTTTCGCTAATTCCGCCACCACGACGTTTAATAACTACACCTTCGAATAATTGGATACGCTCACGAGTACCCTCAACGATTTTAACGTGTACCTTAACTGTGTCACCTGGTTTGAATGACGGTAAGTCTGAACGTAATTGATCTTTAGTGATCTCTGTAATAATGTTTGACATTGTTTTCTCTCCTTGGACAGATGCTCTTGCACGCTAATCTCAGCCACAGCGGAACACCGTAATTCAGTGCCTACATAGAAGCACAAAATGAATCTTATCATAAATTTTACAAGCTTGCAAGTAGTTTTGCTTTACATTTCACTCTTAATCTTTTCAAGCAATTTCAATTGTTTATCCGTCAATTCTAATGCATCGAACAAATCGGGTCTGCGTTCCAATGTACGGACAAATGATTGTTCCTCACGCCAGGCATCAATTTTCGCGTGATTACCTGACAACAGTATATCCGGTACTTTCATGCCTCTAAAATCAGCCGGTCGTGTATAATGTGGATGCTCTAGTAGCCCTGTAGAAAATGAATCCTGGATATGTGAATCTTCCTGCCCAAGTACCCCTGGCAATAAGCGAACCACTGCGTCGATCACCGTCATCGCTGGAAGCTCTCCACCCGTCAACACGAAGTCTCCAATGGAAATTTCATCTGTTACAAGGTATTGACGAATACGCTCATCATACCCTTCATAATGACCACATAGGAATACTAAATCTTCTTCCTTCGCTAATTCCTCTGCCTTTTTCTGGGTGAAGCGCTCACCTTGTGGGCACATTAAAATAACGCGTGGCTTGCGGCCTTCTGTAATAGCCTCAACAGCATTAAACATTGGCTCTGGCTTTAATACCATTCCTGCACCACCACCATATGGGTAGTCATCAACTTGCTTATGCTTATTTTCACTATAGTCCCGAATATCTGTTACTGCTAACTCCACCGCACCTTTTTCCTGAGCCTTTTTTAATATCGATGCACCAAAGACACCGGAAAACATGTCAGGAAATAAACTCAATACATGAATCTTCATTCTAATAGACCTTCCATTACATGTATAATAATTTTCTTCTCTTCGACATCGATTTCTTTTACGATATCCTCAATATAAGGAATATAATGCTTTTTACCGCCTGATGCTTTAACTTCCCAAACATCATTAGCACCTGTTTCCAGAATGTCGGTTACAACTCCAATTAATTCGCCTTCTTCCGAAAACACTTCACAATCTTTAATTTCAAAGTGATAGTATTCGTTTTCATCTAGCTCGTCTTCTTCTAGCTGGTCCATCGTTATTTTCAGTAGACCTTCCTTAAAAGGCTCCACTAGGTTAATGTTTTCCATTCCTTCAAATGTTACTAAAATAAAGTTTTTATGGCGACGTGATGAAGCGATTGTTACCCAAGTCGGCTTTTTATCATCCTTTTTAAATGCCGCTAATTTAGAACCTACAGCAAAACGCTCTTCTTCAAAATCTGTTGTCGATAAAATCCGAAGTTCTCCACGAACTCCATGTGTATTTACAATACGTCCTACATTAAACCATTCCATATATATTCCACCTTTAATATCCCGTTGATTTCCATTTCGGCGGACGCTTTCCGCGGGCACGGCCTTACACGAACGTCTCAGGCGACGGTGCTCCTGACGCTACGCTTTCGTCGCAAAATAAATTTTGCTCTTCCCGCTGGAGTCGCCACCTCCATTCCAATCAACTAGTTGTAATTGTTCAATAAAATATTGCTGATTGAATTATCATAACAAAAAAAGAAGGGTTAGCAAAATGCCACCCTTCTTTTATTAATCCAATATATCGACATACGTCTTTTTCTTCTGGTGGCCGCCCGCTGCTGAGTACACAATCGTACGAATTGCCTTCGCAACACGTCCTTGCTTGCCTATTACTTTCCCTCGATCCTCTGGATGAACAAAAAGCTTATAAACAACTCGATTTGAAGTTTCGTCCGTCTCAATACGAACGTCTTCAGGATAATCGACTAATGGTTTAACAATTGCTTCAATCAGCTGCTGCATAATGCCACCTCCGAATTAATCATTGAATTATTTGCTGTATTTAGCGTTATGGAATTTCTCCATGATACCTTGTTCTGAGAACAGGTTACGTACAGTATCAGATGGTTTTGCACCATCAGCTAACCATTTAAGAGCTTTCTCTTCATCGATTTGTACTGTAGCTGGAACTGTAAGTGGGTTGTAAGTACCTACTGTTTCGATTTGACGACCGTCACGTGGTGAACGAGCGTCTGCAACTACGATACGATAGAAAGGAGATTTTTTAGCTCCCATACGTTTTAAGCGAATTTTAACTGCCATTTTATATAGCACCTCCGAATAAGTTTCACACAAGATATTATATTATCAATGTCTTAGTGGTTTGTAAAGTGTTTTTTCTTAACACCCTATTTTTTTATTTAAATAACGAATCTAAACCAGGCATTTTCATCTTTTTCTTACCTTTACCCTGCGTCATACCTGTCATTTGTTTCATCATTTTTTTCATATCTTCAAACTGCTTCAATAAGCGGTTTACTTCTTGAATTGTCGTCCCTGAACCAGTTGCGATACGTTTTTTGCGGCTCGCCGAAATAATTTCAGGGTTTGTCTTTTCTTTTGGTGTCATCGAATAAATAATCGCTTCAATGCGCCCCATTTGCTTTTCATCGACTTTGACATTATCTAAGCCCTTCATTTTGTTCGCACCTGGAATCATTTTTAGTAATTCATCCAGCGGTCCCATTTTTTTCACGGCTTGAAGCTGCTCAATAAAGTCGTCAAACGTGAATGATTGCGTCATAAACTTTTCTTCAAGTTCTTTCGCTTTTTCCATATCAACGTTCGCCTGTGCTTTTTCAATGAGTGATAACACGTCACCCATACCTAGAATACGTGATGCCATGCGTTCTGGATGGAATGGCTCCAATGCATCCATTTTTTCGCCCATACCAACAAATTTGATCGGCTTTTCAGTAACGGCACGGATTGATAAAGCCGCACCACCACGTGTATCCCCATCTAATTTTGTTAAAACAACGCCCGTAATGCCGACTGCTTCATTAAAGTTTTGCGCAACATTTACCGCATCTTGACCTGTCATCGCATCTACAACTAAAAATACTTCGTCCGGCTCTTTTAATCCGCGAATGTCTTTCAGTTCCTGCATCAGCTCTTCATCAATATGGAGACGACCAGCTGTATCGATTAATACAACATCATGATGCTCTTCTTTTGCATGTTCAATCGCTTGACGTGCAATTTCAACTGGAGAGACATCTGTACCAAGTGAGAACACTGGTAAAGATAGCTGTTTCCCTATTGTCTGTAATTGCTGAACAGCGGCTGGACGGTATACATCCGCTGCTACTAATAGTGGTTTTTTATTGTATTTTTTACGTAATACATTTGCCAATTTACCTGTAGTCGTCGTTTTACCGGCACCTTGTAACCCCACCATCATAATGACTGTTGGGGGACGGTTGCTAAATTTAATAGGGCTTTGTTCTCCACCCATTAAGTTCTTCAATTCATCCTGTACAATTTTAATGACTTGCTGACCAGGCGTTAATGACTTCATAACGTCGACGCCTACCGCACGCTCACTAACCTTTTTAACGAACTCTTTTACTACTTTTAAGTTTACGTCCGCTTCGATTAAGGCAAATCGGACTTCACGCATCATTTCTTTAACGTCTTGTTCCGTAACTTTCCCTTTACCTTTAATCTTTTGGATCGTACCTTGGAGTCGCTCTGCTAAACCTTCAAAAGCCAACTCGTTCGCCTCCTAATCCGATTCCTTTAATTGTTCAACCAATGCCAGTTTCGCTTCTATTGTAGAAGCCTCATCTTGTATCGCATCCGTCAATTGTTTTAGCACTTGTTGACGTTGTTGAAACTTTTCGAATAAATTTAATTTATCTTCATATTCTTCAAGCATCGCCTCAGTACGGCGAATATTATCATAAACAGCCTGGCGTGAAATATTATAACTTTCGGCGATTTCTCCTAACGAGTGATCGTCTAAGTAATAAAGTTCCATATAGCTGCGCTGTTTGTCAGTTAATAATGCTTGATAAAAGTCGAAGAGAAAGTTCATGCGTGTTGTTTTTTCAAGTAGCATTTTTATCTCTCCAATCATAATTTGTCTATCTTATCATAATCTTGTGAGCACTTACTGTCAAGGTAATCTCCTTGTCCAAGAGATATGTTAACGGAAAAAACGAGCAACAAATTCCATCTGTTGCTCGCTTATATTTAATCTTCTATTTTCTCTAGTTCTTTTTCCAGACCTTCAGCAAATAATCCATATACATAACGTTCTGCATCAAATGGCTGTAAGTCATCCATTTTTTCACCAAGACCAACGAATTTTACCGGAATATGCAATTTATTACGAATAGCTAATACAATACCACCTTTAGCAGTACCATCCAATTTCGTTAACACAATGCCTGTAACATTCGTTACTTCTTTAAAAGTTTGTGCCTGTACAAGCGCGTTTTGACCTGTTGTTGCATCCAATGCCAATAGTACTTCATGAGGTGCATTTGGAATCTCGCGTGAAATGACACGGTGTACTTTTTGAAGTTCGTTCATCAAGTTCACTTTATTTTGCAAACGACCTGCTGTATCACAAATTAAAATATCAACACCGCGTTTTTTCGCTGCACGAATTGCATCATACATTACTGCTGCAGGATCAGAACCTTCTGATTGCGCAATTACTTCCACGCCAACACGTTCGCCCCACACTTGTAATTGATCAATTGCGCCCGCACGGAATGTATCTCCCGCAGCAAGCATAACCGATTTACCTTCAGATTTCATACGATGCGCTAATTTACCAATTGTCGTTGTTTTACCAACGCCATTAACACCTACGAACAAAATAACCGTTAAATCGCCATCTTGCTGAATATTTAAGTCCGTTAAGTTTTCTTCTCCAGACTCATAAATTTCAACTAATTTCTCAGAAATAATAGATTGAATACCGTTTGTATCTTTAATATTTTGACGCTGTACTTCGTAGCGCAACTTATCCATTAAATCCATAACCGTTTCAAAGCCTACGTCTGCCTGTAGTAGTAATTCCTCAAGTTCTTCAAAGAAATCTTCGTCAACTTTACGGTAACGGGCTACTAAATCATTCACTTTGGAAGTAAATGAATTACGCGTCTTTTCCAAACCGGCTTTGAATTTTTGTGTTATGGACCATGCGGAAGGTTTCTTTTCTTCCACTTGCTCCTCAACAACTACTAACGCTGTATCATTATCGCTCAGTTCCGGTTCTTCCTGAGGAGTCGATTCTTCTTGATTTGAAGCTTCTACTTCAACCGCTTCTTGTTCCACGGAGTTTTGAACTGCCGTTTCTTCAATTAATTCAGGTTCGGGCTTATCAGCCGGTTGCTGTTCATCAAGCTCTGGTTGGTCAACTTTTTGTTCCAGTTCCTCGTTGCCGCCAGTTAGCTTTTCTTTTAGTCGTTTAAAAAAGCTCATTTATGACACTCCCTTACATTACTAATTCCGTTTGTTCTTCCAGTTTTACCGAAACAAGCTTCGACACACCTGATTCCTGCATTGTAATACCATATAGAACATCCGCACCTTCCATCGTACCTTTACGGTGAGTAATGACGATAAATTGTGTATGCTCACTATATTTACGTAAATAATCGCTATATCGGGCTACATTCGATTCGTCCAATGCCGCCTCAACCTCATCCAAAATACAGAATGGAACAGGCCGCGTATTTAATATAGCAAATAATAAAGCAATGGCTGTCAATGCACGTTCACCACCTGAGAGCAAACTTAAGCTCTGCAGTTTTTTACCTGGTGGTTGAGCAATAATTTCAATGCCTGTCTCTAGCATATTATTTGGATCCACCAACACTAAATCTGCTGTACCGCCTCCAAATAATTCCCTGAATGAAATAACGAATTGCTGACGAATTTGCCTAAATGTGTCGCTAAACCGTTCCGTCATTTCTTCATCCATCTCACCAATCGCTTTGTGGAGCGTATCTTTTGCAGAGACTAAATCTTCTCGTTGTTCACTTAAAAATGTATAACGTTCCTGCACACGATCATACTCTTCGATTGCTGACAAGTTAACTGGACCGAGTTCCTCGATCGATTGTTTTAACAGTTTTACTTTACGGCGTACATCTTCTTCGTTCTCTATATCAATTACTTCGTCCTGAGCAGTCAAGAAGTCCAGCTCATACTGTTCAAGTAGCTGCTCTTGTAAATTATTCATTTCAAATTCAGTACGACTGCGCTTTAATTCTAACGATCGCAATGCATCCACATAACTTTTATGTACACGCTGAATTTCCTGTAAATGAATTTCATTTTCCGTAATTTGTTCGTGTAGAACGGAACGAGTTGTACGGTTTTTTTGAATAATATCTGTTAATGCATCCTTTTTCGTCACCCATTGAATAATCGTTTGTGCCAACTCATCTGCAGAAGGACCGTTTAACCCATCTTCAGATTCGATCCACTCTATTTCCTGGGAAATTTTTTCGACCGTATTTTGTGCTTTCGCTAAGTTAAGCTCAATTCCTGCAATGGATGCCTGTACTTGTGTTAACTGTTCTTGTGCAACTGCAAGTTCTGATCGTTGGACTGCCAACTGTTCACGCAATACATCTTTTTGCGTTTCACTTTGAGTTTTAGCGAGTGTGAGTTCATCAACCGTTTGCTGTATTTCCTGCAATTCTTCGCTCAATTCTGCTAATCGTTTTTGTGCAATTTTTTGCTCAACACTTAACGATTGCTTCCTTGTAGAAACGGATGATTGCTCCGATTGTGTAATCGTAGCAGTCGTTTGCAAACTTTTTACAATCATATCCAACTCTAAAAGCTTTGCTCGATGAATCTGCTCTTGCTCCCGCATCGCCTCACCTTGCAGCTTCAACTCTTCCAATGCATGACGCATTTCGGCAATTTGTTCTTTTTTCTTTGCTACTGTCTGCTCGGCAGATCGGATTGTTGCTTCCATTCCCTCTAATGTAGCGACAAGTTTATCAAGCTCGGCTTTCCGTGAAAATAGTGAGCTTTGTTGCTTTAAAGCACCACCTGTCAACGAACCACCTGCATTGACGATATCCCCTTCAAGAGTGACAACACGGTATTTAAAGCCACATAAACGAGCTATTTGACTCGCGCCTTCTAATGAAGAGGCTACAAGTACATTACCTAAAAGATTTTCAATTATTGTCGTATTTTCCTGCGCATAGCTAACAAGCTCATATCCTAATGCAATATAAGCCGGGTGTGATTGAATATCACTCAGTTGTTGTGCATTAATTTTTCGGGAACGCATAACTGTTTTCGGTAGAAATGTTGCACGTCCTGCCCGCTTTTGCTTTAGCCAGCTTATTGCCTTTTGAGCATGTTGTTCGTTTACTGTAACAATATGCTGAGATGCTGCACCTAATGCGGTTTCAATTGCTTGAGAATACTTTGCTTCAACTTGAATTAGTTCTGCTACAGCGCCTTCAATACCATGCAGTTCCCCGCGATCCCGCGCTAACAACACTTCCTTAACGCCATGGAAAAATCCGGAGAAGTCAGCCTCTAATTCGGCTAATGTTTCTTTTCGTGCCTTTAATTGCTGATGGTGTTGATACGCTTTATATAATAGTGCCTGCTTTTCATCTAAATCGGACGAAGCTGTTTTTAATTGTGCTTGCATGACATCAAATTGGCTAAGTTGCTCTTTAACAGATAGTGACGTCTGCTGAAGTGCCTGCTCTGTCGTTTCCTTTGCCAATAGGGCTTCCGTCAGATCTTTTTGGACTTCCGAAGAACGACCTGTCATTCGTTCAACAGATGCTTGCTCTTGTGTTAATTGTTGCTCAATATGCTTTAATTCGTTTTTAACTGTTGCCTCTTCATTAAGCAAATTGATATACGTATTTTTTGCTTCTTCAATTTCTTGCTCAATTTCAGACGCTGAACGTGTCAATGCCTGATCGACTTGTTTCAGGGTAGAGCGAATTTGCGAAACTATTTTTTGTTTTTCAGTAAATTGCTGATGTTTTTCCAGTTTTGCCTGTTCCAACTCAATAACAGTGTTCGATGCTTCTGTTAAAGTTTCACGCAATTGTTGCGCTTGCTTTTCGGCATTGGAGCGCTTTTCATTAAAGAGCGCTTTTCGTCCTTCCCATCGTTCTACTTCCGCACTGGCTTCAACAAGCTGTTCTTGGGAACTATCCAATACATCATCAATTGCTTTTAACTCATTACGCATTTTACGCAACTGTTGCTCAACTTTTGATATTTCGATTGCATGTTCCTTCTCGGACGTATTTAACTTTTGCTGTTCTTGATTGTAATTTTGCAATGTATTTTCAAATGCACTGATATCATGCACCATTAATGCAATATCAAAGTCTTTTAATTCCTCTGTCATTCGAACATAATCTTTTGCGCTCGATGCTTGAATTTTTAACGGTTCCAGACGCTGATCAATTTCATGCAGAATATCCAGAACACGATTTAAATTCTCATCCGTTTCAACAAGCTTATGCTCCGCTTTTTTCTTGCGTTGTTTGTACTTCAGTACACCAGCTGCTTCTTCAAAAATACTGCGGCGATCATCGGGACGACTGTTTAAAATTTCATCAACGCGTCCTTGCGAAATAATAGAAAAAGCTTCTTTTCCAAGCCCTGAATCCATAAACAGGTCCGTTATATCCTTTAGGCGGCATTGCTGATTATTAAGCAGATATTCACTCTCACCCGAAC
Source organism: Solibacillus faecavium (assembly GCF_014836905.1). GTDB lineage: Bacteria > Bacillota > Bacilli > Bacillales_A > Planococcaceae > Solibacillus > Solibacillus faecavium. The sequence goes on from NZ_JACSPZ010000001.1 coordinate 362,676, forward strand.
GGTATACACGTCTTGTTACGCTAACTTCAGTGTATGGTATCGCTACTTGCTGATCCGTATTATCCAGTACAAGTGTTACTTCTGCAAAATTCAATGCTTTACGTGATTCGCTTCCTGCAAAAATAACATCTTCCATTTTAGCACCACGTAAACTTTTAACAGACTGTTCACCTAAAACCCAGCGAACAGCATCTGTTACATTACTTTTCCCACTACCATTTGGTCCTACAACTGCTGTAACACCCGGAACAAAATCAATTCCGATTCGCTCGGCAAAAGATTTAAAACCTATTACTTCGAGTCTCTTAAGGAACATGTTATTCCCCCTCTTGCTTTGACTGCTTAAGCATTAGCATGGCACTTTGCGCCGCTTGCTGCTCAGCCTCTTTCTTTGATTTTCCACGGCCAATACCTAATTCGTCATCATTTAGCAGCACACGAGAAACAAACGTTCTATTGTGTGCCGGACCTTTTTCATCAACAATTTCGTAGTATAAAAGACCGTTATTTGTTTGCTGTATAATTTCTTGCAATTGACTTTTAAAATCCATCACATGCGAAAAAGCACCGACTTCAACTTTAGGGAATACGATACGCTCTAAAAAGGCGACAACTACATCTAAGCCTTGATCTAAATAAAGGGCACCAATAAATGATTCAAATACGTCAGCAAGTAGTGCTGGACGTTCACGACCACCAGTTAGCTCTTCCCCTTTACCTAATAAAACATATTGTCCAAAATCAAGTTCATTCGCAAATACAACGAGCGATGGCTCACATACAATTGATGCACGTAATTTAGTAAGCTCACCTTCACTCATATTTGGGAATTTTTCAAATAAATATTTGGATACAGATAATTCTAGTACAGCGTCCCCTAAAAATTCTAATCGTTCGTTGTCCGTAAATAATTTGCGGCGATGCTCATTCACATAGGATGAATGCGTAAAAGCTTGATATAATAAAGCTTTATTTTGAAAATGAATATTCATTTCGTCTTGGAAAATTTGGAATTGTGATTTTACTTTATCAGGGAGTACACCAGGTTTGTGGTTGTTCCCTTTTCTTCTTTGGGTCATAGAGTTTCTGCCTTCCTATTAGTTTCTCACGTTTAGTTTACCTTGTTATATAGTATTGTGCAAAGGGTATCAGCCAAAATAGTTCCGAAATCCTTTTTATTTTGTTTATCCAATAAAATCTTGCAATTCCCCTGAAAAATCAGTTAATTACCCCCTTCCTGAATTTTGGTTGGATGGGGAAGTAAAATAAGTGGTTCATACTATAAGTGGGGGAGAGAGATTGAATTGCGGAAGGAGATAAATAACGGAATGAATTCCCCTTATTTCGAAAATAAAATAAAAAGCAGCAAAAATAAGGGAAGTAATTTCCGTTATTGATCAAAAAAACATAAAATTTCACGATTTTATTTAAATAACGGTAAAACGTTCCCTGATTTATCCTAAAAATGGACTACATCATTCAAATAACGGTAAAAATCTCCCCTTATTTTAGGAGGGCACTGAAAACTTATATTTTGCTGCGAGACTAATTCCAAATAAGCAACATTCCTCCGTTTATCTCCCCAATACGTAAAAGGGCTGTATTAAAGTCAAATCGACTTTTAATACAGCCCCAATAATTCTATGAATTAGCTAATTTTGCTTTCGATGTATGAAATTGCATTACCAACTGTAGCAATTTTTTCAGCATCTTCATCAGAAATTTCCATATCGAACTCATCTTCAAGTTCCATTACTAACTCAACAACATCTAATGAATCTGCACCTAAATCCTCACGGAATGATGCTTCTAATTTCACTTCGCTTTCGTCAACGCCTAAACGGTCAACGATAACTTTTGAAACACGCTCAAATACTGTAGACAAATCAGTCACCTCCCCTCAAGAATTTTAATAAACCATTTTAAGCCATCACCATGCCGCCGTCTATTTGCAGTGTTTGCCCTGTAATATAATTGGCGCTGTCTGATGCAAAGAACACTACTGCTTTTGCGATATCTTCCGGTTGACCTAGTTTCGCTAATGGAATTTGCTTCAGCATCGTTTCTTTTATCTCTTCCGGCAACGCTTCTGTCATTTCAGTTGTAATGAAACCTGGAGCGATTGCATTCACTAAAATATTACGTGATGCAAGCTCTTGGGCAGTTGTTTTCGTCAATCCGATAACACCGGCCTTTGCTGCCACATAATTTGCCTGTCCTGCATTTCCTGCCACACCTACTATAGAGGAAATGTTAACAATACGACCTGCTCGTTGCTTCATCATTTGACGTGTTACCGCTTTTGTACATAAGAAGACACCTTTTAAATTCGTATCAATGACGTCATCCCATTCATTTTCTTTCATACGCATTAATAAATTGTCGCGTGTAATACCTGCATTATTTACTAGAATATCAATTGATCCATATGTATCAATTGCTGTTTTCATTAAGTTTTGAACGGAATCGGATTCTGCAACATTCGCCTGTACAGCAATCGCTTCTCCGCCATTATTTTTAATCTCTTCTACAACTTCCAGTGCCTTTTGCTCGCTGCCGCTATAATTGACAACTACTTTAGCCCCTTCGCTTGCCAATTGTAACGCTATAGCGCGTCCAATACCGCGTGATGCCCCTGTTACGACTGCACATTTACCACTTAAACCCATTGTTTCCACTCCTTTGATGCTTCGACAACTTGCGTTAAACTCGCTTCATCATAAACACAATATGTTTGTACATTGCGGTCAATTTTTTTCACTAAGCCTGATAATACTTTTCCAGGTCCACACTCGATAAAGACCGTTACCCCTTCAGCAATAAGCTTCTCAATGTTTTGTTGCCATTGTACGGAGCTCGTTACTTGGGCTACCATTTCCCCTTTAATCGCTTCAACGGTTGTTAAGAGCTCTGAAGTTACATTGCTCACTACCGGAATGTTTGGTACCTGTAATGGCAAAGTTTCTACTGTATTCTTTAAGTTATGTGCAGCTTTCTGCATTAATGAACTATGGAATGGACCACTTACCACTAATGGCAATGCCCGTTTCGCTCCTGCTTCCTTTGCTCTTTTACACGCTTCTTCCACACCTTGTTTCGTCCCTGAAATCACAATTTGGCCCGGGCAATTGAAGTTTGCTACTTGCACAACTTCACCTTCAGCGGAAACTTGTTGGCATATAGCGTCCAGTTTTTCGGCATCTAACGCTAAAATTGCTGCCATCGCTCCCTGACCTGCAGGTACCGCCTCGTCCATAAATACACCCCGCTCATGAACTGTTTTTACTGCATCCTCAAACCCAATAACTCCCGAAATGACAAATGCACTATATTCTCCTAATGAATGTCCCGCCGTATAATGCGGTGTAATGCCCTCATCCATCAGCTTATTGGCAATCATTACCCCCGTTGTTAACAATGCAGGCTGAGCATGGTAAGTAAGTGTTAACGTTTCTTGAGGACCGTTCAACATATAGTCCGACAATGGAAGTTGCAACACTTCATTTGCTCGCTCATAAAATTGTCTGCTTTTTTCATCATTCGCAACGAACTCCGCGCCCATCCCTACAGATTGTGAACCTTGTCCTGGAAAAATAAAAGCAATTTTCGTCATTAAATAATCCCCTTTGTGAAGTTCTTATTCTGGCTTTGGCATTTGCTCGATTGTTTTGGCAATCGTTTCACATACTTCATGCTCTACCATAATCGTCGCCTGGCGAATGGCACTATAAATCGCACGTGCATTCGATGAACCATGAGCCTTAATTACCGGTGCTTTCAACCCGAATAATGCTGCACCACCATATTCTGTGTAGTCCATTTTATCTTTAAGTTGTTTTAAATCATTCTTTACTAAAGCAGCTGCGATTTTCGTTTTAGTTGTAGAAAACAGTGTTTCCTTCAGCATTTTGAATATTGTACCCGCAGTTCCTTCAATTGTTTTCAGTACCATATTACCTGTAAAACCATCTGTAACGACAACGTCTGCAACGCCATTTAATAATTCACGTGCTTCCACGTTCCCCTGGAAATTAAAGTCTGCATCCTTCAATAAGGTAAATGCAGATTTTGTCAGCTCATTGCCTTTTTTATCTTCTGTACCGATATTCAGCAATCCAATACGTGGTGCCTTTTGAGCACGTACTTGCTTTACATAAATATCGCCCATAATAGCAAACTGAAGTAAATTTTCCGCTTTAGCATCCGCATTGGCACCAAGATCCAGCATTAAAAAGCCGTCCCCATTCATTGTTGGCAATGTCGTTGCTAATGCAGGGCGTGATACTCCGTCAATGCGACCTACTTTAAATAGACCACCCGCCATTAAAGCTCCTGTATTTCCTGCTGATAGACAGGCATCTGCCTTCCCTTCAGCAACAGCATCCAGCATACGTGCCATTGACGAATCCTTTTTACGACGTACAGCACGTGCCGGATCATCTTCGGCTTCTACTACTTCACTGCAATGTACAATCGTTAAACGGTTATGTTCTTTTAAATATGGAGCCATTTTTTGTTCGTCACCATATAAATCAATTGTTATATTCTGAAAGTCATCCAGTGCAAGTAGCACACCTTCTACGATAGCTTGTGGGGCGTTGTCTCCACCCATGCCGTCTACTGCTATTTTCATATTATTTATTCACCTTTCGTACGGTACATTTCAAATTCCCCTTTGAAAACTAATTCGTTATCAACAGAAGAAATCACTTCAACAAATGTACGATTTTTTTCAGAGTTTTTCCCTTTTACAATTGCTTTCGTTACGACACGGTCACCCGCACGAACTGGCTTTACGAAAGCAACACTTGATTTTACTGTAAGGGCAAGCTCGTCATCAATTACCGCCACCGCCAAAGAGTTGGCCTGTGCAAATAAATGATGCCCACGCGCTATGCCATTGCGTTGGAATACATGTTCATCTCCAACATCAAAAATGGAGATAGCCCGGTTATCCAATTCAATATCAATAATTTCACCGATGACTTCATCTAGTGGTAAAGATTTTACTTCGTCATATTTTTTAGCAGCAACATCTTTAATACGCTCCCGTAATTCCGGGATTGCAAGTTCCATCCGATCCAGTCGAATCGTTTGAACGCTCACATTAAATTCAGCTGCTAATTGTTCATCAGTAACGAAAGGATTGTCGGCGATTTTTTCAGTCAATAAGGACTGTCGCTCTTTTTTGGAACGCTTCATACGTATTTGTTACCTACCTTTAATTTTATAAAAGATTAGTATTAGCACTTGGTACTAATATCAATATACAGGTATAAAAAAAGGAACGCAACATATTTTTGCTACGTTCCTAAAAAACCTGTGTTTCTAACTGTCCCACTAACTAATCGATTCGTTCCCCTTGCAGAACACCAGAAGCCTCTAACTCTTTACGAAGATACTCATATTCAGCATCGTGCCAAAACGCTTCTTCATATAGCATTTTAGCAGCATCTTGTCTTGCAGTTTCCAATGCACGATAGTCGTGTACGAGATCAGCCAATTTAAATTCAGGCAACCCACTTTGACGCTTTCCAAAAAAATCTCCAGAGCCCCGAAGTTCCAAATCTTTTTCAGCTAAACGGAATCCGTCATTCGTCTCTGTCATGCTCATCATGCGCTCTTTTCCTTCATCTGTTTTTGGATCCGCTATAAGTACACAATACGATTGATGCTCTCCCCGGCCAACACGTCCACGTAGCTGATGAAGTTGGGCTAAACCAAATCGTTCCGCATCATAAATTGTCATAAATGTAGCATTTGGAACATTTACCCCTACTTCAACTACGGTCGTTGAAACAAGAACATGGATTTTCCCTTCACTAAATCCGCGCATTACCGCATCCTTTTCATCAGAATGTAAGCGCCCATGCATGAGCCCTATTTCAAACTGATTGCCGAAGTAAGCTTTTAACTGTTCATATGCTTCAACAGCATTTTGCACATCAAGCTTATCCGATTCTTCAATTAACGGCGTAATAACATAAGCTTGGCGACCTGATACAAGCTCTTGTTTCATACGCATTAATACACTATTTAACTGCTCTTTCTTTAGCCAGTGAGTTTCAATTTCCTTACGTCCTGCAGGCAGCTCATCGATAATGGAAACATCCATTTCACCAAAAGCTGTAATCGCCAATGTACGCGGAATGGGAGTAGCAGTCATAAACATAACATCCGGACTTTCTCCCTTTTCCCGTAATACTCGACGTTGTTCTACCCCAAAACGATGCTGTTCATCTGTAATTACAAACCCTAGGTTATGAAATTCGACATCTGGCTGAATCAATGCATGTGTACCAATCAGAATATCGATTTCACCTGCTGTCAGCTGTGCCAATAATTCACGACGGGCCTTTACTTTTGTTGAGCCAGATAACAAGGCGACCTTGACACCAATTGCATCAAACCATGTATGTAAGTTTTCAGCATGCTGCTCTGCCAAAATCTCGGTTGGTGCCATTAAAGCCCCTTGATAGCCTGCTGTTACCGCAGCATAAAGACCGATTGCAGCCACAACAGTCTTACCGGAACCTACATCCCCTTGTAGAAGACGGTTCATACGCTGTGGAAGCAGTAAATCTTTACATATTTCATTGACCACTCGCTTTTGTGCACCTGTCAACTCATATGGTAATGTAGCGATAAACTCCTTTAATTTTTCTAAATCAAAACGAATTGAAATTCCCTTTTCATTTTCCTTATTCGCTTTTCTTAAGGCTTGAATACGGAGTTGAAATTGTAATAGCTCCTCATAAACAAAACGACGGCGCGCCTGTTTTGCATGTTCAGCATTTAGTGGGAAATGTACACCTTCAAGTGCATCATGAATATTAACTAATTGATAATTTTCACGAAATACACTCGGCAATGTTTCAGGCAATTGTTCCTTTACAGAATCTAATGCTTGTCGCATGTATTTACGAAATCGCTTTTGCTGGATATTTCCCTTTAAACTATATACCGGCTCAAAATCTATTTGATCGGTTTTCGGACCAAATGTAACAGTGGACCCTACAATTACTTGACGGCCACGATCCCATTTACCTGTCACCGTAATAATATTGCCCGTTAACAGCTTTTGCCGCAAATAGTTCTGATTGAAAAACACTACTTTTATTAAATGTCTTCCTGCAAGCGCCGTAAATTGAAGTCGGGATTTATTTTTCCCTAAAAATAATACTGTTGGCTCACTTTCAACACGCGCCTCAATAGTGACACGCTCATTATGTGGTGTTTCTGTTAAATCCTTCAATCGGAAATCTTCATGGCGATACGGAAATGTCCAAATCAAATCATGAACGGTATGTATGCCAATTTTCATCAAATTTTCAGCTGTTTCTTTTCCGATACCCTTTAATTGTGAAACTGGCTCATGGATCATTTTCGACACTTCCTTTACGAAATATTTGTTCCTTAAGAATAGCATAAAATAGGTGCATACGTTCTCTTTCAAATGAAAAAAAGCTTGTGCTAAAAATCTGAAAGATCTTTAACACAAACAAATAAACCTCTATACATTCAAATACTAATTGCTGTTTACACGTGATTTTAACAGGCTCTTTAAATCTCCACCTTCAAAAATTGCATGTGTAATCGCTTTACCAGTCGGTGTTGCCGCTAAGCCGCCACGAGCCGTTTCTTTTAAGTTCGGGCTCATTGCCTGACCGATACGGTACATTGCACCAATAACTTCATCACACGGTATGCGGCTAGTCACACCTGCCAACGCCATATCCGCTGCAACAAGTGAATTCGATGCACCCATTGCATTTCTCTTTACACACGGTACTTCTACTAAGCCGGCAACCGGATCACAAACTAAACCAAGCATATTTTTCAATGTAATTGCGAATGCTTCTGAACTTTGCTGAGCAGTTCCTCCAGCCATTTCGACAATCGCTGCAGCAGCCATTGCGGATGCACTTCCTACTTCCGCCTGACAGCCACCTTCTGCTCCTGAAATCGAGGCATTGTTTGCCACGATAAAACCAAATGCTCCTGAAGTGAATAAATAGCGGATCATTTGTTCACGCGTCGGATTCAATTTATTTTGCACAGCAAATAATGTCCCCGGAACTACTCCCGCAGAACCTGCAGTCGGAGTCGCACAAATTGTACCCATTGCTGCATTTACTTCATTTGTTGCAACAGCTTTGCTGACAGCATCAAGTAAAAGATCTCCGGCTAATGAATTGCCTTTTTTAATATAATTTTGAATGAGTACAGCATCTCCACCAGTTAAACCCGTTACGGACTGTACTCCTTTTAAGCCGCGCTCCACCGCTTCTTCCATAATCGTCAAGTTACGATCCATCTGCGCAAAAATTTCTTCACGAGTACGGCCTGTAATTAACATTTCCTGCTCTATCATTAATTCAGAAATTAGCTTTCCTTCTTTCTCTGCTAATTCCACCAATTCTCGAACACTACGAAATAAAACATCCATTTTTGTCACCCCTTAATTATTAATTTTTGAAACTTTCGTAATATGCGGGATGTAAGAAATTTGCTCTAGTAGACGCTGATCTATATTCTGGTCCACTTCAATAACCATTAAAGCAGTTAAGCCACGTTCGATACGTGATACTTCCATATGCCCAATATTTACGTCATGCATCGCTAAGCAATTAGCTACGTTTGCGATACATCCTGCACGGTCATCATGCACGACTAAAATAGCCGGCATTCCTCCTGTAAGTCGCAGTTTAAAGCCATTCACTTCGCTAATTTCAATTTTACCGCCGCCAATTGAAATACCTTCAACACTCATTTCCGACTCATCATCGCCCATTAAAAGACGTGCTGTATTTGGATGTTCTTTATTTGCTGTTTCTGGAATAAATTCAAATTGCAAACCGGCTTTTTCCGCTTCGGCAAAAGCTGTTTTAATACGTTCGTCATCTGTATCATAGTCGAGTAATCCTCCGACAATAGCGACATCAGTGCCATGCCCTCGATAAGTTTCAGCAAATGAACCATATAAATAAATTTTTACCCATTTAGGTTGACGTCCGAACAAATCACGCGCGACACGACCAATGCGTGCTGCACCAGCTGTATGTGAAGAGGATGGCCCAATCATAACTGGACCGATAATATCAAAAACTGATGTAAATTTCATAATGATAATCCCCCATTTTCTTTCATACTTTCATATACATCTAGTGTACTCATTTTCTCTGCAATTAACAAACTTCTTGTTGTTAAAACAGAATAATAACCATTATAAGGAGAAATACCCTTATCATTCCGGATTGAAAAATAAACGGAGAAAATTCACTTATTATAGGTTACTTCGTAAATTAAATCATGATTGCAAACAGAAAAACATCAATTTTTCTCACAAAGAGAAATAATTGATGTTTTTCGTATGATCCCAGTTGCTTTTTACTATTTATTCTACAGAAAGAATGAATGGGTAAAGGGATTGTTTACCTTCAACAATTTCCACTTCTGCATCCGGGTAATTTTCTTCGATAAAGTTTTGTAATTCATCTGCCTGCTCTGCTGTTGCATCTTCACCAAAAATGATTGTAACGATTTCCGAATCTTCATCCATTAATCCTTCAAGCACTTTTTTCGCTGCATCCATCATTTCAGGAGTCGATAAAATAATTTTACCTTCAGCTAATGCCATGTAATCATCTTTGCGGATTTCAACACCATCAATCGATGTATCGCGTACTGCAAATGTTACTTGACCTGTCTTCACATGAGCAAAACCTGATGTCATGTTATTTTTATTATCCTCAACCGACTCAGCAGGATTGAATGCTAAAATAGCTGCCATCCCTTGAGGAATTGTTTTTGTTGGCACAACAGCAGCTTCAATTTCCAGAAGCTCAACTGCTTGTTCTGCTGCCATAATGATATTTTTGTTATTCGGCAAAATTAATACACGTTCTGCACCAATTTCCTGAACAGCTTTCACGATATCCTCAGTAGAAGGGTTCATCGTTTGTCCACCTTCTATTACATAAGAAGCACCGATTGAACGTAATAAATTTGAAACACCTTCACCCATTGCAATCGTTACAATTGCATATGGAACTTTTGTTTTTTGCTGTTTAGCAGGCGCTTTTGGTGCATCATTTACGATAGCAGAATGCTGTTCACGCATATTATCTACTTTAATTTTAATAAGACTACCATATTTTTGACCAGCTGCAAGTACGTCTCCAGGAGTTTCCGAGTGAATATGTACTTTCGCAATTTCATCATCTGAAATGACTAATAATGAATCACCCATTGGATTTAACTCTTGGCGGAACCGCTCTTCGTCAAATGGTGTTTTATCTTCTTCAAAGCGCACCATGATTTCTGTACAATATCCAAATTCAATATCAGATGTGTCCATGAAATCCTGTACACGATGGTGTTCAGCATTGATTAAATCATCTAGTGAAGATTCATTTTTCGCTGGTAAAGGTTCACCTTTCATTGAAGCAAGGAATCCTTCGTAAACAAATAGTAAGCCTTGGCCACCACTATCCACAACACCAACCTCTTTTAATACTGGTAAAAGATCCGGTGTGCGATTTAATGATTGCTTGGCTTCTTCGATAAATGCTTCCATTAGCGTAATCATATTATCTTCTGTTTCCGCTACTTCGACACCTTTTGCCGCAGCTTCACGTGCTACCGTTAAAATTGTACCTTCCACGGGTTTCATAACGGCTTTATAGGCAGTATCTACGCCTGCTTGGAAAGCATTCGCTAAGCCCTTTGCATCAATTTCAGCATCTTTCTCGATTGCTTTACCGAAACCACGGAATAATTGAGATAAAATTACACCTGAGTTACCACGAGCTCCCATAAGTAAGCCCTTTGATAGCGCTTGTGCCGTTTTACCGATATGTGCACTTACATTTGCTTCTGTTTCATCTGCACCAGATGTCATTGATAAATTCATATTTGTCCCTGTATCACCATCCGGCACAGGGAATACATTTAGTGAATCAACATATGCTGCATTTTGGTATAGGTGATGTGCACCCATTTGGACCATTTCAGCAAATTTAATTCCGTCTAAAGACTTCATTCGATTCATTTCCTCCTCTTACACATTCGCAACACGAACGCCCTGTACAAAAATATTAACTGATTTAACGCTCATACCTAATGTTTTATTTACTGTATATTTTACTTTTGATTGTACTTGATAAGCGATCTCAGAAATTTTTGTACCGTAGCTTACAATAATGTACATATCAATATGTAAGTCATCACCTTCTTGGCGGATGAGCACACCTTTAGCAAAATTCTCTTTTCGTAAAATATCTGTTAATCCATCACGAATTTGATGTTTTGATGCCATGCCTACAATGCCATAACATTCAATCGCTGCTCCACCAGCAATTTGAGCAATAACATCATTGGAAATATCAATATGACCGAATTCGTTATTTAATTCTACTGACATAGTGAATGCCCCCTTGGCTCTATTTAACTAATTTATATTGTACTACACAAAAGTTGATTATAAAAGAAAACGTTCATCCCCGTCTAGCTTGAAGTCATCTTTTTAACAAACTTCACTTTTTTATTTCAAATTTTTCCATTCAGATATAGAATTATTTAAACTTGATAATTTGAGTATTCGACAAAATCCAATTGTTATACGGGAGCATAATTAATAATGTTAATTATTACAATAAAATTCGATATGATTATGCAAAACTGAAATTTTTGCCGGTAATTGACTGATTAAGTCACCATCAACATTTAAAGCAAGTGGTTGATCCGCTTTAATTTGAATTTCCTGTGCATCAAATTTTGTTATATTATCGTCCTTCTCATGATTGCCTGTTATAAGGTTTTTAGCTGTACCGACTACCTGTAATGTATTGGTGCTCTTCACGATAAAACCGTGCAGTAGACCATCCGACGTGTCAGCATCTTCATTGATTTGTCGGAAACTGCCGACAGAGTTCGTTAACACACATATAAAAATCATTATATCTTCTTTATAAGTTTGTCCGTTTGCTGTTATTACTATATTACAAGAGTCATTTTCGATCGCTGCTTTTACCCCCTCAAATAAATAGGCGAGTGCACCAAGTGATGTTTTTTGCTCTACTGACACCTCTCCTACTGCTTCCGCCAATGAACCAATGGCAATAATGTTTGTAAAATATATATCATTGACCTTACCAATATCCGCCTTTCTTGTACGCCCTCCAAGTAAAGCGATCGCTTCATCAGGATCGAGGGAAATATTTAATGCGCGTGCAAAGTCGTTCACTGTTCCTAAAGGGACAATTCCGACAACCGGTCTGTGCGGCTGTTCAGCAATTCCGTTAATTCCTTCATTTAAAGTTCCATCTCCCCCTACTAAAATGACCGTGTCATAGTTTTCATCACATGCCTTTTTAGCATATCGGGTCGCATCCCCTTCACCCATTGTTTCTTTCATCACCACTTCATAATTATGTAATTGGGCAATGATTTTTTTTTCATATTCTAACGCTTTCTCTTTTCCTGAAGACGGATTTATAATGACCATACATTTTTTCATGCATATTCCCCCAATAAAATATATTTTTTCATATATTCTATTACCTTTTATCCGGAATTTTTAATCTATAATTTCAAATAGGGTGTAAAGGTTTTTTTCTTGAAAGGTTATGTAAAATGTCTTGCACTCATTGCTTTGGTATGTTAAATTATTATGGTATGTGAAATAACGAACTGAAATAAAGATTTCAGATTCAGCTGTAAGGAGGAATTTTACAATGCCAAAACAATGCGTAATTACTGGCCGTAAAGCTCGTACAGGCAACAACCGTTCACACGCTATGAACGCTAACAAACGTACTTGGGGTGCTAACCTTCAAAAAGTTCGTATCTTAGTTGACGGTAAGCCAAAACGTGTATGGGTTTCTGCTCGTGCTTTAAAATCAGGTAAAATCGAACGCGTTTAATCGCGTATAGAGTATCGGCTCTCTTGCTGGTACTCTATTTTTATGCAAAAAAACTACAGCCCCCATTCTTTATGAGCTGTAGTCAGGAACTTTATTTTTCTTTCTTTTCTTTACGAAACAACTTCACGCAGCCTCTCGCGACCCCACTTAACCATTTCGGCATTTGAAATGTATAGACTTTCAGTGTTGTTCCTCCTTAATCTTTACTCTTTATCATTAAACATATGCCACCCGTAAACGAAATAGACCCTTCGTCTATTATTTCATTGCTTGTAAAACGCGATGTCCCTTGCTCAATCACTTCATCAAATGTTTCATATTTAACACCGCGCAACGTCACATTTTGAAGTGTCTTACCATATGAAAAAAAGGAAACATATGAATAATCGGATTGTTCTAACAGATGTGTACCCGGGAGTAAAAATTGAATGCTATTTTGGGAATTAATAATCTTAAATACTATATGAGGATATTGTTGCTGCATGAAAGATACAGATCGTAATGTTGCTTCATAATGATCTAAGCGACCACCTGTAACACCAGTCAATAATACTTCCGTCGGCTCATAGGTTAGTGCTTTTTGCAATGCCAAATCTGTATCTGTTTCGTCCTTTTCTGCCTGAAATTGTTCAATATGATCAATAGCTTCGGATATTCGCGCAAACTCCTCCGCGGTAACTGAATCAAAATCTCCTACTATATGGTTTGGGTAAATGCCTTCGTCGATTAAATATAAAGCCCCCCGGTCAACCCCAATCCATATGTCAGGCATTAAAGAAAAGGCGACCTCATAGATAGGGCCGCCTGAGCAGATTGCTACAATCACTGGATTGCCGCTAGTCCTGCTTGTTTAATTTCCTGTAAAGCCTGTGCGCGATCTTCTTTACTGTAAATGGCAGAGCCCGCTACAAAAACCGTTGCTCCTGCTTTAGCACACGGGACAATTGTTTCTGCATTAATGCCACCATCAATTTCGATTTCAATATTTAAACCGCGTTCTTTAATAATTTTTGATAACGCTTCTACTTTTGGTACTACTGATTCGATGAACTTCTGCCCACCAAAGCCTGGGTTTACAGTCATAAATAATACCATATCTACATCTCCTAAAACGTGCTGAATCGCTTCAATCGGTGTATGTGGATTTAACACGACACCTGGCTTTACACCGTAAGAACGAATCAATTGGATTGTACGGTGCAGATGACGGCATGCTTCCACATGAACAGTAATATAATCTGCTCCTGCTTTAGCAAATTGCTCAATATATTGGTCTGGATTTTCAATCATTAAATGTACGTCCATCGGTAAAGTAGAGAGCGGGCGAATCGCTTCTAGTGCAATCGCACCGAATGAAATATTCGGTACAAAATGACCGTCCATTACATCGATATGAATCAATTCTGCTCCTGCTGCCTCTACTTCTTTCACTTCTTGTCCCAGCTTTGCGAAATCTGCTGCTAAAATCGATGGTGCAATTTTAATCATGTCTAATACCTCGGCTTTCGATCGATAATTTCTTGTAAAATTTGTTCGTAATGCTCATAACGGTAAGGTCGAATTTCACCAGCTTCTACCGCTTGTTTTACCGCACATTTCGGTTCCTTTATATGTAGGCAACCACGGAACTTACAATTCTCGCTGATTCGCTCGAATTCCGGTAAACAAGATGTCAGTTCTTCCTTTTCAATCATATCAAAATCAAATGAACTAAAGCCCGGTGTATCCGCCAACAATCCACCACAAACTTCAATAAGCTCGACATGGCGTGTTGTATGTTTCCCACGCCCTAAGCTTTTTGAAATAATGCCTGTCTTCAAATCCAATTCAGGAAGTAATGTATTTAATAAGGTTGACTTCCCAACACCTGACTGTCCGGCAAGCACTGATGTCTTATCTTGCAGAAACGGTTTGATTTTCTCCAGTAATGTTGGATCATCGATATAAGTTTCAATAATTTCATAGCCGATTTCTTTATAGTCATCGATATATGTTTGTAAATGCGCACGTTCCGCATCATTCAATAAATCCATTTTTGTTAAAATAATAATCGGTTGTACTTGGAACGATTCTAGCACGACTAAAAATCGATCAAGCAGAACCGTATTAAAATCGGGCTCTTTTGCGGAAAACACAAGTAATGCCTGATCAACGTTCGCAATCGGTGGTCGAACCAATTCATTTTGTCGTTCCAAAATTTTATCAATAGAACCGTCCGATTCTCCATCATACGAATATTCTACAAAGTCACCGACAAGTGGAGATTCTCCGCGATTACGGAAAATCCCACGTCCACGGCATTGTATTAATTTGCCTTCTTTTTCAACATAATAATAGCCACTTAATGCTTTTCGAATTTGGGCTTTCGCCATCCAATTCCTCCTCTATTCCATTAATTCTTCATAAGTTATTGTTTTATTTTCAATGACACTGTTATCACGATCAATTCGGTAGGCCGCTTTATCACCTTCGACAATAAATAGTTCAATTTGATACATTGTGTCTTCGGTAATCGTAAACGTTTCTACAGGCTCTACCATCGAACGTGATTTATCCTGAATATAAATCGTTACTGTCTGTTCCATACCTTCTTCAGCAGGTTCGTACGGAATTTCAATTGTACTTCTATATGGCTTTTCTTTTTTTGCCTGTGGACCTTTAGATACTACTACATTAATGGTACCGCCCTTTTCAAGCGTAGTGCCTGCCTTTGGTGTTTGGCTAATTACTTCTCCGACTGGTTTATCCGAATATTCCTCACCTGTCACATTCACTTTAAAGCCTGAGCTAAGTTCGTATTCTTTACGGTTTGCTTCGTTAAAAGTTAGTAAGTTTCGTACTTCGACTACTTCTTTCCCTTTACTAACTTTCAAAACAACATCCGTTTCATTGAAGAGCACTTCTTCTCCCGCTTCTGGTGTTTGCTCAATAATTTCGCCTGGTACGTGATCAGAAGAATACACCTCTTCAAATTTGTAGTCCTTAAAGCCGCCTTCCTCTAAGAGCGATATAGCTTGATCCCGTTGAATCCCTACAAAATTCGTCATAGCTATAGGTGCTTTTCCAATGCTGACAATTAAATCTATTTCCGAACCTTTTTCTCTTTCGCGGCCGGCAATTGGATCTGTTTCAATAACTCTTCCCGCTTCAATCTCTTCAGAATTACGTTCCTCTTGTTCGCCAATAACAAAGCCTTGTTCCTGTAAAATACGGATGGCATCCTCTAATGTTTCGTTTGTCACATCTTCTATTACAACTTTATTCGGTGTCATCATAAATGCTATGACAGTAAAAATTATCGCTAAAGCAACCAGTATACCGACAATTAGTGGCCACTTTTTCTTTTTTTGTTTCTTCTGCTCCTGCTGTTGCACTGTCGGGTCTGTTTCCATGCGTACTGTTTGTTCCGTCAAACCTGTGGATGGTTGCTGAACAGATGCTACTGCAGGTTTAGGGTCTTTAATAATTGGAATCAGCTTTGTTGCACCGTCATCTACAGGTGGTACAAATTTAGGCTCATTCACTCGTTGAATGGATAAACAAGTATCTAAATCTTCTTCCATTTCTTCTGCGCTCGTGTATCGGTGGTTCGCATCTTTTGAAGTTGCTTTTAATACGATATTCTCTACACTTTGCGGAATGCTCGCATCAAATTCCCGAACAGACGGTGTTTCTGTCTGTAAGTGCTTTAAAGCAATTGAAACAGCTGATTCACCCGAAAATGGCAATTCCCCTGTTAACAACTCATATAGCACGATACCGAGTGCATAAATATCGGATTTCATCGTTGCAATGCCACCACGCGCCTGCTCTGGCGATAAGTAATGAACTGTTCCTATGACCGAATTTGTTTGAGTAAAGCTTGTAGCTCCAAGCGATGTCGCAATCCCAAAATCGGTAATTTTCACATTGCCTTCTTCATCCATTAATATATTTTGCGGCTTAATATCCCGATGAATAATACCATTCTCATGTGCATGTGCAATCGCAGAAGTAAGCTGTTTCATAATATGAACACTCCGCGCTGCAGATAAAGGTGAAAACTCCTGTATGTATTGTTTCAATGTTTTCCCTTTAATATATTCCATAACAATATAGTGCATATCCCCATCTTCGCCAACATCATAAATGCTAACGATATTTGGATTTGTTAAACTTGTAGCGGACAATGCCTCACGCTGAAAACGACGGTGCAATTCTTCTTCATTTGCTAAATCATAGCGTAAAATTTTGATCGCGACATCTCGACCTAAAATAATGTCATGTGCTAAATACACATTTGACATACCGCCTCCGCCAATTAATTGTAATATCTTATAACGGCCACTTATATGTTTTCCTACAAGCATTGCTACACCTCCTGCACCGTTGTCATTAAAATAAGGGAAATATTATCTTCGCCACCACGGTCATTTGCTAGTTGCACTAATTTTTTCCCCTTTTCCTCTATGGAGATTTGGGGCGTAATAATTGTTGCCATTTCTGTTGTCGTCAGCTTATTGCTTAGACCATCTGAACAAATGAGTAAGTAGGCTTCATTCGATAAAGTCAATTCATAAAAATCCGGTTCAATTGAAATTTCTGTACCTAGTGCTTTTAAAATGAAGTTTTTCTGAGGATGATTTAGTGCCTCTTCTTCACTAATTTCTCCATTTTCCAATAAAATATTTACGTAAGAATGATCTCTTGTTACTAACTTTACTTCTTCGTCTGCAAAATGGTAAACACGACTATCACCTACATGACTAATAAGGCACTCATTTTCATCAAGCAGCGCCGCAATCATCGTCGTTCCCATACCTTGACAATTTTCATGTGTTAAGGAATATTGATAAATTTTTTGATTAATATGTGAAACCGCATTGCGTAACCAATCCAACTTTAATTGTTTCGATGCAAAATCTTCAGCATCCACCAGTTTAAAAAGCCTGTGCATTTCCGTGATGGCCATTTCACTTGCAACATCACCTGCATTATGTCCACCCATACCATCTGCTAAAATTGCAAGCTTAAAATGATCGGGGCGCTCAAAAAACGCGGCCCGATCTTCATTTATTTTTCGCTTTAACCCAATATCACTTTCCACTGTAAAGTTCACTATAGTCCACCTACTTTGTTTCGTGTGATCGTTCCTGTGCACGTAACTGGCCACAAGCAGCAGCAATATCCGCACCTTGCTCACGACGGATCGTTACGTTAATACCTTGCTCTTTAAGCGTTTTTTCAAAGGCAAAAATCTTACTGCGTGACGTACGAATATAATCGCGCTCCGGCACGTAGTTAATAGGGATTAAGTTGACATGGCATTTAATGTTTTTAATAAGCTTAGCAAGCTCTAACGCTACTTCTTCTGTATCATTTTCTCCGGACATTAGACCATATTCAAACGTGACACGGCGTCCAGATTTCTTCGTATAGTATTTTACCGCTTCCATCAGCTCTTCTAATTTATATGCTTTCGCAATCGGCATTAGTTTTTGGCGTGCTTCCTGATTTGGTGCGTGAAGTGATACAGCAAAGTTAATTTGCATGCCTTCATCAGCAAATTCATAAATTTTCGGTACGATACCAGAAGTTGAAACGGTAATATGACGTGCACCGATATTTAGACCTTTGTCATCATTCATGATTTTCAGGAAGTTCATCATCGCATCATAGTTATCAAATGGCTCACCGATTCCCATAATTACGATTGATGATACACGTTCATTTGTTTCATCTAATTGTTGCTGCACTTTTACAACTTGCTCAACAATTTCACCAGCCATTAAGTGACGTTTTAAACCGCCTAAAGTTGAGGCACAGAATGTACAGCCAATCCGGCAACCTACTTGAGTCGTAACACAGATTGAATTTCCGTAATCATGACGCATTAATACTGTTTCGATAGAATAACCATCTTGCAATTGGAATAAAAACTTAATTGTACCGTCTTTTGATTCCTGTTTAATAATTGTTGAAAGCGTCGTTAAAGCAAACTCCGCCTCTAGCTTTTCACGTAATGCTTTCGGTAAGTTTGACATATCCTCAAATGTTTGGACACGCTTTTCATATAGCCATTCATAAATTTGCCCTGCACGGAAAGCTTTTTCCCCGTTTGTTGTTAACCATTCTTTCATTTCATCTAGACGCAATGAGTAGATTGAAGGTTTTAACTGAGGCTTTTCTTTTTTCACACGACGTACTGGCTTATCTGCTGTTTCTTCCACTAAATCCTGAATTCGTTCATCAAATTGTTTTAATTGTTCTTGCTCCATTAGTTAATTGGACGCTCCTTTTTTTACGAATGCAGCAACGAAAAATCCGTCACTACCAATATCTTGAGGGAATACTTGCAGCATCCCATTTTGTTGTTTCGCTTTTAGTTGTTCTGGCAAATTTTCTATTGGCTCCAAATTCATTTCAGGATGCTCATTTAGGAAGGCTTGTACCGTACCTTCATTTTCTCTGCGGTCAACTGTACACGTTGAGTATACTAATCGCCCGTTTTGCTTTAATAGCTGTACTGCATTATTTAAAATCGCAAGCTGGATTGTCTGCAGACTTTCCAAATCTTCTTCGCGCTTCGTATATTTAATATCCGGCTTACGTCTCATTACACCAAGTCCTGAGCAAGGGGCATCAACAAGTATTGCATCATAGCTTTCTTTTGTTAAAAAGCTGGCTGCCTTTCTTCCATCAAGCGGTGCCGTTTCAATAATATTTAATCCTAAACGTGCAACATTCTCATCGATTAAATCTAATTTCTTCACATGAAGATCAGTCGCTAAAATTGAACCTTCATTTTTCATAACTTCTGCTAAATGCGTCGTTTTTCCGCCAGGTGCTGCACACATATCCAACACTTTCATACCCGGCTGTGGATTCAGTACTTTTGCCGGAAGCATTGAGCTTTCATCCTGAATCGTAATGAGGCCATTTCGGAAGGCTCCTGTTCGTGCTGCCTGACCGCTTTCCAGATGGATACATTCAGTCATAAATTCACTGCGTCGCGCTTTTACACCTTCACGCTCAAGTGTTGTCAAAACTTGTTCAACAGTTGCTTTCGTCGTATTTACACGAACGGTTTGCAACGGTGCGATATTGTTTTCAAGAAGCATTTCGCGTGTTTGTTCATAGCCATAGCTTTCAACCCAACGATTAACTAACCACTGCGGATGGCTCGTTTCCACGGCTAAACGTTCATTTGCATCCTTTATTAAATCAGTTGAACGAACACCTTCACGTAAAATGGAACGTAATATTCCATTTACCATTGAGGCAATCCCTTTATGGCCACGACGTTTTGCAATTTCCACAGCTTCATTCACTGCAGCATGTGCCGGAATACGTGTTAGATAATGCATTTGGTACAGCGACATGCGGAGCAGCCAGCGAACCCAGATATCAACCTTGCCATGAATAAAAGGTTCTAAATAATAATCAAGTGTCAGCTTATACTGCAAAGTTCCATATGTCAGCTCTGTCAACAGGCCACGATCTTTTGCTTCTATTTTATATTTTTCAATCGTTTGGTGTAATAATAAATTACTGTAGGCCTGACTTTTATCGACCGTTAATAAAATCGTTAACGCCGCATCCCGCACATTGCCATCCCAAATTACTTGCTTTTTATTATTTTTACTCATTCAAAACGGTCCCCAATCTGTAATTTCGAGCCCGTTCCACGTAGAAATTCTTCTGCGGTCATACGTTTTTTCCCGGCTGGCTGGACATCATAAAGCGCCAATGTATTTCCATCACCTGTCGCAACTTCAAAGTGATCTTTTGCTATTTTCACTACTTCTCCCGGTGTCGCATTCGTTGTAGTATCCCCAACTTTTGCCCACCAAACTTTAAAATTAGCACCTTCAAAAGTTGTATATGCTACTGGCCATGGATGTAGTCCGCGCACTTGATTATACAATGCACGTGCATCATTATTCCAATCAATCAACTCCTGCTCACGGCTAATATTGCGTGCATATGTCACAAGCGTTTCATCCTGTACGATGCGTGCATTCGTACCATTTATAATCGAAGGCATTGTTTCTTTTAATAATTGACGGCCGACCATACTTAGCTTTTCAAACATGCTACCTGTATGATCCGTATCTTCAATTGCGATTTCGCTTTGGGAAATGATATCCCCTGCATCAAGCTTTTCCGCCATATACATAATTGTTACACCTGTTTTTGACTGACCATCGATAATCGATTGGTGAATTGGTGCCCCACCTCGATATAAAGGTAAAAGAGAGGCATGTACATTAATGCAGCCTAGTCGTGGAGCTTCAAGAAGTTCTTTCGGTAAAATTTGACCGAATGCAGCTGTTACGACTAAATCCGGGTTTAATGCTAAAATTTCTTCAAGCTCCTTCGAACCGCGCAACTTTTCAGGTTGAATTATTGGTAAGCCTAATGCGAGTGCTTCTTCTTTTACAGGTGGTGGCGTCAATACCTTTTTACGTCCTACAGGTCTGTCCGGTTGAGTAACAACAGCTAGAACCTCATAGCCTTCTTCATGAAGCATACGCAAAATTGGCGCTGAAAAGGCAGGCGTTCCCATAAATACGATTTTTGTCATCGATTATTCCTCCTCAACATCCGCGTACAGCTCTTCTATTTCTTCCTCTGTCAATACCCGCGTCATTTTGGAATCAAATAATACACCATCTAAATGATCAATTTCATGCAATATACAGCGTGCTTCAAAATCTTCCGCTTCAAGCTCATATACACGGCCTTCACGATCAGATGCTTCAATTTTTACGTAAGTAGGTCGCTTTACCATACCAAAAAGGTCAGGGAAGCTTAAGCAGCCTTCCACATCTTCCGCTTCGCCGCGCGTTTCAAGTACAATCGGATTAATCATTTCAAGAATATCTTCACCTAATTCTACAATCGCTACACGCAGGCTAACGTTAATTTGAGGTGCCGCAATACCTACACCATCATTTTCGACCATTGTGTCATATAAATCATCCAGAAGCTGAATTGTACTTTCATCAATCACTTCTACTTCTTTTGTTACTTGCGATAATACATTTGCCGGGTTTTTTACTACTTCTTTAATAGCCATTTCTACTACCTCTTTCTATATGCATTAGATCATTGTTGGATCTAAATCAACTGTCAACACAATGCCTTTTTTTATCCATTCCGAACGATACATCTTAATAAGCTGTAAAAGGACTGGTATTAATTGAGGCTCTACTTTATATTTTATCAAACATTGATAGCGATATCTATTTTGGAGCCGGGCAATACTAGCAGTCGTTGGCCCAATCACCGAAACATTAAATGATAAATTCTCTCGCAAATATTCCGCTACACGTCCTGCATATTCTGCAGCAAGCATCACATCTTCGTGAGAAACTTGAACAAGCGCAATATAATAATACGGTGGATATCCCGCTATATGTCTAGCATGCATTTCCCGTTCGTAAAACGGTGGATAATCCTGATCTTTCGATAACTGGATCGCATAATGATCGGGCGTATACGTCTGTACAAATACTTCACCTAATTTTTCATGGCGCCCTGCTCGTCCACTTACTTGCGTCATCAGCTGGAACGTCTTTTCTGCCGCCCGGTAATCCGGTAAATGGAGCGAAGTATCGGCACTTAAAACCCCGACTAACGTAATATTCGGGAAATCAAGACCTTTCGCAATCATTTGTGTACCGAGCAGAATGTCTGCTTCACCACGCCCAAAAGCATCGAGCATTTTTTCATGTGCCCCTTTTTGCTTTGTCGTGTCTACGTCCATTCGAAGTACACGTGCTTCGGGAAATAATTTATAAATCTCCTCTTCTACCTTCTGTGTTCCGGTTCCAAAATAACGAATGTTTTCACTTTGGCATTCAGGACAAGTTTCCGGAATGTATTCATCATGACCGCAATAATGGCATTTCAGCTTTTCCTGATAACGATGATACGTTAACGAAATATCACAGTTTGGGCATTGTACCGTCGTTCCGCAATCACGACATATAACAAAGGAAGAGTATCCTCTGCGATTTAAAAAAAGCACGGTTTGCTCTTTTTTATTCAGTCGATCCTGCAATGCCTCCATTAATGGCTCAGAAAACATTGAACGATTTCCCGCCTGGAGTTGTTCACGCATGTCTACAATATGAACTGTAGGCAATGCTTGGTTTTTCGCACGATGGGCCAATGTAAGCAATGTATAAACACCTTTTTTCGCCCGCGCAAAAGATTCCAAAGCAGGCGTCGCACTACCTAAAATTACCGGGCAGTTATAATATTTTCCGCGCCAAATTGCTACATCTCTGGCATGATAACGTGGTGAATCTTCCTGCTTATATGTGGACTCATGCTCTTCATCCAAAATAATTAACCCTAAATTTTTAAAAGGGGCGAAAATAGCTGAACGAGCTCCAACGACAACTTTCACTTTCCCTTGTTGTACTTTTCGCCATTCATCATATTTTTCACCAACAGATAATCCACTATGCATTACAGCAACTTCATCGCCGAAACGTGACTTGAAACGCTCTGTCATTTGAGGTGTCAATGAAATCTCAGGTACTAATACGATGGATTCTTTTCCGTCCGCAATAGTACGTTGAATCGCCTGCAAGTAAACTTCTGTTTTACCGCTCCCTGTAATACCGTGCAGTAGAAACGTTTCCTGACGCTGATCATCTATTGCAGCAATAATTTTTGTCAGTGCATGATCCTGTTCATCTGTTAGCTGTAGAAATTCTGTTTTCTCAACATTTTTTGTGAAAGGATCACGGTATACTTCCTCTTGAATATACGCTGCAGCACCTTTATCAATGACACTATTCAATACACTATTTGTAATATGCACAGCTTCGCAAATATCATCAGGCAATAAGATTTCTCCCGCATGCTGCATCAGCCATTCGACTAACGCTACTTGCTTCGGTGCACGTTTCCCCATTTGCTGCAGTACATTTTCTAATTGCTCCTGAGAATGTATTTGGACTTTCCGTACTTGCTTAACTTGCCCTTTTTGTTTCACTTCATTGTCGATAATTATAAGACCATCTTTTACTGCACGCTTTATCGGTTTTAATAAGTTCGCTTTTTCAAACTGAGACAAATTCACTTTCGCTGTTTTCTCATAGTATGGCTGAAGTGTTGTAGGTAAATGTGAAACTTCCCCATTTAAAACCGCATACTTTTCATACTTCACCCGCAAAGCACCTGGCAGCATTACTTGTAATGCATCAATTTCATAGCAAATTGTTTGGTGCTTTAGCCATTTTGCCAAATTAAGCATTTCCTCTGTTAAAATCGATTCTATATCAAGTATTTCGGTAATCGGCTTCACTTTTTCTACTGGTACTTCAGACTCGGACGTAATACCTACGACAAAACCGAGTACATTCCGTGGCCCAAATGGTACTTTCACTCGACAACCTAAATCGATTAATTCTTCCCAATCTTCCGGTATTAAATAATCAAACGGACGGTCCACCGGATAAGCTGAAACATCTACGATTACTTGTGCAAATCTCATTGTCCATCGCTTCCTAATTGATGATGGAAATAATTCACTACAAGTTCAGTAATTTTCTCCGGCTCTTCTAATCGGCCTTTTCCAACATACCCACATGCTAAAAACCCTTCAGACGGTTCGATAAAACGAATGCCATCTTCATGTAGCTGGTTGATATTGCGTAGAACTGCCGGATGCTCGTACATATGCACATTCATCGCCGGTGCTACCCAAACCGGAGCAGTAGCCGCCAAAAGTGTTGTCGTCAGCATATCATCAGCCATTCCGTGCGCCATTTTCGCAATAACATTTGCAGTTGCTGGTGCCACGATGATTAAATCAGCCCAATCAGCTAAATCGATATGGGCAATGACATTTGAATCTTTTTCATCAAAAGTATCGTAAAACACATCATTTTTTGACATCACTTGAAAACTTAAAGGTGTCACAAACTTTTGTGCTGATGCTGTCATCAATACTTTTACATTAAACCCTGCCTGTGACAGCTTACTTACTAACGCCACAGCTTTATAAACGGCTATTCCACCGGAAACACACAATAATACATTGTTTTTCTTCATCACTTTAACCGTCCTTTCAAAGGATAAGCTCCCAAAGAAAGATTCTTAGGGAGCTTCTACTCAAAGATTATTCGATTATGCGCAAAAACTAAATTTCGTCTTCATAAACAGTAGAAGCATCTTGCTGAACTTTACGTAGCTTACCAGCAGCTACCTCTTCTAATGCTTTTCCTACTGGTTTATAAGAAACGTATGAGCTTAAATGCTCGCCGCCCTCTTCTTGCATTTGGCGTGCGCGTTTTGATGCTAAGCTCACTAAAGAATACTTTGAATCGATTTGTTTTTTTAACTTATCCACTGATGGGTATAACATGGTTTCATTCTCCTCTCAACATTGACAAATAGCGTTTTTCCACACGTTCACGACGACAGTGTTCCGCTACAATGATTGCATTAATTTTATCACATGCATTATAAACTTGGTCGTTTTCTACAACATAATCGTATAAACTCATCATTTCGACTTCTTCACGAGCGGTTGCGATACGACGGGCGATGACATCTTCTGTTTCCGTACCACGTCCAACTAAACGTTGCTCAAGTTCTGTTATGCTTGGTGGTGCTAAAAAGATAAACAACGCATCTGGTGCTTTTTCACGAATTTGGGCTGCTCCCTGAACTTCAATTTCCAAAAAGACATCACGCCCAGCTTCAAGTGTTTCTTGTACGTATGCAAGCGGTGTACCGTAATAATTACCAACAAACTCTGCATGTTCAAGTAATCCGCCTTGTTCGATTAATGCTTCAAATTCCTCACGTGTTCTAAAGAAATAGTCTACACCATCTACTTCGCCTTCGCGAGGATTACGTGTTGTCATCGAAATCGAATATTCGTAATTTGTATCAGGCTGCGAAAAAAGCTCTTTACGAACCGTACCTTTTCCAACACCCGATGGACCAGATAAAACAATTAATAATCCACGTTGTTTCTTCATAAATAACTCCTTTATTTCATTCAATATTTTGAACTTGTTCCCGCATTTTTTCTAAAATGGTTTTTGCTTGCACAACTGCCGCTGAACAATCAGTTGATTGATTTTTTGAACCAATAGTATTAATTTCACGGTTCATTTCCTGCATGATGAAGTCAAGCTTTCGACCAATTGCTACTCGTTCGTTTAGCGTTTCTGTTAACTGATTAAAATGACTATCCAGACGATCCAGCTCTTCTGAAATATCAATTCTCTCTGCAAAAATCGCTACTTCTGTAAGCAGGCGATCATCTAATGTTTGCCCATTCGCCACTTCTTCCAATCGAGTCATTAAACGATTACGATACTTTTCAACAGCACTAGGCGCAGTTTGTCTTATATGAGCAATTTGCGCTTCAAGGTCTGCCTTATACTGTAACATTACGCCCTCTAATCCTTGTCCTTCACGTTCTCGCATGGCAATCAAGTTTGAAATAGCTTCTGACAAAGCACTTTTTACAGCTTCAACGATTTCCTCCTGCTGGAGCTCTACCTTTTCCACAAGAAGCACTTGTTCAAGACTTACAATTTCCTGCATTGTCCATTTCTCCTGCATCGGAACCGTCTGAGACAATTCTTCTTTAGCTTGAAGAAAAGAATTAAGCAACGACCAATTAATTTGGATTGTTTGTTGTGTATCATTAAGCTCTTTCAAAAAAATGATAACATCTATTTTCCCACGGGAAATAGAATCCGACAACATTTTTTTTGCTATAACTTCGGATTCCATCCATTCTTTCGGAAACTTCGTATTAATTTCTAAAAAACGATGATTCACAGCACGAATCTCAACAGTTAGTTGAAAGTTTTTCGTTGTTGTGACCCCCCTGCCGAATCCGGTCATACTGCGTACCAAGGTTCGTCACATCCTTCTTTACATATTGTTTCAATTATAGCATATGTTCTACATATATTGCTTTAACGTTTATTGTATAGAAACATATTTTATCATAGTTAAGTTGTAATAAAATAGTTTTTATCTTTTTAATAAATGTTTAATTATCATTATGGTAGATCTGATCAACTACAGAATTGAGCTAAATAATGGTATGATAAAACAATCAAGTAGACTTATTTAATGAAAGAGGCATAAAGATGGCATTTGACGGACTATTTACTCGTTCGATGAGTAAGGAATTACAAAACTTAACATCTGGACGAATTACAAAAATTTATCAGCCGAATGCACTTGAAGTCGTATTACAAATCCGTGCAGCCGGTCAAAACGTGAAGTTATTATTTTCTATCCATCCTTCATACTCACGTATTCACTTAACAAATCAATCTATTGAAAATCCAGCAGACCCTCCTATGTTTTGCATGCTTTTAAGGAAACATCTAGAAGGAGGATTTATTCAGTCTGTTGTTCAAGATGGTTTTGAACGAGTAATTACATTGGAAATTGATAGTAAAAATGAAATAGGCGATGCTGTAAAGCGAAAACTCATTATCGAAATTATGGGACGCCACAGTAACTTATTATTAATCGATTCAAAAAAAGATACAATTATAGATAGTTTAAAGCATTTACCTCCATCGATGAACAGCTTCCGAACTGTTTTGCCTGGTCAGCAGTATATTGCGCCACCAAAACAGCAAAAGGTTGCGCTTACTAGTTTATCAGATGAGGAAATTAAGCAATTCTTTTCTAAAGAAGTAACGACGAAGGAAATAATTGAGCATTTTGCAGGCTTTTCTCCTCTCCATGCTACCGAATTATTACATCGTTTATCCACAACTGATGCTGTTACGGCATGCCGACAGCTAATGAATGAAATTGCAACGAGCGCACAGCCAACTTATGTAGAGCAAGACGGTAAAATTTATTTTTCTCCTACAAGCTTGACACATTTATCAGGCGTTTCAACAACTTATGAAACGCTTGGTGAATTATTGGACCGAGTATTCTTTGCTCGCGCTAAACGAGACCGCGTGAAGCAGCAAGCCGGTGATTTGGAACGCTGGTTGCAAAATGAATTAAACAAATTAAAGCTCAAACAGAAAAAGCTTCAAAAAGATTATGAACGCGCACAAAATTTGGAGCAGTTCCAACTATACGGAGAATTATTAATGGCAAACCTTTATAATTTTTCAAAAGGTGCCGAGTTTGTAGATGTAGAGAACTACTATAGTGAACAGGCAGAAAAGGTAAGAATTCCAGTCAGCCCAAGGAAATCACCGATTGAAAATGCGCAAAGTTACTATACGAAATACAATAAGGCTAAAACAGCTTTAATCATGATTGAAGAACAGAAGAAGAAAGCTGCAGATGATATTGATTATTTAGAAATGCTTACTCAACAAGTGCAACAGGCGTCACCTGCTGATATAGAGGAAATTCGTGAAGAACTTGCTGAACAAGGTTTACTTCGTATTCGACAAGCGAAACGCAAAAAGAAACCGACAAAACCCGATCCTGAAAAGTTTACTTCTTCAACAGGGGTTCCGATTTCTGTCGGTAAAAATAATAAGCAAAACGATTATTTAACATTCAAAATTGGAAAGCGCAATGAAATTTGGTTGCACACGAAAGATATTCCAGGCTCACACGTTGTCATTCATTCTGAAAATCCGGATGAAACGACACTGAAGGAAGCCGCAATGTTATGTGCATATTTTTCAAAAGCACGTGATTCTTCTTCGGTTCCTGTCGATTATACGGAAATCCGCCATGTAAAAAAACCGAATGGAGCTAAACCTGGATTTGTCATTTACTTTGAACAAAAAACAATTTATGTGACTCCTGATGAAGCAATCGTTATGCAGTTGAAAAAATAGCTATAACTGGTGAAACTCTGGCTCGATTTGAAAAATAAGCGGACGTTTTACCGCGATTTACGAAACACTCTAGTTTTAGGGATAAATAAAGGGAATTTTTCCGTTTATTCGTTGAAAATTGGCCTATTTTCATATTTTTTAAATAGATAAACGGAATTTCTCCGTTTATTTTAACTCATTTTTAGATTCCTTTTTAAATAGACGGAATTACTCCGTCTATTTTTTATGAAATTATAGGAATCCTTCTGAAATACAAAAAACCGCTTAGAAAATTCTCTAAGCGGTTCTTTTATGCTAAAGCTTATTTAATTGGGTCTTCAGCTGTTACTTCAAGTAAATGTAAATTATCCATTGAATCATTTGCATAGTTAACATTATAGTGTTTTACACGTTTGTTAACTGGGATAATTTCTGTACGGAAGTACATTGGAACTGTTGATGCTTGCTCGAACATGTACTCTTCCCATTTACGGAATGCATCAGCACGGTAACCTGAATCAATCGCCTCTTTAGAGTCGATATCAGCTAATAATGTTTGTAATTCAGGAGTTACGAAACGGCTGTAGTTGAATGCCGAACCTTCACCGTATAAACCAAGTGGTGATGGGTTTGTACCTGTACCCCAAGCTGCCATGAACATATCAATTTCCGGATCATCCGCTTTTACTTTATCATAGAAGCTGTTGAACTCGATTAGGCGGCCAGTAGTTAACTGTACATCTAAACCTACATCTTTCCAGTTTTGACGGTAGTACTCTACGATTGCTTCGTCAGTATCTGAACCTGACATACCCGCTAAACGGATTGCAAATTTCTCACCGTTTTTATCTTCACGGATACCATCGCCATCAACATCTTTATAACCTGCTTCGTCCAATAATGCTTTTGCTTTTTCTGGATCATAATTGTATCCTTCTAAGCTGTTATCATGGAATGATGCGAATGCTGGTGGAATTAATGATGTTGCACGAGAACGTAAGCCTTGGTAGAAGCGCTCTCCAACTTGCTCAATATCCATTGCATAAGCAACAGCTTGACGTAATTTAGCGTCGTTCATTTTCGCATTTTCATCCATAATGTTTAAGCCTGCATCACCTGCAGCCGCATCCCATTTACCAAGTTTGAAACCAATATAAGAGTATGCTAACTCTGGGCGAGCTAATACTGTTAAGTTTTCTAAATCTTTTACACCGTCGTACTGGTTAGTCGGATAAGATGATGCCATATCATATTGACCAGTACGTAATGCTTCACCGATAGAAGCTGAAGGTACTACTTGTAATACAACTTTATCTAATTTCGGTTTACCTTTCCAGTAGTGCTCGTTGGCTACGAATTGAACAGATTCACCGTCGATTAATTTGTCTAATTTGAAAGCACCTAAAGTTACTGGAGCTTTACGAACTTGTGGTGAAGAAATTAAATCTTTGATTGGTGTTGTTTCTAAGTAATGTTTAGGCGCTGCAGTACTCCATAAACCGTCACCACCAGAGTAGATCGCTGGTGAAACTTTTGTCATCGAAATCTCTACAGTTTTGTCATCAATCTTTTTAATCCCTGAAATTGTATCAGCTTTACCAGATTTATATTCCGCAGCCCCGATAATGTTTTGGAAGTCCGCATCATAACGAATTCCTGTATAATCTGGGTGACCAATAATTTCATATGAATAAATAATGTCATCAGCAGTTAATGGTGTACCATCAGACCACTTAACATCATGTTGAATTGTAATTGTAACTTTATTGTTATCAGCATCAACGTCTAATTTTGCGATACCTTCGTCAGTAATTAAGAAGTCACCATCTGTAGCAAAAATTGAGTTTGTCATAAAGTCCATAATGTCAGCGTCATAACCATTTTCATATAATTCAGCTAATAAAACCCCTGAGAATGGAGAGTCTGTAACTAAAGCGAACTTTAAAGTACCACCTTGAATCGCTTCACCATCGTTTGTTACTTCTTCTGGTAATGTAGGTGATTCAGCAGTAGTAGCACCGTCATTTTTATTTTCCTCTGTTGTTGTATCTTCCTTCTTGTCAACTGGTTTTTCAGTTGCTGTTTCTGTATCGTCTCCTCCACAAGCAGCTAATACTAAAGCAGTAGCAAATACAGAAGAAAGCATAAGACCTTTCTTTTTCATCATTTGTTTTTCCTCCCTTTTTTTTATCCTAAACGTTGTTTTGCGTCAGCTGCACGACGTAGCGCTTGGCCAACGTAATTTATACCAAGCATCAAAATTAAAATTAATAATGACGCGGGTAACCATATCCACCATTTACTCGATAAGATTATCGGGTTCATAGCATAACTTACTAAAGTACCTAGACTTGGTGTTGACGGTGGTAAACCGAAACCTAAGAACGAAAGACCTGTTTCGATCCCTACGTTGCCTGCAAAGCTTAATGTCACTTCAACAATTAACAGCGAACTTAAGTTTGGTAGTAAACCTTTAAACATAATCGCGAAATCGCTAGTACCCATTGTTTTAGAGGCACTAATGTAATCGCGACGTGCTTCAGATAGTGCTTTTGAGCGCACAAGTCTGGCCGTCGACATCCATTGAAATGCTGCAAGAATTAAAATTAAATCCATTATTCCGTATGATGGAATGATTGTTATAACTACAATGACAATCATAAGAGTTGGTAGAGTGATGAAAAAGTCGATAATACGCATGAAGAAGTTATCGATAAATCCACCGTAGTACCCCATGATAATCCCTAAAGCAATACCTACAACATTGGCTAGAACCGTAATAGCGATTGCAATTAAAATCGAGTTTTTTGCACCTATGATCAGCTGACCGAACATATCTCGACCAGCTTCATCGGCACCAAGAATATAACCTCTTACCCCCGGTTCAGTAAAGCGCTCCAATAATTGAATATTCATGATTTTAGCTTGGTCGATTACAATTGCTAATACCATAACTGTAACCATTAATAAAATAACCCCTATTAAAGAGAACATTGCTAATTTATCTTTTTTAAACTCCCGCAAAATAACTTGAATACCAGTTGGCGGAGAGCTTTGAGATTCTAACTTATCTACAGTCTGTGCATCATTATTTTCCATGATTAAAATCACCTCTCCTTAGTCATTATTAATTTGATTAGTCTATGCGAATGCGCGGGTCAACAATACTTAAAATAATGTCGGACAATAGACTACCTAATAATGCTAAGAAGCCAAATAACATAACTAGTGCTGTAATAACACTGTAGTCACGACTTAAAATTGAATCGATAAATAATTTACCCATACCTTGATATCCGAATACCGTTTCAATAAAAATTGATCCGCTAAGTAATCCGGTAATTGTGAATCCTAAAAATGCTGCGATTGGTAATAGTGAGTTCCGGAAGATATGTCGAGAATATACTTTCTTCATCGGAATTCCTTTACTGCGCGCTGTTTTCACATAATCCATCGTCTTTGCATCAATAATCTCTGTACGTAAATATTGAATTATCCCTGTTGTCCCTAACAGCGCATATGTTATAGCTGGTAACAGCAGGTGGTAGAAACGGCTCCAATAATACTCCCATGTCCCTGCATCGAGAGATATATCTACCGTACCACTTGTTGGAAACCACATGAGCCTGTACCCAAATACGTATACGAAAATCAGCGATAATACAAACGTCGGGATAGCATAAGAGATAAAGCTATATAGGACGATAGATTTATCCAAAAATGACTCTTGATAACGACCTGCAAGCACCCCTAGTGGAATGGCAATTAAATATACTAAAATCACACTTAATAATGAAAGTAATAAAGTATTCATTCCACGAGCTCCGATAATATCGGCAACCGGTTTTTTATACGTATAACTTTGTCCAAAGTCACCTTGTGCGGCATTGGCAATCCAGTTATAGTACTGAACATACCACGGGTCATAGAATCCGGCTTTAATTCGTAATTCCTCAATTACGTTTGGATCAGTTTCCGGTGTAATTAAGCCTGTAAAAGGATCTCCCGGCATTTGTTTCGCTAATATAAAAATTAGGAGACTTAAAACAAATAGCTGCGGAATCATTATTAATACACGGCGAACTATCGTTTTCCACATACTATACACTCTCCTTTTCATCTGCAGACATGGCCACTTTATGTGTGTCTGAAATCGATTTTAAAGGATATACTTTTCCATCCTCATCATAATATTTATGCTGTTCTTCACGGTATGCTGCTTCAACTTTTTGACGTTCAAGCTTTCGCTCAATTCTCGTTTCCGGCTCTATATCAGGAATAGCAGAAAGTAGTCGGTTCGTATAGATATGCTTTGGATTTGTATATATATCTTCACGCTTTCCTGTCTCTACAAATCTACCTTTATACATAATTGAGATGTTATCACACATATGACGAACTACCCCTAAATCATGCGAGATGAATAAATAACTTATTCCATATTGCTCTTGAATGTCCTTCATAAAGTTTAAAACTTGTGCTTGAACAGATAAATCAAGTGCTGATACTGGCTCATCCGCAATAATCATTTTAGGGTTACATGCTACTGCTCGGGCAATCCCTAATCGCTGCTTTTGACCGCCTGAGAATTCATGCGGATATTTTAGTAGAACATCTTCTGACATCCCTACGATTGCAAGAAGCTCATTAATACGTTTACGTTCTTCTTGCGGTGACAATTTCAAGAAGTTGCGAATTGGTTCTGCTAAAATATCCAAAACACGCTTTCTTGGATTCATACTGGAGTGTGAATCCTGGAAAATCATTTGAATATCCCGGTTATATGCTGAATCACGTTTACGACGCGCATTTGTTACATCTTCACCTTCATAAATAATGCGTCCTGATGTAATTTTCTCCAACCCAATTATTGCTTTACCAGTCGTTGACTTCCCTGACCCAGATTCTCCTACAAGACCGTAAGTTTTTCCACGTTCAAATTCCATTGTTACACCATCTACTGCATAAACATGGTCAACTACTGTGTTAAAAAATCCACCTCGGATAGGATAGTGAACTTTTAAATCTTCTACTTGCATAAAACTCATTGATTTACGCTCCCTTCCTCATCCTCAAAATGGAATTCCTTCCAGCAAGTACAGCGAACAAGATGGCCTGGAGCAACTTCATGAAGCTCTGGGTTTTCTTCGTGTGCTGATTGCGGAATCCACGGGATACGTGATGAGAAACGACAGCCTTTACGCGGCAGCTTCATAAGAGAAGGTACCATCCCTTGTATTACTTCCAATTGTTCACTCTCACTATTCGTTTGAGGAATTGATTTCAGTAATGATCTTGTATAAGGGTGCTTTGGATTTCTAAATAACTCTATAACCGGTGCTTCTTCAATAACTTCACCTGCATACATTACTGCTACACGATCTGCCACTTCAGCAACAACACCCAAGTCATGTGTAATTAGAATAATGCCTGATTGAATTTCATCTTGAAGCGATTTTAACAAGTCCAATATTTGAGCTTGAATTGTTACATCCAGTGCTGTTGTCGGTTCGTCAGCAATTATAATTGCCGGCTTTCCTGATAATGCGATCGCGATCATTACACGTTGACGCATACCACCCGATAATTGGTGAGGAAATTGTTTAGCAACACGCTGAACGTTTGGAATCCCCACTTGATCCAATAATTCCAATACGCGGCTTTCACGTTCCTGTTTGTTTAATTTAGTATGATAAACTAAACCTTCCTCAATCTGATCTCCAATACGCATTAACGGATTCAATGCCGATAGTGGATCTTGGAATATAAATCCAATATCGTTACCTCGCAGTTTGTTAAATTGGTTATCCGTTAAATTTACTAGATTTTGATTGTTATAAAGAATTTCACCTTCAACTTTTGTATTATTTGAATTATGTAATCCAACGATTGAAGTTGCTAATGTACTCTTCCCACAACCTGATTCTCCTACAATTGCTAAAATCTCATTTTTACGAAGCGTTAATGAAACATTGTCTACAGCTGGGTAGTATGTATCTTTAATACGGAAACTCGTACGTAAATTTCGGATTTCTAATAATTCGTTCGTATTAGTAGACATTAAATAATCGCTCCTTTCTACATAAACATTCTTTCAACTCAGCTAAGCTCATCCTATAATCAAGTACGCTCTAGCGTAATTGCATCTTCACTTGAGAACCGCAGTACATTTTTCCTGGATGTCAGTAGTTCGTACAATACTTTTGAACAATTTTTCATCCGCGCACTTAGTCCAATTTCCTGATTGTTGATCCAGCTTTAAATTTTCCCAAACGTGTAATATACCCCTGTTGAAAGAATTAAAACTTTTAAAATAATCAGATTTCTTTAAGTGTTAATAATTTGTTGGTTTTTTGTCAAATTTGTTAAGACATAAAATTTTATGTTAATTATTAAACTTTCTAACTATTCTAATTTAACATTTAAAATTTATCAATAGCAAACTATTCTTTAAAATTAAAATTTTCCATTAATTTTTTATAATAAATTGCGTTTATGACTATATTTATATCTTTTTTACATAAAACAAACAGAACAAATCAATCAAAAAAGTTTAATATGACAACTATCTATTAAACTTCACTTTTAAAAAAACTGAAAATTTTCATAACTGGATTATATAACTATAATAAAAACGTGTAAAGTAATTTTTTTTTACTTTCACACGTTTTTGAAATTTTATAATATTTTTTTATTTTAATTTTCCGTCTTTTAAGTCTTTATGCCAATTTTTCAAGAATGGAATCTCTGTTTCTTGAATATTTCCTGATTCTTTAGCCGCATCCACTAAAAAGTCAAAATTAGTTAAAGAAGTATATTTTACATTTGCCGCTTCAAATGCCTGCTCAGCTTTCGGTAAATTATATGTATATACACAAACAACACCTAAAACTTCACAGCCTGCCGCTCTTAACGCCTCTACCGCGGTAATTGATGAGCCACCCGTCGAAACGATATCCTCTACTACAACAACCTTTTGACCTTTAGCATATTTCCCTTCAATTTGTTTTCCACGGCCATGTTCCTTTGCCTTTGAACGTACGTAAACCATCGGCAATTCTAAGATATCTGAAACCCATGCAGCATGTGGAATACCTGCTGTTGCTGTACCTGCTACAACATCACAGTCTGCAAAATTTTCTTTAATTAGCGTTGCTAGGCCATTTGCAATTTGTTTACGAATAGTTGGATCGGAAATTGTTAAACGTGTATCACAATATATGGGTGATTTAATACCGGAAGCCCATGTAAATAAATCTGTCGGATTCAGTTCAACTGCTCCTACCTTTAACATTGCGTGTGCGATTTCGTTTTGTAATGACATATTATTTTTCCTCCCATAGTTCACAAACTTTTTTATAGGCAATAACAGGATTGTCTGCACCTGTTATTGCACGGCCAACTACGATAAGCGATGAGCCGTCTTTTTTTGCTCCATCTGGTGTAGCAATTCGTTTTTGATCATGCGCTTCGCCGCCAAGCATACGAATACCTGGGGTCACCCGTAAAAAGTCTTCGCCGCAAGCTTCACGGATTGCGTGTGCTTCATGAACTGAGCATACTACTCCGTTAAGGCCAGCTTGTTTCGATAACTGAGCATAATGTAAAACCGACTCTTGAAGCGATAAACCGATTTTTTGTTCATTTTGCATTTGCAGTTCTGTCGTTGATGTTAGTTGGGTCACTGCAATGAGTGCAGCGCGTTTTCCTCCTGCTACTGTTCCCGCTTCTAAACCTTCCAAAGCACCTTCCATCATTGCACACCCGCCTGCAGCATGAACATTCACCAAGTCCACACCAAGACGTGCTAAGCCCTTCATAGCCGATTTGACAGTATTAGGTATGTCGTGAAGCTTTAAATCCAAAAAGATATCATGCCCATCACTTTTTACTTGATGAACGATACGGGGACCTTCCTGCATATAAAGCTCCATTCCAATCTTAACGAAAAGCTTTTCTTCAAACTGCGCTAAAAAGCCCATTACATCCTTTTCACTCGGAAAATCCAATGCAATAATAGGTTTTGTGTTCATATTAACGGTGGCTCCTTCCGATAATTTCTGATATATGTTCAACCTGCAATACATCTAGCAAGCCTGGTAATTCTTCAATAATCGTAGGACATACGAAATGATCGACAAAGTTTGCAGTACCAACTGCAACGGCTGATGCACCTGCCGACATAAAATCAATGACATCTTGCGCACATGTTATGCCACCCATACCGATAATCGGAATATTTACCGCTTTATAAACATCATATACCATACGAATAGCAACTGGTTTAATTGCCGGACCGGATAATCCACCTGTTCCATTTGCAATAACTGGTTTACCTGTTCGCTCATCTAAACGCATACCAACTAGTGTATTAATCATTGTAATGCCATCCGCCCCACCTGCCTCAACAGCTTTTGCGATTTCGACAATATTCGTTACATTTGGCGATAATTTTACATAAACCGGCACACTCGAAACCGCCTTAACAGCAGCAGTTAATTGTTGCGCAGTACTAGGATCTGTTCCGAACTGAATACCCCCACATTTAACATTCGGACATGATATGTTTAATTCCAACGCTTTTACATTGGATGCTTTCGAAATACGTTCTGCGACTTCTACATAGTCTGCAACTTCAGTACCCGCTACATTTGCAATGATTGGAACATTATAGTTTTCTAAAAACTTAAGTTCTTCTCCCATTACCTTGTCGATACCCGGGTTTTGCAGCCCAATCGCATTTAACATCCCCGCAGAGGTTTCTGCTACACGTGGCGTTGGATTTCCTTTACGTGTTTCTACAGTTGTTGCTTTAATCATAATTGCACCAAGAAGTGAAAGATCATAAAGTTTTGCATATTCGCGACCAAAGCCGAAGCAACCTGAAGCAGGCATAATTGGATTTTTTAGTTCTAATCCTGGAAGTTGTAAATTTAATCGACTCATAATGCCACAACTCCTTTCGGGAATACTGGTCCGTCTGAGCACACTTTCACATAATCTTTTACATAGTTTTCCGTTGTATCACATACACAGGCAAAGCACGCCCCGATACCGCAACCCATACGTTCTTCAAATGATAAATAGCCCTCTTTGTCCGGGTAATAACCTTCCAATGCTCTTAGCATCGGTAATGGACCACACGAATAAAATACATCAAACTCAGGTTTCACCTCATCAAATACAGTTGTGACAAAGCCCTTCGTTCCTTTCGTGCCATCAACAGTTGCATAATACGTGTCGCCAAGAGCTTTAAATTGCTCCTCATAAAAGCACACATCCTCAGATTGGAACCCTAAAACGTGAATTGTTTTCACTCCGCGAGCATTTAGTTGCTTAGATAATTCGTGAAGTGGCGGGACACCAATTCCTCCACCGACTAAAAGCGCAGTTTGACCAGGTTCCGCTGCTTCAACTGGGAAGCCATTTCCAAGAGGACCTAATACATCCACGATTTGACCTT
Organism: Solibacillus faecavium; assembly: GCF_014836905.1. GTDB lineage: Bacteria > Bacillota > Bacilli > Bacillales_A > Planococcaceae > Solibacillus > Solibacillus faecavium. The sequence goes on from NZ_JACSPZ010000001.1 coordinate 400,847, forward strand.
CACGGTTTGTTGCAAGGAATTTTGTTCCGCGGCCCTCTGCACGGTAAATCATCGTAAACTCATTTTTTTCTTTATCTACATTTGCGATACTAATAGGTCTACGCAGCAACGGTTCGAATGTATCTGACACTTTTACATGAACAAACTGGCCAGGAGTCATGTCCTGAACCAGTTGTCCTTGTAGTGTCAATTCGAAAATATTCGTGGCAATTTGCTTTTGCAAAATAACAGTCATTTTCTCTTGACGAATCATTTTAATGTACTACCTCCGCTTTCGGCATTTCTTCTGCAGTAAATGTCATCGATTCAATAACACGCAACATTGCTTCTGCTGTATCAAGTGATGTTAAACAAGGTACACCATTTTCCACTGACTCACGGCGAATTCGGAAGCCATCACGTGCCGGTTGTTTACCTTTAGTTAATGTGTTAACAACTAATTGTGCTTCGCCATTTTGAATTATATCGATTAACGTTTTCCCTTTACCGCCGATTTTTTCAACGACATCGGTTTTCACACCATTTTCTTCAAATAGCTTCGCTGTACCTTCTGTCGCTACAATGCGGTAGCCAACTGTTGAAAAGCGTTTAGCTAAAGTAACAGCCTCTTCTTTATCTTTATCCGAAACTGTGAATAGGATTGTACCGTGTGTCTTAATTTCCATACCTGCCGCTACAAAGCCTTTGTATAATGCCTTTTCGAAAGTTGCATCTTTCCCCATTACTTCACCTGTCGATTTCATTTCAGGTCCTAAAGTGATATCAACACGACGTAATTTTGCAAACGAGAATACCGGTACTTTCACGAATACGCCTCGTTTTTCAGAAGCTAATCCTGTAGGGTAGCCTTGCTCGATGATTGTTTGGCCTAGAATTGCTTTTGTAGCAATGTTTGCCATTGGGATATTTGTGATTTTACTTAAGAATGGTACTGTACGAGAAGAACGCGGATTTACTTCGATTACGTAAATCTCCCCTTCACTCATGACATACTGGATATTCATTAACCCAACAATCCCCAAACCTTTTGCAAGACGTGTTGTATAGTCTACTAATGTTTCTTTCTGTGCATCTGTTAATTTTTGCGGTGGATATACTGAAATGGAGTCACCAGAGTGTACCCCTGCACGCTCAATGTGTTCCATAATGCCTGGGATCAATACATTTTCTCCATCACAGATTGCATCAACTTCAATTTCCTGACCTGTTAAGTAACGGTCAACTAACACCGGGTGATCTGGAGATGCCTCTACCGCATGCTCCATATAGTGTGCCAGTTCTTCCATATTGTAGACAATTTCCATTGCACGTCCACCAAGGACATATGAAGGGCGGACTAATACTGGGAAGCCTAATTTCTCACCGATTATTAACGCTTCTTCCTTCGATACTGCTGTCTCCCCAGCAGGCTGTGGAATACCAAGTTCCTGTAAGGCTGCTTCAAATTTATTACGGTTTTCGGCACGGTCAATATCTTCCAATTTCGTACCTAAAATTTTCACACCGTTCGCTTCTAGCTTGTCTGCCAAATTGATTGCTGTTTGACCACCGAACTGGACAACAACGCCAATTGGCTGCTCTAAATCGATAATATGCATAACGTCTTCGATTGTCAGTGGCTCAAAGTATAATTTATCTGAAATCGAGAAGTCCGTTGATACCGTTTCAGGGTTTGAGTTGATAATAATCGCTTCGTAACCTGCTTCTTGAATTGCCCATACCGAGTGAACTGTTGCATAGTCAAACTCTACTCCTTGACCTATACGAATTGGACCTGAACCAAGTACAACAACAGATGGTTTGTCTGTACGGATTGATTCATTTTCTTCCTCGTATGTACCATAAAAGTACGGTGTGTTCGACTCGAATTCGGCAGCACAAGTATCTACCATTTTATATACCGGGATGATGCCTTCTTCTTTTCGGAATGCATATACCTCTGACTCTTTCATCTCCCAAAGCTGGGCAACTTTCTTGTCTGCAAATCCTAAACGCTTCGCTGTTCTTAATACATCTTTATCCATTTTATTTTCGACAAGAGTCGTTTCCATATCGACAATTTTCTTCAATTTTGTTAAGAAGAATAAGTCAATGGCAGACCATTCATGGATTTTTTCTACTGAAACACCACGGCGGATCGCTTCTCCAATGAAGAATAAGCGCTCGTCTCCTGCTTTTTTAATACGCTTTTCAATCCATGAATCCGACAAATCTTCAGCGTGTTTCATCTCAAGGTGTACATGACCTGTTTCTAATGAACGGACTGCTTTTAATAATGCTTCTTCAAATGTACGACCAAGTGCCATAACTTCACCAGTTGCCTTCATTTGTGTACCTAAGTTACGTTTTGCAGACTCGAACTTATCAAATGGCCAACGTGGAATTTTAGCTACAATATAGTCAAGTGCTGGCTCGAAACAAGCGAATGTTGAACCAGTTACAGGGTTTTTGATTTCATCCAAAGTAAGGCCTACTGCAATTTTAGCTGCAAGTTTCGCAATTGGATAACCTGTCGCTTTAGAAGCTAGTGCAGATGAACGGGATACACGTGGGTTTACTTCGATAACATAGTATTGGAATGAATATGGGTCTAACGCTAATTGCACGTTACAACCACCTTCAATTTTTAGTGCACGAATAATTTTCAGTGAAATATTACGCAACATTTGATTTTCGCGGTCCGATAATGTTTGTGTCGGTGCTACTACGATTGAATCTCCCGTATGAATACCTACTGGGTCGAAGTTTTCCATATTACAAACAACGATTGCATTATCTGCAGCATCACGCATTACTTCATACTCAATTTCTTTAAATCCGGCAATTGACTTTTCAAGTAAACACTGCGTTACTGGAGAATATTTTAAACCTGATGTTACAATCTCCTGTAAATCCTGGTCATTGTAACAAATTCCCCCACCTGTACCGCCTAGTGTGAATGCTGGACGGACAATTACTGGGTATCCAATTTTTGCAACGAAAGCTTTTGCTTCTTCCATGTTGTGGATGATGTCTGATTCTGGAACAGGTGCTCCTAGCTCATACATTAAATTACGGAACAAATCACGGTCTTCAGCTTTATGGATGGCATCCAGTTTTGTCCCTAAAATTTCGATTCCCAACTCGTCTAAAATTCCAGACTCATCAAGTTCAATCGCCATGTTTAACCCTGTTTGCCCACCTAAAGTTGAAAGGATCGCATCAGGACGCTCTTTACGTAAAATACGAGATACGAATTCTAAAGAAATTGGCTCGATATATACTTTATCTGCAATTTCTGTATCCGTCATAATTGTCGCCGGGTTTGAGTTAATTAAAATTACTTTATAGCCCTCTTCTTTTAATGAAAGACAAGCTTGTGTTCCTGCATAGTCAAATTCTGCTGCTTGTCCGATAACAATTGGACCTGATCCGATTACTAAAATTGTATTTATGTCTGTACGTTTAGGCATACTGATTCTCCTTCGCTGCTTCTTTTTCCATCATTTCAATAAATTCATCAAATAAGTGATTCGAGTCTTCCGGGCCTGGTGAAGCTTCCGGATGGTATTGCACAGTGAAGATTGGATATTTCTTATGGCGTACACCTTCACAAGTCCCGTCATTTAATGCAACATGTGTCAGTTCTAAATCTGTATCTTTTAAAGAATCGATATCTATAGCATAGCCGTGGTTTTGGCTCGTTAAATCGGTACGACCTGTGCGTAAATCTTTTACTGGATGATTGCCGCCGCGGTGTCCAAACGGTAACTTAAAGCTTCGCGCACCACATGCTAATGAGAATAATTGGTGACCTAAGCAAATACCGAAGATTGGCACTTTTCCGATTAAACCTTTAATTGTTTCAATACCTTCTGATACGTCTTCCGGGTTACCTGGTCCGTTTGATAACATAATCCCGTCCGGATGCAAGGATAAAATTTGCTCAGGCGTTGTGTTATAAGGAACAACAAGTACATCGCAATCACGTTTGTTCAATTCTCGTAATATGCCATGCTTCATTCCGAAATCCAGTAAAACTACTCGTTTACCACGACCTGGTGATGGATATGCTGCTTTAGGCGAAACTTCACGGACATGGTGCGTAATAAATGGTGTTTCTTGAAGTTGTGCAACCGTTTCTTCTATATTTACTTCTGCATCCGCTTCAGTTAAGATGGCACGCACCGCACCTTTTTCACGAATAATTCGTGTTAATTTACGAGTATCTATTCCTTCAATACCAGGAATGTCCTGTGCTGTTAAATAAGCATCTACCGACATATCAGATCGCCAATTTGAAGGCTGATCTGCCAATTCACGTACGACAAATCCTCTGATAGCAGGTGTAATAGATTCAAAGTCATCACGGTTAATGCCGTAGTTTCCGATTAATGGATATGTTAAAGTTACAATTTGACCATAAAATGATGGATCAGATAATGTTTCTTGGTAGCCTGTCATCCCTGTTGTAAATACGACTTCTCCCTGACTTGCTTTATCACTACCAAATGCCGTACCTGTAAATACAGTGCCGTCTTCTAAAATTAATAAACGTTTTTTCATTATTCTGCCTCCTGGTATACAATTTTGCCTTCGAAAATCGTTGCTACTGGCCAGCCTTTTGCTGCCCATCCGTTAAATGGTGTATTGCGACCTTTTGATACAAAACCTTCAGCATCAATCGTCTGCTCTTTTTCTAAATCGATTAGTACGATATCCGCTGAAGCACCAACCTCCAATGTTCCGTATGGAAGATCAAAAATTTGAGCTGCCTTCACACTCATCCAATCTACTAATTGTTTTAATGTCCATTTTCCTGTTGCTACAAAGTTTGTATATAGTAATGGGAATGCTGTTTCAAAACCAACAATTCCGAATGGCGCACCCACCATGCCACAGCATTTTTCTTCTACTGTATGTGGGGCATGGTCTGTTGCGATACAATCAATCGTTCCGTCAAGTAATGCTGCATGCAGTGAATCTTTATCGTCTGCAGCACGTAATGGCGGGTTCATCTTCCAGTTGGCATCATCTGAAGGAATGTCCATTTCTTCTAATAATAAATGATGCGGACAAACTTCTGCCGTCACTTTAATTCCTGCTGCTTTAGCGTCTCTTACTGCGCGTACAGATTCTTTCGTCGATACGTGGCATACATGGTAGCGCGCACCTGCTGCTTCAGCAAGTAGTACATCACGTGCAATTTGAACAGATTCACAAATTGACGGAATGCCAGGTAAGCCAAGCTCTTTATTTCGTTTTCCTTCGTGCATAACACCATCGTAAATAAGTGAGTTATCTTCACAGTGTGCTACAACTACCGCATCCAGTTTTGCTGCTTGTTGCATTTGCTCATACATTGTAGAAGCGAGCTGAATACCAACACCATCGTCAGAGAATGCAACTGCGCCATGTGCTTTTAACTCTTCCATGTCAGTTCGAACTTCTCCTGAAATATCCTTAGTTAGTGATCCATATGGCAATACACGAATGATTGCACTGTCTTGAATTAAATTATTAATCAGTTGCATATTTTCAACAGAATCTGGTACAGGCTTTGTATTTGGCATGGCACAAATTGTTGTAAAGCCTCCCTTTGCTGCTGAAGCTGTACCTGTTGCTATCGTTTCTTTATGTTCAAATCCCGGTTCACGTAAATGTGTATGTACGTCTACAAAACCTGGTGATGCAAAAAGACCTTTTCCGTCTATAATTGTTGCATTAGATGGTATATTTCCATTAATTGAAGCGATTTTGCCATTCTCTATTACAATAGTAGAAATTACTAATTCTCCTTTTTCATTTAGCAACTTCACGTCCTGAATAACTGTTGTCATCTTAATCTCTCCCTTTCAAAATCGTTTCTAATATAGCCATTCTTGTGTAAACACCGTTTCGTACTTGTTGGAAAATTCGGGAACGTTCACATTCTACAAGAGCATCAGCAATTTCTACATCACGGTTGACCGGGGCCGGGTGCATAATAATCGCATTTTTTTTCATCAGCTTTTCTCTTTCAACCGTTAAACCGTACTCTTCATGATAGCTCTCTTTTGAAAAATTTTTACTTACTGAATGCCGTTCATGTTGAATCCGTAAGAGCATAATGACATCACTATCTTCGAGCACTTCATCCCAACTATGCGCAGCTTCAAAATCACCTGCCCAGGCAGGCGGACATAAAAATCGGATATTTGCCCCTAAACGCTGCAGTGCTGTTGCATTTGATTTTGCGACACGGCTATGTGATATATCTCCGACAATAGTTATATTCAAGCCTTCAAATTCACCGAACTCTTTACGAATGGTATAAAGATCGAGTAAACATTGAGAAGGATGTTGACCAGCACCATCTCCTGCATTAATAACCGCACACCCGATTCCTTCTAAAAGCTCATTGTAATATTCATCTTCTTTATCCCGGATTACGACTGCGTCTATTCCGATCATTTCTAATGTTCTGACAGTATCGTACAGCGTTTCTCCTTTTGTAGTGCTCGAAAATTCTGCATCAAAGGGGATTACCGTACATCCTAGACGGCGCTCCGCCATTTCAAAGCTTGTTTTTGTACGGGTGCTAGGTTCAAAAAATATATTTGCTACATTGTAAGCGCGCTTTAGAATCGGTTCTTTTCCATTTTCGAAATGTTGTGCTCGATCTAAAATAGACATTATTTCTTCATTCGATAAATGTTCCATTGATAATAAATTTTTCATGCCCGCGCCCTCCGCTACTATCAATTACATGTCAAAGTAACTGATAGCTTAATTTTATTTTATTACATTATGTATATTTAATCTACTTTTTGTTTAAATATGCATACGTTGTTTATAAATAAGCCCCGCTATAACTTTAGCGAGGCTTAAAGGGTGTAACAAACTAAGGTATCATCTTGATAATGAACCTTGTATGTCATACCCTTCGTAGCCTCTCTGGACAAATCTTTAAAAGGTATTGCTTATTCTTCTATTTCATAAATATCTTTTTCAACTATTTCACGACCTGGTAATACTAGATTTAAAACAACACCGATAATCGACGCTAACGCCATACCTTCAATAGCAAAGCTTTCAGTGAATCGCATTGCGGCTCCGCCGATTCCTACTACTAAAATGACAGAGGCAATTACCATATTTCGGTTGTTCCCAAAGTCTATGTTGTTCTCCACAAACATACGCAAACCGCTTGCTGCGATGATACCGAACAGTAAAATTGAAATCCCCCCAAGCACTGCTGTTGGAATTGTTTCAATTAAAGCCATTAGCTGCCCTGAGAATGACACAATAATTGCGACTATCGCTGCACCTAAAATAACGTAAACCGAGTAAACACGTGTGATTGCAAGTACACCAATATTTTCGCCGTAAGTTGTTTTTGGAGGTCCTCCAATTAAGGCCGATGCAAATGTTCCTAGCCCATCCCCTAAAAGTGAACGATGTAAGCCTGGATCCTTAACATAGTTACGATTTACAACTTTCCCCAACACCAGCTGGTGACCGATATGCTCTGAAATCGTTACAATAACAACTGGTACCATACCGATTAAAATTGCACTTGTAACTTTAAATTCATAATCAACGCCTGGAATCAGGAATTCCGGCATTGCCAGGAATTTCGCATTTTGCACTGCTGTAAAGTCAACGATACCGACAATTACTGAGTAAATATAGCCAACTACGATTCCAAGTAAAATTGGCATTGCACTTAATATATTTTTAAAGAATACGTTGAAAATAATAGCTGCTGCCAATGTTACTAATGCTGCCGAGAAGTGAAGTCCGTTGTATTTCCCATCCACGTTCATCGCCATATCGACTGCTACACCTGATAGTCCTAATCCAATAACGATAATAACCGGTGCTACAACAATTGGTGGTAAAATATTCATTAACCATTTATAACCTGTTTTCCAAATTAATAAAGAAACAATTCCGTATACTACCCCGACTGCCATCGCTCCGATCATGGCATTTCCTGGATTTACTTCTACACCCGCTTGTCCAAATCCTGTTACTAAAATAATTGGTGAGATAAAAGCAAAGGAAGAGCCTAAGTAAGCCGGCACTTTAAATTGTGTTACGAGCAGGAAAATAATTGTGGCAATTCCGCTTGTTAATAGTGCAATTGCAGGGCTTAACCCGACTAATTTCGGTACTAAAATTGTTGATCCGAACATGGCAAACATGTGCTGGAAACTAAATGTGATCAGCTGACCAGCACTTGGCTTCTCTTGAATATCTAATACTGCTTTTGACATTATTTTCTCTCCCTGTACGCTCTAATTAATCTACTTTATGAATCGTGATAATATCTTGTCCATCTGTTTCTTCTAAATTCACTAGAATACGCTCTGTACTCGATGTCGGAATATTTTTCCCTACATAATCTGCTCTAATTGGAAGTTCTCTATGACCACGATCCACTAAAACTGCTAATTGAATTTGCGCAGGTCTTCCTAAATCCATGACAGCATCCAAAGCCGCGCGTACTGTCCTTCCTGTATAAAGCACATCATCAATAAGAACAATTTTTTGGTCGCTTACTTGATATTCAATATCTACTTGCTGTACTTGAGCTTGATCATCCACTTGCTTTGTTGATAAATCATCACGGTACAATGTAATATCCAGCTCTCCTGTACGAATTGCTTTGCCTTCAATTGTTTCAATTCTTTCTGCAAGACGTTTAGCTAAATAAGCACCACGTGTTTTAATTCCTACTAGAATTACTTCATCAATACCTTTATTACGTTCAATAATTTCATGGGCAATCCTTGTAATGGCACGATTCATTGATGGGCCATCCAGTAATACGGAAATATGTTCCATGTTGTTTCTCCTTTCATTTTTTAGTAATGTTCACGGGATGTTAAATGTCTTCATTTCAAACAAAAAACCCTCTAGAAGTTCTAGAGGGTTTGAAAAGGTCATGTTGAAAAAACTGCATACGGATATTTTTGCGCACAAAAATGCCGTAAATGCTTACATTATCCCTTCTCAGCCTCTCTGGACTGCCATTAAAGGTGAACAATATTCTGAATAGTAGCGTCTACCTGCTTGCTCTCGTCAAGGTCTGTAGCTCACTGTAGTCAGTATATGCCTCATCAATTTAGAAGTCAATAAACATTCCGAAGGTCAGACAACTGAAAATAAATGTTTAAATAATCATAATTATCTGTTATTTTTAAAAAAACTAAATCACCTAATATATAAAGCTAATTTGTACTTTCCATCAATTTTATATACCCTTCATTTTCTCTAAGCTGCTCTAGCTCGGCAATTGATAAATATAAATACAAATTCCCCATAGGCGTTATCTCAGCTTTTATTATTTGTGAAGTTTCACTTGAATAAAGGTAATGTTGTCCATAAGCCGTAAATTTCATTCCATTGTATGCCTTATATATTTTTTCAAACTGTTCTTCATTTGTATTCAGAAGCAACATTGAAAATAACTTCTCATCATAAAAGTAAAATCTGGCCTCTCCCTTATAATTTAATATAAAGTCAGCACCATTGCCGTCCTCCTGAATCTCTGTTAACTCACTGTCAGCTATTAATTCTGCTACTCGAATTTCTGTTAAATTCTTTTCTCCTAAGCGTTCTACTATATCTGATTTTAAATCACCTAAAGTAAATCCATTTAAATAAAATAAACCATGTTCTTCATAAAATTGCGGTTGAGTAAAATCAAATTGCGGGGTATTAGCTGAATGCTGGTTATCACTCATTATTTGGTTTAGCATAAAGAACATCATACATAATGTAAAAATTGCGCTAATCATTATAAATCGCCATCTATATTTTGGTTTTGTTCGTTTATTCTCGATCTCTTGCACTACATTTTGAATAACACGTTGTTTCATTACTTTTAAATCTTTTATCTCTTTAGGTGTATAGTTATCCATTTAGCAGCACCTCCCATTCAATATCTTTCAATACATCTTTTAATAATTCTTTTCCTCTTCTTAGACGTGTTTTGATCGTACTTTCTGGAGTAGATAGTAAAAGAGCGATCTCACTAATTTTCATATCATTAAAATAATAATAGATAAGTACTTCTCTATGTTTTAACGGTAATTCTAGAATTGCATCACCAACGATTGTTTGTTCATCTTTCCTAACCAATCCATCTGAATCTATTTTAATCGTGGAAGGAAAAATCTTTTGCAGTTGTACTTTTTTATATGTCCAACTTTTTAAGTAATCTTTACTTTTATTAGCAGTCATTTTGTATAAAAAAGCTTTTAGTTCTCCACGTTCTTCATATTTATATTGAGCATGATAGATCTTTATAAATACTTCCTGTACAATATCCTCTGCTGCCTGGCGATCCTTTACGTAGTAATAAGCCAAACGGATTAACGGCTCTGTATAGAGATTCATTATTTCTTTTAAATCATGAATAGTTAACAAGAATACAACTCCTTTCTCTAGATTATTAACGATTTCCAATATGTGAGAGTTTGGATTTATAGAAATATTTTTATGAATGTTTTAATTTCTCAGCAAGATCAAATAATAATATGGCTCATCACCATAACATGTGGTTGCTTTTCTAATAAAATTCCACTTGATTGGTGGGCTGGGGCAAGACAGCGCTAAAGCCACGTGATACGTGTCTTTATCACTGCCTTTATTGCCGTTTACGAGGCCCACCAATCCCAAAATTTTGCCCTCGTTATAAAGTGAGATAAAAAACACCTAATCAAGCCGCTTGCGCCATCGCGAGGCGGCAATTTTGTCATCCCCAACTTTTTGGTGATGAATCAATAATATGGTATATATTGTATTATTTTACATTATCCCAACACAAACGAATAAGTTTTTTATTGCCTTCCTAAAATAAGGGGAGAATTGACCGTTAATTTTATGATGTAGATCATTTTTAGGTCAATAACGGAAATTCCTTCCTCTATTTTTCTCGTCACGCAATTCAATAAAAGCTTTGGAGCCAAGCCATCCGGAATCCCTGCCCCGGGACAGCAAAAAAACCGAACCCTCTAAAGGATTCGGTTGCTCTTATAAGAAATGTATTATTACCCGCGTAACTCTTCTATTAATTGTTTGAAGTCTTCCGGTAGTGGTGATTCAAACTCTAAATATTCTTTCGTAACTGGATGGATAAATCCTAATACACCTGCATGTAATACTTGCCCACCAAAATCGATTGTTTTCTTTGGACCGTATTTTGGATCCCCTGCCAATGGGAAACCGATATAATTCATGTGCACACGGATTTGGTGTGTTCTTCCTGTCTCCAAGCGACATTCAACTAAAGTAAACTCACCGAAACGCTCTATTACTTGGAAGTGCGTCACGGCATGTTTGCCTTTATCTACAACTGCTTGCTTTTGGCGATCTTTTTGATCACGCCCGATTGGAGCATCAATTGTTCCTTTTTCGTGGGCAATATGACCATGTACCAGCGCTGTATATTTACGTGTTACCGATTTATCGACTAATTGATTCACTAATCCTTCATGGGCAACATCATTTTTTGCAACCATTAATAAGCCCGAAGTATCTTTATCAATACGATGCACAATTCCTGGACGTGCTACTCCGTTAATACCTGATAAATCTTTGCAATGATGCATTAAGCCGTTTACTAAAGTACCTGAAGTATGTCCAGGTGCTGGGTGTACCACCATACCACGTGGTTTGTTTACAACTAATACGTCTGCATCTTCATAAACAATTTCTAAATTTAAATCTTCAGGAACGATTTCTAAATCTTCTACTTCAGGGACGTCTACTTCAATGACATCCCCTTGTCTTACTTTGTATTTTGCTTTTACTTTCACGCCATTTACTAAAATGCGCTCTTCGTCAAGCCAATTGCCAATTTGTGAACGTGACCATGATCCTTCCATTTGTGAAAGTGCCTTATCAATACGTTCTCCAGCTAGTTCCTCTATCGTTAATGTGACTACTGCCATTATTTCACCTTTTTCTTATCCTTTTTTTCTTCTAGAATGATCGTAATAAAGAGCATGACTACAGCAATTGTCAGTGCTGCATCAGCTATATTGAAGATTGGGAAATGATAATTGACTACCGGTATATAAACATCGACAAAGTCAACTACTTCTCCTCGGAATAAACGGTCAATAAAGTTACCAACCGCACCACCTAAAAGTAGCATTAAACTAATATGAAAAAGTGGCTTACCTTTTGCTTCTGTATGATTAAAATAAATAATGGCGATAATGACTGCAACTGTTACGATTGTGAACAACCACATTTGTCCTTCCAGCATACCCCATGCTGCACCACGGTTACGATGCGATAAGATGCCAAACCAAGGATCCCAAACACTGATGCGTTCACTTAATTCCATATTTTTAACGACTAGCCATTTTGTCCATTGATCTAAAATGACTGCAACTATAGCTATTCCGTAATATTTATACACAGCAAATCCTCCGTTTACGATATATCTTTCCTATCTTAACATATAGACAATGCAACAAGCTACAAAAACACAAGCTCAAAACCTTATAATATCAAGGTTTTCTATTTATATTATTAACTTCAACTTTGTAATAAAATGTATAACAACGTTTGTATTTGGGGCAAATTGGGACTAACCTTATGTACTAAATTTGCAGAGAAGGGAAATTGATAAAGCAAAGGTTTATGAATTTAAAAATTTATGAAAATAGCTCAATTCCACTGATTAGGGAATTGAGCCATTATTATGTAATAGATGGACCAGCGATAAACAATTAATCCAATCCATCCAATATAAAATAAATTTTTCACTTTGAAGTGTAATCTTTTTTAGTTTCATAGTAGATTTTCAAAATTTCTTGTGTGACTGTCTGAATGTTAAATTTCTCTTTGACAATCTCTCTAGATTTCTTTCCATTTAGCTTGAGCTGTTCTTGATCCTTCAATAATTTTGTTAAATCGTCTCTTAATATGTGTCTGCTACAAGGCATTATTGATCCATGGTCTCCAAAGTAATGGTTCCATGCTTCTTCTAGATTGTCATTATTCACAATCCCAAAATAGCCATGGTTTCCAATCGCAATAATTTGTTTTTCCGATGCCATTGCTTCTAAAGCCACGCGTCCTGTTCCGACTATACAATCAGCAGCTCCATAAAAAGCATTCAAATTTTTTTGTTCACCTACTACATGAATGAACTTGTCATTACATGTTTCTTCAATCTTTTGGGATAAGAATTTAATGTCATCTAATTTGTCGCCATCTCCTACAATAATGACATGAAGATCAGGAAATAAACTCAATTTCAAATCCTTACAAGCTCGTAAAAAAATACTACAAACATGAGCCTTTGCCCATGCAATTCTACTTGCGTAAAGAAGGACAATAGAGTCTTCATGTATCTTCAATTCATTTCTAATCTCTTCAGAAGATGAATTTCCTGGATAGTCCTCTAAATTAATTCCGTTTGGTACTAAGTAAGGATTTTCTATATTAAATGTATTTGCATAATTACATAAAGGAGGACTTACACAGATTACTGCATCGGCTAATTTAAAGAGCTCCTGTATTTCATGGTTTGGATAATAAGTTCCATGTATAGTTAAGACTGTAGCAATTCCTTTATTATTTGCTGCCTGGCCAGCTAAATAACCTGATGGCGTCTGATGAATATGAATATGAGAAATATTTTCAAATTCTATGATCTGTTCTATTTTTTGAACTAACTCTAACTCATGTTCTTTTGGAAGGGAAATCGTTTTGGGGAAATCTATATTATAAATAGGGCATTGTAACTCTTCAAAGGAATTGACTAAACTTCCGTTTTTTTGAGCAGCAATTGCAACAAAAATATTATTTTTAATTAATTCTTTTGCTAAACCTAATACATGTGTTTCAGTTCCTCCAACATATAATGCATCGATTACAAGTAAAATTCTTACCCTATCCACTATTATCTCCTCCATAAAATTTTTTAGATCGTTGTTGATCATGTTGTCGATAGTAATATAAGACCTCATTTAGGTTTTCTATATTTAAATGCGCATTTAAAAATTTAACGATAAATTCATAGTCTTCTGCACCATGTATTCTTCGAGTCGGACCTCCAAGCATGTCAAAAATCTTTCCACGAAACAAGATGGTTCCATGACAGATGCAGTGACCACCTTCTGCATAAACCTTACGAATAGCATCTCCATATTCTAACCAATTTGCCATTTGACCACTTTCTTTTAAATTGATATCCGTAAACACCTGATAATTTGTTCCAATTAAATCATACTCTTGATTTTCTTCTAAAAAGTCTACTTGTTTTTCAAAACGTAAAGGATGTGAGATATCATCTGCATCATTTACCGCAATATACTCACCCGAACTCATAAAGTATCCGACTGTAAGTGCTCCTGCAAACCCTATATTTATAGGAAGATTACATACGATTATTGGGAAAGGCGGATTTGATTTTTCTACCCACTTTTCTACTATACTTTGCGTTTGATCAGTCGAGGCATCGTTCACCAGTATTACTTCCATTTTTTTGTATGACTGTGCTTGTAGTGAATTTAGGCAATCTACTATATATGGGCCAGCATTATAGCATGGAATAACAACACTTACTAAACCTTCTTGTCTATCCTTCATAATCTTCACCTCAAAGCTATGATATGAATCTTACTTCACATACTTTGTGCGCAATACTCAATTTTATTAAAATAACAAAAAATAGAATATATACCTAAGCAACTTTTTATTACAAACATATACTTTAAGATTCCATTATAGAAGGGGGATTATTATGCAACTACTTCGCACTTTTCTTAATTCTTTAAAAGGTTCGACTTTAGAAGTTACAACGGAATATTCAAGAGTTTCCGGGAAGTTAATAGAAGTTAAAACTGACTATATCAAGCTTAAGTCAAATTCTAATTTACTGTATATTCCATTAGGAAGTATTCAAAATATAGCTTATTAAAATAGGGGGGTGATTGAATTGAATGCAAAATTATATTTACAGCTTGGAGAGTATTTGAATAAGGAAATAACGGTCGCGGTAGGTGAAGTGCTTATTACTGGAACATTAGTATCGGTAAATACGGAATTTTTAACACTAATTGAATCAACAGAGCAGTACGAAAGAGAGTCTATAACTAGAGTCATCATTTTATCACAAATAGGCTTTGTACAAGTGGCCGAACAGTTAGTATAAATAAATGCATAGTTGATGTAGTGGAATACAAAAGGTTACTGTAAAAAAACGGCTATCCGAAAGTTCAGTTTTTGTGGATAGCCTTATTAATGTAAAAATGTAATTTTAGCAAGAAAATTATGTTTGGAATCATAAAATATAAACTTTTCACTTTAACTAAAAAAAAATCTAAATCCAGCCATCGTTAGAACACCAGCAATAACAGTTTTAGATAAACTTTTTGTAAGTAATGCGACAAATAATGTCGGGATAAATACCAACACATTTATCCATTGTACCGTTACTATAGTTGAATCTTTTTCAAAAAAACCTTCAATTACCAATGCTGATAATATACAAACCGGTATGTACGCAAGCCATCTTAACACTATTTTAGGCAACTTCATGTTTTTCACTAATATAAATGGTAATATTCTTGGAATCCAAGTCACGAGTGCACAGCCTAAAATTAATAATACCATCGCAATAGAAGTCGTCATTTTTCCATAGCCACCCCTATCGTTGCTACAATAATTGTAGATAGTAGTACTGCCAAATGGCCAGGCATAAAATACAGCATCCCATACATACTTATCGCCATGATGCCAATAAGCTTTATGTAATGCATAAGTTTTTCTTTCGGAATGCTGGCAAGTGTTAGGACAAGTAGTGCTACAAACATTGCTACCAATGCATAATCTAAACCCAATTTTTCCGGATTCGGCAGCCATTGACCGATGACTCCACCTATTGTGCACGCCGCAATCCAAGTCGTATACGCTGTAATATTTAATCCATCCATCCATTTCCCGCCAAGGTGCCCTTCTTTCCCGGCTGTAACGACAGATACACCGAATGTTTCATCGGTCAGTAATGTGCCAAAGCCTATGTTGCGCAATGTTGAATACTGAGTGAAATACGGGGCAATTGTTAAGGACATTAGTAAATGGCGCAAATTTACGATGAAAATAGTGATGATAACCGCAGTAACTGGTGCACCCGCTAAATAGAGTCCACAAAAAATAAACTGTGCAGATCCTGCGTATACAAGTACCGACAGTAAAAACACCTCAAGTAAAGAAATACCGGATGCAATTCCAACGACACCAAATGCAAGACCAATGCTTATATAGCCGAGTAAAGTCGGAATACAATCTTTTACCCCCTGGATGAATGTATCAGGTGTAAATAGCTTTTGTTCTACTTGTGCCAAAGCTATATCTCTCCTAAATTTTTTATTTTTCAGAAAACTAAAAATGCTATAAAGAACGCCATTACCTTATCGGCAACAGCGTTCTAACTTTTTTATACGTAATAGTCTTCTACAACATCCGCACAGCGTTTACATAATGTTGTATGTGATTCGCTCGTACCTACTGTTTCTGAAATTGTCCAGCAGCGCTCACATTTTTCACCGTCTGCTTTTTCTACTACTAAAGCTGTTTTCTCTAGAACTAAAGCTTCTTCCGGTGCATTTTCTTTACTGCCGGCGATAAAGAATTGAGAAACGATAGAAAGCTGTGCAAAGTCGATATTTGCATCATTTAACAATTCGATTGTTTCACTATCTGCATAAACTGAAATTTTTGCTTCTAATGATTTACCGATCGTTTTAGCATTACGTGCCTCTTCTAACGCCTTTAATACTTCATTTCTTACTACAATTACTTTCGCCCACTTCGCACGTAATTCGGCAAAGTTTTCTTGCTCCACAGCTTCAGGGAAGTCTGTTAATTGGACAGATTGTGGTTTGCCTTCGAATTCGATGTAGCTCCATAATTCTTCTGTAGTATGTGGAATAATTGGAGTTAATAATTTTACTAACGCCATTAATGTGTCATACATTACTGTTTGCATAGCACGACGGTATTTATTATCTTTTCCTTCGATATATACAACGTCTTTTGCAATATCTAAATAGAAAGAAGATAACTCGATCGCTACGAAGTTATTCACTGTTGTATAAACTGTAGAGAAATCATAACGGTCATATGCAGCACGGACTGTTTTGATCACATCTTGTAAACGCATATACATATATTGATCCATTTCACGTAAATCTTCATATGCCACACGGTCAGTCAGTTCGTTGAAGTCTGTAACGTTACCGTGCAGGAAGCGTAGTGTATTACGCACTTTACGGTATGTTTCAGAAACTTGTTTCAGCATATCCATTGAAATACGAACATCACCCGTATAATCAACAGATGCTACCCACATACGAATAATATCGGCACCATATTGCCCCATAACTTTGATTGGATCAATCGTGTTTCCTAGTGATTTGGACATTTTGCGTCCTTCACCGTCTAATACGAAGCCATGTGTTAATAGACCTTTATATGGTGCATGACCATTAATGGCAACAGATGTGATTAGTGACGAGTTGAACCAGCCACGGTGTTGGTCGGAACCTTCCAAATAAAGGTCTGCCGGATATTTCATACCGCGTTCAGCAAGTACACCTTGGTGAGATGAACCTGAGTCGAACCAAACATCCATAATGTCATTTTCTTTTGTAAATTTACCGTTCGGGCTACCTTCATGTGTAAAGCCTTCCGGTAATAAGTCTTTCGCCTCGCGCTGGAACCAAATATTTGAACCGTGCTCACGGAATAATTTTGAAACATGTGCAATCGTTTCAGGTGTAATAATTGGTTCGCCGTTTTCTGCATAGAAAATCGGAATTGGTACACCCCATGCACGTTGACGGGAAATTACCCAGTCACCACGGTCACGAATCATATTGTAAAGACGTGTTTCACCCCATGCAGGTGTAAAATCAGTTGCAGAAACTGCATCTAATAACTCGTTACGGAACATTTCTACAGATGCGAACCATTGTGGTGTTGCACGGTAAATTACTGGTTTTTTTGTACGCCAGTCATGTGGGTATGAGTGTTGGAATTTAGAAACGCTTAATAACGCGCCTTCTTCCTTTAATTTTTCAATTACAATTGGATTAGCTTTTTCATAGAATAACCCTTCAAAGCCAGGTGCTTCGTCCGTATAGCAACCACCGTTATCTACTGGTGATAAAATATCCAAGCCGTATTGTTTACCTACTTGATAGTCATCTTCACCATGTCCTGGTGCTGTGTGTACACATCCAGTACCAGCTTCAGCCGTTACGTGCTCACCAACCATTACTAATGAATCGCGTTTATAAATTGGGTGCTCAGCTACAATCATATCAAGGTCTGCGCCTTTTACTTCTTGAACAATTTGCGCATCTTCCCAACCGAATGTAGAAGCTAATTTATCTAATAAATCTTTTGCTACGATATATTTGCCGCCATTTGCTTCTACTACAGCATATGTGAATTCCGGATTCACTGAAATCCCTAAGTTTGCTGGAATTGTCCATGGTGTTGTTGTCCAAATAACAAATTTTGCATCTGCAGGAACAACTCCTTTTCCATCTTTAATACCAAATGCCACGTAGATTGAATACGACTCAACATCTTTATATTCAATTTCCGCTTCTGCAAGTGCAGATTCAGAAGATGGTGACCAGTAAACTGGTTTTAAACCTTTGTAAATATAGCCTTTTTCAGCCATTTTACCGAAAACTTCAATTTGGCGTGCTTCGAATTCCGGTTTTAATGTGATATAAGGATTTTCCCAATCACCACGTACACCTAGGCGTCGGAATTGACCCTTTTGGTTTTCCACTTGTTCATAAGCATATTTTTCACAAAGCTGACGGAATTCTGCTACCGACATCTCTTTACGCTTAACACCTTTATTTGTTAACGCCTGCTCGATTGGTAAACCGTGTGTATCCCACCCTGGAATATAAGGCACATGGAAACCTGTCATCGATTTTTGACGATTGATCATGTCTTTTAATACTTTGTTTAATGCATGCCCGATATGGATATCACCATTGGCATATGGAGGACCATCATGTAATACATAATGTGGACGATCTTTTGTGCGCTCTAACACCAATTTATTGATGTCCATTTCATCCCATTGTGCCTGAACTTGCGGCTCCTTCGTTGGTAATCCTCCGCGCATCGGGAAGTCGGTTTTCGGCATTAATAACGTATCTTTATACTCTACCATTTAAAATTCCTCCTAATTATCTTATTGATTGCTGATTACTGATTGTTGATTTCCATTCCGGGTCGGGGGCCAACACGATGTTGGTCACGAATGCGTTGTCACAGGACGTGACGATTTTAGCATTCGTTCCATCTCCCCTCCATTCCAATCAACGTTTAAGCAAATGATTTAGCATTCTATATTAATCCTAATTTTTTTAACGCTCTTAAGGATTTGGATACTTTTTAAACAACAAAAAAGCCCCTCCATCCCTTATAAAAAGGGACGAGGAGCATTAGTCTCGTGGTACCACCCTAAATTCGCTAAAAATATAGCCTCATTAGACACTGTAACGTCGTGTTCTACGAAATAGCTTACTCAATTTCAGCTATTTAGCTCAGGAGTGATTTTCATTTTAACCTGCTTCGTTCGAGCTCCCACCGTCCTCGAATCGCTAAACCACAATGTTAAATTTACTGTCTCCGTCAACGCATGATGCATTATACATCCTATTCATTATTTTTCAGTATATGAAAAGGCTAGATGAAATGTCAAGCCCCCACTATTAATAGACCGCATTTTCATCATTTTGACTATCTTCATTTGTCTCATGACGATTATTATTCTGTATTTCTGTTAAATCGACATCATATTCTAACAAACGATCCCAATCATCCGTATTTAACAAATCTAGCTGAGCTTCTACCAGCATTTTAAAACGATTACGGAAAACTTTAGATTGCTTTTTTAATTCGTCAATTTCAATTGCAATTTTTCGTGCTTTTGTTAAGGCATCATTTACAATACGATCTGCATTTTTCTCGGCTTCTTTGACAATTAATTTTGCCTCTTTTTCTGAGTTGCGACGTACTTCACCCGCAGCCTCCTGTGCAACGATAATCGACTTTTGTAATGTGTCTTCCAAAGAATTATAATGATTCATTTGAGTAGACATCATTTTCACTTTCTCTTCCAGATCCTTTTTCTCACGCAAAATAATTTCATAGTCTTTAATAATCTGATCTAAAAACTCATTTACTTCGTCTTCAGCGTATCCACGGAATCCACGCGTAAATTCTTTATTATGTATATCAAGAGGGGATAATGGCATATCGTTCTACTCTCCTTTTTTTACGTATGTTCTTAAGAGTATTATAATCGTTTCTCTAATGAATAACATCATATTTCCCCAAAAACAGTTGAAAATTTATACTTTTTGCTCTAAACGTCCTACTTGCAAACGTATTTTATCTTTTTTCGTTCGCCCTTCTGTCATAATGACTTTCATGCGTCCATAGCCGCGCGCAGAAATAATATCCCCTTCCTGTAATTCGAAGGCAACCGCTTCACGCACTGTCCAATTTACTTTCACTTTGCCGGCCTGAATTAAACTTTGCGACTTTTGACGTGAAATATTTGTAATTGTTGCAAGTACAACATCTAAACGCATCGAAGATACTGTGTGTGAACTTTCACTCCATTGTTCCTCATTTAGAATATATGGTGTATCAGGGTTTACTACTTCCGCATGCACCTTTACTTTGCCAATTCCCGATAAATTTGCTCTTACATAATCAGCTATTTCTGTCGCCAATGCAAATTGTACGGTATTTTCACTAAGTCGTATATCCCCAAACTTTCCACGATCCAAGCCAATGGACAAAAGTGCACCTAATACATCAGGATGGCGGAGCTGCACGAATTTTGATGGATAACTTAACGAATAAACTTCTATTTGAAAATCTGATTCTTCCGGCTGTAAATAGGAAGGGGCAATCAACATGCGCTTGCGCTCTGCCTCTTCAAAAACTCCTTCTGTAAACACTTGAAGATCTTCCGATTGCTGAATGATGGATTGCACGATAAATCGTTGTCGCGGATCTAAAAAATCAGTCAGCTTTGGGGCGTAACGATCCTCTACTTCACGTTGCCAACCGATTACCTGCTCAATAAATGGTTGCTCATCTTTGCGGAAATGTTGTATTAAATGCTCCATCATTATGCCTACTTTCTTATAGAATATCTTTCTATTTTTTCCACTTTTCTTTTAAATTAAACTTCTCGTTAAAACATTAATTGTATATTTCATTATTAAAATAAAGAAAACTCCTACATTGGCAGGAGTTCTTGCAACTATATTATAAGAAAAATGCTAGTACGCTATAAACGCCGCGCTCAATAAATACTAATGCAAATAAACCTACAATTGGTGATATATCAATCATGCCAATCGGTGGAATAAACTTACGGAAGAATCCTAAATACGGTTCACATACTGTTTCAAGGAAACGACCCACGGCTGAATCTTGTAGCGCTGGAATCCAAGACATTAATATGTAACCAATCAGCATAAAACGATACACAAGAAATGCTGTTTGTACAATTGAAAATATAATCATTTTTTTACCTCACAAAATTTAATTACTCAAACGTTAAATTAGAAATTTCTCCGGATACTTCTACATTTTCTGGTGTACATAAGAAAATATCATTTCCAATACGTTGAATATCTCCACCTAAAGCATACACTGTTCCACTTAAAAAATCGATAATTCGTTTCCCTTGGTCACGATCGATTCGTTGTAAATTAACTACGGTAGCGCGCTTGTTTTTTAAATGTTCCGCGATATCCTGCGCTTCAGCATATACTCTAGGCTCTATTAAAACAAGTTTTGAATTTTTTGATGACGATGCAGCCTGTAAGCTCACAACATTGTTATGATTTTGCGTAACAACTTCATTGCGTGGTGGTTGCTGTTGCATTTTACGCTCCTTTTTCATTCGATTTTGAATGAGTTGTGGTTGTTGTTTTTGCCCTGAATCCTGGTAATATTGCTGTGAATCACTGTGTACAGCTTTTGGTACTTGTTTTTGCGATGTTTGCGTTTGAGCTTGATCATATTCTTCTTCCAATTCTTCTAAATAGAAGAATTTATCAAAAATGTTTTTAATGCTCACATTAAACCCTCCTTAACCAACAAGAGCTGTTCCAATCCTAACAAATGTCGCCCCTTCTTCAACTGCAATTTCGTAGTCATTTGACATGCCCATCGATAATTCAGTACAAGGTACATTTGGTATGTTCAATTGTGACATTTCCTGTTGCAATTGTTTTAACTGTTTAAACACTTGTCTTATAACGGTTTCGTCTTCTGTAAAAGGAGCCATTGTCATTAAACCCACTACTATAATCTTTGAAAATTGCTCAAGTTGCTTCACAAAATCCAGCGCTTGCTGCTTCGTTAAGCCATGTTTCGATTCCTCTCCCGAAACATTCACTTGTATAAAACATTTCACAGCTTTTGTAGCTCTTTTTTCAATTTCCTCAGCTAAGCTTAAACGATCAAGTGAATGTAAATAGTCGATATCATTGATGACTTGTTTAACTTTTCTCGTCTGCAGGGAGCCAATATAATGCCAGGAGACATTTGAATTTATAGATTGTAATTTATTCATTAAGCCTTCAGGGCGATTTTCTCCCAAGTTTGTTAGCCCGGCTTCTATAGCCTCTTTAGTACGAGCGATATCTACTTCTTTTGTCACTGCGATAATATTTACTGTTTGATCTGTATTTGCTCGTTGTTTAGCGTTTACTATTTGATTTTGAATATTTAATAGATTTTCTTCGATTTTCGCCACTTTTTTCCCAACTTTACAACAATAGTTTCTTACATTGTATCAAGGCACACTGGAATTTTCAATGAATAGGGTGAACTAATCATCGTATGATTTCACTAATATAACATCTTTCCCAACTGTGAGTATATGACTAAAAGCAATCTTCTTTACTAACTCTTCCCCTTGAAATAAATGGTAAAACTTTTTTGGAGGAGATATTATAAAGGCCGTGATGACCCCTTCCTTTTCATCCACTTCTGCGTCCACAATATACCCTATAAATTTTCCACTTGTCGCTTCAATAATTTCCTTCTCCTGAACGGTTGAAAAACGCATTCCTCCATCCTCTCTTTGAAATTTAAATTACTTTCGAATAAAGTATTTGAATATAGAATAAAAGGACAGCCCTACAAGTTGGACAGTCCCTCATCATTTCTATCTATTTAACGAAAATCACGTTTCATCATTTCTACTGCACTTTTTTCCAATCTTGAAATCTGAGCCTGTGAAATACCTAAAGATTGGGCAATTTCAGTTTGTGTTTCACCTAAGAAAAAGCGTTTTTCTATAATCATTTTTTGTCTACTATTTAATTTTTTCATGCTTTCTTGCAGTGAGATTGAACCGACCCAATGTTCCTCCGTCACTTTATCTTTGATCTGATCGATCATAAATATAGCATCACCGCCATCAGAATAAATAGGCTCCTGCAATGACATCGGGTCCTGAATTGCATCCAGTGCAAATAGTACATCTTCTTTTTTCATCTCAATAGCATGAGCTAATTGCTCGATAGTTGGCTCTGTTAAATTTTCTGCAATAAATTGCTCCTTCGCTTTCATCGCTTTGTATGCAATATCTCGCAGTGATCTGGAAACACGCAATGCATGGTGATCCCTTAAATGACGGCGAATTTCTCCCATAATCATCGGTACAGCATATGTCGAAAATCGGACATTATGCTTTAAATCAAAATTATCAATTGCTTTCATTAAGCCAATGCAACCTACCTGAAATAAATCATCCGCCTGTTCACCACGATATGCATAGCGACCGACAATGCTGAGCACTAACCGTAGATTGCAAAATACCAATTGCTCACGAACAACCAATTCCCCTTGCTGTAATCGGATAAATAAATCTTTCATTTCATCTGGCTTTAGTACTGGTAATGTTGATGTATCTACACCACATAATTCCACTTTTGTACGCATACAACTTCACCTTCCGAACTTGATTGTCTTTTGTCTTTTCAATCATTTTGTCCGAATTGTCCATTGCTATGCGCGCCAAAATTAACCATCTTATGCAATTGGTTCGTTTAAATATTCCCGTAAATCTAAAATGATTTTTTTCTCTAATCTAGAGATATATGATTGCGATATGCCTAAATGATCTGCTACTTCCTTTTGCGTCATTTCGTCTTTCCCGTTTAATCCAAAACGGCATTCCATAATGTATTTTTCTCTTGGAGTTAGTTGATTAATGGCATTGAACATGTGCTGACGTTCAATTTTACGTTCTACGTCTAATGTAATAATATGTTCCTCAGTACCTAGTATGTCTGATAGTAATAATTCATTGCCATCTGCATCAGCATTTAACGGCTCATCAAAGGAAACTTCGCCTTTCATACGGCTCGTCTTACGTAGATGCATTAAAATTTCATTTTCAATACAGCGTGATGCATATGTGGCTAATTTTATATTTTTATCTAAATTAAATGTTTCAATTGCCTTAATAAGCCCAATTGAACCTATGCTAATTAAATCCTCTATCGGTGTGCTAGTATTATCAAAACGTCTTGCAATATAAACGACTAAACGTAAATTTCTTTCAATTAACATATCTCTGGCATGCAAGTCACCATTCATAAAGGCTTCGACTACGACAACTTCTTCTTCTCTAGTTAATGGAATAGGCAATGAATCATGTCCCCCTATATAGTATGTCCCTTTTTTTCTTCTAAAGTAGCTCAGTATGTTTAAAATTATCGATTGAATTTTTTTAAGCAATATCGATCCTCCCTTATTAATTCGTTAGGACAAACACATGTGCAATCATTTGGGCATTTTGCGGAAAGCGCGCATCATTTTTCGTAAAAACAACATAGTGGTTTGAATACGCTTTATCGCCAACACTAATCGAGGCACGGAAAGCTGGTACAAGTACTGTGCCTTTTTGTACCGTGGTAATCGGAACTATACGTATTCGTTTTTGTACTTCTTTTGAAAACATTGTCAATGAGTAAGGCTCCTGTTCGTTCCATGCAAGCAAACATTTGTTAAACTCCTCGGATAACATAGATTGAACGGTTTTAAATGAAATAAAATGTACGGGTGCTTGGCTAAAAGGTTCCGTGCATTCATTCCCTGTATCGATATACGTTAATAGCTCTAATTGCATATCCAGTAATTCAACTTTACTAGTTGTCACATAACGACTTTGTGCAACTTGCTGCAATTTTTGAAACCAGCCTTTTCTCATTACTGTCAAACTAATACATACTATGCCGAAACATATAAAAATATATGCGAAAAATGGAGATGCAAGCAAAAATGGCTGTAATGCTGTTAATAATCCACCAGCGAGCAAAGTAGCAATCAATATCCACTTGCCTTGCTCATAAAATATTTTCCATTTAAATGAAAAAGCAATACCTAATAGTAAGATGAAACTTACAAGTAACATAAAGATGTTTCCCATAAATAACACAGCAATCATCGCACTACAAAAGGCTGCTAAAATTAATCTCCAAATTGGAATGATGGCGTTAGTCATAGTTGCTGTAAATTTTAGTAATACGAGATTCATTAAAAAGTTCATTAAAAGAATCCATTCTGCATACATGTATTGTCCTCCTAAAACAAGATTATCAAAGCAAATGCGAGATTTTTGTCTAACCGTTGCAGTAAAACCCAATAATCGTATGACATAGTATTACTTCATTCAAAAGCATTCGACAAAAAAAGCTAGCTTAACGTTTCCATTTCGAAACGTTAAACTAGCTTTTATATTGTATATTGGATTGATAATTAGCGATTGCGACGATTACGTAAAAACGTCGGAATATCCAGCGCATCATCCTGTTGATAGTTTGTTTGCTGTTGTTGTTGCTGCTGTTGACGCGGCGCTTCCTGTTGTACCGGTTCTTGCATACGTGAAGGTTGCTGTTGTGTCGCAGCTTGTTGGCGCGCTCCAATTGACGGACGCACAGGCTGTGGTTTTTGGACAATAAAGTCGTCAGAGAACCCTGTTGCGATTACAGTAACAATTATTTCATCATTTAAGTTGTCATTAATAACAGAACCGAAAATCATATTAACCTCTTCATCTGAAGCTAATTGTACGATATCTGCTGCTTCCTGAACTTCAAATAAACTTAAGTTCGTACCACCTGTGATGTTCATAATAACGCCTTTTGCTCCATCGATCGATGTTTCAAGCAATGGAGAAGAAATGGCCTTTTTCGCTGCTTCTACTGCACGGTTTTCACCAGCAGCAATACCAATACCCATCAATGCCGAACCTTTATCAGACATGATTGTTTTCACGTCAGCAAAGTCCAGGTTGATTAAACCAGGTGTAGCGATTAAATCCGAAATACCTTGTACACCTTGACGCAATACATTGTCCGCCTCACGGAAGGCTTCCAGCATCGGTGTTGATTTATCAACAATTTGTAATAATTTATCGTTTGGTATCACGATTAATGTATCAACGGCTTCCTTCATAGAAGTAATCCCGCCAATAGCCTGAGTTTGACGTTTACGGCCTTCAAATGTGAATGGACGTGTTACAACACCTACTGTTAATGCACCTAAATCACGTGCAATAGAAGCGATTACTGGTGCTGCACCTGTACCTGTACCTCCGCCCATTCCAGCAGTTACGAATACCATATCTGCTCCGCGCAATACTTCTTCCAGCTGCTCACGGCTTTCTTCAGCGGCTTTTTTTCCTACTTCCGGATTGGCACCTGCGCCAAGTCCTCGCGTTAATTTTCCGCCAATCTGTAATTTATATTCTGCTTTTGATAGATTTAAAGCTTGTGCATCTGTATTAACAGCAATAAAATCTACACCTTGTACACCATGCTCTATCATGCGGTTGACAGCATTGTTACCGCCCCCACCAACGCCGATTACTTTAATAACGGCTAATTGGTCCATATCCGTTTCGAATTCTAACATACACTTCTCCTCCTAATTATTCACGTCATTCATTTTCGTATTAATCGAAAAATTTGTTTAATAGGTTTTTTGCGCGATCAATCACACTTACTTTATTTGCGCTTTCTACTCTCTCCGGCCCATTTGCTTGTTTTTTAGAAGGAGTTGATTGAGTAGGATAAGGTGCTACATATGAAGAAGGGTCTACCGGCTCACTTCTTCCGTAAAAATCGTCTTCTGCATTTGCGTATCGTATTAAACCAACCGAAGTTGTAAAGGCCGGTTCACGAACACCGATATAATCAGGCGTATAAATACGAACTCGCGTCAGCATAATTTGACGTGCCAGTTGGGCAATGCCCTCCAGCTGTGCTACTCCACCAGAAATCACTATACCACCAGGTAAATCCTGTACACCCATTCGAGCTAATTCATCTAAAACTAATTCAAATAACTCTTCTAAACGTACACCGATAATTTCCGAGATATAGCGTTGGCTATATTGATCTGTTGTATCTGTTCCAACAACAGGTACATCAAATAGTTGCTCATCTGAAGCATCATCATAAAAAGCATGTCCATACTGCTTTTTAATTTTTTCAGCTTGTTCAGTAGGTGTTTTTAGTACAATCGATAAATCTTTTGTAATATGATCTCCACCGACTGGTATAACTGCCGTATTCTTCAGTAAACCATCCTGGAATACAGCAACCGTTGTGGAGCCGCCACCTAAATCTATATAAGCCGTTCCTTGGTTTTTCTCGTCTTCCGTTAGCGCAAAGTTTCCTGCTGCCAATGGTTGTAAATAAATTTCACGAATTTGCAAACCTGCACGTTCTACACATCTTAATACATTATGTACAAGCGTCTTTGAGGTTGTAATCATCGTTGCATCCATCTCTAAGCGAATACCAATCATTCCGCGCGGGTCCTTAATTTCATCCAAGTTATCTACTATAAATTGTTTAGGAATTAAGTTTACTAGCTCTCGCTCTGGTGGAATCGACATAACTTGTGCAGAGTCAATTACCCGTGCCAAATCATCATCCGTAATTTCACGGTCTTCACCATTTACCGCCACTACTCCCTTTACAGGCTGTAAAATGGTTTGATTTGCTGGTACACCGAGCACTACTTCCTCTATTTTTATACCAGTCATTCGTTCTGCTTGGTCCACAGCTTTTTTTATCGATTGTACAGTTGCATCTATATCAACAATTGCACCTTTTCTTATACCAGTTGATTTCACATGACCTACACCAATTACGTGCAATTGATCATCGTTCATTTCTCCGATTAGGACCTTTATAGAAGAGGATCCAATATCGAGCGAGACATATATTTCTTGATGATTCAACTTCTGCACCTCCTTCGATTACTCCTATAGTTTATTCTATTGTAAATTTACATGATTGTCTAAGTAAAACGATAAATTGTAATGATATTTTAACGTGATTGTTATGAGTTTTCCTACTTATTATGTTTTCTATTTTCAAATTTTGTCAAAATCAGCCTGCGAATTACCGCAATATTTTGAAATAGTCGTACTCCAAAGGCAAAAATTGCAGCTAAATACAAATCTACACCTATATGAACGCCTAAAAAAGCCAATCCTGCTGCTAAAATTATATTAAAGAAAAACCCTGAAATAAATACTTTATCGTCATATACTTGTTGTAATTGTGCGCGAATTCCGCCGACCATCGTATCGAGAGCAGCTAGTACAGCAATTGATAAATAGTTTTCATAGACAGATGGAATTTGAATATCTGTTAAAATACCCAATACCACACCAAATATAAGTCCTAAAAGTGGTAACCACATATTCGCATCCCCTTCTATTTCTCAGTTAAATAATTACTTTTTTGTACGGTTACGACTGAGTTTATTCGTACATTTTTTTCTGCTTCATGAATTGTCAATACAAGATTGTCGATGTAGAATTCATCCTGAAATGAAGAAGCCAATAAATGATTCTTTAACTTTTCAGCTTGCTCATAAGTGGGTGTTATCACATTTATTTCTATATTAGTTTCCCCTATCGGCTCACTATTTATAGTTGTTTGTCCGTTAATATCACGAATGGCGGTATTATAGGTCAACCTTTTGTCATCAATTTCAATTGCATGTGCATTACTACGGTATAAATCGTTAACAAGGCGAATTAATAATTCAGGGGATACAGGCTTGATTTCATAACCAAAGTCTATTAGCTCCTGTGAAGGTTCGACGCTCAATGTCAAA
Organism: Solibacillus faecavium; assembly: GCF_014836905.1. Lineage (GTDB taxonomy): Bacteria > Bacillota > Bacilli > Bacillales_A > Planococcaceae > Solibacillus > Solibacillus faecavium. The sequence continues at coordinate 430,055 of NZ_JACSPZ010000001.1, forward strand.
CCTGGTCCGCTTATTGGTAAAATACCTGCACGCTCTTTTAAATTATTTACTGTTTGTTCTAATAAAATTTCAGGATTATTAAATTCCTTATCTTCGTATTTACTTACTGTTTCAGACAGGTCGCTAATTGCTGTCAGAAGCTCTGAATGCCGCTCCTGTTCCACTGAAAGTTGTTGACGTATTTCCCATATATCTACTGTGTTACGTTCAGCCGGGCTTTGAACAGTGTTGTATTGCACCGCCAGCATAAAGCCAATGATGAACGAGATCATCGTAATATTACGGTACATTTTTTTCGTCATCATCTTCCCTCCGATATTATGCCTTACTCATCGCTGATAGTTTTCATTTCTATTAAGTCGCTTTTTTCTACAGTCACGACAATTTGTTCATTGATCAACTGGTCAAATACCCCACCTGACAATTCCAACGAGGAGACTAACACCTCTTGGTTACCTACTGCTTCTACTACAAATGGTGCTGGATACTGTTGCCCATCGACCGTAATAACCGGTCCGTTACAAATAATATACGAATTCGGTTTTAACCGCTGTCCGTTTATTGATATGGCCTCAGCCCCAGCAATTTTCAGCTCATTTAATAATTTAAATATGTGACTTTCGTGAACAATATACTCATTTGGATTCGTTGTATTGGAATTATAATCACCATCTCGAAGCGTAACTTTAATGCCTTGTCCTACTCCAGCCGATAACCCTAATAATAATCGTAATTGTTCTGCATCCTGCCGATTTTGTTCATATTGAGCCTCATTAGAGGAAAATTGCTTTTCATATGCACGAATTTTATCTTCCAATTGCGCAAGTTCCTCTGCCAACTCTTTGTTGCGTTCCTTTTTTGCAATTAAATCTTCCCTATATTGATTTTCTTGCTCAAATTGTGGAGAGGCAGAACTTAGCGTACGCTTGTCCTTTGATAAATTATAAGAAAAACCGATTATAAAACCGGTTATTATACATACTATTAGTAAAGCAATATATTTACGAGACAACAATATTGATTTTTTCTTAGGTTGTTTTTTGTTGTTGTTTTCGCTATTCATCATTTTCTACTTCCAGTTGCCCCCCTTCTTCGACCTCCGCACTGCCTTCATCATTTAGATCCAGGTTTTCTGAATCCTTGTCAACTAAAGAATATTCATCTGAAAAAGGTCTGTAGTAAGAACCAACTTCAATATCTACAACCCCTTTTTCAAATGCTTCCTCATTTTCGATTTGGGCAACGATTGACGGATAGTAATTGAGCTTTTCGGCTAGAGTATTCGCATCTGCCCGAACTTCATAACCATCATTCATATAAAGCGTTATCGAATAGGGATCGGCTTCGGAAGGGTTTGCATTGATTTGAGATATAAGTGACAATACCTCAGGCTTCAATTTTGCAAGCTCCTTTAATAACTTTTTCCGTAAAGACTCATCTTCAAATTTCAAAAAAATTGGCGCATCGATTGGAACAATTGCATTGGGTTCATTAAAAACAACCCCATTATCAAGCATGGGGTAAAATTCCCCATCCTTTGATATATAGGCAACTTTTTGCCATTCCTCGACAGTGATTTCAACTTCATTTAAAAACTTCCGTCGTACCTCTACAGACTTTACCCATTCATGCTGAGCAATCTTTTGCTGCACATCCGGAATTTTAAATCCCCATAAGGAATCATCAATATTTAGATTCGTCTGTTCAATATAAAATGTGTCTTCTTTAAGTTGTGCACCCTTTATATTGATTTTTTTAATATCACTATAAGGTAATTGAAAATAAAGAAGTATCATGATGACGAAAAGAAATACCGTAACTAATGCAAGAAATTTTAAATTTGTACGGCGTCTTCTACGTTTTTTCATAGTAGGTACGCGCTCTGTAATATCGATTATCTTTTCCATCATCTGTCTACTCCTTTCTTTTATCATTTGAAAGATTCAAAATGAGCGCTACGGTAACCCATATTACGACTAACGAAGTCCCCCCATAGCTTATAAATGGCAATGTTACACCTGTTACGGGTAATAAATTAATGACAACCCCGATATTAAGACCTGCCTGGACAGCAATCATCGTTGTTAATCCGCATATTGCATAAAAGTGAAAAACATGATCACACTGTAAAGCCAATCGATAACCAAATACTAAAAAGCACGCAAAAATAAGCAGTAGTCCCATTCCACCAACAAGTCCGATTTCTTCTAAAATAATTGCGAAAATAAAATCATTCTGCGGTTCTGGTAAATATAAATACTTTTGTCTGCTTTTTAATAAGCCATGTCCAAATAATCCTGCGGGACCTATTGCAAATAAGGATTGTACTGCCTGGAATCCACTACCCAAAGGATCGGCCCATGGATTGATAAATGCTTCAATACGTTTTAGCCGGTATGGGGCGGCAATGATTAACCCGACCAATCCAGCCATTCCTAGACTTATTAGAACGACATATAGGCGTAACGGATATTGAGCAATAAAAAATACAATTAAAACGACGACGACTAAAATGAATACAGCACCAAAATCCGGTTGTAGCATAATAAGAGCGGATGGAATCATTAAAATCATAAAATGTTTCCATTGAACAATTCGTTCATACGATTTCCGCTGTGATAACAATGCGCTAATATAAATAATTGTGGTCACTTTGGCGATTTCAGCAGGTTGAACAGTTAATGGACCTATGCCAATCCAGCTTTGTGAGCCATTTCTAACGATTCCGATACCAGGAATCATTACTGCAACAAGTAACACTAACGAGACAATATAGAGCATACCCCATATTTTTTGACTTCTTAATAATTCCCAATTCATCATTGCTATGCAAATAAATAGCGCAATAATAAAATAAATGGCCTGCTTTTGGTAAAATGGGGTTTGTCCAGTATAGTGAACATTACCCCAATATGTACCAGCAGAAAAAATAAAGACTATACCTATAATCGACAAAACGATTGCACTTATAAAAAAATATTGTTGTAACTTTTGCGACAGTGTAACTATCCTTTCTTATGAAAGTTTCATAACACGATCAATAAATAAGTCGCCACGAATTTCAAAGCTCGCATGTTGATCCCAACTTGCACATGCAGGTGACAATAAAATGATGTCACCTTCCTCAGATATTTTTGCCCCGTAACCGACTGCATCCTCTACATCAATTGCACGTACGATATTTGTAATGCCACATGACTTTGCAAATTCAATTAAGCGAAGTGCAGTTTCCCCAAATGCGACAACTGCTTTTACGCGTGTCATTTCCTTACGAAGCTCTTCAAATGAATGCCCACGATCCAATCCACCGGCCAACAAAACAATTGGACTGTTAAAGGCTGCTAAAGCGCTTTTTGTTGCGAGTACATTCGTTGCCTTTGAATCATTATAAATTTTTCGCCCTTGCCATTCTCGTACAAATTGTGTACGGTGGCGAACACCTGCAAAGGTTGCAAGTACTTCCTGAATCGCTTCAATCGGACAGTTTTGCAGCTTAGCGGCCGCAACGGCACATAAAATATTTTCTAAATTATGATCACCGGGTAATACAATTTGTTCACGACTTAATATCGCTTCTCCGTACCAGTAAATATTTTTTTCATCTGCACTAATGCCATGATCTGATCGGCCTTTTGTAGTGAAAGGTATTAGTTGAGCTTTTGACTTACTTGTATATTCAGCAACAATTTGCTGATCCGCATTATAAATAAAATAGTCATCGCTCGTTTGATTGCGTGTTACACCAAATTTAGCTTCTGCATATTCCTCAAATGTCCCATGATAATCTAAATGGGCTTCATAAAGATTTGTTAAAATGGCAATGTGTGGTCGGAAAGTACGTGTACCCATTAATTGGAACGAGGATAATTCAGTTACAATAACTTCATCCTCACTTGCTTCTGCTGCAACGCCACAAGCCACAGTTCCGATATTCCCGGCAATTAACGGCTTTAACTGACCAGCTTTTAACATTTCATAAAGTAAAGTCGTTGTCGTCGTTTTACCATTTGAACCCGTAATACCGATGAAAGGTGCTTCACTTACTAAATAAGCAAGTTCCATTTCTGTAATGACTGGCAAACCCTTTTCAATAGCATCTGCAATAATCGGGTTTGTATAGGGAATACCTGGATTTTTAACGACAAGTTCAAACCCTTCATCCAACAAATCCTCTGGATGCCGTCCGCAAATCACCGTAATTCCTTTTGATAATAGCTCTTGCGCCTCGGGATTTGCATCAAATGGTTTTGCATCATTTACTGTTACAAATGCTCCTAATTGATGAAGTAGCTCAGCTGCCGCAACTCCACTTTTTGCTAAACCTAACACTAGTACTTTTTTTGATTGCAATCCTTCATACTCCCTCATAATAACGCCTCCGCTAAAACTGCTATAAGTGCTACGACACAACCAGTCGACCAAAATACAATAACTACTTTCCATTCAGACCATCCTGATAATTCAAAATGATGATGAATAGGACTCATTTTAAAAATACGTTTTTTACGAAGTTTATAACTTCCTACCTGTAAAATAACCGACAATGTTTCAATGACGAATACAAGACCGATTAATAATAACAACAGCTCTTGCTTTACTAAAACAGAAATCATTGCCAATGCACCACCAAGCGCAAGAGATCCTGTATCACCCATAAATACTTTTGCCGGGTTTGCATTGAAAATTAAAAAGCCAAGTAGAGCACCTGTTACAGCAAATGCAAATAGCGCAATATCGGCCTGCTCATTAAACAGTGCAATCACACCGAATGCTGCAAACGCGATGGAAGCCGTACCTGATACAAGTCCGTCTAAGCCATCTGTTAGATTGACTGCATTTGAAAACCCTACTAACCAAAAAATTAAGAAACCTACATACAAGATTCCTAAGTCTATGGATATATCTGTATATGGAATACCTACAGATGTGTCAAAAGATCCTAAACGTAACAGTAAGAATGCTGCGATCGCAATTGCGATTTGGCCAATTAACTTTTGTAGTGAAGTTAATCCTAAATTACGTTTAAAAATAACTTTTAATCCATCATCCAAAAAGCCAATTACCCCAAATCCAACTAAAACAAGTAATAGTACAACCGTTTGTGTTGTAAATAAGTCAAAAATTATTGCGACAACAATTGTCGAAATTATAATAGCTAATAAGAAAATTAATCCACCCATTGTAGGTGTCCCAGCTTTTTTCATATGGGATTGAGGTCCTTCTTCTCGTATGCTTTGCCCGAACTTCAATCTTCGTAAAAGCGGTATACCCATTGGTGCTAAAATGACCGTCAATAAAAATGATGAAAAAAGTATGGTCAATGTTGTTGATAATGTCATAATATATCTCCTTTAAAACTTCTGTCTGGATATGATGGATCGTTTGATTTTTCAACGGTTTGTATCTGATATGTTATTGTGAAAAAACAACCCTCACTATAATAGTTGTTTTAGATGAATTTTAAAAGGCTGAAATCCAATTTAATTTCCTAAATATAAATGAACAATGTCGGTTTGAAGAATCTGGCTATCAGGCGGTGGAACTTGCTCGATTATTTCATTTCCTTCTCCATGCCATTGAATTCTATAAGGATACAAATTCGGTATAACCTTTTCCTTTGTCAACCCAACAAAATTTGGTATGCGCTCTGTCAATTCATCGCCCCAAACGTAGTTTCGTTCTATTTGATTCTCTTGCTTTTCTATATTGTACAGTGGTGCCGCGTCTTCGATAATACGCCCGACAATCGGTGCAGCAATTACACTACCAAACTGCAATGAACTTTTCGGGTTATCTACCGCTACATAAACAATAATTTCCGGATCATTCGCAGGTGCAAAACCGATGAAAGAAACGATATAATCTCCATCCTTATAACGGCCATTTTCAACCTTTTGGGCAGTCCCAGTTTTTCCTGCAATACGTAATCCATCCCGGAAAGCTTGACGACCGGAACCTTTCGCTACAACTAGCTCTAAAGCATGACGAACTTTCTCCGAGGTTTCCTCACTAACTACCTGTGCTTTCACTTCAGGTTTCTGCTCCATAATCACTTCATTGGTATTTCCATCCAAAATTTTCGCTACAGTATATGGTTTATATAGTGTGCCGCCATTAACAGCTGCTGCAACAGCCTGCATTTGTTGGATTGGCGTTACGGAAACACCTTGACCAAAGGACGTAGTAGCGTGCTCTACCGGACCAAATGCCTCTTTTGAAAACAGTATTCCTGAAGATTCTCCTGCTATATTAGAACCTGTTTTTTTACCAAATCCAAATCGATGGATATAATCGAGTAATTTATCCGAGCCGATTCGTTGACCAAGCTCGACAAATCCAGGGTTACAGGAGTTTTGGACAACTTCGTAAAACGTTTGGTCTTTATGTCCCTCACGTTTCCAGCAGCGTAAACGTGCTCCTTCAACCATCGTATAGCCTGCGTCATGAAAATGGTCATGTTCCATATCTACAACGCCTTCTTCAATAGCCGCACTTAGAGTAATGATTTTAAATGTTGAACCTGGCTCATACGACATAAATACTGGAAGATTACGATTGTATATACTTGGATCCACTTCCGAAAACTTGGTTGGATCATACGTCGGGAAAGAAGCAAGTGCCAGTATTTCCCCACTGTTCGGATTCATGGCAATAGCCAGCGCCTGATCAGCATCGTATTCCACCATTGCCTGCGACAATTCCCGTTCAACAATCTTTTGGAGCTTTAAATCAATTGTCAGCTGGATTGTTGCTCCATCCTTACCGTTTTTCCATTCATCATCTACATGTTCTAACGTATTTCCTTTTGCATCAGTAAATAATCGAATTGCTGCATTCGAGCTTTTTAATAATTCATTATATTCGTATTCAATTCCTGCTAGCCCTTGATTATCAACACCTGTAAAACCTAAAAAACGCGCCAATAAGTTCCCATGCGGATAGGACCTCACATAATCAACTCCACTGTACAAGCCTGGAATTTGCATTTGTTGGATTGCCACTGCTTGATCATATGAAATATTTTTTGCTTCTGGTGCTATTTTCACTAAAGAAATACGTTGCTCTAATCTTTTTAAAATTTTGGCACGATCTTTGTTCAGCACTTTAGAAATGGCATCTGCTACATATTCTTTATCTTCGTTTTGCGATGGCATGAAGTACAACGTTGGCGCTAATTCATTCGAAACGATGACTTCTTCGTTTCGATCGGTAATTTTCCCTCGCTCCGCATGGAATGGAATTTCCCGGTCCCAATTCTCTTTCGCCATTGTCGAAAGCTTATCGTACTGAATCACTTGAACGGACACTAACTTAACAAAAATCGCCACGCCGTATACTACTAGTGCGATGGCGATCCATGTTAAGCGTTTTTTTGATTTCGTTGTTACCCACTTCATATTATGACACCTCACCTAAAATAGCGTATGTTATAAATGAAGTTTGTATTCAACTCTCTCTAATCTTGTGGAAGTTCTTCTTCAATTTCTTCGTCTACCATTTCCATATCTTCTGCTGGTGGTGTCGAATGTTTCTCTTCAGGTGTTTTAAGCTTTACTACGATTGGTGCATCGTCAACAATTACTGTCCCTTGGGATATACTCTGACTTTCTACATACCCTTCACCGACAATTTCAATCGGCAGTTTTGACAATGATTTATAGACAAGTAGATTACGTAAAGACCAACTTTCAAATGAAGGTACCGTTATGTCGCCATTTGTTTTTAAAAATACAATACTTCCTTTTGTTAACGAAGTATCGGCAGCCGGAAACTGTTCTGAGATTTCTCCCCCTTGACCGATTAATACCGGTTGTAGCCCTTCTGCCTGTAGTTTGGTCATTACCGAGTCAGTTTGTTGTCCTATATAATTCTCAATTTTGCTCGTTTGCACTTCAGCTACGTCTGCTGGATTTATATTCATGTATTTCAAACTATTTAATATCACAGAGTTAAATACTTGGGATACAGGATCAGAACCGATTTCTGTATCTGCAAGTTTGGGTTTCGCTACGGATATAAACATAACTAGCTCCGGGTCTTCCATAGGTGCCATTCCTAAAAATGAATAAAGGAATTCATTTTTCCCCCAGTCATAACCTACACCACTTGCTTTAGGCATTTGCGCTGTTCCCGTTTTTCCGGCTACTTTATAACCTTCAATTTGGAAACGTTTCGCATTACCTGCTTCCCCATAAACAGTAGAAGCTAAAAGCTCCCTTGCTTTTTTTGCTGTATCTGCAGAAATGGGTTGTCCTTTTTTTGTAGGCTCAGAATCTACTACAATCTCACCTGTATTTGGATTTACTATTTTATCAATGACATATGGTTGCATCATTTCACCGTTATTCGCAATTGCAGTTATTCCTTGAATTAACTGAATTGGAGTAACTGTAGAGCCTTGTCCAAATGTTGTTGTATACTTTTCCAAAGGATAACGGGAGTTAATAATTCCACTTGCTTCATTTGGAAGGTCAATACCCGTTTTTTGTCCGAAGCCAAATTCCTTAATATAGCTCTCGTACGTTTCCCATCCCATAATATCAAGCAAATTTGTCATTGCTGTATTTGATGAGCGTTGAAAGCCTACCAAATAGGAGATTTTCCCCCATCCATACCGATTGTGGTCACGGATAGTATCTTTATAAACTTTATACTGGCCCGACTGGTATTCGGCATTCGGGTACCAATTTCCAGAATCGATTGCTGCTGCAACCGTAAATGCTTTAAAAGTAGAACCTGGCTCAATCGTGTTTTCTATCACATCGTTCAGCCAGTTGCCATCCAATCCTTCACGTGTATCCGGGTTAAATGTTGGCCGTTGTGACATTGCCAATATCTCTCCTGTTTTAGGATTTGCAACGACAGCAACCATTGACTGGGGTTTGTACTGATCATTTACACGGGACATCGCCTCATCCAAAAAATTTTGAATGGTTTTATCGATTGTCAAATAAATGTCATTACCATCTTGTGCATCCTGTATAATTTTATCGCTATTTGGCAATAAATAATTACGAGCATCTCGTTGGTATGACAATTTACCATCTTTACCTGTTAACTGCTCATTATAAATAGATTCAAGCCCCATTTTGCCTACGACAGAGGAATTTCCATTATCATCCGTTTCGCGCAATGCAAAACCGATTAGATGGGATGCGAAGGCACCGTTCGGATAATAGCGCTTTTTGTCGCTATATAAAATAATCCCAGGTAATTTAAGTTCTTCAATTTTCTTTTTTACTTCATGACTGATTCCACGTCCGGCAAGTCCAAATTCAACTTGATATGTGTTTGCTCCAGACTTTGGAGTTAGTCTAGCCAATATTTTTTCTTCATCCATCGGGATAAACTGGGCTAACAATTTGGCTGTTTCCGCCTTATCTACAACATGGCGAGGGTTATTTTTATTTTCTGTTGCAGATTCATTAATCACGGCAACAAGTCGATAACTTAGTGTATCTTCAGCAATTACATTTCCATTGCGATCTAGGATTTTCCCACGGTCTGCCGATAGTACATAACCCGTCTCGTACCTTGCTAAAGCTTCAGCTTCCAACTCATGCCCTTTCACTACCCCTGTAGCCTGTATCGAAACGAAGCGCCAATATAATAGTAAAAAGAGCCCCCCAAAGATTAAAAACATTAGAAAGGCTCCATACTGGTAACGAAATCTTCTCTTTTTCATTCCCCCGGCACTACCTTCACATTTTTCTCATTAAGTGTTAATCCGAGTTCTTTCGCTTTTTCCCAAATACGTTGATGAGTGGAGCGTTCACTTACTTGTACTTTTAAATCAGTATTATTGTTATTTACCTCTGCTATGTCTCGTTCAATTGATTGGATTTCCATACTAAGTGTTTGGATTTCTCCTTGAGTATGTAATATGGAAACAGCGAAAGATGCTACTATGACTGTAAAGATTACGAACAAAAACTTTTCCTGAACAGAAAAAAACTTTAATTTAGGCTTTTTTCTTACGACAGGTTGTCTTTGTTCTTGCTGCTGATGTTGAGGTAGTTCTGGCTGCTGTTGAACATAAACTTGCCTAGCTCTTAATGCCATTTATTACCCACGTCCTTTGTCGTTAATTTTTTCAGCGATGCGCAATTTTGCTGAACGTGAACGATTATTCGCAGCTAACTCCTCGTCTGTTGGTAGAATCGGCTTTCTCGTCACTAATTTAAGAATAGGTTTCATATGTTCCGGGATAACCGGTAATCCATGAGGTAAATCCGGTAATGATGAAGCCTCTTTAAATAGAGTTTTTGTCAAACGATCTTCTAATGAGTGGAATGTAATGACACTAATACGACCGCCAATTTCCAATAAATCGATTGCATCTACTAATGAATCTTCTGCTGCACCTAACTCATCATTTACAGCAATTCGAATTGCCTGGAAGATTCGTTTTGCGGGATGCCCACCTTTTCGACGTGCTGGAGCTGGAATACCATCTTTAATAAGCTCTACCAATTGTCCTGTCGTTTCAATTGGTGCAATTTCACGAGCTTGTTCAATTTTACGCGCAACTTGTTTTGAAAACTTTTCTTCTCCATACCGGAAAAAAATACGAACTAGATTTTCGTAAGACCATTCATTCACTACATGATATGCACTAATTTCTGCCGTTTGGTCCATACGCATATCAAGTGGCGCGTCATGGTGGTAACTAAATCCTCGTTCTGGTGTATCAAGTTGTGGTGATGAGACACCTAAATCATATAAAATTCCATCTACTTGATGTATATTCAGTTTGTGTAATTCCTCTTTTAAATAGCGGAAATTTGAGTGTACGAATATAACACGATCTAAATAATCGGCTAACCGTACTTTAGCGTTTTCAATGGCTATTGTATCCTGATCAAAACAGATCAAACGGCCGTTTTCTGACAATTGCTGTACAAGGTATTCACTATGTCCTGCACCACCTAATGTGCAGTCTACATAAATACCGTCCGGATTGATGTTCAACCCATCAACAGTTTCTTTCAATAATACAGTTGTATGATCGAACATATTTTAAAGCACCTCTTACTTAGTAGTTAAAAATCAAAACCAATTAAATTCTCTGCTATGTCACCAAAAGATTCAGCAGATTGATCAAAGTATTGCTGCCAAGCATCTTTAGCCCAAATCTCAATTTTACTCGATACTCCTAAAACAACGCATTCTTTTTCAAGATTAGCGTACCCGATTAGTGTAGATGGAATGTTAATTCGGCCTTGCTTGTCCACTTCTACCTCTGTTGCACCCGAAAAGAAAAACCGTGCAAAGGCACGAGCATCCTTTTTCGTCATTGGTAAATCTTTTAATTTTTCTTCGAGTTTTCGCCATTCATCCATAGGATATCCAAAAATACATTGATCTAGCCCACGCGTCAGTACAAAGTGTTCGCCAAGCGATTCTCTAAACTTTGCAGGGACAATCATTCGACCTTTTGCATCAATAGAATGTTGATATTCTCCCATGAACATGCTACTCACCCCACTTTAATAAATAATGTACCACATCCCCCCACTTTCCACCACTTATTTCATTACTTCTAATACCAATAAAAATAAATTAAGTAAATGAGCATATTCTCACACATACGTTCGGTGAAAAAAGTCACAAAAAAAGAGTTATCTTCACATGAGATAACTCTTGTTTCTTATAGGACAATAAGATGATGCTGATCTGAAATACTCATAGGTAGTTCCAATAAATCATCAACCAACGTTTCACCATAGGTATTAAGGAATAAATAAGGGTTATAAAACCGTTCTTGATACTGGTTATTTGGATATAATAAAGCTTGGATAGTTTTGTAGTGTCGGATTTCTGTTTCATGCTTATCAATATTTTGCTTCTCGAGCTTCGTTTTCAAATAATCGAATTGTCTTTCATGGTAATTTTTATTCTTTTCTAATAAATCTTCCCCCTGATAGTTTTCAGTTCGTAAATAATCGGTAAGCTCTTCATATTGACGTTGCAATTGCATCTTCATTTGTTCAATGGAAATGTTGAGTCGGTCATCTTTTAAGCTTTCCACAAATTCTTTCATCTTTTGCTCAGATTTATTTGTAAATACATCCGTTATCGATAGCTCTTTTTGCTTCAACAATGTCTCAACTTGACGAGTAACCAATGTCACACTTAATCTCGGTGCGAAAATCGGCATCTGCAGTTGCAATGTCTCAAAAGCAGGCTTTAATGTTGCCCAGTAGGCTAATTCACCAGGACCACCAACGAAAGCTAATACTGGAAGTGCCATTTCCTGCATTAAAGGACGTGTTACAACATTGTTACTTAAACTTTGAGGAGATTCGCTCGCAATAGCTAACAGCTCCTCTTTCGAGAATTTTACAGAAGCTGCACTGTTTTTGAAGAAGTCTTTTTGGCGTTCCAATAAAAAACGCTCTCCTTCTCTAATGTAAAACAAATTCGCGTTTTGCACCGTCGCTTCAATCGGCTTCGGGTATCCTGCTTGAGCTAGCTTTTGTTCTTGAGCAAAAACACCTTTCGCAATTTGTTCATTTTGCTCCACCAATTGTGCAAAATACATTTTTTCATATTGTCTAAACGGCTCAAATGTAGCATCCAACATTAATAAACCATGCTTTTCAAACAAATCATTCATCAATAATGTGAAAAAGTCAGTAAATGTTTTACTATCATTTGCATGCCGCAACACATTTTTCAGTAAATCCTCTGTATATTGTGTTTCTCCAAAGTCTTTAAAAACATTGACTATAAATTGCTCTAGGGCTTCGCCATTCAATTCAGTCGTAGAAGCCATTTTTTTCAGCTTAGAACGTTCACTATAGCCACGCTTTTTCAATTCTCCATTCACCATTGTGTACGTATGATTTATCTCTTCGATGTCATGATCTTCACCAGCAATCCAAAACATAGGTACGACGGGTGTATTTAAAGCTTTTCGTTGCTGTTCGGCAAGTAAAATGACCGAGATCGCTTTATGAACAGAATAAAGCGGTCCCGTTAATAAGCCTGCTTGCTGACCGCCTACTACAACTACAGCACCTTGCTCCAGTTCATTTAAGTAATGATTTGCTTTTTGCGATAAGCCGTATTGTTCCATATAACTGCGTATCACTTGCGCTAATTCTTTTGAGCGGTACGAACGGTTCTTTAAATATTCGATTCTTTTCTCAAAAGATTCCACATTATATTTGTATTCAAAAAATGAATGTATATTAGCACGTTCCGACCAATAATCTTCCAATAGCTTATTCGTCACGGGGGAATGGATTTGTTCTAGCTGCATGAAAATTCTCCTCTACTTCTCTCTTACTCAATTTTAAAACAATCTTATAAATGCTTTACTCTTCTTTTTGCCATTCACCTACAAGCAAAAAGAGGCAGTAGCACAAATTAATCTATCATCATAAATACCATAACCGAATGGGTAATTCCAACAATCCATATCAGGAAATAGCTGAAGCTGAACAACAGGAAATAAATACGCCAAATTTTCCTTAAAAGTGGCTTTATTTCAATCTCCTTCTTCGTTCGCCAATCAATATATGTAAAAATAATCGCAATAACAAGCACTATAATGAGCATTGGCATCATTACTCCAATATCCCACAGTCCTCTCATCGCAATCGGAATTGAAAAAAATAAAAGGAATGTCGTTATATCCGCTGCTAAGCCAATTGTTCTATTTTTTTTTATTCTAAGCTTACGGCAAACGGCCATTACGGCGATAAAAGCAATGATCGGACATAAAATAATTGTCGCAAACGCGAATTGAAGAAATACGATCACGTTTTTTCACCACTCTCTTCAAACGCTTTCACGAGTAAATAAAGCGTCTGTAAAATAGGCATTTTTTTATTATTTTGCTCTGCTTTTTTTAAGACCGCACCAGTAATTGTATCAATTTCCGTTTTCCGATTAGCCAATCTGTCAGCCAGCATGGAGGAATTGTTTTCCGCCGTCCTTTTACATAGTGCAACAACTTGATCAAATTGGAATGTGCTTTCATATTGCGGAAATGTAAATATTATTTCACTGTATAGACTTTTCAACAACAAAAAAGTACTGTTGTCAGAGATTAATTGGCCATTCTTCACTTTCAAAATTGCGGTCAAGGGATTAATAAAACAATTTAATAACGCTTTTTCCATCAGCATTGCTTCTGCATCACGCTCAAATACGATAGGAAGCTGTGGAGATGAAAGGTTTTCTAAAAAAACAAATTTTTCATTATCACCTTTAGCTACTGCAACTTTCATCACACCATTACCTTTATGTGCAACATGCGTTTCCGAAAGTTTCTGCGCACCAAATTGAACTGAGCAAAACGCAATATTTTGCATTTTCAGTGCAAGCGCTTCATCATAATGAGCCAATCCATTTTGCACAAACAAAACAGGAATGGAGTTTTTTACACCTTCCATACTTGCATACACTTCATTAAGTTGTCCATATTTTACAGCTACGATTATTAAATCCGCTTTATTTGAAACTGCCGAAATATACTTACATTGAATAGTAGTGAAAGATTGATCTAAATTTGTACGTATATATTTAAAATCAGTATTCACCTTTTGTTTTGATGGTTTCCCGACAATATATACATCCATTTTCTTTTCCGTAAAATAACTTGCTAGTAATAAACCAACTGCACCTGCACCTATGATTTCAATTCGCATTTTATTATACCTCAAATTTATTTCGAATTAAAAAGGTCTGCCTTCAAGACAGACCTTCAGCTAACATTATTATACTGGATACACCGGATGTTTTCGATACGGTAAAGCAATTTGTTTTGAATTATAGTAATTAAAGCGTTGAATTAATGTATCGCGCAGTTGATTCGGCGCAACAATATCGTCGATTACCATTTCTGAAGCCAATTTATATAAATCAATTTCTTCTTTGTATTCTTCGATTTTTTGTTTTACAAATTGCACACGCTCTTTTGGATCCTCAATCGCTTCAATTTTATTTGAATAAACAGCATTTACAGCAGCTTCCGGTCCCATTACCGCAATTTGCGCAGTCGGTAATGCAATGACTGCATCAGGTTCGAATGCAGGACCACACATTGCATAAAGACCTGCACCGTAAGCCTTACGAACAATTACTGAAATTTTCGGTACAGTCGCAGAACTCATTGCAGAAATGAATTTCGCACCATGTCGAATAATACCTGCCTTTTCAACTTTCGTACCAATCATAAAGCCTGGTACGTCCGCCAAAAATAAAAGCGGAATCGAAAATGCATCACATAATGTAATAAACTTCGCCGCTTTGTCCGCAGAATCTATAAACAATACGCCACCTTTAACTTTCGGCTGATTTGCAATAATCCCCACTACCTGACCATCTATACGAGCGAGACCGGTAATCAGCTCTGATGCAAATAGTTTTTTTATTTCAAAGAAACTGTTTTCATCTATTAATTGATCGATACAGTCATACATATCGAATGGTGCATTTTGGTTTTCAGGAATAATTTCTTCCAATGTTTTACCGCTTTTCGGAGACTTTGTGTCGTCAACCGGCGGAAACTCTGCGAAGTTTGCAGGGAAATAGCTCACGTAACGTCTTGCTTCGAGTATTGCCTGTTCTTCATTCTCCGCTAATACATCTCCACAGCCACTTACGGTACAATGCATACGCGCTCCACCCATTTCTTCGAGCGAAACCTTTTCACCGATTACCTTTTCAGCCATTCGTGGAGATCCTAAGTACATTGAAGCATTGCCATCCACCATAATAACTATGTCGCAAAAGGCCGGAATATATGCCCCTCCAGCAGCAGATGGACCAAATAAAATACATATTTGAGGGATCATACCACTCATACGTACTTGGTTATGGAAAATACGTCCTGCACCACGGCGTCCCGGAAACATTTCAAGCTGATCTGTAATTCGGGCACCTGCAGAATCAACCAAATAAAGCATTGGAACCTGCATTTTTTCTGCAGTCTCTTGAATACGGATAATTTTTTCAACTGTGCGTGAACCCCATGACCCAGCTTTAATTGTCGAATCATTTGCCATAACACAAACAGTTTGTCCATCAATTTGACCAATCGCTGTTACGACACCATCTGCCGGTAAATCTCCAGCCTCACAATTGGCAAAACGAGCATCTTCTTCATATTTTCCATCGTCAAATAGTTGTTTTAAGCGCTCACGGACAAAAAGTTTGTTAGTTTCTTTTAACTTTTCATGATATTTCTGTTGTCCACCTGCATATATTTCTTCTACTTTTTTCTGTAAATGCTCATTATAAGTAGGCTGTGTCATTATCATTCCTCCGTTGCTTATGCTAGTTCTACTAATACATCATTCTCTTCGACAAAATCTCCTTCAGCTACTACAACTTTCGCCACTGTGCCATCTGATTCTGCATCATGAGCTATTTCCATTTTCATTGATTCTAGAATAATAAGTGTTTGCCCCTTTGTCACACTGTCCCCTTCTTTAACACTTACTTCAAATACCGTACCTGCCATTTGTGCTTTTACTTCCGCCATACTAAAAGGCCCCCTTGTTAGAAGATAATTGCGCGTTATTACGCTATGTTTCTACTTCTATTGTAAGTAGCCTTAAAATTAATTACAATTATTTTCTCGTAAAATAATTTTATTTCTATCTATTGTATCTTTTCCTTCAATTTGTTTTCCCTTTTGTCAAAGTAACTCCTTGCTGAAGCCACTTTGAAATTTTGTCATAATCCGACTGTAGTTCTGAATATTTCATTTCCAGATCGTTATATGCCTCTGTCAGTTCTTCGAAGCTGGATAGGGCTAATTTAAGATGACTGCGCATTAATTGCTTAGGACGCTTTCTGACGCTATTTAACACCTGTCCATACTGCGCACGTAATGTTTTATTCCAACGAAAACCACATGCTTGTTTTGTCCGGTTTAATTGCTGTGCTGCCTCTTCAAACGCTTCTAATTGTGTACGTCCATTCTGTACAGTTTGAATAACAATTTCAGCTAACTTTTCATCATCTGCAATTGTCCATTGATCTTTCCTTCTTTTTTGTTCCACAGTTGCACCACCTCATATTTTTTACTACTATATGCCATGATGAACGAAATAGACTTAAAAACAAAAAAAGTTACGAGAAAAATAGTTTTCATCGTAACCAGGGGAATTGATTGTCATTTCGGGTTGCATGATTCACTCAGGACTCGCTCCCACTCAATTCCAATCTCTTATAAAGTTTTATTTTTTCTTGTTCAAAAAATTCTGTACCGCCTGATGGTGTGCTTCAGACTCCCATAGCTTTGCACATAGTCTGATTTCTTCCATAACACGCTCATACATATTGCGCTCACGCCATTTTCTTAATTCAATTTCTTTATAGGCTTGGTGGACAGAAGGATGGATTTTCGCCATATGTTCGATAAAATCTGCAAGCGCCTGTTCTTTTGTCCCTTCAATATATACTCGCATTGCCCAACCAATATCAAATAATGTTTGTGCATCATACGGCTTTGCATCAACCAACATCTTCAATGCGCGGTCATGGCGTAACCCCCGCTCAAATAAATACGTTCCACCGCCCCATCCCGACGTAATCGCTAAAGAGCCTTGAATGAATCCAGCTTTTGCATGAGAGGCCATTAAGCGAAAATCACATGCTGTCGCAATTTCACAGCCACCCCCTACAGCAGCACCATTTATTAATGCAATTGTCGGAACTGGCAATGTAGCTAAATCATATAAAATCTGCCCCATTTTATTGAGCATACCGAAAGCTTCTTCTTCGGTTTCTAAACTATGGAACTCGGATAAATCCCCACCTGAACAAAATGATTTTTCACCTGCACCCGTGACAACTAGAAAACGTACATCATCGTGATTTTTTATGTATGTAATAACTTCTTTCAATCCATCCATAACAGCATAGTTAATTGCATTTCGTTTTTCTTCACGATTAATCGTAAACGTCATAATTCCGTCTTCATTATGAATTAAGTAATCCATCAGCCCATCCCCTTTTATTTATAATATAGCAGAAAATATATTTTGCTATTTTACAATCTAACATAATAGTAATGGAGCATGAATCGTTTGACAATCTATCCGTGCAAAACCATGAATATATAGAAAAAAGACTAGTTAAGAGCCATGGCCTCTTAACTAGTCTTTATATAGCGTAAATACTGAATTATTTCGCTACTACTTCTTTACCTTTGTATTGTCCGCAAGCTTTGCAAACGCGGTGAGATAATTTAGCTTCTCCACAGTTTGGGCAAGCTACCATACCAGGTACAGATAATTTGAAATGCGTACGACGCTTTCTTTTTGCAGTTTTAGAAGTTCTTCTAAATGGTACAGCCATTGATGGCACCTCCTTACAGATATTTATTCATCTGTTTGATCAAAATACTTAGCTAAAGCAGCCAGTCTTGGATCCAATTTTGGTTCGTCAACTTCCTTAGCTTTTTCTACATCTTCATCCGTTGAATAGGCCCAGCCTTTACCGCCTTGCACTTGTCCTTCGGTATCCTCTTTGAATACTTGCATCGGTACTTCCAGAAGAATTAATTCTTCTAGGACTGGTTTCATATCTACGACGTCTCCAACAACATAATGAATATCGCCTTCGATATCCCCGCGATTTTCTTCATCTACCCAACTGAAAATTTCAACTGTATCGATGTTCACAGGATATTCAACATCTTCCCACGTGCGAGCACATGGAAGCGTCAACGTAGTGCTTACCGTTAATTGACAAGTCATTTGCGATGCACCTAAAGTACAAAGCCCTTTTACATGAACGGGTGAAACGTTACGTATATCTGTGTTACGAGTTTTTACATCATCCAATTGTACATAAGTATCAATCGGCATTCCGTCTTTTCGAAACTTTGATAATTGATGAATTGACCATTTCATTCGTTAATCACCTCGAGACAACACTGTTGATTATATAGCTTACAAAAAAAGATGTCAAGATAATTTCTTGTCACTCTTTTAAAACATGCTTATAATCAAGTTAATTCTAACACAATGCATTATTACATTCATTTATAAATGCGTAATAATGTGAACAAAAATTTATTTTATCGTAAGGAGGAAGTTTATGCAAGCAGTCGGCATTATCGTTGAATATAATCCTTTTCATAACGGGCACTTACATCATGTAAAAGAAGCGAAACGTACAACAAATAGCGACGTTGCCGTTGCAGTGATGAGCGGTCATTTTTTACAGCGAGGCGAACCCGCACTCGTCGATAAATGGCACCGCACAAAAATGGCACTTGCAAGCGGCGTTGATGTTGTCATTGAGCTACCTTATATTTTCAGTACCGCACAGGCCACAGGATTTGCTTCAGGCGCTGTACAACTGTTAGAGGCAATGCAATGTACAACATTGGCATTTGGAAGCGAACAAGGTACCATTGAGCCCTTTCTCAACACTTATCATTTAATAGAAAACAATCGTGCACGCTATAACGAAATTATTAAAGAAAATATTCAACTCGGTAAAAGCTACCCACAAGCACTCTTTATTGCCTACGAACAGCTTAAACAACTTTCCCCAAATGCATACATTGATTTAGGTAAACCGAACAATATTTTAGGGTTTCATTATGTAGAAGCTATAAAGCAACTTAATTGCTCGATGCAGCCTGCTACCGTTCAGCGCATCATAGCTGGCTATCATGACGCCATAGATACGAATCA
This sequence comes from Solibacillus faecavium, assembly GCF_014836905.1. Lineage (GTDB taxonomy): Bacteria > Bacillota > Bacilli > Bacillales_A > Planococcaceae > Solibacillus > Solibacillus faecavium. The sequence continues at coordinate 449,725 of NZ_JACSPZ010000001.1, forward strand.
TGAAATTGCAAGTGCCACAGGTATTCGCCAAGCGTTATTCAGTGGACAATCGCTCCAAGAAGTAACGAAATATTTACCTTCCGCCAGCATGGAGCAACTTCAAATTTGGCAGAAAGAACATCAGAATTTTGCCAGCTGGGAAAGCTTTTGGCCTTTAATGAAATATGCTATTTTAAGACATACTCCGCAGCAATTAAAACAGTATGCAGATGTATCAGAAGGGCTTGAAAATTCATTAATTAAATATGCAGCTTCAAGCTCAAATTATATGGATTTCATGAATGCGCTAAAATCAAAGCGCTATACATGGACACGTCTTCAAAGGATGCTTTTGCATATTTATACAGGTATAACGAAAGAGCAACTACATGCCTTTTCAAGCCCTAGCTACATTCGTATATTAGGTATGACAACAAAGGGACAGCAATATATTTCAAGCATTAAGAAATCTGTAACGCTACCACTTATAAGCAGAGTAGCAGCTATTACAGATCCGATATTGTCAATTGATATACGTGCCACACAAATGTACCAATTAGGCATACAGCAATTTTCAAATAAAAAAATAGACGAAGATTATAAAACTCCGCCTATACGCTTGTAGCTATTTTTTTGGTTGTAGGTTATTCAAATAGTTTAAAGCATCATCAATCGTTTTTACAGGAACAATTTTCATGTCTGATTCAATGACTGCTGCTGTTTGAACTGCGACTTCATAATTTGAGGTAATGCTCGGGTTATACTCAAGCATTGCTTCTGTTATGGTATCGTCAGGTGCAAAGAAAATGTCGATTCCTTCTTTATCGGCAGAAACAACCTTTTTCTCAATACCTCCAATTCTTCCAACTGTCCCATCCTCCAACATTTCACCAGTACCTGCAATTTCATAGCCCTTTGTAATATCTTCATCGATTAATTGATTTAACAGCTCTAACGTAAACATTAACCCTGCAGATGGACCACCAATATCTTCTGTTTTTACTGTCACTTTCGGGTCGGTTTTAATGGATTTACTTTCAGAGTAAGTTATCCCGATCCCAACCCGTCCTTCTGAGCCTGGTATTTCTTTTATCTCCAAATTTTGATCAATAAGCTCTCCATCACGTTTTACAACAAGGTGAATCTTATCGCCCTTAACTTTCGGTGTTACAATGGTACGAAACGTCTCTAAGCTATCAATCCGCATATTGTCCACTTCGACAATTTCGTCCCCCGGCTTCAAATGACCGTCTGCTGCACCTTGCGCAAGCACATTTAAAACGTATAACCCTTTATATGTGACTTGATAATCAAGACCAGCTCGGTTGAACGCTACATATGTCGCATTAAATTGCGAATCGGTCATATATTTTAATTGGCGCACAGTGTATTCTTCATCATCTTCTTCTTCCTGACGCACGTCGGTCATTTTAACGACATCATAATAATCTGTTACAGCCGCCATCGCGTAGGAAAGTGGTGTTGCCTGCCCCATCGCTACAGTCGTCATAAAAAATGATCCCTGATCATCCTGGTCGCCATTCTGAATTGCCAGAAAATCACTTACATTATATGTACCACCCGGTTTAGTTATATAAAAATCTAACCTGTAAAAAGATAAGCCCATTAATATTATGAAAAAAATACCGAATGCATATTTCCCTTTACTTTCCATTTTTTAGAACGCCCCCAAATTGTTGAAAGACTAATTCAATCGTTGTCTGCATACAATTAGTGTAGCATTTGAACGAGCGAATGACAAAATATTGAAAAGGATGAAAATTATTTGGACAATCCTTTTATGTATTGCATTAATTAGTTTATTATTATTTTTCCCAGAAATTACTCATGAAGGTGCAGATATTGGCGTCAGCCTATTTATGGAGGCTTTATTCCCATACTTATTACCTTACTTAGTATTAACAAATTGGCTTTTGAAATTAACTCATTCCCACAAAAATATATCTTTTCTTGTATTTTTACAGACGTATGGAATCAGTGCAATAGGGGGATATCCTACAGGTGCGGCGACAATTACGCAACTCGTGAAGCGTAATTCGATTACAAAAAAGCAAGCAGCCTATTTACTCGGAATATGCCATTGTCCAAGCCCTCTTTTTTTATTTGGATTCGTCGGTAGTGACCTATTAAATTCTACTACTCTTAGTTGGCAATATTTACTTCTTTTACATAGCTTTTCATTCATTTTGCTGATCATCGTATATTTAAAAGTCCCTACACTTTCCAATGAAGTTCAAAGAGTACCTAAGGATCCAACCCCTTTTACTACAAGCGTTCGGGAAAGTGCTCCGACTATTTTAATTGTAGCAACAACGATTATTTTTTTTACAACGATTTATCACGTGTTTTTACATAGTGTTGAAGTCGTATTTGATTCAATTCCTGCCTATTTGGAACTTGCAATTGCAAGCTTTCTTGAAATGACAAATGGTTTATTTTTACTTCATCAACATTTGTACGGTGATATGCTGTTGTTTTTTACAGTTGTATTATTAACTACTCAAAGTTTAAGTATTCACTTACAAGTAATCGTCATCGCACGCACTGCCAACATTGCCATACGTCCTTATATTATGATTCGGGTTCTATACAGCATTGTCATTCCACTCTTATTTGCTTTATTTTTTCTATAGAAGAAATTTAGCGGAAATTCCACAAAAAAAAAGCTTTTGCGGAGAATTTTTCTCGTCCGCAAAAGCTTTTATTAGTGATTAAATTTTTCTTTTAATGCTTTATCGACGACAGCTGGTACAAGCTCGCCCACTTTACCACCATACTTTGCTACTTCCTTAACAATGCTGGAACTTAAAAAAGAATATTGGTTCTTTGACATAATAAAGAACGTTTCAATATTTTCATCAAGCACACGGTTCATCGATGTAATTTGCATTTCATACTCAAAATCCGAAACAGCACGCAACCCACGGACGATTGCTTTTGCTTTTTTTTCGCGCGCATAATCAATAAGCAGTCCCGATGAAGTTTCAATTCGAATATTCGGCAAATCCTTTGTCACTTCTGATATTAATGCGGTACGTTCTTCAATCGAAAACAATGGATTCTTTGATGAATTATTCAATACAGCAACATATACAATATCAAATACATCTGCTGCACGACGGATAATGTCAATATGGCCATTTGTTATTGGGTCAAAACTTCCAGGTACTACTGCAATTTTCTCTGTCAAACGACTTCTCCCTCTTCCTCTACATGACGATAAATCGAAATGATTGTGCTGCCATAAACTTCTTGCCTCGCAAGGCTGAAGACCCCATATTTTTCCGGCAATGTCACTTCTGTAGAATGTTCACACATAATGATAGCATCTTCGGCCAATTTCCCGCCTTCTACAAGAGTCTCCACTAAATCATAATATTCTTTTTTATGATAGGGCGGATCCACAAACAAATAGTCAATGACGATATCTCTTTTTAGTAGTGCCTTTACCGCACGCATTGCATCTGTTCTGAAAAGTTCCGTTATCTCTTCATAGCGGCATTTTTTTATATTTTCCTGTAGCACTTGAAAAGCCCGTGCGTCCTTCTCGATAAATATAGCATGCGCAGCCCCGCGACTTAACGTTTCAATCCCAAGACCTCCACTACCTGCAAATAAATCCACCGCAGTACCGCCATTAAAGAATGGTCCTATCATATTAAAAATGGATTCTTTTACTTTATCTGTAGTAGGACGTGTCGTATTTCCCGCAATCGCCTTTAAAGGCATACCTTTTCTGTTTCCTGCAACAACGCGCATGATTTCCACCAAACTTTCTAATAACTAATTTCCAGGTTCCGTAATTGTAAGACGATTACTCGATTTATTTATTTCGACTAAAAATAGGCGCTGTAACCATGACTCTTCAATAAAGTACTGTCCCGCAACTTGTTTAATCGGCAGTGAAACCGTGTTGTATCGTCTTTGGTTGAATACATAGAATCCCGGATCATTTGGGAATCGGAAAGCACGAGTCTCACTCGTAACATAATACCCATTTTCCCCAATACTCACATCATACCCTAAATGTTTTAATAATGAATCTGCAGAATATAGAACTTCAGCATCTTTCAAAATAACCTGAACATCGGATTGTTTTTTTAAGTTCACATAAATTTCTCTTGGGTCATTATATAAAAATGGGTATCGCTTATCCAGTTGGGCATTCATCGTTAAAAACTTTGTGGAAGCTCCTAAAACTTCAGACAATAGGGCATCCAATGATTCCACGTTTAGAGCTTCGCCTTCCATTTCACGTAAACGCTCTCTCCACTCTTCTAACTGTTCATCCGTCATTTGAGCGGTAACTGTCGAAGAGATATATTTCGTTTTTTCACTTCCAAAAATCTCACCAGTTAAAAATGATGCGACCATCTCCTTAAGCCAGTGTGGACTCTCTCCAAAATCATAAGTTGTTTCAAGCTGAGAAATAATGACCTTTTGCTGTACTTTCGCTACGGTAATGTCTGGCAAAAAGAGCATACGGAATCCTTCCATACCATCGATGTTTGTACCGTTAATAACTGCTAAATGCTCTTCACTTAAAAATTTTACATTTTCCAATTTCTCATAAAACGCAGGCTTTAATGGAGTTTTAGAATAGATGGATAAAGCGCCTATCTTATTTTGCAAATCAAATCCGCCATCTTGCCAGAATAGATCTTTAACGGGACCTTCCCCACTGAACATAGAATAGTTGACTAAAGATAGTTTTTGCTCCCCAATTAAAGGTATTCCTGTTACCCACTGACCTTCAATTTCCTGTTCCGTCGTAATATGTATAGTTGAAAACTGAACATTGCCATCTTTTAATGAGGCAAATACATTTTTCATTAACTTTCGCGACTGCAGCCCATTCTCCAATGGAATAACGTAGGAAATAGATTGTGCCCTCGTTTCCCCTTCTTTAAACTTCTTGGAGTCCTCACTTAAGCGTGCACAGCTATGTTCATTTTCTATAAAGCAATTCGGGTTAATCGAGCTTCGCGGCCATTCTATTGTTAGCTCTTCTTTCGGCAAGTTTTTGAAATGTTGCCGAATATCCAAGCTTTCCCCCCGATATACTATTTCAATTTCCTGTGAATAATTGTAGCCTTTATCTACACTCCCAACTTCATCTGAATAAACTTGGAACTGCATAAAAAGCACAGTTCCAATTAATACGGCTAAAAATGAAAAAATACTTACGGCAATTTTCATGTGCCTATCCTCCTGCATCATGATACTATTGTAAAGAAAGGAAGTGCTATAATTGATTCAGCAATTTATCGAACTAGGTCAAGGCTACGGAGATATTTACGAGCTTTGTGAACTAATTAAAACAAATGAGCCTCGATTCCATAACGCGTTCATTTTTACTGCGAACCATGAGGGTGCTACTGTTGCTTCACTTGCCGTTGCATTTAAACCATCAGGTGAAAGCAAATTCATGCCAATTTATATTTGCCGCGAAGGGATTCCCTACAATGAGGAAAAACTTTCGAAGCGAATCCAAATATTTAAACAAACGGTCCAGGAAGCTGGACAGCAGGAAAATATTTTCGAAATTAAACACTCATCTATTTTTTCGGAAAAAAATCAATTTTATCAATACCTAATTGGAATTTTACGATTAAATCATTATATACCACCAATGCAATAAGCCATTATAAACCGATTTTATAATCGTATTCTTTTGCTTTATCTGGCTTTGCATTTTCAAATTCATTTTTTACAAATGGGCGGTACGATTCTACAACGTCTTTCACAAATGGAAGACGTTGTAATTTGTTTTTCAGCGTTTCAATTTCATCTCGATTGCAATAAATTACAACATACTTTAATTTTCTTGAGATGAAATTTACATGTCCATACTTTCTTAGCGACTTCGCGTGCTTTAATTGATGAACGTATATAATTAACCCTTGTCTTTCATTCATGGAAAACTCCCCATTTCTTCTATAAAAAAATTTATATTTAGCCAATTCATACAACAAATTTCTGCAAATTCCCTCTGTTTTTCTACCTTCTTATCCAATAAAAGCATACCAAATGTACAATTTGTTAGCAACAGAGTTTAGACAGTTGCACTTATTTTCCGTTATAATGGAAAATAGTAGCGTGTTATGAACACACTATATTAATCTAAGATTTCAACACCTTATATTTTGCACCTAACTTACAATGAACAATGTACGGTCAGAGGAGGACGAATTTAATGGGAAAGAAAACAAAAGTTGCTTTAGCAATTGCTGCGGCAAGCGCAGCGGCATGGGCAGGAACAAAAGCGATTTCGAAACCACAAAAACGTGAATCAAAAGAAGCATTGCAGTTTGAACGTCCAATAATTATCGCACAACACGGTGGAGCTGGTTTAGCACCTGAACATTCTTTGCTTGCCTTTGATCAAGCTAAAAAAATTGGTGTCGATGGTTTTACAGTCAGTGTCCGTCTTTCAAAAGATGAAGAAATTATTGCTTTTCATGACGAAACGATAGATCGTACAACAAATGGCTCTGGTTTTGTGAAAGACTTTACATTCGAACAATTAAAAGAGTTTAATATTGGTTATAATTTTGAGGATTTAGACGGTTCATTCCCTTATAGGGAACAGCAGGTTACTGCAGTTACGTTACGAGAGTTGTTTGAATCATATCCAGACAAATTGTTTATCGTTAACATTCAGGATAGTCCAGATACGTATGAAGGAAGTTTAATGCCTTCTAAACTATGGCGCTTAATAGAAGAATTAGATATTCAATATCAAATTATCGTTTCCAGCCCTTATAGCGAACAAATTGACCGCTTCAATCTGTATGCACAAAACCGCATCGCACTAGGTGCAGGTGAGGGAGATATTAAAAAGGCAATGACTTCATTTACAAGTCAATTCGGCCATTTATACCATCCGAAAGTTGATTTATTTGTAGTCCCACTTAAACAGGGCGTGTTCAATTTTGATTCACCGCGTTTTGTAAAGTTTTTATCGGAATTAAATGTACCGACAATTTATAGCGATATTGATGATTTAGTGACGATGAACCGCCTGCTTCGTCAAGGCGCAATGGGAATTGTAACAAATCGCCCGGATGTAGCTGAAGTATTAATTCAAAAAATTTCACAGTAATACGCATCTATTCCAGAATAAAACAAAAGCTCCCTAAAAAAACGGGAGCTTTTGTTTTTCTATTGTTAAGCCGAACAAGAACATCCTCCACCTGTGCCACAACCTGTGCCACAAGAAGAACTACTCGCGAAAAAGGGATTGCTTACCGGAACTTTAACTGCTTCTGAAACGGAGTGTCCGATAATCAAGCTGATTTCATCCAGTAGATCTTGAAAATCATTTTCTGCAACCTTTAATGTCGCAATCTGTTCGATCATATCAATCCGACGCTTTTCTGTTCGGATTTTTTTCATAATTGTATTGTAATCAGGATGATATTTGCCAAAGCGCTGTACATCCTCATATTGATCTTTTAAACGTTGAAAGGCCATAATTTGTGCGCTTAATTCTATATCCTCATATACCGCTTGCTTTGCAAGGCGTAAGTTTTCGGCTTGTTTAGAAGAAAGGATCATCGCACTTAATTCATCGACCTCATCTAAAATAAAAACCCAATCAGAAGTCATGAGCATTGTTTATTCCTCCCATCTCATTTTAATCATAACAGAAATGAAAGGAAAATCAATCTTGTTAAACTCGCTTTTCCAATTGTTTTACCATCTCTCGGACAAATGCCTTATCAGAAAAATACTTCTGTTTATCACCGATTTGCTGCGTTTTTTCATGACCTTTTCCTAATAGAACGATTGTATCTCCAGCTTCTGCATAGTTTAGTGCATGCTCAATTGCTTCTTTTCGATTCAATCGCTCAATATAGGATTGTGTGGAAGAGAAGCCTTGCCGAATTTGCTTATTAATAAGCTGTGGACTTTCATCACGCGCATTATCGGTCGTTAAAATAATATAATCCGCATATATAGACGCAATCATTCCCATCTTCGGACGTTTAGCCCGATCCCGGTTTCCTCCACAGCTAAATACAACAATTAATCTGCCTGTCGTATGCTTTTTTAACGTCTGTAAAATCATCTTCATTGCATCAGGGGTATGGGCATAATCCACGATGATTGATATACCTAATTGATTTTCTACCTTTTCAAATCTCCCTTCTGGCAATAGTAGTTTTTGAGCCGCGCTACAAATATCCCCCAAAGGAAAGTCTAATTGATTTACACAGGTAATAGCAGCAAGAACATTACTGCATTGATAGTCCCCTACTAAGGGAATATTCACAATATGCTTTTCTTTTTTATGTTGAATACAGCACGTAGTGGAAGATGGACCATCGACCAGCGTTTGCAGAAAATAATCGACATGGCTCCCTTTCCCAAAGAAAATACGCTTGCCCTTAGTTGCTAAACCGATTGAACGACAAACACTGTCATCACTATTAATAATATTCCTTTTAGCCAATGTTGCTAAAATTTGCTTCGACATTTTATATCTTTCAAAGCTTCCATGGTCTTCAATATGATCTTCCGTTACATTTAAAAAAATACCGATATCAATATCACAATAATCCAATCGATGTTTTTCCAGTCCTATAGAAGATGCTTCTAAAATGACGTACGGAATCTCAAGACGGATTGCTTCACTGAATAAAAAATGGATATTTTTTGCTTGCAGCGTAGTTAATGATTCCATTTCCGGATAGCTTTTTTCTCCATTTATAAAAACACCATTCGTTCCAATTACCATTGTTCTATTATTAAGGAGATTCAAAATTTGCCCTATAAAATGCGTGACAGTTGTTTTGCCATTTGTTCCTGTCACCGCAATTACCTTTAATGCTTCCGCAGGGAAATGATACATTTTTGCACTCGCATAGGCTATAAAGCTTAAACAATTTGGTACCCAAATAATCGGAACTGATAATTCAGACGTATTAAAATACGCTTCATCATCTACAACTACGGCAACGGCCCCTTTTTCCAAAGCACTATCGATAAAAGAAATACCGCTCGATTTATTTCCCTTCCTTGCAATAAAAATATCTCCAGGTAAAATATGGTTGGCGTTATCTTCCACTCGATTTATTTCCACTCTAATGGAGCCCTTCATAGTGCAAGGCCAATCTTTAATTAATTCTCCAATTTGCACGGTTTCACTCCTTACCATACTTTATGAAGACAATAAAAAAACGCTACAAATGCAGCGTTTAATTTTCAATATTTTATTTTTGCTGAACGTACAGTTGCGTAAAGTAATTCATATAAGCTCCCGAACCAATATGCGTAAATTGGTTATCTATCAATAGTGCCCGGTGCTCTTTGGAGTTTAGCCAGCCGTGTAATACCTCGATTGTATCTTTATAATTTGCCGCAACATTCACTCCATGCTTCTCATATTCCTGCTGTATTTCATTTAATTGCTGTTCAAATGAATATTCTTCATCAACCGTATAAACCTCCATCATCTGTAAAAACATATCCTCGCTGTTTTCACTGGCCAATGAGGAGAGCGTGTCTAACGGCAATAATGCTGGTAATTCATATTTTATACGAAAGGAATTCGCCAAGTCGGTCAGTTGCCTTCTGTTAGCCAAGTTTATATCAATTTGCATATAGCTTGAAGGAGTACTTGCTTCATAGAGTTCTCCAAAAAACTGCATTTCATAAGGTTTATGCAATACGAGTGTTTCTCCATCCAAAAAGCGCACCCCATGCAATTGTTTTGTGATCCGATCTATATAGAGTTGCGCGTATAGATCTTCATATTTCACTAAAATTCTATTATGTAAATCTTGTTCATTCATTGCGAAAATATATATATTTTCATCAATCTCCACAGTTATCTCCTGGCCAAAAACAGTCGATCGGTAGATTTCATCCAATGTTTGCCCTATTACAAAGGGATTTATAGGAAAGCTCTTATTATTCGTATAAATTTGGTTAACTTTCTCATTCTTTATACTAACCATTAACAGCTCACCCTTTATGTGATAAATCCACCATTCATAGCCAAATTCTGATTGATCTATGCGATTAGGTCGATCATAAGTTTCCAAAATATCCTTTGGTGATCTCCCGATAAATGTAGAAATACCAGTTGTCGGACGCGGTAGATTTTCAATATCTCTCTGTTGTGTTTCTACATCAGCAATCGGTTTTGTTATGACAGGCGGTCCTTCCAATAATTCCGTTTGTGGTGAGTTCCCCTCGGTATAATAGACAATAATTACAAGACATGTCGCTACAATTAATATTTGAAACATCACCTTCATAGAAGTCCCCCCACACACTTTTTTACTTAGTATAATTATACCAATTTTGGTGACGATGACACAATGTTGTCATTGCATCGATTACCATTTTGTTCTATTATTAAATTTGACCATATACTTATGTATGTTAGGCAAAAGGAGGATTACGAAATGTATTTTGAAGACACACAACTCGAAAATGTAAAGGTTGATCAAGAAGTTTTAACGACAGTAATGGGCAAATTCGGTTTAGAGTGCCATGGTGCATGGGATTATGACCGTATGGCATTTGACCGTTGTTATGATGTCCGTGAAGGCCGTTTTTATTTACGTGTTTTTTGTAACGCAGTATCAGGTGATGTAGGTGCTCTTAATGCCACTTTAAACATTAATAAGCCTGCAATCGGAAAATACTATTATCCACACGGCGTTGAATACACAGATGAAGTATTCCCTGGCCATCTTGTAAAAGAATGTGAAAAAGTATTATCAGATGTTCGTAGAGAGCTTGCTGCATACGGTATATAATCCTTTTAAAAAGCTGGCAACTATCCAGCTTTTTTATTTTGAGTTTAAAAGGAAAAAAGTTGGGACAAAACAAAAATACAATTTTTCTCCGTGGAGAAAAATTGTATTTTTTGATATGTGAAAAATTGGCTTCCGTTCCGGGTATTATTTCTGCGGGACGGTCTTAGCCTATAGTCTCAGGCATAGATGCTCCTGACCCTTCACTTTTTTAATTAAAAGCCTAAAATAGCTTTGAATACAGACGTTGTTTCTCCGCCTTCATAAATAATATACAACAGAGAATATACAGCCACGCCTGTAATAGCTACGAAGAACCAAATAATACTTGTAATCGCACCAATACGGCGATGAAGCTTCAGGTTATTCTTATATCCTGAAAGTAAGCTCGTTATTCCAAACACTGCACCAACTGTTGCTAAAGTGATATGGAATACTAAGAAGAATGTATAATATCCTTTTAGTTCATCTGGACCGCCGAATGCAGTGTTACCAATAAATACTGTACGTGATGCGTAAATTATAAAGAAAATCAAAGCTGATACACCAGCTGCCATCATCACTTTTTTATGTGCTTCTATATTCCTTTTTGCAATTAATACCCAACCAATTGCAACGAGCACCGCACTAATGACGATAAACGCTGTGCTTATTGTCGGTAAAATAGGTACATTCATTTTCAAATCCCCAATCTAAAATAATATATCCAATTTCAATTATTTGTTGCTTCTAAAGTGTACACATAGCTTATCATATTACTGATAGCGTGTTCTATTTTGGAACTCTTTTAAAGCATTTTCAGTAATTTCCTCTGGATTTTTACGTTCCGTATTCCACCATCTACGGAAAATCTTAAATAAAATAACGCCGAAAATAATTTCCTGAATTATTTTCATTAATACACCGCCAACTTGCTGGTCACTTATTAAATCCATATTTGAGAATAACTCCGGACCTGATAATGTAAGCCCTGACAATGTTGTTGAAGGTACACATAATTCCATCGCCTTCAGCCACATATCACTATCGCTATATGTACCATACATTGGACTTGTAGCAAAAATAATAAGAGCACATGCAGGTGTAATTAAAACTGCATTCGATGCAATGTAAGCTAATTTATTCATATTTTTCATTTCATGCTGACCTTCTACATTATTTAATAGTGGCCAATACATAAAAATAGCGGAAATAAATAAAATCGACGTATAAGCTAAATGATAAAATTCATTTAGTTTTATTGTGTCAAAAACAGATGGCAGGTGATAAACCGAAAATAGACCAATAAATACTACTATCGAAACTAATGGTTTAGTAAAAATACGGAAAATTGACCGGAAAACTGGCGCCTCCACGACTACCTTCCAAACCCACCATGGAATTCCTTTTATAAATAAGATCGGCACTAATAATAATAAAAATGCCATTTGCACCATATGCATCGTAAACATGATATGGCCAAGCAAATCAATCGGAGATCCTTTAATAATATAAAAAGAAATAATTCCTAGAACGAAATATATTGCCTCGTTTTTCTTTAATGGTTCACTTTCTTTAAATTTACTTTGCCATTTGACTGTTAGTAAAAAATAAAAAATTGTTATGACTAGTAAGCCCATAATTAAATAGGGACTCCATAATGCTTGAAAACCAAATATACTTATCGGCATATGACCGCTCCTTTAACCTCAGTAATTTCATTATAGATGGCAATTTCTCCAACTTCAATGAAAGAACTATGACAATTGTTTGAATCAAACATATATTTTTAATACTGTTTATAATATAAAATTGCTAAAAATGAGAAAAACGTCCTTAGCTTTCGCTAAGGACGCCTTAAATTAGTAGTTCCCCCACCAAATAATTGTTGTAAACGCTACGAAGAACGTAAACGCGATGAAGGCTGCACTCCAAATAAAGAATTCAATTACGCCAACCATATGAGTTGAGCGATCTTCCAAGTGCATAAAAGCGTACAGTTGCAACACCACTTGTATTCCAGCTAATAATAAAATAATTGGAATAATGAAAGTTGGTGAAAAATCTGCTAGTACAGCAGCAAATGCGATAAATGTTAAGAAAATCATGATCGCAAAGTTTACTACTTGTTTACGCATATGAGCTTTTGAATGAGCTTTATCATATTCATATTGTGCTTGAGTACGTACTTCTACATGAGTTTCGTGTCCCATATTATCCCAACACTCCCATCAGATATACTACTGTAAAGATGAATACCCATACAACGTCAATGAAGTGCCAGTATAAAGAAGCGGCAAAGAACTTCGGTGCATTGTATAAGTTTAATCCGCGACTACTGTTACGGATAATTAATCCTGTAATCCATACTAAACCAATAACTACGTGAAGCCCGTGCATTCCTACAAGTGTAAAGAATGCAGAAGAGAATGCAGATTGTGTATAACCAAATCCAATATGCACATAGTGGTAGAACTCGTAAATTTCTAGGCAAAGGAACGCTAAACCTAAAAGCACTGTAATTCCCATCCAAGTACGAACACCCGAATAGTTATAATTTTTCATATGGTACATTGCATATACCGATGTCAATGAAGATGTAAGAAGTAGCATCGTCATAATAAACGCTAATGGTAATTCATAAAGATCTTTTGCAAAGTATGTCATACCTGCTGGACCGCTGTCTTTAAGTGCGATATATGTAGCAAATACACTCGCAAATAATACTGTATCCGATGCTAGGAAAATCCAAAGTCCAACTAACTTGTTTTTCCCTTCCAATGTAGCTTGTTCAGGGTGTTTTGGCCAAGTTTGTGGAGTAAATTTTTGATTAATATCCATTACTTGTTACCCCCTTTTATACCTGTTGCACGGTAATTAGCTAAATCTGCTTCAATACTTTCGATTTCAGCAACCGTTACATGGAATCCTAAATCATCTTTGAATGAACGAATAATCATACATGCAATCGTTAAACCTAATCCACCAATAATTAATGCTAATGAAACTATTGCTGGAGCCCCAGTAGCTGTACCTGCCTGAACTTGATCACCCCATGGGCTATATAACGCACCGAATGCAGCAATCATCGTACCAATTGACATAATAAACGGTAAAATTGAATTGTTTGGCATATGAATTTCACCTAGTGGCTCTGCATAGACCATACCTTCTTTGTTACCTTCTTCTTTTTCAATCCAATAAGGATCGAATCCACGAACAAGTGGAGTTTGTTTAAAGTTATAGAATGGTAGCGGAGTTTCGATTGCCCACTCAAGAGAACGACCATCGCCCCAGTAATCACGACGGTTAACAGGCTCTGATTTGATCGATAATAATACATCGATTACTAATATTATTACCCCGATACCCATCATAATAGCACCAATTGATGAAATAAAGTTGAATAAATCCCAACCTTGACCACCCATGTACGTGAATACACGACGTGGCATACCCATTAATCCTAAGAAGTGCTGTACGAAGAACGTTAAATGGAAACCAATAAAGAATATCCAGAAAGTAAGTACGCCCAGTTTCGGATTCAATGCACGGTTAAACATAATCGGCCAGTAGAAGTGTGCCGAACCGAATAGTGCTGTTACGATACCACCTACAATTACGTAATGGAAGTGGGCTACGATAAAGTAAGAATCGTGTAATTGGTAGTCAAGCGGTGCAGTTGCCTGCATTACCCCTGTTACCCCACCCGCAACGAATGAAGGGATGAAACCAAGTGCATATAGCATTGGTACTGTAACTTTAATTGAACCGCCCCAAATAGTAAGAATCCAGTTGAATACTTTCATCCCCGTCGGAACAGCGATCGCCATTGTTGCAACAGCGAAGATTGCGTTCGCAGTAGCACCTAAACCAACTGTGAACATGTGGTGGGCCCATACCATGAACCCTAAGAAACCGATTAAGATTGTTGCGAATACCATTGAAGAGTATCCGAATAAACGTTTACGAGCAAACACTGGAATAATTTCAGAGAATAAACCGAATGCTGGTAATACTAAAATGTATACTTCCGGGTGACCGAAAATCCAGAATAAATGCTCCCAAATAATTGTGTTACCACCCATTGTATGATCGAAGAAATTTGCTCCGAACATACGGTCAACTAACATTAAGAATAATCCACCTGTAAGTGGAGGGAAAGCGAATAAGATTAATGAACTTGAAACTAAAGTAGTCCAAGTAAATAGTGGCATACGCATGAACGTCATACCAGGTGCACGCATCGTAATAATCGTTACGATAAAGTTAATACCTGAGATTAACGTACCCGCACCAGAAATTTGTAGACCTAAAATATAGAAATCAATACCATGGCCCGGTGAGTATAAAGATAATGATGCATACGAAGTCCAACCTGCATCAGGTGCTCCACCTAAAAAGAATGACAGGTGAAGGAATACCGCACCAATAAAGAATAACCAAAATCCTAATGAGTTTAAAAACGGGAATGCAACGTCACGCGCACCAATTTGAAGTGGAACAATCGCGTTCATAAATGCAAATATAATAGGTGTTGCTGCTAAAAACAGCATCGTTGTGCCGTGCATTGTTAATAATTCGTTAAATAGGCCTGCAGAAATGAATGTACTTTCTGGGAACATTAATTGAATACGCATAAGTAACGCTTCAAATCCTGCAATTGCGAAGAACAGTGTACCGGCTGCTAAATACATAATCGCGATCTTTTTATGATCGACCGT
Organism: Solibacillus faecavium; assembly: GCF_014836905.1. GTDB lineage: Bacteria > Bacillota > Bacilli > Bacillales_A > Planococcaceae > Solibacillus > Solibacillus faecavium. The sequence continues at coordinate 465,200 of NZ_JACSPZ010000001.1, forward strand.
TGTTAAATAGTCCCATACATGTGCCCCGAAGCCCTTTTTCTGTGTAACAGAGCTCACAACATTAACCTCCTTCAAAGTTTCTCTCTAATTGTGTATAACTACTTTTCTACTGATAGTGTCATTAAATAATCAGCAATTGCTTCTGCTTCTTCAGGGCTAACATTATAAGTTCCAGTCATTGTGTTTCCTGGCTTATAAGGTTCAGGATCTTTAATCCAGTTTGCTGTATTTTCTGCAGTATGCTCTAAGAAACCAGCAACACGGTTACGATCACCGAATGTTGTTAAGTTAGGGCCAAGACCATTACCGGCAACTGCCGATACTGCGTGACATCCTAAACAAGAGTTAGCAAATGTTGCTTCACCAATATCAGATGATTCTCTATCTGCTGTTTGACCTTCTGTTGCTTGCATTGCTGTTACCCAAGCATTAAATGCTTCTGGCTCAAGCGCTTTAACTTTGAAGTCCATTAATGCATGTGAAGGACCACATAATTCAGCACATTTACCGTAGAATACGCCTTCTCCATCATTTAAGCCTGCAGATTCTTTATCAAACTGTAAATAGAATTTGTTAATGCCATCTACGTTTGTATCCATCTTACCGCCTACTGCAGGAATCCAGAACGAGTGCTTTACGTCAGATGCGATTAGGTTGAAGTATACTTTTTCTCCAGTTGGAACTACTAATTCTTGAGCTGTAATAATTCCTTGGTTTGGATACTCAAACTCCCACCAATATAACTTTGCCGTTACATTTACTGTAAGTGCAGTTTTATTACCTTCTTCGTCTACCTCATCCATTGCAGCTACATCTGCAAATTTATAAGTATAGGTTAATGTCGGTACAGCTAAGATTATTAATAGAATAATTGGAATAACTGTCCAGATAACTTCCAATGTGTGGCTACCTTCCACTTGCTTTGGCATATGGTTTTCGCCAACTTTTGTACGGCGGAATTTGAAGAATGCTACTAAATAGATAGCCGATACTACAACTACTACTAATGTCATAATCCAAATAGCTAATATTAAAATATCTAATTGCTCTTTACCGACCGCACCTGCTGGGCGAAGAGTTGAAATATATTCTTCACCACATGCTGAAAGGAATACTGTCATTACTGTTAATAACGAAAATAATCGCCATTTTTTAAGCCCTTTCATCATAGCTTATTAAACCCCTCTTTCTTCATTATATTTTCATGTGTAACTGGGACTGTTTATTATAAGAGTCCCCACATGTCGGCAGCGAATCATGCCATCTTTTACAAAATTTCGCCTACGTATGAGGAAGGTTTTTGTAATTTTGGTTGCACCTTTACCTGCTGTCTTCTTCAATAAGTGAATCTTTCTCACGTCCTATTGGCATGGCGAGAAGCGATTTAGACTATTTAACTTTTAATCTTCTTTTAAGTCTTCACTGGTTTTGATTACCAATTTCAATCTATAAGTGCAAGAAAACTTATTAGAAGCATTATCGTTAAAGCTATAGTGTTACATGCACTATGGTAAATGTGTCCAATATATTACTACTCCTTTCAAATTTGTAAGCATATTCCGCTACCATAACTATATCTAAATTTGTATCGGATTTCTACACGTTTCGAGAAATTTCAAATTTCATCATGTCAAACAGGTCGAAGCGTACAGAAATCTAAAACAACATCTTTATAGTAATGCATTTTCTGCCAATATTTGTGAAGGATAGGAGACGAATTTATGAACAATTTGTGAAAAACTGGATGCGTTTACATTACAATCCTTGATTGAAGTTGTATTTTTAACATTTTTTCGCTATCATCTTAAACTAGAGACGCTCTTTGTAGCGACCTGAAAATTAAAGTAGGTGGGCTCACTATATGCATCATAAATATTATAAGTTTTTAAAATGGTTTGCTGTATTGTCTACACTCGGTATGCTACTCATCCTCCAAGGTGGAGCACTTGTTACAAAGACTGACAGCGGTCTTGGCTGTGGAAGAAACTGGCCTGACTGTAATGGTTCGTTGATTCCTAAAGAAATCACAACAGAAGTATTAATTGAATTTTCACATCGCCTCGTCACTGGATCTGTATCAATTTTCATTTTAATTTTAGTTATTTGGACTTGGCGTGCTCTCGGTCATATTCGTGAAGTAAAATTATTAGGCTTTTTAGCAATGTTCTTCTTAATTCTCCAAGCGTTAATTGGCGCTGCACAAGTTTTGTGGGGACAAGGCGACTTTATATTAGCATTGCATTTTGGTATTTCATTAATCTCTTTTGCTGCTGTTCTACTTCTTACTTTAATAGTATTTGAGGTCGACAAAAAATTTGATGCTGACCGCTTACACATGAGCAAGAAATTAAAAATACATACAATATGCGTTACTTTATATTCTTATATCGTTGTATATACTGGGGCTCTAGTGCGCCATACTGATGCAAGCCTTGTATGTCCGGATTGGCCATTCTGCCGTAATGATCAGCCACTTGCATTGCCTTACAATATGTACGAATGGGTACAAATGGGTCACCGTTTTGCGGTTTTACTATTTGTTATTTGGATAGCCTACATTGCCATCCATGTCATTAGAAACTATAAACAGCAACGCGTTATTTACTGGGGCTGGATTATTGCCCTTTCAATTGTTATTTTGCAAGTGATCGCCGGGATGCTAGTAGTACTTTTAAAACTGCAATTGTTTGTATCTTTAATGCATTCTTTATTGATTACCCTATTATTCGGATTATTATGTTATTTAATAATGATAGTTTCAAGGTCAAAATAAAAACCAAAAATAGAATAGTAGAACAAATCAATTTAAAAACAAAAAGCGCAGCAAATTTGCTGCGCTTTTTATTATTATTACTCCAATTCTATTAGTAAATCACCTGTTGAAATAGCATCGCCTGCTTTAGCGTATACTTCTTTTACGATACCATCTTTTGGTGCTTGTACTGTCGTCTCCATTTTCATAGCTTCTGTAATCAATAAATGCTCGCCACGTTTAACCGAGCTTCCTTTATTCACTACAACTTTTAATACTGTTCCCGGCATTGTTGCACCTATTTGATTAGGATTAGAAGAATCAGCCTTCAAAGCAATGCTGCCATCCACTTCAACTGTTAAATCCTGTATAACTAGTTCACGGGATTGACCGTTCATTTCAAAATAAAGAACGCGTGTACCATCATGTTGCGGCTCTCCGATCGAAACAAGTTTAATAATCAGTGTTTTTCCTTTTTCGATTTCTACTTCGATTTCCTCACCCAACCTTAAACCATATAGGAAAGTTGCTGTATCGAGTACAGAAATATCACCGAATGATTCTACCGCCTGCATATATTGCTCGAACACTTTCGGATACAATGCATATGCAAGTACATCTTGTTTGGATGGTGTACGTTCGAACTTTTCTGTTAACTCCTCCGACAATTTATCAAAATCAACCGGTGGCAATAGCTCTCCTGGTCTTACTGTTATTGGTGTACGATCCTTTAATACAACTTGCTGAATTTCCTTTGGGAATCCTCCATGTGGCTGACCTAAATACCCTTGGAAAAATTCAATTACTGATTCAGGGAAGTCAATCGTTTGCCCACGCTCAACAATATTGTCTTCTGTTAAATCGTTTTGCACCATGAATAAGGCCATATCGCCCACAACTTTTGAAGAAGGCGTTACTTTCACAATATCTCCAAACATTAAATTTACGCGTGAATACATCGATTTCACTTCATCCCAACGGTCACCCAGTCCTACAGCTTTCGCTTGCTGCTGCAAGTTACTATATTGACCACCCGGCATTTCATGGACATAAATTTCAGAATGTGGTGCATTCATGCCACTTTCGAAATCAACGTAGTATTTGCGTACATCTTCCCAATAATATGATAGCTTTTCCAAGCTTTCAATATCGGCTCTTACATTTCGTTCTGAGCCTTTCATCGCATAGTATAAAGAATTGGCACTTGGCTGTGATGTTAAACCAGCCATTGAGCCTAATGCTGTATCTATAATATCTACGCCCGCTTCGATTGCTTTTGCATATAAATAAATTCCGTTCCCGCTCGTATCATGAGTATGCAAATGAATCGGCAGACTTGTAGCCTCTTTAAGCTCTGAAATTAGGCGATATGCCGCTTGTGGTTTAAGTAAGCCTGCCATATCTTTAATTGCTAAAATATGGGCTCCTGTTGCTTCGAGCTCTTTTGCCATATCTTTATAATATTGAACTGTGTATTTTGCACGTGAGTCATCTAAAATGTCTCCAGTATAGCAAATTGCCGCTTCTGCAACTTTTCCGCTATTACGCACTTCATCAATTGCTACTTCCATTCCTTTAATCCAGTTAAGTGAATCGAAAATACGGAAAACATCCACTCCAGAAGTTGCTGACTCCTGAATAAATTCACGGATTAAGTTATCCGGGTAATTCGTATATCCTACCGCATTAGCTCCACGCAATAACATTTGGAATAAAACGTTCGGTACCTTTTTGCGTAACTTTTCCAAGCGGTCCCATGGATTTTCGCTTAAGAAGCGATATGCTACATCAAATGTCGCTCCACCCCACATTTCAAGTGAGAAATAGTTATGCATTAAATGTGATGTTTCATCCGCAATTTCAAGCATATCCTGTGAACGTACTCGTGTAGCAAGTAGTGACTGATGTGCATCACGGAATGTTGTGTCTGTTAAAAGTACATCTTCCTGCTCTTTAATCCATTTTACAAGTCCATCGGCGCCATGCGCATCTAAAATTTGTTTTGTTCCTGATGGTGAAGGAATTAAAATATCCACTTTCGGCTTTTCTGGCTGTACAAATATTGGCTTCGTACGTTTCTCAACACCCGGGAAACCATTTAAAGTAACATTACCAATATAGTTTAATAGTTTTGTTCCACGGTCTTTGCGTTCCGGGAACTCAAACAATTCAGGCGTTGTATCTATAAAGCTCGTATCAAATTCTCCTGATAGGAATTTATTGTGCAATACTACATTGCCTAAAAACGGAATATTTGTCTTAACCCCACGAATACGGAATTCGCGCAAGTTACGGTCCATTTTTGCTGCCGCTTCTTCAAACGTCATTCCCCACGTTGAAATTTTGACCAACAATGAATCGTAGTAAGGTGTTACTACGGCACCTTGGAAACCATTTCCTGCATCTAAACGTACACCAAAACCACCGCTTGAACGATATACCATCAACTTACCTGTATCTGGCATAAAGTTGTTTGCCGGATCTTCTGTTGTTACACGAGATTGTATCGCATATCCGAATAGTGGAATTTTATTTTGAGCAGGTACACCAACCTCCTTCGAGTGAAGGTCACGGCCCTCTGCTACTTTAATTTGAGCATGGACAATATCAATTCCTGTAATCATTTCTGTAATTGTATGTTCGACTTGAATTCTCGGATTTACTTCAATGAAATAAAATTTATCATCCGCCACTAAAAATTCTACAGTACCTGCATTAATATAATTTACATTTTTCATTAATTTAACGGCTGCTTCGCAAATCTCATTGCGCAAATGTTCAGAAATTGAATTAGACGGTGCGATTTCAACAACCTTTTGATGACGTCGTTGAATCGAGCAATCCCGCTCATATAAATGTACAATATTACCGTGTGTATCACCGATAATTTGCACTTCAATATGTTTCGGCTTAATAATAGCCTTTTCTACATATACTTCATCCGAGCCGAACGCTGCTTTTGCTTCTGATTTTGCTCGTTCATATGACGATTGAAGCTCTTCTTTCGAGCTTACTAAACGCATACCACGTCCGCCACCGCCAAGAGCTGCTTTAATCATGATAGGGAAGCCATAATTTTCACTGAATTTCTCCACTTCCTGTAAACTATCTACGGGTCCATCAGTACCTGGGATAACAGGAATATCAGCCAAAATTGCTTGTTCACGTGCTTTTACTTTATCCCCAAACATATCAAGATGTGCAGAAGTAGGACCAATAAATTGAATACCCTCTTCTTCACAACGTCGTGCAAATAAAACATTTTCCGACAAGAAGCCGTACCCCGGATGAATTGCATCGACATTTGCATCTTTAGCAATTTTCAAGATGCTTTCGATATCCAAATATGCATCAATCGGCTTTTTCCCCATACCGACAAGATAAGCTTCATCCGCTTTATAACGGTGATATGAACCACTATCTTCACGTGAATAAATCGCTACCGTTTTAATATGTAATTCATTACATGCTCGTAAAATACGAATGGCTATTTCGCCTCGGTTTGCAACTAGAATCTTTTTAATCGACTTCATTTCTCCTCGTCCCCCAATTACTTTCTTTTTTCCAATTTGTGATGTGTGGAAACATTTATAAGTATCCCCATTGCTATTGAAAGCAATAATATTGAAGTACCGCCATAGCTAATAAAAGGAAGCGTTACTCCGGTTAACGGGATAAGTCCCGATAATCCACCTAAATTAATAAAAGTTTGAAATCCTATCCATGTAGAAATGCCCGCCGCTAACATTCTTGCAAGCGGATCCTTTGTTGACATCGCGATATAGTAACCACGCAAAACGATAAAGCCTAATCCAATTATAACAATTGAAACACCAAAAATCCCTAATTCCTCAGCAATAATCGCCATTATAAAATCTGTTTGAGGTTCCGGTACATACCCTAGCTTTTGAATCGATTGCCCGAGCCCACGTCCTTCCAACCCACCTGCACCGATTGCATAATAACCGTTCACAACATGATACCCCGAGTTGAGCGGATCGCTGAAAGGATCTAAAAAGGAAGTAATACGACCTCTACGACTCGCATTGAAAACCGTATCCCATTTAAATATTAAAATTCCGATTATTCCGACAACACCCAATGCCGATAATAATCCAAAAATTCTGCCGAGCGTTTTTCCCTTAAGACCGCTTGTAATAACAACAACAAGTGCAATGGCGACAATGATGACCAGTGCGCCTAAATCGGTTTCAAAACCAACAACAAGTACGATAAATAGCCACATGCCCAATGGATACGACACATCATCAAATGTTAATAGCTGCATCGAACCACGATTCACACTTTTACGGTAAAATGTCCCCGCAAAGAAAATAATAATAAAGAGTTTGGCAAATTCGGATGGTTGGAAATTCATAAGGCCGAACATGTTAATCCAACTTCTTGAACCGTTAACACTATTGCCGGCAATTATAAGCCATAACTCTAGTATAAACATAACTGCCAGCAAAAATCCTAATATAGATTTATCGGATAACCTTTTATAGGGCATAATGACAGCGACCGTAAATAAAATTAACGATAAAACTATATTAACGAGCTGGCGATTATAATAATGATTAGGGTTTGCTTCATAATGAATAATAGAAACCCAAATACTTGAACTATAAATCATAACCAGTCCAAATAACATTAACAAAATATAAACGAACAACAACCCATAATCAAAATTGCGAAAATAATTTTTAAAATAATGCTTCATGTTATAAACCTCTTCTTTGAAAAAAAAACTCAAACCGCAATGTAGCGTTTGAGTTTTCTTTTATTTGTCTGTATACGCATCATGTAATAAAGAAAGCTCTTTCTCTAAAGAATCGAGAATTCTCTTTCCCTGTTCACGCTCAATTAGCCCGAGCCTTGCAGCAAATTCTATTTCACGCGATAAACCAAACATTTGTGTATCTAATACTTCTTCATATAACGGACAAGACGGCATAGTTAAATTATCCATTTGTACGCGAATTAATCGAGCAATTTTATCTGCATCCGCAGTTAACAACTCTAATGCTTTTTCCTGAAAGGAAGCTTGTGCTTTCGTATCCATGAGGACGCCCCCATCTATGATATTTCTTCGATTCTATCTTAGTAAAGTGTATCTTTTTACATTCAAAAATGCAAGTGTCTTTGTATGTTTTGCATTCAATTCAATTATATTTCTTTCTACCTGGAATAGCGTTATAATAATGAAGGAAAATAGTTTAGGGGGGACTTACAAATGGTCGAAACAATCATTCCTATAAAAGGTGCGGTCAAATTTCAATTGACGTTAGATCCTACCGTATGGATTTTTGATGATCGTAAACTGAATCTGAAAACATATTTTGCTTCGGAAAAAGTTGAAGAAGATAATGAAAAATACTTACGTGACATGGGTGCACACTGGTCACGCGAAATTATGGAAGGTGCTGTATTTCCGCCGACTTTAAAAACAGAGCGTAAATTTGATCGAAAAGGTATGCTTACTGGAACGTTCGGAATGGAAATTAAGCCATTTTTAAATAATGCACAAATTACAGATGGTGCAAACGAAGTCGTTTTCGAATGTACGACAGATGAAGAGTTTGTTTTCCCATTGCAACAGGCTGAAAACTTTATTTTTAAATTTAGCCAGGACGGTAAACCACTCAACGAGGACGGTCCTGTACATGTAATTTTTGCAGATGGTTCGAATGTTGAAAATCCAATAAAAAATGTGCGTGCGATTCGTATTCAATAGGAGGAATTCGTGATGCGTGTAAAATGTGTCATTTGTGATACACTACATGATTTGCCAAACGATCTACCTTTAGCTAAAAAATTGCGAAATCGCCCTATTCATACGTTTATGTGTCCACCATGCTCAGAACGCATAACGGATAATACACAGAAACGGATTGAAACAGGAAATTTCCGTTTCTTCAGAACATCTTCTAAATTTGATGAAGAATTTTAAAGAGTCGGGAACAAAACAAAAAATATCAATTTTCTCTTCATGAGAAAATTGATATTTTTTTATCTTATATAATTAAAATTCAAATGACTGATTGTGGAACTTGAAATCGATAAAGCTTTGCGCATTAATTTTGCTTAACTGGAAGAAATTAGTTACCTCTGTTTTTACTCCTTCAAATACACGTTCTTCATCAACAACATATGCCTCTATCGAAACAGCAATTTCACCAAATTGAGCTTTTAATGCATCTGCAATCTGCTTAGCTGTATCTTCTGAAATATCTTCATCCACCACTAAATGGACTGTCGCTTTTTCGACATTTACTTCTTCCAAAGTCGCTTCTTCTTTCAAGCCATCCTGGAATACATTGGACATAACTAAAATATCTTCTCCCACAATCGGTTGAATCAGTTCGTTAACCTGAATGTTAACATTTTCAGCAAAGTATTCGCCAAAATATTCACCGTCTTTTGCTTCAAAATCATATACTGTTTTTGTCGTTTCTGATTGGACGGTAATTTCAAAATCATCACCAATAGCAGGTGCTGTCGATTTGGTTACGACAAATTGATCATTGTAAAGTTCGCTTAGTTCCGCTGCCGCATTATCCTCGTTTTTTGCTGTGAGTACTGCAGGTACGAATATAATGCATGATATAATAACTAGCGCTATAGCGACTGTGATAATCACTTGTTTTTTAGTAAAATTCATTTTTCACTACTCCATTTAATTTATTATCCCCATTAGTAAATTATAGCGTTTTCATTATAGATGATTCAAATAAACGCACTTATAAATAAAGAGGTGTGTTAAATTAACACACCTCAATAAAATATTAGTTAGCCTGCTTTGCTTCTTCTCGTTTTTCGCGCCATAAGCGTGATTTATAAACAATTAAAATCAATGCAGCGACAATTAAACCTTCAATCATTGGTAGGAATAACGCTAGAAAAGTTAATACTATACATCCGAAAAATAGGAACGTATAAATAACGATATTTCTTCCTAATGTTAGTTTTTTTGCAAAGCCTAGTTTATAAACTATTGCCGACATAAGGAACACGAGAATAAATGTTACATAACCAGCCATGTCGTAGTTTGGTAAATTTTGATATAAATAACTTGTAATCCCTGACATACGATTAAAGACATATTCATTTTCACTACTAGATACAGATGCTAGTAATACTAAATTTAAATAGCTACTTAACACAGCCAACATCATTCAACCTTCCTTATTGACGCCAATTAAGCTTCTAACTCAGCGTTCTTTTTCTTTTTAGCAACACGTTCACGTTCACCTTTATCAAGGATCTGTTTACGTAAACGGATTGATTCTGGAGTTACTTCTAAATACTCATCATCACCTAAGTATTCTAATGCTTCTTCAAGTGATAAAATACGAGGCTTTTTAATAACATTCGTTTGGTCTTTGTTCGCCGAACGGATATTTGTTTTTTGTTTTTGTTTTGTAATGTTTACAGTAATATCAGCATCACGTGTATTTTCACCAACGATCATACCTTCGTATACTTCAGTACCTGGCTCAATGAATAATGTACCGCGATCTTCTACACCCATCATACCGTAAGTTGTTGCTTTACCGTTTTCCATAGATACTAATACACCTTGGTGACGGCCGCCAACTTTACCTGCTACTACTGGAGCGTAGTGATCGAATGTATGGTTCATCATACCGAAACCTTTTGTGATAGACATGAACTCAGTTGTATAACCGATTAAACCACGTGCTGGAACGTTAAAGATTAAACGAACTTGTCCTGATCCGTTGTTTATCATATCTAACATTTCACCTTTACGAGTACCGATTGATTCAATGATAGAACCTACAGAATCTTCTGGTACGTCGATTTGTACGCGTTCGATTGGCTCAGATTTTACGCCATCGATGTTACGGATGATTACTTGTGGTTTAGATACTTGTAATTCATAACCTTCACGACGCATGTTTTCGATTAAGATCGATAAGTGAAGCTCACCACGACCCGAAACTGTCCATGCATCTGGAGAATCTGTATCTTCTACACGTAAAGATACATCTGTTTGTAATTGTGCAAGTAAACGCTCTTCAATTTTACGAGAAGTTACCCATTTCCCTTCGCGACCTGCGAATGGTGAGTTGTTTACTAAGAATGTCATTTGTAATGTTGGCTCATCAATACGTAATGGTGTTAACGCTTCTTGATGATCAATTGGACAAACTGTTTCACCAACGTTAATATCTTCCATTCCTGATACTGCGATTAAATCACCAGCAATTGCTGTTTCGATTTCTTCACGTTTAAGACCGAAGAAACCAAAGATTTTTGTAACACGGAAGTTTTTCACTGTGCCATCTAATTTCATAAGAGAAACTTGTTGACCTACAGAAATTTTACCGCGGAATACGCGACCGATACCGATACGGCCAACGAAGTCATTATAGTCAAGTAATGCTACTTGGAATTGTAAAGGCTCGTCCGAGTTATCAATTGGTGCTGGAATTGATTCAATGATTTTCTCGAATAGGCAAGTCATGTTTTCTTCTTGATTTGCTGGGTCTGGATCTAAAGATGCTGTACCATTTACACCAGAAGCATAAACAACTGGGAAATCTAATTGATCTTCATCTGCACCTAGCTCGATTAATAACTCTAATACTTCATCTACTACTTCTAGTGGACGAGCTGAGTCTTTATCTACTTTGTTTACTACAACGATTGGTGTTAAGCGTTGTTCTAACGCTTTCTTTAATACAAAACGTGTTTGAGGCATACAACCCTCATACGCATCGACAACTAAACAAACGCCATCTACCATTTTTAAGATACGTTCTACTTCTCCACCGAAGTCTGCGTGTCCAGGCGTATCAAGGATGTTGATACGAGTACCGTTATAATCTACTGCTGTATTTTTAGCTAAAATTGTAATTCCACGTTCACGCTCTATATCACCAGAGTCCATTGCACGTTCTTCTACACGTTCATTTGAACGGAAAGTACCTGATTGCTTTAATAATTGGTCTACTAACGTTGTTTTACCATGGTCAACGTGAGCAATAATTGCGATATTACGAATATCTTGACGTAAATTTGTCATTATTCCACTCCATATTCTTTTTTCAATTGTTTAACTGTGATATTATAGCACATGAAAGATTAAATGTCTTTTCACAATAATTAATATCATTTTTTAGTCACATATTATAGATGTCCGGAGGCAGGAAATATGAATAAAGCAAAATTTGTAATGTTTATTTATGCATTGGCAGCAATCCTATCAATGATTAGTATCGGATTTGCCTTTTCACTAGTATTTATGACTGGCGATGAGTATGAAACAATTGGTTGGATCGGCGTTGTTGTAGGTATTGTCGTTATGTGCGCAATCTTTGGAATGGCATTTAAAACAAAACGTAAATTTAGAGACCAAGGCTTACTCTAAATGTATAAAACTTCGGTGCGTATACGCACCGAAGTTTTTATTTTTTTTCCTCGATATACTTGTCTAAAATTAATTGATGGATGGTAGGGTTTGCAATTATAAATGTATCCATTGATAAAAAATCGAAATCTTTCCCATTAAAGTTTGTTGCAATAGCTCCTACTTCTTTGGCAATAATGACCCCACCACCAATATCCCACGGCGCCAAACGCATTGAGATATAGGCATCCAGCTTACCGCTCACGACAAAAGCTATTTCCATCGCCGCAGAACCATAAGAACGGGTGCCACGTACTGTTCGGACTAATTCCATTATTTTCTCATGGTTAATGCGATCATTCGGTGTAACCCAACTTGCATTGATACCAATAACAGCTTGTTCAATTTTTACCGGTTGAAGTTTACGGAGAGGAGAATCGTTATACCATGCACCTACCCCTGAAATAGCATTAAATAAATCTTCGCGCATTACATCAAATATGTAACCTAAAACTCCAACACCATCCACATAAATGCCAATTGTAATCATGAAATGGCGATGTTGCTTAACAAAATTCATCGTGCCGTCAATTGGATCAATAATCCATACGACCCCTTCCAGACTTTCTACTTTTTCGCCCATTCCTTCTTCACCTAAAATACGATGGTCCGGATTAAATGCCTTTATTTTTTCGATAAAAAATAACTCTGTTTCCCGGTCAATATTCGTCACTAAATCATTGGGACTAGATTTTGTTTCGATTTCAATATCGTATGAAAATGCTGCACGGATATTTCGCCCCGCTTCAAAAATAATTTTTTTCGCAAATTCATCTAGCTGTTTTACATCCATCGTTCATCCACCTTCCGACAACCATTGCTATTTTTAATATGTAATATATGGAACTTTTTTTAATAACTTCATTATAACAAAAAATCACTTGCTATCTAACTTTGGCAAGTGATTTTTTATTTTGGAAACATTTTTTTGTTACGCATATACATGTAGACCTTTTAATTCCTCTTGAATTTCTGTTAAACGTTTTTTGGATTTTTCGATTTCAGATTGATTTTTATCATTCATAGCTGCATAAAGTGTTGCTAGCTCATAATCCATTTCCAACATTAAAATCTCTTCATATTGCTTTTCAATATCGACTTTGCGTATAATTTTAATCATCTGTTTCATAAAAATCACTTCCTCATCATATTATTTAAACTTTTCCCTAACTTTTTATAAAAAGGATTTTGGATACCATGACTAATTGCTTATAATAATATCCTCACCATTTGTAAAATATAACGGTGTAAAGTTTCTATTAACAGATTTTTTCCCAAAAAGTTAATAAAATAAACATTAAATCGAAAGGATTTGAAAAATTTGAGTAATGTAAAATGGACTACAGAAGACTTCCAAGTATTTGAAATTGACGGCTTAGATGATCGAATGGAAGCTTTAACAAATATAATCCGCCCAAAATTCCATGAGCTTTCGGAAATTTTCACCGGTTATTTCAGTACACAGACAGGAGAAGAATTCTTTGGTCATGTTGCAAAACATGCACGCCGTACTGTTAACCCACCAAAAGATTCATGGGTAGCATTCGCGCCTTATAAGCGTGGCTATAAATCTTTGCCACATTTCCAGATTGGACTGTGGGGTACACATCTTTTCATCGTAGTTGCGGTTATTTATGAAGCACCGCAAAAGCACGAAATGGCACAGCGTTTATTAGCTAATATTAATGTAATTAAAAGCTTATCAAATGACTACGTAATTTCCGGAGACCATATGCAGCCGGATGTCTTCCCTTTAAAAGAAGCACGTGATGAAAAGCTTGAGCAGTTCCTTGTACGTCTTCGGGATGTAAAAAAGGGTGAATTCCTAGTTGGTCGACATATTCCTGCCAATGAGGCTATTCAAATGTCTGCAGAGCATTTTTTACAACTAGCTGAAAAGACATTTGATGAACTTCTCCCAATTTATGAAATCATCAAAGGTAACAATTAACCATTTATTATTAATATGTACAAAAGACTGCTAAACATTCCAATAATCTAAAATAAATTTCAAAAAAAATTCCCAACCTAAAAAAGAGAAATAGCACGATTAAAGTGCCATTTCTCTTTTTTCGTAAGTTAAAACAAACAAACTATGCTCCACCTTAACTTTCTTATTTCATTTTTACAATTTGTCCATCAGCCAGTTCTTTAGCCAGCTTTACAACACGGAATGGTACGTAGGTGCTCGCTTGTTCAAAATCTCGGCAAATTGTCTTTTCTTCCGCTTGTGATGGGACAACTTCTTTAAAGCGTTTATAACGTGCCATTACGATTTCGCGCTTTACGCCTTTTTCGTATGCCATTTCCACTACCTCAAAAAAGCGTACGACATCGACCATTTCCTCTGTAGTCCAATCTGTTGACAATGGGTATGAATATTCCATAAATTATTACCTGCCTTTAATTATTGCTGCCCCCATTTTAAACGGATTTCTTCTGCTTGTACAACCATACGCTGAATTAATTCCTCAACTGTTGGAATATCATTTATTAAACCTGTTACTTGACCTGCCCATCCATATCCATTTGCTGAATCACCATCGTATATAAACTTTTTGTTCGCTTCTCCACTAATATAATTTTTTAAAGCTTCGTAAGTAGGAGAATGCTGTTCGATTCCCAAAATTTGATCTGTAAATTCATTTCGGATTACTCTGGCCGGTGCACCAATCGAACGTTTTATAATTGCCGTATCCGTTTCTTCACTTTCAATTAATGCCTGCTTGTATGCCATGGAAGCATGAACACATTCCTTAGTAGCTATAAAACGTGTTCCCATTTCAATTCCCTCTGCACCGAGTGCATGAGCTGCTATCCACCCTCGACCATCTCCTATGCCTCCAGAAGCTATGACAGGAATCGATACACTATCTACTACCTGAGGCACCAATACCATCGTTCCTACGTCGTCTCTCCCTAAATGACCGCCACCTTCTTGTCCAACAACCATGACAGCATCCGCTCCGAGCTGCTCTGCTTTTTGTGCTTGACGTTTTGCCGCTACCAATACTAGTTTTTTACAAGATGCATCTTTTAATATATCAAAAATAGGCGCTGGATTGCCTCCTGTAATCGTCACTACAGGTACGTCCATTTCCGCAGCGACTTCTACCATTCTTTCATACCCTTTTCCATGCATACCTATCGCAAAATTTACTCCGAATGGTTTATTTGTCATTTCTTTTACTTTTTTTATTTCTTCCTTTAAAGCATCCGGCGACGATAAACTCATCGCTGTAATTTGCCCTAATGCACCTGCATTAGAAACAGCTGCAGCAAGCTCTGAGTAAGCTAAATATGCCAGTCCACCTTGAATAATCGGATATTGAACCTGTAATAATTCTGTTACCTTTGTATGCCAATTCATAGCCATTCCTCCTAAAATAAGTGTCTTCATTACAAGTATTCGAAATATTTATATAGTCAGCATCTTTAATAGGTGCTATAATTCACTTGTTTTAAAATTACAATATAGTGAGGTGGTACCTGCGTTGTCACAGTTAGAGACTCCTTTGTTTGATGCATTACTCAAGCATCGCAACAGACATCCTATTCAGTTCCATATTCCAGGTCATAAAAAAGGACAGGGAATGGATCCAGCTTACAGAGAATTTGTAGGCGACAACGTTTTATCAATTGATTTAATTAATATTGCTCCACTAGATGATTTACACGCTCCTAAAGGTGTGATTATGCAAGCACAAAACCTTGCTGCCCAAGCCTTTGGGGCTGACCATACATTCTTTTCCGTACAAGGTACTAGTGGCGCCATAATGACGATGATTTTAACCGTCGTCGGTCCAGGCGATAAAATAATAGTACCGCGGAATGTACATAAATCAATTATGTCAGCGATTGTTTTCGCGGGTGCTATCCCAATTTTTATCCATCCTGAAGTAGATAGTGAGCTTGGCATCTCCCATGGTATTTCACCTGAGTCAGTTGAGCGTGCACTATTGAAATATCCGGATGCTAAAGCAGTACTTGTTATTAACCCTACTTATTTTGGTTTTGTAGCAGATTTAAAACGTATTGTTGACATTGTTCACGCGAGAAACATTCCTGTAATTGTAGATGAAGCTCACGGCGTTCATATTAAGTTCCATGATGATTTACCCTTATCGGCAATGCAAGCAGGCGCAGATATGGCTGCAACGAGCACACATAAGTTAGGTGGTTCAATGACAGGTAGTTCAGTATTAAACGTTAGAGAGGGCCTTGTGTCCGCTAAACGTGTACAATCTGTATTTTCAATGTTAACAACTACATCCACTTCCTACCCTATGCTTGCTTCAATTGATACAGCACGTCGTCAATTAGCAGTTAACGGGCAGAATTTGTTGGACGATGCGATTCGTTTGGCACAAGATGCGCGTAAACGCATCAATTCTATCCCGCATCTTCATTGCGTGGGGCGTGAGAAGCTCGGTACATCTGCAACTTACGATATGGATCCATTGAAACTATTAATAAGTGTAAAAGATTTAGGGATTACAGGTCATGTAGCTGAAGAATGGCTTCGAGTAAATGCCAATTTAGAAATCGAACTATCAGATCTATACAATATTCTATGTTTAGTTACGATTGGAGATTCTAAAAAAGAAATAAATTTACTTATCAATGCTCTAACACGTATGTCAAAAGCATTTGAATCAGAAGCTTCTATTACAGAGACAAATGTTCAAATTCCCGAAATCCCTGCGCTTGCCATGTCACCACGGGATGCTTTTTATGCACAAACAGAAAGCATACCGCTTGCACTTTCTGAAGGTTACATTTGTGCTGAGTTTATAATGGTATACCCACCAGGGATTCCTATTTTTATTCCCGGGGAAATCATTACGCAAAGTAATATTGATTTCATTAAGATGAATGTTGAAGCGGGTCTTCCTGTGCAAGGTCCTGAAGATAGTACGTTACAGAATATACGAGTTATAAAAGAGAGAAAAGCAATATATTAATATCATTACAGACGACTAATATGTCGTCTGTTTTTTAAATGAAGTAGATTGAAATGAGCGGTATTATAAATGCCCCTACAACCGCACTGAGCCCCATTGATAATGATCCTATAGATAAATCCTCTTCACTATATTCCTTTAGCTTTGTTAAGCCTACACCATGCGAAGCGCTTCCCATAGCAACTCCTCGGCTAATAGCTGTGTCAATATTAAATACTTTAAATAATATAGGTCCCAAAATAGCACCCGTAAAACCCGCTACCATAACCAACACTGCAGTTAGAGGTGGAATCCCTCCTACAAGTTCGCTTACTTGCATCGCAACTGGTGTCGTCAATGACTTAGGTAAAGAAGTATAGATAAAGGCTTTACTCGATCCAAATAATAAAAGAAACGCTACAACACTTATAAGACCAGCTAACATTGCCACAATAATGCTAATTATGATTGAGTATTTATATTTGAAAATAATATCCCGTTGATTATAAAGCGGAAAGGCTAAAGCTACAACTGCAGGACCGAGCATTTTTGATAGCCATTGACCGCCTTCCATATAAGTTTCGTACGGTATGTTAAAGATCAACAAAACCGCTACCGTAATGCAAGTAACAGTTAGAATAGGTAACAAAAAAGGATTGCCAATTTTCAAGTACAGTTTATTTAGTAAAATGAAAAGTAACACTGTACTACTTATGATAAATAGACTTAGCAGAACTTGTGGTAACATGTTCCTCCTCCTTTTTTCGCTTTTCTTTTTCCTCAATAATTCTACTAACTTTCCCTGTAATGACTAACGCTAATATTGTACTTATAATTACCGCCAATATGAGGAGCCCACCAGACACCGTAAGTAATTCCGGATAGTTAATTACTGCTACAGTGGAAGGAATAAAAAATAAGGTTAAAAATGCTAACATAAAACTAGCACCCTTTTGAATGAATTTCACATTCAATATTTTGAAATAAAGTGATAACCATAATAATACAAGTCCAATGATACTTCCCGGTATGATAATTCCAGTTAACGAAACTATGTATTCTCCTATTAAATAAAATAAAATGATGATACCTATTTGAGCGATTGTACGTATAACATCCACTTAAAAACCCCCTTGCACACACTTTCATTGTACGACTATTAGAAATTTCTGTCTATTTCATTCTCTTACTATAATATAAAATATACCATTATTACTTTTGAATATATCCATCCATATAGATAACAAAAAGGCTATGCAGTATTTTCAACTGCATAGCCTTTAATCATTATTATTTAGATACGATGTGGATTGGGTTGCCTAATAATACTTCAGCAGCTTCCATCGTAATTTCACCTAAAGTTGGGTGAGCGTGAATTGTTAATGCTACGTCTTCAGCTGTCATACCAGCTTCGATAGCAAGACCCATTTCAGCGATCATATCAGATGCTCCAGCACCGATGATTTGAGCGCCTACAAGTAAGCCATCTTCTTTACGAGCAACTAATTTCACAAAGCCTTCTGTTTGGTTAAGTGCTAATGCACGACCGTTTGCAGCGAATGGGAATTTAGCAGCTTTCACTTCAAGACCTTCAGCTTTAGCTGTTTCTTCAGAGTATCCTACAGTTGCCATTTCTGGATCTGTGAAGCATACTGCTGGAATTGCTAAGTAGTCAACTACTGATGGTTCACCAGCAATTGCTTCTGCAGCAACTTTACCTTCATAAGAAGCTTTATGAGCAAGTTGTGGACCTGCAACGATATCACCGATTGCAAAGATGTTAGAAACTGAAGTACGACCTTGTTTGTCAACTTCCAATAAACCGCGCTCTGCGAATTTAACTCCTACTTCTTCTAAGCCCATTTCATCAGTATTCGGACGACGACCTACAGTTACTAAAACGTAATCCGCTTCAACTGTTTTCTCTTCGCCACCTGCTTCATAAGTAACTACAACGCCGTTTTCGTTTTCTTCAACGCCTTTAGCAGATGCGTTTACTACAACTTCAACGCCCTTTTTCTTAAGACCTTTTTTAACGATTTGCGTCATTTGTTTTTCGAAACCAGCTAAAATATCTTTTCCGCCTTCGATAATTGTTACTTGAGAACCTAAGTTAGCATAAGCTGAACCAAGCTCAGTTCCGATGTAACCGCCACCGATTACTACTAATTTACCTGGTACTTCAGGGAAAGATAATGCACCAGTTGAGCTTACTACGCGCTTTGTAAATTTGAATGTTGGGATTTCGATTGGACGAGATCCTGTTGCTAAGATTGCATTTTTGAATGTATATGTTTGGGCTTTATCGCCATCGATAACACGTACAGTGTTTGCATCTACGAAATACGCTTCACCTTTTACGATGTCTACTTTATTCCCTTTTAATAAACCTTCAACGCCGCCTACTAATTTTTTAACAACGCTGTCTTTAAATGCTTGTGCTTTAGACCAGTCAAGCTTTACTTCTGATGCAGTAACACCCATATCATCTGAATGTTGTGCATGCTCAAAGCGGTGACCTACTGAAATTAATGCTTTAGATGGGATACAGCCTACGTTTAAACAAACTCCACCTAATGCTCCACGTTCAACGATTGTAACTTTTTGACCTGTTTGTGCTGCACGAATTGCTGCAACATATCCACC
The DNA here is from genome assembly GCF_014836905.1 of Solibacillus faecavium. Taxonomy (GTDB): domain Bacteria; phylum Bacillota; class Bacilli; order Bacillales_A; family Planococcaceae; genus Solibacillus; species Solibacillus faecavium. Next base: position 484,977 of record NZ_JACSPZ010000001.1, read on the forward strand.
AGGGCCAGAACCTACTACAAGAGTATCTAGTTCGATTGGAAAATCTCCTACTACCATTTTTTTACGCCTCCATTAATAATAGTTGCGGCTCACTTAATAAACGTTTTAAATGATTTAAAGCGTTTTGTGCAGTCGCACCATCGATCATACGATGATCAAAGCTCAATGATAATGCTAACACATGTGCTGCTACAATTTCACCATTTTTTATTACTGGTTTCTCTGAAATTCGACCAATTCCTAAAATCGCAACTTCAGGGTGATTGATTACTGGTGTAAACCATTGACCACCTGCAGAACCGATATTTGTAATGGATATTGAAGCACCTTTCATTTCATGAGATGCTAGCTTACCATCACGTGCCTTTACAGCCAGTTCATTAATTTCCTGTGACAGGCCAAAAACTGACTTACGATCAGCATGTTTAATAACCGGAACTAATAAACCTTTTTCTGTATCAGCAGCAATACCAATATTATAGTAATGTTTTTGAATAATTTCCTGTGTTGCGTCATCCAGTGATCGGTTGAATTCAGGATATTTACGCAAAGTCGAGATTAAAGCCTTCACAACGTACGGTAAATACGTCAATTTAACACCTTGCTCTGCTGCAATATCCTTGAATTGCTTACGGTGTGCAACAAGTTCTGTTACATCCACTTCATCCATTAACGTTACGTGCGGAGCCGTATGTTTTGAATGAACCATCGCTTTTGCAATCGCTTTGCGCATACCGCTCATTTTTTCACGTGTTTCAGGGAACTCGCCTTCAAGTGTAACAGGAGCAGCTTGTTTTGTTTCGGCTTGTTTCTCTTCTCCTTGTGGCTGTTGAGTCTCTTTTACTTCTTCTGTTTCAGAAGCCGACTCTTGACCTCCGTTTAGGAAGCTCTCAATGTCTTCTTTTAATACACGGCCATTTTTGCCTGTACCTGAAACTTGCTGAATTTCGACACCTTTTTCACGAGCATACTTGCGAATAGAAGGCATAGCGATAATGCGTTTGCCTGAAGTTTCTGTTTCAGACGGCGATGCAGCTTTTTCTGTTTCAGCAGGGGCTTCTGGCTGAGCAGAATCTGCACTTTTATCTGTTTTAGTTTCTTCTTTTTTCACATCTTGACCAGCCTCAGCAGTGGATTGCACTTGTGCTTCTGTTTTATTCGATTCATTTGATTCGTGGTGGTCATCACCTTTTAATTTTAAATCTTCATAACCTGGTGCATCAAAGCGAATTAGGGCATCTCCAACAATTGCCACTGTACCTTCTTCCACCAAAATTTCTTCAACTGTACCTTCTACGGGTGATGGAATTTCCACGACCGCTTTATCATTTTGAACTTCAGCTAAAATATCATCTTCTTTGACTTGATCGCCAGCTTTAACGAACCACTTGACGATTTCACCTTCATGAATACCTTCTCCGATATCTGGTAATCGAAATGTAAATGCCATAATTTCTCACCCTCAATTCTTAGAATGTTAAAACTTTCTTCGCAGTTTCCATTACGTCTTTATATGTTGGTAACCATACACCCTCTGCTTGAGGGAATGAATAAATCGTATCTGGTGCAGCAACACGTAATACTGGAGCTTCTAATGAAAGAATTGCACGCTCTGTAATTTCTGCTACAACATTTGCTGCAATACCTGCTTGCTTTTGCGCCTCTTGAACGACGATTGCACGACCTGTTTTTTCAACAGAAGCGATAATTGTATCGATATCTAAAGGCTGAATCGTACGTAAATCGATTACTTCTACCGAGTAACCTTCTTTTTCAAGCTCCTCTGCCGCTTTTAAACTTTCGTGAACCATTAAGCCATAAGAAATAATTGAAAGGTCTTTCCCTTCGCGTTTTACATCTGCTTTACCAAGTTCAATTGTGTATGACTCTTCAGGAACTTCTTCACGGAACGAACGGTAAAGTTTTAAATGCTCTAAGAAAATAACTGGGTTATTATCACGAATTGATGCAATTAGTAAACCTTTTGCATCATACGGTGTTGATGGAATCACCACTTTTAAACCTGGTGATTGAGCCATTAAACCTTCTAAAGAATCCGAATGCATTTCCGGTGTATGAACACCACCGCCAAATGGGGAACGAATCGTTACAGGTGCATTATACGTACCACCTGAACGGTATTTCATACGAGCTAATTGACCACTAATTGAGTCCATTACTTCAAAAACGAAGCCGAAAAATTGAATTTCAGGCACTGGACGGTATCCAGTTAACGCTAAACCAATTGCTAAACCACCGATTCCTGATTCTGCAAGTGGCGTATCAAATACACGATCAACGCCAAATTCTTTTTGAAGACCTTCTGTAGCACGGAAAACCCCGCCGTTTACACCAACGTCTTCACCGAATACTAAAACGTTTTCGTCATTTTTTAATTCGCAACGTAATGCATCTGTAATTGCTTGAATCATTGTCATTTGTGCCATGGCTTATTTCGACTCCTTCTCTTTATAAATCGCATACTGTTCTTTTAAGTTTGCTGGCATTTCACCATCATACATATTATCCATTAACTCTGTTACCTTTTGTTTTGGAGCTTTATCGGCTTCTTTAATTGCTTCTTTAATTTCCTCTTTTGCACGCTCTATTACTTCTTCTTCTTTCTTCTCATCCCATAAACCTTTAGCTTCAAGGAATTTACGGAAGCGTACTAATGGATCTTTTGCTGCCCATTCATTATCAGTATCAGTAGTACGATAACGTGTTGGGTCATCTCCTGCCATTGTATGTGGACCATATCGGTAACACATTGTTTCAATAAGTGTTGGACCTTCACCGCGAATTGCACGATCACGAGCGTCCTTAGTCGCTGCATAAACAGCTAACGGATCCATTCCGTCCACTAATATAGATGGAATGCCGGCTGCTATACCTTTTTGCGCGATTGTTTTTGCTGCAGTCTGTAATTCACGTGGTGTTGAAATTGCGAATTGGTTGTTTTGCACGATGAAGATAGCCGGTGATTTGAATGCACCTGCAAAGTTAATCCCTTCATAGAAGTCACCTTGTGAAGAACCACCATCTCCTGTATATGTGATTGCAACTGTTTTTGAACCGCGCTTTTGTAAACCAAGTGCCACACCTGCCGTCTGAATATATTGTGCACCAATAATAATTTGCGGTGCCAATATATTTACCCCTTCCGGAACTTGGTTTCCGATAAAGTGACCGCGACTGAATAGGAATGCTTTCCACAATGGTAAACCATGCATAACAATTTGAGGTACATCACGATAACCAGGCAAAATCCAGTCTTCTTTTTCCAATGCATATTGGGAAGCAAGCTGTGATGCTTCTTGACCAGCAGTAGGTGCGTAGAAGCCTAAGCGCCCTTGTCGGTTTAATGAAATTGAACGTTGATCTAAAATACGGACATAAACCATACGACTCATTAACTCAACTAATTGCTCATCCTTTAAATCCGGCATCGCTGCTTCGTTTACAACTTCACCTTGCTCATTCAATACTTGGAACATTTCGAACTTGCTTTCAATTTCCTGTAACGTTCCAGCTGGATCCAATTGATTCATCATTTTATCTGCCATTGTTTACATCCCCTTTAAACTGTATTAAAAAATTCATTATTTTTACTAGTACAATATAACTCTACCCCGAGTATAATGAATAAAAATCTATCGGTCAATCATTGTTTACCATCTTTATTAAAGATTTTTCATATTTAACTTCAAATTGATACAGTTACATCACCTGTATCACAAAATCTCTTTCGCTGTACTATAATAGAAAACTTTAAAACATTCTATTATTATTCTGTTAATAGTTCTTCAACAATATTTATTCCCTTAATTCGAATTCTTAAATCGGAAATCCCGAAGTTTTTTCTACTTCCCTTATCAAGAGTCGTGTATACTTATTCCAATAAGTTTTTACTGAAAGGAAGTTTCACATGATTTTAATGGAACACATTATTCGTGAGGGCCATCCCACATTACGAACACGCGCAGAGGAGGTTTCCTTTCCGTTGTCTGCGGAAGACCGCAAACTTGCAGAGGATTTGTTGCAGTATTTAATTAATAGCCAAGATCCTGAGATTGCCGAAAAGTATAATCTACGAGGGGGCATTGGCTTGGCTGCTAACCAAGTAAACAGCTTAAAGCGGATGTTTGCCCTACATTTGGAAAACGAAGATGGTGAGTTATTAAGCTTCGTTGCCGTCAACCCTAGAATTGTCAGTCATTCTGTTGAGCAGACTTATATAACGAGCGGCGAAGGATGCCTATCTGTAGATCGCGCTGTTCCAGGCTATGTTCCTCGTTATGCTCGGATCACAGTTAAATTTATGACTGTGGACGGAGAAGAAAAGAAAATGCGTTTATCAGGACTTCCTGCTATCGCCTTTCAACATGAGCTTGACCATTTAAACGGTATCATGTTTTACGATCGAATAAACGAAAAAGACCCATTTGAGGTAATTGAAAATAGCATTCCATTTGGTAGAGATTAATACTAAAAACGCGTGTGAATTAAATATTCACACGCGTCAGACTGTAGACAAACTTGAAGAAATTCAAGTTTGTCTACAGTTTTTTGTTTTAAAATAAAGTTTACCAGTGAATACCATTGATTTCTTCAAATGAATGAACGAAATCAATTTCTTTATTTTATATTAGTTTAAGTTTTTCCATCGCCAGAGCCAGCCCGTCTTCATCTACATGCGCTGTTATCATTGACGCTGCTTCCTTCGCTTTTTTATGACCATTCCCCATTGCGACACTTTGAGGGAATTCCGAAAGCATTTCGATATCATTTAGCCCATCCCCAAAGGTAACGATCTGTTCATCTGAGTAACCGGTATACTCCAGCAATTTTTTTATACCGTTCGCTTTCGATCCCCCTTTTGGCAACATATCGCATGATTGGGGATGCCAACGGACGAATTGCACTTCAGGAAACTGTTGTTCATAAATTGGCTGTTCCTGTTCATTTATAAAAATTAATGTTTGATAGACTGGCGTATGCAAATAATAGTTTGCATCGATTTGCGGGTACGGAAAATAAAGTGTAGCCAGGCTTTGTTCGATACTCTCATAATCACCTGCCGAGGCAATCATTTCTTTTTCATTAAGAAAAACAAATGGATGATTTCTTTGTGAACCGAAGCTTAAAATTTCCGTTAGCGTTTCATTTGCAATTTGATCGGTATAAATAACTTTTCCTTTATAAACAACATATTGTCCATTGAACGTCACATATGTATCAATCTGCAATTCTTCCAATATATCTTTTATCATGAACGGAGCTCGACCTGTTGCAATCGCAATTTCATGACCCTTTTCACGCGCTTTGAAAATCGCTTCTTTTGCAGAATTCGGCAATTTTTTATTAGAATCGTACAGTGTTCCATCTACATCAAAAAATAATAATCTTTTCAACTTAAATTCTCCTTTATTTTCAAAGACCCTTTACAGAAATCTGAATATTTAGTATAATGAGAGCGAGGAGTGATGACCTATGTTAAAACGTCTCAAACAGAAATGGCGGAAACGATTAAAAGGCATCCTCGGTAAAAAATTAATTGCCTAAACACTTCATTGATTGGTGCGCCCTATTTAAGGACGTACCATTTTTTAGTTTTTATTCAATCGTTATGTTCATGTATTTGATGGGCTTTTCTTTATTTTAAAGGACTCCCATGATAATATAAAGGAAATGCATTTTTCTACTTATTAGAAATGCAGTAATAATGTTCGTAATTAAAGGAGAGTAACTATGATTTACAAAGTTTATTATCAAGAAAACATCACTGAGATTCCAGTTCGCGAAAACACAAAAACTCTTTATTTAGAGGCGTCATCTGAACGTGAAGTACGTCACTATTTAAAAGACCGAAATTATAATATCGAGCTTGTTCAACTTCTAGAAGGCAACTATTTAGAATACGAACAAAACAGCCCTAATTTCCGTCTGGAGAACGCTTAATTGTTATGAAATTCGTTAAGAATGATCAAGCGGCTGTATTCGCACTCGGCGGACTGGGCGAAATCGGCAAAAACACATATGCAGTACAATTCCAAGATGAAATCATTTTAATTGACGCAGGTATTAAATTCCCTGAGGACGACTTACTTGGAATTGACTACGTAATTCCAGACTATACGTACTTAGTTCGAAACGTAGACAAAATTAAAGGCTTATTTATCACACATGGCCACGAAGATCATATTGGCGGTATTCCTTATTTACTTCGTCAAGTTAATATCCCTGTTTATGGCGGAAAGCTTGCATTGGGACTGCTTCGCAACAAATTGGAAGAACACGGTTTATTACGTTCTACGAAATTAATCGAATTTAAAGAAGACGATGTTATTAAATTCCGTAAAACAGCCGTAAGCTTCTTCCGTACGACCCATAGTATACCCGATGCATATGGTGTAGTAGTTAAAACACCACCAGGCAATATCGTGCATACAGGGGACTTTAAGTTTGACTTTACTCCAGTTGGAGAGCCTGCAAACTTAACAAAAATGGCCGAAATTGGCCGCGATGGTGTACTTTGTTTACTATCAGATAGTACAAATGCAGAAAAAACTGATTTTACAATGTCTGAACGTACAGTCGGGAAAAGCATTGATGAAATTTTCCGTAAAGTTGATGGTCGTATTATTTTTGCGACATTCGCTTCGAATATTCATCGCCTGCAGCAAGCGACAGATGCAGCTGTAAAATATGGCCGTAAAATTGCCGTTTTCGGACGTTCAATGGATAACGCTATTACTATCGGTCGTGAATTAGGATATATCACTGCACCTAAAGAAACCTTTATTGATGTGCAAAGCTTAAATCGTTTACCTGCAAATGAAGTAATGATTTTATGTACAGGTTCTCAAGGTGAGCCAATGGCAGCTTTATCGCGTATTGCCAACGGAACACATCGTCAAATTCAAATTCAGCCTGGTGATACAGTTGTATTCTCTTCTTCACCAGTACCAGGAAATACGATGAGCGTAAACAAAATTATTAACTTATTATTCCGTGCCGGTGCAGAAGTTATCCACGGTGCATTAAATAATATTCACACTTCTGGTCACGGCTCACAGCAAGAACAAAAACTAATGCTACGTTTAATGAAACCGAAATTCTTTATGCCGATTCATGGTGAATACCGTATGTTAAAAATCCATACTGAATTGGCGGAAGCCTGTGAAGTACCACTGGAAAACTCATTCCTTATGGAAAATGGCGATGTATTGGCATTAAGTGCAAATGAAGCACATGTTGCCGGCCGCATTCCTTCAGGTGATGTGTATATTGACGGCAATGGTATTGGAGATATCGGAAATATTGTACTGCGAGATCGTCGTATCCTTTCTGAGGAAGGTTTAGTTATCGTTGTTGTAAGTGTTGATATGGCGAAAAACAAAATCGTTTCAGGTCCGGATATTATTTCTCGAGGATTTGTTTATATGCGTGAATCAGGCATGATGATTAATGAAGCACAAAAAATGTTGAATTATCATTTAAACAGCACAATTCAGGAAAAAGATACACAATGGAACGATTTGAAAAACGAAATAACGGACGTATTAGGTCCATATTTATACGAAAAAACGAAACGTCGTCCTATGATTTTACCAATTATAATGGAAGTATAATTAAAATTGGTAAAGCCATTTAGGTGATTTTCCATAAAAATACCCGCTTACTTATTGTAGGCGGGTATTTTTATTTTAATTTTTTGTTAAGTATCGGCTACTTTTGAACAACTTTTTTCACAAAACGATTAATGTCTACGTCAGCACCAATCATCAGCAAAACATCCCCTAACTGAATACGCTCTGTCGCTGCTGGAGAAATCATAATTTCATCTCCGCGTGTAATGCCAACAATATTGACACCGTATTTTGCACGAACGTCCAGTTCAATCAATGAATGACCTGCAATCTTTTCATTCGCTTTGATTTCCATAATTGAGTGCTCACTGGAGATTTCCAAATAATCAAGTACACTATTAGACATCATATTATTAGCAATACGAATGCCCATATCCCGTTCTGGATGCACAACAAAATCTGCTCCGATTTTAAGCAATACTTTTTCATGGTAATCATTTTGTGCTTTTACTGTAATTTGTGGAACACCAAGTTCTTTTAAAATAAGGGTTGTTAAAATACTCGATTGGATATCTTCCCCAATTGCGACAATTACATGTTCGAAGTTCCAGAGCCCTAGTGATTTAATTGTTTCTTCCTCTGTCGTATCAGCTACTACTGCTTGAGTGGCAATACGGGCAAATTCATCGACACGTTCACTATCTGTATCAATTGCCATTACATTCGCTCCTTGCTTAACCAACTCGCGTACGATACTTCCTCCAAAGCGCCCTAGCCCTATTACTACAAATTCTTTTTTCATTGTATCTCCTCCGAACATCCAGTTGCCATTCATTTTAACTTATAAAAATGTATATTGTCATTAAATAATACGCTCAATTTTTCCTTGCAGGGATTTAGTCGCTAAAGCTCCAGCATGATAGAAGCGCAATTTCTGTTGTTGATCGAATAAATAGTAAGCTGGTACAATTTTATTTCCAAACCTATCGCTAATGATAAGTTCATTATCTAGGTGAATAGGGTGATTTATACCTAATTCCTTTACTTTTCGCCTTACTAATTCTGAAGAAAAGTCAAGCTCTTCCCTTGGCATATGAATCGCTTGAATATTTAATCGATCATTGAAAATATTACCAATATTATTCAATTTCTCTATGGATTGTTCACATTGCGAACAACTCATCGCCCAAAAATAAATTAATGTCGGCATATCTGATAACTCTTTCATATGTTTTTTATTAATAACTTTTGTAGCCCCGCTTAGCGAAGGCATTATTGTCCGAATTCTCAATCGCATCCTCCTCGCTGTAACATATGTAAAGGAGTTTTTTTCTGTACCGAACAAATGTCCAGTAACTAAACAAATAATATCTTTCATTTCACAAATATACTTGAAAATCCCCGTATATTATGTATAATTATTATTATTTTCGTAAACTAAAAGTTTTGTAATAGTAAACTTCCTTACTGGATGTTTATCATATGTAAACAAATTGGTTATGTATAAGGAGCGTGACTTGATGCAAATCGGGACGAAGATTAAAGCGTTACGCATAAAAAAAGGGCTGACCCAGGAAGAACTTGGAGAGCGCACTGATTTAACGAAAGGCTATATATCTCAATTAGAGCGAGATTTAAACTCACCTTCAATTGAAACATTATTCAACTTATTGGAAGTTCTCGGGTGTTCACCACGGGACTTTTTTGATGATGAACAAAAAAATGAAAAAATTGTATTTACAAAAGATGATCAAACCAGTTTTACTGATCATGATAAAAAGTATGAAATTGAATGGCTCATTCCTACTTCGAATGAAAAAGAGATGGAGCCGGTATTTATTACTCTCCATAAGGATGCAGAATTTAAAGCATTCGAACCATCATTAGCGGAAACTTTCATTTATGTAGTTAAAGGGCGAATCCGTGTTGTTCTCGGAAACGAGGAATATATCGCAAGTGAAGGAAATGCTGTTTATTATGAAGCATCTTCCAACCATCAAATTTTTAATGCGCATAATGGAATAACAAAGTTACTCCTTGTCGCAACTCAATCTTACTTATAAATCAGGAGGCTACTTAAATGAATAACACGATTATTCGCTTTGAAAATGTTACAAAATCATATGATGACGGTACAGTTGTCTTAAAAAATATTAACTTCGAACTAGAACGTGGTAAGTTCTACACATTACTCGGTCCATCCGGATGTGGTAAAACAACTATTTTACGTATTATTGCTGGTTTTACTGACGCATCAACAGGTGATGTATTTTTTAATGGAAAACGTATGAACGATGTTCCGGCAAATGAACGCCAAGTAAATACCGTATTCCAGGATTATGCGCTGTTCCCTCACTTAAATGTGTTTGAAAATGTAGCATTTGGCTTACGTATTAAAAAAGTGAAAGAAGCAGAAATAAATGACCGCGTGCAAGAGGCATTAAAGTTCGTCAATTTAGCAGGCTATGGCAACCGTGAAATTTCAGAAATGTCCGGTGGTCAACGTCAACGTGTCGCTATCGCACGTGCTATCGTTAATGATCCGGAAGTTATTTTATTGGATGAGCCATTATCAGCACTTGATTTAAAATTACGTACAGAAATGCAGTATGAGTTACGTGAATTACAGCAGCGATTGGGGAAAACGTTCATTTTTGTTACACATGACCAGGAAGAAGCTTTGGCAATGAGTGATGAAATTTTTGTTCTTTCTAATGGGGAAATTAAACAATCCGGAACTCCAGTGGATATTTATGATGAGCCAATTAACCGTTTTGTAGCAGACTTTATCGGAGAGTCCAACATTGTAGATGGATTAATGATTGAAGATTACAAAGTGCGATTTGCTGGAAAAGAGTTTGAATGTGTTGACGGTGGGATGAAGCCAAACGAAAAGATTGACGTTGTCATTCGTCCGGAAGATTTGGAAATCACAACACCGGAAAACGGCAAGTTAATTGTTACTGTTGATACTCAATTATTCCGCGGTGTTCATTACGAATTATCAACGTATGATCAGGACGGAAATGAATGGTTAGTCCACTCATTGAAAAAAGCAGATGTTGGAGCTGAAATTGGATTGGACTTTGATCCTGAAGCTATTCACGTTATGAGATTAAATGAGACAGAAGCGGACTTCGACAAACGTTTGGAAGCTTATGGGGACGAAGACTATGAATAAGACAGCAAAAGGCCCGTTAATTCCCTATATTTTTTGGATTTTATTATTCGTTATTGCACCAATTGCGTTAATCGTTTATTATTCTGTTCTTGATTTGAATGGTAACTTCACTTTAACCAACTATGCAAAATTCTTTACACCAGTTTATTTAAAAATGACATTGAGCAGCTTCTGGTATGCATTTCTGATTACGCTATTTACGTTGTTATTTGCCTACCCTACTGCCTACTTATTAACAAAAACGAAACATAAGCAATTATGGCTTATGCTCATTATCATTCCATCTTGGATTAACCTACTCTTAAAAACTTATGCATTCATCGGTATTTTTGGTTTATACGGCCCAATTAATGCAATGATTGAAGTGTTTGGTTTTAATCCAAAGCAAATTTTATTTACAGACTTTAGTTTTGTTTTCGTATCGGTATATATTTTCATTCCATTTATGATAATTCCGATTTTCAATTCTTTAGACAAAATGAATCCATCTTTAATCTATGCCGCACGTGATTTAGGTGCATCCAGCTGGACAACCTTCCGCCGAGTTATTTTCCCATTAACAATTGATGGCGTAAAATCAGGTATTCAGGTTACCTTTATCCCAGCTTTATCTTTATTCATGATCACACGTTTAATTGCCGGAAACCAAGTCATTACTTTAGGTACTGCCATTGAACAACAATTCCTTGTATCTCAAAACTGGGGAATGGGTTCGACAATTGCCGTATTCTTAATTCTATTTATGGTTCTTACAATGTTATTTACTAGACAAAAATCTAAAGGAGGACGCGTTTAATGAAAAAATTATTATCTATGTCGAAAATTTATTTAATTTTCGTATTCGCGGTCCTTTATGCTCCGATATTTTATTTAATTTTTTACTCATTCAATAGTGGTGGCAGTATGAATAATTTCGAATCGTTCACACTGGAGCATTACGCAGCAGTATTTGAGGATTCAAGATTAATCATTATTCTACTTAATACAGTGCTCGTTGCCCTTTTATCAGGCCTGATCGCAACAATAATCGGGACATTGGGCGCTATTGGCATTATTTCAATAAAGGATAAAAAAATGCGTAATACATTGCTTTCATTAAATAATGTCCTTATCGTTTCACCCGATGTTGTAATCGGTGCAAGCTTCCTTATTTTATTTACGATGATTGGTGTAAAGTTAGGGTTTGCCTCTGTACTAGTATCGCATGTTGCATTTAGTGTACCGATTGTAGTGCTCATGGTTTTACCAAAATTGCTTGAAATGAATACTTCATTAATTGATGCCGCAAGAGATTTAGGTGCGACAAAACGTGATGTATTAATGCGTGTTATTTTGCCGTATATATCTCCTGGTATTTTCGCAGGATTTTTTATGGCCTTAACATATTCACTTGATGATTTTGCAGTCACTTTCTTCGTTACAGGTAACGGGTTTAGTACATTGTCGGTGGAAATCTACTCAATGGCCCGCGCCGGAATTTCTTTAACAATCAATGCTATTTCAGGATTGGTATTTGCCGTAACAGTGTTAATCGTTATCGGGTATTACTTCATTAATAAACGTTCAAAATCAATAGCAACGGGGGGACATCAATGAGAGACTTAATTCAAGCAACAGTTGCTATTGTCATTGCCTGTGCCCTTCTGTTTGTAGCAGTGGACCGGATGCAGTCTGCTGGATCTGCTGGAAGCAAGGACACATTAACAGTCTTTAACTGGGGCGAATATATCGCTCCAGAGTTAATCGATAAATTTGAAGAAGAAACAGGTATTAAAGTAACATACGAAACATTTGATTCAAATGAAGCGATGTTAACAAAAGTACAGCAAGGAGGCTCTGCATATGATATTGCAGTTCCTTCCGAGTATACAATTGAATCGATGAAGGAAGATGGATTACTCATCCCAATCGACCATAGTTTAGTACCGAATTTACAAAATATCAACGAAGACTTTTTAGATTTACCGTTTGATCCAGCTAATGAGTATTCGATCCCTTATTTCTGGGGAACGGTTGGAGTTGTATATAACCCTAATTTAATTGAAGACCATTTAACATTCGAATCTTGGGATGACCTATGGGATCCTTCACTGGAAAGAAAAATTTTCCTAGTGGATGGATCAAGGGAAGTAATCGGTATGGGGCTTAACTCAATCGGTCACTCCCTTAATGTAAAAGATGATGCATTGCTGCGTGAAGCAACAGACAATTTAATTAAGCTTTCACCAAACATTAAAGCAATCATTGGTGATGAAATTACACCACTTATGATTAATAACGAAGCCGCAGTCGCACTTACCTTCTCAGGCCAAGCTGCTGATATGATGTGGGAAAATGAAGAATTGGAATTCGCTGTTCCACAGGAAGGTTCCAACTTATGGTTTGATAATATGGTTATCCCTAAAACTTCAAGAAATATTGAAGGGGCACATAAATTCATTAACTTTATGCTAGATGCAGAAAATGCTGCCCAAAATGCTGACTATGTTGGCTATTCAACACCAAATGAAGCAGCTTGGGAGTTATTGGATGAAGAAGTGGTTAGTGATGAGCGCTTCTACCCTTCACATGATCAACGTGAAAAGTTAGAAGTATATGAAAACCTAGGCCTTGAATGGCTCGGAAAATATAATGAATACTTCTTGGAATTTAAGATGAGTTTTTAATAAAAATTAAGGGCAGCCTTAAAAGTCGATTTTTCTCTGACTTTTCGGCTGTCCTATTTTTATAACTTATGTATAATCCTTCTATCCAGACAATCATTTTCTTCATCCCAAATCATATGAATCTCAAAAGTTCCTGGTTCGAAAAAGTAATCGAAACGAACCTGAATATCTTCCTGCATAGGGTAGTTTTTTGCTTCACTAATTTTCACCCATTCCAATGTTCCTTCATCACAATTTGTGAGCAGTTCCCCTATAAAGTCATCCGTCCAATAATTATAAATAATAAAATGATCTTTTTTTACTTCATTTGTATAATGGGAAATTCCTTTAAATGTTAAGGAAAGTACATCTAGACCTGTCTCCTCTTTTACTTCACGGATTGCTCCTTGTGCAAATCCTTCTGGAAAGTCTACTTTGCCCCCCGGTGGTATGTAGCCTTTAAAATGATCATGCTGACGATTGAGCAATAATACTTTATCGTCTTTTTGTACCATCACTACTGTCCAAAATTTATAATTCATATAAACAACCCCTCTTTAATATAGCTTTATTTTGGCAATATTCTTTTTAACTTTCAATATATAAATTCCTTCAAAGGAATGATGTAATCTATCGTGAAAGTTTGTACAATATGGTATGCTATTGGAAATATATATTTCTACAATCGAAATATTTTAATGGAAGGCTGGCATTATATGACGCAACAATCTAATAAATTGGCACTTTATTTATTAATGTTTAATATGTTTATTACAATGGGTGGGATTGGCATTATTGTCCCTGTTATGCCGGCTTATTTGCAATTATTCGGTGTTGGCGGACAAGTTCTTGGATTTTTAATTGCAGGGTTTGCACTTGCCCAGTTTCTCCTCTCCCCGATTGCAGGGGATTTATCAGATCGACATGGTCGAAAAATGTTTATCATAGGCGGCTTAATTGTCTATGGCTGTGCCCAAATCCTATTTGGACTAGCCACTGAAGTATGGGTACTATTTTTATCACGCTTTTTAAGTGGTGCCGGCGCGGCGTTTATTATGCCTCCTATTATGGCCTTTGTAGCTGATATCACAACCCATGAAGAACGCGGAAAAGGAATGGGCATGATTGGAGCAGCCATGTCTTTAGGCTTTATGATTGGACCAGGTATTGGCGGGTTTTTATCCAATGTAAATTTAACGTTTCCATTTTTCTTAGCTGGGGGTGTTGCATTTATTGCAGCCATTTTATCTGCTATATATTTGCCTAATATAAAAAATACTCAGTCAGTTATAGCGCCAAGGGAAAATTTATCAAAACAGTTAGTTAAATCTGTAAAGACCTCCTATTTCATCTTTTTAATAGTCGTCTTTACATTTAGCTTTGGTATATCAAATTTCCAAGCGACTTTAACGCTATATTTAGATAATAAATTTGGCTACACACCTGGAGAAATAGCGATAATATTAACTGTTGGCGGCTTTGCAGGTGTTGTATTGCAAATGTATGTTGTCAATAAATTATTTAAGCGTTTCGGGGAAGTAAAAGTTATTTTAGTAAACTTGCTGCTGGCTGCAGTGACTATGCTGCTATTTATTTATATTAGTGGTTTCTTCATTATTTTAGTTGTTGCTACCTTATTCTCAATCGCTACAACCTTTATTCGCCCAGCTGTAAATACGCTCATATCCAAGCTTGCTGGCAATGAACAAGGGTTTGCAGCTGGTATGAATAACGCGTACATGAGTCTAGGCAATATGTTTGGACCTGCACTTGCGGGCGTTCTTTTCGATTGGAACCGTGATTCTCCTTATATTTTAGGGGCGATCGTTTTAATTGGCTGCTTCATGCTTGCCTATTTTTGGACAGCAAAAAAAGCTCCGCATTTGCTAAAAGCCTCCTCATAAATTGAAAAAGGGATGACCAGGAAAAGTCCTGGCATCCCTTTTACTTTATTAAACTATTAACGTTGTCGCAAAAATTGCTCTACAAATTGACAATTAAGCGGAATTAATAATTCATCTGGTACCATCTTCGCATGATGAAGACCATATGATGAAGCTGCTCCTGTCCAAAACATTGCACCAGGTATATCCTTTATAAAATAACCAAAGTCCTCACCTGTCATTGCTGCAGGACATTCATATGCAATAGCGCCATCAAATTGTTCGGCAAACTGTAACAGTGCGTTCGCACACTCTGCATCATTGTTTACTTCATAATACATCGAGCCGTAATCAATCGAAACAGTACATTCGAATGCTGCTTCAATACCTGCACAAATCGCCTCAATACGTCTTTTCACTTCTGCCATAGCATCTGCATTCAACGTTCTGATCGTACCTTCCAACCGCGCATTCTCAGCTATTACATTCTGTACTGTGCCAGCTGTCATTTTTCCTACAGTAATAACTGCACTATCCATCGGGTCGACATTACGGCTAATAACTGTTTGAAGCTGCAAA
Source organism: Solibacillus faecavium (assembly GCF_014836905.1). Lineage (GTDB taxonomy): Bacteria > Bacillota > Bacilli > Bacillales_A > Planococcaceae > Solibacillus > Solibacillus faecavium. The sequence goes on from NZ_JACSPZ010000001.1 coordinate 500,857, forward strand.
AGTAAATTTGCCGCTGCAATGGTCATATCCCTTGTCTTATGTGGATAGGCTGCATGCCCGCCAATACCTTTTAGATCGATAAATAGCTCTGACGTATTCGCAAACAATAGTCCAGGCTTAGTCGCAATTGTTCCAACAGGATATTCAGGAGCAATATGCAGTGCATATATCTCATCGGCAACAAGCAGTGGTTGTTCTGCTTTTAACCACTCAAGCATCGGTTCTGCTCCCCCTGGTCCTTCCTCAGCCGGCTGAAAATAAATTACGACATTCTGAATTGGAGGCTGTTTGGAAAAGGCTTCAACTAAACCAAGCGCAATTGCCATATGACAATCATGTCCACAAGCATGCATATACCCTTCAAACTCAGACGAAAATGATAAGCCCGTTTCTTCCTGTACTGGGAGCCCATCAATATCTGTTCGCCAACCGATTAGTTTTGTTGGATTCGTCCCTTTTATATAAACGACTATACCAGTCTTCCAAGTTGTGATTTGCAAATATTGTTGATCCAAGTTTGAAATGAACTGCAATAAATAGCTTTGTGTTTTGAATTCTTTAAACCCTATTTCCGGAATTTTATGTAGGTCCCGTCTTATATCAATGAGATGGCTCATAATAACCTACCTTCTTATAACTGTCTTAAAGAATCAATAATTTCTGTTTTTGATTTAGTTTTTTCATCTAATTTCTTGATTTCACGAGCAGGAACACCTGCCACGACTGTATATGGTTCTACATCTTTAATGACGATTGCACCGGCTGCTACAACTGCACCTTTACCAATACGCACACCTTCTAACACTACGGCGTTTGCACCAATTACTACATCATCTTCCACTACAACCGGTAAAGCACTAGGTGGCTCCACAACACCGGCTAGTACTGATCCAGCACCAATATGGCAGTTATCTCCGACTGTTGCGCGACCACCTAATACAACACCCATATCTATCATTGTTTTCGCACCGATTTCAGCACCAATATTAATAATCGCACCCATCATAATAACTGCATTATCCCCAATTGTTACTTGATCACGAATAATAGCACCTGGTTCAATACGTGCGTTTACATGTTTTAAATCTAAAAGTGGTACACCTGAATGACGGCGATCATTTTCTATAACATAATCTTCAATGTTTTGAGCATGCTCTTTTAATGAAGCCTCTATTTCTGACCATTCACCAAATACTACTGCATGATTTCCTTCTCCGAAAACTTTACTTTGTTCACCATATGATAAATCTGCAACACCATTACCCTTCACATATACCTTCACTGGTGTAACCTTTTTTGATTGTGAAATAAAATCAATAATTTGTTGTGCATTTAACTTTTCCATTTGGACACCTCACTGCATGTTAGTATTTTTAACATGACTAATTGTACTAAATTTTCAGCCAAATTAAAACTTTTTTAATTGGTTTCTTTTGAATAATCATAAAGACAACGTGCATGATCTTGTACGACGTCGACAAATGCCTGCACTTGACGGAGTTCAAATGTTGATTCGTAGCCTATAAGCCATGTATCCCGCGTTAAACCTAATCCATCATCCTTCTCATTATTCGTTAAGGAAATTTTATGGACATTCTCCTCCCCGTTTAACGTAATAGAAGGTAAAATCGCATATCCAATTCCGTTCAATGCCATTTGCTTACATGTTTCGATTTGATCCACGATAATTTGATGCTTTGGATTATAGTTAAAATGACGCTGCCACCATTGCTGAATTTCCTGATAATAGTTTGAATCACTTTTAAACTGAATAAAAGGTCTGTCTGATGTAATAATATCTTCCATATCTTTAATTTCTTTATCTACTAAATACATTGTATCCCGAAATAAGTGAATCTTTTTTCCTTTCCATTCTGATTGACCGCGGACAATACCGATATGCGCTTCTCCATCATAAAGTGCTTTTACAATTTCAGAGCTCCAGCCAGTCATGAGCGAGATTTTCGTATCAGGATATTTTGTTACATAGTCCTTCAACACTTTTGGTAACCAATTTTGCCCTACAATTGAGGCACAGGCAATCTTTAATGTACCATGAACCTTTGAATTCAATGCTTGAATTGTTTCAAAAATATCTTCCCGCTTTATAATCATTTCACTCGAATATTGAATTACAAGCTCTCCTGCAGGCGTCGGTGTCAGCCCTTTTTGGGAACGTATAAAAAGTTGGGCACCCCATTCTTTTTCAATTGACTGTAACCTTTGCGATAAAGCAGGTTGTGTTAAAAAAAGCCGCTCTGCCGCTTTTCGCATGTTTCTCTCTTCTGCCAGTACTTTAATTATTTCGGCTTCCGTAGCTGTCATTGCTATTCTCCCTTTCCGTCTATTCGATTAAAAAATCGACAAAATCCATTTGGACTTTGCCGATTTCCTAATTAAGCGTTATGTTGATAAATATATTTTTTTAATTGTTTTAAAATAATTCTGCGTGTCATTATACCGACAAACGTACCTTCGTCATCGACAACACATAAAAAGGCATGGTTAATGACTAAATCAAGGGCACGTTGGAACGTATCGGAAACTTTTAAATACACTACTTCTTGATTCATTACTTCATCGACACGAATATCGGCCAATTTATCATATTCAATTCGCTCTAGCCCTAAAATCGACTCTGTAATCATTTTTGTACTTAATAATCCTTTTAAGCGATACTTTACGTCCAATACTGGAATGGAAGAATATCCGGTTTTCGTTAATACTAATAATGCATGTTCAGCGCTATTGCCACTTTGTACATGTGCTACCTTCTCAGATGAAATAATAAAGTCTTTAATAGGCATTTCTAGTAAAGCTCTGTTGTTCGTTGAAATCATGACATTCTACTCCTTTTTCCCGCTAATAACAAGTAGCCCATAGTCAATAACCTAAAACCACTACCGTCATTCAAATGTTTTGCCCTATGACAAAACAACTTCTCTCATACTTATAATACCATACCAATCAACTTTATTACTAAGAAAGGTGCCTATTCAAAAAAAGAAAAAGCATAATAAGACGAGTAAAAACGTCTCATTATGCATAAAAGTCAGTATCCTCTTGCCCAGTAATAAAAAATAATGATTCCGGTAAATGCTCCAAAAACAACATAGGATAAAATAATCGGATTAAGCAAAAAAGGATGCTCCTGAATTTCTTCAGGCACTTCTGAATCCCGTTCCTCCCCGCTATCTTCTATATTATGACCAACACGAACCGTCAAATAGTAGCCAATAAAGCTAAGAAGAAACACAACGAAAATCGTTGGATATAGCCACATACCTATCGCCTCCTTCTACGATTAGCAATAGTATGTAGCAATTAATGGCAGACTATACTTTTTAGAATGGATGTTGATTCAGCCATTGACCACCGTCCAATGTAATACATTCACCGTTTAAATAACTTGCTTTATCAGATAACATAAATGTCGCTAAATCCGCAATTTCTTCTGGCGTACCAAGTCGTTTTAATGGTACAGAATTAATTGTACGCTTTGCCTGTTCCTCTGATTCCCATAATTTATCTGCTCCACCTGTACGCTCAATTGGGCCTGGAGCAATTGCATTCACTCGAATACCATATTGCCCTCCCCATTCAACAGCCAGTGTACGCGTCATTGATAATACACCCGCTTTGGCAGCTGCAGAGTGGACAACTCCTGCGCCTGCACCCCAAGCATATGTTGCAACCATATTTAGAATGGAACCTTTAATACCGTTTTCAATCCAGTAACGTCCTACTGCTGATGAACAATAAAATGTACCATTTAAAACAATATCAATAACCGCTTTCCAACCATTTGGCGATAATTTTTCAGCGTGCACAATAAAGTTCCCCGCAGCATTATTGACTAAGCCGTCTACTTGTCCAAATTTTTCAACAGTAAAAGCGACCATTGCCTGGGCATGCTCTGGTTCACGAACATCCATTTGAAATACTTCAACATTGGAACCTAACGCTAATATTTCTTTCTTTGCATTTTCAAGGCGTTCTATATCGCGCCCGGTAATCACAATGTTGGCACCTTCTTTCACGAATTGCTTCGCCATACCAAGCCCCATCCCGCTAGATCCACCTGTAATAATAATTGTCTTATTTTGTAGCATTCCATACATCCCCTTTGCATATAAAATGAACAATCATTCATATTTATATTTTACTACAGCGGAGTGTAAATACCTATTAAAATATTAATATTTCTGTTTTATGCGCCTTTTTTTCTATTTTTAATATATAAAAAAGAATGGTATATAACCCCAAAATGCCATTATCCTAAGTGGGGAAAATGGCATTATTGCTAGTATAAAAATTGACTTCCATTCCGGGACGCTTTCCGCGGGCACTGCCTGAGCCTGTAGTCTCAGGCGTCGTGCTATTCCCGCTGGAGTCGCCCTCCATTCCAATCAATTTTTAAAGTATCCGTTTTTAATAAGGGTCTTTTCTTTATCCAATAAAATTTCTACTTCTGTCCCACCCCTTCACTTTGTTTATTCCTCAACAATCGTACCAAGCGATTCGATTAAAAAGATTTCCTGACTATTAATACGAAGCTCACTATTATGATCTTCTTTATAATGGTAATTACCATTCGAGTCTTGGATTCTTGCCTTTTGGTTATCCTCTATTTGTGTAAGCATAATGCGTTGGATACGTTCTTTAATGTCCTCAGAATAAATCGGGAATAGTATTTCTACACGTTTAATCATATTTCTAGTCATCATATCAGCAGAAGATAAATAAATATTATTCTCTCCGTTGTGATGGAACCAGAAAATTCGTGAATGCTCAAGGAATCGCCCTACAATACTCAACACGGTTATATTTTCCGAAATACCGGGAATTCCTGGTCGAATACAGCAAATCCCTCGGATAATAAGTTCGATTTTCACCCCTGCAATTGATGCTTCATACAATTTCATCATTAAATCCTTATCCGTTAATGAATTCATTTTTGCTCGGATAAAGCCATTGCCATGGTGTTTATGTAATGCAATTTCCTTTTCGATTAAATTAAGGAACTCATCGCGGATATCAAAAGGAGCAACGACAATATGATTAAATTTTGGCTTACTCGTATAACCACTTAAATAGTTAAAGAAGTTAGTCGCATCAATGCCGAATTCTTTATTTGATGTGATGATGCCCATATCTGTATAGATTTTCGCTGTTGCATCATTATAATTTCCCGTCCCTAAATGGACGAAACGCTCAATCTTTCCTTGTCGACGACGCACAACAAGTGTGATTTTGGAATGTGTTTTCAAGTTATTCATACCGTAAATAACGAGACAGCCAGCCTGCTCTAGCTGCTTTGCCCAATGTACATTGTTTTCTTCATCAAAGCGGGCCTTAAGTTCCACCAGCACGGTCACTTGCTTACCATTTTCTGCTGCTTGTTTTAACGCTTGTATAATTGGCGAATTTCCGCTAACTCGGTATAACGTTTGCTTAATCGCTAACACACTCGGATCTTCAGCCGCTTCTGAGATAAAGTCGACAATAGGTGCAAACGATTCGAATGGGTGATGGAAAAATAAATCTTGCGTTAATGCTTTTTCATAAATATTTTCATCTGATTGTAGATCTTGGGGTGGCTGTGGAATAAAGCTTTCATATTCTAAATGCTCCCTGCCTACTGATATTACTTTTACAAAGGCAAACATAGCTGTTAGATCAAGAGGTCCATCAATTTTAAAAACATCAGTTTCCTCAATTTCAAACTCATCCAATAAATACTCTAGAACATCGTCATTCATTTCACCATCACGCACTTCCAGCCGTGAGCCAACACCCCATTTACGCTTTTTCAGCTCTTTTTCAATTTCTACTAAAAGATCCTGTGCGCCTTCCTCATGAATCGTTAAATCAGCATTTCTTGTTAAACGAAAAGCTTGAGTCGATTTTACTTTATAACCGAAAAATAAACGGTTTATATTGTTGGATATTACATCCTCCAATAATACGAATACCGTTTCATCCCCCGAAGAAGGTACTTTAATAAAACGATCTAAAACAGATGGAACCTGTACTATTGCCACTCTATCCATATTTTCAGGATCTGGAATGTTATTTTCCAACCGGACAAGTAAGTTGAGCGTACGTCCTAACAAAGTCGGAAATGGACGATAGGCATCGACCGCTACCGGAGTCAAAACCGGGAAAATCGTCTCTTCGAATAATTCATTCACAAAGTTTTTCTGTTCAGGATTCAATAACTTCAAATCGCGAATATGAACATTTTCTTTCGGCAATAATTCATATACTAAATGGCGATAAACTTCAGTTTGACGTCGCACTAATGCTTGTGTACGTTCAGCAATTTTTGCGAGTTGCTCTTTCGGTGTCAATCCTGATTTATTTTCAGGTTTGTGGAATCCTGCACGAATTTGATCTTGCAGTCCAGCTACACGAACCATAAAAAACTCATCCAGATTCGAACTAAATATTGCCAAAAATTTCAATCGCTCTAATAACGGATTGTTCTTATCTTCTGCTTCCTCCAGAACACGCTCATTAAATGCCAGCCAACTCAATTCACGGTTATTATAATATTGTGGTTTCGCAATCTCCTCAAGAATATGAATTCGAGCATTCAGTTCCTCATTATTCTCTTCGAAAAAGGAATCCGCTTCAATATTTCTTGTCATTCCTAATTCCACCCTTCTTCTTTGAATAAAAGTTTCACTTCACTTTTGAAAACACGTTCTAGATGCTTTTTTTGTTTTTCTGCCTGTGCCAATTCGGCAATAGCCCGTTCTGTTGTAATCACCTCTATTTGAAGGTAATCATTTACTTTTTGTATTGAAAGTTTCTTTACAACATTGCGCTTCGTCATATTCAAGGCATAGATGAATTTCAGGATAGCACCAAAATCTCGAAGCTTTTTCAATTCTTCCTTTGAAATCCACGTTTCATATGGTTTGGCGAATCTTGCAAAGTAATCACGGTTTTTATAAGATGCGAGTAACGCAAGCTTCACTCGATCTAAATGGGATAAACCAGCTATAGATTGATTTGAAATTAAATAAAATGTATGCTGACTGGAAGAATCCAGTTCAATATATTCTCCTATCGCATAAACTTTAGCTGATTTTTTCAAGAGCTGTAAATCAGCATCATTGAATTCAAATAATTTTCCTTTACAACATTGTTCATAAAAGTTCTCGGTCAGTTTTTCTAATGTCGCAGCTTCTTCCTCAGAACGCCCATACGCTAAAGCAAGCTGCCTGCCGCTCTCTTCAAAAACATTATACTTATTATACGCTTTGGGATTTCCTTGCAAAACGCGGCTAATAATAAGCCCTTCCCGCAAACCTTTCTTACTGATCTGAAAACTGTCTGTATTTACAACTGACATAAGCGCTATAAATACTTCAAGAGCTGGTACAATCGTATCTGCACGATCTGAAGAGAGTCCATCTAGCTGCATTAACTCATCGTATGATAATGCCGTCAAATAACCACCAAGCTTCTTTAACTCGTTAAGCTTTATTTCGTACTGATGAACACCTGATAATGGGTAGCCTATTTTCTGTTGATGAACTTGCGCAATATTACGGGCACTACCACCAATTGCTATAACCGGCAATTTAGCATCGACAATCCATTTTAAAGAGGAAAATTGTTCCTGCAAAAAAGTACAAAGTTTCTCGCGTTCCTTTTCACTTATGATAGTATTACCTACAAATTTCTGTTTCAATGTAACGGTTCCAAATGGAAAGCTAAATGTTTTTTGAAGCTTTTTATTCGTAAACAAAGTAATTTCTGTAGAACCCCCACCAATATCTATTGTTACAGCAGAAGGGGTATCCATCGAATGTGCTACTGCAACAAAACCATAATAAGCTTCCTCTTCTTCTGATAATATATCTACATTAATGCCCGTCTCTTCTTTCATGCGGTGAATGATTGCCTCATTATTTAACGCTTGGCGTACCGCAGCAGTCGCCGCAGCCTTAACATCTGTCACCTCATAATCTGCCAATATTAATCGAAATGACTTTAACGTTTCTGCCAGTAAATTTATCCCCTCTTCGGACATTTCTTCATTCGGCATAAGATACGTGCGAAGTCGTGCTACTGTCTTTATATTTCCAAACTCTTTTAAGCCTTCATTTTTACTATAGGAATAGAGTACAAGTCGAATTGTATTTGAACCTATATCAATAATTGCTGTTTTTAAATTTTTCATAGGTGCATATCGCCTCCTTTTTCATGTTTCTAATTCATAAGTGGATATAATAATCGAATCACTATACAAAAATAGCCGGAATTACTTTTACAAGTACCCGGCTTTTTCATTATTCTATACATTTTAAAAGGAAGTATCAATTCATTGTATGGTTTTTACAAAATCAGCTTATCCATACGTAAAATTAACTCTGTAATTTCCGGCTTGGAAATTTGGTCTTCTGCTCCTACTTTTTCTCCTTTATGACGTAAATCGTCGGTAATTAGGCTAGAGAAAATAATTACAGGGAGCTTTTGTAAATCCGGATGGGTTTTAATTTTCTTCGTTAAATGATGACCATCCATTTGGGGCATTTCAATATCTGTAACAACCATTTGGACATGCTTTTCAATTTCTTTATCCGCTTTGACTAGTGCTTCCAAATAATCGTATGCATCACGACCATTTTCAAAAAACTCAGTATTAACATAACCTGCTTCATTCATCGTATCGAACAATAGCTTACGCAGCAACGGTGAATCCTCAGCAATTATGACTTTCTTTTCAGTTCGTTCACGCTTACCAAGCTTTTTCACTGCTTCTACGCTGATACTCGATTCAGGATTAATATCCACCATTATTTTTTCAAAGTCTAAAAGTAATATCATTTCATCGTTATGCTTAATAACACCTATTACTTGTGATGTCCCGCCCTGATACATATCAGAAGGCTTTTCGATTTGATCCCACGAAATACGGTGAATTTGCGTAACATTATCTACATGAAATACTACACGTTGTTTATTAAATTCTGCCACAATATACTTTTGCTGTGGATTTCGGTTTTCTGTTGGTATTCCCAACACTTTCAGCATATCAACTACCGGCAACACTTCTCCGCGTAATTGTATAATTCCCTCTACATGTGGATGTGCATGTGGAATAAATGTGACTGGAATTGGTTGAATAATTTCCTTCACTTTAATTACATTAATACCAAATTTATTATTTGCTACTTCAAATTCAACAATTTCAAGTTCATTCGTTCCACTTTCCAGTAAAATCCCTTTTTGATTCTCCAATACATGCCTCTCCTTCCAAACTCCCAGGTTAACAATAACTCTATTGTATCATGCGGCATTTATATCTACTATAAATATTATGTCAAATTACTTACTTATAATATTCAACTAATGCTTGAGTACCGTTATCTCCATATCCTTCATCAAGCAATTGATCATACATTGATTTGGCTAAGGCCAAACCTGGGAGTTGGAGATTCATGCGCTCTGCTTCATCAAGAGCAATCTTCATATCTTTAATTATGTGTTTAATATAAAAACCTGGCTCCAAATCACCCTTAAGTATACGAGGAGCGAGGTTTGATAAGGACCATGAGCCTGCAGCTCCGGCTGTAATCGAGCGAAGAACATCATCCATCGAAAGACCCGCCTTAAGTCCGTAAGCCATCGATTCACATACGCCAATCATTCCTGAGGCAATTGCTATTTGATTGCACATTTTCGTATGTTGCCCATTTCCGGCTTCACCCTGATAAATTATATTTTGACCAAATACTTCGAAAATCGGCTTCATCTTTTCAAATATATTAAAGTCTCCTCCAACCATAAGGGATAGGGTTCCATTTTTTGCGCCAATATCGCCACCCGAAACAGGCGCATCTAAACTATGTAGTCCTTTACTTTTTGCCTCATTATAAATTTTTTTCGCAAACGTTGGTTCAGAAGTAGTCATATCAACAAGAATCGTATCTTCTTTTACAACAGAGAAAATTCCGCCGGTACCAAAATACACTTCTTCAACATCTTTTGGATATCCAACCATCGTAAATATAATATGTTGATCTTTACTAGCCTCTGCGGGTGAAGAGGCCCACGATGCGCCTAATGTAATTAACTCTTCCGCTTTACTTTTTGTTCTTGTATATATCGTAACTTCGTGACCTGCATTGAGTAAATGCTTGACAATGCTTGCTCCCATTACCCCTGTGCCAATGAAGCCAATTTTCTGTGATTTCATATCTATTCCCCTTTAGTATTTTCTTTTATTTTAACAAAACTAGACTAAACTTCAATGTCAGTAATTTCTAAAAATTTAGAATACCATTGAGTATTTTGCAGAAAAACAAAAAAAGAGAGCAGTAGCGTTTGTTCGCTTCTACTCTAAAGGGGGAAATGAGAATGTTGCTGTGTTCAAAGTTATTATTCCCCCATGTTAAAAATTTAAACATAAATTTATAAATTATTTTCATTCGCCGAGTGTATTATTATTTTTGCATTTTGCGATTGATCAAAAGCATTCATTAAGCGATCAACTTGCTTGCTTAACTGAAGGGTAATATCACTTTGTAATCCATTTTCCAAGCCTGATTGAATCATTTGTTTCCGTTTCAATTCAATTTCGATTAGTAGCGCCCTATCCCGCATTGCTCTACCCAATCCTACACCCTCCTCATCATAGTGATTTACCATTATTATACTCGCTTTGTAAGGATCTTACAAAAAAATCATTAGGCATAATTCGACAATAATTATGATCTTGGATTTTCTAAAAATGTGTATTCAACGTCTCCGCCTTGCTTTGCTACCCCGCGGAAATGTTTAAATTGTGGATCTTTTACTAGATGTTCACGGAAATGTAAAAAATCACTCTTCTTAATTAATATAGACTTGACTTCTCCATTTCGTAATTGATCTAGTATTGCTTGATAGTCAGCCATTTAAACACCCTTCCTTCTTCTAATTTTCTTATTATTATCCCATATATTAACCTCCTAATCTAAAAGAAAAAATAAATAAATAATATTAAAATGACAAAATTATTCAAACTAACAGAACTTTATAGTATAATTTCAAACAAACTGTTATTTATTAGTCGATGAAGGGGCTGACTGTGTATGAAAATTGCTGAAGTTGGAAATATAATCGAGTTTAAAGACGGCATAAAAGGTGTCGTTGAAAAGGTGAATGAGAATTCAGTCATTGTAGATATTACAATTACGGATAATTTTCATGATTTAGAAATGGAAGAAAAAACAGTTGTTAATCACAAACGGTATAAAATATTAGCTAATAACGAATAATTTAATGCAAAATACCCTTTTTAACATTGAGATGATGATAAAAGGGGTATTTTTTGTTAACATACGTTAAAGGAGGCTGAATTCATTGAAAAACAAGAAACAAACCATTACTCTCCTTGTGGCATTAGTTTTTATTTTTAGTATGATGTACTTTACATTTTATGAGAGATCCGTTTTTTGGTATTTATACGCGTTTACATTGTTAGTAGGAATTGCGATAAGTTTAGTAGCGGGAAAATTTGAAGATCGTATTCCGACCTGGCAGTATTTGATTTTTGGTATAGGTTATGGAACGATTACATATGGTCTCGTAAAACTCGGCTATATGCTAATGCCTTATATCGATAAAAATGCTGTAAATGAAATTACGAAATTCCTGGATGTATACGGTCCACAAAATATTTTCCATTACCTGCTGTTAATTTTTATAGTTGCAGTTGGAGAAGAAATGTTTTGGCGTGGCTATGTACAACAACAATTAAAACAGTTCACATCACCTTTTTGGGCCGTTATTGTTACTTCTATTTTATTTTCACTTTCACTAGCGCTTAGCGGTTTTATGCCAGGTGCGTTAGCAGCAATTGTTGCAGGTATTTTATGGGGTACACTATACGAATGGAAGAAAAGCTTACCGCTAATTATCGTTTCACATATCGTGTTTGTTTTACTATTATTTTTAGTTTTACCTTTATTCTGATACAATAAAAGCAGAAACTTATCTTTCCAAATTCCGTCTATACATTAAAAGGGGGAGCATTATGAAAAAATCATTAACAGCAATCAGTACAGCACTTATACTTTCTACTGTATTAGCAGCATGTAATACCGACACAGAGGAACCTATTACGAAAGCAGCAAATGAAGAACAGTTAGAAAATGAGCAAGTTCAAAGTGATGAACAGCAAGAAGAACAACAAGAGGAAAATACGGAGTCTGCAGAACCAGCTGAAGAACCGAAAAATGAGCAAGATGTAAAAAAAGAAGAGATTACTACATTAACTTATTCTTCTAATAATCAGCCTTTTACTGAGGAAGTAGTTGAAGCGAAAAGTGAAGAAATGAATTATTCAATTCAACATTTTGAAGATTATACTTTAGTAGCCGAGGAACCTGGTGTTGATCATCTAATTTTTAATAAGGATGACAAACTTTCAATGCAAATTGAAGTTATCAATAAAGAAGAAGCTACTTTTGAGCAAATAAAAGCAACAGCAAAAGAAACAATTTCTGCAATTGCACCGGATAATTTAAAGGAACTAGATTTTTCGACTATTTTAACAGAACGTCCGGAAATTCTGAATATTACGGGATATGAAGGCGTAGTGGACGGAGAAAAAGTGGTAAAAGTAGTACTTGAGCGTTCTAATTTAATTGCCGCTTTAACTATTTACGATACACCACAAGCAGACTTAATGGATGCCTTTATCCAAATGGGTTTAACTATTCACTAAAAGATAAGGGAAGTACACTTAACAAATGTTAAAGGGGGCTGTATCAAAAGTCGATTCGACTTTTGGTACAGCCCCCTTTCTGCTACATCACCAATAATTAATATATTCTATAACTAATAGGATAGATCTTTTATAGACAAACCGAGTTTTTTTAGCAATTCTATTGCTGTTTGTTTTTCTTCTCCTGATAAAGCATCCAGTAACCCATGTAAATTTTGCTCATGCTCAGGAAATAACTTGTCCATGAATTCAGAACCTAAATCGGTAATTTCCGCATATGTTACACGTCGATCGTTTGGACACGAAATCCGAGCCAAAAACTCGCGTTTCTCCAATTTATCAACCACATACGTAATCGAACCACTTGCCAATAAGATTTTTGTCCCTATTTGCTGCAATGGCTGACGTCCTTTATGGTATAAAAGTTCGAGAACTGCGAATTCTGTTGGGTTTAATCCATTTTTTTGTATAAATTGATTCGTCGCTTCATTTATCGCTTTATGTGCTCTTGATAATACAATAAATAATTTCAACGATTGTTTTACTTCCTCTGAAGCCATAAATACCATCCTCTATTTTGAGTAATATGCTTATTATAGCGATGGATTGAAAGTTTTGTCAAAATCACTTTATATTCGCTGAAATTCTACTCTCACCTATTTTGTAGGCATGTATCGGATTCATAAATTCCCTATTACTTTGTGGATTAAATTCAACAATAAAGTTAGTACCTACACCAACCTCACTCTCAATATGAAGGATCGCATTATGCTCTTTTATAACAGACTGAACGAGCAAAAGCCCTAATCCCGAACCATACTCTTTCGTAGTATAGAATGGGTTCAACGCATTTTCCAAGTCCAACGAGTTCATGCCTTTCCCGCTATCTTTAATAGAGAGCTTAATAGAGGAGTCTTTAGAATAGAGTAATTTAACAACAATGTAATTATTGTATTCCACTGATTCAATAGCATTTTTAAGTATATTTATAACCATTTGTTTTAAACGGCTATAATCCCCCATCATTGTATATTCGATTTCTTCATCAAACTCAAATACAATCATCGCATCGGTCGTCAGTGCTGTCGGTTGCATCAGTTGAATAGCTTCATCGACAAGTACTTTCATATCCAGGCTCTTAAACACTTGCTTCTTAGGTTTTGCAATACTTAATAAGTCTACAAGTAAGTCATCCATTCGCTTTAGTTCTGATTCTACAATTTGAAAATAAGGATTTTGCTCCTCATTTAAACTGCTTTTAATCATTTGAATAAATCCTTGGATAGAAGTCATTGGATTGCGGATTTCATGCGCAATTGATGCAATATTTTGACCAATGAAAGATAACGACTGCTGATGCTCAATCTTTTTAAGCAGCATCATTTCTTCTGTCTGATCAATGATTGTTGTTACTAAAAGCCCCAAATTTTCATCTACTTTACTTATGAAATTCAAATAAACCGTTTTCCCGTCAGCGGTTTCCTTTTTTACAAAAAGGCTGGCCATTTCACGATTTGAAATCTTTTTATAGTATTGGACAATAACCGACGATTCATAGTGGCAATCTTCAAATAGATAATCATAACTGCGGTTTTCTATTTGCGCAGGCTTTCTATCCAATAAATGTAAAGCCATTTCGTTCACCGATAATATCTTTCCATCTAACATCGTTAATATTACACCCTGAGCCATTCCATTAATCAAATTCTGGAAAACGATCATATCGTTTTTTTCTTCGAATGAAATAACATTTGAAGGATTTATTTGAATTCGTGTAAAAATCAGCTGCTTCTGCTGAAGATAGTATCCCCAAATCTTGATTGGCATTTTTTGATGATATTTATTTACTAAAAATAAAGTTGTACTAGAAGTTGAATTTTCTATTACGGTGCGTATAAATCGTTCCCATTCGCTATTATTTTTATCAGTGTTACTCCAAAAGTTTGACAGAAGATGCACAGACTTTAAAGTTTCTTCCGCCTTTTTATTGATAAATTCCAAGTTTCCAAGGCGATTAAAGATAATAATTTGCTCACTCGATTCATTAAAAAGCGCTTCTACCATCATAGGCGATTTTCCTTCCAATACATTATTTCCTCCATTTTTTAGAAGTTATAGAATTTTCTGATATATACTTATTATTATTATATTATTCCATATTTGTAATTGTAATAAAATGGGTATATTCTCCCATATTGTTTGAAGCTGTTTACACTGCTACAATAGAGTGTATGAAGAGGAGAATAAAATAATGAAAATCATATTAAGTACACTTAACGCAAAATATATTCATACAAATTTAGCGATTCGCTATTTAAAAGCAGCAGCACTGCCTGAGTTCGATTGTGAGCTTGCTGAATATACAATTAAAGACCCAGCTTTCAACATCGTATCCGACCTTTTCCAAAAGAAACCGGATGTTGTCGGATTCAGCTGTTATATTTGGAATATTAATGAGACGATTGCAGTAATTCGTATGCTAAAAACGGTTTTGCCCAATGTCAAAATTGTATTAGGTGGTCCGGAAGTTTCTTACGATGTCCATGAATGGGTTCGCAAACATGAAGAAATTGACTTCATTATTATGGGTGAAGGTGAAGTTTCATTTAAAGAAATGCTTCGCCACTTCAATGGTGAGATTCCTCTCGACAAAGTACCGGGCATTTGCTATTTAGAAGAAGGCAAATTAAAAATCCATGCACAGCCACCTAAAATCGATTTACGGGAAATTGCTTCCCCTTTCCGATTTGAAGAAGATTTACCTCACCTAGGTAAACGGATTCAATATATTGAAACGAGCCGTGGCTGTCCATTTAGCTGTCAATTTTGCTTATCTTCTATTGAAGTTGGAGTTCGTTATTTCAACCGTGAGAAGATTAAAGAAGATATTCGCTACTTAATGAATAACGGGGCAAAAACGATTAAATTCGTAGACCGTACCTTTAATATTAGTCGTAGCTACGCGATGGAAATGTTTCAGTTTTTAATTGATGAACATCAGCCAGGTGTCGTATTCCAATTCGAAATTACAGCGGACATTATGCGTCCTGAAGTCATCCAATTTTTAAATGACAATGCACCTAAAGGGCTGTTCCGTTTTGAAATCGGTGTCCAGTCAACTAATGATTTGACGAATGACTTGGTAAAACGTCGTCAAAACTTCGAGAAGCTTACTCGTACTGTAACAATGGTAAAGGAAGGCGGCAAAATCGATCAGCATTTGGATTTAATTGCCGGTCTGCCTGAAGAAGACTATGCGTCATTCCGTAAAACATTCAATGATGTATTTGCAATGCGTCCTGAAGAATTACAGCTCGGTTTCCTAAAACTGCTACGTGGAACAGGCTTACGATTGGAAGCAGAAAAATATGGCTACACATATGTTGATATTTCGCCATATGAAATTTTCTCAAATAATGTATTAACTTTTGATGATATTGTCCGTATTAAACATGCGGAAGACGTACTGGAGAAATATTGGAATGCACATCGTATGGACAATACGATTGAATATTTAGTAACAAAAGTATTTGAAACACCATTCGATTTCTTCCAAAGCTTCGGCACATACTGGGAAACAAAAGGCTGGTCACGAATTGGACATCAGCTAGAGGATCTATTCCGCCGCTTACTTGAGTTTCTGCAAACGGTCAATCACGCCGATTTAGAAGTAATTACAAGCCTGATGAAATACGATTTCCTTCAAGGCCAGCAGTTCCAGCCGCGTAAACTATGGTGGGACGACCGCCTTTCAGAGGATGAGATGAAAGATGTCTATGCACGTATTAAAGAAAATCCTTCTCTTGTAGGCGAGGAATTTGAAGCAATGCAAATTACTGAACGCGAATTATTTAAACACTCATTAATTATTCCGTTCCACATCGATTTAGGAAATTACGAAGTCGGTGTACCGCAAAAGAAGACGGGCTATTTATTCACTTACTTCCGCAATGGACAACAGCCTTACTTCAGCACATTCAATTAATCCAAAAACGCTGCAAACTCTTACTATGGAGTGTGCAGCGTTTTTTATAAAGCGAAAACTTATTGCTTATTCGATTTAGAATCATCCGTTTGCTTTTCATGATGTGTATTTTTATATTGTTCTTCTGTTAAATCATTATCTTCACGGAGATCCAAATCATCCGGGTTTAATTCCGGTCCTACCTCTTCTCGCATATTTTGCCGGTCATTCCCTTTCTTTTTTTCCATGCTTATCACCTCCGTTCAACAAATTAACAATTGAGCTATCATCTATTCCACCAAAGTGGTTGAACATAGCTTCAGACAGCCTATTCGTTTTATACCCTAAAAAAGAGGGCATAATTCAAATAAAAGAAAGGAGTGAATTTTTTGAAAATAATTTTGGTGGTTTCAAGTATTATTGTTCCGCTTATTATGGTTTATATAAGAAATAAAATTAGTAAGTCAGCAATTTTATTTAATATATTGGCAGTTATTTTGGTCATCATTTTCGGAAGCATTGCGTCCACTTCCATTTATCAAATCATTATTGACAATGCTGTATTTATGACAAAAATTCATGGTCTATTTTTAAATAAACTTTTTTTAATTTCCGGTGCGTACATTGGTATATTCGTTATTTATCGATTAATGGTTCTTACAATGAAGGAGCGGTAAATTTATTACTGTAATATAAAACATCCATTTTCCAATAGAGGAAAATGGATGTTTTGCTTAAAATTATAATTAGATTGATCTTAGCCAATAATAATTCGCTCTTTAGGGTAATGGTATTTCTTCTTACTGGATGAACCACCAATTGTATAGAGGAATGAAATTAAACCAACCCGGCCTACAAACATGAGTGCCATAATTACCATTTTTCCAAAGGCGGTCAGATCTTCTGTTATGCCAAGAGACATCCCACACGTTCCGAAAGCCGAGGTTATTTCAAAAATGACTTCCATCATTGTCGCACGTGTTTCTGTAATAAATAATACCATCGCCGCCCCCAATACCATTATTATGGCAAAAATTAATACGGCAAAAGAGCGGGAAACATCAATAAGGTGAATTTCACGATTAAATACTTGAATTTCGGACTGTCCACGGGCAAATGCAATTAAAAATAAAATAACTATCGCAAATGTTGTCGTACGAATCCCCCCACCAACAGAACTCGGTGATGCCCCGATAAACATGAGCACACTCATAAAGAGCTGAGTCGCTTCATTAAATGTGGTGACATCATATGTTGTTAAACCTGCAGATCTTGTAGAAATCGAATGGAACATTGCAGAAAATACGGCTTCATGCCACCGCATTCCTTTAAATGACTGAAAGATTTCTATTATAAAAATAACGATAGAACCTAATGCAAATAACGCTACATATGTTACCGTTGTCAGCTTTGTAAATAAACTAAAACGGAATGCAGGATCTTTTTTCAATAAATACGTCTTCACTTCAATTAAAACAGGGAAACCAATTGCCCCTAGGAATATTAAAACCATACAAACAAACTGAACAAAATAGTCATGATGAAACGGCTGTAAACTCATACCGGTAATATCAAACCCGGCATTCGTCGTTGCAGATATTGCCGCGAATATTCCGTTTATTGCCGCTTCTTCCCAAGTTGCAAAATAACGCTTAAAATGAACCGTCAAAATTATTGCACCAGTAAACTCAATCATTAAAAACAATTTTGTAATTTGCCGAATCAACGCTACAACTCCGGACAGATTATATTGGTTATGGTCAATCATTATTAGCTGGCGTTCGCGCATGCCAATTTTTTTCCCAAACAGTAGCCATAGAAAAGTACCAATTGACATTATACCAATGGCTCCAAATTGTAAGATGAGCAAAATCATTGTCAGCCCAAAGCCGCTGTACGTTTCAGCAACAGTAACCGTAGTTAAACCTGTTACACTGACCGCGCTAACAGCTGTAAAAAGGCTGTCTAAATGTGACACGCTTACACCCTCTAGATGAACCCCTGGAATACGTAACAGTAAATATGAAATAAGTATAGCAATAGAATAATATGTGATTAGTATTTGGAAAGGCGTAATACTTCGCCTTTCTAGTTTTTTAAAAGGCATACAAATGGCCTCCCATATATTGTTACATTTTTTCTAGTATAATGAATTCCATTGAAAATGAAAAGAAGATACTTCATTTACAGAAGTATCTCCAAAAAGAATCGTTAACTTGCCTGTTCTTTTTTATTTTTATACACACTTACTAAGTAGCCGCCAATTACAAGGCCAAGCAGTACCGCCCAGAAGATAACTTTCCACGTAGTTGAATGTGGGAAATGCGGGTCGATAATGGCTAAGCTCTCATGACCTAATGCTAATACTGCCAATTTTACCCCTACCCACCCTACAATTAGGAATGCTGTCGTTTCCAACGTTGGGTAATTATTTAATAGCTTCACAAACATTTGAGCTGCGAATCGCATAATAACAAGTCCCACAAATCCACCTAGGAACATAACAGCGAATGGACCTGCGTTAATTCCACCAATATGATAGTCACCGATATGCGGCAATGTAATTGCAATGGCTACTGCCGCAAGCATTGAGTCAATGGCAAAAGCAATATCAGCAAGTTCGACTTTTAATACTGTCATCCAGAAGCCTGAACCTTTTCCTTCTTTAATTTCTATACTTTCATCTTGCCTTTTGAAGTGATTATCATATAAATGCTTTATGGAAATGAATAATAAATAAGCGGCACCAAGTGCTTGAATTTCCCAATATTTTGCTAAAAACGTTATTAAAAACAGTGCGATAAAGCGGAACAAGAATGCTCCAAATAATCCGTAAAATAATGCTTTTTTCTGTTGCTCTTTCGGTAAATGTTTTACCATTACCGCCATTACGACTGCATTATCCGCAGCCAAAAGCCCCTCAAGGAAAATTAAAACAAGTAATACCCATGCATATTCTAATAAAATTGCTTCCATGAAAGTTTCCCTCCTAATAATGTACTTGTTGCCAAATATTCAGGCATTTATTATTGATAGTTGAAATAAATACATCTATTTTTGCCAAAAAGAAAAGACCTCTGCCTATAAAAATAGGCAAAGGTCTTGCTAAGCACAATTTATGCTATCACACCCGATGGCTCCTAACCATGTAATGACGAATGTGAAGTAAGTTCAATTAAAAGTAGTGGCCATTACAACAAGCTACTATTTTAATTTCTTATAGCTACTCCCCTTTGACAAATGTCAATGGATATTCAATTCAATTATATAGTTATTCTAACGATATTGTATTGAAAAATCAAATCTTTCTTCCAAAAATCATCAAAACTTTACAAAAAATATTGGTAAATGCCTTATTCCTTCTGTTAATTTAATACTCATTTTAGGAAACGACAGATAAAATTCAATACCGTTTTCTTTAACAAGGACATTTATTTCGACGCTTTCTTGCTACCAACTTATTGTATGATATTCCACTGTCAGATGCTACGCAGTTATAAGTTAAAGAAGCAATTATATGGTTTACAACATTATTTTGTTTCTTTTTCAATTAGGCTATAAATGATCGGTACGATAAATAATGTTAAAATTGTTGAGCTTATTAATCCCCCAATAACGACGATGGCCATTGGTTGATTCATTTCCGTGCCTTCCCCTATTCCCAGTGCTAACGGGACTAAGCCTAAAATTGTCGTTAAAGCTGTCATTAAAATTGGGCGTAGACGGTCTTGAACCCCCACAATAATGGCATCCGTAACGTTTAATCCTTGCTGACGTTTTTGATTAATATAATCAATAAGCACTATTCCGTTATTTACAACAATCCCGACCAATATCAGTATCCCAATAATCGCCGTTACACCTAGTAACGTATTTGTTAAATATAACGAAGCTGCAACACCTATTATCATTAAAGGGACACTAAAAATCATGACAAAAGGAAGCTTAAATGATTCAAATTGAGCGCCCATAACAAGATAAATAAGTATTACTGCAAGAATAATCGCCAAGATCATATCTTGCTTAGCGCTATCGAATAATTCCCGGTCACCGCCAAATGCAATTTTTGTTGTCGTTGGAACTCCTACTTGTTGAATTGCTTCATCTACTTTTTTGGAAATACCACTCAATGATTCTGATGTTTTATATTTCACAAAAATTGCAATAGCCGCGGCTTGATCGGATCTTCGAATGGCCGTCTGCGATTCTTTGATTTCAATGGTTGCCAGTTCCTGCAGTTCTACAAATACACCTGCATTCGTACGAAGCTTCATCTTTTTAAGTGCTTCTATATCTTCTCGAAAAGCTTTACCAAAGCCTGTATACACTCCCAACACTTCACTGTCATCTGCAATAATCTGTGTTGTAAAGGCACCACGAGTCATCATATTAACTGTTTGAGCAATTTGAGAAGGCAGCAATCCATATTGATTTGCTTTATCCCGGTCTACTTCTATTTGAATTTCCTCTTTCACTTCATCCAAATCTGTCGTAACCTCGACTATCGACTCTATTTCCGTAAGCCTTTGCTGAATTTTAGTAACTGTCTCCTTTAAACGCAGCTCATTACTGTCGGTTACTCGGAATGATAATGTATTAGGTGTGGAGCCTGATGAAGAAGAGAGCGAAAAGCTAACTTCTGCCCGTTCCCCAATTTGTTCCTGAACCTGTTTTTCAAATTGCTCAACAAAGTCGAAAATGGAGCGATTACGTTCAGATAGTTCAACGAGCTTAATCGAAATTTCCCCTTCATTTTGCTTACTCGTCTCCCGGGATAAAGATTGCTGATTGCCTCCGATTAAACTTACTACAACATCGACTTCTTCATGTCCCCTTGCCATTTCCTCTATTTCACTAACAATACCTTCTGTCTTTGCAACCGATGCACTATTTGGAAGCTTAACGGATAACGAGACAAACCCCTCATCTGTCGGAGGCAAAAATTCTGTACCTGTTTTGTAAACCCCAAAGCCGGATAAAGCAAGTAATGCTAATGTGATTGATAAAATGAGTGCACGTCTCGTTAATCCCCATTTTATTGCTTTCGTATAATTTCGATAGAGCCACTTGCTTTGTCTCTTTTCAACTGAATTTGCCTGTTTCGCCTGTAAAAAGCGGCTTGCCAGCATTGGAACGACTGTTAAAGCAACCGCGAGTGAAGCAATCAAGCTAAATGAAATGGTCAAAGCAAACTCAATAAAAATTTTACCGATTAGTCCACTTATAAAAATAACAGGTACAAAAACTGCAATGGTAGTAACGGTTGAAGCAGTAATCGCTAAAGCTACTTCTTTTGTACCGTTGATTGCTGCATCTATTGGACTTTCACCGAGTTCTAAATGCCGTTCAATATTTTCAATAACAACTATGGCGTTATCGACAAGCATCCCAATTCCTAAAGCAAGCGCCCCAAGCGTCATAATATTCAACGAAAAGTTTGCAAAGTACATGAGAACAAATGTTACGATTACCGAGAATGGAATTGCAATCCCAATAATAAGCGGACTTTTTATACCAGATAAAAAGAATAGAAGTACAAGCATTGCAAATAAGCCGCCAAAGACTAGAGAGGAGCTAATATTACTAATAGCTAATCGCACATAATCTCCTTGGTCAAATAAAATGGTCGCTTCAATTCCTTTATACTGTGGTTCGTTTAATAAACGATCAAGTTCCTTTTGGAATGTTTCAGAAACACTCGCTGTATTTGCACCAGATTCCTGCAGAACCGAAATCAGAACTGCCGACTGATCGTTTGCACGTGTTATCGTATTTGTTTCCTGCTCTTTTCGTTCTACGGTCGCAATATCCTGAATTTTAAGGGCTTCCCCTGTTAATGGATTTACAGATAATACTATATTCGCTATTTCATCCGGATGAGTAAATAAACTAACTACACGTGTCGTCAATAGCTGATTTTCCTGTGTACTTAATTCTGCACCGGGCATCGAAATATTACTTGCCTGTATGACTTGCATGACGTCCGTTTGCGTTAAATTTTTTTGTTCAAGTTTTTGAGGATCCAGTTCTATTTGGATTTCTTCTACAATTTTTCCTGAAACGGTTACACTTGCTACGCCTTCTGTCCTTTGTAATTCCTGTTCAAGTGACTCCGCTATCTGCCTGATGTCTACATCTTCATCATTTGCTGCCAATGCAAGCTGAATAACCGGAAACTGCGCTGGATCGAATTTCAAAAAGCTAGGTCTCCCGGCATCATCAGGAAGAGGAACTAGATCTATGCGCTGCAATATATCAGTCTGCACTTTATCCATATTTGTTGACCAATTAAACTCTAAAATAATTAGGTTCGAGCTTTCAAGGGATGTCGACTGTACCTTTTTTATACCAGGCAGAGTAGAAAGAGAAGCTTCCAATGGCTTTGTCACTTTCTCATTGACTTCTATGGGACTCGCGCCTGGATAGCTCGTAACAACAACACCAATGGGCGGATTCAAATCGGGTATTAATGTAATCGGGATTTTAAATAGAGAAACAACTCCCAATATTAATACAAAGATCATCGCAACAATCGTAAACACGGGACGTTTAATAGAAAATCTGCTTATATTCATGGATGTTAAATCCTTTCATTTTGTCATCGTATTATTTAAAATTCGTGTAAAGGTTCCTTTTCCCTTTACCATTCAACAATAAAATACTTTCCTAAAATAAAATGTTACAAATTTTCAAACAATATAACTTTGGGGGTTTAACTATGTGTTTAATTGCATTTTCCTATAAAGTTCATCCAAATTATCCGCTTGTTATTATTGCAAATCGTGACGAATTTTATGACCGGCCGACAGCAGCGGCCCATTTTTGGGAGGATAATCCTGCTATATTAGGTGGTCGGGATTTACTTCAACAAGGTAGCTGGATGGGACTTTCGAAAAATGGGCGATTTGCGGCCATTACGAACTATCGCGAGCCAAGCCAGCCAGAAACAACGCTCCTATCACGTGGAGAGATCGTCTCACAGTTCTTACTTTCTACTGAACCAATTGAATCCTTCATTGATTCATTACGGGAAAAAAGGAATCTGTATGGCGGCTACAACGTTTTATTGTTTGATGGGCAGCAAATGCATCATTACAATAACGTATTTGACGAGCACAATAAGATCGAACCAGGTACTTACGGTCTTAGTAATGCTACATTAAATACGACTTGGCCAAAAGTCGAAAAAGCGAAAAATTCATTAATAAACAGTACTCAAAACAAACAATTTGAAGTACAAGATCTTATTTTATTATTATCAGATGATAATATTGCACATGACGAAGTATTGCCAAATACTGGGGTAGGCATTCATTTAGAACGCGCACTCTCAGCACAATTTGTGAAATTACCGAATTATGGAACACGTTGTTCTACAGCAATAATATTTAATAAAAACGAAGATATCCATTTTTTAGAACGCACTTATGATAAAGGTAGCTTTCTATTTGATCGTTCTTTTACTATTAAGCCAAAGAGCTTGGCAGCATCAGACACCCGTCATGATAAATGAATATAAAAAACCCGGCAAATTTCTTTACTGAGAAATTGCCGGGATATAATAAATGTGCCTATTACAGCAGGCTATAAAGTTTAATTTGTTCGTTCTTTTCAGTGAACCAGCGCATTGCAAATTCATTTTCAAATAAAAATACTTTATTATCAAAACGGTCACGCACTAGCATTGAGCGCTGAGAATGCATTGATTCCTTTACATCTTCCTCATTTTCAATCCAACGTGCGATCTTGCTGCCGATTGGCTCCATCGTTACTTCAACATTGTATTCATTAATCATACGGTGTTGGAAAACTTCAAACTGTAATTGACCTACTGCACCGAGGATGACATCTTCAGTGTGTAAAGTTTTGAAGTATTGGATCGCACCCTCTTGTACTAACTGAAGTACACCTTTTTGGAACTGCTTACCTTTCATAACGTTTTTCGCCGAAACGCGCATAAAAATCTCCGGTGTAAATTGAGGTAACTTCTCAAAGTTAAATCCTTTTTTACTGCCGACCACTGTATCGCCAATCTGATACGTCCCTGTATCATAAAGTCCGATAATATCCCCTGCAACTGCTTCGTTTACAATTTCACGATCATCCGCTAAAAATTGTGTAGACTGCGTTACTTTAAAGGATTTTCCTGTTCGCGCCAACGTCATATTCATCCCACGCTCGAACTTACCGGAAACGATTCGCACGAACGCAATACGGTCACGGTGAGCAGGATTCATGTTTGCTTGAATCTTGAAAATAAACCCTGAAAAATCTTTGTACTCTACAGGATCGATGAATTGCTCATCTTCTGTAATACGTGGCTGTGGAGTTGGTGCAAATTTTAAATACGTATCAAGGAATGTTTGTACCCCGAAATTAGTCAATGCTGACCCAAAAAATACAGGTGTTAATTCCCCACGGCGTATTTTATCTTCCGAGTATTGATTACCCGCTTCATTTAACAATTCGATATCATCCATTGCCTGCGTATAATAAGATGTTACCTTCATTGGATGATCAACCGCTAAGCCGCCCTCTTCATTTAATGGTAAATAGCGATTCGCCTCATCAGTTCTAAACTGCTCAATTCGGTTATTGTATCGATCGTAAATTCCAAGGAATTCTTTCCCCATACCGATTGGCCAATTCATCGGATATGCTGATATACCTAGAACCTCTTCCAGCTCTTCTATAAGCTCTAATGGTTCTTTCCCTTGACGGTCTAATTTATTTATAAATGTAAAAATCGGTATCCCGCGCATTTTACATACTTTAAATAGCTTTAATGTTTGTGCCTCAATACCTTTTGCAGCATCGACTACCATGACAGCAGAGTCTACTGCCATTAAAGTACGGTACGTATCTTCCGAGAAATCCTGGTGACCAGGTGTATCAAGAATGTTTACACGACAGCCTGAATAATCGAATTGCATAACAGAGGATGTAACTGAAATCCCACGTTGCTTTTCGATTTCCATCCAGTCGGATGTTGCGAACTTTCCTGATTTCTTCCCTTTTACTGTACCCGCGTCACGAATTGCACCACCGAATAATAATAGTTTTTCGGTAATCGTCGTTTTACCAGCATCAGGGTGACTGATAATGGCGAATGTTCGACGCGATAATATATCTTGTTCTAAAGTCATTGTTTTCGTCTCCTTTTTCCATACTTTCTTATTTTAAAAGACAACAGTCATTCGTTACAACCTTTTTTACTTTTGAGTTAGTATTTTACGTATTCTTTTCATTATTTTAAATAGGACAAAGCCTATGACAATTGCAATTGCATTTAATAATACATCATCTACATCAATGCTGCGACCGATAAAATATTGTGTACCTTCTATAAATATCGGTATGCTGAATGCGACGATATGCATTTTGCGCCACCCTCTTAGTTTTTTCCATAAAAGCGGTATAAAAAATCCAAATGGAATAAACAGGACAATATTGCCTGCCAAATTATAAAATGCGATATTCGCTAATGGTCCATTTAATTGATCATAATATAAAAGGATCGTTTGTAATGGGGTGAAGTTACTACGGACATAGGCAGTCGATGTATCAAATACAATTTGTCCATTTAAAAAATAAAAATTCGGTATAATCGTTTGCGAAAAGATGCTTACACTATATAGGAAGAATACGAGCATAACAATTTCCCGAGACATATCTTTCTTTTTATTTCTTAAGTATAGTTTTCGGCTAATTATATAAAGAGGAAAACTCAATATACAATACCCAATCATACTCAGTAAGTAGGATTGAATCATTTTTTCTTTTCACCTCCAAAAAAAAACCACCGTTAACGCAATTACGTTAACACGGCGGATTTGAAAAAGATATAGGTTCATCTATACAAATTTTAACTTCCCAGCTTCAATCGCAATTTTGGCATCACTATGCGGGTATTTCGTATTTTCAATGATTTGGTAATCTTCATGACCTTTGCCGGCAAAAATAATAATATCGCCGGGATTTGCTACGCTCACCGCATGTCTAACAGCTTCTGCGCGGTCACCGATACATGCATAGTTATTATGCAGCATCCCTTTTGCTAAATCGCCTGTAATACTATCGTACTCCTCATAGCGTGGATCATCGGTTGTAAGCACAACATAATCTGCAACTGACGCCTTTTCTGCCATCGTTGGACGCTTCGTTTTGTCACGTCCACCACCAGTACCAACGAGGAAAATCAATTTATTTTCCGGTTTTTTATATGGAAGGGCAGCATTGATCGCCTTTTCAATTGCATCTGGAGTATGTGCATAATCAATAAAGATTTGAATTGGTAAATCCGTTTCCACTTTTTCCATGCGTCCTTTTACTGGAGGAAGCATTTCAATCTGTTCAATAATAACTTCAATTGGGAAGCCTCGTGCATAAAACACCGCTGTTGCTGCAAGTACATTGTAAATATTGAATTCACCCAATAAATGCATTGTCACTGGAAATGTACCTTCAGGTGTTTCCATATCAAAATGAGTCATGCCATCTTCATAATTGCAGTTTACTGCCCGGAATATAGCATTGTTTTTTAAACCATAAGTCCATATCGGAAATGGCGTAATTTGTGCATAACGCTCTGACCAGGGATCATCCGCGTTTAATACGACATGCTTGTTCTTTTCCAGATCTTGTCCAAGCTGAGAGAACAACAGGCCTTTTGTGTTGCCGTAGTTTTCCATTGTCCCGTGGAAATCCAAATGATCATGCGTCAAATTTGTAAATACCGCGACATCATAATCAACACCCGCTAATCGACCGAGTGCCAAACCATGTGACGAAACTTCCATTACCATCGCACGACAGCCTTCACTTTTAGCACGGAAGATCATCTGCTGGGTATTTAATGAGTCACTTGTTGTATTGGCGGATTCATATAACACACCATTTAAATTAAATCCTATCGTACCGGACAATGCTGACTTTTCTCCAAGCCCAATTAAAATATTGTGGATAATGCCGGATACACTTGTTTTGCCATTAGTCCCTGTCACCCCAATCATCATGATATCTTTCGATGGGTAGTCAAAAAACTTCGCTGCTAAAATGCCTAACGTACGTGTCGTATTCTTAACAAGTACTTGTGCAATGTCGCCCTCCAACTCCAATAGACGCTCTGTTACGATAATTGTTGCCCCAGCATCAACAGCCTTCTGTGCATAGTCATGACCATCTACTGTAAAGCCTTTAATGCAAATAAACACACTGTTCGGCTGTACACTGCGAGAATCAATCGCAATATCCGAAATCAGCTTCGGCAATTGTCCTACTATTTTCTTTTGCATGAGTGTACTTAATAGCTCTTCTACATACATTTTTCTTTCCCCCACACTTGCATTATACTTGCGAATCTAAATTTTTCAGTTAAGTTATAGTAATTTCTATGTATTAATCATCATACTGCTCATGGATTGAAATTTCCATGGTTTTCGCTTTACATTAAATACCTTGAACTATTAGAACCACAAAATAACCATTTAATGAAGTGTTCCAAAATGTTCATATAGTACATTTTTAATTAATATATCTATCATATCAAAATTCGCCATTTATCGACATCATAAATTACTGTATGATTATAGTTATTATTACTTATCAGAGGTGTTTTATGCAGCAAAATGAAATTCTGAATAAGCGAAATCTGCTTATGGTTATTACTTATGTTTTCTCAACGCTTATTTTTACTACTGTCATTGTTACACAACTGTTCAAGCATCCTTATTCATTTTTAGTTATTAGTATTGGAAGTTGCATTATACTTATTGCTTTGTATTATTTAAAAACGCCTCCAAAAGTGTTTCAAATTATTTTGATTTGTACGTGGCATATGATCGTATTCCTTTTTAACTATCAAAATGTAAGTATATTTTCGTTTTATACTTTTTTCTGGGTTCTAGCGATATTAACAATTTACCGTTCATATATTATTTCAATTATCAATATTAGCCTTGTATTCATTGAAATTTTAATTTTAAATAAATTATCAATGATACCCTATGATAGTTTTAAATCAGAAGATCATCTATTACTTTTAAGCTTTTTAATTGCTGCTTGTATCATGAGTATTGGTCAAAGTTTTTTAATAAAACATATTTGGTTAAAGTTAGAAAAAAATGCGATTGACCGTGAATATTATTTAAACTCCAAGCATGCATATTTACATTTATTTTTTGAACAGGCTAATGATGCAATTGCAGTATTTGATTTGGAGGACCGTGTGATTGCAGTCAATCCAGCATTCGAAAAATTGTATGGCTGGTCTAAGGAGGAAGCATTAGGGCGTGTTTTACCGCTCATCCCTCCGGAAAATGAAAAAGAGTCAAAGAAAAGGAAAGAATATTTGATGCATGGAAAGAAGTTTCATTTACATGAAACAACCGATATGAGAAAGGATGGCACTATTTTCGATGCACAAATCTCATTGTCTCCCATTTTGAGCCCGCACGGCGAAATTATCGGTTCTTCTGTAATTTCACGGGATATTTCATATATTAAGGAGAACGAAAATTTAATTTTGCAATCTGAAAAACTAAAGCTCGTCGGTGAGCTTGCTGCCGGAGTTGCACATGAAATTCGTAATCCGATGACCGTTATATCCGGCTATGTTCAAATGATGAACGAAAATCCTGACTCACCTTACTATGAATATACTAAGCTGATTCAGAGTGAAACGGAACGAATTGAGTTAATTTTATCAGAATTCCTTGTATTATCTAGACCACAGCCTAATCAGTTTATACCTGTTAATTTGGGGGAGGCATTAAATGAAGTAGCTACATTTTTCCAGTATGAGCTTCAGCAAAAGGCTATTTCTCTCAATATTTCGAATGAATATCCGCATACGATTATATTAGGTAATAAAAATCAAATTAAACAAGTATTCATAAATTTATTTAAAAACGCTATTGAGGCAATACCTGAGAATGGAACCATTACATTAGAAGTGTGTGTAGGCGAAGATGGCAAGGATATTTACATTAATATCATCGATACAGGCTGCGGTATACCTTCCCATTTAACAGAACGTATTTTTGAACCTTTTTATACAACGAAAACGAAAGGTACAGGACTTGGAATGATGATTGTTAATAAAATTGTTCAAGATCATAAAGGGACAATTAAAATAAAAAGTCAGCAAAACGTCGGTACAGAAGTTCTATTATCGTTTCCGGTGTTCAGTGAATATTAAAAATGAGAAGGATGGGTAAAACCAGCCTCAAAATTATAAGGAGTTCAAATTTTACAATAGTAAATTTTGAACTCCTTTATTTGTTATCAAGTTATCTACTCCATATCCCCTGCTTGTTGCCCGGGAGTGCTGCTATACCGAAGAATATTCGTTATTTCATAATCGTACGAACAAGCTTAACTTTTTGTTTGTACGGCGGATATAGCAAACTATTTGCAAGTTTATTAGAACGCTGCATAATCGATTTAGGATGCGTAAAGTTCTCGAAGCTGGCCTTTCCATGATACGATTTTACGCCTGAAGGACCAACCCCTCCAAACGGTAAATGAGTATTTCCTACATGTGTGATTACATCATTTATACAGCCTCCGCCAAATGGCAGCTCCTGAAGGAAATAAGCAATTGCCTTTTCATTTTCAGAAAACAGATAGGCACTTAATGGCTTAGGCAATTGGCGTATTTCGTGGATCGCTTTTGGTAATTGCTCATAAGTCAAAATCGGCAAGATTGGTCCAAAAAGTTCATCTTCCATTGATGGACGATCCCACGTTATATTTTCTAAAACTGTTGGCTCCATATATAAATCTTCTCGATCTGTGCGACCGCCGAATGTTACCGTATCACGCTCGTTGTCCAATATATTTTGCAGGCGGTCAAATTGGCGCTCATTGATTATCCGACCATAGTCCGGACTTTGCTGTGGATCATCTCCAAAGAATTCACGTATCGTCTTCTTAAGCAAACGTGTGAATTTTTTAGCAACTGAAGAATGTACTAGCAAATAATCCGGTGCAACACAAGTTTGCCCTGTATTATTAAATTTCCCCCAGACAATACGCTTTGCTGCCACATCTAAATTAGCGGTTTGATCCACTATGGCAGGGCTCTTACCACCAAGTTCCAATGCTATCGGAGTCAGACGCTCTGCAGCAGCCTTTGCTACTACTTTTCCAACAGCTACACTACCTGTAAAGAAAATATAGTCAAATGGCGCATGAATCAGCGCAGTAACCTCATCCTTTTCACCTTCTACAACACGAACATAATGAGGTGGGAAAACTTCTTCTAAAATTTTCTTTACCATAATGGCTGTATGAACAGCCGTTTCAGATGGCTTAACAATCGCTGTATTGCCTCCGATAATCGCCCCAATCAATGGCTCCATAATTAATTGGAAAGGATAATTAAAAGGCCCAATAATTAATGTAACTCCATACGGTTCACGAACAATGTAACTTTTGGCAGGTTGAAAATGTATTGGTGTTTTCACCAGCTCCGGTTCCATCCAGCCATCTATATTTTTTAAAAAATAAGAAATACTATCATATACAATTCCGATTTCAGTGGAATAAGCTTCAAATTCACTTTTTCTCAAATCTAATGCCAAAGCTTCTATTACTTGTTCCTCATATTTTTTTATTGTTTCTTTTAATAATATGAGTTGCTCTTTACGAAATTCTATATTTTTTGTTGCCCCAGTAAAATAAAAAGAGCGTTGTTCTTCAATCATTTGTTCAACATCTTGTGCAGTGAAGTTCATTTTTTTCATCCTTTCAAAAAGAAATGTATGCATAAATTATAGCTGTTCACACATATTAACTATAGTAATAACTACTACAAAGTTAAATTAAATTCCTTCAAATATTAGCAAGGAAGTTACGCAAGGAGGTTAGTTTCAAGAAAAATGTTTATCGAAAAGTTTAAATGGGAATTTCATAAGTAATTATTTAAATCAGACATAAAAACAATCGTACAAGGAGGCTATATAAATGATTATTACTGAAACTTGGTGGGGCGAGATTTTTTCTGGACCATTATCTATTGGATTAAATGAACAAAAGATTACACAGCTAGAGGATGAATCATTTTTATACTTTGACGAATTTGTTGCAACAATTCCTACTGAAGAACAAAATACTTAACCGTAAAAGGACTGTCACATTTGTCAGTCCTTTTTTGCATTTTTCTATGGCATAATGACTATATATAATAGAAATTTGGTCAAAGTCCATAGGAGGTCATCCTTATTTTAAATAAAATACTGAAATTCATGCTAATTTCTTTTCTTATTTTCGTCTGTGTCATTTCAGTACAGTATATTATGAAAAAAAACAATTTGGATCATCAGGAATCGATTGAAGAAGCTCAGGCTGCCGTTTCTCCAGAACAGTTGAAACTTCAAACAATGCTTGCTATATCTGAAATTGTGCTCCAACAATTTATCGAAAATATTATTCTTAATATTGAAATTACGCCAATGGATGATAAACATAATGTTACCATTTCACTTCAAGCAACTGAATTTTTACATGAAACTACATTGTTAAAAGACAGCTACAATTTATTAAATGAGCTCCAGCATGTAGAAGCTTTAAATGATGTCACTTTGAAATGGTTCAGACCGGTGCAAAATAAAAATACAGAAGTATTCACATTGGCATTTGATGCCGAAACTCTTCAAACAATTAATGAAATCTCATATAAAGATATACCGCAAGTGGCAAAACAATATATAAAACATGCAGCTTTAAACTAAAGAGAGTAGGAACATAATCTCTACTCAATACAAAAAAGAACCTGTGACAAAACTCGCCTCAAAATCAAAAGCCGTTCAAATTTGAACGGCTTTCTTATATGTCTACTTCGTAGCCGTTGTTCTCCGTTACGGCGGGCGCTTTCCTGGGGGCACGGCTCGAGCCTGTAGTCTCTCCCTCGTGCTTGTCCCCTGGGAGTCGCCGCCTTCACTCCGAACAACTAATTTTCCATCTATATCAAGGTAATCTCTGTATAATTCACTCCAACCAATTTTAATAAAGGTTATGTTTATTATACAAATTCCGCTCAATTAAAAAGTTTTCTACTTATGTCCTGACCTTTTTATTTTATTGCTCTCTTTTACCTTCAAACATTTATTTCAAAGAATCATTCATTTCCTGTAATGCGGAGCCTACGCGCTGGACAGCTGTTTTCAGCTCTTCTTTTTGTTTTGCTGTAAAGAAGGAATAGTTCACATAGTCTTCTTTTCCTACTTCATAATAAGCGACAATTTCATTTAATTCTTTCAAAGTCTCTGATGTAGTTTCAGCACTTTCTGTCGAGACGCGGGGAATAAATATCTCCAATAAATCTTCCGCAACTTCTGTCTGTGCTTTGACAGCGTATACTTCATTATTGGCAATGCTTTGTGCAGACAAACGGTTCGTTGCCATCATGTTGAACATCGTTGCAGCTGAAGCTAATACATTATTTTCCGAAACATCCGTCGTAGGAAGCTCCGACTGTAATGCTTTCACATTTTCAACAAGTTCATCTGCAGCTTCCTCATAGCCTGTAGTTTTCTTCTCTACAAACAATCCATGAGCTAATTTTTGAAAACCTGTTGTTTCCTCTTCTTTTCCTTCTACTACTTCGCCGTTAATTTTCTCGTCAAGTTCCTGGAAATTTGAAGCAATGGGCTGCATTCGCTCATAATACATTGTTACTAATGGATATAACTTTTGTGCTTCTTCCAAATTGCCTTCTTTCACATATGTGGCTAGAAGCTCTGTATCTGCTGTGAAGCTGTCCATTTGCCCCATTATCAATGATTTATACTGTTCTGCCTCAGCAGCTACATCTACCTTAACTTCTTGCTGTTCTACAGGTTCTGTTACTGGATTTTCTTCTTTTTTGCCACATGCAGTCAATAACCCTACCGCAACCAAAGCAATCATTATTCTTTTACTGTTTTTCATATTGATTCACCTCTTATTTTTCTAGTTCGACTACCTTTGTATGAACAACAAATCGTTCTTTGTCATCAGGGGATGTCGTACAAGTCGAAAAAGTCACGATTTTATCGGAACTTGCTACTTCGACTGGCATTTTTATTGCAGATTTTTGTTGAATATTTAATAAGAACTGGTCAAAGGTATCATTCGTAAATTGCGTTTCGATATAATAAAAATCTGTTGTCGTTTCATATGCAGCAAATACATGCAAAGCATAGCGTTTTTCATCTGTCTCATAATAAAAAACAGGATGTTCTTCTGCATAAGCTTGCTCGTTAAACTTCGATAAATCACCAAACATCGTACCATTACGTAAAACATGCCCATAAAAAATCGTATGCCGATCTTCCATTACATCATTTCGGAAATCAGCAAAAATACTTCCTCCACGACTTTTTTCATCTAAATAATTATGCTTTAAGTAAAATTCATTATTATCCGTTTGTAATACTGGGTTATTTAATCGGGTATTTTTCAATGTAAGCCATCCGATAATATTTTTATTTTGTCGCTGAAGTTCTTTAAGCTCGCTTTGTTGCACTATTTGCTGCGCCTGTTCCAGCTGTTCGTTCACTTCACTATAGTCTAAATAATAGCGAATCACGATAACTGCACAAACAATCATTACAATGCCGCTTAATGCCCGAATCCATCGCCGCATAATCAGATACTTAACGGCATCATATAGAGTCCCAGCTTTTCATCCTCATGGAACACTGAATTGACACCGTATACTTCCTTAATGACTTCCTTTGTAATGACATTGCGCGGAAGGCCCTCTGCAATGATTTTCCCGACTTTCATTAAAATAACATGGTCACTGTATCGTATCGCCTGGTTAATATCATGGAGCACCATGACAATCGTCAAACCATACTGTTCATTTAATTGCTTTATAAGCTCCAACAGCTCTAGTTGATAATATATATCCAAATACGTTGTCGGCTCGTCGAGGCATAGTATTTCAGATTGCTGGGCAAGTGCCATCGCAATCCATACACGTTGACGTTCCCCTCCTGATAAGGCAGATAAATCATTTTGGCGTTTACCAAGTAAATTTGTACATTCCAGTGCCCATGTCACAGCCTCTTCATCATCATTCGTTTTCTTTTGGAATAGAGAATTATGCGGCATGCGTCCATACATAACAAGCTTCTCTACAGTTAAATCAGCTGGAATATCATTTTGCTGATAAACAATCGCAAACTTTTTTGCGAATTCTTTCGGTTTATACTCCACTAAATCCTTATTTTCAAGAGTAGCTTTTCCTTTAAGTGGCATCTTATTTCGTGACATCACACTTAATAATGTCGATTTCCCACAACCATTTGGACCAATTATTGTCGTTACTTTCCCTTTCGGAATGACTGTGGATACTTCATTTAAATGCCGCGCCTTGCCATCATGCGAAACGACTACTTGTTTAATTTCCATTTTCGTCACTCTTTTCTAAGTAAAAATATGAGGAACGGACCACCGATAATCGCCATAATTGTCGAAGCCGGCACTTCCATTGGGCTAAACATCGTACGACCTAGGGTATCTGCCAATAGTATAATAAATGCTCCTAATAATGCTGTAAAAGGAATCAGCACTTTATGATCATAACCAACAAGTCGGCGCGCAATATGCGGCACTAAAATCCCGACAAAAGAAATGACCCCTGCTACGACAACCGAAGCTGCCGCCAATAGAACAGCAACAGCGGCTATAACTATTCTTGCAGCCGTTACGTTAAAGCCTACACTTTTCGCAGTTTTATCAGATAGGACGAGAACATTACAGGACGCATATAAAATAATCGCCAAAATAAGTCCGATTGAGCCATAAGTTACGATTAACGATACGTCATCCCAAGTTTTAAACGATAAATTGGATGTAATTGATCCTGATGCAGAAGCACCAAAGGTAATCATTGCTTCTGTAAGACCTGAGAACATTGCATTAATCGCAATCCCGACCAATATTAATTTTAATGGGTTCAATCCTGATTTCCATGAAAGTAAAAAAACGAAGAAACAAGCTAACGCACCACCGATAAATGCCGCGATAGGCGTGAAGAAAAACAGTGTTGGTACGAAGCTAACAATAAAAAGTTTAGTAAATGCAGCCCCAGCGGAAATTCCAATAAATCCTGCATCAGCTAATGGATTTCGCATAATTGCCTGCAATAAAACGCCTGCAACTGATAACGCTGCTCCAGCAAATAATGCAACGATAATTCGTGGAAAGCGCAAATCTTTAATGGCAGCCATATCCGCATTGTCGGGATTAAAAAAATTTGTAATAAACTCAATAAATGACATCTGGATACTCCCAGTTGTCGCGGCATAAATAACGGTAATAATTAATAAAACAGCGACAGCTATAAAGCTGATGATTTTTTTTGTCACAGCAAACACCCTTTATGTAAGGAAACAGCAAAACCTCCCTCAAGGCTTTGCTTTTTCACATTGTTATTGATAGAAAATTTTCTCCAATTGATGAAGTGCATCTGGTACATTCAATGCTGCTGTCGTACCGAATAACTCTTCTTCTAGATCAAATACTTGCCCATTTTTCACTGCATTAAAATGTTTCCAAACATCATTTTCCACAAATTCCTCATCAAACATT
This sequence comes from Solibacillus faecavium, assembly GCF_014836905.1. GTDB lineage: Bacteria > Bacillota > Bacilli > Bacillales_A > Planococcaceae > Solibacillus > Solibacillus faecavium. Next base: position 537,135 of record NZ_JACSPZ010000001.1, read on the forward strand.
TTTATTACCTCATCTGGCATACCGTGAGCTAAACGTAAAATGATATCAGGATTTGAAGAATATAAATATTCAGTGTTAGAAGGCAAATATTCTGCTTCCTGACCGGCCATTACATTTTCTCCGCCGGCTAAACGAACTAAGTCACCCGCGTACGAATTTTCTGTTGCTACTAAATAACTGCCTGGTACACCTAGTAAAATTAAGACACGTGGTTTTTCTTTATCACTTGCAGCTACTTTTACTGCATCAATTTCCGTCTGTAACTCGGCATTTAATAGTTCCGCTTCTTCCACACGATTGTAGCGCTCTCCTAGTACCGTTATTTCTTCCATCATAGCTTCAATACTTGTTAGATCCACAAAATCTACAGGGATTTTTAATTGTTCGAATTTATCCTTTAAATCATATTCCAATGTCGAAACTGACAATACTTCGGTAGGATTTAGGGACTTAATAATTTCTGCGTCTGGATCCATCGCATTTCCGATATCAGGCAGCCCATCAAAACGTGAAGGTAGTTCTTTGATCGTATCCGGAATCGCTACAGCATCAAGGTTTAATCGATCCAGAATTTGCGCGATTACGACTGTACCTGCAATAATGCGATGCTCTTCTTCTACAGCAGACGCTTGGCCTGTACCCGAATTTTCCACCATTGTTTCAGCTTTTTCTGTTTCTTTATCTCCATCGCCACACCCCGCAAGTACAGCAACACTTAATGCGAGTCCGATAAGCCATTTTTTCATTTCTTTTTTCCTCCTAGAGTTTAAACTGAAGTAAACTTTCATCTTCAACATAGATGGAAATTTACTTCAATTTAAGCGTCATCTTACTTACCCTTTCGCAAAAATAGGATTGGGGCTGCGCTAAAAGTAAAACTTTTAACACAACCCTACCTAATATAACTATTTGCTGATGGCTTTTTTTAAATTCATTATTCAAACCGTCTGCAGTTCATTTAGTTATTTTTTTAAACCTTCAACAACTGTTAAAGTATTGTTTAAAATTTTAGCCATTTGTGAACGAGTTAATTTGTTTTCTGGATTAAATTTGCCTTCAAACCCAGAAATAATACCTAATGTATTTAATTCAGAAATTGCTTTTGAAGCTTCCACTTCTTTTGGCATATCAGAGAATTTAGCTGTATCACCAGTTGCAGTATAACCATTTTTCTCTAATAAACGGTAAATCATTAATGCAGCTTGTTTACGAGTCACATCTTGTGCAGGTGCGAATGTAGTAGCTGTTTTACCATTGATGATGCCATAACCATTTAAAGCGTTAATCGCTTTTTTCGCTTCGTCATCATATTTTACGATATCCGTGAATGCTGCTTTTGCTGGTACATCTAATTTTAAGGCACGGTTTAACATTAAAGCGAATTGAGCACGTTTTACGTTATTGCCTGGATTAAAGTTGTCTGCAGCAATGAAAATACCTTTGTTGAATAGGTTAACGATTGCATCTTTGTTACCGTTGTTAGCGATATCTTTAAATGGTGCTGCAACAGGTACTGGTTTCTTTTCACCGAATTGTAATTGTACTTTGTGAACTGAATCATATTTTACACCAGCAGCATCAACTGTTAAATCAACAGTTGCATTATAAATTTCATTAATATCTTTTAATGAGATTGTGTAAATTTGAACTGTATTTTTCCCTACAGTTTCTTCTGATTTCAATGCTACTGTAGCTCCTTCAACATTGAATTCATTTAACCATTGACCTTGTGGGAATGTTACATCAACTTCGTATCCGCCTTCAGTAGAAGTAACCATTACTTCATTTGCTAAATAAGTGCCTTGCATAATTGATTGTTCTTTTGTTCCATCTTTAAATACAGTAACTGGCATTTTTGTTGCTTCAACCGGAGCCGGTGCAGCTTCTGCTTTTGGTAATTCTAAGTTTGCTGTTTCGATAGCGAAACCGAAATTATACCAAGTGTCCATTTTCATTGAAGGCACTACAACATGTACTGAAGATTCATGTAAATCGCTAATAGATGGAATTTCTACTGTATATACACCATCTTTTTCAGTTGCATCTTTTCCTGCAATTTTTAAACCTTTAATCATTTCTTTAGACGCTTCAGTAGTATAAACAGCAACTGAATATTTACCGTCTTTAACAATTAATTTACCTTCTGTTGATAATTGTCTTGTAATATGTGTATAGTTTCCTACTTGATCCTTGTAAGCATCCCACTTAATATCATAAGTCCCGTCTGCTACTGAATCGAATGTTTTACCTACTTTGAAGATTTTTTCTTCTTTTGCTTCTTCAACTGGTTTAGTTGTTTCAGTTACTTCTTTAATTGTTTTTGCATCTGGAGTTAATGTAACTTTGTAATCTACCGGATCTTTACCAACGAAAGGAATAGTCATATTTAAAGTTACTTCCACAGGCGCATACTCAGCTGTCACTGGAATATTAATATGTTTTTTCCCATTATACTCAGCCATTACTGGTTTACCTGCTACTGTTACACTATTTACCATACTTAATGCAGCATCCGGTAATTCAAGATTAATAAATTGCTGACCTTCACGCTCAACTAATTTCCCTGTAGTTGGGATGAATTGTTGTAAAGATTCTGGGGCATTTACTTTAAAATCAATTGTTTTTGCTGCAGTAGTAGTTGCTTCACCCGTACGAGTCGTTTCCCCGCCTACTTCAGCAGATACTGCCATTGCTGGTACAATTGCAGATGTTGCTAATAGCGATGCCAAGACCGCTTTTGTTGCTTTTGATTTTTTTACCATTTTCATTTCCTCCAATTTTCTATCTTGTTTTTGTTTGTTTTGTGCGAATAAATACGATCGCCGCTACGATGAATAATATCATCGCCACAAGCGGTAATTCATCGCTCGTCTCCGGATTTTCTACTACCTCTGAATTTTCAGCTTCAGATGCATTTTCTTCATCTGTCTTTGTAGAATCATCTGTATTTTCTTCTGTATTAGCTTGCTCTGCTGATGATTCTGTTTTTTGTGGTTCAGTTGATGGTGCTGGTTTATTTGAAGAAGTATTACTTCCTGACGATGGTGTTGGTGACTCCTTAGTAGATGTCGCTTGTTTTGTTTCCTCTTTTACTGGCTTTACCGGCTCTTTAGGCTCTTCCGCCTTTACTTCTGGTAAACCCGAACTGTTGAATACAAAATCTACACTATAGGCATGGTGATAATCGATATCATCAATATCGATTTTCATGGCGATTGTTACTAAATTTGCATTCGAAACCGGGAATTGAACAGTGCGTTGACCGGCAGATTCATTTGTACTAATCACTTTTGCCCCGCCCGGAGGTTTAAACTCTGTAACCCAGCTACTGTTTTTTATCGTAATCTGCATTGTCATTTTACCGTTATTTACGATTAATTTGGCAGGTTTTAAAAAGTAATCATTTGCCATGGATGCCGAATTGCTGCCAGGCTTATTTACTTGATAGTTCACTTCGTAAGTACCATCTGCAATTGCAGCTAATGAAGCATTTGGCAAAGTAAAAGCTACTAAAAAAAGAACAGATAAAATCATGAAGAAGTTTTTTTTCATACAAATTCTCCTCCTTTTCTTCACAATATGTAATTAACTAATAGAGAATATTTCTCAATGCCATTATATAGCATGCCATAAAAGTGATTGTTTCTCAAATACCAACATTCTCCTTTAGTATAAATTTTTTGCGAAACGATTTAAACTTCATAGAATTGTCGTAATTAATTCTTGAATTTTCATTTCCTTTAGGTATGTGAATAAAAAAAAGATGAAAGTGTATATAACCATTTTCATCCTTTACTTATTTATTGTTTAATACTCAAATTAATCCAGGTCGTGATTTAATCATTGCCCACGGCTCATTATGCAAGAGAAAAAGGCGTATTACTTACTCACTTCTTCTGGATGGAATCCGTCACGTTGCAGATAATTATCATGGGCCCAAATATTGAGTTTTTTCTGTTCGGCCTGTTGTTGAATTTCGAGCAGTTCTTTTTCTAATGTATCGTTCGGTTTATTTACATAACGCACTGCAGCAAGTCCTTCACTTAATAAAACTTCATGCAAGCTGACATTATCCACAAATGCGTATGCTAACAGTCGGTCATAATTATCGGTTTCCGGACCTTTGTCGAATAATAGCTGGACTGAATCCGCCTTTTCCAATAACGCGGTAGTACGTGCCTTCGCTTCTTCAGCATACGGCATCGGTTCGCCTTTATTATAGTTCATTTCTGGTGTATCGATCATAAGGAGGCGTACACGCTCTTTTTCACCATCGATTTCAACATTAAAAGTATCACCATCATTGGCATTTAAAAACTTCACATCAACAAGTTGTTTCCCTGTTTTATCCACTGCCATTTCTGGTGTAATCGTATATGAAATATTTTGTTCTGTAATTACCGGTGAATCTACTTGCTCTGCCTCTTGTTTTGGTTCGCTAAATATTAAATATAAGCCTACTGCTAAAATAATTGTTCCACTCGTAATGAGCGTTTTAATATCTTTTAATTCCATTATTATTGTTTAACTCCTTTTAAATCTCCGTGTTCAACTTCGTGGTTGGCCCTAATTCAACGGGCGGAATATCTGCAAAAGTTTCGCCTTCTTCTTCAAGGTCACGCATCCGATGTGCCAGGCGTGATGCTGCACAAGCCGCAATACTTCCAACTAAATCGTCCAAAAATGTATTAACTGATTCCCCAGCCTTCGTATCAAGCTTTTCAATAATTCCAATCTTTTGCTTATCTAAATGACCAAATGTTGTAACTGCAATACTTCCATACGTAAATACAGAACCCAATGCCAGCGTTTCATCTACACCGAACAGTCCTTCATCTGATTCAATAATAGCCTGAAGCGGGGCAGATAAAAGCCTTTTTTCAGCCAGTTCATCAAGTTCTATACCTACTAATACTGCATGTTGTACTTCACGTTTAGTTAATACACGTTCAACCGATTGAATACAATGTTCTATCGTTAAACCTTCATTATATGGGGATTGCATCGTATAAACGATTTCAGCAATATCTTCAATCGTTACATGGCGACGTTCTAGGGCATCATGTGTAGCTTTTGTCACTTCATCTGAGTGTACACGAATTCTTTTGTTATGCATGAATATATCCTCACCTTTATTTATATTAAGCGCTCATTCACTTGTCTATCTTCTATATTACACCTTTATTTTTCTTTATGATACAATTTTGAATACATCAATCGACAGGGGTGACAACTTTGGAAAAAGGCACAGTAAAAGACATTGCTTTTTTTAGTAAGGCATTAAACGAGGAGTTGGAGCTGTTAATTTATATTCCAGCAAATTATTCTCCACTTTACGAATATAACATCTTAATCGCTTCCGATGGTAAAGATTATTTCCAACTTGGTGGCATACCTCGTTTAGCGGATGAACTAATAGATGGCTATATTATTGAAAATACAATAATCGTCGGTGTTCCATACAAAAATTATGAGGATCGTAAGCGAAAATATACTCCAACAGGTGACCAATTTGAAGCTTATATGCGATTTTTGGCGCATGAACTTGTGCCCTATTTAGACGAAGAGTACTCAACTGCGCAAATAGGAGGCGGGCGTGCACTAATTGGAGATTCCATGGCTGCGACGATTTCATTAATGACTGCAATCCATTATCCGAATATTTTTGGAAAAGCCGTCTTGCAGTCACCTTATGTAGATGAACACGTATTAGAGGCTGTTCGTAGTGCAAGTAATATTAATTGCCTTTCGGTGTATCATATTATCGGACTACAGGAAGATAAAGTGACTTTAAAAAACAATACCGTCAAAGATCTCCTGACACCAAACCGTGAACTGCACCAATTGTTAATAAACCATGGAATTGATACCTTTTATGAGGAATTTGAAGGTAATCATACATGGACATATTGGAAGCCAGATTTAAAACGCGCACTAATTGAAATTTTCGGATAATAATGTGTTCTTAAATGTCTATTCATTGTTTTTTCTGTTATACTTATAACAATTGCGCCTCCGGGGTATTATGTCCACTTTTTAGTTTACTAAAAATCTTCTCATGAAAGTTGGGCACCTAAAGGCTGATAAAATTTGAATAATTTTCTAGGGGGTAATGAATTTGAAATATGGTATTGTTGCTTTTCCATCTAAGAAAATACAAGATTTAGCGAACACTTATCGCAAACGCTATGACCCACATTATGCGTTAATTACACCTCACATTACTTTGAAAGATGCATTTGATGCGGATGAATCTCAAATGGATCAAATATCCAGTAGTTTACAGCAGGTGGCATCACAATTTGCCCCTTTACAAATTCACGCTTCTCGAATCAGTTCATTTTACCCTACTACAAATACGATCTTTTTCCGAGTTGATCCAACACCGCAATTGGAAAACATCCAAAAAATGATTCAGGAAAAAATCAATTTCGGTGCGCCAAAGCATGTCTTTGTACCGCATATTACAATTGCGCAAAAGTTAAGCGCTTCCGAACATGATGATGTTCACGGTCAGCTACGCATGGTCGGTGTTGATGAAAAAGATGTAATCGATCGTTTCCATTTACTATACCAATTAGAAGATGGCTCATGGACAACTTATGAAACATACAAATTGACTGGAGCTGAGTAATACGTGTTTGAAGTAAAGTTAGTAACAACTGACGAAGACCGTGAACGCGCATATGCTTTACGGAAAGAAGTTTTCGTCAAAGAACAAGGTGTCCCACTAAATTTAGAAATAGATGAATATGATGAAACTGCTACCCACTTTCTTGTAAATGAAGGTGAAAATACAATTGCTACAGCGCGTCTACGTGAAATTGAGCCTAAAGTTGGCAAGGTGGAGCGCGTATGTGTTTTGAATAGCTATCGAGGGAAGCGTCTCGGTGTATTAATTATGGAAGCTGTGGAAGAATATGCGAAAAATGCAGCATTTAAAAAGCTTAAGCTAAATGCTCAAAGCTATGCCGTACCTTTCTATGAAAAGTTGGAGTTCGCTGTAATTTCACCTGAGTTCATGGATGCCGGCATTCCGCATCGTGCCATGGAAAAGAATATTTAGAAGCTGGTCTTATTTTTTTCATAATTGCATGTGAATATAAAAACGATAGCCACCAAGTAAATATTTGCTTGGTGGCTATCTTTGTATAGATGATGCTATAAATTAAGGACGACCTGTATACATATATTTTTTGGATTATTTCTCATCTTGATCTACAGAGAACTTTATTTCATCATTTTTTCAATTTTTGAAAAATCTAATGATTTACCGTCTTGAATGATTGATGCGACGATTTTTTCTTCCAGCTCGCTTGATACCGGTTTATTTGCAAGTTTACTCACTTTTTTGACGATTTTACGAACTTGCTTTTCATCCGAAAAGTCTGCATATGTCAATGCATTTGCAAGATTCATAATTTCATCAAAGTCAACACCTGTTTTACGCTCAATATTTTTGAAAAATGAACGTTCCATTTGAAAATACCTCCTTAAATGATTACGCTACCAACGATAATAAGTAAAATGAATAGTACAACGATTAGTACAAACGTACCGCTATTGTTGCCGCCGCCATAACTTGGAGTTCCATAATCGCAACCTTGTTGCCATCCTTGTTGCCAACCTTGTTGTTGTTGTTGCCAACCATATCCGTATCCTGACATACTAAACCCCCCTTTCTATTTTGTAGTGTATGCATACACACAAGAAAAAGGAGGGTATTCGTCTAATCTACTTTGCCTTTTGGTTTAAATATTAATGCTGCAATAAATCCAAAAATAATGGCAGCACTGATTCCCGAGCTCGTCACCTCAAACATGCCTGTTAAAACACCTATCCAACCATGTTTTTCTGCCTCAGCCATCGCCCCATGTGTTAAAGAATTCCCAAAGGAGGTAATGGGTACTGTCGCACCAGCGCCTGCAAAATTAATTAGAGGCTCATATAAGTTAAAGCCGTCTAAAATGGCGCCTGCTACAACTAAAATTGATAATGTGTGACCTGGTGTTAACTTCCCGATATTCATTATTAACTGCCCTATTACACAAATGAAGCCACCTACTACAAATGCCAATAAAAAAGAAAAGCCCATTGTCCTTACCCCATTCCAATTTCGATTGCATGTGCTGTGCACGGAATTGTATCACCCTGCTGAAAAGTAAGCGGGGATAAAAGTGCACCTGTTGCTACTAATAAAACGCGCTTATAGCGGCCTGTTTTAAATTGTTCCATCATATAGCCACTATAAACTGAAGCTGAACAGCCTGGACCACTTGCCCCTGCTAAAAATGATGCATCTTCACCATAAAATTCGGCACCTGCATCACGGAACCTTGATAAATCTTCTTTTTTCACACCGCTTTGCGCGAACATTGCAATTAAAATTTTCAAACCAATTTTACCTAAATCACCTGTCATAATAACATCATAATCTTCCAATTTTTGCGAACGCTTTTTTAGATGCGATTGAATCGTATCAAATGCTGCCGGCGCCATAGCTCCGCCCATATGGTACGGATCTGTTGCTCCATAATCAATCACTTTCCCTACAGTCGCTGCTTCTATATATGGAAGCTTCGGCTCATGTTTACCGATTAAAACAAACCCCGCCGCCGTTACGGTCCATTGTGAAGTTGCAGGTTTTTGAGACCCATAGTCAATAGGGTAACGGAATTGTCGTTCAACTGAATTATGTTGACTAGATGCTCCGGCAATTGAAAAATCACTTGCTCCAAGCTCTGTTAACAATGCTGCAATTATCATCGATGAAACAGAAGTGGCACATGCTGAAAAGAGTCCAATAAAAGAAACAGCAAGTTCCCGTGCTGCAAAATTTGTAGGTGTCATTTGATTGACTAAATCGCCACCTAAAAAATAATCGATATCCAAATTATTTAAATTTGATTTTTTTAGTATTATTTGACATGCATCTGAGATGAGCATTGTATTACCTTGCTCATTCGTGGATTTTTGTACCCGTTCATCCTGACTTATCTTATCAAAATATGTTTGGAAAACGCTGCGTTTTTCCAAAGGACCAACAACAGTAGCCGAAGAAAGAATGGCTGGTTTCGATGGAAATACGATTACCATGATGTGACACCTACCGATACTAATATCAATTTAATTAGAGACACGAAAAAAGCCGATACGACGCCGAATAAAATAACCGAACCTGCCAATTTAAACATATTGCCCCCTACACCTAAAACAAGCCCTTCGGATCTATGTTCAATTGCTGCAGAAATTACCGCATTACCAAACCCAGTTACAGGTACAGCACTTCCAGCCCCCGCAAACTGTCCAAGTTTCCGATATTGACCAAACCCCGTCAAAAGCATGGCAAGAAAAACCATTGTAGCCACTGTCGGATTGCCTACAGTCTTTTCCGTAAAATCAAAAAAGATCATGTATAAAAATGAAATTGCTTGTCCTATTGAGCAAATTACCCCTCCCACAACAAAAGCCTTTAAACAGTTTAGGGGTATAGGTACTTTTGGTGTAATTTGATCCTTTAAAGTATTGTATTGTTGCTGTTTCAAATTACGTTTCCTCCTTCGCAAGCTTTTTTAAATGCTTTAATTCTTCCATCATTTTCTTTTGATTCTTTTCTTCCATTAGTTTGGACGATTCCCAAAACATTTTAAAATCGGCCGATACATTTACCGTACTTCCTTCATATTGCTTTTCTAACTTCTTCTGCCAGCGATCTTCAATTTTTTGGCGATTCCACTTTTTTAAAGGCTTTAACTGCATTGCAACAAATATTTCGTTTTCAATTACGACAATATTTACTTGTTCGATATCTGAATCCTTTTCAAAAAGTTTTTCTACTTCATGCTGATGTTGCGTATTGTCTGTTTTTGAATAAGTCATTACTTTCTCACGGTCACCACAACCAGTAAGAATTAAAACTAAACTTATTCCTAAGAGCGCTTTTCGCATAACAGTCCCCCCTTATGTCCATTTTTCTCCGAGTATAGCCTTTCGTATTTTGAATTATTCATTGACGATAAGGAAGTTTCATAAAGCCCGTCATTCGCCCGATTCATTCACAGAACAGGTCATATTTTAGATAGAGTTAAGTTTTAGGAGGTGAAAATTATGGGTTGTGGAAGAGGAAATAGTGATTCAGGCAACCACTCTTCAAAAGGGTGTGTATGTGAAGTTGTTCGCGCAATTTTGGAAATTCAAAATGCTGCAGTACAGGATGATTGCAATAGATGTACAACAAACTGCTTCTTAGAGCCACTTGGAGGAATTGTGAACCCTGCACGTTCAAATGCTGATACACGTGTGTTTACATTATTAAATAAAGATGGCTCACCGTTCTTTGCTACATTCTCTAACGAACCGTCTTCTCCATGTGTATCGATTTATTTCCGTGTAGAGGACATTTTTGATGGCTGCTGCGCAACATTACGTGTTTTAATACCAGAAGATGCAAGTGGAAATCCGGTAGATTTATTAAGTAATTGTGGGTCTAAGATTGATTTCCGTGAAGTATGTAGAGTTACACAGTTCGATGCTTCAGACAGCTGTATTACAGTTGATTTAGATTGCTTCTGCGCTGTTCAATGTATCGATGACGTGGACCTTGGCATTTGTGACTAATTGATCTATAAAAAATGAGGAGCCAAATAAGTGGCTCCTCATTTTAAACCGTATGATGAATCATCACAATTTCATTTGCATGAATCCAGCGCTTTGTCTGGAAACAATTCAATAATACTTGACTGCCATTTATTTTATCAATGGAAGCATGTATTCTTTCACCTGACTGTAAAATAAATAATAACATTCTTGGCTCCTTCACTGGCTTGGCAAAATAATTAAGCTGCCTTGCAACGAGGGAGTTTTCAATTTTTTCAGGGATAGGACGCACATAAATAGACGTACTTTCTTCCTCAATTTCATCAATTTTCTTTTCCTGAATATAACTCGGACTTGCAATAAAAAGTAATGGATGAATTTCCACATTCCACATCCTCTTTTTCATACAATATGCAATAAACTTTCAAATCGTTCCTTATAGAATAAGACCAATAAAGGTAGTAGCCAATCCTAAATAAATTACAATACTCGTGACATCGTTCAATGTCGTAATAAAAGGACCCGATGCAACGGCAGGGTCGACGCCTAGCTTATGCATAATAATCGGAATAAATGACCCGGCTAATGTAGCGACAATAATGGAACAGCAAATTGATGCCCCGACAAGTAAACCTACTATCAAGGTACCTTTCCAAAAGAAAATAATTCCCACTACGATAGCTCCGCTGACCAATCCCATAATGATACCTGTACTTAATTCACGAAGGACAAGCTTGAACTTACTTTTACCTCCGATATCTCCAGTTGCAATACCTCGAATCGCGACTGCTAATGCCTGTGTACCACTATTTCCTGATGTACCGGAAATGAGTGGAATAAACGTGGCAAGTAATGCGACTTTATCAAGCGTTGCTTCAAATATCCCCATTAACCCTGAAGTAAGCATTCCTAGAAACAATAAAATAATTAACCAAGGCAAGCGTTTTCCAGCTGCTCGTATCGGACCTGCATCATTGTCATCCATATCCGAAATACCCGCCAGTTTTGAGTAGTCATCTTCTGCTTCTTCTTCAATAACATCGATAATATCATCGAATGTAATGATACCTTGGAGTTCTCGAGTTTCATTAATAACCGGAATTGCTAAAAAGTCATAGTCCTTCATTAAATTCGCGACATTTTCCTGGTCGTCGGTCACCTTCACAGAAAGGACGCGATCACTCATAATGTCACGAATATATAAATCTCCTTCTGCAACAATTAATTCTCGTAACGTCATGACACCAAGCAGTTTATGGGAACTGTCGACAACAAAAATATAGTAAATGGTTTCGGCAGTCTGTGCTTCTTGACGCAATACGCGCATCGCCTCACGAACAGTAGCACTCTCTAAAACCGAAACATACTCGGTTGTCATTATTGCCCCTGCTGTGTATTCCTCATAGCCTAAAAGCTCATTGATTTCATCAACAGTTTCATCATCCATCATATCTAAGTAATTTTCACGTTGCTCAGTGTTCAGTTCATTTAATATATCTACCGCATTATCGGTATACATAAAACCGAGCATCGCAGCGCCATAGGATGGATCCATTTCATTTAAATAGCTTTCATATTCATCATCTTCAATTTCCATTGACTCTAAAATAATGGCCATTTCCTGAGGAGACAAGTAACGATAAATAACTTGCCGTATATCCGGACCTACCTCTTCGTAAAACTGTGCTTGATCAAATGGATGGAGAACTAAAAAATGCTCACGAAATGCTTCAATATTTTCCTCATCGAGTAGCATTCGCAAAAAGGACTCATCATACTGTACTTCATCATTTCTTTCCTCTATCATGCTTGTCCCCTCCTTTCAATTACTTTATTAATTCTATTATATGCGCTCAATTTCCAATTGCATCAAAATCCAATTATTCATCTTGCACAGTCCAATATTGCTATAACAAAGGACTATTTTATTACTAACTTTTTCAGTTCGTCAAGGATAGGAATTGCCTGTATTTATTTACAATATTTAATTGAAGCAGGATTCTGTCCGCCCTTCCAACAGTATATTCCCTTTTTCACTAAAAAATAAAAGACACCATTTCAGTAATTGGCTAGACTGTAGACAAACTCTTAAAAAGTGTGTACTTAAAAATTAAATTAACATTGAACCGTTGATTTCCATTCCGGGACCGATGCTTTCCCCGGGCACGGCTCCAGCTAACTAAATGGTGCCAAGAGCGGCAGGCACCATTTAGTGGATCTTCCGCACGGTGCTCCTGCGGTTACTCGTCGCAAAATAAATTTTGCTGTTCCCGGTGGAGTCACGGTCCCTCCATTCCAATCAACTTATTAATCCCTTTAAATAAAGTGAGGAACGATTGGATAACTTGTTCCTGCTACGCATTTAGTTAAAATTTATAATAAAAAGACAAAAGGTCTCGGGAGACGAACTCTCGAGATCTTTTGTCGACAATCTGTGGCATCTTCTATTAATTAATAAGGTTTGATATTTCAGGCGGGAGATTGCTACAAAATTGCATATTCTCCTTCGTTAATGGATGTTCAAACTGGATATTCCGGCAATGGAGTGCCTGACGATTAAATAATGTTCGACTTCCTCCGTATAATTCGTCTCCTACTAAAGGGTGTCCTATATGAGCCATATGGACTCTTATTTGATGTGTTCTCCCTGTATGGAGCTTAAGGCGAATATGAGTCAAGTTATTTTTACGTGCTATAACCGATACATCCGTATGTGCAAACTGACCATCCGCACGTACTTCACGTTCGATAATACTCGTATCTTTTCGTCCAATCGGTAAAATTATGGACTGTTGATCTTGTTCTACATACCCTTCAACGATTGCTTCATATTCACGATGAATACTTCCGTTTTTTTGCTGGCCACTCATTATATGATGTATATGACGATGTTTCGCAATGACCATCAGCCCTGACGTATCACGGTCGAGTCGTGTAACAATATGCACCGTTGAAGCCAGTTGCTGTTGAACGAAATAGCCATATACATAATTTGCGATGCTGCCGTTTAGGTGTTCTCTGGAAGGAATGGAATTCATAAAAGAAGGCTTGTCCAATACGAGTACGGCTTCATCTTCATATACAATGGCTAAAGGACCTTCTTGTGCAGTCAAACCTTCGCTTACTTCCTCCTGTGGAAAAATAATTGTTACGACATCTCCAATTTTAAGGCTATGCCGTACATTCTTTTCTTCACCATTGACTAAAAGTGTTCCTCCATCAAATTTGATGGCGGTCAAAGCACGCTTCGAAATTCCCCATTGAGCAATCGCATCACGCAATAGGGCATTTTCTATTGAATTAATAAATTGTAATTGAAATCTTTTATCCATATAACCTCATTCTATTCATTTGAGACAAATGAATCATGTACACGTTCCCAAAATGGAAATGGTCGGAAGCGCGCAAAACGCACTTTTTCATTTGCAACATTGAAGGTAATCGACTTTACATCTGTTTCCGTCATGCTTATATGATCGACAGTCATATTAAATTGCTGCTCATGGACTGGCTTTAATACACAATTGTGATGTGCAGGTAATACTAAGGAAGAACCTACAGTACGAAAGACACGATTGTTGATTGATGCCATTTCTGTAAGTTGGAAAGCTTGTAATGTTGGGTGGATAATTGCTCCACCTAAAGCTTTATTGTATGCGGTACTCCCCGATGGTGTCGAAATACACAACCCATCGCCACGGAACCGTTCGAAATGCTCACCATTTAGCTCAACATCCATTACAAGGGTAACGTCCGGTGATTTTATCGTAGCTTCATTCAGAGCCAAATAAGTACTGGAATCCGAATGATGGCGATGTACCTGTACTTCCAACAGCGGATATTCGACTACATTAAATTCCTTTTTAGCAATCGATAATACTAACTTTTCCAGCTCGGAAGGCTTCCAATCGGCATAAAAACCTAAATGCCCTGTATGAATACCAACAAAAGCTGTTTTGTCCAAACGATGCAAATAGCGATGGAATGCATGCAATAAAGTCCCATCACCACCAATGGAAAGAACAATTTCTGGCTCTTCCTCATCAAATTTCAACCCGAAATCGATTAAATAAGATTTTGCGAGCTCCATCAATTCATTTGATTGGTCATCTCTGCGTGATTGAATTGCAAACTTCATTAGCTTTCACGCTCCTCTTTGTCAGTTGACTTATGAATAGCTGTATTAGTTGCTTCTTTTACTTCACTAAAATATGCTTGAGCCTCATGAATTTCACTTTTAATTGAGGACATTTCCTCATCCAGACGAAATGCCGCTTCTGCCGCACTTTGCAATCGATTTTTTATTTCTTCCGGGAAAATCCCCTTATACTTATAGTTTAATGAATGCTCGATAGATGCCCAAAAGTTCATTGCCAATGTACGGATTTGAATTTCGGCCACGACAACAATGCGGCCCTGAATCGTTTCTACAGGATATTCTACAATCATATGATGTGAGCGGTAGCCACTCGGTTTACTATGTGTAATATAATCCTTTTCTTCAATAACCTTCATATCATTACGCTGGCGAATCAATTCCGTAACTGTAGCAATATCGTCAACAAACTGGCACATGATACGAACGCCTGCAATATCCTGCAATTCATTGCCTAAACGCGGATTCGGCTCAAATGGTATCCCTTTATCAAACGATTTATCATATATACTCGCAAGTGGTTTAACACGGCCTGTTACGAATTCAATTGGTGAATTTGCACTCATGATGCCAAATTGCGATCGCATGCCTTTTAATTTAATTTTCAGTTCGTCCACTGCTTGTCGATATGGACTTAAAAATACTTCCCACTGCCCCATTTACAAAGCCCCCCAACTTGAAATAGTACTTTCACGTCACACTATTTCAAAACACGTTGTTTCAAACAATTATACTTCTTGTGCATAAGAAAAACACATTTCACACTTAAATAGCACGAAATGGCACGTTTTTCATTTCAATACATTAAAATTGCTAATCATTCTTTACAAAAAATCAGCAAATTCCTTTTCTACAGCTTCTACAAAGCGGTCTCCATAGTTGCTGTTTCCTACTATATTGTACAATAATCCTTTTAATTCATCGGTAAACTGTATAAGAGGTACCAAGCCATCTTCTACTTTTAAATATGGCTGTTGCCCTGACTTTAACATTTGTACTAATTGCGACCATACAGCTTGTGGAAAACCAATATAACTATATGCATCATTTTCTTCTATGATATAAAGAAACGCCTCATTATCCGAATCAACAATCACTTGTCCTACAGGTTGCAATTGGCTAAGTTGTTTCTTTTCATTTAAAATAAAATTGATTTCATTATGTACTGCTTGATATTGACTAACTATATATACATTTCTCAATGAATTGAACTCCTTTTCAATTACGTCTTAATGTTGTATGTTCTAATTTTTCAAACCGGCATGAAATCTTTAAAAATCTATGCCATCCACTACTTGCCTTCACTTCATATTTTACCATAGGACTATCGATTGGTGCAGTTTCGTTTTATTGATTTAAAATAAAAACCTAAACAGTAAAGGAAGATTAAACAATGACCCAGCATATCGAAATAGAATTTAAAAATATTTTAACAAAAGCACAATATGAAGAACTTCTTCAGGCTTTTTCCATCCAGCCCGACCAGATTATTCGTCAAGTTAACCACTACTTCGATACATCTAGCAATCATTTAAAGCAACTCCAAAGTGCACTTAGAATTCGAGAATTCGGGGAAACAATTGAGTGTACATTAAAAGAAAAAACATCAGAACATCAACATTTAGAAACAACCGACTATATAACAAGGGAACAAGCCGATCAAATGCTGGCTGGCAATAGGATTACATTGCCTACTGTAAATGAAAGATTAGAACTTTTTGACATTCCTATGAACACGTTGCAGTGCTACGGATCATTGACAACAGACCGAGTAGAGATACCTTACGAGGGAGGTTTACTTGTGTTCGATCATTCTTTTTATTTGCACTGCGACGATTATGAGGTAGAATATGAGACAAATGATGAAAAGATTGGAAAAATAATTTTTTCCTCATTTTTAGCAAAACATTCAATTGAGCCGCAGCCCGCCCAAAAGAAAATTGTGCGATTTATGACGGCATTGAATAATCAGAAAGGCTAGGTGCTGTCATGGATATTTCATCAATGAAGTCATTGTTGGAACTACAGGCAATTCAAAACATCAATACATCACACCAACCAGGCTCGAGTACATTACCATCATCGAACTCGACTTTATTTTCTGATTTAATGAGCGATATATTAAATGGTCAATCCCTTAATGGGCTTGGCGATGTAGGTACCTTACAGCAATTCACAAATCCAGAACAACAAAATTCAACTACCAATAATTATATCGCTTCATTTTTATTAGAAAATTCAAATAATTCAACGGATTTGGCTGGTTCCCATTACCTCCAAGCAACGAGCGTAACACCAACCAATCTTGAATCATATATGAAAGATTATACGCGTAATAACGATATAAATAATTTCTTTAATGGGGCAGAAAAATATCAAGCAGAAATTGCAGCTGCCGCGAAGAAGTACAATATTCCTGAAAAATTAATTACCGCTGTAATGAAGCAGGAATCAAATTTCAATCCATCCGCTATTAGTGGTGCTGGGGCATCGGGCTTAATGCAACTAATGCCGGCTACTGCAAACTATCTAGGCGTAAAAGACCGCTTTGATCCTGAACAGAATATTATGGGTGGAGCCAAATATTTACGTCAAATGCTGAATCAGTTCGATAACAATATAGAGACAGCTCTTGCCGCTTATAATGCAGGTCCAGGAAATGTTAAGAAATATGGAGGAGTCCCTCCTTTCCAAGAAACTCAAAATTATGTCAAAAAAGTAATGAATTATATAAACGTATAGCCCATAAAATGTCATTTATTTGCAAATTGACGTTAGCAGTGAACTTTTTAACATGTAAATGTTCCTACTGTAAAATTTTTTAATAAACAATTAAACCTACTATATATATGCATTTCTAGCATATTTTATATGGATGTAAAGAGCCCTTCAAATTTTTTGCAGGGCACTTTATTTGTTAAAACATCATTCCGTTGCTAGAATGAATGTAACGCCTAAATGAAATTTATATTACGGAAACGTCATCCTATTTCATTAATGGGCTAAGAAAGACACAAAGGAGTATAACTAATGAATCGAAATTATACGATTCCTTATGAGGAACTCGGCGCTGAAAAGCTTTCTGAATTAATTAACGCGTTCTACTCTCGAGTGGCGAAGCATCCATTATTAATTCCTATTTTTCCAGATGATTTAACAGAAACAATTCGTAAACAAATACAATTCCAAACGCAGTATCTAGGGGGGCCTAATCTCTTCAGTGAAGAACACGGTCATCCAATGATGCGTGCCCGACATATGCATTTTAAAATTACACCCGATCGTGCCCAGGCATGGCTAGAATGTATGGCAGAAGCGATGGACGAGGTTGGCTTAGACGGTAAATTCCGCGAAGTTTACTATAAGCGTCTCGTGATGACTGCTCACCATATGGTTAACGCCCCAAATGATGAGGAGGGATTTGAGTGAATAATGTCCAACTTTTACAGCAACCTGTTGCACCGTCCACATGTAATAAACCAATTGAGCTTTATATTTTTATTGACCCCCTTTGTGAAAAAGCATTACTTATGCAAATGACTTTGCGTAAGCTTCAAGTAGAATACGGTCATTACTTTACATGTCGATATGTCCTTAGTACGGAACTCTCTGCTTTAAACAGCATTACTAGCCGTATGAAAGGCTGTGTTTCCGGAGCGGAATTGGATATTACACATCCTGCACTACCTTCAATCGCAATTAAAGCCGCTGAACTTCAAGGTAAGCGAGCTGGTTTCCGCTATTTAAACAAAGTACAGGAAATAGCGGTTCTTAATACTCGAAATATTAATTCTCATGCAACATTAATAGAAATTGCACAGCAAGTTAACTTGGATATGGAGGAATTCGTATCTGACTTCGGTTCCAAAGAAGCTGCCCGTGCATTTCAATGTGACTTATACTTAACGCGGGAAATGGAAGTTGATGAAGTACCAAGTATTGTATTTTTCAACGAATGCATTGAAGATGAAGGATTAAAAGTAAGTGGTTCATACAATTACGAAGTCTATGAACATATTTTAGCAGAATTACTTGGTGAAGAATTAACTCGCCAACCCGTCCCTACATTAGATGATTTATTCGATCATTTCAGCATTTTGACGACTGCGGAAGTTGCAGAAATTTATTCAATTAATGAACAGCTTGCCGAACGTGAATTAAAAAAACGGATGCTTCAACAAAAAGTAGAACGTATTATGACTGATGAAATAACACTTTGGCGTGCAAAATAGCACATTCTTTATCATTACACTATTATTTAATTGCCCTTATATATTTATTTTAACCAGCGACGCCTTAAGCGAGCTGGTTTTTTTGTCCTATAAAATAATTAAGTATAATTTCCGGGAAACGCTAATAAAGGCAGGAAAATAGTTATGTAGAATTTTGCACGGATTTAAGGAGAAGTATAAATAAAACAAAAGAGGCGCCTCTATCCTCGAGAGATAGGACGCCTCTTTTTCACAAAGGGGATGGGAGAAATGTTCACGTTCAAACAAAGGGGTGTATGTTTGTTATGTGATTTATTTCACAAATATTACTCTATCACGGAATAATATTTCTTGCAATAATTCTTTTATAATTTCACAAATTCGCCATATAGTAAGCGTTTCCATACTTACAAATTAATCATTGATTCCAAGTATGTTAAAAGCGAGTAAATCATTGGTATATAGCGCTTTTACACGTATTTATTCGAAAGAAGTTTTCGACTGTTAAAATGCGGATTAGACAGAAAATCTGTTTTCAAAAGCAAAAAACGCACCTGAAACAGATGCGTTTTCACAAACAATTAATTATTTAATAATAACTTTTCTAACTCATCTAACTTTTCTTCAAACACCTTACACGCAAGCGCGATTGGTTCTGGTGACTCCATATCTACACCTGCTGCTTTCAATACTTCAATCGGGAAGTCTGAGCAACCTGCTTTTAGGAAGTTGTTAATATAGCGCTCTACAGCTGGTTCTCCCTCTTCCAATATTTGTTTTGATAAGGCTGTTGCCGCAGATTGACCTGTTGCATATTGGTATACGTAATAGTTGTAATAGAAATGAGGAATACGTGCCCACTCAAGGCCAATTTCTTCATCAACAGTCATCGCATCACCAAAATATTGTTTGTTCAAATCATAGTAGATTGATGTTAGCTTCTCAGCTGTAATCGATTCGCCTTTTGCATCAAGCTCATGAATCATATGCTCAAATTCAGCAAACATCGTCTGACGGAACACTGTGCCGCGGAAACCATCTAGCCATTGATTTAATAAATATATTTTTTTCTTTTCATCATCTAAAGTTTTCATTAAATGATCAAATAGAAGCTCTTCATTGCATGTCGAAGCAACTTCGGCAACGAAAATTGAGTAATCAGAATATTGATATGGTTGGTTTTGACGTGAATAGTAGCTATGCATTGAGTGGCCAAATTCATGTGCCAATGTGTATAAATTGTTCACGTTATTTTGCCAATTCATTAAAACATATGGGTTTGTACCGAATGTACCTGATGAATAGGCACCACTGCGTTTCCCTTTGTTTTCTAAAACGTCAACCCAACGACTATCCAAACCTTTTTGAACAATCTCCTGATATTCCTTACCTAAAGGCGCAAAGCTTTCAACCATTGTTTTCATAGCTTCATCATATGTTACTTCCATTTTCACTTCTTTTACAAGCGGTGTAAATAGATCGTACATATGCAGCTCATCCACGCCTAACACTTGTTTACGCAGTTCCACATAGCGATGTAGTGCTGGTAAATAATCATGGATTGTTGAAATAAGCTGATCATATACTTTTTCAGGAATAAAGTTATTGCTCAATGCTGCATGACGTGCCGAATCGTAATTACGGATTTTTGCATTGGCATTATGGGCCTTCACATTCCCTGCTAAAGTTGTTGCAAATGTATTTTTATATTGACCATATGTTTTGTATACTGCTTTGAAAGCTGATTCTCGTACTTCACGATTGTCACTTTCCAGCATAGTAATGTAATTGCCGTGTGTAATTTGTACTTCTTCCCCATCTTCTCCAATAATTTTAGGGAATTCGATATCGGCATTGTTTAATGCACTAAATGTTTTGCTCGCTGAAGAAGCCACTTCCGACATTTGTGCTAACAGCTCTTCTTTTTCTGCAGATAATACGTGCGGACGGCCTAAGTTAATTTCCTTCAAGCTCTGTTTGTATAAAGCAAGCGGTTCATAGCTTTCCACATAGCTGTTTAGCGTTGCTTCATCCAATGCTAAAATTTCAGGGGTAATAAATGACCATGCAGCTCCGACATTTGTAATAACAGAACGAACGCGACCGTCCAAATCCTGATATTTGCTGTTCGTCGTGTCTTGGTCATGCTTTAAATGAGAATACACATATAATTTGTGCAGACGCTCATATAATGCATCACTAAATTGCAATGTATTGTATAAGCTTTCAGCACTGTCTGCTACTTTCCCTTTAAAATCCGAAGCTTGCTTTGATAATTGGTCTACTTCTTTCAGTTCTGCTTCCCAAGCCTCATCTGACTCGAAAATTGTTGTTAAATCCCAAGTTAAATGCTCCGGTACTTCTTCACGTGTTAAAATTTGCTTAGCCATTCATTTGCCTCCTAATATTCCGAAATTCGAAATTATAAGTCTATTTAATCAATTTCATTACTCAATTGCAACACATTCGTCGTATAGAGCTTCAAAAAGTTTATTTAAGCTCATACTTTCATGTACTTGCCCAATATTAAGCTCCCTTAATATTTTTAAATACTGTACAACAGCCGCATTCCTCTCGCTAGTTTGTTCCATGCCACTCCATTCAAAAAAATACGAAATAGCCTTTTGGTTCATCGTTTTTGGAGTAAGACTGTGACATTTCATAAAATAAAACAATTGTACTTGCCATTCTAAACAAAAGCTGTCAAAAGCATTTGTATTCATTACTGGAATCCCTAAAAAAATCGGTAAATTAGTGGTCGTTAACTGCAGTTCATATAAAGCACGTAAAAATCGATCATTAACCCCTTTTTTACTCAGCAATATACGAGGCCGCAAATATTGGTCGCGGTATTCTCTGAAGCTAATAAGGAACTGACGAAATATTTCCTTCGGGATTTTATCGGGAATGAGGAACGGAAATCGCTGTTGATGTAACGGAAGTATTTTAACAAATGCAAAGTACTGCATTTTATTGATATGAATTAAATTACTCAAATAGTAAAAGTTTTTGCTTTTTACATCATAGGTGAGGAGAAAATATTGATTGTTATACTGTTGGATAAATTGAGCATTGAAATGATTAATTGAAATTTTCATCATTCCTGATGCTTGAAATTTTTCCGGTGTATGCAATAGCCATATAGGTGTAATATTTGCCTTTAAATACCCTTTTGTCCGCTGTCGAAAAAGGTCCTGCGAGATTGGGCTGCATTGAAATTCGATGGCATATTGCCTGTCCATTTTAGAAATAAAAATATCGGGTCGTTGACGGAGGAGGGGCAAATAGGGTTCAAGCATTGGTTGCAGCTTGAGCTTTGTAAAATGTTGAAATAGCTGCTGCTTGCCTAACAAATGGGTGGTCGATTCCCGTTCCGAAAATAATGAATCGCACTTACTTTTTTTATAATGTGCAAAGTGCGGAATTTTAATCTGTCCAGCTTTCAGTAAAAGTTCCTCTTTGCACTGGGGACAATAAAACTGCCGACGTTGCTTTAATTGTTGCAGCTCCTGCTCCGAGAGCTTTGACGTTAAATGAAATAGCTGTTGTTTTTCTGTCAGTGCGACCAACAATGCCTTCCACTCCTTTTTCTCTATCGTAAGCAAATGAAGAATAGCTTTCAACTTATAATAAGTAACTAGTGGGAAAGTGACATTTTCATTAGTTATGCCCCCAAATAAGTCCAATTATATAGACAAAAAAGCCACCCTGAATAAGGTGGCTTTAACATCTTGATTATTCAAAATATGTGATGATTGTTTCAAAGCAGTCCTCTGGAATAATTGTCTCCGCGTATTCGTCCAAGCGGTGTCTCGTAACTTTGGAAGCGGATAAATATTCAGTGCATAATGCAACGACATTTTTCGCTTCTTGAATTTCCAGACTTTCTAACTCTACATATAAATAGTAGTAGTCCTCCCATTTATACAGCGCAGATTTAACTCCCAATGGGGCTGCGCGTTTTGCAAGAGGTACTAGCTCATCAATATCTTTAAATCGGAATCGTGCATTTTCAAGCGTCTGCTCTTCATCTTTGGCTGCCTTACCAATTGCATTGAAAATCGATTCTTCCATTTCGTTTAATTGATCTGCTATATGAAGGTCGTCTTCAAAAGTACCAACCATCGATGAAGTTTCGGAATCATTCCCTACAGATGCACGCGTTACAACGACTTCTAACCCACTATCAGAAGCATTAATATGAATCCAAATCGGACCATCTAAGTCGAAATAATCATCTGTATTTACTTCGCCAATGATATCCCAAAAGAGCTCTTCTCCCTTAGCGCGATTGTACCAAATTTCTTCACGCGTATAACCACGGTCTTCGATATCACTATACGTAATAAATAGTTTTAACGTATTTTCATTAATGCGTTCGATGTCCATTAGACCTCAACTCCCTTCACAGTCATTGTATAGAACGTCACTTATATTCCAAAATGCATACAATAAGGCGTTCTATTGCATCGGAACTAAGATACTTAAAAAAATGGGAAGTATCTATAACTCTATTGTATGATGGATTGGATAAAAATGAAAAGAAAAAACATTATTCAGCATAAATTATTTGAATAATTGAAATTGTATTGTACCCATCAGTTTAAATCAAGTATTAAAGAATTCCTTGTTAATATGATCTGAAATAAAAAAAAGATGCCACAATTGCACCCTAGGCAACCGTAGCATCATGAGTGTCTTTTATTTAGTTAACCATGCGTTGTGCTTCCTGAAGCTGGTAAGCACGTACTTTACGAGGTAGGAATCGACGGATTTCATCTTCGTTATAGCCGACTTGTAGACGTTTTTCGTCCAATATAATCGGTCGGCGTAAAAGACCTGGATATTCCTGTATTAACTCGTATAATCTTTGCAATGGCAATGTTTCAACATCTACATTCAATTTTTGGAAAATTTTCGATCGCGTTGAAATAATTTCATCGGTACCATCTTCTGTCATTCGTAAAATTTCCTTAATCTCACTAATTGTAAGTGGCTCCGAAAAAATATTGCGCTCTGTATATGGGATATCATGTTCCTCTAACCATGCTTTTGCTTTTCGACATGAAGTACAACTTGGTGAAGTAAATAATGTTACTAACATTGTCTCACTCCTCTCTAATTGATTTCAATTTAACTGATATATGCAGCTTCATTTCATATGGAAGCGTAAATATATAATACTTAGTTTAGAATTAATTTAATTTAAGATTCTGTTCTTATTATACATGAATACGCCATGTTTGAATACACATTGTCAACAAATAATTCAACTACCGTAATAATTTTTATTACATGTTTTTCTCTATTAAGCGCACTTTCTTTATTTTTGTGCTACAACATTTTTGTACCCTTATGCTAATAGATTTAAACTTAAAAGACAGAATGTTTTTTCTCATTTATTCAAATTTAATTGAGAACTAAACTGAGCGAAGATTTGTTGTTTCAAATAATCAGCTTGTTATTTTACTACTATTTCCACTACAATGCATTTTTATTCCTATTTCTTTCAAATAAAACAATTGCTTTCTTTTCAATATTTACGATATAATCACTTTCAAGATTATGAAAAAACGATGACGAAGAGTAGTACATTTAAAGCGAATGCCTAGAGAATCTGTGGTTGGTGCAAACAGATCATTCATTAAATGGAATGGACTTCCGAGTTAGCTTGATGAACGAACTTACATGTAGGTTTCATTAGTTTAGCTCGTTCCCTTCACGTTACGAAGAAGAGTGGCCAATTGTGGCAAGCTGGGTGGTACCGCGGATTTTAACATCATTCGTCCCTTCTATTATTTACTTAATAGAGGACGCATGATGTTTTTTTTGTCTAAAAATACTTCAAGTAATTTTGGAGAAAATCTCATTTACCCATTTTAAGGAGGAATCCCCCAATGAAAACCATCTTTTCAGGCGTACAGCCAACAGGAACAATTACTTTAGGAAACTACATCGGTGCAATTAAACAATTCCCTGCTTTACAGGACGACAATAATGCTATTTACTGCATCGTCGACCAACATGCCATTACCGTTCCACAAGATCGATTGGAATTGCGCAAAAATATCCGATCATTGGCAGCGATGTACATTGCATGCGGTATTGATCCTGAAAAATCCATTTTATTTATCCAATCCGAAGTACCTGCGCACGCACAAGCAGGATGGATGCTGCAATGTGTCGCTTCAATCGGTGAATTAGAACGCATGACACAGTTCAAAGATAAATCTACTGGAAAAGAATCCGTTTCTGCCGCACTTTTAACATACCCGCCGTTAATGGCTGCCGATATTCTTCTTTACAATACAGACATCGTGCCCGTAGGTGAAGACCAAAAGCAACATATCGAGCTTACTCGCGATTTAGCGGAACGTTTTAATAAGCGTTACAATGATGTTTTAACGATTCCTGATATTCAATTACCAAAAGAAGGTGCCCGTATCAAATCATTGCAGGAGCCGACGAAAAAAATGTCAAAATCGGATACAAATACGAAAGCAACAATTCGACTTTTGGATACACCTAAAGAGATTGAAAAGAAAATCAAATCTGCAGTAACAGATTCTGAGGGAATTGTGAAATTTGATGTTGAAAATAAGCCAGGCGTATCCAATTTGCTCATTATTGAATCTGCATTATCAGGAGTTTCAATTAAGGTTTTAGAAGAAAAATACGAAGGCAAAGGCTACGGCGATTTTAAAGCGGGTGTGGCAAAAGCTGTTATCGACCATATTGCACCTATACAAGAGCGCTATTATGCATTAATCGACTCTCCAGAACTTGATCTTATTTTAGATGAAGGAGCTGCTAAAGCGGATGCTATCGCAGCCAAAACGCTTAAGAAAATGGAGAACGCGATGGGATTAGGCCGTAAACGACGCTAACCATTCCGATTACCGCTATTACAAGCAAATACAGTTCTGCACCATGAAGGATGTACAGCATT
Source organism: Solibacillus faecavium (assembly GCF_014836905.1). Lineage (GTDB taxonomy): Bacteria > Bacillota > Bacilli > Bacillales_A > Planococcaceae > Solibacillus > Solibacillus faecavium. The sequence goes on from NZ_JACSPZ010000001.1 coordinate 563,047, forward strand.
ACTGCATGCCATGAATAGCCCAATGTCCGATAGTTTAAGTATAAAATCATATTACTAATCGACATTACACAAAGCCCATAAAAAAATAGAAATAGTACGAAGCGTGTCAAAACACCATCCTTTGTACAACTATACGAAAAACGAACGGACGATAGAATTGGTCCGTTCGTTTTTTATATTCCCTATTGCTCTGTGTATTTTTTAAACAATAAACAAGCGTTATGCCCACCGAAACCTAATGAATTGCTCAGTCCATATTCCACATCAGCTTTTCTTGCTGCATTTGCAACATAGTCCAAGTCACATTCCGGATCAGGGTCATGTAAATTCATCGTCGGAGGTAAAATCCCCTCTTTTAAGGCAAGTACTGTGAAAATCGCTTCAATACCACCTGCTGCTCCTAATAAGTGACCAGTCATACTTTTTGTCGAACTCATTGCCAGCTTGTATGCATGATCGCCAAATACCGTTTTCACTGCTTGTGTTTCAAATAAATCGTTGTACGGTGTACTCGTACCGTGTGCATTAATGTATCCTACTTGCTCTGGAGAGACATTCGCATCATCCAACGCCATTTTCATTGCTCGCGCAGCCCCTTCACCATTTGGAGCTGGTGCTGTAATATGATGGGCATCTCCTGTCGAACCATAGCCAACTACTTCTCCATAAATTTTCGCGCCACGTGCTTTTGCATGTTCATATTCTTCCAGAATTAATATACCTGCCCCTTCGCCAATAACGAAGCCATCACGATTTTTATCAAATGGACGTGATGCTGTCGCAGTGTCCGGGTTTAAAGATAATGCAGTGTTTGCACAAAAGCCGGCAACCGCCATTGTTACAATTGGTGCTTCCGTTCCTCCTGTAATCATTACATCCGCATCCCCGCGTTCAATTACTTTGAAAGCGTCTCCGATTGAATTTGTTCCTGAAGCACAGGCTGTAACAGAACATGAATTAACTCCCTTTGCTCCTAAATAAATTGATACTTGGCCTGAAGCCATATCAGGAATCATCATTGGTACGAAGAACGGACTTACTCGGCGAACACCGCGCTCTTGGAATGTCAAAAATTGCTGTTCATGTGTTTCCATTCCACCAATTCCCGAGCCAATCCATACTCCAACACGAGGAGCCATTTCTTCTGTAATCGTAAGGTTAGCATCTTTTGCAGCCATCATTGAAGCAGCTAGTGCGTAATGGGTAAAGCGATCCATTTTTCGTGCTTCTTTTTTCTCAATATAATCTTCTATATTAAAATCTTTTACCTCCGCTGCAACAGATACCGGAAATTTACTCGTATCTACACGCGTTAGTGGTCCAATTCCTGATTTTCCTGCTAATACATTATCCCATGATTGCTCTGCATTGTTACCTACTGGCGTTACTGCGCCGATTCCTGTTACAACAACTCTTCTTTTCTCCATCATTTAACACCCTTCTCTTTCTTTATTTTCCCCATTTTAATGCGAGTGCCCCCCAAGTAAGCCCTCCACCAAAACCAACTAATACAACGATATCATCGTCCTTTATTTTCCCCTCAGCCAAATCGTCGACAATCGAGATACCAATTGATGCAGCCGATGTATTACCGTATTTCTGAATCGTTTTCGACATTTTTTCTTCCGGTAGTCCTAGACGCTCTCTAGCAGCCTCCATAATGCGGATATTCGCCTGGTGCGGTACGAGGTAATCTACATCTCCCTTCGTTAATCCAGCCTTCTCCAGTACATTGACTGCGGACTCCCCCATTTGACGAACTGCAAACTTAAATACTTCACGACCATTCATCGAAATGTGATTTTCTGGATTTAAATATAAATGTTTTCCACCAGTTCCATCCGCCCCAAGTTCATATGCCAATATGCCGCGCCCTTCAGAAACTTTACCAATTACAGCTGCACTTGCACCGTCACCAAATAAGACAGCTGTGTTACGATCTTTCCAATCAGTTATTTTCGATAATTTTTCAACACCTACTACTAGTATATATTCATAACTATTACTCTCAATAAATTGTTTTGCTATTGCCGTCCCGTAAATAAAGCCTGAACACGCAGCAGAAATGTCCATTGCACCACAACCCGAAATACCAAGACGTTCTTGTATTTGGCAAGCTACACTTGGAAAGTTTTGATCTTGAGTAACCGTTGCGACAATGATTAATCCCACTTCATCTGCTGTAATACCGGCATTTTGAATTGCTTGTTGTGCCGCTTTATAGGCTAAATCTGATGTTTCCTCATTCTCTGCGATATATCGATTTCCAATACCTGTCCGCGAACGAATCCATTCATCCGATGTATCTAAAAATTGTTCAATTTCCGAATTTGACAAAGCTTTTTCCGGAATATACTTGCCCATGCCAATTATACCAGCATTCATATATTATCCCCCTTGTTTTCAAACATATCCAACCCAATCCTTCTGCTGAATAACATAAAATAATCACTAAATATTAGTATCTGGTACTAATTATAAAGTATAAGTATTTTGAAAACAATTAAAATTTATAGAAAAGACAATAGCTATGTTTTTACCCTACCAAATTTTCACTTTATGACATCTTGGCGAAAAATTGTATTCCCCCTTTTATTTTCATGAAGGCTTGTGGTATGATATTGAAGATGTAATTTCAAAATAACGATATAAATAAGTTCAATGAGGTGAAATTGATGCAATATATTATTACTTTCTTTTGGTCATTCCTTTTAGTAACAATGACTAACTATGTAGTAAGTTCTGTATTAGGTGTAAACTTTAATTTCATGAATGGCGTAATCGTATCATTAGTATTCAGCGTATTAGTACTTATTATCGCTGCAATCATTCCAAACGAATCAACTCCAGACATGGAAGCAGAGCAACATTAATAGATGACAAGGGGCTGTCCGGTATTATACTGGACAGCCCCTTGTCATTTTATTTAATTTCGTATTGCAACCTTTTTGGAAATTCTACTTCTGGGAAATCACCAGTTCATCATTTTCCAGCATAATTTCCAGCACACCACCGGCTGTTACTACTCCTTTTAATAGTTCTCGCGCAACAATTGTTTCCAAGTGGCGCTGAACGAAGCGTTTTAATGGACGTGCACCATATTGAGGATCAATGCCATGTTCTACAATCCAATCCACTACTTCCTTACGTACATGCAATGTAATTTCCTGTTCTGCAACTCTTTCCTGGAGCTGCTTTACATATTTCCAGGCAATTGCATGGAAGTGTTCTTCCGACAATGCATGGAAAATAATAATATCGTCCATTCGATTTAATAACTCCGGCTTAAAGTGCTGACGTAAAGCCGCCTGTACAAGCTTCTCGGAATCATCAGACGCCTCCAGTAAAAATTGTGACCCAATATTAGACGTTAAAATAACAACCGTATTCGTAAAGTTTACTACTCTGCCCTGGCTATCGGTAATTCGACCATCATCCAACAATTGCAGTAAAATATTTGCTACATCTGGATGTGCCTTTTCAATTTCATCTAATAGAACTACTGAATACGGATTACGGCGTACTGCCTCTGTTAGCTGTCCGCCTTCCTCATAACCGACATAACCAGGTGGTGCTCCGACAAGTCGGGATACAGAATGCTTCTCCATATACTCACTCATATCGATGCGGATAAAATGGTCTTCCGAATCAAATAATTGTTCTGCTAATGCTTTTGCCAATTCTGTTTTACCGACACCTGTTGGCCCTAGGAATAGGAAGCTTCCAATTGGCTTATTAGGATCCTTAATACCGGATCGGGCACGCCATACTGCCTCTGCTACATATGTGACTGCATCATCTTGTCCAACAACACGGTCATGTAATGTGTCTTTTAATCGCAATAACTTTTCACGTTCCCCTTCGACAAGCTTCGTTACCGGAATACCTGTCCAGCGGGATATAATTTTTGCAATTTCATCTTCCGTTACTTCTTCACGCAGCATACGATTGCCTTCCGAATCTTTAAGCTGCTTTTCCAATTCTCCAAGCTCTTTCTCCAGTTGTGGAATTATACTGTATTGCAGTTCACTTGCCCGCGCTAAATTGTTGCCGGACACGAACAGTTGATCACGTTCTGCTTCATATTTTTTCAGTTTGTCCTTTTTATCTCGTACAATTTGCAAACCGTTTTTCTCAAGTTCCCATTGTTCTTTCATCGATTGCATTGAAGCTTCTAAAGTATCGATTTCATTCGTAAGGATATCCAGGCGTTTTTTACTCGCATCATCCTTCTCTTTCTTCAATGCTTGTTGTTCAATTTTAAGCTGAGTAAGTCGGCGTGTTAATTGGTCAAGTTCCTGCGGCATTGAATCGATTTCAATTCGAATCATGGCACATGCCTCATCAACTAAATCTATAGCTTTGTCCGGTAAAAAACGGTCTGTAACATAGCGATTGGCTAGTTGTGCTGCTGCAATAATGGCGCGGTCATGAATACGAACACCACGATGATGCTCTTCAAAACGGTCTTTAATACCACGTAGAATGGATACTGTGTCCTCAATAGACGGTTCACGTACTAGAACTTGCTGGAATCGACGTTCCAAAGCAGGATCCTTTTCAATATACATACGATATTCATCCAATGTCGTTGCACCGATACAATGCAATTCCCCGCGCGCAAGCATCGGTTTGAGCATATTTCCTGCGTCCATGGCACCATCACTTTTTCCGGCACCTACAATTGTATGAATTTCATCGATAAATAAAATGATACTTCCATCTGAATCTTTCACTTGCTTTAACACGGATTTCAAACGTTCTTCAAATTGACCACGATAAGAAGCGCCGGCGATGAGCGCACTCATGTCCAACTCATATAACTGCGCATCCTTTAATCCTTCTGGCACATCCTGTCTTACTATCCGTTGAGCCAAGCCTTCGACAATAGCTGTCTTCCCAACACCTGGTTCGCCAATTAATACAGGGTTATTTTTTGTTTTGCGCGATAAAATCCGGATAACATTGCGAATTTCTTCATCACGTCCAATAACCGGGTCCATCTTGCCATTTTTTACTTGTTCAATTAAATTACGTCCAAATTGCTCTAAAGGCGGACGGTTGTCTTGAGTTTGGTTAAATTGCATATATTGCATCCTCCCGATAGTTTGACCTTTACTGACTAATTTTATTATAGGTCAAAATTAGTCAACTCACAAATTTTTACACTCCCTTTTTAGGTACGTTCTTATATTTTTGTATACTCGATAAAATATACCTTAATAATTAAGTAAAACGAAATAACGACTCATATGTGTGTAACAAATGGCATTTTAGCCTTAATATTTTAGAAAAGCATTTCATTAATAATTATTTGATATTAAACACATATTTAAACTGGATTCCAATGGAAAAATAAAAAATTACCTTCGACTATCGTTATAGTGAATAATACGGACTTTTTAATCTTAACCTAAAAAAAACGATTATTTTGCTTCTGCAAAATAATCGTTTTAATATTTTTATTAACGGATACCTAAAGCCATTTTTGCATAGCGTGACATATTGTCCTTAGACCATGCCGGTTGCCATACGATATCTACCTTTACCTCTTTTACTTCCGGTAATTCACTTAAAGCTGTCGTTACTTGGTCAACGATTACTGGTGCAAGTGGACAACCCATTGATGTTAATGTCATTGTAACAATCGCTAAGCCCTCTTCTGTTAAATCCACTTCATATACTAAACCTAAGTTGACAATATCGATGCCTAGCTCAGGGTCAATTACGTTTTCCAATGCTCCGTACATGCTGTCTTTCATATCTTGATCAATTGCCATTTTTTTTATTTCCCCTTTCGACATAGTGTTATCGTCTATCATAGCAGAACGAATGCTTTATGCCAAACGTTGTGCAATGAAATCCGTCACTTGTAAAATACCATTTCTTGAAACGGCATGTCCTGCTTTTGGCTCTGCGATATATTGAATATCCGCCGCCTTTCCTTCTTTTTCAAGTTGTTCATAAAAAGGGCGACTCATACTAAATGGAACGACCGTATCTTTTTCACCATGCCAAAATATTATTGGCTTGTTTGACCACAATGATTCATGTTTTTCCATATCATATTTGCCGAGCATATCGAACAAAGCACTTTGCTGATCTTCAGATATTGGAAGTTGAACACCCTTTTGCTTCAGTTCCTCAACTTGATGAAGCGCGACCCTCGTGTAGCTCGTTGTCCCCATACAAATACCAGCAGCCTGAATCCACGGATAAATAGTTAAGCAACCCGATGTTACAATGCCACCCATTGACGTTCCAGCAACGCCTATTTTGTCGCCTACCATTTTTTTTAGTTTCAATTCTTCATAAAGCGTATGTACTTCTTCAATCGATTTTAAAACAATTTTCCAAAAGTTATAGTTCATCTGTTCATCCGTTAAATAATCTGATCGTTCTCCATGCATGATTGCATCAGGCAGTATAACTCGGATACCTTTTTGCACAAACTGATACGCATAATGAAGATTATGTTCCTTTGCACTTAAGAACCCATGTAAAAAAATAACGACGGGTGTATGTTCGTCCATCGTTTCATCATACACATGCAATAATGGAATAGATTTCCACAACTCTTGCTTAACAATCATTTTTCTCACCTCGCCTTAACCTTATCAAAACTTCACGATTGTTTCAAAACTTTGACGAATGTTAATTTTTCACGTTACAATAATACCCATGCTAAAGGAGGCTTATTCTCATGAACGAACATTTAATAGTATTGGATTTAGACGGAACATTATTGACGGATGATAAGAAGATTTCCTCCCTTACAAAGGAAACACTGTTTAAGGCAAAGCAAGCGGGACATCAAGTAATGATCGCGACAGGACGTCCTTTCCGGGCTAGTCTTCCCTATTATAAAGAATTGGAGTTAACGACACCTATTGTCAATTTTAACGGTGCACTTATTCACCATCCAAAAAACCCCATGTGGAAAACAATCCATACACCTGTGGATTTAAGTGTAGTCCACGATGTTGTTGAATCAGTCCATAAATATGAATATGATAATTTAATCGCTGAAGTAATGGATGATGTATATCTCCATCGTGAGGATGAAAAAGTACACGAAATGTTTAATATGGGCAGCCCTAATATTTTAATGGGTGATCTCAAGCAGACATTAAAGGAAAATCCGACGAGTTTATTGATTCAGGCAGATGATGTAAATACGCCGATTATCCGCAAACATTTGCAGGATGTGCATGCCGAGCTGATCGAGCATCGACGCTGGGGTGCACCTTTCCCGATTATTGAAATTGTGCATAAAGGGTTAAGTAAAGCAATTGGTATTGACTTCATTTCAAAAGAAATGGGCATCCCACGTGAGCGGATCATTGCATTTGGCGACGAGGACAATGACTTTGAAATGATTGATTATGCCGGAATTGGTGTAGCAATGAGTAATGGAATTGATGATTTAAAAAATATCGCCAACGAAATTACGTTATCTAATAATGAAGATGGTATTGCAAAATTTTTGCATGACCGATTAAAACTGTAGGATACGTTACCGAATTAAGTCCAATTATTAAAAATAGCCCGGAAAAGCGATGTATTCACTTTTCCGGGCTATTTCATTTTATTTTGCTGAATTGGCGCGGCGTTGTTTCCCACGTTTCATAATGACAATCATGAATGCCGTATAAAGTACAACAACTAGTCCAAGTGCCACAATATAAGAAGTATTAATTCCTCGCGCATCGATGACCTGATACACCTCAACCATTTCACGGTCTAAAATGATAGTATAGTTATTATCTTTATTTTCACGAATGATTTCACTATTGAACATCCCACGGATTTCTTTTCCTTCCCCCAGCTCTGCTACCGGGATATGGACACGTTTTGTTTTACTGCTATTGTTAATTACAACTATCCACGTTTCCGTATCAGATTTCCGCTCAAATACGATAAAGCCATCTTCATTTTCAAGCCACTTAAATTCACCATTACGTAATGTCTCTGAATCATTTCGTAAAGATTGAAGCTTTCCAACATAATCTGCCAGTTCTGAATCTGTCTTAAAATTATAGTATTGATGCGCCTCTTCACCGGCAGTACCATTCATTGCAATTTCAGATCCGTATTGAACGACTGGCACACCCGGCAATAATAGTGTGCTTGCAATCGAAATTTTACTGCGTGTTGGAGGGTACATCCCTTCAGCCGTTGCAGCTAAAGTAAAACGGTCAGACCAAATTGTATCGGTCATTGTCAAAACAGGTGTGTCCGATAATGTCTCTTCAATATATGGTTCCAACACTGAAGTATCCAAATCAACATTTTTAAAGGAATTTGTATATTTTGATGCGACATCATTATAGAATTTCGCATCAAAATTCGCATCACTTTCTGCATTTGCAATTACATAGGCACCAGTAGCCTTTAATTGCTCAATCATGCGATTTAAAAATGCTGTATCCACTTGTTCAATATTCGTTAGACGAACGCCATCCAGTCCGTATGTATCCACAAATTGTACAGCACTGTCGATAATTTCGTTTTGTACTTCTTCATTAGTTAAATCCCACTGTATTTTCCCATCATTTGTACTCCCCACAAACCCTTGCTTTTCTGCAAGTTCATGGTTTGGACTAACATCTGTAATAGGGAAATCAGCCATTATTTTCATCTCACGCTTTTGGTATGAACCTACCATTTTCTTAAATTCATCAGCTGTACCAAAACGAGGGTCTAATAGTGTATAGCTTGTCGGCATCGAACCGTCATATTTTTCTGTTGCAAAAACTGAGCCTACTGAAAGCATTGTATAGCCCATATTCGTCACATAATCAATCTTTTTTAAGACACCATCGAAATCTCCACCCGCAAACATTGTCGGGTCTTGGGCATTTACAGTATGATCATCGTTTTTACCTGTTCCATTAAAAAAGCGGTCCACTAAAATGTCATATATACTTTCATCTGCAATTGTACGATTTTCTTCAGCATTTGCTAATGATGCAAATGACAATGAAGTCGAAAGCACTACACCTGCAGTAAGTGCACTAAGCCATTTATTAAATCTCAATTTATTTCCCTCTCTTTCACATACAATCCAACGTCATTTTACCAAAAAACCTATACACGTAGCTATGATAACAAAAGTTATTTGTAGGAAATGCAACAAATACGTGACAAAAATGTGTATGAATTAAAGAATAGCAAATCATATTACCTTTTATACAGGTGGTGGATAAAATAGAGGAGAATGAATGATGGGAAATATAGAGTTGAATAAATTAAAAAGTGTGCAAAAAGTTAAATTCACTTTTTGCACACCATGCTTTTATTAGAAGTTAATACCGATACCCATGCTCATACCTAAGTATAATGTAATTAGTAAAACGATACCGAATAGTACCCAGAACATATTAACAGACTTGCCTTTGTTTTTACGCACTAATACCATTTCCATGAATGCGATTACTAAAATACCAAATAACACTTTCATATCATAGTTCATGCCGCTTTCAGCGATTTTATCACGCCATTCTAAGAATAATGCCAGACCAGTAATGATAACTAAAATATACATTACACGTAAAGTCATGTGAACAGCTGTTAGTTTTTTGCCTGCTAATGCAGCTACAAAAAATAGGATTAATGTGATTGCCCATGCTGTAATGTGCAAGTGTGTTGAACTTGATAAGAAATCCATGAATTTTCCACCTCTTCTATTTATTATCTACACGAAATATCCTACCATGCTAGCATGTATAAATTCAATGGATTCGTCCAAGTAACAATAGAAAAGGTCATAATAAATGAATTATATTAAACAAATCGGTTTGCCAGAGTCCCAATGCCTTCAATCGAAACTTTTACCTCATCACCGGCTTTTAAAAATTTAGGTGGATTCATTGCTTTTCCAACTCCTGCTGGCGTGCCTGTTAAAATAACATCGCCTGGCTCCAGCGTTACAGATTTAGAAATGATCTCAATAATGTCCGAGACGGTAAACATCATATCTTTTGTCGAACCGTTTTGACGAACTTCCCCATTCACCTTCGTTACAATTGTTAATGTATGAGGATCTGGAATTTCATCTTTTGTAACTAAATATGGACCCATAGGACAGCTGCCTTCCAAGCTTTTTCCTAGGAAATATTGTTTATGTTTTTCTTGTAAATCACGCGCTGTAATATCATTTGCAATTGTATAGCCAAATACGTAATCATACGCCATTGCTTTAGGAATATTTTTGCCTTGTTTACCGATTACAATCGCCAATTCTCCTTCATAATCAAGAGAATCCGTAAATTCTGCATGAACGGATAATGTCGATTCATCCGACGCAATTGCAGTTGGGGATTTAGTGAATACAACCATATCTTCCGGTGCTTTATCTGCACCCATTTCAACTGCATGGTCATTATAATTCTTGCCGACACACATTATATTTTTCGGTGTACGAGGAACCGGCGACAACCATTCTATATTAGAATATGCTAATTTGAATTTAGCACCATTTTCATGCTTTTGTGCTGCCTCTACTAATTTACGAACTTGCTCAACAAATTCATAGCCGTGTGCTATCCCGTCGATAATTGTTTCTGGAAAGTCTTTTAGTACATTGAGTTGTTTTTGAATTTCGACAACATCCCATACTGCCTCTTCTTTTTTCACTTTAGGGCCAAACTTTACTTGTTCGTTTACTTTAAATGATAACAATTTCATAACGTGGAGCACTCCTTCTGTTTTTTTACATCATACATTAAAAATAAAATAATTGCCTTACTTTTCTGACAAAATAATATTATTCTGTAAAACTAAGCTTTCTTTCTATAAATTTACATAATAATAGGTTTTATTTCCGAGAAGCAAACTTGCCATAAGTTATTTTTTTTAGTAATGCTTCCAGTGGTCCTTGTTTAAATCTTGAAAAATATAGTTCTGCAAATAATACTTGAATGACGAAGATTCCAATTGCCATATAAATACCCATTTGCACATCCACTTTTCCATAAAGACCGAAGCCCCATTTATAAAACAGCACCGTACAAATAACAGATTGCATAATGTAAAGAGTCAGCGACATACGTCCCGCCGTAGCGATTGGAGAGAAAAGCTTCACAACGAACGGTAGCTGCGTTAACAATGTTACAACCGCTATATAGCCGATTGCTAAAATAGGACCGCCAATATAGACTTGTAAATACTCATTACCAATCGTTTGAGCTCCGGCAATCGGCAGGCTTTTCACATACAGTCCGCCAGCCACACCAATTAACGCCAAAACAAACCATAAAACAATTTTTTCTTTTGCCCGTTCGATAAGACGCCATTTTGCAAGAGCAGCACCAAATAACATATAAGGCAAAATCGTAAATAATGAGGACATCCACATAAATATACTCATTTGTATTGCCAAATCATCGAGACGCTGCATAAATGCATCTGTCCAACTACCAATACCATAAGCTGTCACTGCACTTTGAATCGCATCAATATTTACAGATATTGAATCTGTAGATGTTGTAAAAAGGCCAGCCATTGCATACAAACTTAAATTAAATCCATGATATAAAGCATTTACAGCAATTGCTACTAGTAAAAGCCAAATTGCCGGCAGGCGGATAAGTGCAATTAAAAACACACCACAAAATGCATACATTGCTAAAATATCGCCCCACCAAATCAGAATGGCATGGAACATACCAATGCAGAAGATTAGCAAGAGACGTTTCGGAGCAAATTGATAAAAATTAATGCCCCTTTCTTTTGCTTTTACATACTGCATTGCTAAACCATACCCGAAAAGCATAGAAAATAACGGATAAAAACTACTTTGAACATATATATCCAAAAGCTGGTGAAGTACAATATCCTGCACTTCACTAAACCAGCTGCTTAAATCCGCAATATGTGGCATCGGTAAATAAAAGCCAAACATATTTACTAATAGAATGCCGAGCAAACTAAATCCTCGTAAAATATCAAGCGTTGCTATACGCTCATTCGTACCTACTGGGCGAAAATCCACCTTTTATCCCCCTAATCCATTTTTACTTCTAGTCCAATGCTATATAAATACAAAATACGTTCGCTAATTTCGATACGCTTAATAGATTGTACAGCATGCTGATAATAGTTTAATTGAATTTGGTAGGATTTTGTCATTTTTCGTTTAATTTTCTCTAAATCGCCCAAAATCATCTGTTCAATATAATCCGTTTTATAGTCCAGCAGTACCCATTTACCTTCCGCATCTTCAAATATACAGTCGATGACACCTTGTATGATTTGTGCGTCACCGTCTTCATCCTTCAAACTCATCGTAAAAGGTACTTCTCTTAAAATTTCCTTCGCCGTTTTAAAACGTTGTCCTACTTCTGTTCCGAAAAAGGCATATACCTTTTCAGCAGATACCGCGTCCGCTTCCAGTTGTTGAAGTAATTGGCGATCAACAAGGGATTGTATAAATCGTTCTGTTTCTTCAATTGTAGCAAATCCATGCTGCGGGATATGCTGCATAACAGCATGCACTGCCGTACCTACTTCAGTAGCAGAAAGCTTTCTTTTTTTCTTCTCTTTTAGCATAAAGCTTGGTACTTCTGTTTTTACATAACGTTTTGCTTCGGAATTGTATAAATGCTCCTCTTCCATTTGCTGCAAACTTTCCATACGTTTAAGCTCTGAAACGGACGTTTTGGACTTTTTCGTTACAGCATCTTTGTAAAAATAAGGTGTCGTGAATCGTTCCGTTAGTAGCTGAACGATATCTTCATTTATAACTTCCTCCACTACTTCCTCTTCCGTTAGCTCTACTTCAGTTGCTGCTAAATAGTCATGATTCGGTATTACCGTAATCGACCACTGCGGTGTTGTCGTAGCTTTGCTCGAATACCCATAACTTACAAATAGGAAGTCTTGGTGACGAGCAACAGCTGGTCCAACCCAACTTAAATAACTGTTTGCCTTTGAACGGATATATGCCGGAAGTACGGTTTCTTTCAATTCCTGGTAAAATGTCCATTCTTCTTTTTGCTTTTCCCAATCTTTAATCGAGCCGACTAAAATAAGCCGCTCTTTTGCCCGGGTCATCGCTACATACAATACACGCATTTCCTCAGCTTTCATTTTGGCCAATTTCTTTTCCTTCACATACAAATGTGGAAGAGAAGTAGAAATAATATTCAAGTCTGGATTTACTGATTTAATAGCCAACCCAAAGTCCTGATCAAATATATAGCGGTTCCCTAAATCTTTCGTATTAAATGTACGGCTCATGCCGGCAACGAATACGACCGGATATTCAAGTCCCTTCGACTTATGGATTGTCAGCAAAGTCACTACGTCATCCGCTTCACTTGTGGACTTCGCAACACCTAAATCGTCTCCGCGTGAATGCATACGGTCGATAAAGCGTAAAAATCGGAACAAGCCACGGAATGATGTTTTCTCATAGCTCAGTGCACGGTCATGAAGTGCACGTAAATTTGCCTGACGTTGCTTCCCGTTGGACATCGCACCGACCATTTCGAAGTAATTTGTATCCAAATATACTTGCCAAACTAAATCAGCGAGCGCACCGTGACGGCTGAAGTTACGCCACTTGTCGTGCAATGCGAAAAATCTGTCAAGCTTAGCTTCTGTTTCAATCGGCATCTCGCCCTTCGCTTCTTCTTTATACTGTTTTAACGCCTCGTAAAATGGTACTTTCCTATTCACTAGTCGGATTTTCGCCAATTCATTTTCTGTCAGCCCAATGAACGGTGCCCGCAAAACAGAAGCAAGCGGAATATCTTGATATGGATTGTCGATTACTTTTAGCGTGTTAATCATAATCATTACTTCCAATGATTCAAAATAGCCTCCATCTGTTTCAGCATAAAGCGGAAGGCCCGCTAATTTAAACTCCTCCGCAAAGGTCGTATACCATGTACGGGAACGCATTAATACGACGATATCCCGGTAGCTGACTGAACGCATCGATTTCGTTTTCGGATTGTATACTTGTCCACCATTGTCAACTAAATCGCGAATACGTTGAATAATGTAGCGTGCCTCCTGTTGGGCTGAGCTAATGCTTTCTTCTTCAGCTCCATCTTCAGTGCCGGGCACGTTTTGCGCCTTCGAATCACCTTCAAGCAACACAAGCTCAATCGGGACCTCCTGTTCATCATAGCTAGCACCGAACTTTAATTTTGCCTGCTCATCGTACGCAATTTCTCCGACTTCCTCATCCATAATTTGTTCGAATACATAGTTCGTACCTTCTAGCACTTCGGAGCGACTACGGAAATTGGCGTTTAAATCAATCTTCATTCCTGTATCGGATGGATCCTCTTCAAAGCGCTTATATTTTTCAAGAAATAGGCGGGGCTCTGCAAGTCGAAATGCGTAGATACTTTGCTTCACATCACCAACCATGAACATATTCCCGTCCTGCTCTCCTCCGCTTTTCACAAGTTGTAAAATTGTCTCCTGCAAGAAATTCACATCCTGATACTCATCTACAAGTACTTCTTTAAAACGTTTTTGGAAGGTGCGTGCCACATCGGATGGTTGCGGTATTTTGGAATCACTTTGTGGATCCGTTAATATCTCCAAGGCATAATGCTCTAAATCCGAGAAATCCAGTAAGCCGCGCTCTTGTTTGGCTAATTTAAACGCTTCACTATATTCAATTGTCAGCTTTACTAGCGTTTCTAAAATAGGCTTTGTTGCCGCCATTTCCTGTACATAGAGCTTTGGATGCCGGGCAAAAAATGTGTCCTTTAATGAATTCAGCATTTCTTTAGCTGTGTCACGGTGATTTTTTGCCACCGCATACGATTCTTTGTCTTCTTCCGTATCTTTTTTCGTCAACGGTTTAATCCGTCCAAATTCAATGGAAGGGATTAACTCATAAGCTTGCTCCCATGAACCATTTTCCATTGCATTTAATACATGTGTCACCCCTGTATATTCCGCTGCAAACAATGGCTTATTTTTTTCTAAAGCGGGCACGACCGAAACAATGTGCAAACCTTTTTCAAGGCGGGCTGCAATCTCCTTCAAGCTTGCAATAATAAATGGGCGAACTTCTTGTGCAATCGCTAAGTCGTCTATTGGGCTGTTCGGATCAATATCATATTTTTCCGGCAATGTTTGCAGCCATTCGTACGGATTAGGCTGTACGCGTGAAACTTTGTACATTTCCTGCAGCAATAGTTCGATTGCCTGGTCACTTCGATCTGATGCAAAGCTATCAATCAATGTATAAAGCTCCTCTTTCGTAAAGAGCGTTTCCATATCGCCACGGTACGCTTTTTCAAGCACGTCCATCAGCACATCATCCTGCAATAACGAAGCTTCTTCTGTACTTGCCAGGCGAAAACCAGGGTCTAAATCAATTGTGTATGCATATTCACGGCAAATCGATAAACAAAACGAATGCAATGTGGAAATTTGCGCTTTGTTTAATAAACTTAATTGTCTACGCAGAAAAAGGTTGCTTGGATTTTCAGTAAGAGCTTTTTCAAGTGCTTCTGCCATTCGATTTCGCATTTCTGCAGCAGATGCATTCGTAAAGGTTACAACTAGCAGTTCATCCACATCAATACGTTTTTCTTCCGGCGCTACAATTTTTTGAATAAGCCGCTCGATTAAAACCGCGGTCTTTCCTGAACCAGCGGCTGCAGATACTAAAATATCATGACCGGATGCATAGATGGCTTTCCACTGTACATCCGTCCATTGAACGTCATTCGGCTTCGCTGGAATCGTCATGAACACACACCACCTTTTCAATATTTTTAAATACTTCTTGCTCCGGCTGTTTCTTTATTTCATTAAAGCTATTGCCCGTCTCTGCTTGATCAAATTGGCATACCGCTTTATAGCTGCAAAATGTACAGGCTTTTTGGTTACCTAGGCTATACGGTTTGATTTCTGTATTGCCTTCATAAATTTTATTCCCAGCCTGACGGAATTTATAATGAACAAACTCTTGTAGATTTTCCATTTGTCCTTGTTCGATCACTTTTGACGAGCGGTTATTAAATTCAGGATCCTCGCCGCTTTTAAATGCAGCCGGAACAATAATGGACGTTTTATTCGGTTCGAGGGATTGATCCATTAGTTGTGCGATTTCTACATCCTTTAACATATAACCACTTAGTTTAAACTTCTCTTGTCGTAAATTTTCCACCCGGTCCTGTTCTTCATAATCTTCAGTTGGAATAAGCGGATTGTGTACATGTAAATAGAACATTCCAGCCGCTTGGACAATAATATTTTCCAGCTCTGATAAGTCCTGAATGAATTTACCTTCACGTGCGATAATCGGGATGTTTTTCATCGCCACATCCAAATAAGTTAACAGCTGAAGGGAAATGCCATTATATACTTCAGTAAAATCAAGTTTGCGGCCACTTGATTTGTAATCAATAACACGCAAATATAAATTTTCTGCGTCTTTATAAGCATCAATACGGTCAATTTGACCACGGACATACATTTTGCGGTTATGATCCAATTCAATTTCGAGTGCATCCAATGGATTGTTGTCATCTTGTTCGGTATTTTTGTCATCGCGCTTACCGAAAGGCTTTTCATGAGCAATTGCTTTAAACTTGGACAGCTCACTTTGGTTCATTAGTGCATACACCGTACGGGCTACTATTTTCACAAGCTTTGTTTTAATATATTCAAAGCGATGGCTACTTTTTAAAATACTATAAGAGAAATAATCGACGAGCTTAGAAATAGTATCATTCGCCTTTTTGTAACAATTTACATACGTATTCAATGAAATTGTCGGTTCTTTTTCCGATAAAATTGTTCGAATCGCCTCATGGAATAGATCACCCATTGCAAATGTCTCTAACTTAAATTCTGTACGTTCCTGCAATTTAAGACCGTAAGAAGCAAAATGCGAATACGGACAGCTATAAAAACGTTCAATGCGTGATACGCTTGCTAGGAAGTTTTCCCCATATAATGCCGTAGCAACTTCTTCTGTCAAAGGCTCCGCTTCATTTATTGAATACAATGGTTTTCCCACGATATTGAGCACATTTCTCCATTCGGAATCCCGTTCGTAAAATGCTTTCAACGCAGCCCATTCCTCTGAGAGCGGGCGTCGTTCAATTTGTGATTGCTTCAGCTGTGTCATTAAAAAGCCAATCGATGGCGATGGGTGCTGTAAATAATGGAGTACATTAGCTTTTTGTTGTTCATCCAATGGATCCATCGCTATTTGCCGATGCGGTAATGTACGAACCGTTTCCTCCTGTTGCATTCCCTGATTTTCCACAACCTCGAACATTTTATGCAGTCGGTTAATATAAAGCGACGGAAGCTTACCTTTACTTTCCTCATCTGCATTTGCATACGTAATATATAAATACTGTGTCGACGAGGAAATCGCACGGTAAAATAGAAAGCTCTCCTGAAGCAGCCTACTTTTTATACCTGGCGCCAATTCAACATCAATTTTTTCAAAGGCTTCCCGCTCATCATCAGATAATAATCCCCCTGCATCCATACGCATCGGATAGACACCATCGTTAACACCAATTACAAAAATAGCCTTTTTGTTATCAAAGCGTGCAAACTCAACGGTTGAAACAGTCACCTCATCCAAAGTTGGGGGCACACTTGAAAATTGAAGTGTTTCAAAGCCTTCATCTAATATTTGTGCCACTTCTTCCAACGGCATAATTTTGTCGCCGAACATGAGATCGAATTGCTCTAAAATATGCACCCAGCCATTCCAAGCCTGCTCATGTTCCAGTGATTGATGTAGTGCATTCGTCAGTTCTTCCTGTTCCTGCATTTTTAAAAGCTTTTTATAAATATCCAGTTGTTCCATAAACTCATACAATGCCACTACAATTTCACGGCCTGTCCGTTTACCTTTCAAACGATTTTGCAATGCTAAAACAGGTTCGCGGATTAAATCCCGGACTGACTTTAAAAGATGTTCATGTTCCAATTCATCTTCTGTCTGTATCACATTTACTTTTTCCAAAGATTTAAAACGACGATAATGCCAAACTTCTTCGTTTAGCCATCGATCATGGACAATCCCTTTTGCAATGACAAAATTTTCAAGAATGTCGGCTCTGTCTCGCATTGCCATTAAATTCGCTCCATATGGAAAGAACAGATCCGTTTTAATACTCCGGAATATCGGCTCATATTTCCAATTTGTTGTAATAATTTCCAACACAGATCGACTAAATTCAATAAGGGGATGATATAGCATTGCCCGTTTCTCATTTGAGAAAAAAGGGATCTCGTATTGCATAAAGGTCGTACCGATAATTGCCTCATATACATCCGCCTGGCGGTACATAATCCCGATATCTTTATAGCGCAAACCTTTTTTTAAGACGAGTTGCTTTATTTCCTGGGCAATTCCTTGCACTTCAGCTCGTGGATTTACCCCTTCCAATATTTGCGCATCTCCTGTCGATTCAATTGGAGCGTCAATAACTTTGTCAAAGCTTCGTTCAATTTGCAGCAAGTCCTGATTTTTTGCTCGGTAATTTACTTCGAGATGAACTCTTGGCTCCTCTTCAATGTCGATTCCCCGTTCAAAACGCAGCTTTTGCAGTTCATGCTTTATTTTTTCATATGTCATGGCGGCCCTGTAAAATACGGATCCTTCGAGCATATCAACTTGAGGGTCCTCCAACGGCAGCACAATTGTGACCCGCTTTGCATAAATTAAAAGCTCTTTTAATATCGACATTTCCTGTCCATTGAATGAAACAAACCCATCTAAATACACATGGGTATCCCGCAAGCTTTCCATCTTCGGAATGCGTTCAATTAGCATTGGAAAGTAGCCGTCCCCGTCAATATATTCCGTTCCTATGCGCTCATGTAGCTGCTTTAATATTATGTGTAAATCATGCAATTTATGGAGCAGTACTTCACTCGCTCCATTTTCTCTAAGAGAATTAATTAGTGGCTCAATTGTCTCCACATCAATATGGTACTGACTGAATTCTTTTAGAATTTGCTCGACTTCCTTCGTAAAACCACGCTTACCGGCTGCTCGTTTAAATAGTAGAAATTCTTCTTGATGTTCTTCCAAAATACGGCGCAATAACATGCGGTACCCTGTGCCATCAATACGCTCTCGTGCAATACCGCCTTCATTTTGCAGTACATACCATGCCAACCGCTTAAATGTCATAACTTGCGCCCGCATCATGCCTTCAATGTCATAATTCGTCGTCAGTTCATACTCTGTTGTAAATGACATTTGGTCAGGTACTAAAATAAATATTGGATTGGCAAACAAATTTGTTTTTAAATCCTCCACAATCTCGCGGTGAATAAAAGCTGTTTTCCCAGTACCTGCCCGACCCGAAATGACTCGTAATGTCATAATTTCACCTCATTTATCTTTGTTAATCTATTATAATATAAGAATACATGTTCGTACATTAATGGCATTCATAAAACAAAACCTTGTTCATTTACGCAACTGTAAAAAACAAGGTTTAATCATTACATATTATTTATTTCTTCTAAGTTTTTCAATTTCACGCAAGTCGCGCTCTACACGCTTATTTAAGATGCGTTCGATAAGTTTCCCGATACCCCAGATGACCAATACAATCACAATCGATATAATAATCTTTACCGGTGACGCTATAATTTCTCGTAAATCACTACCTAAATAACTAATTAAAAAAATCATAATTGGCTTAGAAATAAAAAGTGTTAAAAAATAATACTTTTTCTTAATATTTGACAGACCGGCCACACTGTTTACAACAACAACCGGTGTGAATGGCAAACATAGCAATACAAATAATGGTGTAAACCCTCTTATATCTACCCAATGGATCAGTTTTTTAACTTGGGTTTGTTCTTTTATGCGACGGAAGATACGATACTTCCCAAACTTTCGAATCATTAAGAAAAACAGATAAGATCCTGCAACCGTCCCAAGCCATGACAGTAGGAAGCCCCAAAACAGTCCGTAGGCAGCTGCATTGGCAACGACGATGACGAATAAAGGTAATATTGGTAAAAAAGATTCTATAAAAGTTAAAAATATACCGAAAAAGGGACCTAATAATTTATATTTTTCTACAACAATTTCTATATTGTCGATAGTCATCCAATCCAACATAACCTTCACTCCTGCCAAAACATAAAATACTCGAAGCATTCAAAATTTTATTTTGATCTTTTTCACTTTTATAGTAACATAAATTATTCTATGTAACCTTAAAAAAAGAACCCCGTGTTCACGGGATTCTTTACCTTCTATAATCTAGTTCACTACCAAAAGTCCAATTTTATAATTATCATCCCGATGTACAACATGTTGGGCTAAACGCAACTCACCGGCATGATCCAGCACTTCCAGACGACAATGGGCTGCATTAATTTGCAGTGCTTTATATAAATCTTCTTCTGTATAAACATCTTGTCCATTCACACGCTTTATTACTTCTCCTGCCAAGAGGCCCATTTTTTCTGCCGGCGAATTCGGTAAAATCCCTGCAATCATAACACCTCTATCACTACGCATCACAGCATAGCTATTGCGATCTTCGGCACGGCTGTAATAAATCCCTATAACTGTCCGCGAAATTGCTCCTAATGCCAATGCTGCTGCACCTAATACAGGCGAAAAATAGGCAGTCAATCCGACTATCAATACAAATTGACCAATCATGACTATCGAACGCCCCATTTGAGGATAAACGTTCATCGGCAGCTTTTGACGAACCATTTGCTGGAAACCAATTATAAACGGGAAGACAATGAGTGAAAACTGCTCAGCCCCCACTGTAAACTGCGGCCAAAATGGAGCAAAACTCTGAATCCCATTACCTGGTATTATTGTAAATACAGGCAATACCCAAAGCTGTTTACTGTAATAACCGATACCGTTTAATCCGCGCTTAGTCGTCTCCATAATAGGAGAGGCAAAACGTCCACCATAGCGGCGAATCAATATTCCTTCCGCCATTAACAAAAGACCTGTCAATATTGGTACTGTCATGACAAGATTTGTTACTGCATCCGTGCCATTCAATTCAAGCGGACCGATAGAATACGTCCAATTTTGCCATTGCATAATAGCAAGCATACAAAAAGCGATTGCCATTACAATAGCCGGTGACAATAAATGATAAGTATAAATAATTAATGCTACGAGACTTACAACAAAAACAACAGTTAATAATTCGAGTGAGACCGTTAAGCCAATGACAAGACTAAAAACGGAAATAATGACGGAAAGTACAAACCCCATTACTAGCATATTTTTCAACTCGGACCAGCCACCTAAAATACGCCTATTGAAGAATCGCCGTTCACGTTTCACTCTGCGGTATCCTAAATAAATTGCAGATATTATAGCGATATACATCAAAGGATTTATAAAAAGTCGGCCAATCCCTTTCAAAATTTCAATTAAAATTGTTTCATCCATTTTCTCACCTACCGTACAATTAATTGTATCAAATCCTATTGATTATGCGTAGTCCCATTTGTACCGATAATAAAATAAAGACGACCTGAAATAAACAATTTCGAGGTCGTCTTACATATACCGATATTCTTTTTTCTTTCTATAAGAGCATCACATTATTACATCATTCCAATTGATGCATTACATAACTAATCGCCATCTGCAATTGCATATCATTCACCTGTGATTGTTTAAATGTTTCAAGCTGTTTCGTTAGTTCTGCGAAGAAAACTTCATCCATATGACGCCCTTCAGGCAAATCTTGTTGTCTTCTAAAGCTTGCTACTTCCTGTGCTGTATCCATATCGAAAAATCCGTCGGTACGACTTATAGTAAAGCCCAATTCACTTAAAATCCGCTGACTATAGGCAACTTCTTCACTATACTCCCCTACTTCAAAACGACCTCTCAGTATTTTCGTTTCTACACGGTATAGTGGGTGTTGAGTCACTTCTACATCTGGTTCCACACCAACATCATGTACCCAGCGCTTGGACGGTGTAAGCCATTTATTCGTCGATAATTTCACTTCTCCGCCATTTTGTAGATCCCATGTTTGCTGAACAGTCCCTTTCCCAAAACTTGTGACGCCAATAATAACGGCGCGTTTCCAATCTTGCAGCGCACCTGCAAACACTTCACTTGCAGAGGCACTTCCCTCATTTTGTAAAATCGTGACTGGCGTTGATCGTAGCCATTTTGCATAGGGTTCAAACTGTTCAATTTTCTTCGTTTTCAGTGGCTCTGTTACACCATCATGGTTTTGCATATAAGCAAATACGACTTCCTTTTGCTCAAACATGCTCATCATTTGTGCAACACTATGTAAATAGCCACCTGGATTGTCACGCACATCAATGATTAACCCTTCTACATCCTGCTCAATTAATGCATCAAGAGATTTTTGCCATTCATCGGCAGTTTTTTCACCAAACATCGAAATAGTCATGTATCCAATTTTCGTTCCTTCTACTTCAATTACATCTCCTTGCACAGTATCATTTTTCAAGCGTTCCCTTTTTATACTTAGCTTTACATGTTGCTCTAGCTCAGGTCGATACAATACGAGCTCCACACTTTCCCCTTCCTTACCATGCATAAGCTTACGTACTTCCCCCATCGTTTTCCCTTCAAGTCGTACCTCATTGATCTGTACAAGCTCATCCAATGGCCTGATTCCTGCTTTTTCTGCCGGTGAAGATTTAATTGGTGCTACGACGATAAACTTGCCATTCGCTTCTGATAGTTCCAGACCGATTCCAATCCGTTCACTTGCGAGCGTCTGTTTATGTAATGCCGCCTCTTGCTCCGAATAATATGTGCTATATGGGTCATTAATTGCATTGGCCATTCCGCGAAGTGCGCCTTCCACTATTTTTTCGGAATCAATATCATAAACTGACTCGCTCGTTATTAACTTGTGCAGTTCATTCACCACAGCAAAATCTGCCTGTTCAACTTTTGGCTGTGTCTGCATTTTCAATGCCCAATAGACACCTACCCCTATACATAGCAATAAAATAATTAATAAAAAAATCCGACTTTTCCGCACAAATTCTCCTCCGTTCCATAAAATTTATGAAGCGAAAGAAAGATTCATACTTATAAAGACGGATAGAACATGAATTAATTTAATTGTGTCACATTTTCTCGTAATGTATCTAAATCAAGCGGACCTACAATTGTCTTTTGAATTTTCCCCTCTGTATCAATCATGAAGGTCGATGGAAGTGTTAAAAGTTCATATTGGCGGGACACTGTCTCCTCCAATTCTAAAACAATTGGAAATGTTATATCATAGCTTTTCAAAAATTGCTCGACACGTTCAATCTTTTCCCTGTGATACGTAACATTGACACCGACAATTTCAACATTGTCTGTTTCGCGGTATTTCTCATAGTACTTTTGCATATGGGGCATTTCTGCCTCACAGGGTGGACACCAAGTTGCCCAGAAATTAAGTACGACCTTTTTCCCACGTAAATCTGAAAGGGTCACCGGTTCTCCCTGTATATTATATAAAGTAAAATCAGGCGCGAACTGTCCTTTTTCAAGTCCGATTTCCTCTCCTAATTCAATTTCTGTTCCTAATGCATCACTGCTGATCGCTGTACTTTTATCGAGTTCCTTTTTAATATATGTACTTAGCATCGTAACGACGAGAACTAATATTATAACGATACCTATATTCTTTTTCATCAACTTCACCTCACTATTTCTTCCTATTAGTACAATATCATACCTTTATGGAATTTATTCGAAATTAAAAGGCAAAACTTTAACAAATAAAGTTTTGCCTTTCATATTTATAATGATATATATCGTAATGGATTAACTGCATTTGAACGGCTGCCATTCCATTCGCCAACATGAATTTCAAAATGTAAATGCGGTCCTGTTGAGTTTCCGGTATTACCTAATCGGGCAATTTGCTGCCCCTTTGAAACAACATCTCCAACACTTGAATTAAAGCCGCTTAAATGGGCATATGTTGTCGTGAAAATTTGGCCTTCGATTGAGTGGGTTACCATCACTACATTCCCATAGCCATTCATTGTTCCTGCATAAGAAACAACACCATCAGCTGCTGCAACAACCGGTGTACCGATTGAATTTGCAATATCGATTCCTAAGTGATTTTTACTTCCGATTGGGCCGATATCACGTGAGCCGAAGCCTGAAGTAAATCGCCCAGCTGCTGGTCTTGTCCAAGTACCAGCTGCAACAGTTGGTAAATTTCCAGAACTTGAAACATTACTGTTATTTTTCTTTTTATTTCTTTTAGCTTCTAAAGCTTTTTGTCGTGCAATTTCAGCTAATCGAGCCTGTTCTTTAAGGAATTTCTCTTCTACTTCTTTACTTAACTCTACTTTATCATCGTATTCTTCTTTTAACGACGTTTTTTGAGCACGTAATTTTGCTTCTTCTTTTTCAAGTTCAGCTACTAATTGATTTTTTTCTCTCTTTTGTTCCTTTAATGACGCCATTAGTTTTTGCAGTTTTGCCTTATTCGCTTCTAAACTCTCTTTTTTCTTTAGTAGCTCTACTTTTTGGACTTCCAGTTTTTCCTGGTCTTCCTTTTGCTCACGCATAATTTGACGGTCAGCATCCATAAGCGTACTTACAGCAGAGAAACGGTCAATAAAATCTACAAAACTATTAGCACCTAGGAGTACATCTAAATAACTTACCGTACCACTTGATTGAATTGCACGGGCACGCTCACGCAATAGTTCGTCACGCTTCTTAATTTTATCTTGTAATTCTTTTATTTCATCTTCCAATATCGAAATTTCTTCATTTGCAATTTCGATATCCAATTCGACAACTTCAATTTCTTGATTCTTTGCATTAATCTTTGCCCCAATTTGCTCTAATTGAGAAATAATTTTCTGCTGACGATTTTGATTTGTTTGAATTTCATTTGTTTTTTGTTCGAGTGATTTGTTGAGCATCTTTTTCTCAGCTTCAAGTTGGCTGCGCTCTTTTTTTAGTTCACTTAATGATGCTGCATAAGCTGCCGGCATTTGAATAAATAAAATAAGCGCTAGTAGTACAGCAATGATTTTAAATGAACGCGTTGTTAGCTTCTTCAAAACCTGTTTCCCCCTAAATGCATGAATAGTAGTCGCTCGTTTTGTCTCTCTTTTGTTGAACTTTCAAAGAGCATGATGCAATTTATGTTATATTACACTTTTAAAAACTTACGCACTGACATAAAGCTGCCCCATATACCGATGAACATGCCGATGAATAAAATTAGTCCATTCACCTGCAGCATAAGTGGTGCAACCTCTAATAATTGGAATAACTCGCCTTTTAATCTTGGTGCAAGTAATTCATAAATATTGTAATAAGCAATCGTAACGGCTGTTATAGGAATGATAGATCCAATGATTCCTAGCCACATTCCCTCTAGCACAAATGGAATGCGAACAAAAGAATTTGTAGCCCCTACAAGTTTCATAATTTCTATTTCATCTCTACGTGCAGTAATCGTAATGCGAATCGTATTGGAAATTAGGAACATCGCTGTAAACAGCAAACCTAAGATTAACACAAGACCTACATTACGTGCAATTTCTAAGAAGTTAAATAGTTTTTCTACTTTACCTTCACCATATTTCACTTCATATGTGCTTTCAAAGCTTTCAATCTTCTTTGCTACTTCAGCAGTTTTTAATGGATCGACTGCTTTTACGTATAGCACATTATATAATGGATTGTTTTGTTCAAATAAACTTAATTCATCACCAAAGTCTTTAATTAACTTACTTAACTCTTCTTCCTTCGAAGAATATGTAACTTCTTCAACATCTGGTAGATTGTGAATTTCGTCAACTAACTGTTCTTCAGCAAGTTTAGCTTCTGCCTCATCGGGAATAATTTCTATTAATACACGAATTTCAACATCATTTTCTAAATCTGATGCCACTTTGTTTAAATTCATCATAATGGCTGCAAATACGCCTACCAATAATAATGTTACTGTTACGGCACTGATGGAAGCCAATGTCATCCAACTATTTCGCCCTAATGATTTGAAACTTTCGCGGAAGTGACGTGCAATTGTTCTAGTTTTCATAGCCGTAATCACCTCCGTACTCATCACGGACGATCATTCCGCCTTCAATTGCAATAACGCGTCTACGCACTGTGTTTACAATTTCCCGGTTATGTGTAGCCATTACAATCGTCGTACCTTGGCGATTAATTTCCTCAAAAATATTCATAATCTCCCAAGATGTTTCCGGATCGAGATTCCCTGTAGGCTCGTCCGCAATCATTACTTTCGGACGATTTACGATGGAACGGGCAATCGCCACCCGTTGCTGCTCCCCACCGGAGAGCTCATTTGGTAGCATACGTACTTTATGCTTTAACCCAACAAGTTCAAGCACTTCCATTACTCGTTTGCGGATCACTTTCGGCTGCTCTTCGATTACTTCCATAGCAAACGCTACATTTTCGTATACCGTTAAGCGCGGTAATAATTTAAAGTCCTGAAACACCACCCCGAGCTGACGGCGTAAATGAGGCACACGGTTGTCTTTTAACGTTCTTAAGTTAATCCCGTTAATTAATACATCACCTGAAGTTGGCTTCTCCTCGCGGTACATCAACTTTATAAATGTCGATTTTCCTGCTCCACTCGGTCCTACTACATAAACAAACTCGCCTTTTTTTATTTGAACTGTAATCCCGTTCGCCGCAACGACCCCATTAGGATACTTTTTAACTACATTGTTCATTTGAATCATTAACGAAACCACCTAAGTCTTTGTCTTAATTAAATTATAGTCTTATCTATTATAGCACTTTCAATCTATAAATTTATTACATTTTCTTTTCAATGTAGGCTACCATTAGCATTTAAAGTATAATGTCGACAGTGCAGCTTTCATATTATCAAATAATTTTTATTTCTCCGTGTGATATGAACATTTTTTATGTTTTCGTAATATATTTGTTAAACTACGAAATTTTATTAATATAATATAAGGTTCCCATTATTTAAATAATTCGACAAATAAAATGGAATTCCTTTACATATATTGATGAAATTTGGGTTCCAATGAAGTAGGGGTGTTTTAGCGGAACTTTTTATAAGGGTGAGAGACTTAACTTTTTGAGGGTGTTAAAAATCAGAATTACTCTGTCTATTCTTTTTGAACAGACAAAAAGGCTGGGACAAAACGAAAAATATCTATTTTTTCAAAGAAAAAATAGATATTTTTCTGCTTCTGCCAGAATTGATTTCCGTTACGGGGACGCTTTCCGGGGGCACGGCCTGAGCCTGTAGTCTCAGGCGTCGTGCTATTCCCCCAGGAGTCGCCCCTTCACTCCAATCAATTCATATAATATTCATTTTTTTATAAGAGTATTTTCCTTATACAAAGAAATTTCTACTTATGTCCCAGCTTCCCTTCAATTTTCTATATTATTGCAGTGTATAGCGTACTAATACCGTACCAGTACGTGATTCACCTACTAATTTCAGTAGTTTCGCGCCTTCCAATTCTTTTGTGAAGCGCAGCGATTTTGAAAGGAATTGCTCCTCTTCTTCAGAAAGCTTCACATCGTTCAAGCCAACGTCTGCTTTCCCGAAGTTTGTGAAAATTTGTCCTTCAAGTGCAACCGTTTTTGGTACATAGATTTCTACTGAACCTGCTAAAGCACGGGCTTTAATTTTGTGTGCCTCTGAGCTTGTAGTTGTAATGACAACATGTCCATTTACAGATTCTGCTTCTACTTCCTTTAATTCTCCGTCGATGTAGATGCGTCCATTTGCTGTTTCCACTTCTAAATCGTCGCCTTTTACATGACGTGCTTCTACCGTACCATTGCTCGCTTGCAATTCTGCATGATCGAAAGTTACGTTTTCAAGTCGAACGATACCGTTATACGTACGGGCTTTAATTAATTTTGCATCCATCTGTTCAATCGATATACTACCTGTTAATAATCGGGCGATAAATACATCGTAATGTTTTTCTGGAATAGCAAGTTGCACATTTAACTGTGTAAATTTATTTGCAGATTGAATAAACAATTTATCATTCGTCAATGTCGATAAGTTTTCAGTAACTTGCGAAATTGTTTCTTCCTGTGTACCTTTTTGCGGCGTTTTGCCAAAAATGTTCACTGTCACCAATTCGTCTGTTGCTCTTACTACATCGACTTTACCATTTGCGACCTCTAACTCAATGCTTTTAATATCGGAGATAGGATATGCAAACGTTTTAGTAAATTCTACTTTTTCACCAAAAGGCGTTTCAATATCAAGATCCTTAAATTTCGATAAAGCTGCACCAACCATTCCAGTCATACGTGTGCTGAATTGCGATAAGTCCTGCTTAATATCTCCCATAAACTCGTCCATCTTTTTAGTGAATTCTTTATCGTTGAATGATTTGCCGAAAATATCTTCAAACCCTGTTGTTTTACGCTTCTGTTTTTGTTCTTCAAAAATTGGGTCTGCCTTATGTGGTTCTTCCTTTTGCTTTTCAAAAGTTGGAACTACTGGCTGTGGAGTGGATTCCTTTTGTGACGAAAGCTTTTCGAATAATACAATCGCCTCTTCTGCTGAAATTGTACCGTTTTCAACTAGCTGTAAAATACGTTTACGTTCTTCTTGCATATAAAAATTCCTCCCTCTGCTTCGTATATAGTTATTATACGAGGAGGGAGGAGAAAAAGTTTCGTTTGCGCTCTCAGTTTTTTAATCTATTTGCTTTTTGCTGCGCTAATTTTCGAGGACATACGCTCGCGGTCACGCTCTAAAATAGGCTTTAAATAGCGCCCCGTATAGCTTTCCTTCACTTCCGCAATTTCCTCTGGTGTGCCGGTTGCTAAAATCGTGCCTCCACCTTCGCCACCTTCAGGACCTAGGTCGATAATATAGTCTGCGGTCTTAATTACATCTAAATTATGTTCAATGACAAGGACTGACTCTCCATTTTCAACTAAACGTTGGAGTACGATTAGCAGACGTGAAATATCATCCGCATGTAACCCTGTCGTTGGCTCATCCAAAATATAAAATGACTTTCCGTTTGAACGGCGATGCAATTCAGAAGCCAATTTCACACGTTGTGCTTCCCCGCCGGATAATGTTGTAGCAGGCTGGCCGAGCTTCACATACCCCAGCCCTACATCGACAATCGTCTGTAATTTCCGTTGAATTTTCGGTATGTTCCCGAAAAATTCCAACGCATCCTCAACGGTCATTTCCAAAATATCAGATATATTTTTATCTTTATATTTCACTTCCAACGTTTCGCGATTGTAGCGCTTTCCGTGGCATATTTCACATGGTACGTAAACATCCGGTAAAAAGTGCATCTCGATTTTAATAATGCCATCCCCGCGACAAGCTTCACAACGTCCGCCTTTTACATTGAAAGAAAATCGTCCTTTTTTATAGCCTCGGATTTTCGCTTCATTCGTCATCGCAAATACATCGCGAATATCATCAAATACACCAATGTAGGTTGCCGGGTTTGATCGTGGTGTACGTCCGATTGGTGACTGATCCACATCAATGACTTTCTCCAGCTGCTCCAACCCTTCGATTGATTTGTGTTTGCCGGGCTTTACTTTTGCACGATTTAATTTTGAAGCGAGTGCTTTATATAATATCTCATTTACTAATGTCGATTTGCCTGAGCCAGAAACACCGGTAACTGCAATAAACTGACCTAATGGGATATCGATATTGACGTTTTTCAAGTTATTTTCCGAAGCGCCTTTAATCGTAATTTTTCGGTCATCTGCTTTACGACGTTCAAGCGGCAATGGAATAAATTTCTTACCACTTAAATACTGTCCGGTAATTGATTCTTTATTTTTCATCACTTGCTTCGGTGTCCCTTGCGCAATAATTTGCCCACCATGTACACCAGCACCTGGTCCGATATCAATTAGATGATCCGCTGCCATCATCGTATCTTCATCATGTTCGACAATAATTAATGTATTGCCCAAATCACGCATATTTTCCAGTGTATGAATCAATCTGTCATTATCCCTCTGGTGCAGCCCAATCGATGGCTCGTCTAAAATGTAGAGGACCCCTGACAAGCGCGAACCAATCTGGGTTGCCAACCGAATACGCTGTGCTTCTCCACCCGATAATGTTCCTGCCGAACGAGCAAGCGTTAAATAGTTTAACCCTACATCCAATAGGAACTTCAATCGCTCAATTACTTCACGAATAATTAATTTTGCAATTTGACGTTCTTTTTCTGTCAGCTCCACCGAACTAAAGAAATCATACATCTCCTGAATCGAGTGACGCGTCGCTTCAGAAATATTTTGATCTTTAATTTTTACTGCCAGCGTTTCTTTTTTCAGACGATGCCCCTTACATGTAGCACAAGGCTGCTCCGTCATATATTTTTGCATCGATTCGCGTACATAGTCTGAAGAGGATTCTGTAAAACGGCGCTCGATATTGCCGATTACTCCTTCAAACTCCATATTTTTTTTATGCATTCTGCCATAATCATTTGTATATTCAAAAAGGATTTTCTCTTTGCCTGAACCGTATAAAATTTTATCCATTTTTTCCTTTGGAATATCCTTTACCGGTACATCCATTGGAATATCAAAATGCTTGCATACAGATGCCAAAAGCTGCGGATAATAATTCGAAGAAACAGATTCCCATGGGGCAATCGCATTTTCATTCAATGTTAAATCCCAATTATAAATAACCAAATCTAGATCAGCCTTAGCTCTGCTGCCAAGCCCATCACATGTTGGGCATGCACCGAACGGGCTGTTGAATGAGAACATGCGCGGCTCAAGTTCACCAATTGAAAAGCCGCATAGAGGACATGCATGATGTTCACTGAATAACAGCTCCTCATGCTCCATTACATCAACCAATACCCGTCCACCTGCAATTTTCAGAGCTGCTTCAAGGGAATCACTTAATCGTGATTCAATCCCCTCTTTTAGAACAATACGGTCGACTACTACTTCAATTGTGTGCTTTTTATTTTTATCGAGCTCAATATTGTCATCTAAATCACGAAGTTCCCCATTTAATCGAATGCGGACATAACCTTGCTTTTTCAGATCTTCCAACAGCTTTACATGCGTTCCTTTTTTTCCTTCAATAACAGGGGCAAGTAACTGCATTTTAGTACGCTCTGGATATTCCAGTAAACGATCCACCATTTGCTCGATTGTCTGGGATGTAATTTCTATACCATGTGTCGGGCAATATGGTTTACCGATCCGTGCAAAAAGTAATCGTAAATAATCATAAATTTCCGTAACCGTCCCAACAGTAGAGCGCGGGTTACGGCTCGTTGTTTTCTGATCAATAGAAATGGCTGGGGAAAGCCCTTCAATCGTATCGACATCCGGCTTGTCCATTTGCCCTAAAAATTGTCGTGCATAGGCAGACAATGATTCCACATAACGACGTTGCCCTTCAGCATAAATTGTATCGAATGCTAAAGAAGATTTCCCGGATCCTGAAAGACCTGTCACTACGACAATTTTATCGCGGGGAATTGTGACATCAATATTTTTTAAATTATGCGCGCGTGCACCTTGTACGACAATTTCTGTATTTTTCACATTGTTCACCCTTCTGACTTTAATTCAAATATCATGTCACGTAATTCTGCCGCACGTTCAAAGTCTAATCCTTTTGCGGCTTCTTTCATTTCAACTTGCAAAGTTGCAACAAGCTTCTCCAGCTCTTTTTTTGTAAGCTTTTTGCCGCCTGTCACTTTTGTAATGTATGTTTCTTCCTGTTCCGCAGCTTGAGTTGCCCGGATTATTTCAGGAATCTTTTTAATAATAGTCTTTGGTGTAATACCATGCTCTTCGTTGTAAGCCTTTTGTATTTCACGGCGTCGCTTCGTTTCACTGATGGCCTTTGTCATCGAATCCGTCATATTATTGGCATATAAAATAACATGACCATTCGAGTTACGTGCAGCCCGTCCAATTGTTTGAATTAATGAACGCTCTGAACGAAGGAAGCCTTCCTTGTCCGCATCGAGAATTGCGACAAGGGAAACTTCCGGAATATCGAGACCTTCCCGTAATAAGTTAATGCCGATCAGCACATCATAGGTCCCTTTACGAAGTTCACGGATAATTTCGATTCGTTCCAATGTCTTGATTTCCGAGTGCAAGTATTCGACTTTTAAGCCCATTTCTTTTAAATAACTCGATAAATCTTCAGACATTTTTTTAGTTAAAGTTGTAATTAATGTCCGTTCATTACGACGGATACGTTCATGAATTTCATCGATTAAATCATCAATCTGTCCTTCAATAGGACGTACATCAATTGTTGGATCAAGCAGCCCTGTTGGACGGATAATTTGTTCCACCATTTCCGGTGTATGCTCTAACTCGTATGGACCTGGTGTTGCAGATACATAAATTGCCTGGCTAACTTTTGACTGGAACTCATCGAACATTAACGGACGGTTATCAAGTGCAGACGGCAAACGGAAGCCATGCTCAACTAATACGCCTTTACGAGCCTGGTCTCCATTATACATACCACGTACTTGCGGCAAAGTAACATGACTTTCATCAACAACAAGCAAAAAGTCCTTAGGGAAATAATCTAGTAATGTATATGGTGTAGCCCCTGCTTCACGCAATGTTAAATGGCGCGAATAGTTTTCAATGCCTGAGCAGAAGCCCATTTCCTTCATCATTTCCAAATCATAATTTGTACGCTGCTCTAAACGCTGCGCCTCTAGTAAACGGTCTTCCGAGCGTAATATTGCAAGACGCTCCTCCAGTTCCTTTTCAATATTTTCAATGGCGACCTTCATCTTTTCTTCACGGGTAACGAAGTGGGATGCAGGGAAAATGGCAACATGCTGACGGTCTCCCAAAATTTCACCTGTTAATGCATCGACTTCCCGAATCCGATCAACCTCATCACCGAAAAACTCAACACGAATACAATGCTCGTCTCTAGATGCCGGGAAAATTTCCACAACATCCCCACGCACTCGAAACGTACCACGTGTAAAGTTAATATCATTTCGTTCATATTGAATGTCTACTAGCTTGCGCAATAGCTGATTACGCTCGAGTTCCATCCCTGTTCGAATGGATACAACCATTTCACGATATTCTTCAGGATTACCGAGACCATATATACAGGATACCGACGCAATGATAATAACATCATCCCGTTCAAACAAGGCCGTTGTGGCCGAGTGACGTAGCTTATCGATTTCTTCATTAATACTTGAATCCTTTTCAATATACGTATCGGTTTGCGGTACATACGCTTCCGGTTGGAAATAATCATAATAACTTACGAAATATTCAACTGCATTGTCCGGAAAAAACTCCTTGAACTCACTATATAATTGACCTGCAAGTGTTTTATTGTGTGCCATCACGAGCGTTGGTTTATTCACTTCTTTAATTACATTAGAAATTGTAAAGGTTTTACCTGTACCAGTTGCCCCCAGTAATGTCTGATGGCGTTTTCCTTCTTTAATGCCTTGTACAAGCTGTTTAATCGCTTCCGGCTGGTCACCGGCAGGCTTGTAGGCGGACTGTATTTTATAAGTTTCTGTCATATTCAGCTTGTCCTTTCTGTCGCTTTTCTTATTCTCTATTTTAACATACCCGTTTTTAATTTACGATAAAATTGCGAACATATATTCCCAAAATGAATTAGGATGGATAATTTGCACTTTGGAAAGGGTTATTCGAAAGTCTTCCACACTTATTAGAAAAAATATCCTATTTATTTGAAAATTTTTGTATTTTATTAGATTATTAAATCCTGTTTCTAAAGCAAACTTTTTAAACACACAAAAAAGCCACCTATCATAAGGTGACTTCTTTGTTAAGAAACAGTGATTGCCAATAAATCGTTCAATTCTGTTGTGTAGCATTCAAATGCCTTTTCGTTCTTTTGATCTAGCGATGTATCGATAAGTAATTTTAGTTGTTCGATACGTTGCATACGCTGTAATCGACTAATAAATAAATCTAAATAAATTTCATTCAATAACTTCTCCGCTTGATTTTCAGTGGACTGCTGACCTACCGCTTTTAAAAAGTCTGTATAAGAATAATATTTATCCATCGATATCACCTCGACCTCTTTTTTCCATTATAAAGTAAAACACATTTAATTTGCAATATATTCTGAAAAATTATCATATGACCAAATTTTCAGAATACGGTGTTGATTTTTCCCATTTATTGTATTATTTTAACTGTATAGTGGAAATTTAAGCTGGTAGGGAATGTTAAAGAAAGGGGATCTAATATGACTAGTAATATACCACAAAATTCAAATTATATTATTTCTAATTCAACTTTTTGTTTAAGTTCCTATCAGTATCGGGATAAAATCCATACGATAATATTGGACAAATACGGAAAAGTAACCGCACCTTATAAGCCTTTAAAGCTCGTTCGCAACACATGCAGGTTGCACGGCAGTTCCTATGAAGCGAGCAAATATCAGGCAAGGAAGTTTTTTGGGGAGAATAAACATAAACTGCCGGTTATGGTGGCATACGATTTTGGGGAGCCTTGTGTATTGTTTCCGCTCTTTTCACCGCAATCCCCTCATAATATTTGGATAGCACTAAACCCTGTCATTAATATTAGTGATGCGGGTGATAAAACACGCGTAACTTTTATAGACGGAACAGAGGTTGAGTTCGCTATCCATATGAAATCGTTTAACCAACAATACGTACGTGCTGCCATGTTCTATAAACACCTTATTCTACATCGCCATGCCACGCTGTAACCATCAGCTTTTTGCAAAATATTCCGCAAGAAGCATCTCGCTATGATTACGAAGGCGAATATTCGAATATCTCCTACACTCCATGACTCCATTAAAATAAAAATGATACTCGGTAAACATATCATCCGTTTCGCCTCTTACTAGACGCATCTGATG
This sequence comes from Solibacillus faecavium, assembly GCF_014836905.1. Lineage (GTDB taxonomy): Bacteria > Bacillota > Bacilli > Bacillales_A > Planococcaceae > Solibacillus > Solibacillus faecavium. The sequence continues at coordinate 597,927 of NZ_JACSPZ010000001.1, forward strand.
AAGTTTAAAATAGTCCTTCGTTTCTTTTAAGTCATATTTTACCTTGGTACGTACAGCATTGATTAAATGTAAATATGGATTTTTAAATTTAAACGGGCTTTGTTCTACAATTGAATAATCCTTCTCAAGAATTATTAATAACAACGGCAAATAAATTCCTGCTTCGTAGTACGGAATCGTTTTAGAAGGAATTTGCACCATAAGAAAACCTCCATTATAAGAACGTTTGTTCGTATTTATTTTCACATATTTTTTTATTTTTGACAAGTGGAAAATAATTACCTAGCTTAAATTTTCATTATAATGAAAAGGCTGTGTTAAAAGTCAATTTGACTTTTAGCACAGCCTTTCTACGTAATATAATATGGCTTCTACTGTTTGTCAGAGAGGGACATATTAATATGAGATTTTCGAACGTAAATATGCAGTAATGAATAAATCTAAATCTCCGTCCATTACAGCACTGACATTTCCTGTTTCAGCACTTGTACGGTGATCTTTTACCATTGAATATGGGTGGAAAACATATGAACGAATTTGTGAACCCCAACCGATTTCTTTTTGCTCACCACGAATTTCATCCAGCTGAGCCTGCTGCTTTTCAATTTCTAATTGATACAACTTAGACTTTAACATTTTCATCGCAGCATCACGGTTTTTAATTTGTGAACGCTCGGATTGACATTGAACAACAACACCTGATGGAAGATGTGTAATACGAACAGCAGAGTCCGTCGTATTAATATGCTGTCCACCTGCACCTGTCGCACGGTACGTATCGACTTTTAAATCTTCTGTACGGATATCAATCTCAATTTCATCATTAAATTCTGGCATGATGTCACATGATACGAACGATGTGTGACGACGACCAGATGAATCAAACGGAGAAATACGTACTAAACGGTGTACCCCTTTTTCCGCCTTTAAATAACCGTACGCATTGTGTCCGGTAATTTGTAGTGTTACCGATTTAATACCTGCTTCATCACCTGGTAAATAGTCAATTGTAGTTACTTTAAAGCCGCGCTTTTCTGCCCAGCGTGTGTACATACGTAATAGCATTGAACCCCAGTCTTGTGATTCTGTTCCACCCGCTCCTGGGTGCAGTTCTAAAATGGCGTTGTTTTTATCGTATGGTTCTGATAAAAGCATTTGTAGTTCAAAGTCTGCCATTTTCGATTGGAATTCGGCTAGTTCTGTGCCTAGCTCTTCCTGTAATTCTGCATCTGGTTCTTCGCGTAAAAGCTCAAGCGTCATTTCCAGGTTTTCTTGTGTATCAACTAAGTCTTTGAATTCGTTGACAACTGCTTTAATGCCATTGCTTTCGTTAATGATTGCCTGTGCGCCGTTTTGGTCATTCCAAAAGTTTGGTTCAAGCATCATTTCGTCTAATTCCTGAATACGTGCCTCTTTGTTTTCTAAGTCAAAGAGACCCCCTGAAGTCCGCTAGTTTTGTAGCTGTATTTTCGAGTGCATTGCGCACATCTGCTAATTCCATCATATATTTTCCTCCGTAGTTAAAGTGTACAAATGTCATCTTGATATACCGTTGATTTCCGTTGCGGGCGAATGCTTTCCGCGGGCACGGCTCGAGCCTGTAGTCTCGAGCGTCGTGCTGTTCCCGCAGGAGTCCTCGCCCTCCACTTCAATCAACTTGCTTAACACTAAGTACAAATATTTACTTACAACATAATTTTGTAAACAAACTTTATCAAAAAACAAACCGGGTCATTGAGCATAGTTTCAATGACCTCGGTTTTATTGCTTTGTTATTGTCCTACGCCGTGGCAGGATTTGTATTTTTTGCCGCTTCCGCATGGGCATGGGTCGTTGCGTCCGATATTTTCGGCTTTACGTGCTGGCATTTTTTTCGGTTTGGCAGCACCCTCTTCTTTCGGGTTTACTGCTTGGCCTTTTGCTACTTCTTCACGTTGCAGGTTGCTGCGGATTTCTGCTTTTAATGCATACTTCGCTACATCTTCACGTACCGCTGCGACCATGTCCTCGAACATTGCGAAACCTTCTTGCTGGTATTCACGTAATGGATCGTTTTGTCCGTATGCACGTAGGTGAATACCTTGACGTAATTGGTCCATCGCATCAATATGGTCGATCCATTTCGTATCGATTGAACGGAGTAAGATTACTTTTTCGAATTCGCGCATACGCTCTGGCGTCATCGCTTCTTCTTTTTCGTTATAGCGTTCCGTCACTTTTTCAGAGATGAATGCAATCATTTCCTCAGGAGTTTTGCTTTCAAGCTGCTCTTTCGTAATATCGCCCTCATCTAGAAGATTTGCAGCGATATAGTCTACTAACGCATCCAATGTCCAAGCATCTTCCTCACCTTGTGTATGAAGGGCTACAGCATTTTCAATCGCCTGCGAAATCATTGATTCCACTAAAGCACGCATATTTTCCGAATCAAGTACTTCTTCACGTTCTTTGTAAATTACTTCACGTTGCTGACGTAGTACATCATCATATTGCAATAGACGTTTACGCGCATCGAAGTTATTTCCTTCAACGCGTTTTTGTGCTGACTCAACTGCTTTTGAAACCATTCCCGATTGAATCGGCTGTGTATCGTCCATACCTAGTCTTGTCATCATCGATTTCATCTTATCAGAACCGAAGCGACGCATTAACTCATCTTCCAAAGAAAGATAGAATTGCGTTACCCCTGGATTCCCTTGACGACCAGAACGACCACGAAGCTGATTATCAATACGGCGTGATTCATGACGCTCTGTACCAATTACAGCCAAACCGCCTACTTCCAATACACCTTCACCCGGTTTAATGTCCGTACCACGACCAGCCATGTTCGTAGCAATCGTTACAGCACCTTTTTGACCGGCATTTAAAATGATTTCCGCTTCACGCTCATGGTTTTTCGCGTTTAATACATTATGCGGTATTTTAAATTTCGTTAAATATTTTGAAATGATTTCTGATGTTTCAATGGCTACTGTACCGACTAATACCGGCTGGCCTGCACGATGACGCTCTGCAATATCTTCCGCAACCGCTCTAAACTTACCTTCCATCGTTGCAAAAATCAGGTCAGGACGGTCATCACGGGCAATTGGTTTATTCGTTGGAATAGCCACAACATTCATATTATAAATATTACGGAATTCCTCTTCCTCTGTTTTCGCTGTACCTGTCATACCCGACAGTTTCTCGTACATACGGAAATAGTTTTGGAACGTAACTGTTGCCATTGTCATTGATTCATTTTGAATATCCAAGCCTTCTTTAGCTTCAATCGCCTGGTGAAGACCATCTGAATAGCGACGACCTTTCATTAAACGACCTGTAAAGCCATCAACGATTACGACTTCGCCCTCTTGTACAACATAGTCGACATCTTTATGCATCGATGCATGTGCTTTTAAGCTTTGGTTAATCGCATGGTTTAAGCGCACATGAGCTAAATCAAATAAGTTGTCAATGCCAAATGCACGCTCAGCCTTTTCAATCCCTTGCTCTGTCAGCGTTACGCCTTTTGTCGATTCTTCATAGTTGTAATCCTCTTCTTGTTTTAGCATACGGACGAAGGCATTTGATTGCACATAAAGCTGTGCAGATTTTCCTGCCTGACCCGAAATGATTAACGGTGTTCGAGCTTCATCGATTAAAATCGAGTCAACCTCATCGATTACCGCATAATAGAGTGGTCGCTGTACACGATCTTCTTTATAAAGGACCATATTGTCGCGCAAATAGTCAAAGCCGAGCTCATTGTTCGTCGAATATGTAATATCGGCTGCATAAGCTTCACGCTTTTGTTCTTTTGATAGGCTGTTCAAGTTCAAACCTACTGTTAAGCCTAACCAGTTATACAGCTCGCCCATTTCCGTCGCGTCACGGCTTGCTAAATATTCATTGACTGTAACAACATGTACTCCTTTACCAGTAAGTGCATTTAAATAAACGGACATTGTCGAAGTTAACGTTTTACCTTCACCCGTTTTCATCTCGGCAATATTTCCTTCATTTAATGCAGCCGCCCCCATAATTTGCACACGGAACGGGTACATGCCCAGCACACGACGAGATGCTTCACGAATTGTCGCAAATGCCTCTGGTAATAAATTTTCTACTGTCTCGCCATTTTGGTAACGATTTTTGAACTCTTCAGTCTTCGCTTTTAATGCATCATCAGAAAGGCTTTCAAACTGCCCTGCTAATGCTTCTACTTTATCTGCAGTCTTTTCTAAACGCTTTACTTCTTTTTTATTGAAATCAAATAATTTATTTAATATGTTTGCCATCGAATTGGTCACTTCCCAATAATAGTCTCAAATTATATTTTAGCATTATATATAGGGGTGGTGCAAATAGACTGTTGGAAATATGAGTATAGAATAGATCATTTAGGAAGTTCTTAAAACATAGTGTCGCTTAATAACCGTTCATATTAAACATTCACGGCCCTATATAAAAACGGACTACCCATTACAGGCAATCCGTTTGTGCTAGTTCATTTAGTTCGTTTCGATTAAGCCGTACTTTCCGTCATTACGCTTATAGACGATATTTTTACTGTCTGTTTCAGCATCTGTGAAAATAAAGAAATCATGGCCAAGCATGTTCATCTGCAAAATTGCTTCTTCTTGATCCATCGGTTTCAGGTCAAATTGTTTTGTACGAACAATTGTATATTCTTCATCGGATGACTCCGAGTTCGCTTCCAATTGCGATGTCACATTTGCGAAGTATAGTCCTGTACCTTCGCGATCGCGGAATTTACGATTTACTTTCGTTTTATGTTTACGGATTTGACGCTCAAGCTTGTCGACGATTAAATCAACAGCAGCATACATATCATTATGGCGCTCTTCTGCTCGAAGCGTTAAATTCTTCATTGGAATAGTTACTTCTACTTTTGTTTGTTTATCATTATAAACTTTTAGATTGACGTTAGCATTTGCATTTAAATCTTCATTAAAATAACGTTCTACCTTTTCAATTTTTGTCTCCACATAATCTCGAATCGCTGGAGTTACCTCGATATTTTCACCACGAATGTTAAAGTTTAGCATGTGAACTCCTCCTTCATTACGGCTATACTTACTAATTCTACATACTTTAAAAAACTCCTGTTGCTTCTGAAAACTTTTTTCATTTTTCGACATGTAGTTTTAAATATCGATAAGAATAGACAAGCTGTTGGGACATTTCAAACATTTGTCAAGAAATGATTACTTGCGGCTAACCTCTTTTTTACGGCGAATTTTCAACTCACTGACGATCAATTTTTCAATGCCTGGCTGGTTCTCAAAAATGAGACCATACTGATATTTTCCACCGTATTTCTTTTTCCATACAATTTCCCCAATTGCCTTTATCAATACTTCGTCTAAAATAAATTCAAGTTCCAGTTGCACCAGATAATTAGTATTTTCACCAATTTCATGAGAAGAAAACATTTTCATGCCATGCGGACTCACATCTATAATTTCACATGCGTGCTTCGTTTGTTGTTTGCCATCGATTAATACAGTATATTTCGCTGCAATCGGCGTACCAAAAGTAAAGCGAAAACCTTCAGTTCTTTTAAATCCCATTTTCCTTCCTCCTTGCCTTCGTTCCTACATCTTCCATACCCACATTATCATGCAGAATACCAGGAATTGTCTATGTGCTTAATTGCTATTTTATAAAAAAGTTTTTACTTTAAAATCATTACGAAATAACTATAAAACTAAAATAAATTATAATTTTCTCTCCACAAAAAAACACTCACCAAATGATGAGTGAAAAGGGCGGATAATTATAAATATTTTTTCGTGAATTGAAAATTTGCCTGTACTTGCTTATCATTTACGTTACCAATGCTCCCCCATTTACGTGTCAGCAAATGCCCGGTTGGCGGCTTCCGATAAAATTGCTTACTTTCCTGTATTAACATAGATGGAGATTTCCCCACGACTGCCATATGCTCCCGCTCAAAAACAACTGTATATAACCTCCCGTTTTCTGCAACGATCGGCACCATGCTCACTGTATTATGATTCACTAAATAAAAATTCAAAATCCGCATATAGTCCTCCTTTACATACAAACTCTACATTAATATGATTTAGTCGACTAAGTAGCTTTCACTTACTTCTGCACATTTCAACACTAGTTTCTCTTCCGGTTTCAAGTAACGAGGCTGAATAATAAACTGGTTAAAAAAAGTCTGAGCAAAATAGCTGCTTGCTTTGTTCCATCGTTGAATAAATCTACTTCGTGATACTTTAACTTCGAATTCACGCCCATCACGAAGTATTACTCTAGTTGTCTCAGACGAAGAGGGCACTTTCTCTGCATTTTGAACATGATGTAAAGCGAAATAGTAACACGATTCATTGCGAGTGGATTCGGTTGAAAACCATACATGAGGAAAGAGCGATCTCGGTATAAAAATAGGAGGTACAGAGGTCTTTCCAAGAATTGCTTTTGCTGCTTCCTTTGCTCCTTTTAAACTTGTACCATTTTCTTTCAGTTCTGTATCAATTAATTGCCTAGGTGTTAAATCAACTCGTTCATATCCATTTGAAGTAACAATAATAGTATAAGGGTTGTTAAAATGATCAAATTTAGGTACTAAAGCACATGCATTTAATAGATAATTTTTATACATTTTTTCATACTCCTTTTAAAAATTATAGTTATCAATTGAAAAGAAAAGGAGTATACTAACATTAAGCTGGTATACTCCAGCACGACCGACCTCAAGTGTTTTCTTATCAGGATGAGCACTTGGGGTTTTTAACTTCCTCTTTTCACATGAATCACCACCTCCTTTACCGTAAAGTAAAAAGCCACTCTATTATGTAATTCCAGTAATATAAAAAAATTAAAAGCAGTAATTTTAAAGTATTTTAAATTGGATTTATTTTTATTGGGGGTTCAATATTATCTTTTGAATATTCATGAACGCTAGCTTAAATATGGAAGTTTGTATTTAGAGAATATCGTGGGGTTGCATTGAAAATGTTTTCTTAGTAAGTTAGCATCCAAATGATTATATAAATATTAACCGCCTAATTATTTACATTATAGACATAATTACCTATAATTTTCAATATTTATTTGAATATTATGGAATTTAAAGTTTACAAAATTAACTATAAAAAAGAGCGTCTCCTAGGAGTACACTCTTATATTTTAGTATCCATATGCTTGTTAATACGATTGATATCCGCACCAAGTTTACCGCGCATGCCGCCTGTGCTGAATAAAACATATCGGTGAAAGCAATCTTGAATATCAGTTTAATTAACAAAAATTTAATTGAATATTCAACGATACGCTACAGTCTATTAAATATCTTTATATTATATGAAAAAACCGCTATTAAAAGAATTTAGTCTTTTTAATAACGGTTCGATTTATTTATGATAATTATACTTGTCCTACAGTACCATATTGCTGTTGACGAGTAATTTTGATAACTTCTTTCCATGTGTCGCGGAATTCTGTTACTAGACCCTCTACTTCTTCGATAATTGCTGCATCATTTTGAACGTTTGCTTCCGTCAAGCGACGATTCATATATTCATAGAGTGGTAGCATTTGTTTCGAAATTTCGATGTCCATGTTAAGTGTAGACATAAATTCCCCAATAATTGCTTGCGAACGCTGAATATTATAGTTACGCGCTTCTATATTTTTATCAGCAATTGCCTGCTTCGCTTTATTTAAAAACTTTAAGCACCCGTTATATAACATTAATGTCAGTTCACCAGGGGAAGCAGTTGTCACACTATTTTGTTTGTATGCATTGAAAGCATTTGTTTGTGTTGTCAATGTTGACACTCCTTTTACTGCTATTCGTCTTATTTTTTTTTATCATAATAACGACCGTCCATCACTTGGACATTCGCATATGGATTCATATATTGTTGCTCATGCTTTTTTGCATTTTGTAAATCCTTTAAGTCCTTTTGAATTACTTTCATTACTTTGTTTAAACGCTCGCGTATGCCTTTATCTAACTCAGCAAGCATGGCGTGCGATTTGTTATTAATATCCAGTACAAAGTGATCACGTAGCAAGTGTTCCATAATTAGACCACGCTCATCTAATAAACTGTTAATCTTCTCAATATATTCATCTCGTTTTTCTTCTTCCGGCAAACTTGCTAAATGCTGATATAATTTTGCCGAAACTTGTAAAATCCGTTGTATATTATCCATTTTCCGCCACCCAAAAAATATTATCCTTGCATGAACATAGATGATTGTTGGTTTGCTTTGTTAATGGCTGTCTCCATCGCTGTGAATTGCTTCCAATAGCGGGCTTCGATATTTTTCAATTTATTTTGCCATGTATCAATTCGCTTCTCATTATCAATTAAGCTTTTACCAATTGCATATTGCGCGTCCGTCATTGTGGATCGACCCGCTTTTTTCTCGATATTTACTTCTAATGACTTCATTGATTCTCGTAGTTTTTCAAAATACCCACGAGTATCTGAACCGCCATAAGCAGGATCTGACTTTTGTCCACCACTATTTTTAAATAATCGCTCAACTGCATCTGGATCTTCTTCTATTGCTTTTCTTAACTTAGCTTCATCAATTTCAAGTGTTCCACCGTCATTATAGCTTTTAGAAGTAGTGATGCCAATATTAAATAATGTATTATATTTTGAGCCTTCTATGCCTGGATTCGACTGGTAAATAAGTGAACGCATATTTGATAAGCCATTGCGTACTACGGAATCATTGCGAAGTAAGCCACTTTTTGCTTTTTCTTCCCATAGCTTAATTTCATTTTCATCCATATCTTTCTTCTGCTCAGGTGTAAGTGGTGCATAGTCACGATATTTTGTTTCTTTTGTTTGGTCATTCAAACCTTTAATTAGACCGTTATATGTCGTTACAAATTCTTTAATTTTGTTCATCATTTCGTCTACGTTTGTAGTAGAAGTCATTGTTACTGCATCAGTAGATACTGTTGTGGATGGTGAAGCACCTGCTGTATCCACTGTACTTTGAGCTGTATTAAAAGCATTTACTGTATTTATTAAGTTAGTTGCATCTGCTTTAACAAGATTTAATGCTTCTGTTGCTTGATTTACTTGTTTAGAGTTTGTATCTACGTCGCGAAGTGATGTTAACTCAGCCTCTGAAAGATTAGTTAGTATAGTTTTTTCTTCCGTACTTAAGTCAGTATTATCATCTAGACTACTACCAGCTGTATAAGAATTTAATAAATCTTTTGCTTTTGTAGATAAAGAGTCATAAATACTGCCTGCAGTTTTATCAAAATAAGATGCTTCTAATTCTGTTAAAGCCGTTTTATCTGTTTCATTTAAGGCTTGAAATTTATTTTGTTGCTCACTTGTTAAATTTAAAGAAGTTAAATCATTTGTTGTCACATCTATATCTGCTAATTTTTTTCGTTGGTCAGCATTTAAACTATTAACAAAATCTTTTGCTTCAGCAGTCAAATTATTTAGTTCATCTTTATGAAATAAATAATCACGGGTTAATGCTAATCCTGCTTTATCTGTATTTAAAACTGCTTCTTTATCTAAAACGGCTTGATCTAATATTGGTTTAAGAGCTTCAATTTGAATAGAAAACTCATTCGCTGGATTTAGGCCAGCAGAATATTTTGTTGATAATAAACTTAAAAGCGATTCTAAATTTTTTGTAGTATGTGTTAAATTAGTATTGGAAGCATCCGTAAATTTGCTATGTGTTGCTGCCTCGTTAAAAGTACTGTTTAATGTTAAGTTATAACCATTAATAGAAAATGAATTAGTTGATCGTTCGGTTACAATTCCATTTACAGAAAAACGTGAATTAGAACCACCAGATGCTAAGGTTCCTGTTGATTGACCTTTTAAAGCATCGAAACCAAGTACTCCAAACACACTTGCACCTGCCGTTACTTCTACTTCCCCTTCACCAGCAGTTTTATTTTCGCCTGTATTTTTAGCAGTAATTGATAATTTCCCATTTTCAAAGACTGCACTTACACCTGCGTTGCTTGAGTTAATTTTACTTATTAATTGGCTAACAGTAGTATTACTGTCAAATTTAATTTCTGTTGCTTCTGAAGCCATTTGACCATTACTTTGGATAGCTTTTAAAGAAATTGATGTCACAGAAGAATCCCAGTCTTCAATATCCGTTAATTTAGTCGAATCTGTTGCATTTATTTGACGATCACTTACACCACGTGCAGCTTTTGCTAATTGTGATACACCGTCAATTGAAATAGTTCCTGTTGCTGTGCCTGTAGCAGTTGCCGATACTAATGAAGAATTCGAACTAGACGCAGTTTTAGAATTCAACGTTTTCAACACTAAATTATCTGCAATATATGTATCGAACGTTTTTAACTTTGTATTTACCCCTCGATACGCATCACGTTGCCATTCGTAAGTTTGTTTCTTTTGTGTTAATTTATTTAATGGCGCTCGTTCTGCATTCATTAACTTTTCTACTAAAGCATCGATATCCATACCTGATGCTAATCCACCAATTCGCATTACCATATATATTTCCTCCTCTAGCTAGTTAATCTACTTAAATTTTTTCGTCTACAATCATGCCAAGCATTTTTTGCATTTCATAGAAGGCGTCCAATAATTTTTTTGGGGGAATCTCTTTTACTACTTCTTCCGTATCTCGATTCACTACTGTTACATAGTAACGTTCTAGTCCTTCATGAAACATGAATTTAGATGTACTGTTATTCACCTCAAGCATATCGTTAATTGTATTAACCGCCTCTTGGACCTTTGCCTTTGTATCATTTCCATTTTTTTTCTGCAACAACGGCTCGATTGATAAAATTTCTTTCTTATCAGTATTTTCGAATCCATGCTTTTCTACTGTGCCTCTTGCTGAATTATTCATAACAGGTACTTTGCTTGTTTCAGTTATTTGTATACTTGCATCTTCTGAAATACGCATGCTTTCCATCCTCCTTGAATTCAATACAAGCGTTATTATTTATAATATCGGATAAAAAAAAAGGAACTTCAGTTTTCTTCCATCAAATGAATGGAAAAACTGAAATTCATTAATTTAACTTCTTATTAAAAAGAATATACTGAGCCATTGTTATATAACTTGTTTCCTCCAAAGCTCTTTTACATTTAATTAAATTGAGTAATTCTAGCATTCATTACATATAATTATATAAATTGAAATTTTTACGAACAAATCTTAGTTACTTTGCTCTTTACAAGTTACTGCAACACCATCATTTTTCAAAAATTTCACAATTTCAAAATACTCTTCTTGAGTATCCATTTCAAATATCCAATAATTAGGTACCTTAACTGCTGTTATATTAAGCGAACTTATATTTTCTCTTACTATATCGTCCCAATATAATTTACTATTTAATAAATACTGCTCATTCATATATTTTTTATAAATATTTTTTATCACATTACATTCATTATTATGCCAATAAGATATTCCAGACAAGGATGGTAAAGTATCATCGGTTATCAGAATATCTACTATTTTGTTATCTTTTAGAGTTGGGCACCATTCTATTGTTGTTAAATTTCGTAAAACAGTATAGTATGTACTCATTTGGGGATTATCTTTAAAAATATTCTCAGTAAGTACTGTATCAGCATCAATAACCCATGAATTTGAAAAATAAGGCAACACTAATGAAAAAGTGTATATACTATTATAATTGGCATAATTAAAATTATGAATCAGTTTTACTTGCTTATAACTTTTGCTCAAATAAAGAAATTTCTCAGACATATGGCCTGTCACTATATAAATAGATGTAATATCGGCCTCTATTAAGTAACAAATTGTTCTTTCAATATTAGGAATATCTTGAATTGGAAATAATGATTTATGGTTTTCTTTGGTCCATTCCTTAAAGCGTGTTCCAAGTCCTGCTGCTAAAATTATTGCATTCATTCCTATTTATCCTTTCTTACTAAATTGAGTATAGTTAAAAATTCCCTTGGTTTATTAGTTGTTAATAGTGACCCTAATATGATAGCAATAGCTAAACCCAGTTCTTTAAATGAAACACTGAACCCTAGACATAAGCTAATTAGTATTGCCCATGCAGAGTAACTAATATTTAATCCCATTGCTCTAATTGGTCCTACTCTTTGGATTGAAGTATAATAAAAAAGATAGGACATTGTACCAGCAACGGCTGTTATAACAATAAAAAGCAGTAAGGAATATTGCTCGAAAATAACAATCACTAGATCATAACCATTAATTATTGGGATAATAATAAAAGCAAATACTACAGCTGAAGTAGTTTGTCTTAAATATAAAGCAATTGCAGGAGCGATATTATTACTCATTCCATATGCACTTATTACAGACTCAGTTCCCCAACCAATTGCACACAAAATCGCAAAGAAAAAACCAAGTATAAGATTATTAGTAGGTTCTGAAGATGTAATCCCTAATAGCATTGTTGCAAAAATTGCCAAGCTAAAGCCTAGCCCCATTTTAATTGTTAACTTTTCCTTTAATATTATTACACTTAAAATCGCTCCAATAGCAGGATAAGTAGCAGAAATAATTGCAGTATAAGAAGGACCAATATAATAAATTGCCATCATGTAACCTGTCATACCCAAGGGACCACCAAATATACCTGCAATAAAAATATAGAAACTAGATTTATTATGTAAAGTACTTCTTAAAAGTTTTAATTTCCCACTTAGTATGAGATGGATACCTATCCATACACTCGAAAAGGCATCATGTAAAAATGTTACGACTAGGGGTGCCAAAAATAATGAAGTAGATAAAATTGGTTGCCTTAATATTAATCCAATTAGTACTGTATCAACTCCCCATAAAATGCCTCCAAATAAGCCCATCCATAGTCCAGCAATATAATACTTCTTAAACATATTCAATTAGCTCCTCTAGTGTCCCGACCCCTCTTTTATACCTTTTATTACCATAATTTATGAATTCCCCAGAACCTGCCTCTTCTTTTACTAAAGCCCAAATAGACCAGAGAATATCTTGAAAAGCTTGGAAAATTTTTATTTTAACCCAGTCTTTTTCATTAGGTACACGATTTAAATATGCAGATAAGAAAATCATCCCCTCTTTCTTATTAGCTTCACATTCTAGTAAATACGAAGCTAAGTCCCAGTAATAATCGTTAAATCCAGAGTATTCCCAATCAATTAAAAATAGTTTGTTCTTTTCATTTAACAAAAGATTTTCTGGAACCAGATCATTATGGCAGGGAGCTTCACAATATTCAAAATCTGATAATAACCATTTATGAATATATTGTATATTATCATATGTTCTTTGATAATTTTCATAAGAAACAGGATTCTTAAGTGATTTTGTATATTGTATCAATATTTCTTTAAAGTCAAATTTGTTAATAAATTTTACATTTGACTGATGTAATCTCCGTAATAAATTTGCTGATTTTTCCAAATTATTAGGTAGTCTCGCCCTATACTTTGAAAGTACCTCACTATTCGGAATATATTCTGTTATTTTAAAACCGTTTAAACTGTCACAATATATGATAGGAGCATCAATACCTAATCTTTGAATTTCTTTAATATTATAGAGCTCATTTTGCCTGTTAATTATAGTAGATGTCCCCGAACCAGGGATTCTAACAAAATATGTATTTGTTAAAGTAGTTACCTTAAAATTATCATTTGTCATTCCACCTACTAATGAAAGATGGTGAATTGGTTCTGAAATAATTGAAGCAAATCGCATTTTTACAAAATGAATGTTTTCATATATTTTTTTTCGAGGTAACTTCTTTTCTTGAGCTTGGTTCATTTTATATTTAAAGTTAATACTTGATTTTTTCAAAATAAAGACCTCTTCATCCGACTTGTTAAATTACTAATAGAAGTTTCCCTTTTGGCATCCATTAATAATATTTTAGCAAAGTTTAATTTTTCTAGTGATTAGTAAAATTAATTTGTCCCCCAAATAAATTTCAAGTAAACAAGCAGGCGGATTAATAATTGTTAGTTTTCTATCGGGCAATGATACCTCCGTTATAATCACTAGGATTCCTCCTTTAACTTAAAACTATTCTTGGATGTCAAATCTAATCCTCATTTTTTTTAAAACTCCTATTCAATTCTTCTTTTCCAAAGAACCAGCTTCTTTCAGCTGGCTCAGCTAAAAAATACTACTATTTACTCTATCAAAATCTTCCTTATCTCCTACTTTTAGTTTTTCTTCATCCCTTATTAAAACACAAATAAGAGGAATACAGAGTAAGATTAATCTATTTTTGTAAATGCAGCCTATTATTCTCAATCCAACTCATTACAGTTTCCATGGAATCATTTTTTAATTCATCTGAAATTTCTTTTTTGCTATTTATATCAAAAGAATAATTTTCAAATTCAACCATGCCAACTGAATCTACCAATTCTTTAGTTTTAAAATGAATTGTTCCCCATTCAAAATTAAAAGCAATTTGATACACTTGATTAGGGTGAATTGTTTCAGCTATAGCAAATTCCCTATGTTCACCTCCAAAATCTTTTAATATACCTCCATCTAAATTCAATTGTTCATTTTGAATATTTAACAGCTTTAAAACTGTAGGATAAATATCTAAATTACTCATTAAAGTTTCGCTTATTTTATTTTCAATACCAGCTCCCATTAAGAAAAATGGTACCTTTGTACGGTAATCATTTAAAAAATGCTTTTCATTATTAGATAAGTATTTTTGACCATGATCGGAGTGAACGATAATTAACATTTCATCTTCTGAATATTTTTTCTTTAAATAATCAAATAATACACCCAAATGTAAGTCAATTCGATTTAATTCTTTAGAATATCGATTAACCTTTGCCTCACTATAATCTGTTTGAACAGAAGTGGCTCCCATATTAGAAGAGATTCTCTCTTGGAAACCTAATTTCATTTGGCTTAATGGTGAAAAATAAATTTCATCAGCAACATCATGCAAGTCAGGTATCGTAATCCAAATATAATTGTTTTTATCTTCAAAAGCTTCTAGATGGTCAATTACCTCTTCTATGATTTCACTTACACCAAAACCCCCTACTGAATTTTTAAAAACAACACGGTCATAGCTTTTTCCATAGCCTTGAATGGGTGTTCCTCTCCAATCTCCGCCAATAGATGTTGTAAAATAGCCATTTTCTCTAATTGTCTCTATTAATGATTTTCGTTTAATTGAAAAATCATGATTAAATGTTGGGTGATACTGTCCGTGTTTAGTAAAGTCTGTTGCTGTTACTGTTGCGGCGTTACTAGGAAAAGTCCAATCTGCTGCTGCATAACAATTTTTATTCTCATAAATATTAACAAATGATTTTTTTATATTAGGAATAAGTAACGATGGATTATTTTCTTCCAAAAATGTTCCAGATAAGCCGTCAATAAATATATGCATTACTAACTTTTGAGGTTTTAACTCATCTTCGCACTTTATTGGCTTCCCAACAAATATAGGCTTATCTGATGTAATAGTTAATTTACCTTTATCAAAATTCAAATAATTGTATTGTGTTAAATTTAATTTTGCATCTTTGTATTCTTCACCGTTCCATTTAAATGTTACTTTCGTGTCGTTTGACATTAATGATACTGGAATCATTGTTTTTTGATTAAATTCAAAATTAAAATCTAACCCTTCTCTCCCCATAAATCTTTCCGATTTCACATAATATCTAATTAGACTATTAATATCGTTAATTAATAATGTTTTATACAAATTAGTTAAATTTTCATACTTTGTTCCTTTATCTAATACTTTTCTAATTAAACTATCCCCGTACCTATCAATTGGATACATTCTTCCATCCGTTTGATTTATTACTTTTTTTAACTGCTCAACTAACATCTCTAATTCACTAATTGGAATTAGATTGTTAGAATTTATTTCGGATAGTATTTCTTGTAAAATACCGTCTAATTCTTTATGTCCTTCATCAGTAGCATATATATAGCATTGACCTAAATGCTCAAATACTTTACCAAAATCATTTAATTTAAAATAATTAAAAACTGCATTAAAATGAAGGCCATAAGAATATGAAAATTTTAATAATCCCTCATGAATAATTTTCCTTGCTTCTTTATTTCGCTCTGCATTAAATAAATATGTACTTTTAGCAATATAATATGTTTCTGTTTTCGCTATACTCCCCAATTTATTAATAACCCCCAATACATCTTCACAATGATTGAAATCTTGAAGTTTTGTATGAAGCATCTTAATTTGAATAATCTTATGTTTCATTTATTTCCCCTCATTTATAATGTAATTCAAATAATAACTCGAATACTAAAGAATTCAAGTTATAACAGGCACATAATTCTTAAACTATGAAATAAATATAAATTCACTTTCCACCACCTGTAAGCTGATTCATATATTACAACATGATAAATTCCATTATCCAAATAGACGATTTCTTAATATCAAAATTAGTTTTCAGAAAAATAGGGTGGTCTGCCAATTAGATAAATGATTAATAACTTAAAAAGATAGATAATGTCTATATAGTCCTACGCCATAATTAAAGCGGGTTAAATAATCTAATCCGCTTTTTTTAACTACAACAGATAGTTCATAGTATTATTTATAACTCCTAAATTATTGTCATTAAATTACTTGTTTTTGTTAATTAATACTTCACAATATAAAAAATCTTCCTCAGAATCAATATCCATCGAGTTATTAGAATTCATCAAAAACCCAACTGTATTTAAAGTTAAAAAGGATTTTTCTTTAATAAGCTTATCAACCTTTGCCATATATATTGCTCCATTTAGGATATAACTTTCCGGTAAATCTTGTCGTCTAGTTGCTACCTTCTCTTGTGATAGCAAAGAGACTAGTTTTCCACCTTCTATTGTATACATCCAATAAGGTGTTTGTTCTGATACTGAAACAGAAACACAGAAATCTTCATCATTAGTTAATAAATTTTCTATACACCCATCAATATCATATGCTGTTCTGAATGGTGAAGTTGGCTGTAACATCACAACATAATCATATCCAGGACACTGTTCTATTGCATGAAGTACCGGGTCGATACCTGGTGTTTCATCTGTCGCTAATTCGATTGGACGTTTAAAAGGCACTTCACATCCATATTGTTTTGCAACCTGAATAATTTCATCATCCTCCGAAGATAAAATCAGTCGATCAATATATTTTGATTTTTTTGCTTCCTCAATTGTCCATGCAATTAATGGTTTTCCTGCTAAATCTCTAATGTTCTTTCGCGGAACACCTTTTGAACCACCACGGGCTGGAATAACTGCCAAAATTTTAGGATTCATGAGACATCTCCTTAACTTTTTCATTTGCACGTTCAAAATCATCTACACGCCCAATATCCAACCAATACTCATGTATCGGAAAAACAGATGTCTTTTTGCCATGCTCAACCAGCTTTTCAAACAATGTTGGCATATCATAAAACGTATCCGTCGGGATATAATCAAAAACTTCCGGGCTTAGCACATAAATTCCTGCATTTACAAAGCTTCTATGAACTGGCTTTTCCTTAATACTCAGTAAATCAGTGCCAACCGTCTCAATAACTCCATAAGGAACTTGAAATTCATACTCTCTGACACACATTGTCGCAATAGCCTGCTGCTCTTTGTGAAACTGCATTAATTGTTTAAAATTTACTTGAGTTAATAAATCACCATTCATGACAAAAAAGGGCTCGGTTGGTCGATTTTTAAGTAATGAAAGTGCTCCAGCTGTGCCCATGCGTTTTTCTTCTTCCACATATTCAATCGTCACACCAAATTCCTCACCAGCTTGGAAATAACTTTGGATCACTTCTTTTTTGTAATTTACCGAAAAGATAAAGTTTGTATAGCCGAATTGTTTAAAACCGTCAACAATCGTCTCTACAATTGGTTTATTTCCAACCTTTAGCATTGGCTTTGGAACATCATTTGTAAGTGGACGTAACCTTGTGCCTAATCCACCAAGCATTAAAATTACTAGATTCTTATTAATAGGTGATTCTAATTTATCAATAAATAAAATGTCGATTACTCGATTCGACTCATCAATAATAGGTAGCTGCTTCAATTTTTTTGAATTCATTAATCTTTTATATTCGCTAGATTGCCAACCTATTTTTGCACTTATTGGACGACTATTCATAATCGCAGTAATGGGTACCTCCAGTCCTTCTCCACGCAATATACCGCGTCGGATATCACCATCTGTTACTGTTCCAAGTAGTCGGTAATTGTTATCTACTACGACAGCAAATTGCAAGGATGTTTGATCGATGATTTTCATTGTTTCAAATAGCGTTTGATGCTCCGTTACTATGATTTTTTTCCAATTATTCAATTGATTACACTTCCTTTGCTGGTACACCATATGCCTTTGTATTATTATTTATATTTTTCACTACAACAGAACCCGCACCAATTAGACAACTGTCTCCAATATGAATTCCTTGAATAATCGTTGTGCCTGTTCCTATATGCGTACTATTTCCAATTCGAACGTCACCTGAGATCTTTGTTCCTGGTGCAATATGTACATGTGCCCCGATTATGCCATCATGATCAATTATTGCACCTGTGTTTATAATCGTATTATCGGCTATAACAGTTGCAGTTTGAATAATTGCACCGGCCATAAGTTGTACACCTTCACCTAAAATTACAGAAGGCGCAATGTTTGTGGCAGAATGAATAACAGATTTAAAACGATAGCCCTTTACTTTTAGTTCTTTAAATAGTACTTCTCGGAATGATGCAGGTTTTAGCATACCAATACCTAATACTAACTCAATTGCCTTTGGAGAATAATTGTGGATGACTTGATCTGTACCTAAATAGTTCAATCCAAACCGATTGGCTTCTTCAGTTGGGGTAGTAAAGCCAAGTATCATTTCCCCCTGTGCAATTAAAGTTTCAGTTAAGACAGCCGCATGTCCACCATTCCCAATAACAATTAGCGGCTTATTCATTAATAAGTTCATCCTTATCATAGGATTTTTCAGCCTGTTTGCCAATATATGCCCAATAGTTCGAAGGAGCAATTCCACTTCCTGGACGTTTTACAGTTAAATTTTCTGCAGTAAATAACTTTCCTTTTTCAATAGCCATTCTAGCAACTAAGCTCTTTCTCGCCGGAATTCGATTTTTCAATTCAATAGCTGTCGGTACTTTATGCCCATTACCTAATGCTTGTTCAACCTCTCGAATTTGCTTTACCATTTGTTTCAATTCTTCTGGTTCTAAAGATGCAACATGATCCGGACCCTCTAAAGTTTTATCTAATGTAAAATGTTTCTCAATAACCGTTGCACCTAATGCAACCGCTGCTGTAGGAACTGCTATTCCTTCGGAATGATCAGATAAGCCGATTGGTACATGGAACTCTTGTTGCAATTTTGCCATGGCATGTAAGTTAATCGTATCCAATGGGGCAGGATACTCTGTCGTGCAGTGAAGAATAGTAACATATTGTTGAAGCAATCGTTTTGCCTCTTGTGTTGTATAAAAATCTGCCACTTGCTCCATCTCAGTCTTATTCGCTAATCCAAATGCAATATAGCTAAGTGCCTCATGAATATCGTCGATTGTTGCCATTCCCGTAGACAAAAAAATCGGCTTTTTTTTCTTTGCAATTGCATAATTAAATGGGGCGTTCGTCAATTCACCTGATGGGATTTTTGCAGTTTTAACTTTTAGCTCATCGAATAAAAAATCGACACTTTCATAATCAAAAGGTGTCGATAAAAATTCTATTCCTTTGTCCACACAATATTGTTGAAGTGAAGTAAATTCTTCAAATGTCAGCTCTAGTTTTTTCAGCATATTAAATTGCGAAATATACTCCTTCAAGTTTTCTTTTTGATAGTCAGCTTGCTGAGCATTTTTAGTTACTAGATTTTCAGCTTTAAACGTTTGAAACTTTACAGCGTCTACTCCAGCTTCTTTTGCTATATCAACAAGCTGTTTAGCCATGTCAAAAGAACCGTTATGATTGACACCTGCTTCTGCGATGATATAAGTCATAAATCATAAAACTCCTTTTGCACTTTATAGTTTGAAATTCCTTTTAGTTGTTCATAAATTTTATTGGCTGTAAGACCATTACCAAATATTTCCTCATACGCTATTTCATTGGATAATGCATAATCAATAGCAAATTTAATAGATTCAATAGACAAATCACAATCAATTACCGAAGCCGGTCGCTCTCTGCCTTTCTGTCTCTCCCCGCAATTAATTGTAGGTGTTTTTAAATAAGGTACTTCAATTAAACCACTTGAAGAATTGCCAATAACCAGCGTTGCCGCTTTCACGGCACTTAAATATCTCCTTTGCCCTAGTGAATCATATAACTGTGCGTTCTCTTTGTTTGCAAAAACATATTTTTGAAGTTGCTCGTTAATTTCTCTACCACCATTATCAGCATTCGATTTAGTAAAAACAAAGTGGTAATCATACTGATAACTCGCTAAAGCTTCCAATAAAATATTTATCCCTATAAAATCGCCATTAGTTTCTGGATGATATGTAATTAAAAAGAATGGTTTATCTTCATTAATAGTTAGCTCTTTATAAATTGTTGACCGGTCCATTAAATTTAATTGCAACGTATGATCAATGCCAATTGCTCCTACATTAAAAACCCGCTCTGGAAACTCACCTAATTGAATGACACGATTTCGATGTCCTTCAGTACTTGTAAAATGCCAAGTCGCCATTTTTGTAATGGAATGACGAATTGCATCATCATAGGCACCAAAAGTGCATTCACCGCCATGTATATGTGCAATTGGGATTTGCATGATTAATGCCGTTTGTGCGGCAGCTAACATTTCAAAGCGATCTCCTAATATAATGATTAATTCAGGATTTAAACGCTCGTAAGCATCTGCAAACCCAATTGTTGCAAGGCCCATTGATTTTACAACGCCCGTTGATGTATCGGCTGATAACAGCATTTCAACTTTTTCATTAACTTGAAAGCCATCTTCTTCTATTTGCTGATAGGTTAAACCAAATTCATAAGACAAATGCATCCCTGTAGCAATTATTTGTAGCTCAAACTCACTGTCTTCTTGAAATAGCTTCATAACATTAGAAAGCAGACCATATTCCGCTCTTGTCCCCGTTACTACACAAATTTTACGTTTCATTTATTTCACCTCAAGCGGCGTACTCGCTATATTCACAAGCCTTCTTTTCATATCATTCGTCATAGCCAAATCCATCATCGGACCGAACTTATACATTTCTAACTCATGCATTGGCTGCCAAATTGGACGGCTCATTACACCTTGCTCATTTAAAAACGTTAACACTTCATCTCGATTTAATGAATCCCCTAGTTTCAATGTCTGTAACCAATAGTTACTATCACTATGTGTTGGCTCTGTAAATAGTGTTACATCATCTAAATGAGCTACAAGTTCTTCGTATATATTAGCTAATGCTTTTTTTTGAACTAAAAACAGCTCTAACTTTTCTAATTGTGCACAACCAATCGCGGCATTAATATTTGGCATACGATAATTATAACCAATTTCATCATGAGCATATTCCCACTTATGGGGTACCTTTGCTGTTGTTGTTATATGCTTAGCATAATCAGCAAGTGTTTCATCATCGGTTAAAATCGCGCCACCGCCGCCAGTCGTAATGATTTTATTACCATTAAAGCTCATGGCATTGATTTTACCAAAACTGCCTGTATGCTTGCCTTTATAATAAGTACCTAAAGATTCGGCTGCATCCTCAACTAATACTAAATGATATTTATTAGTTAATGCCATAAGCTCATCTAAATGTACGGCATGACCAAATGTATGCATTGGTACTAATGCCTTAATACGACGATTTGTTTGCTTATTGTATAGTTCATTATCTCGGATTTCAGAAATCTCTTGTAAATATAGATTTAGCCTAAACGGATCAACACCTAAAGTCTCTTCATGTACGTCAATAAAGTGTGGTACGGCGTTACAGTAGCTTACTGCATTTGCCGTTGCAATAAAAGTAAGCGAAGGCATCAGCACTTCGTCATCTGCCTCTACCCCCGCTACCTTTAATGCAATATGTAGTGCTGCAGTACCATTTACGACAGCAACAGCTCGTTTAACTCCGACAAATTTTGCAAGCTCTTCTTCAAACTTCGTTACATAAGCACCTACTGATGACACCCAACCCGTTGTCACACAGTCTGTTACATATTCCAGTTCTTTTCCGTTGAATGTCGGTTCATGTAAAGGGACAAAATCTTTATCGTACAATTTTTTCACTTGTTCAGCAAATTGCATCCATTGTTTGTTCATATATTATATACATCTGCCTTATATTGAGTTAAATTTTTGGGATTGGTAAACCACTCGATTGTTTCCTCTAAGCCTCGACGAAATCCTTCTTTACCACCATATTGTGGTTCCCAACCTAGTAAATCCTTTGCCTTTTGGTTTGACGCCCAAAGACGCTCTACTTCACTTTTCTCAGGACGCAAGCGTTGCTCATCAGTTTCAATTGTTAAATTAATTCCCATAATATCGGCAATCATTTCAGCTGTTTCTCCAATTGAAACCTCATAATTAGAGCCAATATTAGTGACCTCACCAATTGACTTTTCAGATTTCATTACAGAAATAAAGCCTTGTACGGTATCTTTTACATAATTAAAATCACGCGTTGGGCTAATTGCACCTAGCTTAATTTTATCCATACCATTCGCTAATTGACTTATTATCGTTGGAATAACTGCACGTGCAGATTGTCTAGGACCATAAGTATTAAACGGGCGTATAATGGCTACTGGTGTATCAAATGAGCGATAAAAGGATAGCGCCATTTGATCGGCACCAATTTTTGATGCTGAATAAGGCGATTGCCCTTGTAATGGATGGTCTTCATCAATCGGAACATAAAGTGCTGTTCCATAAACCTCACTTGTTGAAGTATGGACCACTTTTTCAATACCTAACTCACGTGCTGCCTGAACGATATTTAATGTACCATTAATATTTGTATCGACATAGGTTGTTGGTGAATGATAAGAATATGGAATGGCAATGAGTGCAGCCAAGTTTAACACATGTGTACAGTCTTTCATTGCTTCCTTTACACCATAGGGGTCACGAATATCCCCCGAAAATACATCTAGCTCAGATTTAATTTCTCGAGGTGCATGATCTAGCCAGCCCCAAGAGTTATATGAATTGTAATAGCAAAATGCTCGGACATCAAAGCCTTCGCGAATAAGCTGTTCTGTTAAATGCGAGCCGATGAAACCATCAGCTCCGGTTACTAATACCTTTTTCATTTTTCAATCTCCAATTTGGTTTATGTTTTTTTGAATTAGTTGTTCAAACTCCATCTTATTTATTAACTTGACATTAGAAATTTTGGCACCCTTACTAGCAGTATTTAAAACATCAATATTAATACTTTGACATTTTTCTTCATACCAGTTCCAAAATGAATAGAGCATTGAATTAGTATTTATCATACTTCCATCATTTGCTTTAAGTTTCCGTTTAATATCTTTTAATTTCACGTTTGTATTAGATGTGGAATTTTCTGAATGAGTACGGTCATTTGGAAACCCTAAATCTTGACCAAATAAAACAATCGTTTGATAACCTAATTGTTCTAATAAACTAAAGGTGACTGTACCTACAGAACCACCAACATCAATTAATGGCGAACCATTTTTTTTTGCCGCTTCTTCTGCAAAACTGAAACCTTTTTGAAATAAAATATGTTTCTTTCCACTCATTAATTTTATTGTCTCTGAATTTGCTGTACATAGATGATACAATGGTCCATCATACTTTAGTCCATCAAATTGTCTTTTTATTAAATCACTCGCATCACTTATAACTACACCAGTTGGTATAATTTTATTTTTTGAAACCGTTTTGAGTGCTGCCCCTACTACAAAAATATCAACAAAGTCTTGATTTTCTTTTAACCATACGACAGTTTCATCAAGAGAAGGACCTGCTGCAACTAAACATCCTATCCTTTTTGGATTTATATTTGAAATAACATCACTATTACTTAAAATATTACTATTAAAATTTTCTATCATTTTTTCTTTAGTTAGTCTATACGATAACTGATTAATTTTAATTACATTTAAAGCTTTAAATAAGGGGTGCTTTTCACCAATTCCTTTAATCCAAGCATTAGGAATTAATATTTGCATTTTTTCATTTAATGTCAAATCTTTTATTTCATTCCTTAACTCTACATTTTCATATCGGAAAACATTTTTACATTGTATCTCAAGAAATATACTTAATTCCACTTCATCAAAATAATAAACATATACCTTTTTATCACCTACAAGATTTAATAAATGCTCTAAATGATATCCTAGACCTAGTCCTATTAACACATATTTTTCAGCATCTAAATCAATTTCAGATTGAATCCAATTCAATGCGCCTTCTTTAGGCTTATATTTACTATATAATTGGGTACCGTTTAATGATAAAGTCATTTCATTATTTTTAGCAAAATCTCTTTGCCAATCTAATGTAAACACCTCTCTATCCATTTATCGCCTGAAAGAAAGGGGAGATTTCATATTCAAATAAATCTGCTACTAATAAATAATCTTCTTTTTCTAAACCTTCATTTATTTCTACTAAATAAATTTCTATTTTTGTAAAGTCAATAAAAATATTTTTACCATTATTTTTTAAAATACGTGTGGCATCATTTAACCACATCATTCCTTCAGAGAAATCAGAAATAGCTTTTAAACCTTTGTACAATTCATCTTCCTTCAAAGAATTTGCTATATATATAACCCCGTTCGGAACATTTTTCAGATATGTTCCTACACTTTCTTCTAGTTCTAAAATTTCTCTTGATTCATTCATAATAGGCCTCCACTTTCTTTTGCTTCTTCAAGGGAATCTTGTACATACCCCATTGTTGTTTTGGTAGCATCTAACAATCTCGTATACAAATCTACATTTTGTTGGTATACTCTTTTATATTTTTGTAAAGCTGTTTCTTCACCTGTTGCCTTGTATTTTGTCATAATATCTAATGTAATAGGATCTATAATTCTATCCATCATTACATTACTTTTTAAAACTTCTACTTTTTTATCAACATTATCAAGTTTTGTTAATGTTGCATCTGTAAAAAATGTTTTCGTTCGATTTTTTTCTAAGGCTTTTAATGCTATCTTATACTGATCAACGATTTTACTATAATTAATAAGTTCATTTCTAAGTATATTTACATATTTATTATAGTCTCTATTTTTGGTCTGTAGAGAAATTAATTCAATAGTATCTTTAGTATTTACAAACGTCTCTATGAATTGATTAAAAGATAATTGTTGCATTCCTTGAATTTTTACTCCGCCCTCAGTACAATTAAAAATTTTATCTTTCCCTTCTATATCCAACATTATTTGTTCAAAACTAGTTTTCATTGAGTAAAATGGATAATCTGTTACTACCTTGTCTCCAAAAAAACCATCTACTTCAAATGCATCATTTTCTTTTAAATAATTTTCATCAATTATTTGAGCATTTTTATTGTTATCTGCATGAGTTTTATTACCCGTATAGGCCAAATCCTGCCCAATTAAAGCAATTGGACCGCTTGAAATGTATCTTGCTATGCTTAGTGAAAAATTAGCTACCGACCCTCCGCCTTGAATTATCGGCAAATTTATATTAAATAGATTATTAATATATTTTTGATAGTTGTTTTCCTTTGGTTCCACAAAGGCGAATTTATTCCTTTTAAATTCTTTTTGTATATTAAAACGGCTTGTAGCTGAAAAAATGAGTGAAGCTTTGGTTAACTTTATATCCTTAAAATGACGCGTAAAGTTAATCTCTGACCCATCAATTGTAACTATATAGTCTGGTTCAATATTGGCTTCGAGCAAAGATCCTACCGTAGATCCAGCAGCGACTAATATTATACTTTCCCTAATTTCTAATAAAAGATTTAATTGCTTTGTTAATGAAGGACCCCCTGAGGCTACAATTACAGGTTTATTATAATACTTTCTCAACATATTTAAGGAATTTGACTCGTATATATACAACATATTTCTGAGGCTATTTTCTTGCCATAGGGTACCTAGCTTATGAGTTGTATTAAAATAAATTATATTTAAATTTTGAATATCTTTTATTTCTTTTAAAATATCCTTAAATAACTGCGGGAATATTTTATCATAATTAGGTGCGCATATAATATTAATATTTTTACTATAATAGCTTACCTTCTTTTGAATACATTCATTTATGAATTTTAAATCGGTTGTAAATATAACATCGAAATTATTTTCATTAAATTTGCTGAACGCTTCGATTGGATCTATAAACAAAATTTTTTCTTTGTCTATTTGTAGCTCTTTTAAAGCTCCCACTGAATATCCTAAACCGTAACCAAAAATAATATTCAAAGCATCCTTTTGAATTCCTCTTTCGAGGAAGTTTAAAACTTCTTTTTCAGGGTTATATTTACTGTGAAGTAAGTATCCATTTATCATTACAGATTTGATATTATTTTCCTTATATAAATATTGAATGTCTACGTTCGCCATAAATCTTAATTCACCTCTTTTATTAATATCGGCAATAGTTATAAAGAATTAAGATTGATTGTAATGCATAAAGTTTTCTAAACATAATATTTATCCGTATGTTTAATGGACAAATATAATCATTTAGACAAAAAAAAAACTAGCCTCCGAATTAATCCGGAAGCTAATCTTAGTTTAAATTATTTTACCCTAATAATTGTAATACGCCTTGTGGCTGCTGGTTAGCTTGCGCAAGCATAGATTGTGCAGCTTGCATTAAGATGTTGTTCTTAGTGAAGCCCATCATCTCTTTTGCCATATCTGTATCACGGATACGAGATTCAGAAGCTGTTAAGTTTTCAGAAGTTGCGCCTAAGTTGTTGATTGTGTGCTCTAAACGGTTTTGAATAGCACCTAATTTAGCACGTTCAGTTGAAACTGTTTCAAGTGCAGCATTGAATGTTGAAATTGCATTATTTGCATTAGCTTGTGTAGAAATTGATACCGCATCAACATCTAATGCAGCAGCACGCATGTCTCCAACTGTTAATGAAGTATTTTGATCTTTGTTAGCACCGATATGGAATTTCTGTGCTGAGAAACCACCACTTAATAGTTTTTTCGTGTTGAACTCAGTATCAGTTGCAATACGTGTGATTTCTTTTGCTAATTGGTCAATTTCTTTTTGTAAGTGACCACGGTCGCTAGATACGTTTGTATCGTTTGAAGATTGAACCGCTAATTCACGCATACGTTGTAAGATTGCATGTGTTTCGTTTAATGCACCCTCAGCAGTTTGGATTAAAGAAATACCATCTTGAGCGTTCTTTTGAGCCATGTCTAAACCACGGATTTGTCCACGCATTTTTTCAGAGATTGCTAAACCAGCAGCGTCATCGCCAGCACGGTTGATTTTGTAACCTGAAGATAATTTTTCTAGGTTTTTAGACGCTTGAGCGTTGTTGAAACCAAGGTTACGGTGAGTGTTTAAAGCTGAAATGTTATGTTGAATTCTCATTTGGAATTCCTCCTTGAATTGTTTTTATTTGACCCACATCCTTGTGGGAAAGCTTGGCATTGGCTAGTACCTCTGCCTTACATACTATATATCGTAACTAGTTTGAAATGTTTAATAGTTTTTATATAAATTATTTAATATTTTTTAAAGAAGTGTCATTTGAACAAAACTTGTAAGTAAAAAAGATCGAAAAAACCTCAACGTAGAAAAATATATACTTCCACAATAAGTCTTAAATTTACTTTTTCAATTTAAATTGCTTCAACATATCAATTGAACTAGCCATAGCCTCTTTATTCTGCTGTTGAATCGCTTCAAATACTTCAGAACGATGAACCTTGACAGACTTTGGAGCCACAATCCCCAACTTTACTTGGTCTCCATCAACAGAGATAACTTTCACTTCAATTTGGTCGCCTATCATAATTGTTTCGCCTTTTTTTCGTGTTAAGACTAGCATTTATTTTTCACTTCCTTTAGAAGAAATGGCGATTTGGTAACGCAACGGATATTTCTCACTATCCTGTAGGACAATTTGTTTACCTAGCTTTTGTTTCGTATTGATGATAATTGGCGCAAGTAAATTAATTGTAGAATCCGTAAAATTCTCTTTTAATGTGATGACCGTATATGTTGCGACTTCACTTTCTTCCATTAGTTGTAACTGTCCCTTATCTTCCTCGCTTAAATCAAAGGCATAATCAGATTTAAATGCGAATGGATACCCTACAACAAAGCCGATTTGCTCATCTTCAGTCGATTGTAACAAGGCAATAGGTAAATCAGCATCTAACCCTAAAAGGATGTATTTCGTATATTGTTGAAACCCGGGTAAACCATGCTCGAATGTAAGTATTTCTGACTCTTCTATTTCAACTTCGCCTAAAAATTTTGTTTGAATGTTCATTTATTTCTCTCCTTTTAACCGATAACGTCAATTTGCACATCTGGTCTTACCAACATTTTCCCACTTACTTTTCCATAAGTGAAATCCATTTGAGGTTTGTTTACTTTTACGTCAATTTTCGGTGCATTGCGTTCGATATATACGTCTGTTGTTCCCGGTGTAATATTTACTTTCACTGAGCCAATCGATGGAATAAATTTAATATTGTAAGGACCTGGACGTTCTGTGCCATGATTTTGCTTGGAGATGTTTTGGATTGTAGCACGGCCTTGATCCTTTCCAGCACTCATCATGATTTGACGACCTTCACCCATTCGTCTGGACATTCCCTTCAACATTTCTTGCCTTCCCATTTGTGCATATTCTTTAATAAATTCACCAACTGGTTTTGACCCTAAATCTCGCCACATTTGATCCATATTAATATCTAGCTTGGCGTTTGTTGTATTAATTTGGACTGTTGCAGCAGGTTGTGAAATTTTCAAATCTGCTGGTCGCTGTCTAATTTGTTGAAATGGCTTAGTTATTCTGTAATCCATTTGTATATCAGTTGTCGAAATTTGAATTTGTGGAAATCGCATTATAAGGTCTCCCTTCTGTTAACAAAAGCGCTTGGAGCATGTCCAAACGCTTTGATAGTATTATAAATTTAAACAGTATGCGTTTGTCGCTTCACTTTCGTCCAAAACCTTAGTTAATTTTATTTAACGAATAAAATCTACTAGGGTCTGTTGTATTATCTTAGCTCCAACAGATAAAGACGCTTGGTGGATAGATTCGGCCGTTACCATTTCTGTAATTGTTTTTGCATAATCTGTATCTTCATTTAACGACATTTGCTTTGTTACATTGACTTCCTGCATCTGAAGCCGACTTTCCATTAATTCAACACGATTTTGCTTTGCACCAACTTCTGCTCGCTTCACTAATACTTTTTCATTTAGTGAGTCTAGGCCCGGAATAGCTGGATTTCCTCCCGCTATTAAGTCAACCCCTAGTGCGTTTCCAATATCTGTACCTGTTGTCGTATTATCTTTTAAAAGGTTTTCCAGTCCTGTCATAAATGTGTTTATTTCTTTAAACAGTCCAACACCTTCAGTATTGATTTGCATCTTGATTCCGTCAAAAACATTAATATCAATTGATTTTTCTGTTGCTACTAAAGGTGCGTTAGGGACAGCTATTCTATCAGGAACTGGAGTAAACTTTGGATTAATTGCATCATTTACAAATAGGGGATCGTTTGTATGGGTTCCCGAGAAGATATAGTTTTCTCCAACCTTTGTATTCCCCAAATCTTGAAGATGTTGTCTGATTTGACTAATTTCCTCATTAATTTTTTGACGATCCTCAGGTGTATTTGTATCATTTGCTGCTTGAATGATTAGCTCTTTCACACGGATTAGTGATGTTCCTACTTGGTCTAGAGCTTCATCAGTACCATCCAACCAGGTATTAGCTTGGTTCAAGTTTCGTTGATATTGCTGATTTTTATCTAAATCAACACGGTATCCCATTCCTTTCACCGCAACTACTGGATCATCAGACGGGCGATTAATAATACTGCCCGAATTTAATTGTTCTTGATACTTCGCCATTTTATTATAGCTATTATTTAAGTTACGAAGCATATTACTAGAGAGCATCGATTGTGTTACGCGCATCGTATTATTCCCTTCTTCCTAGCATGTTTTATGTTATAAACCTACGCGGCCCATGCCGTTTATAATCTTGTCCAATGTTTCGTCGATCACAGTAATCATACGCGCATTCGCATTGTATGCTTGCTGGAATGTAATCATATTTGTCATTTCTTCATCCAGCGACACCGAGTTATGAGATGCACGATTATTTTCGATTTGTAGATGTAACGTTGTTGAATTGTATTCATTTGTTACTGCTTGCTTCCCTTTTACACCAAGTTCTCCTATTAGAGATTTGTAATAAGATTGGAATGTGCCACCTTGTAAATTACCTAAAACAGCTGATTGCAATGCGGAAAGGCCGAGTATGTTTTTATTGTTACCTTCTTCTATTTTAAACATTAGTAATCCTGTTACAGGATCAACAGCTTGGGTATTGGTAGTTTGATCAATTATCGGTTCCAACCCGCCTGCCGCGGCAACTTGTTTTGGATCAGTAATTGCCACCATCATGTCTCTAGCAGTTGTTCCACCAAAAAAGTTAACTCCTTGTAGTCCTGTAAGATCTACCCCACCTGAGTGGACTGAATTAAATTGATCAATGATTTCTTTTGCCAATCCATCGATTTTTTTCATCATTTCAGGGTAAGTCCCTTGCACATTTTTAGCTGCATCTTCATAACCATACGCATCGATTAGTGCAGCTAATCTGCCTTTACTTGGTTCAAGGGCATTATGACTCACATTCTCTTCATTACGTGGGTAAACAAATTCCGGAACACTATAGTTTGGATCATAATCGCCATGAGCCGGATCTTTAGCATTTGGATTAAATGCTAGATTTGGAGTTTTAATCGGTACACTTGTCATCACAATATGAGAAAACGGTGAATAGCCTGCTGTTTGTGAATTATCCACGTCACCATCGATTTCCTTATAAACGGGATTACCTGCACCATCAAGAATCGGATTGCCTGTAGCATCTAGATCTGGTCCTACCGATGACAAACTCCCAAACTCTCTCCCTCGCACTAAATCAATTGAATTACCAGTCGCGTCTTTATACGTTATTGTCATACTTCCTTCAGCGATTGCTAGTGCATTACCGCCTGATTTTTCCAAAGATATAGAAACAGGAATAATATCGTTTAATTGATCGACTAACACATCACGCGTATCATAAAGATCATTTGGCATATATCCATTTGGCTCTACTGTTTGAATTTGCTTATTAATATCTGCAATTTGCTTCAATAAGCTATTTACTTGATCCGTTACAACATTAATCTCATTCCCAATATTCCCCTGAATTTGCTTCAGCTGGGTGTCCATATAGTTGAACGAATCAGCTAATGATTGTCCTTTTGAAATCATTACTTTACGAGCTGCTGTATCTTTAGGGTCGTCAATAACATCCTCCATTGACTTCCAAAATTCCGTAAACGCTTTGTTAATCCCAAACTCTGAAGGCTCGGCCATAATATCTTCCATCTGCGAAATTGACTTTGTTGTCGATTGCCAATAACCCAATTTATTCGTTTCTTGGCGGTATTGGCGATCCACGAATTCATCCCGAATCCGCTGAACAGAGCTTGCCTGCACACCTGTTCCGATATGCCCCGCTGTTTTCCCTGTATTTAAGCCTGTCCCTGGAAATCCTGGTGTTGTTTCCATATTAACTCGTTGACGAGAATAGCCTATTGTATTGGCATTTGAAATATTATGTCCTGTTGTATAAAGTGCTGATTGCTGCGTGTATAGGCCACGCTTACTTGCCTCAAGTCCCATAAATGTTGAACGCATTGTAGGACCTCCCTTTTAAGTATGTTTTTTAGTATTCCTTAGAAAAACAGTGGTGTGTTATAAACGCCAACACTGCCTTTGTCTATGTCGTTTTTTTATCAAAAAACGCATGTATCGCTCCCGCTGCATGCGGAAGCTTACATGCGATTAGGCTTTAAATTCATTGAACGATCGTTTTGTAATTTCTGAATTCCCGCGTATTTCAGCTCCGGAATAGTTGAACTGTTCTGTACGCTGTGGGCGCATCGCATCTAATGTGACGTTAATAAACTGTAGCGAATTAAGCACCATTTTTTGATTTAAGTCATTTTGCATTTTCAACTGATTAAGCAAGGTAACTAAACGCTCGCGTACATTTACTAATGCTTCTTTTATTTCACTGTTTTCAGCAGCATTGATTACATCGGCAACAGACGGTGTGTCAGTGAGAGCAATTCCTTTTGCTCGGAGGTAATCCGTTACCATCGACTGACGCTGTTGCTCAAGTGTATTAATTGCCGCTACATGTGCCTGTTCATTTTTTATGAGCTGATCAAGCTTTTCCATATCACCTTGCTTAATGTACTCCGTTTTCGCAAGCGCTAGCTCCAGTAGACTTTTATGCATTTTCTCTAGCTTTTCCAACGTGGCGACGATATTGGCAATTGACATGTAATTAAGCGCTCCTTATTTCTATTTTTTTGATTAACCGCGGTAAAATTTGAGCATATCTTCTGCAACTTTTTTCGCGTCTACTTTGTAATTTCCTGAATCAATATCTTCTTTTATTTGTTTCACACGCTCTGCACGTTCATTGGCATATGTTGAAGATGCCTGCATTTCTTTTGCTTTTGATGATATTTCAATATGATCTGCAAAAGTTTTTGGAGTCTCTGCGTTTTTCACCGGACGAGCCTGCTTATTATAAGTATTGATCGCCTGAACATTAATAGGATTAATTTTCATTTTATAGACCTCCCTTTCATTAAAAGCATTGTCTGTTCTTTATTTCGACTACTTCATTGAATTGTTTATGCTTTATTTGAAAAAACACTACGAATGTATTAAAGTTATAAGCTTATTTTATGAAAAATAAAAACGAAGTCCTATTGAAACGACTTCGTTTTAAGACATTATTTTTTGTCTGAAAGATATGTGGTGCGGTCACGGCGTTTAATATCATTGCGAAACTCTTGGGCTGCTTCAAATGTGCGTAATTCTGATTTCATTTCACCTTGACACTTTTCACATAGTTTCCCTTTGTTTGTTAAATGACCACAATTATCACATGGATAGCCTAGACTTGGGAATACTGCTGGGTGTAAACGACCTTTTCTCACCCATTTATATAACATTTCACGTTCGACCCCAGTCGCTTCTACAATTCGGTCTACATTCGCCGCTCGGTTTTCACGCTTACGTAAAAAGCGATAAACGATTTGGTACATATCCTCTTCCTTTTGCGCACAGTTATGGCATACCTCTCTTAATCCTGTATAATTGAAAAACGAATCACACATAGGGCAATTTCTTAATTCCGCCATAGTTCTCCTCCTATCTCATTTAACTCTCTTCATTCATTATACATATTGCCCTGTCATTTTTAATGACAACTTTCCAAACTCTTTAAAGGTAGCCATTGTTAGCCATGAATCAGTGTCAAGCCTTCCACCGCTTTTGCGCCAGCTTGCAGTAACGCTCTTTTCGCATGGTTGAAAGTTGTACCTGTCGTATAAATATCGTCCACTAAGAGTAAATTTTGATCTTTTATTGCCTTTGCATTCACTACTTCAAAGAGCTGTGGTGTCTGCAATCTCTGCTCTCTTGTTTTTAACGCTTGCTGCTCATTTGATAGCTTTACTAAATGATGGGCAAAGGGAATACTAGCTGCTTTTAGTAATTCGTCAATGTGCGAAAAGGTTCTTATTTTTAAATTTTCAGGATGCATGGGAATCGGAATAATGAGGCGTTTTTCATTTTTTAGCTGTTCATGGAGAATTCGGTTGAAAGCGTGAGCAAGAACGATATCATGTAGAAATTTATAGCGGTGCAAATAATCTTTCATCGCTTCATTATAATGGTATAAAGACACGACGCCTTCTTCCTGCTGCTTTTCGATTCGATGGAAGCGTTGTTCACAGCGAGAGCAGATTGTCTGGGGTAATGTATTTCTGAGAAGCTCTTCCCACCCGAAACTTTGGTTTAGTTCCCTTTCACAAAGTAAGCAATACTGGATAGGCTTATTCATAGCGGTTCATCTCCAGTATCTTTTTCCGCGCCTGATCCATTTCCATCGTGATACCGTGATGAAAAAATACAATATCCCCTGTCGGATACTGCACATTCCGTCCGACTCTCCCGCTAATTTGAATCAGTGCACTGGAAGTAAAAATAAGGTTTTCAGCTCCAACAACTGCTACTTGTACATTTTTTATCGTAATACCACGCTCTAATATCGTGGTCGTCAATAGGCCTTTTCTTTCTTCATTGCGTAATTGTAATACTTTCTCTTTGCGGTCAGGGTCTTCGGAATGGACACTTTCAATTGTAGGTTCGATTTGCTGAAACAGTGATGTTGCTTGTTCCATTAAATCAATGGTAGGGAAAAAAATAAGGAATGGCTGATGATTTTGAAGCCGTTGTTCTACCCAATTTTTGAGTTTTTGAGGGATTTTTTGTTTGTGAAATGCTTTTTCATAATTCCAAAGTGCCTGATACCGCGGGACAGGCAGTAACTGTCCATGAAATCTTCGTGCGATAAAGGAGTAACCCCATTTCTCATTTCTTTGCTGAATGAGTAGTTTTGTTGAAGGGGTGGCGGTCACGAAGGCAATTGGTGCATCGGCTTTTTTCGCTTTCATTACTGCACGCTGCAATGCTTCATCATATGTGTAAGGAAATGCATCGGCTTCGTCCACTATCATCACATCAAATGCATTTTCAAACCGGTAAAGCTGATGGGTCGTTGCAAGAATTAGCTGCGCAAATTGCGTGTCATTTTGTGCCCCGCCATATAGTGCATGTATCATAATATTTTGAAATACTTGTTGAAAACGAGGATAAAGCTCGAGTACTACATCTGTTCTCGGCGTTGCTACACAAACTCTTTTTCCTGCTTTAAGTGAGGCGTAGATGGGGGCGAAAAGGATCTCTGTTTTACCAGCGCCGCATACCGCGTGGATAAGGTGGTTGTGGTTTTGTTTTAAGCTAGTGAGGAGTTCATCGGCCGCTTTTTGCTGATGAACGGTTAGCTTTCCCCTCCAAGTAAATTTAACATGGGATTTCTGAATTCGAGAGCGGGGTAGCTCATTTTCCCACAGGATTAATTCATCACAGCTGCACATGCGCCCCATCGTAATGCAATGCCGACAATAGTGACACGTTTTCTGACACTTTGCACAGTGAAAAGAAATAAATTTTTGCCGTTGTTCATTTAGACAACGCCTGCATTTTAGGTTGGGCTTTGTAGTAACGGCAGAAGTAATTTCAAAATATCCTCGTATAATATAGGTTTCGATTTTAGCTGGTGGAAATGGGGTGTTGTGACGCGACCAAATTCGGCCAGTGAAGAAATTCTCGATAGCAGGTTCAGGGATGAAGCCGAAGTAGTGGGTAGGTTTTTGATATCTGGATGCGACGGAATTGGAGATTGCGTTGGGACGGAATAATCGGTAATGCTTTTTAATTGTTGATGTAGGTGTTGTGGACATTATCTTAGCTCCTTTATAGATAATTTTTGTATGAATTTCGTAATATCTAGTGTCCGGGTTACTTTTCACCCCGCAGTTTCTACTTTTTCCTGTTCACGTTCCACTTTCGGCTCAAAAGCTTCTACTTTTCTAGACTCAGGTACTACTTTTTGAATGAATTTTCTAATATCAAATGCCGGGGTTACTTTTCGCTCCGCAGTTTCTTCTGTTCACGTTCTACTTTTGACTCAAAAGTTTCTACTTTTCTTGACTCAGGTTCTACTTTTTGAATGAAGTTGTCTAATATTAAATGCCGGGGTTACTTTTCACCCTGCAGTTTCTACTTTTCCATGTTCACGTTCTACTTTATGCTCAAAAGCGTCTACTTCTCCATGCTCAGGTTCCACTTTCTGAATGAAATTTTCTAATATCTAGCACCATGGCTACTTTTCTTGCCGCAGTTTCTACTTTCCCTTGCTTATGTTCCACTTTCTGCTCAGAAGCTTCTACTTCTCGGGTTTAGGATTCCACTTTCCGAATAGTATTTTCTAAAATCAAATACCAGGGCTTCTTTTCGCGAAACAGTTTCTACTTTCCCCTCCTTACGTTCTAGTTTCTGTTCAACAGCTTCTACTTCTCTTAGCCCAGATTCTACTTTCTAAATAAAGTTTTCTAATATCTAATACCAAGGTTACTTTTCAAAGCCCCGGTTACACTTCCCGCCTCAAATTCCACTCCAAATAAAAAAAACAGCCACTCTACCAATAAGTTAGTAGTGACTGTTTGTGCATTGTTGCATTACTTTTTTATCCAGCCCATTGCAATGGCGCCTTCACCTAAGTGCGTGCCGATTACGGGACCGAAATAGCTAAGCGTGAAATCGACTGTTGGATAAGCAGCCGCTAGTGAACTCATCCATTCGCGAGCTTCATCTTGACAGTTGGCGTGAATAACTACTGCTTGAAGAGCACCATACTTTTCGACCGCTGATGCTAATTGTTCTTCTACACGGCGTATTGCTTTTTTGCGTGTGCGGATTTTTTCGAATGGGACAATTACTTTGTTCTCAAATGTTAATATTGGTTTGACTTGCAGTAAGCCACCAATTAATGCAGCTGCTGCCGATAATCGACCGCCGCGTTGCAGATGCTGTAAATCATCGACGATAATGTACTCATCCATCGTATGTTTCAATTCATTTAAGTGGGCAATGATCTGTTCCCCTGATGCACCTTCTAAAGCTAGTTTAGCCGCTTCCTTCACGTACATTCCTTGCAAATATGCCGCTACTTCCGAATCAAATGCGTAAACGTTAGTTCCTTCCACCATACCACTTGCTTGTACAGCGCCTTGGAAAGTTCCGCTAATGCCGCTTGATAAATGGATAGTTACTATCTCATCATATTCTTTTCCTATTGTTTCAAAAAGCTCAACGAATTTTCCGACTGATGGCTGTGTTGTTTTAGGGAATTCCTTAGCACCACGCACTCGGTCATAAAACTCAGAAGCTGTAATATCAATTTCTTCATCATAAAACGTTCCTTCAATATTAACACTCAATGGAATCATATGAATATTGTACGTTTTTCGTTCTTCAAGTGTTAAATAGGCTGTACTATCTGTCACAATTGCTGTTTTCATTGCTCTCCCACTCTCCTATGTTCACTAGTTTACATGAACTCTATGTAATTGTGAACGAAAAAATGCCTTTTCTGTAGAGAACTTCCCTGTTTCATCGCATTTTTGTTATATGAAAAAAACATCTCGGCGATCATTTTCGCAAGATGTTTCTTCATGTATATAAAATTTATTATTCACTGCCAATATAATAAATGCTTGATACTTTCCAGCCATCTTCATTCATAAATACAGTTACTTGACGACCAACCCCGGAAAGCTCAGCACCTGTTTTTATCTCTTTTGTTTCAGTCTTTAAATTGGAAAACACCTGTGCCTCTTCTTCACTGTAGTTTACAATTGTTATATCTTCTGCTGTACGCTTTACATCATATTGATTAAATACTGCGGATACGGCTTGGATATCTTCCTCATAATTGAAGCCTTTAGCATTTTTTGAAATAATATTTTTATAACGTTCTAAATCCTTTTCATTAAAGGCTTTTATATATTCATCAAAAGCAGATATAATATTCTTTTTTTCTTCCTCAGGAACTCCGGTAGCTTCCTGAATTGAATCACCTAAAATTTCAAAACCAACCGTACCTTCATCGATCGTTTTTTGCAATTTTTCCGGTGATGCGTCTTTTTCGTCCCCACAAGCTGCAAGTACAAATATCGACAGGACAGCTATTAACCACTTTTTCATATTTTCACAAACCTCCCGCAAAATATTTTAGCATACTACTATCTAAAATTCGATGTCCCGAACATTCTCTTAAGCATCTATAACACATATAGACGAAAGTTGTTCACAGATGTTTCTTATATTGGTGATAATCGAAGTAAATATAGCTGGGAAAATTAGCAAAACTATAAGCTTTATTAACGCAACGTACCAAATATTATTGCAAATAAAAAAACAGAGCTACCAAATTGGCTCTCTGTTTTATCATTACATAATATTATCGAACCTCTACCCAGCCATTTTTAATTGCTGTTACAACGGCTTGTGTACGGTCATTTACATTCATTTTTTGTAAAATGCTTGATACATGGTTTTTAACCGTTTTTTCCGAGATGAAAAGCGTCTCACCAATCGTACGGTTAGATTGTCCATCTGTAAGTAATTGAAGTACTTCACATTCACGCTTTGTTAATAAGTGGAATGGACGGCGAATTTCTGTTTGGTGGAAATTCCCTTTATTTTCGTGCTCAGATAAGCGGCGGAATTCCGCTACCAAGTTTTTCGTTACTTTAGGGTGCAAGTATGAACCACCATTTGAAACAACTTTAATTGCTTCCACGATTTCATCGGCATCCATCTCTTTTAGCATATAGCCTAAAGCACCTGATTTTAATGCATGTGTTACATATGATTCGTCATCGTGAATAGATAACACCATTACTTTTGCATCCGGGTATTCTGCGATTAAGTCAGCTGTCGCTTCTACACCATTTTTGCCAGGCATATTAATATCCATTAATACTACATCAGGCTGATTTCTTTCATATAGATTTACTACATCTGCTCCATCATCACCTTCAGCAACAACCTCAAATGTATCTTCAAAATCTAAAATTCGTTTTACCCCTTCACGGAATAGTTGATGATCATCAACAATAATAATTTTCGTCATAAAAAAACCCCCTGGACACTATTTAATATATCTCTTCATTTTTTGATGGTAATGGAATTTTCATTAAAATGGTAGAACCTTTACCAATATTACTACTAATTTTTATAGAGCCTTTTAATAAATCAATTCTTTCTTTCATTCCTATAATACCAAATGCTCCCTGTCGAACATTTTCCGTATCAAACCCGGATCCGTTATCTTTCACGACAACATTTATTTCGGCTTCCAACCACTCAATTTTAACAGTAATCTGAGTAGATTTTCCGTGTTTTATTGCATTATTTACACTTTCCTGCACTAAACGGAAAATCGCCACCTCATAATTAGAAGGAATTCTGCGCTCACTATTGTACGAGATGAATTGAATTTCCGTAGTCGGATTGTATTCCATCAGTGTAGATAAGTACTTTTTTAGTGTCGGGCCAATCCCTAAATCATCAAGTGCCATTGGACGTAAATCATAAATAATGCGTCGTACTTCAGATAATGCATTACGAACACTGACTTTTAAATCATTTATTTCGTTTAATGCAGCCTCTACGCCCTTTTCTCGGTATGTACGGTCAATCAGATTCGAGCGCATGAGTACATTTGCCATCATTTGTGCTGGCCCATCATGAATTTCCCGAGACAGACGCTTTCGTTCTTCTTCTTGAGCAGCAATTATTCGTATACCAAAGTCTTGCTTTATTTTTGCTTGTTCCAGCGCTGCCCCTACGTTTTTTAGATCGGTTGTTAAAAAATTTATAACAACATTTACTTGGTTGACAATATGGTCCGCTCTTTCAATCGTATCATAAAGTGTACGCAATCGTCTTTCTAAATCGTCTCGCTTATCTCTAAGTTGTTTTTCACGTTCACGGCAAATGGTAACTTCTAATTGGAGCTTGCTTGTATTTTCATAAGCCTCACGAATTTGTTGTTCGGAATGTTCATTAAAATTTCTGCTCACAACAACTAACCGTTGTCTAGATAATTGCAATTTTCTTTCTAAGTTATCACTCTCATCGATGATAATCTTTATTTCTTGACGAACAATCTCTAATTCTTGTTGCATATCTTCGAAGCTTCTTCGACTTTGTTCACTTATTATAAATATATCATCTTTGGAATTTGTAATAGTTTCTAACATTCGATTAAATATTACATCCAGCGAGGCAACATCTATTTGATTATTTTCAAGCACTTTTTCCCCACCTTACTTCCCAAGAATGCGAACTGCTCTATCTTTTTATTATATTTACTACTATTATAGTACATACATATTATAGCATTATTCAAATATTTTTTAAGTTAAATTATGACCACAAATTAAAGACACTCATGGTAAAATAAGGAGAATATATAATGAGAAATAACTATTTAACCGTAAAAGGTTACGGAGAATCGGAAATAATCATATCAAAATCACGTTTTTTGACATATGTCAATCGTGCAGAGACAGAAGAGGAAGCTCTGCTTTTTATAGAAAAAATTAAAAAAATGCATGCCGGAGCTACTCATAACTGCTCTTGCTATATGGTTGGTGAGCACGATCAAATTCAAAAAGCGAATGATGATGGGGAACCAAGTGGCACTGCAGGCGTTCCTATGTTAGAAGTTTTAAAAAAACAAGGTTTAAAAGATACGGTTGTTGTCGTAACCCGCTATTTCGGTGGCATAAAACTTGGTGGAGGCGGCTTAATCCGCGCCTATGGTAAAGCTACGACTGAAGGGATAGCCGCTGCCCAGGTTGTCGAGCGTAAATTGCATTATTTGATGAAAATTGGGATTGATTATGTATTTTTAGGGAAAATAGAGAATGAGATTCGTAGTTCGCACTATATGTTACAAGACATACTCTATGCAGAAAATGTTGAAGTTTGTGTGCACGTTCTAAAAGAGGAAGAACAGATTTTTACCGACTGGATAACGGAATTGACGAACGGTCAGGCAACTATAACAAATGAGGACGCACTGTTTATTGAGTTTTCTAAGGAGTAACGATGCTTCTGCTACTAAGGTATATATCGTTACTTTACGACAAAAGTAGATTGTAGTATATTAGATTAGATTGAAAACACTTATAATACTCGTTCTAATATAGTAACCTATCCCTAACCTAGAGGAGAATATTTATGAAAACAAGGCAAAATAAAAAGAAGGGCTCGTCGAAAATCAAAATGTTTTTCAAAGTTACGATGCTCCTTACCTTATCACTTGCAATATGCGCAAGCGCCTATGCTGTTTATTTAACAAAACAGGCTGAACATGCTGCAGATAACGCATATGAAGTGATAGAAGACCGGAAAATTTCAGAAAATCGTGAAGTAAAAGTCGAGCCGGCACAAGACAATGTTTCTATTTTAATCCTGGGTGTCGATGATAGTGAAAAGCGTGGTCAAGGCGCTGATAGCTCTCGTACAGATGCACTTTTGCTTGCCACTCTAAACAATAAAACTAAAACAGTTAAGTTAGTTAGTATTCCACGTGATTCCTACGTATACATTCCGCATATTGGAGGCAAGGATAAAATCAACCATGCCCATGCTCGTGGTGGTACACTGGCTTCTATTGAAACAGTGGAAGAATTATTCGATATTCCAATTGACTATTATGTACGTATGAACTTTAACGCCTTTATCGACATTGTTGATGCATTGGGTGGTATTGAAGCAGAAGTACCATATGCAATGCTCGAAAAAGATGAATTTGACCGAAATACGGTAAACTTACAACCAGGTTTACAGTCTTTAGATGGACGAGAAGCACTTGCACTAGCCCGAACACGTAAGCAGGATAATGATATCGAACGCGGAAAACGCCAGCAGGAAATCATTAAAGCAATCGCTACTAAAGCTTCTTCATTTACATCAATAACAAAATACGATGATATCATTTCAGCAGTTGGCAACAATATGAAAACAGACATGACATTCACTGAAATGAAATCTTTCTTCAGCTACTTAACAAACGGTATGCCTCGTATTGATACCTTAACGTTAGAAGGATATGACGATATGTCAACCGGTGTATACTACTACAAATTAGATGAAGAGGCACTGACCGAAGTAAGCCATATTTTGCAAAGTCATCTAGGAGTAAACCCTGAATCTACTAATATATCAGGTACCAGCTCCGAAACGAATTCTGCATATACAACAAAATCAAATACAGATACACAATAATCAGCCAATCTCCGTTCATTCGGAGATTGGTTTTTTATACCAATGCCACAAAATGAACTATTCCCCAAATAAAAAACAAGTAAACAGCAATCAGCCATTTACTTGTTTCGATCTTTTCATTTATTGAATATTCGTACCAGGTTGAGCAACGGTTTATAGTTTTTGCCGGCAAGACCGATAATTTCTACAAATATTTCAATTGCCACTAAAATAACAGCAATCAGTAAAATCGCGCCCCATACTTTTGCCATTGAGAAAATTACGGCTGCGAGACCAAACATAGCTGCCATCGCATAAATAATCATTACTGTTTGAGAATGAGAGAAACCTACATCCAATAAACGGTGATGTAAATGTGATTTGTCCGGGTCTGACCACTTTTTACCATTACGTAAACGACGTACAATGGCAAAGAATGTATCAGAAATTGGAACACCTAGCATAATCACAGGAATAACGAATGAAATAACTGCTACATTTTTAAAGCCTAAAAGAGCTAGTACAGAAATCATAAATCCTAAAAACAGTGCCCCGGTATCTCCCATGAAAATTTTAGCAGGATGAAAATTAAAAAACAGAAAACCGATTGTCGCTGCAGCTAAAATGGCTGCCATTGCAATTACGATACCATTCCCCATAATCATTGCCATAACCGCCAATGTAATTAAGGCAATTGTCGATACACCTGCAGCAAGTCCATCTAATCCATCGATTAAATTAATTGCATTCGTAATCCCGACAATCCAAATAATAGTAAATGGAATACCTAACCAACCAAATTCAAGTTCTCCACCAAATGGTAAGTTAATATTTTCAATTTGAATGCCACCAACAAATACAACGATACAAGCTGCAATAATTTGACCAAGCAATTTAGCCTTTGCGGAAATCTCTCGCATATCATCCACAATACCTGTAATCACAATAATTGTCGCAGCAATTAAGATCGCATATAAGTAATTACTTTGAAAGTCCGTAACAAATTTTAAAAGTAAAATTCCAATCATAAACGCGCCAAAAATTGCTAAGCCACCCAGTCTCGGCATAATGCGAGCATGCACTTTACGATAGTTTGGGGCATCTACAGCTCCAAGGCGAAAAGCCAATCGCTTCACAAGCGGAGTTAGTATAATTGCAGCAATAAAAGCTACGATTAAAGACACGTAAATCATGTCTCTCCTCCTTAATTTTTGTAGGGTCAAAACAATACGATTAATCGTAGCGTTTAAAATTCCGTAAAAACTCTACATTATTTTTCATGATTAGTATAGCACGATTACTTCATAAAATATAGATATATTTCCTCTCACTATATTTTTGTTTATTTTACATAATTTTCATATTATAGTTCTTTACCGTATGTTAGCAATGAAAAAATAAGATTTTCTAATGAAGACCATTCTGCTACGCTACGAGAAAAACGCGTTGAAGCAAGTGTTTTTTAAGTTAGCGTCCGTTTTACCCGCTTTGGGAAAGGCTTTCCTGGCAGCGTGGCTTCGTAAAGAGATAAATAGAGGAATGAATTTCCGTTATTTTTAAAATAAATTAAAAAATGATGAAAATAAGGGAAGGGAGTTCCGTTATTGACTAAAAAGCATGAAATTTCATAATTTTATTTAAAATAACGGTAAAACGTTCCCTTATTTACCCTGAAAATGAGCTACATCATTCAAATAACGGTAAATTCTTCCCTTATTTTGTTTATTTAGAAAAGAAATCCTATGTATGGTAATAAGCCTTTTAAAAAAAGACATTACTCTTTATCGTATAAATTTCCATATTATTTCTCTTATTCCTATGAATCCCCCTTTGCTCGGTAGTCTTTTTCAGCAAAATTTGATAAAATAATTGAGTGTCTACTATATTAAAGTAGCCAATTTTAAAGGAGAGTAAAATAATGTTCTCAATTTTCAAACGCAGTAAAGAGCAAACTAGTGCTCGAGAGCTAAAAAAATACTACAAAACTGTAGAGCAAATTAATAAACTCGAAGCCATATATAGTCCAATGTCAGACGACGAGCTTCGAAATATGACATTTACATTTAAAGAACGTTTAGAAAACGGCGAACAGCTTAATGACATTATCCCTGATGCATTTGCTGTTGTCCGTGAAGCTTCCAAACGTGTATTAAACATGCGCCATTTCGATGTTCAGTTGATTGGTGGTCTTGTATTAACAGAAGGTAATATTGCCGAAATGCCAACAGGCGAAGGTAAAACATTAGTTGCTTCCCTTCCTTCCTACGTACGTGCATTAGAAGGCAAAGGGGTTCACGTTATTACAGTAAATGATTACTTAGCAAAACGTGACTTCGAATTAATCGGACAAATCCACCGTTTCCTTGGTTTAACAGTTGGTCTGAACGTACCGATGATGGAACCAACAGCTAAAAAAGAAGCGT
The DNA here is from genome assembly GCF_014836905.1 of Solibacillus faecavium. Classification (GTDB taxonomy): domain Bacteria; phylum Bacillota; class Bacilli; order Bacillales_A; family Planococcaceae; genus Solibacillus; species Solibacillus faecavium. Next base: position 642,345 of record NZ_JACSPZ010000001.1, read on the forward strand.
ATAATGCGGATATTACATATGGTGTCGGAACGGAATTCGGTTTCGATTACTTACGTGATAACATGGCTCACACTATTGGCGACAAAGTTCAGCGTCCATACCACTTCGCTATTATTGATGAAGTAGACTCTGTTTTAATCGACGAAGCGAAAACGCCGTTGATTATTGCGGGTAAAATGGGAGCCAATGAAGAATTGCACCGCATTGCTGCTATGCTTGCCAAACGTTTCAAGCCTGAAGAAGATTATGATTTTGACGATGAAACGAAAGCAACTTCTTTAACTGATCAAGGTATTGAAAAAGTTGAAGCTGCATTTGGTATCGACAATTTGTATGACTTAGATCATCAAACTTTGTACCATTACGTTATTCAGGCAGTTCGTGCGCACGTTATGTTTGAGCTTGATGTTGATTACATCGTACGTGACGACAAAATTGAGCTAGTGGATATGTTCACAGGTCGTATTATGGAAGGTCGTTCACTTTCAGACGGTTTACACCAAGCAATCGAAGCAAAAGAAGGCGTAACGATCACTGAAGAAAACAAAGCACAAGCACAAGTTACAATTCAAAACTACTTCCGTATGTACCCGAAATTATCAGGGATGACTGGTACTGCGAAAACGCAAGAAAAAGAGATTTTGGAAGTTTACGGTATGCGCGTTATTCAAATTCCAACGAATCGTCCGCGCCGCCGTGTTGACCAGCCCGATCTCGTATTTGAAAAGATTGAGCAAAAATACGAATACGTGGCCCAGGAAGCATTACGCCGCCATGAAAAAGGTCAACCGGTATTAATCGGAACTACCTCTATTTTACAATCCGAAAAAGTCGCAAGTTACTTAAAGAAATACGGGTTGGATTTCCAATTATTAAATGCGAAAACAGTCGAGCAAGAGGTTGAATTAATCTCAGAGGCAGGACAAAAAAGCCGTATTACAGTTGCCACGAACATGGCCGGTCGTGGTACAGATATCGTATTGGGAGATGGCGTCGAAGAGCTTGGCGGTCTGTTTGTTATCGGAACAGAAAAGCACGAAAGCCGTCGTGTAGACAACCAGTTACGCGGACGTTCCGGTCGTCAAGGTGACTTAGGTGAAAGTCAATTTATCCTATCTCTTGAAGACGATATGTTCAAGCGTTTCGCAAAAGATGATGTAGAAAAATTCCGCAAAAAAATGACTACTAACGATATTGGTGTCGTGCAGAATAAAGAAGTAACAGAGTTGATCGAACGTACACAACGTATCGTTGAAGGTGCACATTTCTCTATGCGTGAATACAACTTAAAGCTTGATGATGTGATTAATGATCAGCGTCGAATTGTCTATGATTTACGCGATAAAGTATTAAAGAATGAAGATATAATTCCTTTACTAATTCGAATGATGTATGAAACAGTGGACTTTGCAGTTCGTGAAAATGCCCCAGAAGATAAGGATGTTATTGAATGGGATTTCGATAAAATGGAGAAAACAGTAAACTCTCTATTTATTGAACCTGTCATAGTAAATCGCGATGAAACAAAAGTGAAAAATTTACTTGATGCAATGGATCCTCCTGTAAAACAGTTAAAGGCTGTAATCGAAAGCTTTGAGGAAAACGAACAAATTATGTCAGTTATTCCAAAGGTAATGCTAAGCTATATCGATCATATGTGGGTGAAACATTTAGAGCAAATGGCGCATTTAAAAGAAGGTATTGGCTTACGTCATTACCAACAAGAAGACCCAATGAGAATTTACCAACGCGAAGGGCTAGAACTATTTGGTAAAAACTATCAGGAGCTTCGTCGCACAATTGTGGAAGAACTTGTTGCATTTATGAAAAATATTACGATGAATGTGGAGGAATAACAGAATGGGTTTATTCGATTTATTTAAAAAAGGTGACAAAGTAGGTAAAGATAGTGCTGTTGATTCATCATCAGTCGTAGAAACATCTGGTAAAGCTTCTAAAAAAGATGAAAATCGTGATGTCATTACAAAATTATCTTTCCATCCTGAATGGGATGTACCGCAAGAACAAAAATATGTATTTAATTTCTTAGCAAATGATTTAGCACCATTAAAACCAAATCAATTATCATTATCGGCAATTAATATTGAGCCTTCTATGTCTAACGGTTCATGGAATGTAAAAGCATTTTTCCGTTCTTCATTATCCGAAGCAATTGAATTAGGCGATATTGAATTATTAATTTTAGATAAAGATGACAACCGTCTAGCTTCACACTATTTTGACTTCAAAGAGCTAGGCGTAATTCCGGCAGAAAGTGCACGTCCATGGATTTTCAATTTCCCTGCTTCTTCCATTTCAGCAGACGAAGTACCAGAAGAAGGCTGGAAGATTTCATTCAACTTATTATCATTGCGTGGTCATCAATTAGACTTGGATGATACATGGAAAAAACAATTACCAAAGGATCAGCAAGAAAAGCTTGCAGAAATCGTAAAAACTTTACCGAAATTAGGAAAAACAGAAGTTAACTTTACAGGATTACAAGCTAAGATGAACAATGACGGTAGCTTACATGCATCTATCTTTATCCGTAATGGTCATGATAAAGCGATTAATCTGGAACAATTACCACTTGAAATTATGGATGCCCGTAATGTTGTTGTAGCAAAAGGCTCATTCAAATTAGATCCTGTCTTATCTGTACAGCCGAATACGACAAAGCCTTGGACATTTATTTTCCCGAAAGAATTAGTTACTGTTAAAGGAATTGATCTTTCCCGCTGGACAGCCCGTGTACCACAATAGAAATTAATTATCATACACAGCATTCGGAATTTATATTCATTTTCGAATGCTGTGTTTTTTAGTGTGTGAGGATTTAATTAGCAATATAGCTGTAGCGGAGACTTTTATGCGTCCGATTTTTATTAGCCTCTTTCTTTTGAAATGTAGAAACTTTCTTACCAAATGTTGAAGCCTTCCCATCTAATGTGGAAACCTGATTCCCTTATGTTGAACACTTCGCTTCAAAAGTAGAACGACCGCTTCATATGCGCCACTCCCATGAAAAGTAGCTACTTTTTTGCCGAATGCAGATACTTTTTCACGTAATTTAGAGGTTCGCCTCCCTTATGTAGACAACCTCCTCCCTCCTTCCAGAAAACTTAAACTCAAATAAAAAATCCCCCACTCTAGTAAAAGAGTGAGAGATCTATATATGCAGTATGTTAGTAGTATGTATAAGCTATGTATTATTCTGCTTCTGGTGTGTTATCAACATCTGAATCATCTTCTGTAGCTGCTGCGATTGCTTCTGCTGTAGAGAAGTTAGCCACGCGTTTTGCGCCTACATATTTATTACCCCAGTAATATTTGTCGTTAATACTTGTTTTAATAACACCCTTGCTTGTCGATGCATGGATAAATTTACCTGAGCCAATATAAATCCCTACATGAGAGACACGTTTACCAGATGTATTGAAAAATACTAAATCCCCCGGCTCCAATTCACTTTTCTTTACTGAAGTTCCTTGATTGTACATATCTGAAGATGTACGTTCTAGGGAAGTAATACCTAGTTCTTTAAATACGTGACGTACATAGCCTGAGCAATCAAAACCTTTTGCTGATGTACCGCCGTATGAATAACGTACCCCTATATACTTAGAAGAGATTTCTTTCAGCTCTTCAACGGAGTAAGCTGATTCCGCAGAAGCTTCGTTTTCATTCAATGGTGTGAAGAAAATGACGAAGGCTGCTGCCAAAGTTAGTACCGAATTGCGTATTAATTTAAAGTAATCCATCGTGTTCCCCCAACATCAATTAATTTTCTGAAAACTTAACTGATATCAGATTAACATGATAATACAGAATATAACATTACAGTTCTGTAACAATAAGGTTACATATACCCTATTCCGTCATTCTTTAAACTCATAATAAAAACCTATTTATAATAGAGGTTTAGAACTATACTACTAAAAATCGAAGCTATTTTTTTGTAACAATTACCTTAAATTGACGTCTATGTTGTAATAATTGTAATATTAAGGTTCGGTTATGTAATAGAAAAAGAACTAGTAAACGACATACTACGTGTATTTATTAGTTCTTTTTCTAAATTATTTTAAATTATTTAGTCGTTTATAAGCAACAAAGCGTTCTGACCAGTATTTTTCATTAACATTTGAAATCGTGATTCCTTTAGAACCAGCATGTATAAATTCATCATTCCCCAAATAAATCCCCATATGAGAAATAGTCGGAATAAAGGTGTTTTTGAAAAACACTAAATCTCCTGGCACCGGTTGCGCTACCTTCGTTGTATCCTGCTCGAAATACATAAGACTACTTTTACGATCCATTTGTATACCTACTGAATTGAATACAAAGTTTACGAAGCCACTGCAGTCAAAACCTTCAATAGTTGTCCCGCCATATTTATAAGGGGTACCTATTGTTCCATTTGCAATAGCAATGGCATGAGTATATAAAGCTTCCGTCTGATGCGAAACAGTACCAGGTAAGGCAAGTTCCCTGCTTAATTGCTTCTCAATCACTTCATCTGCGGTTTGTTTAAAGTTAATTTCGGCTTCGACGTTAGCGGCAGTCGGTGCTTCAACAGCTTGATCCTTTTTAGCTTGTGTGCCAATTGCAAGCTTTTGTCCGACTTTGATGGCATCAGAATTCAAGTTATTCCATTGCTTTAAACTTACAATCGATACATTATACTTTTTAGCAATATTTGTTAAATTATCACCTTTAGCTACTGTATGAAAATGAGCGCTTTCTGGCACTTTCACCTTTTCTTCTACAACAGAAATTGCTTTAACTTTACTTATTCCGGTTGTAGTAACAGTATTCTTAATAGGAGCTACTACTAGTTTTTGTGCTATGTAAATCCGATCTTCAGTTAGTTTATTCCATTGTTTCAGCTGATGTATTGTCGTGTTGTGGGCTTTCGCAATTTTTGTTAATGTATCACCCTTTTTTACCGAATAAGAAGGTGCGGCTTCTACAGTTGGCGTTACTAGTAAGGCTGTCGAAAATACTATTCCCGTTAGCATTACCTTCCATTTAATATTCATTTGGAAAACTCCTCCTTCTACTATGAAACTCCTAATCAAATCTATTTTACTTAATTTACAATAGAGGAAACAACATGCCAATAGATAGAATAACAATAAAAATATTAACAAATTATGAATATTATTATACTTCATTACCTATTAAGTGTTAATTGAATTTTGTCCAAATTGCGTAAATTAAGGTACAGGGTAAATTTACCTTGCTCGTTATACTTGTTTTTTACTATTTTTATGATAGAATTAATTTCTGTGAAAAGATTTAAATTTTTAGAAAGTTTTGTATTTTCAAATTAAAAGGAGTTCAGTCAACATGAGTAACAAGACAAGTTTTATTCGTGATAATATCGCGGTAGGTTTTATGTTATTTGCGCTTTTCCTAGGTGCAGGTAATATCATATTCCCGCCCCAATTAGGTCAAATGGCAGGGGAAAATATACTAATATCTATGATTGGATTTTTAATAACAGGAGTAGGGCTACCTCTTTTGGGTATAATTGCCGTTGCAAAAAATGGCGGTGATTTGGAAGTATTAGCAGGTCGTATTAATCCATATTTCGGAATCATCTTTACTTCTATTATTTATTTATCTATTGGACCATTCTTTGCGATTCCGCGAACAGGTGCCGTATCTTATTCAATCGGGGTTGCACCATTTTTATCTGATACAATGCAGGAAAGCTGGGTCCCATTATTTATTACAACTATCTTATTTTTCGGATTAACATTCTACTTAGCATACAATCCGACAAAAATAGTCGATCGTGTAGGGAAAATTTTAACACCGGCTCTTTTAATCGTTATTTGTTTCCTTGCGATTAAAGCGATTATTACTCCAATGGGTGAGATTGGTGAGTCACAAGGCGCATATATAAATAATGCTTTCGGTGAATCATTCATACAAGGCTATTTAACGATGGATGTACTTGCCTCATTAGTATTTGGTATTGTAATCATTCAATCTTTAGTAGCTCGAGGAGTAACTGAAAAAGCACAACAAATTAAAATCACTGTCTTTGCAGGCATTGTCGCTGCACTTGGGTTAGCCTTTGTATATGTATCATTAGGATATATCGGAGTGACGAGTACTTCAGCTATTGGCTTCCATAAAGATGGCGGAACTATTATCTCATTAGCTGCACAACAACTTTACGGTCAAGCAGGTAATATTATTTTATCGGCAGTCATCATTTTAGCGTGTTTAACAACATCAGTTGGTTTGTTATCGGCAAATGCGACTTTCTTCCATAAAATTTTCCCTAAAGTTTCTTATCAAGTGTATTTAGTTATTTTTGCGCTATTCAGTTTCGGTGTTTCAAACTTTGGCCTAGAAGATTTAATTAACTTATCATTACCAGTATTAGTAGCGATTTATCCATTTGCTATTGTGCTTATGTTATTCGCACTATTCGGTAACTTATTTAACCATGCACCGAGCGTTTATGGCATGGCATTAATATTTACAGGAATTGTTGCGATTTATGATGGCATAAAACAAGCTGGTTTTGAAATTGAAGCCTATGATAACTTCCTATCAATATTCCCATTATACGAGCAAGGTATCGCATGGGTTGTCCCAGCATTGGTCGGCGGGGTTATCGGCTACATTATGTACTTAGTAAAACGAAAATAAGTGTGATGATAAAGAGGGTACGTTAAAAGTGGAAACTTTTAATGTACCCTCTTTAACTATGGCGTATAATAGAAATAACAATAATATGGAAGTTATTCTATTCCCATTATTCCACAAAAATAAATTAATGAGGTGGACTCATGATAAAAAAGCATTTGTCAGCACTGCTATTTTCCATTTTGTGCTTAACAATTCCATTTACTGTGCTCGCTGCTCCTCTGGAGGAAGCAAAGCAAATCGTGAAGGAAAACTATGTCGGCACAATCAATGGTGATATCAACCGCGCAACAAGTATCGAGCAACTAATGAATATGCTCGACCCATATTCAACCTACTTTACCGTAGAGGAATTTGAAGAATTCATTAATGGCGTTGAGCTTACTTCAGTCGGAATAGGCGTAGTCATTGAAAAAGTAGAAAAAGGTATTTTAATTACCGAGGTTATTGAGGGAGGCAGTGCAAAAAGTGCTGGCTTAAAAGTAGGTGACATTATTACTGAAGTCGATGGCGTGTCTACTCCCCCCCTTACAATCGATCAAGCCTCTTCCCGTATTAAAGGAGCGGAAAAAACTACAGTCTCTTTAACGTTATTACGTGAAGATGGTACCACTTTAAAAAAGAATTTAACACGTAAAGCTTTTTCAATGCCAAATGTAGAGACGAAGATTTTATATGGAAACACCGGCTATATTTCCTTAAACTCATTTTCAAATGATACTGCCAGCTTAGTAACAAAAGCGATTCGTGATTTGAAAAATAAAGGAGCCAAAACGTTTATATTTGATTTACAAAATAATGGTGGGGGTTATGTGACCGCAGCAGAGCAGCTCATTGGAATGTTCCCCCATGCTATTTATGCTTACAAAATTACCGAAGCTACCGGAACTTCCAATGTCCGTTCTATTAAACAGTCCAGTACATTCCCAGCTGATACGAAGTTACTCATAAATAAATTTAGTGCCAGCTCATCGGAAATGACAGCAGCCGCACTTTTGGATCAAAAGTCCGCAATATTATATGGGCAAACAACGTATGGAAAAGGCTCAATGCAGGGGTTTTATGAACTTGAAGATGGCAGCTTCCTAAAATTAACGGTTGGCCATTTCTACGGTCCAAATGGTACGAAAATTAACGAGGTTGGAGTAAAACCGAATATACAAACTGTGAGTAATCCACTCTTCAAAGCTCATTACGATACAATTGCATCTAACTTAAACAATTATAAAGAAATAACATCCTTAAAAAACGTACCATTAAATAAAACATTTAAAATCAACTTTTCTGATAATCTTGCTAAATCAATTGATACGACATCAATAGACTTAGTTGAACTTGGCGGGAACATTGTTGAAACATCCTATAAAGTATCAGGGCGACAGCTTCTAGTCACACCTAAAAATGAGTTAACAGCCGGAAAAGAGTATGCCTTAATTATTCATCCAAAAGTTAAAGGAGAAAAAGGCAATAAATTAAAAACAGGTATTTACTTGCACGTTACAACAAAATAAAAGAACAGAGACGATTCGAATTTAGTTACGAATCGTCTCTTATATTTATTGATGAACTAAGCTTTTCTCATTTGAAAAATAAATCATACTAATATCTTGGGCTAATTGCTCTGGATTTGTTTTATTCGTTAATAAGTTTGTTAGTGTTAAACGCTCCATCGACCCGATCAAACTTTCTGCTAGAACTGTCGCATTAACCTGTTTCGCTACTGAATACTCATTTAAATTATTGTTAATGACATTTTCTAATTTCGAAACAAGCATTTGCTTTACAGCCGTAGATTGCTCTGCATCATAAAATCCGATTTTCGTTAAGTTAGGATTTTTCATGAAATAGTCAAACATCTTTTTTAAATTTTTTTGAATAATGTCTGTTGCATAGTTTTCATTAGTTACATCATTTGATGCGTCGGAAAATAGTTCAACTAATTCATTTTGGAACTGTTCATTTAAATCATTAAATAATGTTTCTTTACTTTGGAAATATAAATAAAATGTAGGCTGCGTTAAATTTGCTGCTTTTACTATGTCACTTATTTTCGTTTGATGATAACCGTATGTAGAAAATAACTCAATTGCCTTTTCTAGTAATAGCTTTTTGCTTTTTTCACCGCTTGAATTTACACGACGTCCTCTTGCCATACCTCTCCACCCTTATCTCTATTTTAGATGATTAGTACATCATATAATTAATTCCAATTATTCCAAATACAATTATATATTAATTTTTTCTTAAAATAAAGGTATCTGTCATAAATATAAGATATCATTGCATATTATGCAGTCTATTAACATTACTTTTGAATATTTTAATTGTTAGCAATCCGTAAATTGTCCTGCAAAGTAAAAAGTTTGGCTTTATAAAGGACTTATTTCGCCATTAAATTCCTTTACCGACAAAAAAGCGCATCCTCATTCGGATACGCCTTTCTTTATTTTTTCCTGGAAATTTTCGCTTTTACTTTCTCTGCAATTTGCTGAAGCTCCTGTATTTTGAAGACAAAAAGTATTATGAAATAACTAATTGAAGCAATTACAAATGTGAGTATAATATGCATCCACTTTTGATCAATTACAATCCATTCGGCAATCGCCCAGTTAACCGCAATAAACACTAATCCAATTGCTGCCAGTTTTATGAACTGACCAATATTCTTGTTTACAAGCTTTAATTGGTACTTACTATGTAAAACAATAATAAGTAGCAGGAAGTTCACGATTGCACTGACTAATGTACCTAGTGCTACTGCATTTGCACCTAAAGCATCAATCGTAGCTAATACAACTGCGATATTCACACCGAATACCGTTAAAATACTAAAGATCATCGGTAGTACAGAGTTACCCTTTGCATAATAGAAACGTGTAATATACGTATTCGCGGCCAGGAAGAACATCGTTGTACTGAATACTTGCAGTAATGGTGCTGTAATTGCTGTAGATTCAGATCCGAATTTATTATATTCAAATACTATCCGGATAATTCCCTCTGCCTGGAAGTAGAAGAACACGGAAACAGGTAGAACAAGTATGTATAGTAAGCGCATTCCACGAACGTAAAGTGCTTTTACAGACTCTGTATCTCCTTCTCCCTCTTTTCTACTAAGTAACGGGAAAATTACCGTCGTTACAGCGGTCATTAAGATTGCCTGTGGGAACTGTGACATTTTGGTTGCATAGTTCATTGCAGACCGAACCCCTTCTTCAAGCATTGCTGAAAAGAAACTCTGGATTAGTATATAAACCTGGGCTGTGGCACCACCAAGTAAAATAGGTAATGCTACTTTCCATAGCATTTTTTGATCTTCTGCCCCTTTTAAGCTCGGCTTAAATGACATTTCTTTCACATTGCGTACACCATATACTAAGAACAGGAACATACAAACGGCACCAACCAATGCACCGATACCCATTCCAATTGGTCCCATCATAATAGATAATACAACCGATACGATTAAAAATGAGCCATTATATATAAGTACAGAAAATGCCGATAAATGGTAGCGACCTTGTACATTTAAAATACCGCTCATCCAAGTCGATAACACGAGCATAATCGTTGATGGCATCATCCAAAAGTACAGAGAGCGCAGTATTTCATATTCTGCTTCGTCTTTCACATGGAAAAACTGCATTAATATCGGATCTGCCAAAACCATAAACAAAATGACAACAAGCGTAATGGTAATGAGTATCGTTGTAAATGTACGACGAATATATTCCGTAATGCTTGACGTAGTTTTATGGTAAACCGATATAAACGCAGTCGTAAACGCCCCACCAATTACTAAATACAAAAAGTTAGGGATCGTATAAGCATTAACAATACTATCCGAATATAGCGTTGTTCCGAATGCGGTTGCGATATATGTCTCCCGGGCAAAACCAACTAACCTAGCTATTATATTAATAACAGCTACTGCCCCTATTATTTTTAAAATTCCTTTCAACGCTTATCACAATCCTTTATTTAATTACAGTTACTTTATTTGGCATGTGTTGTGTAGAGCTCTTTTAGACGAGTAATAATTTCTTTAGCATCATGAAGTTCAAGCAGTTCGTTCACTCGTGATTCATTTACTTGCATACCTTCTTTTACTGCATTTTCAAGTGCGAGCTGTAGCAGAATCTCATCTTTAGGTGGGACTAATACGCCGGCACCATCTGCCAACATGTAATGCAAGCCTCCGACATCAGATGCAATTACAGGTGTCCCACAGCTCATCGCCTCTAACGCTACTAATCCAAGCCCCTCAATATAGGAAGGAAGGACAAAAACGTCCGCTGCCTGGAAATACCGGGCTAATTCATGCTGTGGCATTGGCTCAATAAAATGAATGTCGGCATTACCTTGTGCAAGTTCCTTCACTTTACTTGTAAAATTCGCATCCTTTGTCGATCCTACACAGTAAAGCGCTGATTGGCCAGGTGCGCTTTCAGTAACTTTATTGAAGGCTTGTATAAGTTCTGCGACACCTTTTTCTCGAATAATATTGCCCACAAACAAAAAGTTCGTTTTTTCCGGGTCCATTCCAAGCTGTACAGCACACTGTTTTTTATCTTCTGTTTTTTTGAAAACATTACGGTCAATACCCATACTCATAACCGTAATTTTATCGTTAGGAACGTTGAAGCTCTTTTCAATTGTAGTCGCAAGCTCTTCCCCAACTGCAATGACATGGTCGGCCGATTGCAGAATTTTTTCTGTAAACTGGCGAATTTGCCCACCCTTTTTGGCCATTTTATTAATATCTCCGCCATGAGCTGTTACGATATAAGGAATATTGTAGCGTTTTTTTAAATAATAGCTAAACAGTCCGCTCGGAAAAACATAGTGACTATGTGTGAGCGAAATTTCTCGCTTATTAGCGCGGAAAGTACGCATAACATTTCGCGCCCATTTCGCATATTTAAACAATACATTTTTCTTTCCTGTTGCCGGATTCGTATTAACAGCTAGTAATGTTTCGATACCTTCTTGTTCAAGTTGCTCAACCTGATTTTTCACAAAAATGCCGTAAGCTAAATGCTCCTTTGATGGATACATATTGCTAATGACTAAAACTTTTTTCATGATCTTTTAGCACCTTCTTTTAAAAGCCGCTCTCCTAATGCTGATTTTTCTTTAAATGACGCATTTGTACGAGCAGCTAATTTTTGTGCACCGTTCCAATCTAAAGCCATATCGTTAAAAAGCATTGCAAATTTATCGTCTGATTTATGAAGTTCTTCGATTGGTAAAGAATAATTTCCTAGCCCAGCCATTTGTAAAAAGTCATTTACTTTCACATGGTACGACACACCAATAATCGGCGTTTTTGCATCTGTTGCTAAAATCAGTGAGTGCAGTCGTGTACCGATTAATACATCGAATGTAGCTGTAAGATCTAAAATACGTTGGGGCGGTAAGTTTTCATCAATGATTTTTGTATTTTGTGCGTGCTTCATTTTCGCCTGAATATTTTTTGTTACGTCAGCATCTTGTGGATATTTCGTAGCAAAAAACGTAACTTCAACTTGCTGCTCTTCAATTAAACGGTCTAAATTTTTCGCCATACCATCTATATAATTCTCATACTTTGCCTCATCACCTGTTGGCCAGTATGAAGCATTATAATAAGGTACCGCTGTCACACCTACTGATTTTGGTTTTTCGTTATAATTTGAACGTTCTACTTCTAAACTAAATGCCGGATCCCCAATTACAGGCACATCTCGTTTTACTCCAATCGATTTTAAAAGAGCTTGGGATTGTGGATCGCGCACAGAAATATTTTGTGCATGCTTTGCCATGTAGCGTATGAACCATTTCCCTAAACCTGTATTTAGAGGTCCAGCTCCGCAGCCATATACAACATAAGGTACATTGTTATTATGAGCCATCATCGCATATGAGCCGTATAATGGGGCTTCACGTTTATAAAGATCCATTAAAATACCACCGCCGCCAATAACGACGAAATCGAGATTTTTTACCACTTTAGAATTCTCTTTATATGTTTTAGCGAACGTTTTTACCGCATTTCCATTTTTGTAATATAACGGAGCACTTTGGACACTATAACGTTCTGCTGTTTGTGTCGGATTATTGCTAAACACCGTTATATTTTGTGTATCTATTTGAAATACTTTTTGTAGTTGGCGAATGATACTTAATAAAATCGCCTCATCCCCATTGTTATCATTTCCGTAATTTCCGACAATTCCAATTTTCATCTATACAATCATCCTTTGAATCAAGCATTTATGTATGCCTGGTTTATTTCATTTTCATTTGAAAAAAGGGGGTGCAAAACTAACTTAGGAACCCCCTTCCACTTAATAAATTATATTTTAAGTATAGCATAATGTTCGTTTGAAACGATATTCCCGAAAGTGAGATTACTTTATTCAATACGAAAAAATGTGTTTTTTCATTTAAATGACGGTTTGTATTTAGTATTGGTTGCGACCTGGTGATTTCAGTCGTTTTTTCTTGGAAAATAGTCTATTTAACCCTATTTGCAGGAAAGTTAATTTTGATATAAATTGCAGTTAGGGGTGAGAAATTGCATAAATCAGAAAACTACTATTATATGGAGGCTCTTGTTTCTAGGTTATTAGCAGATGATGTAGATTTCATTAAAGTACAGGAGAAGTATTATCGAATTCTAGCTGGCATATCAGGAGAAGAAAAATTACATCGTGTATTAGCAGATTATCATTTTAAAGATGATGCAACAATTCTTTATAATTTTGAATGTGTAAATGAGAAGGGTTTTTCCCATGAAATTGATGCCATTGTTTTAACGACTAGATTTCTCCTCATTATCGAGGTAAAACAAATATCAGGTACATTATTTTATAAACCACTTTTCCATGAATTTGCCCGACTAACTGAGGAGGGTGTCTTAGAAAATTTTCCGAATCCGTTTGACCAAGCTTTTCGTCATCAGCTCTTTCTCTCTCATCAGCTTTCAAAATGGTCGATTCAGTTACCCGTTTTATATATTGTTGTTAATGCTAATATTCGAACAAAATTAGACCAATCCTTAAATAACTCGCCCATCATTCATTTAAGTGGAATGCCTCTGTTTCTAGAAAAATTATATGCAAATCATCATGAAACATCGGTAGATTTAGAGCATTTAAAAAATAAATTAAAGTCTTTATCTTGCCGGCTTCCCCCTAAGATGAAAGTGGAGAGTCATCGTTTACGTAAAGGAGTACTTTGCGTAAAATGCCAATTTCAAAATGTCATGTATTATCACTTTGGGTTGTGGATTTGCTCACAATGCGGCGAAAAGAATAAGGATGCAATATATCTGGCATTGCATCAATACCGGATTTTAATTAACGATCGTATTACAAATCGGGAATTAAGAGAATTTGTAGGGATTGAAAGCAAAGCTGTCGCTTCCAAACTTCTTAAAAGATTGAAGTTAAAGCAATTAGGTAGTGGACGAGGTGTTTATTACTTGATCCCTGATGATATTTTAGAGCGTAGGATTTGATGAGGTAGTAATGAAGATATTTATTTTTTGCAGGGGTTTCTACCTAGAAATTTTGCTTTCTTCATATCGGGTTCTACTTTTCAGCTCATGCTTTCTACTTTTTATCAGCGAGGTTCTACTTCCGGCGTATTGGGTTCTACTTTCTCTAATGGACGGTCTACTTTTCAAACGGCATTTGCTAATACTCTCGCTGGGTTCTACTTTTCAGCTGATACTTTCTACTTTTTACTGAAAAGGTTCTACTTCCGGTGTACATGGTTCTACTTTCGCCACGGAGCGTTCTACTTTTTAAACGGCATTTGCTAATACTCTCGCTGGGTTCTACTTTTCAGCTGATACTTTCTACTTTTTACTGAAAAGGTTCTAC
>NZ_JACSPZ010000001.1:656990-706274 GCF_014836905.1 Solibacillus faecavium
TTCCGGTGTACTAGGATCTACTTTTGCCAAGGGACGTTCTACTTTTAAAGCGATATTCTCTAATACTTACAACCGGTTCAAATTACTTATCTTAATTTTGCCCACCTTATTTATTAATATAAATCTCCATTCAATATTCCTTCGCTTTAACTTCATTTCACTTGTTCCTCCCTCTCTCCCCACTCTCCTCTGTTTCCCCACAAAAAAGCCTTTGTAAAAGCTGCGATTCCTCGCTGCAGCTTTACAAAGGCTCTCGAATATTTATTGCTGTGTGATTGTGCGGTATAAGAATAAACTGAAGTGCATACGTGATACTTCTACACCCGGTTTGAATGTATTGTCTTCATAACCCGTTGTAATCTCATTTGCCGCTAAAGTGTGAATATAATCATACGCCCAATGCTTTGTGCTTACATCTTTGAATTTGGCAGCAGTTGTACCTGTTAAGCCATATGCTTCAACAAGAATTTTTGACATTTGTGCACGAGTCAAAGGTTTACCTGGCTCGAACTTGCCATAACCTGTACCACTCATAATACCTGCTTGGACAATAGCAGCAACTGCACCATAATATGTGTTGTTCGTTGATAAATCGCTAAATCCAGGGTTCGCAACATCTTTTGTTGATAAACCTAATGCACGCGTTAACAGAACAGCCGCCTGACCACGATTTAAAGCTAATTCCGGTTTAAATGTTCCATCCGGATAACCACTGATTAATTTATTTTCAACTAAATATGATATTTCAGTTTTATATCGATTGTTTACTGAAATATCTTTAAACAATGCCTTTTCTGCTGCCTTTACAACGATTTCCTTAGAAACAGATTTCGTCCCTAATGTTGCCGTTACACGGGCAGTACCTTCTTTACCATTTGATTTGAATACACCCGAACTAAATACTGAACCAATATCTCCATCTATTGACCATTGAATTTGTGAATCATTATAAATTAACGGTTCATTATTTGCCCCAGTAACATTTGCTTTTAACTGAATTGATGCATTTGGTTCAACCGGTCCTGTTATACCTGAAATGGAAAGTCCGGCTGGTGCATCCACTACATTAAAGCTAATCGATTGAACAGCACCTTGATTCGATACAGTTAATCGTTCAGATCCTGGAGAAACTGCTGTATAGCTTAAGCCATTTACTGAAACTGTATTATTTTGTGGCGTAATCGTAAAATCACTTGCATTCATCGGTAGTGGATTGTAATACTCATCCAACACATAATTTGGTGTAAGTTTTACTGTTGCTCCCACTAATAATGTGCCAACTTTATCACGAGTTACTTGGATATGTTTTGGAGCATTTGTTGTTGGTGCTGTACTAATCGCTTCAATGATTGCAGAAACGCGACGTTGTGTGCCTCCAGACGGTGTATTCGCTAATACTACTGTATTACTTCCATATTTACGTATACCCATCGTTGTTGAGCCACCACCATCTAAATTGATGGCACGATCAAATCCAAGACTTACTAAATAATCTGCAAACTGCGTTAATGTCATCCCAGCACTTGAACTAACACGTCCATCTACTGTAATTAAGTGTACCTTCTTCTTGTCTTTACTAATTGCAATCGCTGTACGTGGCGCAGTTTCTCTCGCACGTGAACTTGATTCGTTCATTGTTACATTTTTCTTGCCGTCTAGTACTAGTAATGGACCACTCGCCATCATAAACTGAGCATCCATCCAGCGGTTATCGATTGAGAAATTTACTGAAATTTCATCACCAATCTTAATACCTCTGTATTTATCGCCCCAATTCGAGCCATTAAATGAAAGTACAAAACCGTTACGGGGAATTTTTGCCTTCGCTTCATCATCATAGCCGCGAATTGCTGTTACTTTCCCAGTTAACGTTTGACCGAATTTTGTAGAGCCAATTGTATTCCCGGTTTCCACAATAAATTCCATACCTTTTCCACCATTTGGCGTCATTGAACTATGGTTTTGTGGTGTATAAATAACCGCTTCATTATCTCCGCGCTTTACGTTCAGACCATTTACTTCATTTGTCTCACCATTGTATGTAACGTTAATTTTGCTGTTGTAGTATGCAATTTCACCATTACCATCCTTCGTAATACCGAAAGCAATCGGCTGACTTACATAATTGGAGCTTGAGCTAGATATAACGCTTGGTGTTACGATTGTGTTATATTGAGAAATCAAATATAAAGGATAGCCATCACCCATATTATAGAAGTTGGAATTGATAGCACCAACTACTCTGTTCCCTTCCTTTGAACGATTATTCGCATGTTGCGTTGTCGTCATCAGAGTATTAATAGGGTTTGGTAAACCTAAACCAATTTTAGTAAAAGAATTAGCTAAATCTACTTCTAAGTGATTTACTATATTCGTTTTTGATCCTTTATGTGTATAGTTTGAATATTTTACCCCTGGCGATAGCGGATACGAGTCATTTGTCGATTGTGCTGCACTAGCAAATTGTGGTGTACTGAAAATTAATGCAAACACCATTAACATTGCTAAAATTAAGGATTTTTTTGTTTTCATAATATGTGCTTCCTGTGTAATTTGAAGCAAGTCACCTTCCTCTCTTTTTACCTATATCTTACCTTAACAAATTTTTGCCAAAGAAACTATTAATCTTTTGTTACATTTTACAAAAAATCATACTTTTCAACATAAAATTACATGTTTTAAGAAAAATTAGTAGAAATCAAAAAAGAACTACCTTACAAGAGGTAGTTCCATTCATATTATTCTGCTTTTTGTTTTTCATAATCGCTAAGTTTGAGCATTGGGTACATCGTGCGCGTGCTTGCAAATATACCAAAGAGAATAAAGTAAAAGAGCACATATACTTTTAATTCCCAAATATTATAGAAGAAACCTGCTACACCTGTTGCAAACCATAACCCAAATAAATATTGGCCGAATACAGTTTTGCGTTCCTTCCAGTACATCCATACCATTGCCAATAGGAAGCCTGCAAATAGAAGCACACCTACCGCGCCAGTTTCTGCAATAACTTGGATGTATTGGTTATCAGAGTAGAAGTTCTTACCACCGTAAATATCTGAACGAATTCCGTACTCCTCATAAATTGGTGAATCATATGATAACGTTGCAGAACCACCGAATGTACCAAAGCCCGCACCTGTAATAGGGTAATCTTTTAATACTTCAATTCCCTTTTTAATATAGAACATTCGACCGCTTTCCTGCATTAACTCCAGTGTGTCATCTGAAAATGTTTCAGTGAAGCGGTTACTGATTCCGCCTGAAATTTCATCTGGTGCTACTGTGTTTTCTACACCTAAGTTCTGTAAAAATGTAACGCCCCAGTTGACTGGTAAATAAATTAATACAATGGATACGATCAACGTAACGCCTATCTTCTTCAATAGCTGCCAATTGCGTGCTAATAGCATAAAGAAAAGGACGAATACGAACGCTGCGATCCAAGTACCACGAGATAATGTCAGTAACAGCATACCAAAGAATGCCACTTGCGCGATACGTAGACTCCATTTAAATTCAGTATCTTTATATACCCAACGCAGGAAAAATACCGCGCTGATTGCAAAGAACATGACTAAAGCCAATGAGTTTGGATTGTTAAGCATTCCATATATACGCACAAAGTTAGTAGATGAAAGGATCTTTTGAGTCCAAACTTCTGGCATTAATAATTGGCGCATCGATAATTTTTCGACGATACCTTGCACAAAAATGATGGCACCTGAAAATACAGTCACCCAAGCAAGTTTTACAAGGAAATTTTTCGGCAATTCACTTCGGCTAATAATATAATACAACAAATACATTACGCCGAATGTACGTAATTGGAACACAATCGCTCCAAGTGATACACCGTTTTTATAACCGATAACCGCCCCAAAAATTAAAAAGGCAAAAAAGAAATATTCAAATGGTTTAAAGTGGAACCATGTTTTAAATTTCTTTGTATTCAACAGGAACATTCGTAACAATACTACGATCGTTATTAAATCTCCTATTAGTTTAAGTCCAGGGTTTAGTTCAATAAAAAGTGTACGGAAAATTACGTACGGTACTAAGATCACTAAACTTTGAAATGGCTTAAAAAATGCAAACAGCACAAAGAATATTGCCGTACTAATTTGTGCTATAGCTGGTGGTAGCAGTGTTGCCGCACAAAGTACAATCAGTGCTCCCAAGATTTCGAGCCACTCATTTTTATTCATTTTGACAGAAATGTCCTTCATAGATGTCCCAAACCCTTTCTTATATGTAGTTCCCTATTTAGATGAGTTTTGCTCATGTGGATTAAGACGAACTTAAGTATAATATGGTTACAATTATAATACAATGTTCATACAAAACACATATTAATATTATAGGAATGCCGTTTTAAAAGAATAAAGTTTAATAGAAGCTTGCTGATATATTCGGTATTTTTGTGAAGGCGCCACCACGAGGAGCTTGCGCTATTGTTAAACTAAGTTATTCACCAAATTTCTGATCAATATTCATATTTGCTCATTATCTCCATAAGATGTATATAACACTAGTTTGGAGGTCATAGCATTGCAAAATAATAACCGCAAAAAAAATACTGAAGCAATTCCGGAGAACTCACCAGTCCTTCAGGCAGCTTCACTTGAGGTTATAGCAGGTTTATTAGCTACGCTTTCTGAAGGGATTTCTACGTTTGCGACTGCACTTGCTATACAAGAAGCACAGCAACTGACAATTAATAATACGAACAATAACGTGGATATAAAAGGTATTCAAGAACAGCTAAATTATTTAACTAAAGAAGTAAAAAAAATTTCCAAGGCTTTAAATATATAAAGTTTCTTGTTTCATATGTAAGTCACCAGTTATTTGAATCGTATCCTCCACACTTTGTCTCCAAATCTCCCATTTACTTCTACACACCTTTTATTGTTAAGCTTAATCTCCTTCATTTACCAAGTAGGTTTAGCATATAGCTTCATATTGTTAAATCTACTTCATTTTTCTCTATCACACTTCCGTAAAACCATTTTTTTACAATTATATTACAAACGGATAAAGAATTACTATTTTTCTATTATTCACTCACATAAATTGTTAAAATAACCAATAGGGAAAGGAGCGTGAATATGTGTTTAAAAAAATAATTGGACTAGCACTCGCTTTTGTCGTAGCTTTGTCTTTTACAACACAGTCAACATCTCATGCAAATGATATAAAAGGCCACCAAATGGTGAATGAATTAACATATTGGTCAAATCTAGGTGTTATACGACCTGACAGTAAAGGTAACTATAACCCGAACCGCGCTGTTACGCGTGGCGAATTCGCTTCATATATAACTCGTGCACTTCAGTTACCAGCTTCTTCTACATATACTTTTAAAGATTTAAAAGCTGGCAATGAACTTACACTTGATATTCAGGCTGCTGCAGGGGCAAATATTTTAAGTGGCTATCCGGATGGCACATTCCGTCCAAATGAAAAGATTACACGTCAGCATATGGCAGGCTTTTTACAAAAAGCGCTTCGCTATTCTAACGTGCCGCTTGATGGACAACCTTTAACGTTTAAAGACAATAACAAAATCAGCAACCAATTTAAGCCTGCTGTCGCTACAAATGTTTATTACAATATTATCCGTGGATCACATACAAACAAAGGTGTGTTTTTTGATCCACAAGGAAATGCAACAATCGGTCATGCAGCTGCGTTTTTATTCCGAATGAACAGTACTATTCAAAATTTTGCTGTAAAAGAGGATGACAATAATTCAGATCAAGTTGTAACACCACCTGCTCCAAATCCTAATGTTTATTATGTAGGTAAAATTTCAAAGGGTGTCATTGATAAAAATCCTACTGTTTACTTTAACTATGAGCAAGCAGAAGCAGCGTTAAATAGTTCTGGTTCAAACCTTATATTAAAAGGCGACAAAATTATTAAAATGTCTGCAGGTATTGCTTCTGCAACTGCAACTACCGTAACGGTTTATTCAGATCAAAAATTTACGAAGTCGTTATCATATGCTACGAAAGGGTCTCAATTTAAATACTTTGGAAGCAATGATCAATATGCAATCGTTCAATTAGCTGATACAAAGGGCTATGTGAAAATCGATGAAGTAGCATTAACACCGACAAGCTTAATTAAAGGACAAGATTTCTATTTTGTTGAAGGCGGTTACTTAACACATCGTACGTATAATCATATTTCGCAAAAATATAATTGGGATTATGTTATTAGTGAAGCACCTGCGTTTATGCAGCGTGGCACACAATATTACAGCCAAGATGGTGTAAACTTCTATTCAGATGTATTCTTAACGAAAAAAGTAGGGACACATTATCCTTACTTCCAATTCCAATCAATTCGTCAGCCTTCTAACTATACTGCTGAAGAGTTAGATAATATAATTATGACATTATTATTGGAACGTCAGGCGATTCCAACTTCTCCTCAATACGCCAAAGCACCGATAGAATCTCGTTTAATCGGTATGGGGAAATTGTTGAAACAGGTAGAAGCACAATATAATGTTAATGCTTTATTTATTTTAGCGGCATCAATGCACGAAGGTGATTACGGGGTAAGTAAAAATGCCTTAACGAAAAATAATATTTTCGGTATAAAAGTTTTTGATACTGATCCTACATTAGGTGAAACTTATGCATCACGTGATGATAGTGTAATGGCCTTTATTAATCGCTATGTGAACTTAAATTATGCACCGCAGTCAGGCGGCTATGCAAAAGGAGCAGCACCAGGCAATAAAACGTCGGGTATGAATGTTCACTACGCATCTGATCCTTTCTGGGGCAGTAAGATTGCCGGTCATATGTACCGTATGGACAACCGATTCGGCAAAAAGGATTACAAACAAGCTAAATTAGCGTTTGTGTCATATGAAAACGGTCATTTAGTAAATGTCCGTACAGAACCATCAACAAATTCACCAGTTCACTTCACTTATAAAGCAAAATATGTAGGTGAAACAGGCGTGTTTGGTTACCCAGTTGCAATCGTCGAAGAAACAAAGGGTACAGACGGCTATGTATGGTACAAGATTCTTTCAGATAATAACCCCCCTGCTAAACACGGTTGGGTACGCTCCGATTTAGTTCAGCTTATTCCAGAAAATTAACTTAAAAATCCAGCACCTCGGTTTTAATCGGGGTGCTGGATTTTTTGTATATAAACTGATATTCGCCACTTCACAACCTTTAATAGACAAAAATTAAAAGATAATCGCCATTTACCTTCACTTAATATCCACTTTCAAACACATATTAGACATTTTCAGGGAGATATTCGCCACTTTTATTTTATAATGTCCACTTACCAAATTTAATCGCCACTTCAACATAAAAAAATCCAAGCTCCTTCAAAAAGAAGAAACTTGGATTTTAAAAACTATTTCGTATAATACTCGACAATGCCATTATAAATAGATTGAGCAAAAATTTCGATGTAGTCATCAGATACTAATTTATTGTAATCTTCACTATTTGTTAAGAAACCGAGCTCTACTAATACAGCGGGCATAACTTGTCCTTTAATAACGACATAATCGGCACGCTTCACACCGCGATTATACATTTTAGCATTTTTGACAATTTCATTATTAATAGCTGTTGCTAATGCAAAATCTTCTTTTTCATTTGCATTAGACGTCACACTGTAAAATGTTTCTGTCCCTTTTGCCGTTTCTTTTGAAGCTGCATTTGCATGTAGACTGATGAAAATCTCACCGTTTTCATTTTTCGCATATTTAACACGCTCTTCCAAGCTCGGGAACGTATCACCTATACGAGTCATTTTTACCGTTGCACCGTCTTTTTCAAGCTTTTGCTTAACTAAGTTGGCAACTTTTAAAACGATTTCCTTTTCACGTGCATTCTTTTTAACTGCTCCAGGGTCTTTTCCGCCATGTCCAGGGTCAAGCACGATAATGCGATCCTTCACAGCCGTACCCGTTTGGTTAAGTAGCTGTAAATATGTTTTATTAATATAACCATTAATACCGTTATACGTTATTTCAGCCCAATTTCCTGATAATGAATGTACTTCCACAAGTGTGCCTCGTTTAATTTGACCAAGCGAACGAGATGTACCTAACGCTGACTCCCGAATATGTAATGCATCAACTGTCGCTTTGCCAATTGTATTCGTTAATAGCTGTTGTGGAGGTGTCAGTGGCTTTTCCGGCTGACTATTTTCTGCTCCACCTTCAGCAGGTGGTTCAGGCGTATTTTGTTCCTCTTCCACTACTGTAGTTGGAGGTTCCACTGTCGGATTGTCTTCTACTACAGGTGGTGTCACCACTTCTTCTACCGGCAAAGTATCCTGTGTTTGTGAAATGCGGACATAACCTGGTAATCCATTGACTAATGTGACATACCAATTGCCTACTGTGCCATAAACGGCAATTACTTCTTTATCTGCTATTGAACTTACAATATCTGAACTAACATCACGCTTTTGGTAGACTTGAATATCATTTAGTGCGTAAACATTTTTTTGCACTTTATTTATTAGCTGTCCTGATTCATCAGTAAAATCAACATAATCTTTATAAACATAGGCATAACGCCCCTCATATGAAACTTTCAGCCAACCATCCTGTTGTACTTCAAAAACTTTAAATGGTGTGCCTGTGTTTACTTTTGTTAAAACGTTTGAGGCATTTGCAGTAGAAGCGGATAATCGTACATTCAGATTATCAACCTTAGCTTTAGCAGAAGCAATTGCAGCCGAAGCATCAGGTACGCTAACTCCTTGAACAGGCAAAGGTAAACGATACTGCTCTGACGATGCGCGCGCGATAAATGATGCAAACTGCGAACGTTTTACTGAATCTTTAGGATTATACTTTTCTGCGTCCACTGTAATTCCATTAAAGTAAATAGCCGCTATATATGGATAATAGCTGTATGTCGGACTAATATCTTTAAATGGCACTTCCAGCTTACCTGTTTCGTTAGTATTTAAGTTAAAGGCAATCGCTAAAACTTTACTCATTTCTTCACGTGTTAAAGGTGTATTCGGTGCAAATTTCCCTTTTGATTGCTCTGAGAAAAATCCTAATTTTACTGCACTTTCTACATATCCTGAAAGCTCCGTTCCTATTGTCACATCAGAAAACGAAGAATTTTGTACAGTTAGTGGTTTGTTCTTCGTTGCAACAACGACCATTTTTGCCGCTTGTCCACGCGTTACATGTGCATTTGGCTTGTACAGTGTTTTCCCATTTTCAGTGTACCCCTTGATGACACCTGCATTTACTAAATAAGAAATCTCTCCGTATGCCCCGTTTGTAGAAGGGACATCGGCAAAGCTTGTGCTGGCATTTGCCATATTTAATGGGAACATTGACATGAAGATGATTGTCACCGTCATGATGAAACTGCGCATAGACAATGTATAAATCCTCCCTTCTATTAGATAATTATCATTTTACCAAATAATTCATAAAATTAATATGCAGTAAAGTTAGTAAATTGATATTTTTCTATTTTATAGGAATTAATTAGAGGTGAGTACTTCTACTTTGGAATGAGAGGTTCTACATTTCGAGTGGATGGGTATACTTTCTAATCAAATTTTCTACTTTAGTCAAAATAGTCTTTCTACTCGAGAAGTTCTAATAAAGTACACGCCTTCTATTTTTGTCGCAAACTGTTCCACATTAGCAACAAAAAATTCTACTTACACAGCGTCCTGTTCTACTTTGCTTGCGCATGCTTCCACTTTTCCCATCAAACATTCTACTTCCCACACAATAAAAAGGAAGCACAAACAGTTTCTGTTTGTGCTTCTCATAAGTAGTACTTCCCTGCAAGTTATATCTATTGATATATGTAGAAGTTACTGAATCTTATTATTTAATTATTGTAAACGGTTAATGAAAGCCGTTAAATGTTTAAGCATTACATTGTCGTTCGTACCGAAAGTGCCATCACCTTTACCATTTGTGATGCCGTTTGATGCTAAAATCGAAATGTCGTTATGTGCCCAATGTGATGCTGGGACATCTGTAAACTTTAAATTGTCTGATGCCATTTTTAGATCAAATGCTTTTACTAATACTTTTGCCATTTGAGCACGTGTTAATGGTGAACCTGCATTGAATTTGCCGTTTTCGTCACCTGTGAAAATGCCTAGTTTATAAAGTGCTGTTGCTGCACCTGCATATTTTGAAGATGATTTAATATCCGTAAACGGTGAATTTGTATCAGATGTATCTAAACCTAAAGTTTCTGCCAATTGAATCGCTACTTCACCACGTGAAGCATAAACAGTGAAATCGATTGCTGAGTTCTTTACTTCCTCTTTTTCAATTGAAGATGCTGCTGCAACTACTTTTTCACTTTCGCCAAAGCTTGCTACACGTTTAGCGCCTACATATCTTTTCGCCCAATAAGAAGAAGTTATATTAGCTTCTGTTACGCCTGTGCTTGTACCAGCATGGATAAATTTGTTACCGCCTAATGAAATACCTACGTGAGATACTCCGCCGCTAGTATTGAAAAATACTAAATCGCCTGGTTGTAAATCTGATTTTGAAACGGCTTTCCCTTGTTTATATTGAGCAGCTGCTGTACGGCTTAAATCATATCCTAATTGACTGAACACTAATTTAGTGAAACCAGAACAATCTAACCCACGAGCTGTAGTCCCTCCATAAACGTATGGTACACCGATATATTTAGAAGCTGTTGCTGTTAATTCTGAAGCTGATGATGCTTGTGCTGTATTTGTACCCGTCCCTACACCTGAAAAAATCATGAAAGTTGCAAAGATCGGTAATAAAATTTTCTTTTTCACTTGAATTGAAACTCCCTTCAAATAGGCCTCAAATACTATATTCGAGGTATAACATAACAGAAAACTTGTTTGTTCATGTTTATTTAACCTATTAACAGGGTAACATATAATGTTGTGATGTTATTTTTCACTTGTGTAACAGTTATAGTATTTTTAATATAAAAACAAAAAACACGGAATCCCTGCGTTTAAGCGGGGATTCCGTGTTTTAAATAGAAATTAACTTATCATTAAACTCTCGTTGTAATATTACTGTAATGTAGAACACTAGAATTTACCATATTATTTACTAGAAAAATGCTGAACTACATAATATTTACCATTTTTATCTTTTTCAATACCGATTCCCATATGAGTATACGTACTTTTTAAAATATTTTCCCGATGTTTCGGTGAAGCCATCCATGCAGCAACGGTCGTTTCAGGTGTTTTGAAATTACGGGCTATATTTTCACCATAGCTTGTATATTCATAGTCAAACAATGTTGCCAAATCCCATGGATTCCCGTAAAACTTTGAATAATGTTCGAAGTAGTTACGTTTTACCATGTCCTTTGCCTTTATAATGGCAAGTTGTGTCAACTTCAAATCTTGATTGACTGCTGAATATCCCTCATTTTTACGTTCCTTATTAACTAAATCCAGTATTTTCTTCTCCCATTGCTTATGGTGATTAACTGTATCGATATAGTCTTTCTGTAAAAGGTCATAAACTATTTCTAAGTTTTGGACCTTTTGTCTAAATTCCATACCGCGCTTTGTTAATGCAGCTACATGTGCGCGGGTTACAAATTCATTTGGCTCAAATTTGGTAGCTGTCTTCCCCTTTACAATCTCTACATCCGCCAATGATTCAATATAGTCCTTTGCCCAATAGCCTTTAGGTAAATCTTTGAATTTCGTTTTATTTTTTGAATCAACTTCAACTGCATAGGCAAGGGCAATCATTTTTGAAATATGTGCGCGCTTTAACGGTTCTTCAGGATTAAATTTGCTTTCATTTTGAATGATCCCTAATTCGGCCAATTTAGTAATTTCCTTATAATATAAATGATTGCTTGGTACGTCGCTAAAGTTTGGGACAAAATCAGTTGTCAAATCTATCCCCATAGTTCGCGCTATTATACTAGCCGCTTCTGCACGAGTGGTCATACTATTCGGCTTGAAGGTGCCATCTGCAAATCCTTCCATAAAGCCTTTTCCTGCTAGTTCATAAATTATCGGTGCTGCCCAATAACTACTTTTTACATCAGTAAATTTTGGAGCCGTTTGTGCATAAGACGTTGGAGTTTGCATTTGAAATAGACAAGCAATAATAAACCCCGTTGCTAAAAATCGTTTCAACCCAAAAAAGCCCCCTTAATCTGTCATTTCTTACTATTATACTATGATAAATTTGCAAGCTTCACAATTATTCGCACTGCCATTATCTTTTACTTTCTTACTTTTCTTCCTTAAAGAACAAAAAAATATACCTTTTACGAATAACGCAAAAGGTATTGTAACACTTTTTTATATTATCAATTTTTCAAAAGATTACAAGTAAAAAATTCCATCTATTAAGCTAATTCTCTTACAGTCCTAAATCAAAAATAGCCGCCTGTAGTTTGTTGTAATTTTTCACTAATGCTTTTTGATTTACTGTTAAGCGTTCGTAAGCTGTTTTTGCTGATTTTGCTCTTGAAGCATATGTTCTTAACGTTGAATCCAAATCATCTATTTGCTTTATGACACGTTGTGCTGCCTTTAAATCTCTTTCAGCTTGCTGCAGATCCGAATAGTTTAATACTTGACGCTTCGATCCAGAAGGAAGAGCTTTATATGCAGCCAATGCTTCCGTTACATCTGTTTCGAAGTTACTTGATGTTGAATTTAATGACGCAATAATTGTCGTCACTTTTTGTACTTCAGTCATATCAAGTACGGCCTGCTGTAATTTATAGTAATTTGTAACTTTTAGTTTTTCTTCTTCCGATAATCGGTCATACGCCAGCTTTGCCGCTTCCATATTTCCTTGGAAGTACTTATCATTCGGCTTCAAGCCTGCAATTAATGTGTATACGTGAATGACATTAGATAAATTTGAATACTGGTCCATGTTAGTAACGTATTGCTTTTGTTTGTCATCCAATTTTTTTAAAGCATTATTAACCGTGTTGAATTGACGGCTTAAATCATTTCTTGGATTGCTTAAACCATCAATTGCCTTAATTGCCGCTTCAATCGGCTTAATATACTTCTCTTGCTCTTTTAGTTCGGATTCTAGAGTAACACCTTTTTTGTTTGCAGAATTTAACGATTTAAAGGCTTCGCGCGCTTCTTTTATTTTCGAAATAAATTCATTTGGTGGTACTGTATTCAAAGCTCGAATCATCGCATCTACTTTAGCGCCACCTTCTACATTTAGTTCATGCTCCTGCAATGTCGCTAAATTTGATATTTTTGCCACTAAGTTCGCTGGCAATGCATTAAATAAAGCTCTTGCCGCTTGTGTTTCCTCAACAAATGTTTTGCTTGACGGTTTAATCGAGTTAATCGCATTCATTACTTTAAATATTGAAGTGAAATCGCCTAAAAACTGCTCTGTATTTAATAACAATGCACGCTCAGATATCGACAATTTTTCATAAGCTTTACCAGCCGCATTATATTTTGATATAAAGGTACGCGCATTAGATGGGTCTAAAGCTAAAATATCTGAATCCAATTTTAAAACAGGCTTCACTGCACGTTCGCGAGTTGTTAAATCTTTATAGTTCATAACGAGCTTTTGATCTGATTTTGATAAACTGTCATAACCATTGCGCGCATCGATTAACTTTTGAATATAGTTTTCTGCTGTTGGAATTGCGATATCGATTAAAGCCATTACTTCTTTTGCATTTGAAACACCCAATTCAGCTGTCGCAAGTTTTGTTATATTGTGTACTAACTCTTGCTCTGTTGGTGACAATAAAGCATATTCTGCGCGTATCGCGGCTACATCTATTTCATATGTTTTAGAGCCTACACGTAATTTTTCAATACGGTCAATTAAGTTTGCTGCTTTTAAAATATTTTTCAGCTTTGAATCATAGTTAAATACATCTCTCTTTTGCTTGTCCGTTAAACGATCATAAGCTTTTTGAGCAGCCGAAACCTTATTTGAGTATGAGCGATCTGTGTGAACAGGAAGTTTATTGATTTGCTCAATCACTCGTAAGGACGCTTTATAATCACGCTCTAAGTCTGTTAGCAGCTTTGCATTACTTACATTGCGTTTTGCTGTCGAATCAAGCCCCTTATACAAAGTAGATACTTCTGCTAAATCTGTTATAAATCCTTCCCCAGACTTCGTTTGTAAAGCATCAATTCTTTGCTCAATTGTAGAAGCAGATGTGACTACCGCTTGGAATTCTGTTAGTTTCTGACCATAGTCAGTATGAAGCTTTGTTTTAATGATATCTAAATTCGTTGTTGGATCTGTAGGTACTATATATCCTTTCAATAATTCATCGAATTTATTTTTAGCAGTTGATAATTTTTCTTTGAAATCTTTTGCTGTTGGACGGATTGCATCGATTTCTTGCATTAATTTTGCTATTGGTAATAACTCTTCTAGTTTTGCATAGTTGTAGACAATCGCTTTCATCGGTGCTGTTAATTTATTGTAAGACGTTTCAACTGTAGTTGTTTTACGAGCAAAGTCTTTGGCTTTTACATCAATTGCATCGATTGCCTTAATAGTATCTAGGGCAGACTTGTTTGCTCGCTCTAAATCAGTTAATGTTTTTATATTTTTTACTAAGCGTTTGCCGTTTGATGATAGAGAATTATATGTTTCACGTATTGTAAAAATTTGTTGTAAATCAATAGAAGTCGCATTTTTTAACGTTAGAATATCGGCATCCAATTTAACAGCTAATGCTTGCTCATCTTTTAGTGCTTGTAAGTGAGTCTTCAAAAAACCGTGAAGCTTTTCGATATATTTTGCATCATCTAATGGAATTGCACTTTTAATTGTATCCCAATCGTTCAATGTATTTTGTGCTGTAAGTAAATCATCCGCATATGTTGCGCTTGTTACTTTTAATTTTGCTACCTGATCAGCAATATTAGCAATTGGCATTAACGCTTCGAGACGTGCTCGGTTTGTGATAAGTTTTTGTTCGTTTGTTTCAGGTTTTCCGTGTTCTGCTATAACTTTCGAATATGATGACTCAGCAGAACGTACTTTCGTTACAAAGCTTGTTACACTCGATAACTTCTTCGTATCCGCTAAATTTTTGTCATCCAGATTCAGGAGGATATCTGTTTTAATACCCTCAATTAATTTTATAACGTTTGCTGCAGTTGAAGAAGATTTTTCCCATGAAGTGAGTAATTCCAATGCTTCTTTTAATACATATTTCCGCTCGGTTGGAGATAAATCGTTGTAAGCTTTTCTAGCATCAGTGACAGCCGTTGTTGCATTTTCTACTTTTATAGCAGTAATTTTCCCTTCTACTGCTATTGCTTTTTCTATTGACGTTTGCATTTCTATTATTTTATCAGCATTCGTAATAAAATCTTTTTCAACAGTCGAAAGCTCTTCATAAACCTTCACCACGTTTGGTAAATCCAAGCGTAGTATATCTGAGTTTGCTGCAAGTTTAGATAAACGTGTGATTTCAGTGACTATTTTTAGAGCATTGTTGTAACTCTCCATGTCATCATAGTTGGTAACTAACGCTTTTTGGAGTGCAGACAATTTCTCATATTCCGTAACAATCGCAGTTACTTTTGAGTTAAATGTTGTCACAGTTGGAGGATTTACTTTAATAGCCTCTATTTTATCTTCTACAGATTTGGCTTTTGTAATATCTAATTCTGCATCCTTAATAAACTGCTCGATTCCTACTGTGTCCTTAACTATTTGAATTTTTAAGGTTTCTTTAAACATATCTGTATCCAGTATGTCACCAAATGCTTCTCGTGCAACTTCAACAGCGCTCACATACGTATCCTTTATTAGAATGTCTGCTTGTGAAGCAATAATTATTGGCGTAATTGATTCCTTGATAAAGGAATCGATCTTTTCTACCTCTTCTTTTTTATCATCTAATTTTTCAATCAATTCTCGAGTAACAAATTGTTCAATAAATTTGCCCTCTCCATTACCATCGTAATATTTAAGGGTAGAAAGAAAATCAGTAGAAGTAAGAACAGCTTCAGAGGCTGCCGTACTTAAATCTGTTGATAATTTATTTAATTTATCCTTTAAATCTTGAAGTTCTACTAAAGCTTGATTTGTATCTGAAACTAAATTCTTGTTTTTTGTTGTTAATCTGCCTACTAAATTAGATAAAGATACGGCATCTTTTCTAGCCTCTATAAAACCTTCTAAATACTTAATTTTAGTATCAATTAATTTAACATTAGAATCACCTAAAATAGTTCTTTCGTCATCAGACATCGTATTAAATTTAGTTCTCTCCACTTTAATACCCTGTTCAATCTGTTCAATATTGTCACTTGGTAATCCTTCATTTGCTACCTTAAAACTATTTAATAAATCTTCTGCAGTAATAGAAGCTACAACATTAAATGGTGTTGAAGTTTCACTTGCCTGTACTTCCCCAGCTTGTGCGACGATTGCCGGTGTGATTAGTAGACCTGCCATTAATCCCATTTTCAAATTTTTTTTCATCGTGTAATCCCTTCCTTTTCAGGTATTTCTCCGATACTCGTTCATAATCCTAGTATAACTATCGGCAAATTTTCACATTTTTTTAGTTAATATTGATGGAACGAGGGGGTGAGGAAAAGGGTCTTTTGGTAAGAAATTATAAGATGATATTATATTCGACATTTGGTTTGCTTTATTCGCCAAAGGTACACACTTAATAGTCAACTTGACTTACATATTCGTCAATCCGGCTTTCTTAATCGCCACTCTGCATGATATAATCGTCAATTTACCATTTAATAGACAAATTTAATTTTTATTCGCCACTTCCTCAAGTATAATCGCCACTTTTAGCGAATAACGTCTTCCAGATTTTAATTTATAAACCAAAAAACACCTATCCAATTAAGAATAGGTGTTCCTTCATTATAATGCGTCTGTATATAATTGGCCTGCTGGTAGATAGTCGGACATTCCGATTTCCTCAAGACCATTTTTGATTTTCATCGTATAGCCATATTGATTAACCGATAAATAATTTGCTTTTGAAATAATCATTTCTTCATATAATGGTAATTGCGATGGATCCACATCTTTCCAGTATTTATATGAGTTAATTAAGTCTTCAAGCGTTAAATGTTGATAATCATCGCCTGCAAATTCGCCTTTCGCATTGACACGGTACCAAATATCACCATTTGCACGGATCCATTTATTTTTCTCGATCTGTAATGCACGGCTAACTGCTGTTGCGGCTTCTAAATATTTTGTATCTTGGAATTCCTGATAAGCTAATAATAAAATATTCATTCCACCAAGTAAATGGTTCATGGAAGCATGTGTTGTTACTTGCTGATTAACCGGGAAGTAATCCGAAATATAATAGGCATTGCTATTAATATTTATAACATGTCCTGCCGCTTTACGAGATGCTAAAAGGTCAGCGTAATTGCGTAACGGTTCTTTATAATTAGGGATATTAAACTCTGCACCAGAATTATAATAGAATAACGCAATTTGCTCATTAAAGCGTGTATCAATAAATGGTGCTGTTATATCGTACAAGTTCTTTAAATACGTACTTGTTACTTCTGTCTTCCAATAAGGTGCATCACCTTTAAATTTATCTAAGCTGATAAATGAGTTTTTCACTACGTTCGCAAAATAACGATCGCCTTGTTCTTTAAATAATACAAGGGCTCGATCCTCTTTAACTAGTAGTAGATTACGTCCAAAACCTTGATATGATTTTGGCATTGGCTCTGTTGTTGTAGCCATTTTATTGAATGGACCTTCTGCAGTATACCAGCTGTTACGCTTTTTATAGTTTAGAGCTGTTTCAAGCATCCAACCATTCATATTTTCATCCGTTTTAAATAATCGTTCGTTTGAATCCATATACCACGTATCAACAATATCATTTCCATTTGATGTTAACGTATAGAAGCTAAATAGCTCTTCACCTAACAACGCGTAAGAATATGCCTCATATTCTGATTGCAGGTCACGCATATAGCTTGTACCGCCTGTATCTTTATAGCTTTGTGTCAACTGTTTTGAGCGATAAGCTTGTCCTACCATTCGATCTGTTGCCAGCTTTTCATTCGACATAATCCGCATAAGACCTGTAGGGTATGATGATGAATCATAGCCAAATACATCATTTGCATTTTTCGAAATCGGGAAACGATCATAACGGTATAAACGATAATTCGTTACATTTGACGCTTTATGGAATAAATCCACTGTTAATTTTGAGCTGCCTTTATTAGTTAAAGTAGTAAATACAAAGTCATCACCGTTTTCCAGTGCACGGATTGTCACCTTTACAGTTGCGCCTTGATTGCCGACTGCATAATTATAAATCGTATCTTTCGCAACACCGTAAGTTTCAGTCGTTGTTCCTTTAAATGCAATCGGTGCTGTTGAACGAAGATAAAGAGGATTTGTATCAGATGTTACTTGCACAAAATTCATTTCTGTACGATTGATTTTAAAAGTCTTTGAAACATCCGCTGCTTGTACTGTATATTCATTTTTAGTAATTTTATTAGTTGCAACTAGTGCCCGGTGAAGCATCACAGAAAATGTCACACGATTTACAGTCGCTTTCGGATCATACGTACCGTCTTCACGACCTGTAGTAATACCATGCTGAGCAAGGATTTTTACATTTTCACGATGTGATTCACTAATTTTGTTCCAGTCTTTGAATGTTAATGTTGCTCCAGTATCTTTTAAGTCAAATGCCCGTACTAAAGTAGTTGCCATCTGTTCACGAGTTAATGCATCTGATACACCGAAGCGACCATCCGGTTTACCACCGAAAATACCTGCATTATATGTAGAGAATACCCCTTGTAAAAAACTCGATTTATTACTAACATCCGAAAACTTATTTTGATATTTTGCGTCAGGAAGCTTTAGTGCGCCTTTAAAAAGATTTGCTGCCTGGCCACGGTTAATATTTAAGTTTGGACGGAATTCTGCATCCGGATAACCGCCGATAACACCCATTTCAACAAGTTGCATTACTTCATTTTTTGCCCAAAAGCTATTTGGAACGTCTGCAAGTTTTTGCTTAACCGTTAAATGAGAGCCTGCTTGTTGCGCTTTAGCTGGTTGCTCTGTTGTATTGTTTTGCTCTGTATCTGCTGTTGATTGCTCTGTACTTTCAGAAGCGTCCTGTTCTTCCGTTATTGCTGGTTTTTCAGGTGTTGTTGCTTCAGGCTGAGCCAGTGTAGGACTGTTCAATTGTTCAGGCTGTACTTCAGTGGAACTTGATGTCGCATCTTTTTCAGCCGTCACTGTATCCTGTTGCTCGACAGTATTTTCAACGGAGCTTGTCGTTTGATTTGTAGTAGTTTGTGGAATTTGTACTGTTGGATTTTCAGCTTCGACTGTTCCTTCTACGTTTGCATAAGTTGCACCTGGTAATGCAGTAGAGAAAAATAACAGCGAGGCTAACAGTGCTGATTTAATTTTTGACATTAGAACGAATTCCCTCCTTTTTTTTCAATAACGTTATAAATTATACCGAATATTCCCTGTTATTTCATTGAATAATACAATTTTTAATAGAATAGTAATATTTCATTTAAAGTGTAGCATGAAGGCTAGTATAGTGCGATGGTAATAGTTGAATCTGTTTCTATCTTTTGCTTAGTTTGAAAAGAGCGGTGACTAATAACCGAGGTAATTTCTACTTTTCGAAGTAATGATTCTACTTTCCTCTTTAATGTGTCACCTTTTCTCCGTTAAAGTTCCACTTTGTACACGTAACTTTCTACTTCTCATCAAAGAGTTTCTACTTTTGCCCGGCTTTATTGATAATATTCATCAAAAATACACTTGAGTCTACTTTCTCTCAAGTGTATATTTTCAAAATCTATTCCACACTAATAACCGTTAAGTCATCTGATTTAGCCTCAATTGCGTTATATAAAAATGTTGCCAATTGCCCGCGCGTCAGTTTCATATTCGGGCTAAAAGTAGTGGCTGTCGTACCTTTTGTAATTCCGTAATCTACTAACGTTTGAATATACTGTTTTGTTGCTTCATCAGTAAGTTTATTGACATCCATAAATTTCGTTTTCGTCTGAGTAGATTGTAGTAATTCAAAACCTATTGTTAACATTTTTGCTAACTGAGCACGTGTTAAAGTCGCATTCGGTCTAAATTCATCACCATATCCATTGACGATCCCTACATTTGATAATGCTGTTACTGCATCATAGTATTTGCTTGATGAAGGGACATCTTTGAACAAAGTTTTCTGATCAGCAATTCCCCTTAGCCCTAGCGCATTTGCTAAAAATAGGGCTGCTTCTCCACGCGTCGCCGGTTTTCCCGGTTCATAGGTAGTTGCTGTCGTCCCCGTAATAATTCCATTATTATATAAGTTTAAAATAGCTTTTGCATGTGAATTGGATTCTTTCACATCAGTAAAGGGATTTTTAGTAGACGCTTCAACAGACAATCCCGTTAACGGAATAATTGTAGCAACTATGAGAGCCAGAGTAATAATGGTTGTGTAAAATATTCTTTTCATCTCTATAATTTCCTTTCTATTAAAGCATTAGCGCAATTATACAATACATTTCCCTATAAATGTATATTGTACTTTCTATACTTATCCCGATGTAGTAACAAATTGGCTGGTACAAAAAAGAAAAGAGCCTGGGACAAAACGAAAAATATCCATTTTTCCAAAGAAAAAATGGATATTTTTCTGCTTCTACTAAAATTGATTTCCGTTCCGGGGACGCTTTCCGGGGGCACGGCCTGAGCCTGTAGTCTCAGGCGTCGTGCTATTCCCCCAGGAGTCGCCCCTTCACTCCAATCAATTCATATAGTATCAGCTTTATTCGATTCTCTATAAATATTAATTACTTACTAAAGATGTTGGTATATTAAAAGTATCCACTACCGGATTACCCGCTTCATCTTTTACAGTTCCTATCCCAGCACCTTTTTTAACAGTTACGGTTGTACCTGCTGTAAGGTTATCTGTTAATGTTACTGTTACTTTGTTGCCTGTTGTTGATGAAGCTACTGATGCAATGCCGAGCGCTGTACCTGAAGCATTTTCAACTACAAATGAATCCGTACCCAGTCCGCTTACATTTTCGCTAAATGTCAGTTCAATTTGGTTGGCTGATAGGAATGCTGCTGCATTTAGTACTGGGCGAATATTTTCTTTTAAACTCACTTCTGCTGTTAAATTTGGTTGTGATGCAACTGAATCTTTCGCCTTCACACCACTAATAAGTAAATTACGTGGACCTGTTGACGTTGTTTCATTAGGTGCCAGTGTTAAAGTGACTGTATTTAATGCCCCACTTGATATTTGAGCATGCGTTACTCTAGCATTTGGGATAGAATAATTGCTTGCTATAGCTGCTGTATTCGCGTCAAGATCGTGATTAAACACTAATCTTACTTGATCGTTAGTTAATGTTGGATCTGTCGTTGATGTTGTGACAGCTGGTGTTTCTAATACATTATTATTGTTTGCATAATCTGTTGTACGTTGGAAAGTCACAGCCTTATTTCCAGCATTGACACCATATGCACTTTTCAATTCTGTAAATGATAATGTTACATTATAAGTAGCATTATCGGCATCGCCATCGCCTAATAAATCGTCTAACTTCACACGTAATACTGAACGATTATTATTGTCTCTATATGCAAGGTTTGTTGCTGTTCCGTTGAAGGTATGTGTAACGCCGCCTTTTACGTAGTTACCTGAAGCGGTTACACGTGATGCCGCAACTAAGCTTACATCCTTATTCAAAGTAATATCTAGATATTCGAAGTTTCCATCTCGCGTTACTGTTGTAGCTGTTACTTCCGGTGCAGCACTATCGATTGTGAATGAATGTGTATTGGCAAATGTATTCGTTTCCCCTGAAATATCTGTAATTGTTCTGCCAGGAGCTGTTCCAATATTGTATACGCCATTCAAATCAGATGTAGCAGTAATCGTAAATGATTGATTGTCACCAGGAACCTCATCAATAGCAGTAATAGGATTAATAGAAGTACCTAACCGTAATTCTAAATCTGCAATTGCCGGCTTACGGATGCGTTCTGAAAATGTCAGTTTGAACGTTCTAGGTCCTGTTTGTGAAATGCTTGCAAGCGTTGGCTTCACACCATCAGCTCCACCCATTGTAAAACTAGTAGTTAATGGATTCGGTGAACTAAAATTCCCTGCAATATCGCGTAAACCTGCAAATGTTACAGTAATCGGCGTATTAGCAGCCAGTGGTTGTCCATTTACCATAGCATTTGATAAATCAAAATCTGCATACCAGTTTCCTGTTCCAATGTCTCCAGTAATACCTGTTACATTCGTTCCATTTGCCAGTCTAAATGTAATACTACTATTACTAAATGAACGTAATGGTTCCGAGAATGTGACGCGGACTGTTTTGGCATCTCTATTGACTGTGCTTATCAATGTAGGTGCAACAGTATCTGTTCCGAAGTTGATAATTTCATCATACGGTGTTACCGATGTACCTGCTGTATTTTTTACATCTTTTACTTTTACGACATAGCGACCTGATAATGGTGCGATTCCATTTGTTGAAATGGTTAAGGTACGACCATCCTCACTTAATTGTCCCTGTGTAAATGAGATTGGATTTGAATTATCCACACCCGTTATAGTGATGTAGTTCGCTATTTGTGCTTGTGTTAAGTTAGCTGGGAGATTTACTCTTTGGTTAAATTTAATTTCTACTTGACCGCCATTTAGCGCTTTTGCTGAAGCCACTTTCACTTCTGTCACGGTATACGTAACTTTTGCTGTATAATCTTTCCCATCAATTTTAAACGAAACAGTTGTTTCCTCATTTTCAGGAAGGTTATTTTCCAACGTAACGTTATGCTCAGAATTATCACTTAATGTTACTTTTAATGTATTGGCTCCTGTTACTTCCGCAGTTTTCACTGTCAAGTTTGCTTTGTAAGTTACAGTGGCTGTATATTTTTTTCCTGCAATATCAAAAGTAACGATTGTCTCCTTACCTTCCTCTAGAGTCGTATCCAATTTCACTGTATGAACAGTATCATCTTCAAGCGTAACTCTTAATGTCGAGGCATCTACTACTTCTACTGCTTTGAAATTTGACTCTGGTGCTTCTACTTGCAGCAATTTAAATAAGAATGATGAAAACTGACCGCGTGTAGTGGAGCCTTTTGGATTAAAGTTTGGTACCCCTGTCACATTATAGTAATCCAATACTCTTATGGCTGAGCGAGCCTCTGCTTTCGCTGCATTATAATCGACAACATCTTCTTTGAAATTTTGCTTCTGTACATGACCTACATAGTCAAAACCATTAATGTTTGTATAGGCACGCACTAAAACAACTGCCATATTTTCACGTGTAATAGAATCGTTTGGTAGTAATCTGCCGTTACTTCCATTGAATACACCATTATCTTTCACTAATGCAGCGTACTGTAAAAGCTCATCCTGTGATGTGCTGCGTAAATCGGTAAAACGCATATTTGTTTTATAGTCAGCGGGTACCTTATAACCTTGTGATACTAAGTATTTACCTAATAATTTCACCACGTCTGATCTAGTTAATGTACGATTAGGCTTAAATGTCCCGTCCGGGTATCCTGAAATAATTCCTTGACTGACAAGGGACTCAATGGCTAATTCATGTGTATTTCCTGCTGTATCGGAAAAACTGGCAGCACTTACTGCAGGAACAATTGCTGAGGCAACTAAAGTGGCCGTTGCGGCTGATGCTACAAATTTTCGGTACTTTTTCTTCATAGTAATTAACCTCCTAGTAATCTAACACAGTAAAATTACTGTAATTTTCCTAAAACGCTTACAAAGTATGCGATTCCACTAATTGTTAGAAAATAAACTATTTTTAAATAAGTTAATTCAAAAGTATTATAAAGCAAGAAAAAGAGCATATCTATTGAAATAGATATGCTCCAAATATTAGAAGTTTATATTTTGAGGAACCGTAAACTGTATTGGTGAGAGATTTAATTTATTATTCGAAATGTCACTGATAGTCGATGTTGCTGTTTGCGTAACTTCTACTATTTGATTTGCTGTTAAGGCCTGTGCTAGACGTATGGAAACCTGATTGCTTGACTGTCCTGTCATATATACTTGCGCTATTGGGGCTACAGTTCCATTTACCTTCACTTCAAACGAGTTATTTAATGCATTTTTCACTGCTTCATTAAATGTCAGTGTAATTGTATCAAAGCCCGAAACATTTGTATTTAAATATTGCGGTGCGATATTTTCCTTCAAGTAAACAAGTACTGTTTGCGGATCCATCGACACAATAGAATTTAAAGCCCGTAAGTTACTAACCGTTAAATTTGTACCGCGGTCATAAATAATATCGCCCTCTTTAAGTGTTAAATACACTTTATATGGCTCATTATGATTGACGATTGCTCGCTGAATCGTCACACCGTCTAACGCATAGTTTTGTAGATTTGATGCTGATACACCATCCACATGTGTAGAAAATGTAAGGACAATGGTTTTATTGTCAATACTTGATCCCTGTCTTGCATTATACGCAGTTTCAACACTTAATAAAGAAAGTTTTTCTTCTGTTTGTGCAAAGTCCGCGCCTCGCGTAAAGTTTACTTGGTATGCAGGGTTTACCGCCTGCCCATACTCACTCATCACACCTGTAAATGTAGCGCCTACCGAATATGTGTATCCTGCATTTGTTGTAACTCCCGTTAGCGTACTTAAACGTACACGGACAACTTTATCATTAGTAGCTGATTTTTCCAGCTGTCCTACTAAAGGCGCAGCGAGCGGATACGTATAGCCATTCAAAATATAGCTGCCTGTTAGATTTACTTGAGCGAATGCCGCTGTCTCTACATTTCTGTCAAATGCAAATTCCAAATACTCAATACCTTTATCTTTCACTACATTTGTACTTACAATAGAAGGAACTGTCGTATCCGCTACAAAGTTATATGCCGTTGAAAATACATTCACTTCACCGGACAAATCTGTAATATAACGTCCAGGTGTTGTCGAAATAGTTGTATAGCCATTTAAAGAGCCATTTGTAGTTACAATAAATGATTTGGAATCTTCTTTATCTATAACGACACTTGAAATCCCTGGAGAATACGTATTTTGGACAATTGAAATATCTGCAGGTACGATTGTACGGATCTCTTCTGAGAAAGTCAGCTTAAATTTTTTTGCTCCTAATTGTGTAACATTCACTAAATTCGGTACAACGCCGTCTTTATCCCCTTTTGAGATGTACGTTGTTAATGGATTTGGCGAAGATAAATTATTCGCAATATCAACGATTGTCCCAAATGTAACCGTAATTGAAGTACCTGGTGCCAAAAGCTGACCGCGGGCTGTAGCTGCAGATAAATCATAAATAACTTCCGTTGCATTTTTTTCAATTGTACCCTGAATTCCGGAAACAACTGAGCCATCCGCTAATTTAAACTGTGTAACGCCAATCGGATTTGTAACCGGCTCTGTAAAAATTACTTTTACTTTAGTTGCAGCGACATTTTCCACTTTCAATACTGCTGGAGCTGTTTTATCCGCTACAAATGTCGCAATATCATCATATTTATTGAGCTTTTTCGCTGTTGCTGATTCTATCCCATCAACTACTACACGATAGCGACCTTCCATCCCTGTTGTCGCATTAATTGTTACTGTTAATGTACGCTTATCTTCACTTAGTTGTCCTTTTAATAATTGTACTTGTCCAAGGCGATCAATACCTGTTACTGCTACAAGCTTATTAATAGCCGCTGTATTTAACTCTGTCCCTAGCTTTACCGGCTGATTAAACGCTATAGCAATTTGCCCACCGTTCGGATTTGTAACAGAAGAGATTTTTAAATCCGGTACTTCAAATTTTACCTTTGTCGTAAAACTTTGTTCCCCTACTTCAAAAGTTACTTCAGTTTCAACATTTTCTACTAATGGCGTTTTTAACGTTACAATATAAGCTTTGTCATCTGATAATACAACACGCAGTTTATCCGCTGCCTGTACCTCTACTGTCTTAATCGTTAATACCGGCTTTTCTGGCTCTGGTTGAGGTACTTCTACTAACAACATGTTATATAGGAAAGAAGCAAACTGACCACGCTTTGTCGGGTCTTTCGGGTTATATGTTGATTGTTTCGTGACACCATGATAAGCAAGCGTTTTGATCGACTCCTGATGCTCATCTGATGTACGTGATAAATCACTAATATTTGATCTATATTCCGAATCAAGCATTGGCGTTACATAGTCATATTCATTAATAACTTTAAAAGCACGCACTAAAACAGTTGCCATTTGGTCACGACGCAACTGATCACGGTGCATAAGCGCACCATTACTCCCCTGGAATACACCGACATCCTTTACTAATGCCGCATACTGTAGAAGTTCATCCTGAGATTTTGCCGTTAAGTCGGTAAAGCGCATTTTCGTTTTGTAATCTTCCGGTACCTTATGACCTAATGAAACTAAATATTTCCCTAAAAGCTTTACCACATCTGAACGCGTTAAATTTTGATTAGGCTTAAACGTACCATCCGGATAGCCACCAATGATCCCTTGTTCCGCCAATGAAGTAATCGCATTTTCATGACCGCTTCCTTTAATATCTGAAAATGATGCTGCACTAGCTACTGGAACAATTGCAGTAGATGCTAGAACAACAGCTGTTGCTGATGCTAGAAATCTAGTATTTTTTTTCATATGTAATTCCTCCAATTTTATAAGTTTATAGTTTTATATATGTAATAACTTTATTTGATTATGACTAACTTCAGATATTACTAGATTTGAATTATCCAAATAAACTGTTTGATCTTTATCGATTAAAGCAAACTCTACGACAACTACTTCTTCATATTTCCAATTTTTAAAGAGTGATATTACTTCTTTACAATGAATTTCTAGAACATTCATTTTTGATTGAAAATAACCTTGAACTTCCAGTAAGAGCCCATTTATTTTCAATTGACTAAAAAAATGCATACTAATCCCTCCATAGTAAATATTGTATAGAATTATACTATATTTTACAAATTTTCTCACAAAAAAAAAGCTCCCTCTATTAAAAATAGAGGAAGCCGAAAATCGAAACTGCTAATATTACTTAGCTTTTACTTCGATATTTAATTTTTGAGCGTTAGCGCGTGCGCCTTTATCTGTAACAGATGCGTTACCGATAACTTTTACAGCTACAGTATCTACTAATGAGAAGTTAATTGCATCAGATAAAGTTACACGGATTGTGTTTTCTTTACCAGCTACTGGAGTTGCATTTGCTAATGTAGTACGAGAAGCTTGACCATCAACGATTAATGAGAAGTCAGAAGCGAATGTACCGCCGAATTGAACAGCTTCATTATATGTTAATTCGATTGTTTGGTTATCTACGATTACTGCAGAAGTTAATTCTGGAGCTTTTGTATCTTGTACAGCAATTGTTTGCTCATAAGCTTTAACTGTTTTAGTGCCAGCTAAGTTTTGAACGTTTGATACTTTCATTACAGCTGTGTTGTTATCAGCAGTAATTGTACCTTCAGCTAATGTGATTGTCGCTACACGGTTGTTGTCAGAAATTGTAATTGTAGCACCAGTTAATGCTTTACCATCTAATGTGTAGTTAGCTAAATCAGTTGCAGAACCTGCTACTGCGCCACCTTTTACTGCTTCTGGGAAAGTAACTTTAATTGTGTCAGCAGAAGTTGTATCGAATGAGCCTGCAGCCATTACAAATTCAGTTGAAGTTTTAGCAGTACCAAAGTCAAATGTCATGTTGAATGCATCTGATTTGTTAGCAGCTAAAGCTAAATCAGTTACTAAGTCTTTGTTGAATGTTACAGCTAGTTTACCTTCAACTAATACTGGAGTAGCAAATTTGAATGATACTTTCTTAGAACCTTTTTCAACTGAACCAGTTAAAGAGTTTAATGTAGAATCTACTTTACCTTCAGCGTTAACAACAGTTGCAATTGTACCGAAGTTAATACCAGATTTAGCAGCTAATGCTTCGTTGAATTCTACAACGATTTCTTCTACTTTACCATCTTCATCAACAATGATGTCATAGCCAGTTGCTACTGGTTTAACAGCGTCTTTTGTTAATGTAACAGATTTTGTAGTAGCAGCAAATTTGTTACCTAAAGCATCAGTCATTGTACCGCCTAATACTACAGTGAAAGTACGTGAATCTTTGTTAGCAAAGATTGTGTTGTCGTCTAATTCTACTAAGAATTGTTTGTTGTCAGATTTTTCTACAACTGTTGCAGTATCACTTGTTACAGCACCTAATAATTCGTCTTTAACAATACCGTTAACTAATGCAGCTTTTACAGAATCAACGTTCATTGCTTTGTCGAAAGTTACTAAAATAGCGTTGTCGCCAGCAGCTTCGATTGTTGCTGTTGGAGCTACAGTATCTACAGTTACTTCAAATGCTTTTGAAGCTTTAACTGATTTGTTACCAGCAGTATCTACTACATTGAATAATTCAACAGTGTGAGATTTACCAGCTTCAACTGTAACGCCTTCTAAAGTAACAGTTTTGCCTTCAACAGTAATTTTGTTAGAAGCTACATCAGTACCATTGATTTTCGCAGCACCGATTGAAGCTTTTTCAGATAAAGTTACTACTACAGTTTCTGTAGCTTTACCTTTTGTTACAGCTTTAACTGAAACGATTGATGGAGCTACTTCATCTTTGTAAGTTACTACAGATACGTATTTAGCAGTTTTTACTAAACGATCTTTAGCAGTACGGATAGGTTCTACTACTACAGCAGCATCTTTAACATTAATTGCTGATTGAGAAGTTAATGTTAATGTTTTACCGTCTTCAGATAAATTAGCTGTATCTAAAGTTGTACCTTGGATAGATACTTTGTTGTTAATATCAGATTTTAATACTGCTTCGCTGAATTTAACTTCAACAGTTACGCCGTCAACGATGTTAACTGACATTACTTTTGGAGCTTCAACTTTGAAAGTTACTGTAGCAGTATATTCTTTACCGTCGATTGTGAAAGTTACTTTAGTTGCTTCGTTAGCTTCTAAAGCTTTTTCTAATGCAACTACATGAGTAGAATCATCAGATAAAGTAACGTTTAAAGTTTTAGCATCTACTGCTACTGCTTCTTTAACAGTTAACTCAACAGAAGTGTTGATTGTTTTGTTTAAGAATGATGCGAATTGGCCACGAGTTACTGTATTTTTAGGGTTGAAGTTTTCAACTACAGAAATACCTAAGTCACGTAATGATTGGATAGCTTCACGAGCTTCTGCTTTAGCAGTAGCTAAGTCAGCAACTTTAACGTCTTCGATTTTAGTAGCTAATTCTACTAAAGAAGTTTCGTTGATTGCTTTGAAAGCGCGGTCTAAAACTAGAGCCATATTTTCACGAGTGATTTTGCCACCTGCATTTAATGCACCGTTAGAACCGTTGAATACGCCAGTGTCAGCTACTAATGCAGCATACTTTACTAATTCTTGGTCTTTAGCATCTACAGCTACGTCAGTGAAACGAGCTTTAGTTGCGAAGTCAGCTGGGATTTCAAAACCTTGTTTTTCTACCCATTTACCTAACATTTTAACAACTTGGCCACGAGTTAATTCTTGACCAGGCTTGAATGTACCATCTTCAAATCCTTTAATGATACCCGCTTCAACTAATGCTTCAATGTTTACAGCGTGTGAGTTAGTTTCAGCAACGTCCTTGAATGATGCAGCAGAAGCTACAGGAACGATTGCAGATGCTACTAGAGTAGCTGTAGCAGCAGCTGCTACGAATTTAGTATATTTCTTTGGTTGGTTAGCCATAGAATGATTTCCTCCAATAAAAACAAATTTTTATCATTTACTTACTTTGTGTCTCGTATATTACGATAACATTTTTAAGTATATTAGTAAGAAAATTTAATGTCAATGCTATTTTGTTAAATATCAACAAAACCTTACAAACACTGTTAAATTCAATGTTTAATTATCTGAACTTTCTAGTATTATTATTTACCAATAATTATTTTACATGGGAATAATTAGTTTTATAATATAATATCTATCCCTTTAAAATTTCGTTCCACATTATATTATTGACATTTTTTTGACTTTATAAAGTATTTAATTGGTAAAACTGGTATATATGTTTCCTATTAAAAAGCGAAAAAGCCGCCTCTATGTAAGAGACCGCTTCACCATAAAACAAACCATTAACTTTTAATTTTTCTTTTGTAAAATAAATATGCCCCACCAAATACGCTTAATACTAATGCTAATACAATTAGAATCATACTCCATGATACAGCGTTTTCTTCCTTAG
The DNA here is from genome assembly GCF_014836905.1 of Solibacillus faecavium. Lineage (GTDB taxonomy): Bacteria > Bacillota > Bacilli > Bacillales_A > Planococcaceae > Solibacillus > Solibacillus faecavium. The sequence continues at coordinate 687,309 of NZ_JACSPZ010000001.1, forward strand.
TCATCTCCGCATTTACTCCCTTAGTAGCTGCTGATGCAATGAGCGGTTCTTCAGTTTGATCTACCTCAACTTCCCCTGCATTTTGCTGCTCAGCGATTAAGCTTTGCAATAGCGGTAATGTATTTTCATAAACTTGATACTTTTTAGTATCGATTAAATCAAGATTTGAAATAGTATCAATATATACCCATTCCATTCCGGATTTAAATGGAAGGCGCTTGAACACGACATAACCTTCCTGCAATTGTTCACCTGCAATTAACATTTGTTCGTTTGATTCTGTTACGGTTACATCAATAGGCATTTGATAATCAGCAAATCCAAGTACATCATATGCATTTTCGAACTGATCTACACTTAATAACTGTCGGTAAACATATGTGTCAGATGGTCCCTCATCCCCCTCTACAGGAAACTGGTACACCTTTTCATTGAGAAATCTATCCTTATCCAAAGCCAATGCATTAAATTCATCGGTATTAATAGTTGCTCCATAAAAATCCCCAATAATATTTTCGATTAGTGACCGATCAATATATTGTATATTTGGCTGTAGAGAGTCCACGTTACCTTTAGTGAATTGGCTAGCTCCATAACCTGGCAAACCATATTTCATTCCTTCTTCTACATTTTTTATCATTGTATATGCATTGCGCGAAACAGCCTTTTCATAAGGCATTTCTAGGAATACTGATTGGGCAAGCTTTAATTTCAGCGTTTCTATTTCTCCGGATAGCATTTCGGTCTTCTTCAATGAAGTCGCATTAGATGCTAAATTCAGCAATTCATTTTTTGCCCGGTTTAAATCAAACGTATATTTATCCGAAAGCGATGCTGAATTATAATCATCACTGTAGATTATTTTTGTACCCTTAGCCTTTTCGTACTTCGCAAAAAATTCCTTATACTCTTTTTCTGAAACTTCCACTGTTTTAACACCATTTGATAAGTGGAATTTTTCTAAATAGACCGTTTCATCATATTCATTCTTTTTTTCTCCGCCATAGAAATCTTTTGAGGTTACCTGTTCATGTGTAAAGGTAAGCTCTGAAAGTTTTCCATTGCTTGATTGCACGACAAAATAAGTATGCATATATGTATTAGCAACTATTTCGTATGAACTTTCCCCTTCACTAGCTTCATAATAATCCGTTTTTGCCTGATCATTTAATTCCGATAATTTAAGTTTCTTTTCGGAGTTTGTCTGTGCATGATGAAATAAATAATAATCTGTCGTATCTTTCAATACGGTTAAACCATGTTTTAAGTTTTTTTGATATATGACTGAATTGCCACTGTATATCTTTTCAATATATTGTCCTTTTGAAGGATCCGCATCAACAATGATATATAAATCTTCTATACCATCTTGTGTAAAATCATTCACTAATGCATAAACGAGATTCTCTGTCCCCTCAAGCAATTTATAATATATCGAGTAAATGGAAAGTAAGTCTTCTGCAAATGGCGTTATGGCTTCATTCCGCACCCAGCCAATCCGACCATTATATTCAACTTTCGCCCAACTATCCTCCTGACGTATTAGCTTCACTCGACCGCCCTGTTTCAATACCGCTACCTTCATACCATCCGGATTTGCTGTAGCTGTCATGTTGGTCCCTTGCTCAGCAGAAATAATGGCAAACTTCACTTCCTCTGCACCTACATCGCCTGCAAACCCAATCCCACTGAATAAAACTATAATAAATAGCATAAAGCTTTTTTTCATTAAAATTTACCACTCATTCCTTTAATATCCTTACGAAGTAATTTTAACAAAAATAGGGTTACTAAATGTGGATAATTTATGTTTATTTATAAATCGGCAGTGATAATTGCCTACAGGTATAATTTTGTATATACATATTAATTCATTTTCTTAACTAGAAAGTCTTATAATGGATTTAGCCCTCTAGGGACTGTAAATAAATGTGTTATTTCCTTTAACTTAGGGTACTTATCATATGTTATTAAAATTATTGAGGTGAATTTATGTACGAGTTCAAATTTTGGCAGCAGCTTTCTCACCCCTCACAACTAATACATAACCTGGAAAGCAGCGAAGATCATAAACTTAAAGGGTATTTAACAAGTGTTTGGGTAATTTTTGGCTTTACGTTACTTTTCTTTATTGTACGTAACTTTTGGGGGATGAACACTGCGGATGTAACCGCTCTACTTGTAAATGGTGAAGGTCATTTATATAGTTTTGCCCGCATGATGTCTTTATTTGGGGCCATTTTAGCAGGCGTTTTATTTTTTGTTTTCCATTATTATGTCATTACATACGTGATTTACTTACTTACGAAAATTCCTTTTCGTTGGATTCAAAAGGTACAACTTTATACGTTATTTTTCATTGTACTTGAGAAAGCTCTGACAATCATCATTTTTGCAGTTGCAGGTTTTTCCACTCCATTCACATTGTTCTCATTAGCTCCGGCTATGGCATACGTGTATTATCAAGAATATTTATTGTTTTTCCTAAACCAATTAACAATCGCAACAATCATTACAGTATGGATACAATACATATTTTTATCGAATTGGGTTGAGCGTCCAAAAGCATTGGTTATAAAATTAATATTGATTCAAGTTATATTTGCATTGTTTGTTGCGTTATATAGCATTCTTCCTGTTTTAACTTGGATTGAAGGGTGGCTTGGTCTGTAATGCTTATTACAAAAAAAGTAAAATTCTTTAGTATACTCGCCCTGTTCATTGTATCGATCAATGGCTATTTACTATTAAAGGACAACGATATTATTTTAAAGAAATACTATATTAATAATGTGCAATTTGCCGTAGCGGAAAATCATGAAAAAGTTTTTGAAACCGAGGCAGTAGTATCATCTAAATATGAACATTTCATCGCAGCACCTGTCCAGTCTATTAGCGAAGTGCTAGTATCAGAAGGGCAAAGCATTAGTGCACTGAGTGAACTCGCGATTTATAAGCCCGAAGAAGCCGAACGTGAAGTAGCGCGACTTCAAACTGACCGGGAAGCTTATGCAAATGAATTAGCTGAATTAGAGAGAATTGTTTCCGATTTACAGTATGAAAGCGGTAGTTCTACACCAAGTACAGCTACAGATTCAACAACACTTGGTGATAATGAAAACTGGAATATTAATTTAACACTAGAGCTTGGAATCGAGCAGAATACACCAACTGCAGAAGGCATCGCAGTTATTCAGCGCTCCATTGCAGAAACCGAGCGCCAGCTTAGTATATTAGATAGTATGATTTCCCAATTAAGCAGTAATAACTCTCTTACCTCTCCAGTTGACGGTGTTGTAAAAGAAATTGTACTCGAGGGCGATTCTATAACCTTTAAAATTCAGTCACAAGAAAAGAAAGTTGTGGCCTATGTAACATATAAAGACTGGCAGGAAATCGAAATTGGACAATCTGCTACAATTTCTTTTGATGGTAAGGAAGAGACTAACGTTGAAGGTCATATATTGGAAAAGCAGCAAATCCCAGCACGGAATTCAATAGCATTTGACGAAATGATCAAAAAGAAAAAGATCAATCGTGATGAGACGGTCTATGAAGTTAGTATTGAACCTACTGATTTGTTATTAGAAAAGCCTATAGGTACTCTAGCTACAGCAAAAATTACAACAATAGAAGCTAATGATAGTTTCCAAGTACGAGATCATTGGCTTGTCCGATATAAGGGGGACAATACAGAAAATCTGATCTATGCAGTTGGGGACGATGGAAGAACGAAGCTTGAGCCTGTCGATGTCATATTTAAGCATAAAGCAGAAATCAAGCAAAAGGATTTTATGTATGAAGAATCGGTTGAGGAAAACTCTGAAGAGACTAAGATACCTGCTGAACCGCGTATTCAAACTGTTCAACTAAAAGATCCAGACGAAAAAGAAGATGAGCCTACTAATCACGATTTGGAAGATACAGCCGTCTTCACAGCACCTATTGCTTCAAATCAGATTTTTATAGACGGAGATGAAAAAAACCTGTTTGCTCCGACATTCAGACCATATCCATTGCAGAAATTTGACTGGGACTATGTAGATGTCACGTGGAGAGAAACGTTATGGTATTTAATAAAATAGCGAGTGTTTGAGAATAAAGCAAGCGGGTAAAGTCAGAAATAAATAATGACTCCCGCTCTTTTTTGTAAACATAACCACTCACGAAAATAAATAGAAATAAAAAGGAGTAGAAACGAATGACAAAAAGAATGACAAAAACTTTCCTGGCCGCTACTTTCTTCGCTTCTGCATTATTCATAGCCAGCGATGACGCTTCTGCCAAAAAGACATTTTATGATGTAGAAAATAGCCGAAATTCCCACACAGAAGCTATTCAATATTTAAATAACCTTAACGTTTATGACTATAAATCCGGCAATCAGTTTAACTTTAGCCGCCCGGTTTCACGAGCAGAAGCATCGAAAATTCTTCATACAATATTATCAAATGATTCAAATTTAGCTATTCCGAAAATACGCTCTTATAATAATCAATTAAAGGATTTAATAAATTCAACCACTTTCTCTAAAGAAATTATTTGGGCATATGAAGCAGGTATTTTTGACGGCGATGAATACGGCAACTTCAATCCCGATCAGGCAGTAAAACGTTCACATCTATCAAAAATTTTAGTAGAAAGCTTTAAACTAAAAGGAAAAGATACTTATAGTTTTAGAGATGTTTCAAAATCTAGCTGGTATTACGACTATGTCAATATTTTGGCAAGTCTCGGTATTACAACAGGTAATGAATCGAATCGTTTTTTACCGAACAATAATGTAACGAGTGCGCAAATGGCTACTTTTTTATATCGTACACTAAACTATAAAAATACTGGACAAGTAGGTGGAAACACCCCTCCCCCACCAGCTGCCGAAAAACCTGATACAGCCACAACAACTTACAATAGTGAATATGACTTTGCCTGGAAACAGACTGGCAAAAATATAGATTTCGAGCTAGAGGGCGTTGATAACAATAAAATTGTCGCACGATATATGACGAAAGAAGGAAAAAGCTTCTTCGGTGCTCAGGATTTAAAAATAGGAACCGCTACTGCAACGCAAGTAAAGGCAAAATACGGAACAAAAAATGCATCAGTACTTCGCGGAAACGTTAATTATAATACCGCATCGTCCAATGAATACAATTTCTATTTGATTGATGATTATTATGTGACATTTTTCTATGATTTGCATAAAAAGAATGTAATCCGTTCGATTTTATATGTACACAAAGATTATGAAGTGAAAAAGGATGGCTTCTACGGAAATATTTCCGATACGCAAAAGCATTCCGAGCAACTAATGGTCGAGCTCATGAACCAAGCACGTGCTGCTGAAGGCGTTCAGCCATTAACCCATTCACCGCAATGGGCCGCCATTGCCCGAAAACATAGTAAGGATATGATTGATAACAATTATTTCTCCCATACGAGTCTTTCAGGGGCCTCTCCTTATGACCGCATGCTTAGCGGTGGGATGAGTAAAGCTGAGCTTAGAACATGGGGCGAAAATATTTCATATGGCCACTATAATGTAATTTATGCACATGAAGGCTTTATGAACAGTAAAGGACATCGTGACAACCTGTTACAATCTCGTTTCAACAATGCGATTGTAGGCTTGGAGTATAGTAGTAAGAAGGCACCTTACTTTACGATTAATTTTTATTAGATAATAAGTAATGAAAACACATTTCGCCTCACGAAAGCGAAATGTGTTTTCATTGTTCAAGTGCTGATTCATTAACTAAGGAATTAGTCCATCCACCAGTCAAATTGTTCATACCACTTTAATAGATTTTCATCATGCGCATACATTATTTTCTCTAATGGAAAAAGCTCTTCATGTATTTCACGCATTAGTAATTTTATATCGATTTTGTTGTTAGAGTGATAATACAATTCAGTTAATGCTAAGAGAATATGTTTATATTCATCATATAAAGGAATCGTATAAAGAGCTATATCAAGAGAATCAGCTGGTTTTATTTGAGGTAATCTTGACCATAGTTCAATTATTAATGAGTTAATAATATCCGTTTCATGTGGAATTGAGCTTCTCAAGTAATTGGTTGTTTTATGAAAAATATAATTATAAAGTTGAACAGCGTCATTATTTCTTTCCTTAGCTACTAACCATTCAGAAGCCATAGCCCCAACCATATATAAGTGAATTATTTGCTTATCCTTTTTATAAGTTGCATTCTTTGGTATACCCCACCCCTCTGAAATATGATTTATCCGATTTACTGCAAGTTTCAAACTTTCCAATGGTATATCGTGTTGTGCTAATATTCCTGCTGAAAGCCATAAAAATTGATAATCATCTAAATCCTTTTGAAGATTATAAGACCAAAAGAGTTCATCGTTCTCGATCATGGTTAAATATGCTTCCCAAAGCTTCTTGCTATTTTTCGAATCAGGTACCTCAAAGTGCAGTAGCATTCCGACTAAAAGAGAAGTGTGTGTTTGTTTACTAATAAAAAACTCAATAGAATCATTCAAATGGGTTGATAGATGCTCTATACAGGCCTTCCTTATATCTAAATTTTTTTTCTGTAGAGGAAGAGTTTCTATTTGAATACTACTAAGTATAATTTGTACAATTTCAGTGAGTAATTCATTATTTATAACCGACAACTCTTTTAAAAATTGCTGAATATTTATTTCTTCGTTAGTTTCAAAATATTCATTTATTAATAATGTTGCGAGCAATTTTATTTCTTCTTTACTTTTTTCACGATGATTAAGTCGGGAATACTCGAAAAGAATGATTAAACCCTCTTTCAAATCCTCAAATTGATTTCTTAATTGTACTGATTCATTTGATTTAAGGTCAGAGTATGTTTCAACTTCCAGTCCTAAAGAATTTAAAACACGTAAAGCCATTGACGCTGATAACTTCGACCAGAACTCAACTGGATAATTCATCAGATATTTACTTCTCTCACTCTTTTTTTGTATCTATCCCGTTGATTATTACTGTTATGGAATTGCCAGTCTTCTGAAATCATATAAATCCTCCAAGCATAAATAATCTATTTATTTGACTCATCACCATAAAACGGAGTTGCTTTTCCAATAAATTTTCACTTGATTGGTGGGCTACGGTAAGACAGCGCTAAAGCCACGTGATACATGTCTTTATCACTGCCTTTATTGCCGTTTGCGAGGCCCACCAATCCCCAAATTTTGCCCTCGTTATAAAGTGTAGTAAAAAATACCTAATTAAGCCGCTTGCGCTATCACGAGGCGGTATTTTGTCATCCCAAACTTACGTTAATGAATCATTCGATTTACTTTTAATTTAATTTTTACCACAATATTATTTTGTCCTCATAAATTAACTGCTTATACGTATCAAATAATTTCACATTAACTTCTTTTACTATGTATGGTAATTTAATATGCATCTTATTTTCTAGAATCACTCTTTTTATTCGAAAGCCTTGACCAGAAATGCGAATATCCGTAATTTCAATTTCCCCGTCAATAATTGTTTTTCCCATTCTTTCGTAAAATGAGAGAATAACTGATGCTTCTTTTGGAATTCCTATTATTTTTATCATCCTTAAGTAGGGGTTTGGAAGTGCCATTAGCATTGCACCAAAGTATTCTTTATAAATAGACAAATTAAAACCGAGGTATTTTTCAGTCAAAGTATCTACCTTAAAAATGTCTTGCGCATTTAATTGACTTGATATTATTTGTTTGTCATCAAGAGTTGCCCATACCCGAAATGCAACAGATCTTTTCGGTAATATATATTCCAAATGCGTGCTTGGATATTTTGTTACTTTTGTTAAAATAGGACTTATTTTTTCAATTGAATCTATTGTTAAATTATCTTGTGAATTACTTGGAGATCTTTGCGAAATTTTAGGATTAAGAAAATAGGTCAACCCATCTTCCGGGTTATTTTTAAACTCTCTACTCATATAAAGTGTTCGATGTTGATCAAGTTTAAAATATACAAAGGGTACACTTTCCCCATTTTTTCTCATTGATTCAATTGGAAGTGAGTATTGCTGTTCAAATGGACAAAGTTCTACAATAGAGAAGACATTATAGTATTTATCTTCTATTCGATGATGCATCCATAATGTTGTTATTTCTGTTCTTGAATATTCTTGAATCAACGATTTTATATGTAAACCCATAACAATCCTCCCCTATATTTCTAGTATTCACTTTGCGCCATTGCATTATTTTAGCATCTATTTACCTATTTAAATTAAATGTCCACTATAATAGACTTTTTTATTATTTAAATAAAAAAAGTAGAATTTCTCACCATTGTTAATGGATAGAAATTCTACTTTTCAAGAATTATTTTTTTGTTATCTGAAAGGCAATCTCTAAGTTTTTATTCGTCTTCTTTTCAACTTGAAAATTTAATTTTTCTAAAAGTGCAATACACTGCTTTTGTTTATTACTCATATTGAAATATCCTAAATATGTTATAACCTTTTCTAAATCTTCTGTAGCTCGCTTTTTATTTGTAACTATTTCAAGAACTTCACGGAAATATATCCGCATCGTTTGAAAGTACATATCATTTTGCAACACTTCCTCCATTTCCTCATACTCTTTATAATATTTTACAGCCACTGGGAAATTCGATTCTAGTATATTTTTATTAATAATATTTAAAAGAAGCATTGCGTATTCATTCCGGTATCTTCTTAATATACGGAAGTTTGTTATTATGTCTTTACTACGCTTAAACACAATATCAATCAAATCTTGTGAGAAGTAATTAATTGAATTGGAAAATAACATAATTTCATAATAACCCCATGAATCACAATTCATTAAATAATTACTTAATTGTTCGAAATCTTCGGATGGTGATTCGTTTTTTAGTATACGCAGCATATTTTCTACCATAATTTTATAATGGTAATACTTAATATTATTTGTTCTCTTATACTCTTCGCTTAATTTATTTATTAACAATATTAATCCTTCGATATCTTTTTTGTAATATACAGAAGCGATATCGGTAAACAAATGAAATTCAACACTTTCTTTTTGTGTATGAAGAACATAAAACTCGTCTAGTGAAATATTTAAACGATCCAATAAGATGAAAAACTTGCTTACCGTTGTATCACTCTCACCTTTCTCAAAATTGCTGCGAGCTTGGCGAGATAAAAGGTCCGTATAAAGCGATTGAGAAGGTATTTTTTTGGCTAGTCTTAATCGCTTGATTGTCTCACCAATATTATTCATTTCCATCCCTTTACACCTCTTGTCTAACAATTATTTACAATAATTATACCATAAAATTAAATACTACAATATAATATAATTGCAAATATATGGTATTAAAGGATAAACATTTAGGAAATAGAAAAAACCAGTTTCTTTTCCTGAATTTCTAGGAAGATACTGGTTTTCTGAATTAAATTCTAGTCTTTTAAATCACTATTTTAACCGTTTCAATAATTGTTCTTTTTCTTTACCATTCGGCAACTCACGTACTATTTTCATTGCTAAATTACGATTTGTCTCTGATTTTTTCTTCTCATAATTTGCGACACGTGTTTTTGCTTTTGCCATATTATTATTTACGGTTTTTTTAATTTTCAATTCGAGCTTTGAACGTTCCTTATCATCAAATACAGCTTTTATGGAATTTTCAGCATTTATATAATTTTTCAATGTCTGTTTTTTCTCATATGCAGAAATTTTAGCTGTTGCTTGCTTTACTGCAGTTTGTACTTGCTTCTTCATTTTTTCCATTAGCTCAGATTTGACAGACGAATCCGGTAAGCTATTAATTGAAAATAGAGCATAATCATAATGTTTTTTGGTTGGTTGCTTTTCATATTGTGCTAAGCCATCAATCGCTTTTTTGGCAAACTGTTGCAACCCCTCATTTAATGCCGCTTCAAGCTCCTGCTTCGGCTTTAGCGAAGGCAACTTTTTTAATTCGGTCTCCGCTTTTTTATAATTATAATTTGTTTTATTTCTGTTAAATACATTTACAGCATTAGTAGCCGGCTCAAATAATCTAGCAATAGTAGCGTCTAGTTGCTTTTGCTTGTGGAGCTTTATATCAACTGACACTACTCCTTCTAAAAGGCCGATTAATTGATTATATTTCTGCTCAGTAGGAGTTCTAACAAAGTCCGCTAATATTTGATCGATTTGCGAAATGATTGTTTGTTGCGATTTATTCCAGTCATTTTTTAATGCTAACTTTTCTATTGTATTAGGCATTGTTTCGATTTTACTTATCGTAGATGTTGCCGATAAGTCACTATTTAACATCTCACTCATCATCATACTATTTGGCATTTTAAATTTCGGTAGCCCATACCCATATAATGAATCATATCCAACTTCCCCTAAATCTTCTGCAATATAACGTAACCCATCACGTAATTCTGTCGCTGTTGCATAAGGATATTGCTCCATTAACAGTGCAAGCACCCCTGTAATATGAGGTGTTGCCATTGAAGTTCCGTTATATGTTGCATATTGCCCATTTAAATATGTACTGTAAATCTCTTCACCTGGGGCAGCAAAGTCATTTGTATTCCCTGTCCCACTAAATGAAGAACGTTTGAATTGTCGATTAATCGAGGCTACAGATATTACTTCATCATGACGCGCCGGGTAATTAATTGTATTTCCCGTTCCGCTGTCATTCCCTTCATTACCGCTTGCAGCTACAATCATAATGCCGTGGTCAGCCGCCTTTTTTACTCCTTCATGAAGAGATTTTGCATATTCTAAATCACCAAAACTTAAATTAATGATATGCATCTTGTTTTCAATTGCCCAGTCAATTGCTTTTAAGACATCGGCTACATCGCCTTTGCCATCTTTTCCAATTGCTTTTAAAGCATAAACTTCAGCATTTGGTGCAATTCCAGCTACACCAATTCCATTGTGCTTCCCAACAATAATACCCGCAACATGAGTACCATGCCCGTGATCATCCTCATAACTATTTCCGACAAAGGAAGCCCCTCCTACAACTGTAAGGTCTGAATGGTTTGCAACTCCAGAATCGATAATTGCTATCTTTACCCCTTTACCAGTAAACCCAGCATTCCACCCATTCTGGACATCCATCGCTTTTAAATTCCAACGTTCCAATTCAGTAGATGATATGTTTGCTACTTTAAACTGATTTTGAATAGAAAAGGATTTATTTTCTTCATAAAATACAATATGTTTATCACTTATTAATTCTTGTAATACATCTTTAGAAATATTAATTTCCAGCAAAGGAAGCTGACTATATTCCTTAACGACCGAATCCGATTGTTGTATAATGAACTTCTTATCATGCTCTTTTTCATATTTTACAATAATATTTGTTTGTTGGTCCGAAGCAGCTTCCCCACTAGAGAACGGTGTTAATATCATCATTCCTAAAAGCATAATAATTCCTAAAAAAACTTTCTTCATACTTTCCACCTCTTACTTAATAAGTATAGATTACCTATATATAACGTACCATATTCATCAAAAAAACCCAGCCTCTACTTTATAACTTTTAGAGACTGGGAACTATATTAATATTTTAATCTTTTATTAAGATTGATAACCACTACTTAAATTCAATATCCTCTGCTGAAGCTCCCTTTGTATACGTAATGTTCGCTCCTTCAGGTAAATTACGGATTTCTTTTATATTTTTTCCTTCAATAATAATTTTTCCTATTGGCGTTCCTTTAAAATCAATAATTGCCTTCCCTTTTTTCGGACTGATCGTGACTGTTTTGTCCGCAAAACCTTCTCCGTGGAATTCTGCATATTGACTAAATACTGCAACTCCATTTTTAATATCCGTATTCTTCCCTAAAGTGAGAGAAATACTTGGACGATTCATGATTAACTTACCTGTTTTGTAGTTTTGATAGCTATAGATATCTTCAGGTACGATTGGTGCTGGTGTCTCTTCTTTTCCTGCCTTTAAGTCTATTTGCACTAATACTGGATCATGGTCAGATGCACGACCCTGCGCTTCTGTGAAGTTCGCATTAATATGAATCAAATCAATCTCTGTTTTATCAGCAAGATTATTCGATACTAAAATATGATCCAGCACTTGATTGTTCCCTTGGAAGTAGTAAGTGAAACGATCTTCCTCCGGTGCTTTATCCACCATATTTGTTAAAATATCACCCTTTAATGTTTCAAGTGCCGGTGTGAATTCAAAGTCATTCATATCACCTGCTACGACAACATTTAAATCTGGATCTTTTGCAAGCCCTTCATTGATAAAATCATTGATTGCCTGTGCAAGCTCAAGGCGTTCCGGTACAGACCCTAGAACTGGTGGCTGTGTTGGTCCCCAAAGTGAATCATCGCCACCTTTAGAGTTTAAATGTGCTCCAATAACGATAATTCGTTCTTCTTGGAATTCAAATTCTGCTGCAATTGGTTTACGTGTATCTTCAAATTTTGATGGATCGACAAAACCTGGATTCAATGTCAGGCTTCCATCTGCTGTCCATGAGTTTGCTTGATTACCCGTTCCTTTTACACCTTCCACAAGTGATACACGTGTTGGGTTGTATAAGTAACCTACACGGATATTGCCGCCTGGTGCACCGCCAACTGTGTTGTTAATTGGCGTAACGTCAGTCCAATCATAAGAAGGACCACCTGCAGCTATAATTGCGTTAATTAAACGCATATAACTTTCCGATGCATCTGCATTGCCTGAATCAATTTGACCATCATTATCTTGTACTTCCACTAATGTGATAATATCTGGTGACTTCATATTATGCACAAAGCTTGAGGCAATTTTTCTTACTTTTTCATCTGGCGTATTGGCACTATTATTCGAGAAATTCTCGATATTATAAGCTGCGACATTCAGCTTGTCTGCTACTGGCTCGAGATGTGTTACTTCTTGCTGAATATTTGCCTTTGTTACTTCCGGGAATATTTTATTCGTATTCAGTCGGTAGCCATCCGAGAAATTTTCTACAAATCCAATCAGTTCTTCATTAAAACGATCGCCTGATTCATAATTTTTACCTGCTACCCCTTCAAGCATAATTTTCTCCGGGTTGTAATCATCGGCAGCAATATTTAAACCACCATTTACGTTAAATGTGTTATTTGTTGTACTTGGTACGACGATCGGAGAATCATTATTGTAGATTGGTCCAATTACTCTCGCGTCAGGGAATGATACACGCATGTACTCGATTGATTCCCAGAAATCAATCCCGTCTTCCTGTGGATCAAAAATTGCAAAACTATCATTGTCGATAATTTTGTTCGGAGGGAATAAATCCTCTCCTATTACAAGAGGTTCTGGCATTACTGTATTACCTGTTTTTGTAATTATTGTTGCTGAAATTTGCGTATCTTTTAAACGCGTATTTCCACCTACTTCAATTACATCTCCTGAAACTTCCACAATGTCTCCAACTGCCACATTATGTGCTGATTTATTTACTTTAATCGCTGTTGACTTTACGCCATCGAAAGCCGACTCATCTTCTTGCATAATAAAGCTAGATGAATCAATAACAAAAGTTATGACCCCTTCTACATCATTTACGGAAAAACCTAGATACGGGGATGTATGACCCGCCCCTTGAATATCACTAATTGTGGCATTCTCAATATCAATAATTTCGTAAACAAACGTTGCAATGGCACTGTTTGTTAAGCCTTCTTTCACTGCAATCGCTTTAATCGTCATCGGATTATTAACGGTAATTTCACCTGTGTACTTTGTACTTGCTGTAGTTGGCGTTGAGCCATCCACTGTGTAATAAATTGTTGCACCTTCTGTAATTGTAGAAAGCGTTACATTCGTACCCGCTGTTACTCCCCCAATATGAGAAGCTTGAATGTCCTGAACTTTTGTTGTATCTTCAATAATTTGAATCGGAAGAAGCTGATGATTTGTAAATTGCCCAACGATTCCCGTAATTTCACCGTACGTTTTACCTGTAACCAAACCTGAATTTCTTGTTTTATCATAAATAGCGAATGTACCAGCCGTGTCTGTTCCTGTGAAATTTTGGCCTGATCCAGTAATCGCTACATTTTTTATCGTTACAAGTTTTGATTCATTTTCTTCTGCAATGCCTGCACTTGTCACAATATGTGGCTGTGGTACTGCCGATAAAATTGGTGTGCCTACGAGCTTAATATTAGTTAATTGTTTTAATCCACTGTACTCGGCCACTTTGCCTTGAACCGTTACAAGGTCTCCCACCTTAGCAGAAAGACTATCAACAGGGTAAATTGCAATAGCTGCCCCATCTTCATCTTGAATATGGGCAGTAGCTGTTTCGAGCTTTGCTGTCACAATACCTGATACAGTTACTACTTCCCCGATTGCAGCTTTACGTGCATCACCAATAGAAATAATTTCTACATCTGGAGGATCGGTTGGCTCAACAGGCTCAGTTGGATTATCTCCCACAAAACTTATGGCAGATAAAGATTTTATACCTGCATGGTTGCCAAAGTATTTTTCCAACGAGCCAGTTAATTTAATTTTAGCCCCTAAATTACTTGGGTTCGATTTTAAACCAAATTCTGCTCTAAATGTAGAAGGTGAAGATGGTAATTGAATATAAAGCATCTTCGCCACATCGGTTTCACCAGGTGTTTGTGCTATCGCAATATTCGTATCGCTTTCTGCTTCTACCACATAAGATGTTTCACTTTTGGCAAACCCTACTATATAACCCTCTACTGTAACATTTGGCTTAACAGCTGTTGCATCAAACAAACTGATAGCTTCATCAACACCAATGGCCTCTGTCGTTTCCGCATTAACAACTGCCAGATGAGGTAAAATCATCGATATAACAAGTAAAAATGATAATGCAATTTTAGAAATGAAATGATTAAATCCTGTTTTTTTCATTCTTTAAGCTCCTTATCTTGTTTTATAGTTTGCTAAAAACTCTTCATATTACTACAAAGGTTACATATCCTCTCCTTTATTACACTATTCTTATAAATTACTATAGTTAACGAATATATTTTAACAGGAAAATGTTAAATAAATTGTAAGTTAATATGAATTTTTAGAATTATAATAAAAATATATATTTGATACTATTATCCTTCTAAATAATGCATTACTTAATACCTTCTATTAGCTTAAAAATTTATGTAATTTGAACGGTCAGCTTTATCGAGCAAATTGACAATGTAAATTTTATTGTAAATTAATAAAATTTCTATAATCGGTTAATCTATAGAGTGAAAAGGTGAAGTCATATTCATGATTGGCTTTTTCAAAACTTAATGAAGGTTGAGGTATCAAATATGAGCAAAAATTCTAACAAAATTATTGTTAAGAAGGCACGTACTGTAAATAAGTTACAAGTAAATCAGCAGCTACGTCAAAAGTTCCTGCATGAAGAATTTGGTTCTGAATTACATCCCGATTCAGCAAATCCTCTTGCAGAAAAGCAAAGATCTACTGAAGAAAATCAACCTGTCAGTGAACGCACAGCTTGGAACTAGTTTATATTTGAATACATTCAACACATTAACGAGATGGAATCAAGGTGTATGTGCCTTGGTTTCTTTTCTTTGTGTAGAGGCGGATGCTCAGAAGCGGTTTCTACATACCCCTTGAAATCTTCTATATTTTTGGCGATTTAGTCTACTTTTCCTTTTATACTTTCTACTTCTTTTAATGAAAGGTTAACTTTATTCAGAAAATGTTCTACTTTTATTAGAAAAGCCACTTTTGGGTAATTACTAATTAAAAAGTGAGCACTAAACATTCCATACATATCAGATGAACTTACTAGATATTTATGTTAAAGTAAAATTTATACAGAGATAGTCTAAAAATAGTAGTGAAAAGGAGCTTGAGAAAATGAGAACTATTCCATATTTAGTAGATGGCGACTGGTTAGAAGAACGTTTAAAAGATCCTAACTTGCGCTTAATCGATGCCTCTACTTTTTTAAAAATTCCAGAAGGCCAAGGTTTCCCAGAATTATGGTCTGGTTTTGAAGCCTATCAAGAAGAACACATCCCGGGAGCTGCTTATGCTGATTTACTGAAAGATTTCACTAATCATGAAGGGGCGGCACCATTTACAATTGCAACCCGAGAACAATTTCTAAAAGCAGTGGAACCATTAGGAATTACCGATGAAACATATGTAGTAATCTATGACCGTGGACCATTAGTAAATGTTGATATATTAGCATCCGATTGGTCTGCACGCTTACGCTGGCAGTTAAAATATGAAGGCTTCGATAATGTAGCTGTGCTAGACGGTGGTTTCCGTAAATGGAAGCTAGACGGACGCCCTACAGAATCCGGTATTTCAGAATATGTACCTGCACCATTTTCTGGAGAACGCCGTGAACAGTTAATTGTCACAAAAGAAGATGTAAAAGCTGCTTTAGGTGATGAAAACATAATATTAATCAATAGTTTGTCAGAGGCAGATTTCCGTGGCGAAACAACGACATACCCGCGTCCTGGTCATATCCCTGGAAGCAAGCATGCCTTTTTCGGGGCTCATTCTAATCCGGAAACTCGTTTACTTAATGATGATGCTACATTACAAGCAACTTTTGAAAAGTTAGGCGCACTTGATCCAAACAAAAAAGTCATTACTTACTGTGGTGGCGGAATAGCCGCGACATGGAATGCATTATTGTTGAATAAATTGGGGCAAGAAAATGTGGCTGTTTATGATGGGTCTTTGAATGAATGGGCTAGTGATGAGAGTTGTCCGTTGGTGACGGGGTAAGTGAGACAATTAGTCTGTAAAATGGATTTGTGTGAAATTGAACCGTAAAAACCCCATTAAATAAAATCATGGGCTACACTAAGTTGAAGGATAAAATAAAGACTTGTAAACTTAGACTATAACATTAAGGGAGCGCTTATTATGCCACGAAAGTCGAGAATTTACAGCACTGATTATATCGTTTTTTCATACCTTCGATAAATCTATAACTATCTGGATATTTAAAATTCCTAGTAATAACGTTTGTTTTAATACTTTTAAAGCGAACTCTTTTTCCTTTTTATGGATTACTCAAACTTTTGATGAGAAGGGGTTAAACACTTCTATTTATCCACTGTTTTATATTTTTTAACCCATCGCTCCACTTCTTTTACTTTGAAGTTGAACTTTTAAACTATTACCACCTGGCTATCATCACTATTTAAGTAAGATTTAACTCCTTTTAATTTGAATTCAGAATTAGTTTTTCTGGTTCTAAGTCAAATGTTGGGGTGAAATCATTTCTAAACCGATTTCATCCCACATGACCACCCATATTTTTATACTTTAAATTTAATAAAATCTTGGCCTTAAAGTGATCGAAACGTCTGAATCCATACGCATTCCGTTTCATCACTTTTGTTTTGTTGTTAATGCCCTCCAGAAAACCATTGGAATAGCCAAATGTAAAGCTATTCAAGATTTCTGTCTGCCAATTTTTAAATGTCTGAATTGCACGTTTAAATGCAGGAATTCCTGATTCTTCAACTTGTTTGTAGAACTGAAGGAGTCCCTCTTTAATCTTTGATACATCGGGTTCTTTTTTGGCCTGATCAAACCATTCACAGTAGGCTTGTTTTAGTTGATACGCTACTTTTAATAAAGGAGACATCTCTGTATAGCGGGTTAAGTAAAATTGATCCGTTTCTTTCAGCTTTTCTGGACGTTTATAGAGCACATGCCGCATTCTTTTACACTTTTTCCGGTCGTATTCGTGCCAGTCCTTTTGAACTTCTCGACGAACCGAATCTAACGTCCAATAAATAGAACGACAATAATGAAAGCGATCTGCCACAATGACCGGTCTTCCTAAAGACTGACGGACCGCTGATTTAAAGGAAGGGCTCATATCCATCACAACGATTTCCACTTCACTTCCGTAGCGCTTTAAATAATCTTTAATGGTTTCTTTCCGGCGATTTGGCAAAATATCGATTGGTTCTTTGGTTTCGGCATTGGCAATAATCAATTGATATTTTCCTGCGTCGGTATCGCCTTTATATTCATCAATCGCAATCGCTTTTGGCAATTGAACACCATGCACCATTTCTTTATGGGCCATTTTCTTAAAGCGACGAATCACGGTTGTGCTCGAGGTACCTGTAACCTCCGCTGCTTCTTTAAATGTCTTCGCTTTAATCGCGCGAATGCTTAACGCTTGATTCGCTTCTTTGGTAAAACGTTGATACCGCTCAATAAAGGATGCTTTTTCAGCGAAGCGCTTTCCACAATCGCATGCATAACGACGACGCTTATAAAAGATGACGGTCATTCGCTCAAACCATTTTAGGTGCTTAATTTTTTGAATCCGGTAATCGTGCACTTTCGTAGTCCATTGTTGGCAGGCTGGACATTGATGCGCCTGACGAGGTAGTTCAATCGAAATTGCCATCCCCATCTCTAACTCTTCAATTTTTGTAATTTCTACATCTTTTAATCCTGGAATATTCATGTTAAAATTCATACAGCACAAATCACCTTTCTATTGCTTGTTTCTCGACAATTCAAGTATATAAAAAAGTGTGATTTTGTGCTTTTTTTATTGTGAAATTGTTTGAATACCCCAACAAATATTATAGAACCGTTTTTCTTAGAAATAGAATCCCCCTCTAAGTAACCTTTTAACTACAGGTTACTTAGAGAGGGAAATATTATAATCTAATTTCGAGCTTTTTTATATTTGTTCATGATAGTATTTTAACAATAATTTGCTCAATGCTCACCAAAGGAAGGGAAATCTATTAGATAAATTTTACAATCCCACCTTGAATAACAAACGTTTGATTCATGTTTAATGTAGTTGCAAAATGTACACCTCTAGTAGCAACATTATCCAGATTTTTCGTTACGTTTATTGTATAAATAGTAGAATTTTTCGCGCCATCTGTTAACTCTACTTGTAACAGGTTTCCACTTGTTAACGCTGCGATATCTACCTTATCTAGTGCTTCCTTATTTCCTACTGCACC
>NZ_JACSPZ010000001.1:706374-713714 GCF_014836905.1 Solibacillus faecavium
TTTCCCCTGATAGATGAACTGGAGTGTTCCTGCTTCAGACGATTCAAATGTGATTGTTTTCAACCCATCTGTTAACTTTGCATCTACCTTTGTTTCTTGTACAGTTACTGTTCCACTATTTCCAAGGTTGACTTCTAATAAAGTAGGCATTTTTTGGTCACTTGCTTTCGCTACATTAATATCAAATGTGAATGTTACTGTATCTGCTGTCGCTTGACCTTTGCTAATCGTAGCTACTAGCTTCGCACCAGTTGCGTTTACCGCTACTGTACTATTATCTACTACTACTTTACCATTCGCTATACTTACACCTGTGATTGCTTGACCATCACTACCCGTAACAGACCAATCAATTGTTGTGCCTTTTTCATCTGCTACTGTTGGTAAAGCTGTATCTGTAGTTGTTATGTTAGCAAACGTTGTCCCTAATGCTTCTTTTACTGCTGAGATGTCCAACGCATCTAACTCTGCTTGTGTTGGCGAAGTCTGATCACCAGTAGTTGCCTTCACTATTATTTCAAATGTTGCTGTTTTTCCTTCATACGTTACTGTTACAATTTTTCTACCAGTTGTTGTAAAGTCTACAGTTGACAAGCTATAGTCTGTTACTACTTCTCTTGACCCGTCAGATTTAACAGCTTTTACTATTAGACCATCTTTGACTAACACTGTATCTGCTGTTGTATACTCTATTTTCACTGGTTGTGTCATTATCTCTATGCTTTTTAACGTTATCAGAGTTGGATCCTTCAAAACAAGGTTTTGTATACCCGCTTTTACAGCTAGGTAAAATGCATTTAATTCTTCTTGTGTTAATTGTTCAAATGATGTTAGTTCTTCTAGATTATACATCTCAGCTAGCTCTGCCAATACTAAGTTAAATGCTTCAACTGTCTCATCTGTATAAGCATCAGGTTCTTGTAATGTATTAAGCAATGCCTCTATATCTTCTATTGTATAATTTGTTACTACTGCCTCTACACCATTTTTACCAATTTTCGCTTTTATAGGTGTGATGCCAACTGCTTTATCTGTATTCTTTAATAATTCTGCAATGGCTTGTTGAATTGCCGTCTCTTTATTTTCTGATTCTGCAATATAATCTACATATAATTTTCGTTCGTAGTATTTATCGCCTATCGCAACATATGTTACATCAGAAGCGTTAACCCATTCCTCTGCCAATGCATCTATATAATTCTCTTTAGAAACTTCATAATTTATTCCATTTATTGAAATTACAACGCTATCAATAGCTGCAGTCGTTTCAGCTGCAAATGATACTGGGGTAATTGAAGCCACACTAGCTACTGCTACTACACTTGTACCAGCTAGGACTTTATATAAATTTTTCTTTTTCACTTAATTCACCTCTTCGTATTTTTAAATTTATTCAATAATGATTTTAGACGAACCTAAATCTACTCCTGCTGGCAACTCAACTAAATAACGATCTTCATTTACACTACTTTGTTTAAACTCATATTGCGTACCATCACTTAATTCAATTTTAATAGTATTAGAATTTGTTGCACCTTCTAGATCTGTGATTAAGAATGAATTAACATCTGTACCTAATCCTGTACCTTGAGTTTTAGAACTGTTTAAGTCTTTAAATAAAATATCTTTTGATGGTTCTGGTTTCGGCTCTGGATTGATTACTGGAGGTACCCCAGGGTTCCAGTTCCCATTATCTATTATTGGTGTTGGATTTGGCGTAACTCCACCAGTTCCTGGAGTTGGCGTTCCAACAATAACATTCACAATTTGCGACGCTATTGCTGCATAATTTGAAACAATTCCTGCAGCTGTTGAACCGGCTGGAACAGTTAATTCATTGATTTTTAAATCAGTACCAACTGTAATTTTTGCTGTTGGGTTAGTAACTGCTAATTTCTCAATAGTACCTGTAATCTGTAATGCAAGTTCTACCGCTGACGTTAATAATAATTGAGCGATATTTGCATTACCTGACAATTCAAGTTTTGCTGTCGATTCAACTACAACTTTTGTAACCGTTCCATCAATGTTAATTACAGTAACTGTGGCAGCAACTGTAATTTCAGTAATGATAGAATCCGATTCAATAGCAGTATCATTACGTTTCACATGAATTTTACCTGCCTTTGAATTTTTAAGTTTTACTTTCGGACCTTTTTTCCCATCATTTGCAAACTTGTTATCTAATGAAGCCACTTTACCAACAATTGCATCATCTACGATTAAGTCACCATTTACCGTAGTACCGTCTAGTTCTACAGAATTTCCAACATTTGTTGTTACAGTAGCGTTTCCTGTTACTGTTAAACCAGAAACAGATACATAGTCTGCATTAATAGTTAATGCATCAATCGTCGTATTTGCAGAGAAAGTTACTAATTTATCTGCTGTTCCTGCGTTATTTAAAGTAAGAGAATTTACATTAGTTAAAACGCCATCTTTAACTGTTGCTACAATAGTTGCACCAATTAATGCTTCTTTGTTTCCTTCAGTAAAGATTGATTTTACAGAATCACTGTATGAATAAGTAGCGCCGTTCGCATCAATACCAGCTGTTGTATATTCTGCTACTTTGAATGTTACGCTTTGAGTTGTTTCCGGAGTTGCTTGAGCTACAGCTTCTGCACGTGTAATAAATGCTGCCATTTGTCCACGCGTAACATTTGAAGAACCGTCAAATTTCGTAGCTGTTTTACCAGTTGTTACGTTATTATCATATAAAGCAGCGATTGCTTCTTTATAATCAGCACGTACGTCAGTAAAAGGCAATACATCAGCATATGTAGATTTTAAATTTAATGCGTTCGCAATAATTTTTGCAACGTGGTTACGTTGGATGTTTGCCCCTTGGCGGAAAGTACCATCTTCATAACCATCGATAATGCCAGCTTGCTTTAATGCAGCGATTGCTCCGTAATATTGATGTGATGTTGGAATATCTTTGAAGTTAGGATTGATTACATTAGTCGTGTCTAAACCTAGTACACCTGCAATAATTTTTGCTGCTTGACCACGTGTCAAGTTTTGTCCAGGTTTGAAAGTCCCATCTTGATAACCATTAATGATGCCACGATCACTTAAACTTTTAATCGCTTCTGAGAATTGATGTGATGATGGTACATCCTTAAATGTGCTTGCCTCAGGTGCGATTGGAGCAGCTACTGCTACAATTGAAGCGGCAACCGCTGCTGCTGTTGTTGCTTTTACGAATTTCGATTTTTCTCTTTTCTTCATACCTAATACCTCCTATAAATCATTTTATAGTCGTTTAAGACTAAATCACATTATATTACTTTAGATACAAATTTTTATAAATGTCTATAATAGTTGACTTCGTGTTAATTACAAGGGATTAATTAATTGCAAAAAAATAACATTAAAACAAGTGATTAAGTTTAATATCAACCTAAGACAGAAGATAAGTAAAAAAATTTATAAACCTCAAATAAGGTAAGGTAAACAATAATAGTAGGATGCGTAATGCGTTAACCATTCTCTCGTTATACAAAAAAACTGCGTGAATCCTTAATATTAGGATCACGCAGTTTCTATTATTATTAGTTAATGCTTACTTCAAGCTCTTTTGTTACACCATTTACATCACGGAAACGAATTATTACTTTAGTTACATCCGTCTCAATTAAGTTTGCAAATCTTGTTTTGTTAAATGTGACATTAATTATTCCTTGTTGAGAAGTTGTTACAGCAATGCTATCTTCACTTGTAATAGTTACTGTGTCTGCAGTTGTACCAGTAATTAACTCAATTGAGTCAATTGTCGTTAAATGCGTAATTTCTGTGTTTGTAAACGCAATATTCACTGTGTCCGCTGTAGTCGTAATTACACCTGCCGTATCATTCGTAGTATTTTCTGGAGTTTCTGTTTCTTCTCCTGGGTTACCTGTGTTTCCTTCTGAATCCTCACTGTTTTCTGGGTTATCCGTATTATCTTCGGGATTTTCAGTGTCTTCACCTGGGAATTCATCTTGTGGTTCACGTGGCTCTGATAAAGTATTAACCGGACGAACTTCTACGTTTTCACCATTATTCGTTACAACTAAATCGAATACATTCCAATAAGTTTCTGTTCCTTCACCTTCTGGTACTTCGAAAATATGGGCTGGAGCTGTCGCATTCCCTAAGAATACTTGAACTTTTGCGCCAGATGTACGTAATGTATTGCTACCATAGAAATGATGTACATAGAAACGATATTCTCCGTCTAATAATTGACGAATTGTTGTCGTTTCTGGACCGTAAGAATCTACATCATCCCAATCTAAATCAGCATAAACAATTCCATTTGAAGTTGTACGCTTCTCCCCGTAATAAATATGGAATTTCTCGCCATCTACTGTTGGTCCCTCTAAATGTGAATCTAAATCTCTTGGATCCTTGTCCCAAGAAAGCATAATTTTAATTTCTTGTGAAGCGGCTGCACGGATAGCTGTTTCATGTTGATCCGTTAAAAATACATCCGTTGAAGAATTTGCAATCATGTAAGATGTTACATAACCAGGTGCTGAAAATTCCCCTGTATAAACGCCTGCCGGTAAATTTATTGAATAGTAACCGTACGCATCAGTTGTTGCAGTTGCTACTACCTCACCTTGTGTTGTACCTGAACCTGCACGGAATTTAATCGATAAGTTTGGAATACCAACATATTGAATATCTGTAATACGACCTGCAAACCCTGTTTTTACTTCGTATGAAGAAGCTAAATTAACCCCAGTTACTTTAGCATTTTTAGAAGTTACTTTTACTTCAACAGTTTTCCCAGCATTTTCAGCTACATTAAGTGGTGTAAACGTAATACGCTGTTTATTAGCATCATATTCTAAACCTTGTAATACCACTTCATTGCCATCAATGTATGCTTTCACTTCAAAATCAGACATCGTTAAGCCAGCAATAAAGTTTGTTAATTGTAACGAAATTGCATTTTGTGAAGCTAATGCCGATGTTAATGTTGCCGTTGCATTCGGATCAGAATAGCTCTCCGTAATCGTTTCACCTGCAACCGTTACTGCATTGTATCCTCGATTAATGTCTAATACTAAGTTTTGTGGTCGTTGAGATAGTGTAGAACCTTCTGCGTTAATGTGAGCTTGTTGAATAACGCCCGTACCTAATACTTCTGCTGCTGCATTTAATACTAAAGTACGAATATCCGTTTGTTCACTTAAATTAATACGAACATTTGTCGCTCGTGAGTTAATTGTTTCAAATACACCCGTTAATTCAACTTGGAAGCCTTCACCAGCTGTTTGCATTGCTTCAGAAACAGTGATGTCTTCAAAGCCAGAAGAACCTTCAGCTAAATTTTGCTCGACTACTAAAGTTGGTGTTTCTAATTGTACTTCATATACTTGTGTGCTACCTTGTGCAACAATACGAACAGCACCTGTATTTTTATTTACAATTACTGTCGCTAATACTGAATCGGTAAAGTAAATACTGTTTTTACCGCCGCCTTTAACAATTGTTTGGCCAGTTACATTAACTCCTTTTAAATGAACATCTCCCTCTCCAATCCCTTCACCTAAAATAAGGTTTCCGTTAATTGTAACGTTTTGTAAGTTTACATTCGCTGTATTAATGAATAAGTCACCATTAATTACTTGTTTGCCCGTTGATGGACCGTATGTACCGGCAGAAGAAATTGTAGAGCCTGAAATTTGTTCTACGCGATTATCATTTGATGTCGGAATGTATACTGAGTTCGAGCCAGAAGTTGTCGGTGCTTCTACCTTAACTCCATCAGACGTTACGATTTGAGCGATGTTAGATTTAATCGAGTCATAATTTTTAATAACATCAACCGCATTAACATCTACTGGTAATATAAGTTTATCAATTTTTGTATTCGCACCTAATGTAATGTTTGAATCTTTTCCAAGAACATTTAATGTTTTAATTGTTCCTTCGATATTAATTGAAACTTCTCCAGCTTTTACCACTGTTAATGTGTCAACAGTTGCTGTACCAGCTACCGTTGTTTCATTACGGTTTACTTCAATTGTAGGAGTAGTAACCTGGTCTAACGTAATCGTAGAACCTTTTGTACTATTTGCTACAATTGCACCTAAAGATGCTACTGGTGAAGCTTTAATAGGATCAATAACTAATTTACCTTGAATTGTAGCATTTGATATTTTAACAGATGCACTCTTTAGTATTACATTACCTGTAATGGTAGCTTGACCTAAATCTAATACTGCCGGTGCTTCTTCAGAGCTAGCTGCTTCAATGGATAAAGACTTCACTTCTACGATCTCATTATTTTTTACAATTGCTATTATTTGTGCACCTTTTAAAGCGGCTGCATTTGATTCGGTGAAAATTGCTTGTGTTGCTGAAGTTACTTTTAATTCACCTGTTGAAGTTTTAATAGTATTTCCTGTCACTTCATCAATCGTGAAGGTTGCTTCCTCAGTAGCCTGTACATTTTCTGCACGTACCACAAAAGTCGCTAATTGACCGCGCGTTACATTAGAGGCACCATCAAATGTAGTAGCTGTTTTACCAGTCGTTACTTTGTTTTCATATAATGCTGCAATATATTGTGCATAATCTTTACGAACATCTGTAAATGGTGTAGTACCTTCTAATGTTACTAACTTAAATCCATTCGCAATCATTTTCGCCATATGGTTACGTAAAATTGGTTCACCTTGACGGAATGTTTGATCTTCATATCCACTAATAATCCCAGCATTCGCTAAAGCTGCAATCGAACCGTAATATTGATGAGTTTTCGGGATATCTTTAAAACCTGGATTTGTTACGTTTACTGTATCTAATCCTAAAGCACCAGCTAAAATTTTTGCTGCTTGACCACGTGTAACCTCAGCATTCGGACGGAAAGTACCATCTGCAAAGCCTTGAATAATCCCACGTTGTTGAAGATTCAAAATATCATTGTAAAAATAATCAGTCGTCTTTAAATCTTTAAAACTCGCCTCAGCAGTTGCCGGAGCCACTACGGCAACACCCGAAGCTACAAGCGCTGCTGCAAGTGTTGCATTGAAATACTTTTTCTTAGTCATTGTCTCATTTCTCCTTTTTCTCAGTAAAATATTTAAAGGTTAATATGCGGATAAAATAATGAATTCACCACCTAAAAACCTAGATTAATTATAAGTAAAAATAAATATTTATATCCATAATTTTCAATATTAAAAGGTAATATGATATATAACAGTAGAAATAGGATGAAATTGAGAGGTATGAAGCTAAGGAAGAAATAATATATTCTATTGTAACCGCTAAAATAAACTTAACAGTTTTTGCTCATTTCAAATGAACACTTTTCATCTAAATAATAGTTTCCTGTA
>NZ_JACSPZ010000020.1 GCF_014836905.1 Solibacillus faecavium
TGTAACCGTCAACCCAAATTGAACATTTTTTGCTCATTAAGGATGAACACTTTTTATTCGTTAAAAATCTTTTGCTGATGTTTTAAACGATGACTTTCGTTGTTCATATGAATAACCTCGACTCGATGTAACAGCCGATCCAAAATAGCTGTCATCATTCCCTGATTGTCCACTAATTCTGTCCATTCTTCTGGACTTCGATTCGATGTTAAAATGAGTGAACTTTGCTCGTACAGCTGGTGCACGAGTTGAAAGAATAACGTTGCTTCGCGTTGATCTAAAGCCATATACATCACATCATCTATAATAATTAAATCTGACGCCCGCAAACGTTTTAATTGGATTTGTGAGCGATGCGTAAACTCCTCCGTTTTCAGTAACTGAATTAGTTCACCCATTGTAATAAAATAGACTTGAAAGCCTCCTTGTATTGCCTCAATGCCTAAGCCTACGGCCAGTAATGTTTTACCTGCACCAGGTGGTCCTAAAAGAATTAAATTATAACTTTGTTCTAACCATTGAAACTCTTGCAGCTGCTTCATTTGACGCTCTGTAATCGCTGTTTGTTCTTCTAGTTGAAACATATGCAAGGGTTTATGATAAGGAAATCGCGCCCAAGCCAAGCGTTTCTCTATGCTCTTTTCTTCACGTCTTCTAAGCTCTAATGTTGTTAATTCCTCAAGGAATTCTAAATAAGTCCATGATACTTGTTCAGCTTGACGGAGAAGCTCAGGGAGCCCCTCAGCCGTTTCTGCTAAACGTAATTGTTTAAAAGCTTGTTGAATATCTACCACACTTTTGCTCATTTTATTTACCTCCCATACGATGAATGTATTCTTTTAAATCTCTCGTTTGAACAGCTATTTTTAGAGATTCTTTTGATTCTTTTACAACAGTTGTGGGTTGCTCTGGTTCGATTTTTGTCCGCTTAAAATAGGCAACAACGTCTCGAAACTCATTTGCACTATATAACTTTTCTTGAATACATTTATCAATCGCTGCTGGAATCCATTCTGGACTCTCTTTCGCAACCTTTTGGAACAGTAATAATTGATCTCTACGATAACGACCGTATGTATGGCAAACATCTTCAATATATTGCTCAGCATCTTCATAAGGAAATAATGTAAGCACTTTTCGTTGTAATTGATCGAGCGATGTGGAGCGATCACGTCCATGATTTAAATTTTTTATAAGTTTTCCTTTTTCTAAACTAATTGTGTGTTCCGCAAGAATTTCTCCAGTATGCGGTGCTAAAATTTTTAGTTTCTGCCCTTGGGGCACTAAATGTATGATTGGATATTTCGTATAAGTCCCCAATGGAACCGAATATCGATTTGATGCGTACCGAACTGTATTGTCCTTGTTCACATTCCTTGTTATAATTTCTGTATGGTTGCTTTCTATTATAGAAAGCGGTGTAGAGACTTTTCTTAAGTGTTGCTTTTCCAGGAGAAACACTTCGAAAGGTCTTTTTTTTGTTGTATTGTGCACTTTATAATTACCTGTACGTTCTAACCATTTCAAAGACCGATGGTTCCAATCTTCAAGTGTTGTATAGATGCGATTTTTAGCGAAATTATACTTAATGTATTTTACAACGTTTTCTATTTTCCCTTTAGACTCAGGGTCTGCTTTTCGACAGAGGTATACTTTAAACTTACGGTCTTTGACATACTGCTGAAAATCCTTCGTTAAAATGAGATCGCCGGCATTTTCACTTACCGCAATTAAATTATCTTGATCATAAACAATTTCATCTGTCACACCTTCGTAAAACTGAAAAGCCTTTTCATGGCAACCAATGGTGTCCCTTGTTGTAAAAGGACGATCTAACCAAAGGACATATTTATGACGAGAATGTGCTAAAACAAAGGCGATAAAATATAATTTTACTTCTTTGCCATCTGTTGTTTTTTGAATCGTTTGTCCCCAATCTACCTGTAATTGTTTGCCTGGTGGTTGTTCAATTACCGCTTCGTATTCTCGAGGTTCGTCTATCTTTTCAATTTGATAAATCTCACGTATTTCATTTACATAGCGTCTTACAGTACTTTCTCCAACATTAATTGATGGAAACTGCTCCTGCAGCCAATCTAAAATTTGTGCACCCGTTAAACTAGGATACTCACGTAACCAATTCACAATCCAATCCCGGTATTCATCTAGCTTTTTCTTTCGACCAGTATGACTAAATTCAATTACTGCATCTTCAAATGACATATCTAAATATTTATACACAGTATTACGTGAAATTTTAAGTCGTTTAGCAATCTGTGCAATTCTTAAACGACGTTTTCGTAATTGATGGATTTCAATATGTAACACAAGCTTCTCCTCCATTGGGACAGCCTCCTTATAAACTGAT
Source organism: Solibacillus faecavium (assembly GCF_014836905.1). Lineage (GTDB taxonomy): Bacteria > Bacillota > Bacilli > Bacillales_A > Planococcaceae > Solibacillus > Solibacillus faecavium. The sequence goes on from NZ_JACSPZ010000020.1 coordinate 2,369, forward strand.
ATTTCCAGTTTACAGGAAACTATTATTTAGATGAAAAGTGTTCATTTGAAATGAGCAAAAACTGTTAAGTTTATTTTAGCGGTTACA
>NZ_JACSPZ010000021.1 GCF_014836905.1 Solibacillus faecavium
TGGCTCCGAAGGCAGGACTCGAACCTGCGACCTGCCGGTTAACAGCCGGATGCTCTACCAACTGAGCTACTTCGGAACGCTACTATATATGTACCTCATGTACAATGTTTCCTTTGTACATTTATTATTATAGCAACGTTTTTAATTTATACAAGCACTTTATTGAAATAATATGTCTTTTATTTTTTTCTTGCAGAAAGAGGAAAACTCCTCTTCCCTGGACTTATTTATTTTATGAATTTAACAATTTCCTCTACTAAACCACTCGTTAATGGTAATTTGGGATTTGAATAACTCGCTACATTTTGTTCACGATTTCCTTCTATGTCTTTTAAGACATGATTCATATGATCAAAATAATGAAGCTGTGCTTTGCTATTTGCCAATTTTAGATTTTCCGCATCTTCTTCTGTAATCTGGATATCCATTTTTCCTTGTAGTATTAGTATAGGTACTATCACATCGTTTATTTCCTGCTGTGGGTTATATTTTAACCAAGAAATCATATACGGTTGAACAGATGGTCTAAATAAGGACTGAAGTTCAGACGAAACTTTCCCGACTTTATTACCGGCTTTCAGCTGCTCCAATGCTTTTTCAGATTCCAACAACAAATTAGGTGGTAGACTCGCTGCTAGTTGTTCCATCAAAATCTCATCGACCGGTCTACCTGCCCCAGCAATGGAGATAAGTGAGTCTACATTGCCTTTTTGTGCAGCGATTGCCATAATTAATGCACCTTCACTATGACCAAGTAAATGAACCTCCGTAAAACGGCTGTCTTTTTTAGCATAATTAACGATTGACGTTACATCCTGTACATACATTTCAAATGTTAAGTCCTCTTCTTTTGCAATTAGTGCTGTATTTTCACCAATACCCCGCTTATCAAACCGTATTGATGCAATTCCCTGTTCGGCTAGATTTTCCGCAATCATCTTAAGGCTGTTATTAGATCCACCGCCAATAGTATTTCCATCTTTATTCGTTGGTCCCGAACCAGCATGGATAATAACAAGCTCCCCTGTTGGTTGTTCTGGCACTTGTAGGGCTACCTTTAATTCCCCTCCTAAAACAGGAACCGTATGCTCTTCATATGTTATAGAAGCCTCTGTATATGGATTTAAAGTAATCGGAAACGTTTGTCCATTTTGTGTAAACGTCCCCTCTATTTGTTCCTTTTCATAAGTCCCTTCTATTTTTATTAAAGACCCTGCCAAATCAATTTTAATCTCTATTTCACTATCATCATATTGAACAGATTCAAATGAAAATTCACTTAATCCTTGGGCTGGAACCGATATATTCCCCCCTGTTTTTTGCAAATCCAAAATAATTTCCAATGGTGACTGCGGGATTTCAATCATACCTTGCCATTTCCCTAATAATGCTTCGTTCATCTGGATGACCTCCTGAGAGCTTTCAGTTTGCTCTGTTGTAGCTAAGTCGGTACTGCTTGTTTTATCATTTCCACAGGCTGTCAGTAATACGCTAGCTACTGCCATATACAATATTTTACGCATCAGCTTCCTCCTTAATTAAACTTATTCCTTTGTATACGTAATTTAGCTGTAAAAGTTTCAAATGATAAAAGTGCCTTGAGGAATGATAACTATCTAATCCAACTAAGAATGAAAACTGAAATTCCTTCTGACGTTCATCTAGCTACTTCTTCTCCTATTTGTATTAATTTATAACCGGTAAGATCTAATTTCTATTTTTATATAAACAAAAAAGCATGACATAGAAAGTTTTATCCTTTCAAGTCATGCTTGTTATTTTTAATTTGCTAATTTTAAATAATAAAAAAGCCACTACTGACTGAATCAGCAACGACTTTTTGAGCCTAGCGACGTCCTACTCTCACAGGGGGAAGCCCCCAACTACCATCGGCGCTAAAGAGCTTAACTTCCGTGTTCGGTATG
>NZ_JACSPZ010000022.1 GCF_014836905.1 Solibacillus faecavium
GTTGGGGGCTTCCCCCTGTGAGAGTAGGACGTCGCTTCGCACACGCAAAACCACTGAATTTTCAGTGGTTTTTTTGTGTTTAAAAATTTATTTTATAATATTGATACTTAAGTAGTTGATGGGTATTTAAAAGATTTATGTTATTAGTTATATTTTGTCCGAGGAAATATAAAAATGGATGGTCTGGGCGTATTGTGAAATAACGAAACGATGGGAAGGTTTAGACTACACTTAATACAACGGGTTAATTCACTTTTTTATTCCGGTGGATATTTATATGTTTTTAGGTGAGTATGATTTATCAATTTAACTTCAGGTCCAGAAGATATTTCATAGGTCATCCTATCCTTTCCTACTGGAATATACTGACCGCCATCTGTAGGTTCAATAACAAATGTAATTTGCATTTGAAAGCCTCGAAAATGATTTCTTCTTGTTTCAATCAATTCAATTTTCCACGGAGTAACATGAGGCGAAAAATCCTTTGAAATCTCCGGATAATAATATTCAGTCAAATCCTTTTCTATATAAGGAGTAAGCATTAGCACAAGCATATCCTGTAATTTAAGCTCTTCAGAATCTTGAGTTATTATATTTGATGAAACTGTTGTTGATTGAAAAGGAGTAATAAGAGCCAGGAATAGTATAAAAACTGATAACATCTTTTTCATTCTTTGAATACACCTCTTTAAAGCTTTATCATTTAATTGTATTATCACCTTATTTCCAATAAGGTATGTGCTGCTTATATCATAAGGTTTTAAAGAACTTTGAGATATTTGTCACTTCAACTGCTGGACAGTTTAGTGGAAGAATAATTTAAAGGTTTCGGGGGAAAACACTCATTAATTAAATCTATATTAAGGGAGTATTCTATGCGGAATATACTTGTAATTTTATCTTCTTTTGTTTTTCTTAGTTTACACATTAATTACGATCAGGTGGTTGCGGAAAAACCCATGAAGTTAACATTAATCTCAAAAAATCTAGAAGTCCAAAGAGAACAGCCTGATTATAAGCTTATTTATGATACTTTGATTACAACGCTATTCCCCTTTATAGATAAAGAAATTATTAATTATTATTTATTATAGCTATCCCAAACAATTTGAGAATGCAAAAATTTTAAGTATTACAAGAGAGCATGAGGGCAGTTTTGATTTTAATGCAGAAGTCCAAGTCACAATTGGAGTAGCAAGCACGTTACTCTCTCTTGTTCAGGCGTTAAATAATCGTTGCCATACGACTGCCCGCAGAGACTCCATTTAAGGCCTAGCTTTAAACTTGCTATCTCGGTAATCTTGTTTACCAAAATGTCCTAATATTTCAGTTGTGATATGGCTCATATTTTAATCGCGAAATACGATTCTATTCTTAACGATATAAATCAACCGTTTCTTTTAGGGTTCGATTGCATTTTTACTATTGTTATTGTTTATATAGTTACCGAAAAATAAAAACGTATATGTAAAGTAGCGATATTTAAAAAGAATAGAAAGAAGTAGCATTCCAATACTCATATATAATAAGATTTATTCGTTGGTGGAATAATAATTGAGATATTATAAAAGCCTTTATTAACTAAAAAAGGGGGACCAATAGAGGGCATAATAAGTATAGAGTAAATCCTTTAACCCCTTTATCTAGTAGTTTATATATTGTTTGAATTTTACTAGTCTATAAATAGAAACTCATAATTCCTATAAAAATAATAAAGTTTTAAAATAACTATTGCTAATCGAATAATATCGTGATATATTATTATAAGTCGCAACGACGACAACACATTATAAAAAAACATTCAAAAAAGTTGTTGACAAAGCAATCGAATGAATGGTATGATATAAAAGTTGTCATAACAGATAGCGCAATGAACCTTGAAAACTGAACAAGCAACGTTAATG
>NZ_JACSPZ010000023.1 GCF_014836905.1 Solibacillus faecavium
AAGGAGCATTCCTGTTAGAAACATTTTCGGGGACTTGAAATAAAAAAAGCCCTCTTGTATGATGCTTGAGTGTCAACAGCCATTGACTCATACATCTACAGAGAGGACTCCATTCCATGAATTTTAATACGAATGAAAAAATTAATCAAGTTTCTGAAAATACACTCGTTATCGGTATCGACATTGCAAAGCACAAACATTTTGCTTGTGCGATCGATGATCGAGGTCGAGTGCTCCAAAAATCATTTCCAATCGTGCAATCACATGTCGGATTTGAAGCGTTTTATGAACGAGTACTTGCGTTAAAAGCAACACATGAAAAACAAGAAATCCTGATTGGTTTCGAGCCAACAGGTCATTATTGGATGAATTTAGCGGCGTTTTTAAATAGCTATGGGATTCCATTCGTGATGGTCAATCCAATGCATGTCAATCGCTCAAAAGAATTGGACGACAATCTTCAAACGAAGAATGACCAAAAGGATGCACTCGTCATCGCACGTTTAATGCGAGACGGTCGTTTCAGTTATCCACGCCATCTCGAAGGAATTGAAGCTGAACTACGGAACGGAGCAACTATACGCTCTAAAATACAAGAAGATTTAAATGCTCTACAGAATCGCATCATTCGTTGGTTAGATCGCTTTTTCCCTGAGTTTACATCAGTATTTAAAAACTTCGGAAAAATGGCTTATGCGGTGCTAGAGAAAACACCACTGCCAATGGATATTCGAGGGAAAGCACCTGAAGAATTATTATTTCTGTATCGTCAAGTAGAAGGGATGAAAAGTCCTCAGCTACCAAAGGCCAAACAATTAGTCGAAGTTGCACAAAATTCAATTGGACTAAAAGAGGGCTTAGTGATGGCCAAACTTGAAATAGCCACGCTACTTTCTCAAGTCAAATTGATGCAAGCTCAGCTTGATGAATTAACTACTCAGCTCGTAGAGCTAGCGAAACAAATGACAGATTATGAGTATTTAACATCGGTACCTGGAATTGGTGATGTGACAATTGTCGATTTACTGTCAGAAGTCGGTTCTCTTACGCAATACGAACATCCACGCCAATTAATTAAGCTAGCGGGATTAACATTGCGTGAAAACTCTTCTGGACAACAAAAAGGACAAAAACGCATCTCTAAACGAGGAAGACGTAAATTACGTGCACTCCTATTCCGAGTTATGATGCCTTTGATACTTCATAATAAAGCGTTTAAACAACTACATGATTACTACACGACCAGAACGACAAACCCGCTTCGTAAGAAGCAATCCATCGTTGTGTTGTGTGGAAAGTTACTCAAAATTTTACATGCATTGTGCAAAAGGAAAACAACTTTTAATGAACAACAAATGATGAATGATTTCGCCAGTCTTAAAACGGCTGCTTAAGCTTACCCAACGTAAGTAAACTCAAGAGGATGACACGGAGAAGCCGGCATTATTTTCACCATCCGACCGTGATTTTATAAAAACGAGTCCCTTAAGGAGCATCGCCAGCCTCTGCCTTATGAATAGACCGAACGAAGGAATGTACGCGCAAAAGACGCCTAGAGACATGGGAGGGTCCGTCATCATAAGCAACGCAGAGATCCGAAAGTGCATCAATATATCGCACTGGATCAAGGAAGGCATTACCATTTAATGGTTCTTCCTTTAGCGAAGCTTTCAAATAAATTGTTAAAAAAATCAATAATTACAAGATAATGATAGATGTACGTGTCAAAAAAATTTTTTTCGGCACTCAAAAATGGCGCGGGCCATTGATATATCAACATTTATAGAGGGAGGT
>NZ_JACSPZ010000024.1 GCF_014836905.1 Solibacillus faecavium
CAGACTGTAGACAAACTCGAAGAAATTCGAGTTTGCCTACAGTCTTTTTTGTTTTAAAATAAATTTAAATGATGAAAACCGTTGATTTCCATTCCAGGGGACGCGTTTCGCGGGCGGGTGCCAATCCTCCTCGTCGCTACGCTCCTGCGGTGTATCGGCAGTCCCGCTATTCCCGCAGAAGTCGCCCCTTCCATTCCAATCAACTTGATCTATTCTTTCTAATATAGTTTATCTAAATCAAAGAGGTGTCCCGATATGATGACTAAAAACCAAATGAATGAACGTAATCAATTAGAAATGTTGACGATTGAACAACTTGTCCCAGAAAATCATCTCGTACGTAAATTAGAGGCAGCCATTGACTTTTCGTTTGTATATCCATTAGTTGAAAACTTATATTCACCTTTCGGTAGACCAAGTATTGATCCTGTTGTCTTATTTAAAATGACAATGATTCAATACGTTTTTGGTATTCGTTCGATGCGTCAAACGATTAAGGAAATTGAAACGAATGTAGCGTATCGCTGGTTTTTAGGCTTCGGTTTTCATACAGAAGTGCCTCACTTCTCAACGTTTGGCAAAAATTATACACGGCGTTTTGAGGATACAGATGTATTTGAACAGATTTTCTATCGCATCTTGAAAGAAATTGTGGATGCGGGTTTATTATCAGCTGACCATATCTTTATTGATTCTACGCATGTTAAGGCAAGTGCGAATAAACGAAAATTTGATAAGAAGATGGTTCGAAAAGAGACACGTGCTTATGAAGAAAAGCTACAAGAAGAGTTAAACATAGACCGTGAAAAGAACGGGAAAAAGCCGTTTCCACCGGAGAAGTTTGAAAAGGAAGAATGGAAAGAAATCAAAGAGAGCACAACGGACCCTGAAAGTGGTTACTATGTGAAGGACGAACGGACAAAACAATTTGCCTATTCATTTCATGCAGCGACAGATGAACGTGGCTTTGTATTAGGTACGATTGTGACACCGGGCAATATCCATGATAGTCATATGCTGCAACCGCTTGTTGAAAAGGTCATTCATCGTGTGAAAAAGCCTGTGGCTGTTGCTGCGGATGCGGCTTATAAAACACCTGCGATTACGAACTTTTTATTAGAAAATCAAATGTTGCCTGTTCTTCCTTATACAAGACCGAAAACGAAAGATGGCTTCTTCCGTAAACATGAGTATGTCTATGATGAGCACTATAATTGCTATATTTGCCCGAATGACCAGATGTTGCGCTATACAACGACGACGAAAGAAGGCTATCGCCAATACAAATCGAATCCAGCGGTTTGTGCAGATTGCCCATTTCTAGCACAATGTACGGAAAGTAAAAATCATACGAAAATGATTCAGCGACATATTTGGGCAGATTATCTAGAAGAAGCCGAACATCTTCGTCATCATCATGAAATTAAATCCATTTATGCAAAACGAAAAGAGACGGTTGAGCGTGTCTTTGCGGATGCGAAAGAGAAGCATGGTATGCGATGGACAACGCTAAGAGGCCTTAAAAAATTGTCCATGCAGGCGATGCTTACTTTTGCTGCCATGAACTTGAAGAAACTTGCCACATGGACTTGGCAAGGAGCTTAGATGAGGGCATCTTCCCTCGAAGAGGAGCCCTTTTACAGAACTTCGGAGCCTAATTTGATAAAAGAAATGACAAAAGGCATCGAGAGACGAGCTCTCGATGCCTTTTGTCGACAACCTGAAAC
>NZ_JACSPZ010000026.1 GCF_014836905.1 Solibacillus faecavium
TTCGAATCCCGTACGGGTCATACATAAGAAGAGAAAAAAGCTAAGTACTGTTACACGTACTTAGCTTTTTTGTATATTTTAATAATATGTTTCTATAATAGTAAGAAGAGACAAATGAATAAACATAATATAAATCCGGTTGTATAACTGCTTATTCGAATTAATAATGTCCTAGAAAGCTTTTATTGTATATTTATAGGTAAACCTTCCAACAAAGTGTTTGATGTATTCTCCCTCGTTCTAATGCAGAAATAACACCATTGGAGCTTTTCTAAAAGCGAATATATAAAGACTAAATAATTAAAGTAGTAGGGTGAGTTGTTAACAAATCTACTCACTGTATATTACATTAATTAATTTTAATTTCTAAAATGTATAGTTAATAGTAGTTAAAATTCTATATAATTTTAAATTTTATTATTCAAAAATAATACTCATAATATACAAATATGATTTATATTTATAAAAAATAAAAACAACTATTGAAAAAAAGGAGAAAAAATATTAAAATTTCGTTATGCTAAGTAATCGGTTTTATTAGAAATTGAGACAAGTTATTGTAAACATAGAAAAAAATATTATTTTTGAAAAAAGTTTTAAAAAGAGTATTGCATTATTTCGAGAATACTGATATTATAAATCTTGTCCTTAAGAGAAAGGACAAACATTACATAAACTAAAAGATGAATATCCCATGGAGGATTAGCTCAGCTGGGAGAGCACCTGCCTTACAAGCAGGGGGTCGGCGGTTCGAGCCCGTCATCCTCCACC
>NZ_JACSPZ010000027.1 GCF_014836905.1 Solibacillus faecavium
GTTTTAATGCCCAAGATGCAATTAAAACTTTTGAGGAAGCTTTAAAAATTGTTGGCATTAATGATTTTACTTATGTTGAAGTAGAAGGCTTTTCTGAAATGCCTGGGAATGGAATTTATCCTCCGCCTAGTCAAGTTAAAGTTCGTGAAGGAATTGAAAACTTACCAGTGGAGTATCAAGCCGATGTAAACAAACTATTAAAAGATAATTTTGTTCCATATGCTGTTATTCGGCAAGGTAATTTTGTGAATTACCTTGTTGTTAGTAGTGATGTTAACTTTGATTTTGAAGGTGCTAATGGAGTTATGAAAGGTGCAGGAAAAAGATATACCTCGCCTACAAAGTATGGTTTTGATTTTAAAGGCTATGCTTATGTAAGAGACGTCACTGATAATGATGGTTTTGGTTTAGATCATGGTGAGATTACTTTTGCGGTTTTAGATGATGGCAAAAGTATTAGCAGAACGATGTAAAAGATAAAAAAGAAGCTATTAATTAGCTTCTTTTTTTATTTTTTGTTTGATGTCTTTTTGGTTTTTATTATGAAGTTTAGTAAATTGACGCTTTTTATTTTTTTGTGGTCCTAGTCCGCCTCTATAAAAATAGTAAGGGTTTAACATAAAAGTTCTTGTTAACCGCTTGTCTCTGGTTATGCAATTCCATTCTTTCAAATGTTTTATTGCTGTTGAGATAC
>NZ_JACSPZ010000028.1 GCF_014836905.1 Solibacillus faecavium
TTTTTTTGCTATTTTGTGTTGTATTTTCAGTTAGTTCACTTGCTAAAGGTTCTTTAATTTCACTAGAAAAATTAAAGATATTATTGAATGGATTATCTTTTTCGTTATTCATAAAAAAATTACCTGCAATTTTTTGCCTTTTTTAAAATTAAATGCAATTTCCTGCGTATTTTTGCTAGGATATACGCAATTTTTTGCATTAGTATATTTTATATCTCTTTATATTTCCTATTATATCAAGGATTTAGCCACTTAGCAAAAAATATGGTGAGGGCTTTATATATATAAAAGCTGATGATAAACTATATTTATCAAGAATGAAAGGAGGACATAAAGAATGTCCTATATCAATTTAATGAAAAAATATGGTGTCAAATCTGGCGCTGTCGGTTTAGGTCAGTTATCTGATGAAGAAAAAAAGCTTTATTCTGATCCACGTGTAGAAGCCGAGTGGCAGAAATTACTAAAGGATCATAAGCTTGACGAAAGCAAACTTTCAAAGCGCGAGTTTTTACGTTTGAGTTTGGAATTTTCTTTTAGACTTTATTCAAAAGGAAATTAGTAGCCGTCTGTCAACGGTAAATACAGGCGTAGCCTGTGCTTTAAGGAGTTGACAGACTTACTCAAAGTAAGCTTGCAAGGCGAAGAAAAGGGACTTTTCTTCCTGCCCTACAGGTGGCGAACC
>NZ_JACSPZ010000029.1 GCF_014836905.1 Solibacillus faecavium
AGTTAACAGATGGGTTGAAAACAATCACATTTGAATCGTCTGAAGCAGGAACACTCCAGTTCATCTATCAGGGGAAAAAGATCGGTCCTCCAGTAACAGTACAAGAAGGAACGAACAAAATTGAGGATTTAGAAAGTATAATTGGAGCCGAAATTGCGGGTGCAGTAGGAAATAAGGAAGCACTAGATAAGGTAGATATCGCAGCGTTAACAAGTGGAAACCTGTTACAAGTAGAATTAACAGATGGCGCGGAAAATTCTACTATTTATACAATAAACGTAACGAAAAATTTAGACGTAATAAAACCAACGGTTAGTAATGTTCAGATAAATGGTGGAACAGTAACTGTACAAGAAACAAAGGTAGACGCAGAGTTAACAGATGGGTTGAAAACAATCACATTTGAATCGTCTGAAGCAGGAACACTCCAGTTCATCTATCAGGGGAAAAAGATCGGTCCTCCAGTAACAGTACAAGAAGGAACGAACAAAATTGAGGATTTAGAAAGTATAATTGGAGCCGAAATTGCGGGTGCAGTAGGAAATAAGGAAGCACTAGATAAGGTAGATATCGCAGCGTTAACAAGTGGAAACCTGTTACAAGTAGA
>NZ_JACSPZ010000002.1 GCF_014836905.1 Solibacillus faecavium
GAGCCTAATTTGATAAAAGAAATGACAAAAGGCATCGAGAGACGAGCTCTCGATGCCTTTTGTCGACAACCTGAAACATCTATTTTTTCTTTGGAAAAATAGATGTTTTTCTTTTTGTCCTAGGCTCGTTTTTATATCCTTAAAATAAAATGCTAAAAAGCAAATTTATGGGGCATAATTTTGTATATAAGTGAACAAATTTAGGAGAAATGTTCATTAAAAGTTTGTTTGTTTTGCAGGAAAAATATAGGTATTGTATAGATGAGAAGTGGTAGTAACTATCGCTTATTCTAAGGAGGAAATTCATATGTCTCGTTTATCAGGTAAAGTAGCAATTATTACAGGGGCAGCACAAGGTATGGGTGCAGCACATGCAAAAGCATTTATCGAACAAGGTGCTAAAGTAGTTTTAACAGACTTAAATGAAGAAAAAGGTAAAGCATTTGCTGCTGAATTAGGCGAAAACGCTTTATTCATTAAGCAAAATGTTGTTTCTGAAGAAGAGTGGGCAACAGTTGTTGCGAAAGCAGAAGAAGCTTTCGGTCCAGTAAATGTATTAGTAAACAACGCAGGGATTTCATTAAATAAATTTATGCTCGAGTTATCTTTGGACGAGTACATGAAAATCGTAAACATTAACCAAGTATCTGTATTTTTAGGTATGAAGGCTGTTGCAGGTTCAATGGCGAAAGCTGGAGGCGGTTCAATCGTGAACATCTCATCTATCAACGGTTTAGTTGGTGGAGCAGTTGGTTACACAGATACAAAATTCGCAGTGCGCGGTATGACAAAAGCAGCAGCACTTAACTTAGCGCATATGGGTATTCGCGTGAACTCGGTACACCCTGGTGTAATTGCTACTCCAATGATCATGCAAGAAGATGCTAAAGAAGCTATCGAAGAGTTTGCAAAACATATTCCACTAAAACGCGTATCTCAACCAGAAGAAGTATCGCAATTAGTAGTATTCTTAGCTTCTGATGAGTCTAGCTACTCTACAGGCGCTGAATTCGTTGTAGATGGCGGGATTACAGCTCAATAAAAAATTCAAAAGTACTGCATGAGGTTGGGACAAATCCCATCTCAAAATCAAAAGCTGTTCAAACTTTACGCATCGTAAAAGTTTGAACAGCTTTATTTTATGTCTGCTTCGTTAAGAGGACTACTCACTTCTCTTATTCTGAATGGAGGTAACATATAAAATAGCATCTCTATGAAATGTTACCGATTTAGAAATATTTGGATATTGGCTTATGTTATAATTTATAAAATATTCTTAAAGGAAGGGGGAGGTTTAAATTTGATGGAAACATTAGTTCCTTTATCATTAATAGGTATTCCACTTTTTTCGATAGTGCTTTGTGTCAATATTATCAGCTTGCTAAAAATTATAATTCATCATCCAGAACAATCTGTAAAAAAACAAACTTTTATAATTAGTGTCAGCGTTGCTTACATACTATTTTCATTTGCTTGTCTATTCATTGCTATTGCCGACTCAATTTTATGGGCATCTAACTAAGTTTTGGAATTTTATAAAGGGTTAACAATATCATGTAGAGAAATATAATACTAAATGTTAATGGGGGTATATGATGAAATATGATAGAACTACGTCACGTAAACTTATTCTATCATTAGCGTTTCTAGGTCTTGCTGTAAGTATTCCGAGTTGGCATATTCCATCTGTAAAATGGATATGGTTAACGGTATTTGTCTTCAGTGTATGCAATGCTTTTATAACATATCATGTATTAATAAACAAACATACAATTAGTTATACGATTAAACTGTTTGGCTTAAAGATTTATAACAAGAAAATAATTCATACCGATGTTATAAAAATTACGTTCAAAAGAATAGGTTGGAACGCAAAATTAGCTGTCATTAAAGTTAGAAAAGGTCTTTCGATTCGTGTTGGTGAATTTAAACCAAATGATGTCTATAAAGATTTAATCGTATTTTGCGAAGAAAATGAAATTCCCTATAAGAAAACCAAAGATTATAAGATAATTGAGAACATGGGATAATTACAGATCCGTCCAGTCATCATTGATTCAGATTTCCTCATAGACTGCTTTAAATTATAAAAAAATTATTTTATTTTATATAAATTGTTATGGATAGATTTTCTACCTATAGCAATAATATCTGCGAAACAAACCGTATTACATTGAATAATTATGCAAAAAGTGTCAGGTGCCATAAGAGGTGCCTGGCACTTTTTGTTTGAGTGGACAGCTAAAGGGGTATTCAATTTTATTAATAAGATACTTAGCAAAAAGATCTTAGAAATATATGAAAGGAATTGATAGGTAATATGGAGTTTAATAAAAGATTCATATTCATTTTCAGTTTAATCGCGGTTTGCTTCTTATCTGCTTGTGCCGAGAAAGAGAAGCTTGCCGACGGATCTGAACTGATACATAAAGATCAGTTTGTTTTTGCTGCTTCTGGCGAGTTTAAGCCATTTAGTTATGTAAATAATGAAGATCTTAGCATGTCCGGCTTTGATATTGAAGTAGGCGAAGCGATCGCAAAGGAACTCGGTCTTGAGCCGGTTCAAAAGCGGATTAAGTTTAAAGGAATTGTTGAAGGTGTCAAAACGGGCCGTGCCGATGTAGCTGTTGCCAGCCACACGATTAATCCACAGAGAAGCAAACATGTTTCCTTCAGTACCCCCTATTATTATTCTGGACCGCAAATTTTCACGAGACCAGACAGTGACATTGAAACTGTCGACGATTTAGCGGGAAAGGAAGTTGCTGTAGCAAAAGGTTCAACCTATTCTGATACAGCCTCCCAGTATACAGACAATATAAAAACCTATGACAGTGATATCACAGCTCTACAAGCGTTAAGCAGCGGCCGTCATGATGCGGTAATTACCGATTTCGTGACCGGAAAAAATGCTGCAAAAGAAGGCTTTAAAATTGAAGGTAGGGAGCTAATTGAGCGCAGTGAACAAGCGATTGTACTTCCACAGGATAATCCGAACTTATTAAAGCGAGTGAACGAGGCGCTGGAAAATCTCCGGGAAGATGGTACACTCACTGAAATCAGTATGAAATATTTTGGTGAGGACATTACAAAAAAACCGGAATAATTCAATTTATTAAAGAAGAAAGGAAGTATGTACAGTGCCAAGTTTTTCACATTTTTTCAATATATTAATGGATACTAGAGATGTTTTCTTTAAAGCAATGCTTTTAACGTTACAACTGACGGTTGTTTCAATTTTAATCGGGATTGTTATCGGACTTTTCTTTGCCTTAATGAAAATTTCCAAAATTAAAGTATTAGAACTTATATCAGATATCTATGTCTTTTTAGTCCGAGGAACACCGTTAATTGTTCAAATCTTCATCCTCTACTTCGGTCTTAGCGGGCTTTTCCTAATTCCTGATTTTTGGGCTGCATCACTTGCATTAGCGTTACATAATGGTGCTTATATTTCAGAAATTCTTCGTGGGACAATCCAGGGAGTCGATAAAGGTCAGATGGAGGCAGGACGCTCATTAGGGATGACTAAAGTTCTGACATTAAGAAGAATTATTCTTCCACAGGCATTCCGCCGTGCTCTTCCACCGCTTGGTAACCAGTTTATTATTGGATTGAAGGATTCGTCATTAGCTGCATTTATTTCCATGAATGAACTCTTTAATGTAGCGACAACACTTGGGTCGAATAATTTTGATGAAATGACTTATTTACTTATTGTAGCAGTCTACTACTTAGTGCTAGTAGCATTGTTAACATTTATAGTAAACCGATTAGAAAAGAAATTAGCAATTAGCGATAGGTAGGAGGCAACACCAATGGAAGCAAAGAAAATGATTAAAGTCAATCAATTGAATAAGTCATTTGGTGACTTGCATGTATTAAAAAATATCGACATGACCGTTTACGAAAGCGATGTTGTTTGTTTAATAGGATCAAGTGGCTCCGGGAAAAGTACTCTTCTTCGCTGTCTGAACTTTTTAGAAAGAAAAGATAGCGGCAGTATTATTATAGAAGGTAAAGAAGTCGATCCTAGCAACGACGATTTGAATAAGATTAGAGAAAAGGTCGGAATGGTGTTTCAGCATTTCAACCTATTCCCTCATAAAACCGTTTTAGAAAATATTATTGAAGCTCCGGTTATGGTAAAGGGCGTTGACAAAAAAGTTGCAACGGCTAAAGCAAAAGAATTACTAGAAAAAGTAGGCTTGGAAGATAAGGCCGATGTCTTTCCTAATAAACTATCAGGTGGGCAAAAGCAACGAGTAGCCATTGCAAGAGCGCTTGCAATGGAACCAGACATCATGCTTTTTGATGAGCCGACTTCAGCCCTTGACCCAGAGCTTGTGGGAGAGGTTTTAACTACGATGAAAGAACTGGCTAATGAAGGAATGACGATGGTTGTTGTTACACATGAAATGGGATTTGCTAGAGAAGTAGCCGATTGGATTGTGTATATGAACGAGGGAGAAATTATCGAGCGCGGCGATCCAGAGCAATTTTTCGAACATCCGAAAGAGGAACGAACGAAAGAGTTTTTAAAGACAACAATGTTGAAATGAACTAACGAGGATTCTGTCTATATATGTGGGCAGAATTCTCTTTTTTTCAATTTAGTGAAAAACAAGTTAACAGATGGATTCGTTTTACTATATAATAGAATACATAGCAACTTTGATTTTGTTTGAAGTTGTTACTTTTGAGGTTAACATTATTTTGCAAGAAATGTTTGTAATGGGTATTTAACATCAGGTTAATGAACTACAAAATTGTATTTTCTATAAGAAGGAGTGTTATTGTATGCTATCCATACAAAATTTGACGAAAACTTATCGTGGTAACAAAAAGGCGGTAGACAATTTAAGTATTGATATTGAGCAAGGCGAATTTATTGTGTTTATCGGTACAAGTGGCAGTGGTAAAACAACCGCTCTCCGTATGATTAATCGAATGATTGAGCCGACCAGTGGCAAAATCATGATGGATGGAACGGATTTATCGAAAATGAATGCCGTGCAGCTTCGCAGACAAATAGGCTACGTTATTCAGCAAATCGGCTTAATGCCACATATGACCATCAGAGATAATATCACCCTCGTACCAAAACTTCTAAAATGGGACAAACAAGAAAAGGATAAAGTAGCTGAACGATTAATCGGCCTAGTAAACCTACCTACCTCTTACTTGGATATGTATCCAGCCCAACTATCTGGCGGACAACAACAACGAATCGGCGTTATACGTGCCTTAGCAGCGAATCAGGATATCATTTTAATGGATGAACCATTTGGTGCACTGGACCCTATTACACGTGATACACTCCAGGATTTAATGAAGGATTTGCAAGTGCGCCTTGGCAAGACTGTTATTTTTGTAACGCATGATATGGATGAAGCAATCAAGCTGGCCGACCGAATTTGCATTATGCACGAAGGAAAGGTAGTTCAGTTTGATACACCAGACAATATTTTAGCAAACCCCGCAAATGATTTCGTACGTGATTTTATTGGCTCTCACCGCCTAATTCAAAATAAACCAAGCGTCAAAATAGTAGATGAAGTAATGATCCAGCCCGTTTCCATTACAATTGAAAAAAGTCTGGATGATGCACTACGTCTGATGGTATCGAAACGTGTAGATACGTTATACGTGACAGATGCAGACAAACGGTTGATCGGTTATTTAAATGTTGATAGTTTTACAGGTCCACAACGAACACAGCAAAGTATTAATGAAGTATTGCAGCGGGAGGTTATATACGTTAAAACCGGAACAAAGCTGCAGGATTCTGTTCGACGTATTTTAAAACGGAATCTTCAAAACATCCCGATTGTCGATAACGACCACAAACTAATCGGATTAATTACCCGTGCTAATATTGTTGATACAATTTACGAGACGATTTGGGGCGACGAGGAAGAAAATAAAAATGCTCTTCTTGTAACTCGGGAGGAGAATGTACTATGATTGCCTTTTTTACGGATAATAGCAGTGACATCCTATTAAAAACATGGGAACATTTTTATATTTCAATTATTGCATTACTTCTTGGTGTAATCTTCGCGATTCCTCTAGGTATATTTTTATCAAAAACAAAAACAATAGCAAAAATTGTTTTAGCCATTACAAGTGTTTTCCAAACATTACCCTCTTTAGCCATCTTAGCTATTATGATTCCATTTCTAGGTGTTGGGAAAGTACCGGCAATTGTTGCTTTGTTTATTTATACTTTACTTCCAATTCTAAACAATACTTATATAGGATTAAAATCTGTCAATGCAGATTTGCGTAAAACGGGCATTAGTATGGGGATGACGCCATTCCAGTCTATATGGATGGTGGAATTACCTCTAGCAATCCCGGTTATTATGGCAGGTGTAAGATTATCTGCTGTTTATGTCATTGCCTGGGCAACACTTGCGTCGTATATCGGGGCTGGTGGTTTAGGTGATTTTATTTTTAATGGTTTGAACCTTTATCAAACTGAATTAATTATTGGTGGTGCCTTACTTGTTACGGCATTGGCACTGCTCACTGATTTTATATTGTCTAAAGTAGAGATTTGGACAACACCAAAAGGACTAAAAGTAGAGAAATGAGGCCTAACAGGATGAAAAAAACGATTCTTTTATTCGGAAGTATGCTGCTGGCGTTAAGTTTTCTAGCTGGCTGTTCGATTGGCGGTGACCAGGCAAGCAATACAGACAAAATTAAGATTGCGAGTGCTGTTACAACCGAATCACAAATTATGGGCTATATGCTCAAACATATGATTGAGTACTACACAGATGAACAAGTAGAATTAATCAATAATCTTGGTTCGAGTACCGTTCTTCACCAGGCCATGATCAATGGGGACGCGAATATTTCCGCTACACGTTACACCGGTACAGAATTAACCGGAGTTTTAAATGCGGAACTGATAAAAGATCCGGCCGAGGCATTGGTCTTTGTACAAAATGCGTTTCAGGAAAGATATAACCAAACATTCTTTGATAAGTACGGTTTTGAAAACACGTATGCCTTTATGGTAACGCAGGAAACAGCGCAGCAATACAACCTCAATAAAATCAGTGATTTAGCTGCAATAGCTTCAGATATTGAAGCGGGTGTTGATACATCATGGCTAAGTCGTGAAGGTGATGGCTTTAAGGCGTTTGTTCAGGAATACGGATTTCAGTTTAAACGTACATATCCAATGCAAATTGGCTTAGTGTATGATGCCGTACAGGCAGGTGAAATCGATATTGTCCTTGGGTATACTACAGACGGACGTATTGCGTCTTATGATTTAAAGGTACTTGAAGATGATTTGAAGTTTTTCCCGCCCTATGAAACGAGCTCACTCGCAACAAATGAAATTTTAGAAGCGAAACCTGAACTAAGGGGAATACTCCAACGTTTAGTTGGTAAAATCTCTACAGATAAAATGCAGGAACTGAACTATTTGGCGGACAATAACTTAATGGAACCCTCTGTCGTGGCAGAAAATTTCCTAATTGAAAACAATTATTTCAGTAATGAGGAGGGTGAGGAATAATGGAAGATTTATCGCAATTAAGTACGTTTGAACAGCTATTCTATTATTTTAAGGAAAACGGACTTTATGTACTTGAACTGTTCTTTACACATTTTTATATTTCAGTATATGGTGTATTGCTTGCTGCACTCATCGGAATTCCAATCGGTATTTTTATCGCCAAAAATATGAAGCTAGCTGGATTTATCATTACATTGGCAAATATTATTCAAACGATACCGGCATTAGCCTTAATGGCAATGATTATGCTGGTGCTCGGCTTAGGAAAATCAACAGTTATCGCAACGGTATTCCTTTATTCATTGCTTCCGATTATTAAAAATACGTATACGGGAATTACAACGATTAATAAAAGTTTAACGGATGCAGGGCGCGGTATGGGGATGACACGTAGACAAATCCTCTACATGATCGAACTGCCATTATCTTTATCGATTATTATAACAGGTATTCGAATAGCTTTAGTTATTGCCATCGGTATTACAGCAATCGGTGCTTTCATCGGTGCGGGCGGATTAGGGGATATTATTATCCGCGGTACAAATGCAACAGATGGAACTGCCATTATTTTGGCCGGCGCAATTCCGACAGCCTTAATGGCGGTAATTGTAGATATCGGGTTAGGTTGGCTGGAGCGCCGTTTCGATCCGGAAAAACGCCAACAACGTCTTAAAAAAGCCACTATTTCTAATGCAGGAGTGGAGTAATTAATCATTTTGCTTTAAATAAGTTATCAGTATAAAACAACTAAGAAGTGCTTAATTCCTAGATAAACATAGGATTAAGCGCTTTTTATTTTCAGAGAAATTTATCAAAGATTTTTAAATTTGGAAAAATGTAAGTCAAAATGTATGGTGTATTGATTATCACTAATACTAATGGGGAAGAAGTGTTGGAGTAAAGAGAAAGATAAGTGTATTTTGCTGAAGCACCTGTTTGATGAAAGCTTTGTTATAAATGAAATACTACTAAGTGGAGCATTGAACAAGACAATTTAAATCCAGCAAAAGACTATTGAAAGGATGATTTTATGTATAAAAAATGGAATAAGCAGTTTATAGGTGGCGAATGGAGAGAAGGGAACAGCGAAAGAGTATATGTAGATCAGAACCCTTACAGCGAGGAAACGATCGCGGAAATTCGGCTGGCGAATGAAAAGGATATAGATGAGGCTTATCAGGCGGCAAAAGAAGCACAAAAAGAATGGGAAAAGGTTAATCCATATCAAAGACAAGCTATTATCGAAAAGGCCGCTCAAATAGTAGAAAAACGAAGAGATGAAATTGTTCAAGTTTTAGTAGAGGAAAATGGGGCTTCCCATACGAAAGCTAACATTGAAGTTTCTGCCGCAATGGGCATTATGAAAGAGTCAGCTACATTCCCTCTTCGAATGCACGGAAAAATAATGCCATCTGTTATTCCGGGTAAGGAAAATCGAGTCTATCACAACCCTGCCGGAGTTGTAGGGATTATTAGTCCATTCAATTTCCCATTTCATTTAACGATGCGTTCCCTAGCACCTGCTATAGCAACTGGCAATGGGGTAGTGCTTAAACCGGATTTGCAGACGATGATTTCAGGCGGTCTTATTCTAGGTGAGATTTTTGAAGAGGCAGGCATTCCAAAAGGTTTATTGAATATTACGGTATGCAGCTCTTCTGAAATTAAAGACACTTTTATTGAACATCCAATCCCACAAATAATATCCTTTACTGGTTCTACACCGGTAGGACGTCATATTGGAGAACTTTGCGGAAGACATCTTAAGCGCGTTGCTTTAGAGCTTGGTGGAAACAATGTCATGCTTGTACTAAAAGACGCCGATGTACAACGAGCAGCAGCTTCTGCAGCCTTTGGGAAATTCTTAAACAGCGGTCAAATTTGTATGTCCCTAAATCGGATTGTTGTCGAGCGTCCGGCTTACGAAGCGTTTATGAAAGCCTTTGTGGATAAGGCATCCCAGATTAAATTTGGAGATCCGAAAAATGAGGATGTTGTGGTTGGTCCACTAATTAACAATAAACAAATTAAACGTATACAAAATTTAATCGACAAAAGTATAGCACTAGGAGCAGAATATGCGCTAAAAGGTGAAGTAGACGGAAACGTACTAGCCCCTACCATCTTGACGAATGTAACAAATGATATGCCGATAGCCCAGGAAGAAATCTTTGGACCTGCTGTAGGTGTCATCGTTGTAGATAGTGAAGAAGAAGCGATTCGCGTAGCAAATGACAGTGACTATGGACTAAGCGGTGCAGTACACGCCGGTACAACGGAACATGGAGTTGAAGTCGCGAAACAAATTATTACGGGTATGATTCATGTGAATGATCAGGGAGTTAATGACGAACCGATCGTTGCATTTGGCGGTGAAAAAGCTTCAGGATTAGGTCGATATGGTGGAGAATGGGCAATTCATGAATTTACAACAACGAAATGGATTTCTGTTCAGACAGATCCAAGGGAATATCCGTTTTAATAGGTGGGTTATAAAGTGTGTCGTCCTAATCGCAATTTGCGATTAGGACTTTTTACATTTATCTAAAAAATATAATGAGACTTTAAAATTAGGTCGGGTAGTACACTTTACACCTCTAATTTAGACGTCATGATTATGAACATTTTATAACAACGTGATTTAAATATAGCAAAATTTACTGCTTTTAGGATTGAACTTACGATAAAAATACATTTGAGAGGGTATTCTATAAATTTTATTAAAATAGGGAATTGAGTTGTAAGGCGTAAAAGTGTATTGTAAAAGAAGGATTTATCGGTAGAATAGAAAAGAAATAATAGAAAAGTTTATTGGTCTTTCAATGGATAGGTATTTATTGGATAATGATTATTTAATAGTATAAAAGAATAAAATATGGGAAAACGATCCGTAGACATATAGAACTAATTTCCGATAACATGTTATAATTAGGATATTGAGCACAAAGTCTAATAATTGATAAAAAAATTGTGAGGTAAAAAATGAAGAAAACATCATTGTTACAAGAAGAAAAGCGTTCAACAATTCTATTTTTAGTATTATTTTATGTTGTATTTTATGTATATGATATATTTTATTATAGACTATTTCCAGCATTTCCATGGCTTGATGTAGGTACTGCCAGTACAATTTGGTATGATTTTATGTATGTTAGATATGTAGTACTTACTGCGCTTATCCCTTTATCTATTTATTTAATTAAAAAGGATAAAACAACCTATGTGAAATATATTTTATTTTTAGGCTACTTCTCTACAAATCTTTTTTCCGATATTCTATATTTTAAAGATAGTTCGCTTGTATATACTAGTGGAAATCTAGTAGAAATTATAATTATTCTTTTTTCGCCTATATTCGTAACTAAAAAATTTACATATTTCGTTTCATTTGGTTTAATTATTAAATATGTATTGGTAGGGATTTTTATACAGGAGCCGGTAGTTGTATTTCCTATTATAATTACAATTGTAATTTCCATTATTGCCTTTGTTCTATTACATCGTATTTTAAATTATATTAAAGCATTAAAATACTCATATGACGAACAACTAGAAGGTATTGTAAAAGGGGTAATTGCAACTTTAGAATTAAAGGACCCATACACAAGAGGACATAGCGAGCGGGTTGCTGCCTACGCAATGAGTTTGGCAGAGGCAACAAAAAAATATAAAGCCTCTGAGTTAAATTACTTTTATTATGCTTGCCTTTTACACGATATAGGAAAAGTAAATATTCCAGATGCAATTTTAACCAAACCTGGAAGTTTAACTGATGAAGAATTTGATATAATAAAGAAGCACCCTGTTGTTGGAGCCGAAGCCATTCGGGATGTTGAAGGAATAGCAGATAATATTGGAGTAATCTACCATCACCATGAAAGATGGGACGGTAAAGGTTATCCAGATGGACTGGCTGGCGAAAATATTCCATTTTTAGCCAGAGTTACGGCTGTTGCAGATGCATTTGATGCGATGACATCATCCAGGTCTTATCGTCCTGCACTTCAATTTGATGTGGCGTATCAACGAATACTTGATGGACAAGGTAATCAATTCGATCCGCAACTGATAGAATTATTTAAACAAATCTACCCTGAATGGGTGCAAATTTCTAAGACATACCGTAAGGGTGTGGACCTGAGAGGAGGAGAAAAACATGAAAATTCGTAAACTTGAAAAAATCAAAGTTACTTGCTGGTGGTGTTTTATGATACCTCGAGGATAATACTTACTTAGGATGCTGAATATTAGCATCCTATTTTAATTTATAGAGGAGGCAATCCGTTGAAGATATCCTTACAATCCGAAATAACGTTATATCCGTTATCCATTCGAAAAGATAAAAAGAATTATATCGTGGAGGAGCCGATTTCTGGTGATTTCTTCGAATTGCCTGAAATAAGCGTTGATGCAATTAAACGTTTAGAAAAAGGTGAAGGTCTAGCTGCAATTGAAAAGACGCTAAAAGAATCTTATCCTGAAGAAGAAGTGGATATCATAGAATTTGTTGAGCAATTGGTGGAGTTAGGACTTGTTCAAGAAGTGGATGGGATTGAAATACATAAAGAAAAAGAGAAGCATGCTAAATCTCAGGGGGGCTTTAAATGGATTCCGCACTGGGTTGGACGTTTGTTTTTTAATGGCATAATGAACAAGGTCTACTTGCTACTGCTCATAACGAACATATTCATTCTAATTTTGAATCCAGAACTTTTCCCTCATTACAAAGATATATTCCTGTTCGATTCGATGGTATTGAATGTTCTTACATATTTATTGATTTCTTTAGTATTAATTGTCATTCATGAATTTGGGCATATTCTCGCCATCAGATCGCATGATTTGCCAGCTAATTTAAGTATCGGTAATCGGCTAATATTTATTGTATTTGAAACGGACCTGACTCAAGCGTGGAAGCTTGAACCTAAAAAGAGGAATATTTTATACTTAGCTGGCATGTCTTTTGAGCAAGTGATTCTTTTCCTTTCATTCGGTTTTATGCTTCTTTTTCCAGATGCCAGTTTTGTAGGTATTATTAGCATTATCGTATTGGATATTTTTATTAAATCCGTATACCAATGCTGTTTCTACATGAAAACAGATGTCTATTATGTCGTTGAAAATGTAACAGGGTGTTATAACCTGATGGAGAGCGGCAAAATTTATTTGAGTTCATTCTTTAAGAAATCAGGGCTAGACCATAAAAAGATGTTCGAGGATGAATGGAATTTGGTCCGTATTTATAGTGTGTTTTACATAGTTGGCGTTTTTTTGACGTTGCTTTTGACTTTTATGTATTTTATACCACAGCTCTATTATATGATCACAACCGTTTATTTAAATATTATGGGGGCAGGAGATCGTGCAGCATTTTGGGATGCGATGGCCTTTTTATTACAAACGATGTTGATGCTTATCCTGCTCGTATATTTGGCAAGGAAAAAAAGACGAGAAAACTAAATGAAACCGCTAAACTTCTAATCCAAGTGTAGCGGTTTTTTTGTGCTCAAAAATTTTTAAATTTTTCTTAAAAACTTGTCCCTTTTCGCCAATTTTTTTGACATATGTATGGTGAAGGGAGATGCAAATGATGGTATTCGAATATTTAAAAACGTATGAAACATTCAACACAGTAGCGGAAATGGATGAGGCAGTGGCACTGCATCTTGAAGCACATGATTTAACGGAAAGCGAGCGCAATGTTATTTTACGAATCGCGCAGTCGGCACTGGCTTACCCAGGTGCAGCTCATTTAAAGGCGAAGACAATTGCAGATAGTGTAGGAATCAGCACAAAAACGGTTTATCGTTCGGTGAAAAAAGCAGCCGAACTAGGCATATTACGAGTCGTTGCAAGTACGAAATTGAATGGGATTAAAGGGGCAAACATCTATCAAATATTACATGTCCCATCGGAAATGTCCGAGCGGGTCCCAGCTGAAGAAACGCATGAAATAAAGGAAGGCGGCAATTTTTCTGAGCAACAAACTATTTCTTTTAATCTTTTTAAAACAAGCTCTTTAAATGAAATATATAAATATATAGTTGGTCAAATGAGTGATTGGCAAAAGACATTATATGAATTCATGACGAGTTTGCCGATGAAAGACGAGTTAAAAGATGGATTACGAGCAGCCATTTTAGCGACACCGATCCAAAACAGACGGGAATTCACGATCGCAAAGGATGTCATGTGGAGAATTATTCAAGATATTCATGAGGGAAAATTAACAATCCGTACAACATTACGCGCAATTTATAAAGGAGCATATGATAAGGCCATTGCACGCCCGGTTATACGAGAAGTGAAAGAACAAAAGCTAAGTACGCGGCCAGTACCGTTTTATGATTGGCTGACAGAGCGATGATAGTCGCCGAAAATTGAAGGGCTGAATTTATTAGAACAATGAAGCCGGATATTAGAAGATCGAACCGAGATTTTAGCATAAATCGGGTCGATATTAGAACATCCGGGCAGTATATTTGAACAAAGGCAGCCTTTATTAGCAACTGGGAATTTATTAGAACAATGAAGCCGGATTTTAGAAAATCGAACCGAGATTTTAGCATAAATCGGGTCGATATTAGAACATCCGGGCAGTATATTTGAAGACTGGGTTTTATTAGAACATTGCAACCGGATTTTAGAAAATCGACCTGTGATATTAGCATAAATTGAGTCGATATTAGAACATCAAGGCAGTTAATTACAACAAAGGCAACGTTTAAAATTGATCAGAAACTTTCTTGTCAAAAAGGCCGCAAAGCACTTGTCTTATCAATAAAAATAAATGCATCGTACCTGCTGCCGACTCTGGAAGGGACGTAATTTCCGTATGCCTCGTATGCCGGATCGTATACAACGCCAATTGCGCGGTGACCAATCCAATCATTAAACAATTGTCTGTTTTCATCCGTAAATAAAAGTACTTTATCTTCGGGACTTGCTGCGTGGAGCTGGCCTTCCCATTTGTCTATATTTGCAGGTGGGACCTTGATAATTTCAAAAGGATCTCCCCAGCGGTCAGCAGCAATTACTGTACCTTCATATGTGCCAAAGCCAATTGCATAAGTATTTTCCTTACCGTATTGCTCCCGGATCACTTGACCGACATTGATCAGCTGCTCATCCTTCATTGAGGTTTCGGAAGCATCACCGATATGGGTATTATGCTCCCAAACGATGATTTTTGTTTCCTCTCCGTAATACTTGCGCAGTTCATGAATCGCTTCTACCATATGATAATCACGTGTATTCCACGATTTTTCATCTGACATCATTTCTCGGTAGTACGATTCTGCATTTTTTGCAACAAGTGCATTCATCACGACATTTAAATCTTCTTCCTGTTGACTAGAATATTTATCTTTATGGTTACGCAATGAGCTTAACAAGCCCGTCACTTCACGTATACAGGCATCAGAAAATTGAACGGCGGAAATGGCGTAATGCTCATGGCTCCGATTGTACGGTTCAAAGCAGGAAAATGCTCTTTTGGCATGCTCTAAATCAACTTTATGTTCGGGGTGGTCCGATAAAAAGTTCAATACTTCATCAATTGATTCGAACAAGCTGTACATATCGATACCATAAAAGCCTACTTTTTGTTCGCGACCTGTATTAATCTCTTTTAACCATTCCGTAAAGGCAGCGACCTCTTCATTTGCCCACATCCACGTTGGCCAACGATGGAAAGCTTTCTTTAAAACCTCTTTTGCGTTCGTAATTTCTTCACTATAGCCTTTTACATACCGGTTTACCGCTTGTGCGGATGGCCAATCTCCTTCTACTGCAATGAGTTGAAAGCCTTTTTGTTCGATTAATTTTTTTGAGAGCTCGGCACGCACTGTATAAAATTCCGACGTTCCGTGGGAAGCCTCACCGATCATCACGATTTTGGCATCTCCAATAACCTCTACCATTTTATTTAAACTCGTATCATCAAGCGGCAAGGAATGTTCTGAAATAGCCTGGATTAAATTCTTTGTCATAAGAAGAAACTCCTTTTTAAAAATGAATGTTTTATTATTATTAACCGTAAATGAATAGTTGTGAAACAAAACTGGGATGAAAAAAAGAGGAATGCCTAAAGCGAAAATAGGCATTCCTAATATAGAAAGCGATAATTTTACTTATTACCTTTGCGTTTAACTAACCATCTTTTATAGCTATAGATTGTGATTCCAACTAAAACAAGAACAATGATACTTACGACGATGATCAGTGTCCAAATGGAATTATTACCCTCGGAATCGGTTTCATCTTTTAGCTTATCGACAATTGAGTCCACATTAGAGTCCAATTTATTCACTGTATCAGCTGCAGTCTCTTGATTATCCGGATCCTTTGCGATATTTATTGTAAAAGAAAATGAACCTGTTAAAGGGTGTCCGTCCTCGCTGATACTATTCCATTCCACTATATAAGTGTCGTTAGGAAGCGGTGAAGCTAATGTGCCTGTTAAGACACCGTCATTTAAAGTGATTGAAGATATGGGCATTTCAGAGCCGTCACTAGACAGTACTTTAAAAACACTGCCTTCTTCAATTTTACCTGAATACTTTAATTCAATTGTTTGCAATGCCTCTGTTACAGTTGCGCCTTTAGCTGGATTTGTTGAATCCAAATATGTGTGAGCATATGCATCAGGTACAAATAGTAAAAATGCAGTTGCAAGCGCAAATAATAGCTGTTTCATCAATAATTTACTTCCCTTCATAATCATTTTAATCCGTTCCCAAGTACAGCGATTTACACATTTGGATTGAAATTTGCTGAGAATGGAGTGATGAATTTAGTATGGACAAAAAGAGGTGGAAATATCGGAAAGTTAATTAGATTTATGGGACAACATAATGTGGAAAGCAATAATTTTTGTCTGTAGCAAAACGGTAATTTAACGAGTTAATGATGAGAGAAATCTTTATATACATAAAAACGACATAAATTAAAGAATATTCTGAATTATAAGCGTTGTGTTTATTTTAATTTATACATATTGGGTCAGAAAATTATGAGTAGTATAATATTTTATCTCTATTATTGATGGAAGTTTGATAGATTTTCTTTCATATTTATTAGTATTTTTTAGCTCTATAGCAATATCGTATTATTTTCAGTTTATTACTTAAAAATAACTATATTATATGTCGAATACTGTATAAAATTGTAGATAAGAAGGAGGGATGTAATATGTCAATTAGAAATAAATTACTAGTAGGTTTTACTATCTCTATTTTCGTTACGGTTTTAGCCTGTATGACAATCTTTAATCAGTTAATGGCAGTCGAAGGTAAATACAGCAGTACATTGGAAAAGAATTTACCACAGACTTATGATGCGGCGGAATTAAGCCGTCTCGCGCTTGTTCAGGCATCATTGGTTCAGAATTATATTATGGGTAAAGACACATCACAAGCCATTCAGACAAGTAGAACAGAAACAATGGATTTAATTGGAAAATTTGAACAATCATTAAATATAAATAAAGAGGCCGAGATGTACATGGCCGGAATTCACGAAAAAGTAGGGGTGATGAATAGTTCATTCGATGAAACCATTCGACTCACTGATACGAGAGGACAGGATGCAGCATCTACCTATTATATAGATGTTGCAGAAACTAATGTAACTGCCTTCAAAGAAGATGTAGAGGGGATATCCGAAGAAATTGCCCATGCCTTTGTAGTTGCGGAAAATGTCATCGAAAAAGAAATGAAAGAAGCTATGATTATGACAGCACTTTCCATCATAGTAGCGATTTTAGCCGGTATGATTACGGCATTAGCACTAACGAAACGCATTTCTAAGCCTATGCTGCATTTAGAGCGGCATGTTCAGGAAATTATAAAAGGCAATTTGGCGGTTGAACCGTTGGCGATTCGTTCTAAGGATGAGATCGGAACGTTATCAAAAGCGATGAATGAAATGAAGACTACAATATCGGACTTATTAAATAATCTTTCAGAAAATGCTGGTCACTTAAGTGCAACTTCGGAACAATTAATGGCATCGGTGGAAGAAGTAAATATTTCGGCCGGTATTATGCTAACAGGTGCAAAAGGTGGCGCAGAAGCAGCTACGTCCATGTCAATATCAGCGTCGGAAAGTGCAACTGCGATGGAAGAAACGGCAACAGCGGTACAAAAAATTGCAGAATCAACGCAAGAATTACATCACTTTGCTGGAGAGACAGAAATGATGGCAAATGCAGGGAAACAAAATATTTATACTGCAAGTGATCAGATGAGTTCCATTTATAATTCGACAAAAATAACGACAGAGTTAATTCAAAAACTAAGCCATCAATCAAGAGAAATCGAAAAAATTACACAAGTCATTACAGGTATCGCCGATCAAACAAATTTACTTGCTTTGAATGCATCGATTGAAGCTGCACGTGCAGGTGAACACGGAAAAGGATTTGCAGTAGTGGCAGCAGAAGTAAGAAAACTGGCGGAAGAATCAAATCGTTCGGCCAATCAAATTGTTACATTGACGAATGGAATTCAGCAAGATACGAAAAACGCTGAACGAGCAATTGAAGATAGCTTGGACAATGTGGAAAAGGGTGTGGAAATTATCGGCTTTGCAGGTCAATCATTTGAGAAAATTGTAGGGGCTATCGGCGAAATGAAAATTCAGATTGAAGATGTCTCTGCCGTTACGGAACAGATATCTGCTACAGCAGAAGAAGTCGCTGCATCCGTACTTGAAATTTCCCGTTCAGCTGAAATGACGCGATTAAATGCACAACATGCGTATGAGTCATCGGAACAACAAATGTCAACACTTCAGGAAATCGGTGAAGTAGCCAATGATTTAGGTAGCCGTGCACAGCAGTTGCAGCAAGTTACTGCCAATTATAGTGTATAGTGAAAAAAGAAAATAAAATTACAGGCATAGGAAATCAAGACATTTCCTGTGCTTTTTTGTGCTTATTCGGTTTGCACTAAAAAATAATTCGGAATCCGAAAAAATATTTCTTTTTGATATATCCGAAAATTATAAAATTTGTTAAAATAGTGGAACTTGAGTAAAAAAAGAAGGTGAAAAAATGAAGGTGTTTTTGAAATTAGGCTGGTTTTTTAAAGAGCGGAAGTTTCAGTATACAGTCGGTTTGCTGATGCTTATACTTGTAGCGATTCTACAGCTCGTACCACCGAAAATTATTGGCTATACTATCGATGAAATTGGGGATCAGACATTAACGAAATCAGGGCTATTCAAATGGCTTGCCATCATTGCAGTTGTAGCAATCGCAATGTATGTGCTGCGCTATTACTGGCGTCAAATGATTTTCGGTTCGTCCAACTTATTGGCACGTACATTGCGTGAAAAGCTACATCGTCATTTTACGCAAATGTCCCCGTCATTTTATCAAAAAAATCGTGTCGGTGATTTAATGGCCCATGCGACAAATGATATTAGTGCCGTACAGCAAACAGCTGGTGGTGGGGTTTTAACATTATTTGACTCGATTACAACAGGCGGGTTTGTTATTTTAGCAATGGCGATTACCATTGACTGGCGTTTGACGTTAATTGCGTTAATTCCGATGCCATTAGTTGCGTTATCGACGAGCTATTACGGCAAACTATTGCATGAACGTTTCCGCCATGCCCAGGCTGCGTTTTCAGATTTAAATGACAAAACTCAGGAAAGTATAAGCGGCATGAAAGTATTAAAAACGTTCGGTCAGCAATCTCAAGATGTAGCTGATTTTACTAAGCTATCGGATGAAGTAGTAGAGAAAAATATGCGTGTGGCGAAGGTCGATTCTTTATTCGATCCGACAATCAGCTTTGTCGTAGGCTTAAGCTTTATGTTAAGTCTCGGCTTCGGAACAAAATTCATTCTAGAAGAGGCAATGACTGTCGGGGATTTAGTTACATTCACTACGTATTTAAGCATTCTTATTTGGCCGATGCTGGCGATTGGAATGCTGTTTAATATTGTCGAGCGGGGTAGTGTTTCCTATGACCGTATTGAAAGAATATTAAATACACCGTTTGATATTGACGACAAACCTAATGCTATTATGGAAAATCCTTCAGGGGATCTTGTTTTTAACGTTCAATCGTTTACATTCCCAGGAGATGCGTCACCAACAATACGGGATATGCACTTCGAATTGAAGCGTGGAGAAACGCTAGGTATTGTAGGAAAAACAGGTGCAGGGAAAACGTCGATCTTAAAACTGTTGCTTCGTGAATTTGAAGGATATGAAGGAACGATTCAATTTGGTGACCACAATATAAACGATTACAAGAAAGAATATTTACGACAGTCAATTGGCTATGTCCCTCAGGATCATTTCTTATTTTCTGCCACACTATACTCCAATATTGCATTTGCCAATCCGAATGCTAGTTTGGAAGAGGTACGTGCTGCTGCGAGACTGGCAAATATAGATGAAGATATTTTGAGCTTCACAGATGGCTATAACACCCTTGTTGGGGAGCGTGGTGTCTCACTTTCCGGTGGGCAGAAGCAACGAATTTCGATTGCACGGGCTCTATTAATGAAACCAGAGCTTCTCATTTTAGATGATTCTCTTTCGGCAGTGGATGCACGGACAGAGGAAGCAATTTTACATGCTTTGAAGGAAGAGCGTAAAGATGCGACAACGATTATTACATCTCACCGTCTAAGTGCAATTCAACAAGCGCATGTGATTATCGTTGTAGAAGATGGCACGATTATTGAAAAAGGGACGCATGAACAGTTAATGGCTTTAGAAGGAAGCTATTATGAGATGTATCAGCTTCAGCAACTAGAGCAGTTAGTCGAGCAAGGGGGCGATCTTCATGGCGAATGATACAAATACAATTTCAAGTAAAGAACAACGGATTGTATTAAAACGGCTATTTACATATTTAAAGCCTCATAAAAAGTTATTGGCGATTGCGCTGTTCCTGCTTGTGCTCACTGTAATCGGGGATATAATCGGTCCGTATTTAATTAAAGTATATATTGATGACCATTTAATAATCGGTAATTTTGATATGACGCCGATTTTAATTTTGGGGATCAGTTATTTCATGATCCAGTTATTAAACGTCTTCATTACGTATTATCAAAATATTAAATTTCAGCAGCTTGCGTTAAAGGTCATCCAGCAGCTACGCATTGATGTATTTACGAAAATCCATAAGCTTGGAATGCGTTATTTCGATAAAGTACCGGCCGGCTCTATTGTATCAAGAGCGACAAATGATACCGAAGCGATTAAGGATATGTTCGTATCGGTATTGATTAGCTTTGTGCAGGCAGCATTTTTAATTGTCGGTGTCTATTTTGCAATGTTTTTCCTAAACGCGAAGCTTGCACTTTATATGCTGCTACTATTGCCGGTCATTATTTATATTATTTGGCTGTACCGGAAAATGAGCTCGGTCGTGTATATGCGTATGCGCGAAAAACTAAGTGAGCTTAATGCGAAACTATCAGAAACGCTGTCAGGCATGAGTATTGTGCAGGTTTTCCGTCAAGAGAAGCGCTTTAATGATGAATTTGACCGTGTTAATGAAGAGCATTTCCAGTCGATGATGGCGAATACGAAGATGAACAGTCTACTGCTTCGACCGATTATCGATTTAGTGTACTTCACGGCTATTATTATTTTACTTTTCAATTTTGGTTGGACATCGTTTGAAACAGCGGTAGAAGTAGGGGTTGTGTACGCGTTTATTACGTATATGAACCGCTTCTTTGATCCGATCAATCAAGTAATGGAACGGCTTGCATTGTTTCAACAGGCAATTGTTGCCGCTTCACGTGTATTTGAGCTACTTGATAATGAAGAACTGGAGCCGGCACAGCTAAATAAAGCTGTTACCGTGTCACAAGGTCATATTGAGTTTAAAAATGTGTCGTTCAGCTATGATGGGAAACAGGATGTACTGAAAAATATATCGTTTACGGTCAATCCTGGTGAAACTGTCGCACTCGTCGGTCATACGGGTAGTGGGAAAAGTTCAATAATTAATTTATTGATGCGCTTTTATGAATTTAAGCGCGGCGATATTTTAATAGACGGCCAATCGATTAAAGTTTTTGAACAACAGGAGCTTCGTGACAAAATGGGCTTAGTGTTGCAGGATCCGTTTTTATTCTACGGGACGATCGATTCGAATATCCGTTTGTATAATGAAAAGCTGACTTTACAAAAGGTGAAGGAAGCTGCTGAATTTGTGCAGGCAAACGACTTTATCGAAGCTCTGCCAGATGGTTATGAAAGCTTTGTTACGGAGCGGGGGTCTACATTTTCAAGCGGGCAGCGTCAATTAGTTGCCTTTGCACGAACGATTGCGACGAATCCGAAAATTTTAGTGTTGGATGAAGCGACTGCAGCGATCGATACAGAAACTGAAGTCGGCATTCAGCAATCATTGGAGAAAATGCGAAAAGGCCGTACAACTATCGCCATCGCGCACCGACTCTCGACAATTCAAGATGCAGAGCAAATTTTAGTGCTGCATAAAGGAGAAATTGTGGAGCGCGGTACCCACCAACAGCTCATTGCACAAAAAGGGCTATATCAAAAAATGTACTTGCTGCAAAATGGGATAGTCGAGTAGCTAGTTGAATTGAAAAGTCATATTCATTCCTAACATGTGTAGGGGTGGATATGACTTTATTGCATTAGAGGAGATGGGGAGGGGTAAATGTAGTGTTGGGCGTTGAATATCGGGGGTGAGTTGGCGAATAAGTCAGTTGAAGTGGCGAATAAGAATGAAAGTGGCGAATATAGGGTGCTAGGTGACGAATATCGATGCTGAATTGACGATTAAGTTGGAGACATTGGCGATTATCGCAAACTAAGTGGCGAATAAAAACACCTGTTCCACACATCAACATTTACTTCCTTCATAGCGACAACTATAATTGAAATATAAAAATACTAGAAGGTGCAATAATGTCAGAACAAAAAAAGGGTATCCTCTTTGCGATGGGTGCCTATTTCATGTGGGGGATTGTCCCACTCTTTTGGAAACAAATAGATCATGTTGGCAGCATGGAAATTTTGGTAGGGCGTGTTATATGGTCATTCGTTTTTACAGCGCTCTTTATTTTAATCATTCGCCAATATAAAGAAACGATAGCCGATATTAAAATACTTTGGAAAAATAAGAAGAATTTTATTTTACTATTTATCGCCGCTGTCGTTGTTTCCATTAACTGGGGAATTTTCATTTGGGCAGTAAATAACGAACATCTATTACAGGCGAGTTTAGGTTATTATATTAATCCGCTTATTTCAGTATTGTTCGGTCTGATTTTCTTTAAAGAAAAAATTTCGAAAGCTACTACTGTTGCCGTACTGATTGCTGCATTTGGCGTTGGCTACCAGGCATTTTTAGGTGGTACAATTCCATGGGTGTCATTAGCACTGGCTTTATCTTTTGCCTTTTACGGTGTCATTAAAAAGAAAATTCCGCTGGATGCGACGCGCGGTTTAGCAATCGAAACATTATTTATATTACCGATCGCAATCATTAGCTATGTTTACTTAATGCAAACGACGGAAATTGCTTTTATGCACGTTGATTGGAAAACGAATTTATTTTTAATCGGCAGTGGTATTGTTACAGCAATCCCGCTCATCTTTTTTGCGAAAGGTGCACAAAAAATTCCGCTTTACTTAATGGGCTTCATCCAGTTTTTATCACCGACAATCAGTTTACTGCTGGGGATTTTTCTTTACAAAGAACCCTTTACTACAACAGAATTTGTAACGTTCCTATGCATTTGGCTCGCAGTATTTATCTTTTCAGCGGCAAAGGTTCAGGAAGCAAGAAAACAGCACGTCGCGTATGCGAAAAGTGTCTAACTAAAAAGAATCGGCCACATTGCTTAAATGCAAATGGCCGATTTTTGATTACAAAAAATAGACGGAGAAATTCCGCTTAATTAACAAATTAAATAAAAAACGGTCAAAATAAGCGGAGAAATTCCGGCTATTACTTAAAAAAACTCAAAATGAGGTGTTTTTTTAATACATAAGCGGAAAACCTCCGTTTATTTCCTCGTAAAACTACCGCCAAGTACCAAATAACAGGAAATCTTCCGCTTATTTTTCATTCCAAGAATTATTCTATAATCGAGGTAATGATATATCCATTTTCATTATCACCAGACACGATATAGGTTTCAGAATCCGGGATATTAGCAGTAGTCTTATTATCCGTGTACTGTACGAAGTAGGAGGTACCATTTATTTCTGTTGTATAAAACTGCTCCTTTTTAAGGAAAGTAATATATTCCTCAAGCACGAGATTATTTTTTTTCATGATCATACTATGGGGCAAGCCTATGTAACGGAAATGCCATGGTTCGTAGTTGATACCAGTCACATCCACTTTGTCTTCTGGGTAACGTAAGATGAAGCCAAAATCCGCTGCATGTTCTTCCAACCATTTACCTTCATCGACATTCTCCATTTTGCCGGCAGTCGAACCAATATCAAGTGATAAGCCCGTCTGATGTTCACTATGGCCGGATGGTAGCGCATAGTCAGCGCCATGCTCTTCATAAAGCTGCTGCTGTAGTTTACCGCTGCGATACGCACTATTTATAATAAAATGTTCAATTCCATCATTCGCTGCTGCATCAAATAGTTGCTTGAGCGGCTTTATTGCCTGATTCTCGAAAAGAAATTCTGAATTCACAATAACATTTTCCGCGATATCAGTTGGGATTGGCGCTAAATTGGTCGGGTCCTGTTTTAGCTGAATGTCTCGATTGACGAGTACAAGATTTCCGCTCGAAATTGCATAAGATTCTAGGGATAACTGCTGTGGTAAATCAGGAGCAGTTGCTTGTTTGCCCATAAAAAATTGATAGCCTATAACGGCAACTATAAGTGCAAAAATTAGTTTTTTCATATAATAATTCTCCTTTAATCCAAGCATAGCGCATAAAACTTAATAAAAATTGATAAGAATTCTTAAGAATATATTAAGAAATATAAACTTACCACATAAACTTAACCAAATTAAAGGTTTTTTAAGTTGCTATTCATTCATCAAAAAAATTTGATTTAATGATTGCGATACAAAATTGCTTTGGTTATAATTAATACATCAAAAAAAATTGATGAAGGAGGATAACTTTATTGGAAATTCAGTTTGAGCAATACGAAAAGAAATTTAAGGCACTGGCAGATCAAAAGCGACTGGAAATCTTGTATGAGCTATGCCAACGTGGCCAAAGTTGCGTTTGTGATTTAACCGAAGCATTTGACATGTCCCAATCAAAATTATCGTATCATCTTAAAATCCTTTTGGATGCAAATTTGATTACGAAAGAAACGAAAGGAACATGGAGCTATTATGATTTAAATGATAAAGAAGTAAACAATTTATTATCAGAAGAGCTGTGCTGCATATTTAGAAATACTGGAAAAGGCAGCTGCTGTTAAATTTTTTGTTTCTTAAATCAAAATTTTTTGATTAATAATACATTGGAGGTAAGTATATGAAATATGTACATGTAGGGATAAACGTTACGGATCTTGAAAAATCAATTGAGTTTTATGAAAAGGTTTTTGGAGCTTCACCAGTTAAGGTGAAAGTAGATTATGCTAAATTCTTGCTTGATACTCCGGGACTGAATTTTACACTGAATGTTCGCGATGAAGTAAAAGGAAATCAAGTTAATCATTTTGGATTTCAAGTAGAGACGAGCGAGGAAATTACGGCTCATAAGGAAAGACTAGAAAAAGAAGGCTTTTTTGCACGTGATGAAATGGATACTACATGCTGTTATGCTGTGCAGGATAAATTCTGGGTGACAGATCCAGACGGAAATGAGTGGGAATTTTTCTATACAAAAGCTGATAGTGATGTTCATAAAATAGAATCTACTACTTGTTGTGTGGAAGTGGATACAAGCAATTCCTGTTGCTAGTAAGTAAGAAGTTTGTACAGTGAGTGATGGAGGTTATATTTAGTGATTACAGCAATTCTAGCAACAGCGATTTTTTTATTAACACTTATTCTCGTCATCTGGCAGCCAAAAGGATTAAATATTGGTTGGTCAGCTTTTGGTGGGGCAATATTGGCCTTATTGGTCGGGGTAGTGGATTTTAATGATGTAAACGAAGTAATAGGCATTACGTGGAATGCCACTTTATCTTTTGTAGCAATTATAATTATTTCGTTAATACTCGATGAGATTGGCTTATTTGAATGGGCAGCATTACATATGGCGCGGGCAGCAAAGGGTAATGGCATCAAAATGTTCGTTTATGTAAGTATTTTAGGGGCTATTGTCGCGGCATTATTTGCGAATGATGGGGCTGCGCTAATCTTGACGCCTATCGTGTTAGCGATGGTTCGTCATTTGCAATTTAGCGAAAAAATGATCTTCCCGTTCATTATGGCGAGTGGATTTATCGCGGATACAACATCTCTTCCGTTCGTAGTCAGTAACTTAGTTAACATTGTATCGGCGGATTTCTTCAACATCGGATTTGTGGAGTATGCATCAAGAATGATTATTCCTAACCTTTTTTCATTGATCGCAACGATTACAGTCCTATTATTATACTTTAGAAAAAGTATTCCAAGTACGTATGAATTATCTAAATTAAGAACGCCTCAAGAAGCGATCAAAGACATAAAAATGTTCCGACTTTCGTGGTATGTGCTAGGGGTATTGCTAATCGGGTACTTTTCAAGTGAATTCACGCAAATCCCCGTTTCCATTATTGCGGGGGGCATCGCTATTTTCTTTTTATTGATGGCGGGAAGAAGCAGTGCAGTACAGACGAAATCAGTTGTTAAAGGTGCTCCATGGAATGTGGTGTTTTTCTCGATCGGGATGTACGTAGTTGTCTATGGTTTAGGAAATGCATGGTTGACGCATTCTTTGTCGAGTGTTATTCAGGCAACAGCTGATCAGGGATTATTTGTTGCAACGATTGGAATGGGCTTTATTGCCGCGTTTCTTTCTTCCATTATGAATAACATGCCTACCGTTATGATCGATGCATTAGCGATTGCTGAAACGAATACTTCCGGTGTTATCCGAGAAGCGTTAATCTATGCTAATGTTATTGGATCTGATTTAGGTCCGAAAATTACACCAATCGGCTCTCTTGCAACATTAGTATGGCTCTATGTTCTTTCTCAAAAGGGCGTTAAAATTTCGTGGGGAACGTATTTTAAAACAGGTATTATTTTAACTATCCCAATTCTATTTATTACTTTACTTGGGCTATATATCACATTATTGATTTTCTAAAGGGAGTAGGATTCAGGTTGAAACAAACAATTTATTTCTTATGTACAGGTAATTCCTGCAGAAGTCAAATGGCGGAAGGCTGGGCAAAAAAATATCTCGGTACGCAGTGGGATGTTAAAAGTGCAGGAATTGAAGCTCATGGTCTGAATCCGAATGCGGTGAAGGCCATGAAAGAGGCCGGTATAGATATTACCAATCAAACATCCGATATCATTGACCCGGAAATTTTACATCATGCTGATTTGGTCGTTACTTTATGCGGGGATGCTGCTGATAAATGTCCTGTGACACCACAGCATGTTAAACGAGTACATTGGGGATTTGATGATCCAGCCGGTAAAGAGTGGTCTGAATTTCAGCGCGTCCGTGACGAAATTGGCGAGCGCATTAAGCGATTTAGTGAAACTGGAAAATAAGAAGATAAAAATATTTGGTGCAATTCTGTAGCAGGAATTTGCGCTTTTTTCTATAAAAAATAAAGGTAGAAGGGGGAAACAACATTGATTATAAGAAAACTGGAGGAACGAGATAATATTCCTATGGACTTGCTGTTATTGGCAGATCCTTCAAAAAGTATAGTGGAAGAATATATTACAAAGGGCGAATGTTTTATAGCCGAAAGTGAAAAACAAGTTGTTGGAGTGTATGTATTATTACCAACAAGACCTAAAACAGTAGAAATAGTAAATGTCGCAGTAGCCGAAAAACACCATGGCAAAGGTATAGGAAAATTTTTAATTACGGATGCAATTGATGTTGCTAAGACTAAAGATTATAAAACAATCGAAATTGGAACGGGGAATTCAAGTATAGGTCAACTCGCTTTATACCAAAAATGCGGTTTCCGAATAATCGGTATTGATTATGACTTTTTCATTAAGCATTACGAGGAAGAGATTTTTGAGAATGGGATACGATGCAGAGATATGATTCGCTTATCAAAAGATTTATAAATTCTAGCATTCATTTTACAATCCTCCTATATAATGGTATATAATTTGTGGTAGGGAGTGGTATAAATGGATGGATTAGACACAAGTAAGGAAGCAATCAAAATGGACTTGGCCCTGATTAAATCATGTTTGAGGCTAATTAATCAAACGATGATTTTAAATATACAAAGAGGTGAAAACTTTACCGCTTCAGAAAATGAAGAGATACATATGCTTATTTCCAAAATAGAAAAGGATCTAAACAAAATTAAAAAAAATATCGATTATGATCCTAATTGTATTGCGAAACGTTAAGCACATGCAGTATTTCAAAAAAGTATTAGCAATTATTCTTTTATCTTTAGCTATGTACCTGTCATGTTCACAGTTTTTAGGGAGGGAACAAACTGTATCCAAAATTTTTGCGCTAGTATTTTTTGTGTTTACATTATGTATAGCATTTGAAATGATTAAAAACCTTTCTAAGTCTAAGTAAACTGAAATCTCTACTTTGCCCGATTGGAATGATTACTGAAAATGCTTAATGCCAATGTCAGTCCGGCAACTATGCCTACTACGTTTGGGGAAGTCATAGCTACTTTAAACACCCAAGCTGCAATAAAACTAAACGCAAAGCTTTCCGGTATAAGTTCATATACTGCCAACGTTGTTAGCGTTGGATAGATTAATAGAAGTACTAAACAAGGGGTCGCTACACACCATAGTAAAGCATGATTAATTTTTACTGACCATTTATTCACTAGCAGTAAAGAAATATAGCCACCCAGTAATAGTGCACTGACCACATCAAACCAAAGAACAGGTACAATATTGTACTCCATTTGTGCGGTTTTTTGCAGTTGGACTTTTAAATCATAGCTGAATTTTGCTAGTAATGTTAATCCAATAATCCATACTATTTTCTTGATATAGGTAGAACCGTTACTCATTTTGACACCCCTTATATTCGTTATGTTAATTTTAACAGATAATACCAATAAAGTAATGGGAATAAATATATATTTACCAAAAATCTGATTTAACCCTATCTAAGTTTGAAAAATCATCTTCCCTCTATCGTTTTCATAGAGGGGGATGATTTTTTTATATTAATTTTTAAAAATTGAACCTAATATGAATTGACAATCGTCTAATAGCAGAATTTGAAGCAGGTTGAAAGGGAGGGGGAGTCATTTGGATAGGGAGGAAAAAGATTTTCTATTGGAAAAAATAATGATTGAATATGGCAATGAGCTAGTGCGGTTGGCATTTTCTTATGTAAAGGATGTAGAAACTGCGAAGGATCTTGTACAAAATACGTTTATCAAATGCTATAAGAATATAGATTCATTTCGATACGACGCACAAATCAAAACATGGCTCTATCGTATAACGATTAACGAATGTAAAGATTATTTGAAAAGCTGGAATTACAAAATGGTGCAGGTAAAAAGCTTTATCAATGAAACAGCGAAGTCTATATTACCATCCACTGAGAAAAAGGTAATCGATAAATACAATAATGAAGAAATAAAAGATACGATTTATTCTCTTCCAAAGGTGTATCGGGAAGTAGTTTATCTTTATTATTATGATTCTTTATCAACAGAGGAAATTGCCAATGTATTGGATATTTCGGTTAATACCGTAAAGACCAGATTAAGAAGAGCGAAGCAACGATTAGAATCAATGTTAAAGGAGGCAGAACTTCATGGAAGATAAACGATTACGAGAAAAAATTCATAATTCGTCTCATCAACACCTGTCATTTACGAAGGAAGACCGTAATGCAGTATTTGAAGAAATCCGTAAACAGGATGAGAATCATCATACTCAAAAGAATGATTCTTTTAAGAAATTTGTTCCCATAACAGTATCTTTATTGGTAGTTAGTTTATGTATGATTCTGTTTCTTCCATCGATGCTTTCCGGGGATTTAATTGAAAGATCTAATAGTAGCAATTTAAGTCAAGAATCGAACAAAGGTGTTGCAACAAACGCCTTGGAAGCTGAGTTTTCTACCTCGTTAATTACGGTAAAGTCTGAAGTTATGGATAATCGAATATACCTTAATCTTTTACTTACTTATAATAAAGATAAAAAGTTGATGAAAGTGGTCTCGCTTCCTACTGATACTTATGCCCCGATATCGGAGAATGAGGATGGAACATTTTTTTATGATAAATTGTTGTTTGCCTATTCTTTTGGCGATGCTGAAAATGTAAAAAAGACAGTTTCAAAGTTTTTAGATATACCAATTGATTATTATGCTGTGCTTGATTTAAAAACTGTTTCAGAGTTAATTGAATCGGTGAATGGGATTGAGTATGAAATTCAAAAAGATATTCGATTAAGAGGAGTAACACAGGCAGCTATTGATTTCGAAAAGGGTACGCATTATTTTAACGGGGAACAGGTTATATCATTAATGATGGCTGCGACAGATGGGTTCTACCTAGATCATGAAAACCTAATAAATCTAATGAACGTTGTAATGAATAAGGTAGAAGACGAAATTCCAAAAGCAAAATTAAAAGAGTTATTTTCTCAAATAGAGACCAATACGCCCTTGGATCACTTAGTAGATAATCCTAGAGAGGTAAATTCTATAAACTCATTACCTTTAAATGAAGGAATGATTTCGGACGTCATACCATTAGGGAAGACAGTAGGTAAACACATTTATAGATTTGAGGAAGACTTTTTGCAAGCTGTTAAACAAGAGTTAACTACATTTAACTGAATAGGGATTGCATGAGGATAAGCCAGAAGTAGTTGGCTTATCCTTTTATAGCGGTTTAAAATCATTAAGGCACTGGATACTTTTCTAGGTAAAGGTATGGAAAAGGAGTTTTAGGAGTTATATAGAAATAATTAGTAATATAGCTAGGGAGGTCTTTTTTGTGAAAATCTATGATATTGCAAACCCGTTTTTAAGTTCATATGAACCTACCGAGAATTATTACGAAAATTATTTCAGTAAAAATTTAGATATTTACAGTTATTATTTTGAACATCATTGTCTTAATAAAGAGGTGAAACTCGAAAAAGCTTTAGTTCAGCATCCGGCAATGATTCAAAAGATGAAATGGATTGCCCGGAAAATTGCCTCCTTAACTCCGGAAGTTACGATAAAATATGAAGACTTATATCCAATAAAATTTACAAAAGACGTTTATATTTTTGTCGGTTTAGGTGGGTCAAATGCCTATACATATCGTTCGATGGACCCTCAGATTGCTTTTTGTGTTGAAAAATTTGAAGCGGATGAAGATGCCCTTAAAGTGATTATTGCCCATGAGTTTGGACATGCAACACACCATTTATTTACTACCTATAATGGGATTGATGCTGCGACTATTTCTTGGTCCAATCCTTTAACATGGCTCTTGCAAGAAGGTGTTGCCACTTATTTATCAACGGAGGTTGTAAAAGTTCAACAGGATATTTACTTTGCTTATAAAAGAGATGTAGAATGGCTATCATTCTGTGAAGAAAATAAAACAAAGATTATAGGAGCTTTTCAAAAAGACCTAATGCAAAAATCTTCAAAAGAAATATTTAAGGAGTGGTTTTCGATTAATGGCGGTCAGACATTTGATTATACTCGCCTCGGTTATTATATCGGTTATGTGTTAGTTCATCATTTAGCTGCAGATGAAGGTATCGTAAATGCCATGTTATATTGGAGACATGCTGATTTTGAAGAGCGAATGAAAGAATTACTACATACTATCTTGTAAATTTAGTTTAAAATGATTTCATCGAGAATATTACTCATTTCTGAGTACAGAATCAGCCTTTCCTAATCTTAAGGATTAGGAGGAGGCTGAGCATTTAGTATTCACTTGATGGTTTTTGGCACGGTCACTGTCACGGTTGTCCCAACTCCTGGTTTACTTGTAAAATGAATGGTTCCATTATGCAATGTTAATACACTCTTTACTATTGATAACCCTAATCCTATACCTTCAATCGTGCGTGTACGTGATGAATCAGCCCGATAAAAGCGGTCAAAAATTTGCTGTTGGTCGTGTTCACTAATCCCAATGCCATTATCTTCAAATGTAATAGTTACAGTATCTGGCTGTTCTATAAGTTCAATATCAATGGACCCGAACTCATTTGTATATTTTATCGCATTTGATAGTAAATTATCCCACACCGCATATAAGAATCCAGCATCTGCATAGATCTGTACTTCAGGTAGAGAATAGCTAAGCATTAAATTTTTTTGTTGAATTTGCCATTCATAATGCTGCAGAAGCTGTTTGATTTGTTTGCTTACTGAAAATAATTTAGCCTTTAAAGGCAGGTCTTGCTGATCGAGCGTTGTGAGCTGTAAAAGTTGATTCGTCATAGTCGACAGTCGAGTAATTTCATGATGGATTGTATTAATATATTTTTGATTTATTGGATGCTCTTTTTCAATTAATGTTACATAGCCTTTAATATTTGAGAGAGGTGATTGGAAATCGTGTGAAATATTAGCGATGAATTCTTTACGTTTCTCATCAACTTGTGAAAGCTGTTTTGACATTTGCATAAAGCTTTGTGACAATCGTCCGAGTTCATCAAGTCTTCTAATATCGAGCTTAATATCGTATTGTCCCTTTGCAATAGAAGTGGTAGCTTCAGTTAACTTTGTAATCGGTTTAACAATTAACTTCGTACATAATAAAACAAGTAATATGCTAAGGATAATCATTAATAATAATATTGTGGCAAATAAAAAGTGCATTTCATTAAATAACAACTTTATATTCGTTCTTACAAATAATGCGTAAGTCTCACCTTGATACTGAAGTGGCACACCAATTGAGTTTTTTAATTCATTTGCAAAAAAACCAGTCACAAATGTTTGATGGGGAAATTGTAAAATCCCATGATAAATAGTACCATCTAGAACCTTCTGAATTGTTGCATCTTCAATAGATGTGTCACGAAATGGATCCTGAAATGTAGTAGATTGCAATTCACGGTTAAAAACCATAATATGGTACCCGAGTAATGCCGAGTGCTGTAAATACTCGTGTAACTCAAGTTCTGGATGAGTTTCAATATAATTTGCCAATTCTACAGCAAGTAGTGTTGTCTTCTCATCATTTTGAGGCTTTAAGGACTGTTGATAATACAGATTGGATAAAAAGAAGGCCACTATGCTGCTGAATACCATAATGACAACCGTTGTTATGACAAATTTTGCATATAATGATCTCATTGAATTTCCTCTATGGAGTAGCCAATACCACGAACGGTTTTAATTTGGATTCTCGGTGTTAATTTTAAGAGTCGTGCACGTAATCGCTTAATATGTACATCAACCGTCCGTTCATCACCACTATAATCAATACCCCATACTTCCTCAATTATTTGTTCGCGTGTTAGCACTTGTGTAGCATGTTTGACTAAAAAGGCCAACAGCTCAAATTCCTTTAAAGGTAGCAATAATGTACGTTCATTAATAATGACTTCATAGCTTTTATATAAAATTGTAAGTGGACCTAAATGGGAAGTCGCTGAAGGTGTAGTTGCTTCGTAACGACGAAGGAGCGCTTCTACACGAAACTGTAATTCTTTTGGATCTACAGGCTTTACGACATAATCATCCGTTCCAGCTACATACCCTTTTTCCTTATCTTCAAGTTGTCCCTTGGCCGTTAATAAAATGACAGGGAGATTATAATAGTTGCGAATAGCTTTAGTAAGCTCATAGCCGTCTAAATAGGGCATCATCACATCAACAATTGCAATTGTAATCGTATGCATCTTCAACTGCTGAAGAGCCTCCATACCATTCTTTGCATTCAGGACTTGATAACCTATCTTAGAAAAGTAAATTGTAATGACATCGCGTACATGCGGATCATCATCAACAACTAAAATGGTAGTCATCGCTTAAACTCCTAACTTCTATTTAAAATAGCCCAGCATAAGCTGCGCTATTTTAAATAATTATTTTTGAAATCTATTTTATGCTAGCTGTTCAACCAGAATTTTACCATCTCTCATGTGTACAGTTTTATCAACATAACGAAGCATTTCTTCATCATGTGTTACAAGTAAGGTTGTTAAGTTTAATGTTTTTGTTAAACTTTGAAGAAGCATCATAACTTCACTGGAACGTTTTGAATCAAGACTAGCTGTCGGTTCATCTGCAAATAATATTTTTGGTTCATGAATGATGGCACGAGCAATTGCAATTCTTTGTTTTTCACCACCAGAAAGTGAAGAAGGATACGCAGTTTTTCGATGTGTCATGCCTACAAGTTCTAATACACGAGCGACATCCTTTTTATTTTTTTTCTTATTTGCAACATCCAACATTAACAATAACTGCTCTTCTGCTGTAAGAAACGGTACTAAGTGTGCAAACTGAAATACGAAGCCAAATTGTTCGGCCCGCATTTGGCGAAGCTGTTCCTGAGAAAGGCTTGTTAGGTCTTGCTCATTAAAATAAATATGTCCATTTGACGCAGATTGTAACCCAGCGGCAATTGTTAATAAAGTACTTTTCCCTGACCCAGAAGCTCCGACAAGTGCTGTGATTTCACCTTTATGAAGTGACAGGTCAATGCCTTTTAAAATCATTTCATTTGTTTCTCCGATAGGGAATGATTTTTCTAGTTGCTGTATTGTAAAAAAACTCATATTATATCTCTCCTTGCTGAATTGCTTGTAAAGGTTGAACTTTTTTAATTTGAAGCCCT
Source organism: Solibacillus faecavium (assembly GCF_014836905.1). Classification (GTDB taxonomy): domain Bacteria; phylum Bacillota; class Bacilli; order Bacillales_A; family Planococcaceae; genus Solibacillus; species Solibacillus faecavium. The sequence continues at coordinate 34,434 of NZ_JACSPZ010000002.1, forward strand.
GATAATGTTGCTCCGAAAAAGCCAATGATTAAAAATATTGCAGCAAATAATAAGGTCGTATTCAGTGTTAAATGGAAGGGCATACCTTGTGGAGCAAAGTTTTGAAATAATTGGATTAACAAAAGGGAAGTGCTTAAAGCAATTGCTGAAATAAGGAGCATTTGCGTCCACATCATGATAAATAATGTGCTTGTTTTTACTCCGATTGCTTTCAAAATTCCATATAAACCAATTTTTTGTACGTTCATCATATAAAAGAAAATTGCAAAGAGCATGCCACTAATCACAACTAAAAACCAAATAATCATGTTAAGCGAAAGCTGTTCAGCAGAATAACTAGGAATCGTATTTAAAAAATCTTTGTTCGAATACATAGTTAAGCCATCAATCGTTTTTACCTCTTCATTTGCTAAATACAGTAGTTGAAGATCAGTTGTCCGGTACATTTCTGTGAAATCCTCTTGATGAATAAAGGCTACAGCTGCGTGATTAAATTTGGTTTGTTCGGAGAAACCAACAATTTCCCACTGACCACTAAATTGATTACTTGTTAAAATATCACCAATTTTAAAGCCTTCTTCTTTTAAAGAACTATCTACAATCATTTCACCTGCAGCGACCTTAGGGAAGATATCGGATTCGGTTGTTGTTACAAAGGCCACACTCTGCTGCTTACCTTCAGCATTGTGGAACATACCCATTTGTATTGAAAGGGCCGTAGCATTTGGATACTTTTTAAGAAGCTCCTTTTGCTGTGTACTTGATATTCTTGATAGGGCGTAGTTATCTTCTGCCTCGGTTGTCATATAAAAATGTCCATCTGGTAGCTCTTTAATTAGTGCTGCATTATCTTGAGATAATCCGTTTGCTAACCCTGCAATTATAAATGTCAGTAAGCTAATTAAAAGGACAATTAGTCCGAAGATGAAGAATTTGCTTTTATTTTTCTTTATTTCTTTCCATGCTAAATTCATAAAATTGCCTCCTAATATTGTTGATAGCGTTAGTATATAGGCTAATTATGAACACACGATGAACGGTATATTAAATACTGTCATCAGCATAGTTTGCACTTAATAATTATTTGATTTAGTTAATAACTCTATTTCGAATAATTAGCACCTGTATGTGGAATAATGCCAATTAAATAATAATGTTGTTCAGCCTGCCCAATATTATTAGAGCATTTTGTGTGAGGAGATAAAGTAAATGAAGGATAAAACGAAAAGGTGGTACTCATTAGCACCGAATTCTTTAGTTATGGGTATGATACTGGCTCTAGTCGGGGGATATTTGGATGCTTATACGTATATCACCAGAGACGGTGTATTTGCGACAGCACAAACCGGAAATACAGTCTTGTTTGCAGTGCGGGCTGCGAGTCCGGAATATGACGGAGCACTTCAAAATATCCCACCATTCGTGGCTTTTATAGCGGGTGTATTAGTTGCCGAGCATATGAAAGACCGCCTGGATATGCATAGACGATCTGTTCTGGCATTGGAATGTGTGATTTTATTTATCGTCGGCTGGTTACCGGGAAGTGTTCCTAATATGATCATTACAATAAGCGTGGCATTTGTGTCTTCATTACAGATTGCTACCTTTAATAAACTTGGGAAATGGAGCTATAACTCAACAATTACGACAGGTAATTTACGAACAGCATCTTCAGCTTCCTATGAGGCGTTTGCCAATCAGAATAAAGAAGCCATGAAAAAATTTATAAGTTTTTCAGCTATCATCCTTTCTTTTATCGGTGGAGCCTTAATTGGAACCTATTTCAGTACGACATTAGAATACAAAGCAATATGGATTGCCTCGGGAATTATCCTCGTTATAACAATCCTTTATCATAAAACGAGAGAACAGGAAGGCACAGATGAACCAATTGAGGTAAAAGAAAGCCCGTAATTTACCGCTCACTTGATCAACAGGAGAGCGTTTTTTAGCGTTAAGAAGTGATTACAATGGTTTTAGTATTAAAATCATTATGCTACAATTGTAAAATATTACATAGCAATTTGGAGGTCACAATGTTTTTTATTTATATGGCTGTATATGGTACTCCAGTTTTAGCGATTATTTTTTGCTTAAACTTGGCGTTGATAATTGATAAATCCCGTAACGATAAGGATTTCCAGGTAAATGTTTACTTAATGACGGGAGCATTTACAATAATGATGTCTTGTATAACAATTGCACTGTTAACTGTTTTAGATGGTGTTTGACCATACCTTTCTGACCACTAAAAGGGATTAAGAATATAAACCGAATAGAGTGCGTTCTTAAAGAAGCTTAGGGCCCCGAAATGTTTTGGGGTTTTTTGTTTTTTAATAGTCTCCGCCAAAATAAGGGAAGATTTTACCGTTATTTTCAATAAAATCATGAAATTTCATGTTCTTTAGGTCAATAACGGAAATTCACTCCTCTATTAATCTCATTACGTAATTCAATCGTGTTCCCCAACACCAACCACTCTAAATCACTATGGACCAAGAACTAAAAATGGTATAATGTGGAATATAGTGGTCTCTTCAATTCATAAATGAAGAGCATATATATAAGAAAAGAGGAAATTTAACTTGTATAAAGATCAAAACCTAATCATTCGACCGATAGAAGAAATGGATTTACCTCGTATTTGGGAATTGGAATACAATGAAGAAAAGCCAGAGTGGAAAAAATGGAATGCTCCTTATTATCCGCATGAAACAAAATCATTCGATGAATTTTTACCCATCGGTAGAGGTTGGGTGAATCAATCGAACGTATGGGTAATTGAGGTTGATGGTGTATTGTGTGGAACTGTTTCTTATTACTGGGAGCATGAACCATCAAAGTGGTTAGAGATGGGTATTCTTTTTTACGAAGGTGGCGACTGGGGAAAAGGGCTCGGTACCCGTACTTTAAAACTGTGGATTGATCATTTATTTAATACGATGCCTTTAGTTCGCGTTGGCTTCACTACATGGTCTGGAAATGAACGGATGATTCGTGTAGGTGAAAAATTAGGTATGCAATTAGAAGCCCGCATTCGTAAAGTTCGTTATTATGAAGGGGAATACTATGATTCGATTAGAATGGGCATCTTGCGAGAAGAATGGGAAGCACAAAACTTTAATCAAGTAAATAAAGATAAAATAACGTCCCCAAATTAAACATTCTTAATTGAGCAATTACATAGAGAGCAAACCCACTACGTTAAGGGGGAATTTGATGAAGTTATTGTTATCCATCTTATTAGCTAGTCTTTTAGGTATTTTAGTATTTTTTGGTCCAATAGGGATCTTTATGCTATGTGCAATTATTATTGGAGTTATTTTTAGATCATTCATTTTAATTTATGAAATTCATAAACAAATAGTTCCAGCCAATAGCAATGATAAAGTAAAAAAGACAGTTGAAAGATATATAAAAGAACGAGATGAAAAGGAAGCAGAAAATTAATATGTATTCCTTTAACAGATTATTTATATAACTAGGAGGAAGTTTATGAAACTTGTTCATATATTTGGACCACAGGCGGTTGGTAAAATGACAGTTGGGCAGGAGCTAGCTAAAATTACAGATTTGAAGCTGTTTCATAACCATATGACGATTGATTTAGTTACTCATTTTTTTGATTATAGTACAAAAGAAGGGAAAAGATTAGTAAATTTATTTCGTCAGGAGATTTTTGAAGAGTTTTCAAAAAGCGATCTATATGGCATGATTTTTACTTACGTCTGGTTGTTTGATCAGGAGTCGGATTGGGAGTATGTAAAGCGACTCTCCAAGCTTTTCGAGTCCAGAGGAGGCACTGTTTACTATGTAGAATTGGAAGCTGACATAGACGAGAGACTTGAGCGGAATAAAACACCAAATAGGTTGGAGCACAAACCTAAAAAAAGAGATATTGATTGGTCTGAGAATGATTTAAAAAGCACAATGGAGAAACATAGACTAAACTCTCTAGAAGGTGAAATTCCATTCCAAAATTATATCAAAATTAACAATACAAATTTAAATGCAGAAGAAGTTGCCAAGATAGTAAAGTTAAAATTCGATTTATAGAAGAAGGATAGTCTCGGACGAATTTAGTTGAGTCTTATTACATACGATCCTTTTAATACATACATTGATATTTGGTGGGGCGATTTAACTGGAACGTTTGAATGGCATGTCGCACACTGAATCTAATGGTATATAATCATGCACTTTCCTTGAAATAAGGAAAGTGTTTTTCATTGCTCGATATCTCTCTTCTTAAAAAATTTAGAATAATGAGAATTATTTTAGTTTTATACGATGTATTAAGTGTAGGGCCCTTACAAAGACAAAGGAGTTAATTGTATGAAGATTACGAGTGAGAACTTTATCAAGTACTTTAAGAAGGGGAGAGAAGATGCACTTGAATTTGTAATTGACCAATATATCGGGATTGTGAAAGCGATTATATATAATGCGTTAATATCCTTCCAGGACCCGCAGCTTATTGAAGAATGTATAAGCGATACGTTTCTAGGAGCATTTGAAAATGCAAAGCAGTTTAAAGGTGACCAAGAGGACTTTAGTAAGTGGATTTGTACGATTGCCAAATTTAAAGCGATTGATATACAAAGGAGATCATTAAATTCACCAAAGGTTGTCGAATTAACCGTGAATGGCTCCGAAGTGAAATCGGCAGAGGATGAATTTTTCTCTAAGTACATGATGGATGAATTATTAATACTCATGGAAAAATTGGATCAGGTAGATCATGACATTTTCATTATGAAATATTTTTTAAATATGAAAAATGAAGAAATTGCTCATCAACTTGGCTTAACAAAGGCAGCCGTTGATAATCGCTTATATCGTGGTAAAAAAAGACTTCAACAATTACGTTTAGGAGGCGTTTTCTCTTGAAAAAATTTTATCGTAAATTAAACGATTTAAAAATCGAAATGGACATTGAACCTATGGATGTAGATGAATCGGAAAAGGTTAGAATTAAAAGAAATGTTTTGAAACGCAAAAAGAAAAATTACTTATTCAGAAATATAGCCGTTGCTGCATCCCTTTTGTTAGCTTCTAGTTTCACTTTAAGTATAGCATTTCCAACCTATGCTGCTAAGTTACCGATTATTGGTAGTGTTTTTGAATTGTTTAATGAAGATGATCGTTATGTTTTTGAAGAGTTTAGCAATTATTCGACTGATATAGGTGTTTCAAAAGAAAGTAAGGGTATAAATATAACCTTAACCGATGCAGTTTATGACGGTGAAAATGTAACGATAGCCTATACAATTGAAAGTGAAAAGGATCTAGGAGAAAGACCAATTTTAGAAGGAGATTTCATAGTAGAAGAATTTAACGGTGCGTATGAACATAATGGTTACTCTGAAAACTATTTAACTAAAAAAATTGGTGAGAATGAGTATGCCGTTCTTTATGTATATGAATTAATCAAAGGTCCTAAGCCAAGTAAAATAAATGTTTCTTGGAAAGGGAACGCAGTTAGAAATTTGAATAATGGGAAACAACTACATTCTGGAGAATGGTCTTATCAATTCGCTTTACAAGCCTTAGAAAGCGAAACGGAAAATTTAATCGGAGCCGGTTACAACACAGAAGACACTGGGGTGGCAATTACACTTCTAAAAATGACTAAAACGCCTATCTCGAGTACATTTTATTTATCGGAATTGGTAGATGAACGTCTTGTTTCGAAGGAAGATGATGAATTCCGAGGTGTACTTATTGAATATAATGTAACAGATGATTTAGGAAATAAACAAAACTTCATTCACTATCGAGATTCTGGTCATAGTACTGATTTTCCCGGTAATGTAAGCTTTCCTAGATTAACTCTGGGTGATTTTGATAATAGAGCAAAGTCCATCACCATTACACCAACCGTTCATGTTTTAACAGTTGGTAAATCAGACAGCGATGGAAATAGACCACTGATACCTGTAATGGCCCCATACGAAATTGACCCAATTGTATTTCCCCTAAATAAGTAGCTTTTGCCTTAAATTAAAAGTTTTAGAATGATAATTCTTATCCAATATGCGGGTGCGATTCTGTAACAAGGACTCGCGCTCGTTTTTATTAATGGTCGAATAAATGGATAAAAGAAGGAATTATTCGTAAGTGAATCGAAACAACTAAAGATTATTGATTAATAATTTGGAGGATTACAATGAAAAAAGGAATAATAAGAGCACTGGAAAGGAAGATGACGAGAACATCTTCAAAATTATGCGATTGCCTATAAATAGGTTTCAAAACGGTGAACTACGACTTGTTCCTGAAGGTCTTTTAGATTTAATTAAAGAACAACTAAATTGTTAAGCCCCCTATTGGGTTGATACTTGAAGAGGATTTACGTATTTTTATAGCAATAGGCCTAGATCAGCTATTCATAAGGGGTTGCCTATTTTCAGTAAAAAATGGGTATGGATATAGAGGCTGTTTATAATTGCTCGATAAAATAAACAATGCAATAGCATCAAATTTTGAAAGGTATTGCAAAGCTATTAAATGCATATGATATTCCGCAACGTAATCCTTTATTAGGAATCTGTTTTCGCTGATAAACGATTTGCGAATACATCTAGATTGTGGAAATTGAACAAGGAATGGGGGAACTGGGCATGTTGGTACTAAATATGTTGCAAGTGAATGATTTTGTAGATGGTCGACTGTTGAATAAGGTAGGGTATCACTTAGATATTTATAAAAATGCCTATATTAGTAAGTGTGGTTCTACATTCGTATATCTGTATCGAAAACCGTATTTCGGAGAAGTGGTAATAGCGAAAGAAGGAAATGTAGAAAAGCACCAAGAGAATTTAAATGCCCTATACGCGGCTGGTTATTTGGTCGAAGGGTGAATTTGAAAACAAGGACACATAAAAGCTGTTACGCGTTCTCTTTAGAGGTGCAAAATTAAAATAATTATTAAAATACCTTGTGAAATCTAGTAGTTTTTGCATGGTATTTTAGCTACTTTGAAGAATAAGGCATAGTTCTCCGACTATATTTATGCGCTTTCCTTTTTTAAGGAAGGTGCTTTTTTTATTTAAGAGAGAAAGGCATTTATATAAGTGTTATTGAAAAATAACTCATAAAGTGTATAATTACACTAAAAGTATAAAAGGTTTTGTGGGAGGTTACTTGCTACAAAAGTTTTATAGGAATCGTAGGTGTATTTTATTGAAAATAAGTGTGAATAAACAAATATTGTATACGTTAATGTCATTAGTATGTGCGATTGGGGTATTCTATCTCAGCATTAAATTTCAGCAGATGGCTTATTGGGGGAATGGATTAACTTGGTTTTGGGTGGGTGTTACATTTACATATTTAATTGGATTATTAGGGATTGTGTTCTTTGCGCTTTCTTTTAAAAAAAGTGAAGGTGAGCAAAAATACTTTTCTTCTTTACTTATTTCACTTAGAACATCATCGATTTTGGCGTTAGGAATTGGGTTCTTATGGACTACTTTTATAATTATAGCCGGAATGTCAGGTATGTAATTAAAATGATTTACAAGAGGGCATTTATGCAGAAAAAAACAAAGCGAATTTTTATTCTATTATTCATTAGCGTAATATTAAATTTATTTTTGGGGATTACTAGTTTTATCAAAAGTACATATACAGCGAACTTGGATGACCAAGTGATTTTAGGGGAAATGACTAAAATGGTAATTCAAAATGAGCAGTATCAAGAAATTGCATCTAGGGAAACTGTTTATGCAATTAAACAAGGAGTAAACCGATTTAATGTTTCTGACCCATCTTCTATTTATCTTTATGAAATATCTGTCCAAACTGAACAGAAATCTTATATTTTTACCTGTACGGATAAGTTATGTACAGAAGTTTCAAATGAAGGTTGGTCTTACTCAAGATATAGTGATAATGAGCCAGTATTGCCGTTGGAAATAATTAACTAATGGTAGAAGATTAATTAATATCTTTATCTTTATGCCAATGAGGTATCGATAAAAGAAGAATCATTGTTTCTTTGATGAAATTATTACTATTGAAAGACTAATACAATCTTTTTAAAACACTATACTAACTACAACCTTTCTATTAGAAGATAGAAACATATTACGATAATATGCCTGAACATTGGCAAAAGTTATAGTTTATTATGAAATAATATCATCGTTTAAAAGGATTAATTATCTTTTTATGTAATAACTATATTATCAAAGGAGAGGTGCTTATGTATCAATATTTTAATGGCTTAGTAATTAGGGAAGGTACTGAAGGAGTTCCTGCTGACTATGTTGAATCCTTGTTTAAAGATGCTGAATGGGCAAAAAATATTCCTTCGTGGCAAAAAGAAAAATACTCGCTAATCTTTAAAAATTCAACTTGGGCATTTACTGTATGAGATAATGATCGGATGATTGGAATGGTTAGAGTAATATCCGATCAAATAATGGCAGCTAATATTATGGATTTAGTCGTTTTGTCAGAATACCGTGGGAAAGGCATTGGCAAAAAGCTTGTTGAATTATGTATTCAAAAACTTCCTCACGGGGATTGGTTTGCACACACTTCAGCAAATAATTTTAAATTTTATGAAACATGTGGATTGCAAGTGAAGGATTTATCCACGCATGGCACTTGCGTATATAATGGTTATATACAAGCAAGGAAAGATGGACACCGTTAAGTTATAAGGACGCAACATTTTTTGAAAAATGATTCGCTAGGAGAGTAGCCAGAATGGGAAAGAATAAAAAAATTTTACCGAAAAATTTTGATGAACTAATTAAAGTGGGCGATATTTCAGCATTAAAAGAAGTATTTGTGCATTGTGAATTAGATGCCCGTGGCGGTTACAGTAAATCAACTGCTTTGAGCTTTTTCAATATACCGGATGAATTGGTTCGCTGGCTTGTAGTACAGGGTGCGGATATAAATTCTAGTGACAGTTATGGTAGAACGGCTCTACATAACCATGCAAAAAATTGGCGCGGTAATACAGAATTGCTTCTTGAGTTAGGGGCACATCTAGAAGCGATGGATTATCAGAACGAGACACCTATATTTGCCGCAGCTAGTTCATTTAATCCAAATGCAGTTTCCACATTAGTTGCCAAAGGTGCAAATATCAGTGCAGAAAATAAGATGAGACAGACACCTTTAGAAAAAGCTTTGTCGGTATGTAGAAACATAGATATCGTTAATATGGCGAAAGTTGCTGAGATCTTGCTTAAAGCTGGAGCAACTAAAACGCAGAAAATGAAAGACTCTATTAAGCGAATTGGAAATGAGTTTGAATTTTACAGAGAAAGCTTTAATCAGGAATTTTTGAATCAAACAGAAGAGGCACTTATACATCTATATGCACTATTTGATGTTCTTCCAGTAGAGAAACGGATAACTCACGATGGCTCCTCTCCAATAACCGTTACAGCAAAAGGATGGCAGGCGCAACATAATGAACTATGGGATTTATTAATTCCTTCCGAGGGGTATGCGAAAACTGTACAGGGTGAGGTGATCCGTATTACCGGTAAAGTATCCTATGAAATATTGGATAATGGCGGGGGCAACTGGGATAATCAATTTCGTAAAATGCTTAACCATTTAGATCATTACTTTAGCTTAGGCACGCCATTACCCCCGGCTAAACTTTTGGAGGCTAAAGCGTTAGTAAAAGACCTTCGTAAAGGAAATGGAAGTAATGAAGTTGAAAGACTATGCGAACTGGCGGTGCAATGGGTACTCAGTAATCCGAATCCTATTAAGTTGGAACAGCCCGACTACAAGCGTTAACCATAGTTTCATCGTCAACTAATGAAAAATTTAATTATTCATAACGAAAGGAGACGGAACTTGGAAGATTTATTTCTTTTAGTACCTATTGTATTTTCGGTATTATGGTTCGTTAACTTGGTTTAGCTCTTAGAAAAATTAAAGGCCGGGAGAAATATACATAATCAAAAGGTTTTAGGGTGTGTATGGAGCGCGGCATTTACACTTTCTATAATTATGATTTAATTTTAATATCTGGAATTCAATAAGTACGAATACTCTTTAGTGCGTTGGTCCGAGAAGGATTCAGCGCTTTTTTTGTGGAAGTATTATACAAGCAGAAGTCTAATGGTAAGGGGGATTTCATTGGAAACTGAATTAAAGTTTAGAATGGCTACTGAAAAGGATTTAGAAACAATCGTGGGCTTGCTTGCGGATGATTTATTAGGCAGTAAACGAGAGCGCTATGAAGATCCACTTCCTCTTAGTTACAGAAAAGCATTTGAGGCGATTTCAAAGGATTCGAATAACGAATTAGTTGTGGCTTGTGATGGCGATGAGGTGATTGGCGTCCTGCAAATTACTTTTACTGCGTATATAACTCATCAAGGTGGATGGAGAGCGACAATTGAAGGAGTCAGAACAGCAGCTTCTGTAAGAGGGCAAGGTGTTGGGTCTAAGCTAATTAATTGGGCAATCCAACGTGCGAAACAACGAGAATGTCACTTGGTCCAGCTAACGACTGATAAAAGGAGACCGGATGCGTTAAAGTTTTATGAACAGTTGGGCTTTAATGCAACACATGAAGGATTAAAATTGAGTCTGAAGTAAAACAACGGAGGAAAGTAAATTTATTGAAAAAGTGACTTTCATTCATATTGGCGTTATGAAGGGGGGATTATAGTGGGAATTGATTTTCATAATGAAAAAAATAGATATTCTTATTCAACTCGAAAGGCAGATAGTTCATGGATTCATGCTATGGAGGAGTTAGTAAATTTTAATAATATTCCTAAAGCATTGGATATAGGCTGCGGTGGGGGGATTTACTCGAAAGCGTTATCTGACATGGGCGTAATGTCTGTTACAGGGGTCGACTATTCAGAGGAAATACTGAAAGCTGCTAGAGAAAATTGTGCCGAGTATCCAAACATTTCATTCAGACTAGGGAATGCACTACAAACTGATTTAGAAAGTAACGAATACAATTTAATTTTGGAAAGAGCGTTAATCCATCATATACAGGATTTACAAATGTGCTTCAAAGAGGCTTATAGACTGTTGCATGAAAAAGGAATTTATGTCGTCCAGGACCGGACACCGGAAGATTGTTTATTAAAGGGAGATCCGAGTCATATAAGGGGATATTTTTTTGAACGGTTTCCGCAATTAATTGAGAGCGAGACAAAACGGAGATACAGCAGTGAATTTGTCATAAAAACACTTACGGATGTTGGATTTACAGACATTCAGGAAATTAAGTTATGGGAAATCAGAAAAGAATATAGAAATAAAGAACAATTACTAAAAGATTTAAGTGAAAGAACAGGAAGAAGTATATTACATGAATTAACGGATGAAGAATTAAATTTATTAATGGATTATATAGATGAGGCCATTTCTTCGGAACATACAATCGTTGAAAAGGATAGATGGACCATTTGGAAAGCAGTTAAATAATGTGGATATGAAATGAACCATCCGACCTGAAAAATAAGCGGAGAAATTCCGCTTATTCCGAAAATAAAATAAAAAACAGCCCAAATAAAGGTAGAAATTCCGCTTATCCATTCAAAAAAATGAAAATGATAGCTTTTTATGCAAATAACCGGAAAATCTCCCCTTATTTCACGTCAAAAACGTCTTCAGCTTATAAATAACAGTAATATCTCCGCTTATTTTTTGTCCTTTTAACAAAATTAAATGCTGAAGAGGAAGAAACCGCTGTTAGAAGGTTTGCCCCGTTATACTGCTTCTTACAATCACCCTACATTGATTAAACCGTTTATTTCTCTCCATTTCATCGACAATTTTCAGTTTAATGCCATACATTTCATATATCGATTTCAGTAGAGTATTACGCTTCTGTCGCTCTACATCCGTAACCGGTCTGCGTGTGCCGTCCAGCTCATGGAAGTTGTGGGGTTCAATAAAGATATATTCATCGATTTTCTCTACTTTCAATTTCAGCATCGTATCAACCAATTCGTGATACTCACCGGTCTCCATGAAATGGAAAAATTGTGTATAAACTAAATCGGTATCCACCATCAACACTTTATTTGACTTTTTGCTGGCCTCATTCATCAGATGGACATGACCTGCTGCAATGTCTGCATAGTCCGATGGCTCCGATATATCGGCGTACCCATTGATTTCGTCATAATATAAACGACCATACTCTTCCAAATGGTTAGTTTCAAAGTGCTTCGCCAACATTTTAGTAAGATGCGACTTACCGACCGATTCAATGCCGCAAATAGCAATACGTTTTACATAATGCTCCCGTACAGCGGGCGGTAAGAAATTCCACGAATGAAAAATACCGTTTTTTCTAATTTCTGTCGCAGAAATGTTGAATGCTGATCTTTCAGTATCAATAATGTGATGCTTTGCCTGTGGTAAGTATTTTGCGAAATATTCCTCATATTCGTGTTCACTGCTGAACACTACATCCACTTTGCCGCCAATTTTAGATAGCAACTCTTTGTGTGAGTCAAAAATGGAATCATCATTCATGTAATCATCCGAGCGCTTTTCATATTGCGAAAGTACACGTATATTCTTAAAATTCTTCAATTCTTTCGTAATCCAGCGTTCACGGACACGACTCGATACCCATTCAAAGCCTGTATTCTCACATAAACTTTTATCATAGACATCATCATAACCAACGACAACGAACAAAATATCTACGAGAGACTGTGCTTCAAAAATACAGTTTAAATGTCCTTTGTGGAATGGTAGGAACTTACCGCCATATAATCCGATTTTTTTATTTTTATATTCGCTGATTGGTACACCGAAGTTCAATTTTATACAGCTCCTTGCGCCTTGCTAATTTTAATCCAGTTAATATATCCGTAAATTGAGTTTACTAAAAATGCACACCACATAACAAATACTGTCCAATCATTGCCGCCTTGTTGAACTAAAATAATCGCCCATAAGGCAATCGTAATGACATTGACAATAATCCATAAAATCCATTGCTCCGCGTAGCGCATAATCATTAAAATTTGAGCTACTACCGATAAAACAACGGCCAAACCATCAAGCCCCGCTAAGTTTGCGCCTATTCTTGATAAAAATAGCGAGTATGAAATATAAGCAACTAGTATTCCAGCACCCGTATATAGCCATTGTTTCGTTGTTAAACGTTTCGCATAAATTTCTTCCCCGTATGCAGCTTCATCAGGGGATTTCTTATTTTTAAACCATAAGTAAAATCCGATAAATTGAATAGGTAAATAGAATAATAGATTCAGCATGGATTCACCATATAATCCATAGCCATATGCAATGTAGCCGTATGTCGAACATTGCACAACACCGACTACATATGTTCCGATTTTCCCTTTCGCTGCTAATACAACACAAATAATGCCGGCTATAGATGAAATCGTTCCTAAAAGCGTATCATCCCATAAAATACTAAGAATGAGGATGATGACTGTTGAAATGATTAACCAAGCCTTTTCGAATAACGTCCAATTTTTGAACATAACAACTATACCTTCTTTCTCCATGATGAATGGCTAAAACGAATATTCATAAGGGCAACCTAATGATGGGTAATATTGGTTTTATCCGCTAATATTTTAACATTAAATGGAATTAAATAAACTAATTATTCTTTTATGTTAACGAGAAATTTTTATATTTTAAGAGAATTATTTAGACGCTATCTAGGTATTATATGTAATTTTAGTATGTGGTCGATGCTCGCAGGTAAGGAAATCTGCTGTTTAAAAGAGAATAGTCTAAAGCTAATATAAATTAGGAGTTAGTTGCATATGTTATGAATGAATAATAGCAGGGGATGTGGTTCCATTTATTGAAAAGGCACTTCTTTTTATCATTATTTTAAGACTTATTTCAGGAAGTATTGAATTGACGGCTGCTGCGTTAATGTTTAAATTCAATGATTTGGAAAAGGCCTTTTATATCAATACAATGTTAGCCTTAGTAGGTCCGGTTGTTCTCATCGTTACAACTGGACTAGCTCTACTAGGTCTGGCAGAGAAAATTTCAATGACAAGAATAATCTGCCTTTTTGCAGGCATTTCCCTTATTCTGTTCAGTTTGAAAGCTCAATAATTTTAAGGACCGTTCCAGCCGCAAAAGCTGTCAGGTCCTTATTTTTTTATGTTGCTTTTTTGGATTTCTCGATTTCCTCGACATTGATGCATTTGAAGACAACAAATAACAGTATGAATCCTAATACACCTGCCACAATATAGCTGACATTGAGATAGTCTTTCATGACGAGTGACATAATAGGGGGGCCGGCTGCAACACCGATAAATCTCGCTGAGCTATAGAAAGAAGAAACTGTGCCTCTTAATTCTTTGTTGATGTTATCTGTAATAATTGTGTCAAGTGCAGGCAAGAGGGCACCAATGGCGATTCCGACTATACTTGTTACTACGAGCAAAAGAATGAGTTTTTTGCTTGTATAACCTACGAAAACAATGCTTGTAGACATGGCAATTAACGAAATAACAATTATTTTTTTCATTCTTTTCAAGTCGCCTTTAATTTTACGACCAGAAACATAAGAAGAAATACACAATAGTAAAAGTGGGATAGCTAGTACAAAACCTTTCTTAACACCTTTTATATCATGAACTTTTTCGAGGTTGTCGGATAAGAAAAATAGCATACTGAATAATATCAGCATAACGAGTACACCATTTAAAAATATGGTATACAACCATTTTCCTTTCTCTTTGAAAACTTCCTTTGTATTACTTAAAAATTCCTTGAACTTTAAAGGTTCATCTTTTTCTTTAGGGACTTTTACAAAGAAAAAGATAAGTAAAATAGAAATTAAACTAAGCGCTGAAATAGAGAAGAAGGGCAGAAACCATAAAACAGCTGCAAATATTGAACCTAAAATGGGGCTCAACACTTTACCGAACGTATTAGACGTTTCAATTATTCCTAACGTCGAACTTATTTTTTCATCATCATCCTGGTATAGGTCACCTACAAGGGGCATAACGATCGGCATTGCTCCTGCCGCACCTATTCCTTGAATAACCCTACCAATAATGATCATCATGTACGGGTCATCCATTTTCCAGGAAGCAAACCCGGCAATGAGACCACCGATTAAAGCGAGGATTAAACTGGGTAATATTACCATTTTTCTTCCAAATCGGTCTGATAAATAACCTGCTACAGGTATAAGGAAAATTGCCGCAATAGAATAGCTTGTAATAATCATGCTTGACTGAAATGATGTGATCCCGACCTTGTCTTCGAGTATCGGAAGCACTGGTATAAGCATGGAATTTCCCAGCGTCATGATTAGAGGAATTGAAGTTAAACTGATAATACACCAGACACTTACTTGAGCCTTACTTTTGTCCATTACCACACCTCGACTAATTTGTTTATTTATTAAGGTATGGTTTCATTTCAAGCATTTTATGCGTAACATTATTTTACAAGCTTATTTAGAAACGATCCGACTATAATAAGTGTTGTCCATGCATTAAAATAACATTTGGAAAGCCATCTTGCCGAAGTATAGTCCAAATACGATCATTAATATGGCTGAAATGAAGGAAACGATTTTCAAAAGCCTCGTGGATAATAATTTTCGCGCGACACTGGAGAAAAAGGACATAAGAAAATCCACTAAAATAATACCGACTAAAATAGCAATACTAAGAATTATGATTTGATAGATTGTAGTTGAACCAGCATTTTTTGCAAGGATGGAGCCATATATCCCAAGCCAGAAAAGAATCGTTAGCGGATTTAGCAGCGACATGAAGAAACCGGACATAATTGATTGTCTAAGACGTGTTCTTTTTTTGGTATTTGAATCCATCTCAATTTTATGTAGCGATAGAAGATTTTCTATACCTGTGTACAAAAGGACAAAACAGCCGAAAGACCAGAGTATCGTTTTTAATAATTCCGATTCAATAAATTGTCCAATCCCAAAATAAACAACAAACATATAGATGACATCGGTTACTATGGCACCGAGACTAAAAAACCAGGCATGAAAAAAACCGTTTTTCAAACCCGTATTTATTAAAACGGTTTTAACAGGTCCAATTGTTGCAGCCATAGATATGCCTAAAAAGACATACGTCAAAATAGAATTCATGAATAGCCCCCCAAGAAAATGATTTCCTTGCATTTTATTCCGATTCAATGACTTCTAGGACTAGTTAAAGGGAAAATCAAATAAGAAATAATTGGGGATTGCATAAAAATAAGATTTTCTACGGGGAATACGCATTGTAAGTGTGGGGGCGGGAAATTGAAGTGCGGAATGTGATAAATAGCGGAATGAATTTCCCTTATTTTAAAAATAAAATAAAAAGTAGGCAAAATAAGGGAAGGAATTTCCTTTATTGAACTAAAAAACATGAAATTTTATGATTTTATTTGAAATAACGGTAAAACGTTCCCTTATTTATCCTAAAAATGAGCTGCATCATTCAAATAACGGTAAAATATTCCCTTATTCTAGGAGGGCATTTTCGTAGATACCAATAAGAAATAGTTATTGGTTTTCATAAATAACCCATAATTTTATTTATATACCATATTACATATAATAAAATTACAGTTTTAATACTTAGGGGGATATATATGATTCTTGGATTACATCATGCTCAAATTACGATACCAAAAGGTGCCGAAGAAGAAGGGGAAAATTTTTATTGCAACGTTTTACAGTTAGAAGAAATTCAAAAGCCGGATTCACTTCAAGGAAGAGGAGGCTTTTGGTTACAAGTTGGTAGTACACAAGTGCATGTAGGAACAGAAGATGGTTTTGACAGATTATCAACGAAAGCCCATTTAGCATATGAGGTAAAAGATGTATCCTATTGGAAAGAAATATTAGCTGAAAATGATATAAAAATATTAGATTCAGTGCCTATTCCCAATTTTGAACGATTTGAGTTTAGAGATCCTTTTGGAAACAGAGTAGAGATTATAAGTAAAAAACCTATTTAAACGGATTTCTCCATTCCATTAGCACACCGTAATGACAGGATTCTTCATCCTGCAAATAATTGGGTATGACCTGAACAGGGATTCGTCCGCAGCGCAGTAAAAAGGAAATGACAGAATCCTGGATATTTCCGTTTACTACGGACTGAACGTATAGTTCCGGTGTCATGTCCTTTTCATAATGATGGTAGCCCGGCATCCGACTACCTCCTAATAATCTTTCCAGCTTGAGATGGACGACTATGTCATACATCGATAACATGAGCCATTTCCCTAAGCCTAACTTACGATAAGCAGGGCTTACACAAATATCGACTACATAAAGTGAATTGCCGTTTTGGTTGTGGGTTCTAATATAACCATTGTCTGTTATTTCCTCCCATGTATGGCGCGGTTCATCCATATTAAAGTCGACAAGCAAGGCTGTCATAGAGCCAGCCAGTTTTCCTTCCACTTCAATACACAATGCACCTTCTGGAAATAGCGAAGTATGGTTTTGTAATTGCTCCGTATTCCACCATAATTCTTCGGGGAATGGTGGTGGGAAACATTCCTTTTGAATGCGGATTAATTCAGCGAAATCCTCTTCCCGATAATTTCGAATCGTCGCAGGGAACGGTTTACTTTCATTGGCCACATATAACTCTTTATAATACATTGCTCCGCCTCATTTCCGGTTTGGATTAAGATGTTCTCGCAAGTATTTCTAAGTTGTTGCTCACCGCTTTTATTAGTTTCTTCTTATTAACTACAGTTTAAATTCATTTATCCAAAAAAATTTTATCGCAAAAATATTACTAGAAAATAAAATATATAAGAATAATTCAACCCGAAAAATCACAGAATATCTCTTAAAATACATAAAAATAAAAGTTTTTAATCGGTTCAAATTACAGAATATTCGATTATTTTATTTTTCCTAATTTTATTTCATTTTTCTAATTGTAACAAGTGATTCTTTGTGCTATCGTTGCTTAATGAATGGGTATGTGAAAGGAATTACAAATAAGTAAGAACTTTCGTTAGAAAAAATATTGGTGTTGGCAAAGGAGAGTTATTATGTCAGAAATGAATAATCAGCAGGTAGAAAAAGTGTCTGTTACACAAGAACAATTAGACGTATTAGACCAACTATTAAAGCCAGAGGTGCAGGCTTCATTGACTACTTTGGTAGATAACTTACCGAAATTAGCTGAAATGACAACTTTATTAACAAAAGCGTATGATTTCGCATCAAGTGTTGCAACAGATGAAACGCTAAAAAATGATACAGTAGCTGCAGTTACTGAAATGGCAAGCCCAGTAGTAGGAACAGCAAAATCTATTGCTCAAACTGCAATTGAAGCGAAAGACCGTGCTGAAGTAAGCAATGAAACAGTAGGCGTATTTGGCTTATTAAAAATGTTGAAAGACCCTCAAGTACAAGGGGCATTACGTTTTGCAAATGCATTTTTACAAGTAGCAGCTGAACGTAAAGAAACGAAATAATTGCATAATCTATTTATTGGAGGATATTGATCATGGTAACTAAAGAAATCGTTATTTTAGGTGCTGGGTTTGCCGGTGTATTAGCTGCTCAAACAGCTCGCAAATTTTTAACTACGAATGAAGCGCGTATTACAGTCGTAAACCAATTCCCAACACATCAAATTATTACAGAATTACACCGTCTTGCTGGTGGAACAATTAAAGAAGGCGCTGTATCTTTATCACTTGAAAAGATCTTCAAAGGCTTAGACATTAACCTTGAAATCGCTAAAGTAAACAGCTTCAATGTAGATAATAAAGAAGTAGCACTTTCAAACGGCAAAACTTTACAATATGATACGTTAGTAGTTGCTTTAGGAAGCCAAACTGGATTCTTCGGTATCCCGGGCTTAGAGGAAAACTCTTTCGTATTAAAATCTGTTGATGAAGCAAACGCGATTCGCGAGCACATTGAAGCTCGTATTAAAGAATACGCTAAAACTAAAGATGAAGCAGACGCGACAATCGTTATCGGCGGTGGCGGTTTAACAGGTGTTGAGCTTGTTGGTGAAATCGTTGACCACTTCCCGAAAGTAGCGGAAAAATACGGTGTGCAATTCGAAGACCTAAAAATCAAGCTAGTTGAAGCAGGTCCAAAAATTTTACCAGTATTCCCGGATAACTTAATCGAGCGTGCGACAACTTCATTACAAAAACGTGGTGTTGAATTTATCACGTCAACTCCTGTTACAGGTGTAGAAGGCAATGTAATTCAGTTAAAAGACCGTGAGCCAATCGTAGCTAATACATTAGTATGGACTGGTGGGGTTGCACCACTTCCAATCGTAGGTGAATCTGGTTTAGCAGCAGATCGCGGTAAAGCGACAATCAACGATTTCCTACAATCAACTTCTCACCCAGAAGTATTTGTAATCGGTGATGCTTCAGCACATATTCCTAACCCGGGCGATCGTCCAACTTATGCACCAACAGCACAAGTTGCATGGCAGCAAGGTGAAGTAGCAGGCTATAACATCTTCGCTCAAATTAAAGGCGCAGATTTAAAAGAATTCAAATTCACAAACTCTGGTACTTTAGGTTCTTTAGGACGTAAAGACGGTATCGCTACAATTGGTGCTAACAATACGCAACTAGTAGGATTACCAGCTTCACTGATGAAAGAAGCTTCGAATGTTCGTTATATGACACATATTAAAGCGCTATTCGGTTTAGCGTATTAATTATATGGCATACTAGAAAGTTTATTACTTTCTGGTATGTCTTTTTTTTAGGAATAAATTTCACTTTTTTAGTAAAAACCTATTATAATGGAATAAAATGATTGATGAGGTGATATATAGTTGAAATATTTTGAAGCATCCAACTCTTTATTTCTTTTAAATGAGCAACAGCGGAACCAATTTTCAAGACTTGAATACTATGATTACTTTTATCACTTAATTCACCCAGACTTCCATTCCTTATCATTCGCGAATTTTAGCTTAAGTGATTTATGGGTTTACTATTATTTCGAGGAAGTTCCAATTATAAATTCCGAGCATGCGCTCCACTATTTATTAAGGAATTTTATGCTAAATGAAGTCCTGATCAGTTCGAAATTTAAACGATTGAAGAAAACGACAATCGGTTCCTATACTAATGCTTTAATGGCAGCTGTTCTCACAGTGAATCTGTTTATGGATATTTTAAGCGAGCTTCTCAATTCCATACCGAAAGAAGAAAGCAATTTTTACATGAAATTTGAAAACAGCTCGAAGCAACTATTTAATGATCGCTTTGCAACTTATGAGCATTACCCAAAAAAACTTGTCCTCATAGAAACAATGATTATTAAAAGCATGCGTGGATACTTAGAACAGCATGAAGCGACCTATACTGAGCGGAAATTAAACGTAATACGTTTTATGGATCAATTTACAATTACAAAAAGAGAGCTATTTGAGCTGCCGGTAGTTTAAAAGAATAGGAGGCCCGCGAATCTATGGTAGAACGTGTGAAAACAATACATGAGCTAGAAATTTATCGATCACAGCCATTCCCATCGCAGGAAGCGCAATATGAGGGGTTTGAAACGATTTTTACATACATTATTCAAAAAGGCGATGCTGAAACAATCAATGACTTTATTCTCTTGGAGAGTAAGCCTTTTATACTGTCTCACGACTACAACATGAAGCTGTTGCAATACTTAATGGTTCAAGAACCTTATTTCAAGGACAACCTAAAAGAGTGTCTAGCTGTACTCTATTTAGTAATTGGCCATTGCTATTATTTTAGTCTGGATTTCGAAAAGGCGAAAAACTACTATAAAATCGCGAGTAGCTATGCACTTCAATTCGAAAATTATTCCGTCCTGTCAATCGCTATGAATAACTACACTTCAGCACAGAAGGAAGTTTTGCCAAGTGATGTATTATGGCAATTGAGTAAACTCCCAGCAGTCTTTTTTAAGATGGGATCAGAAAATGATGAGCGATACTTCATCACACGATTTATTGCGCATATTGAAATATCACTACAACTTAATAAAGTTCAGTATGCTGAAAGTTTATATAATAGCTATTTTACGGGATATGAAGTGGAAAAGGATTCTCGCATTGATTTACATATTCGTGTACTTCGGGGGAAAATACATTATCAAAAAGGTCAATATGAAACAGCAATAGAGTTGCTGCATGAAGTACTCATCGTCTGTATGAATTTAAAAAGAAATAAAGATTTAGTTCAGGAATGTTATACGTTCATTACCGACTCATATAAAATGCTGAATGAGGATAGTATCTCTCGGGAAATGGAACAGTTTCATGCGCTGTTTTACCGGAAAATTGAAACAGACAAGCGCTATATGGAAAAGTATATTAAAGCTGCCTATGACAATGAGTATGAACAGGATGAACATTTCCTTTCTCCTTTATCGCGATTTAAACTTGCAGGAAAGTGTTTATTGAGTAATGTAGAAAATGATGGGCATACACTAGTTCTAGTAGATTGCAAAATATTAACATGCGAAGAAGACAGCATTAATGAAATCCTTCATTTAATCAATGACGAAATGATGAAGGCAATGAAGCAAGAGATCATTACGAGCACACGAATCGACGCGTCGACAATCGGCTATATCATTCAATTATCGGAACAGGATACGGATGAGCTATGCGCAAAGGTGTTTGCAAAAATTCGTGAGCAATATCCGAGGGACGGCAGTGTGTTGGAGGCCATCTATTTTGCCTCGGTTAATAATAAGGAAAATAATCTGGCGAACTATCAAAAATGCATCGATTTAGCATATGCCTATATTTATTATGAACTTTATAAATAGTTTTATTTGATTCTTCACCATAAGTTAGGGATGACAAAATTGCCGCCTCATCGTTAGCGCAAGCGGATTGATTAGGTGTTTTTTACTTCACTATATAACGAGGGCAAAATTTTGGGATTGGTGGGCCTCGCAAACGGCAATAGAGGCAGTGATAAAGACACGTATCACATGGCTTTAGCGCTGTTTTGCCGCAGCCCACCAATCAAGTGGGATTTTATTAGAAAAGCAACGCGATGTTATGGTGATTAGTCTTTTATTTTACAAAATATTCAAAAAATAACTTCCGTAATTGTGATTCTACTATTAAAATAATAGATAGAACACCAAAGGAGGTAACACAATGCTTGTAAAACAAAAGTATGTTAAAAAGAAAGACGTAAGTTATGCGAAAGAAACGGATCTGATTTCTGATGTACTCGGTCAATTGAATGACAATGGCTATCGATGCATTCCTGTGTTGGACGAAGCCGGCGAAAAATTTATCGGCAATATTTATAAGGTAGAATTACTCGAACATAAATTAAAAGAGGGCGATATGAAAGTACCGGTAAAAATTTTAACAGAAGAGCCCGATGCCTTCATTCATGAAAACAGTTCTTTTTTTGAAGTGTTCCACTCGATTAAACAACTCCCATATCTAGCAGTAGTTGATACAAAAGGGAACTTTTCAGGAATTTTACCCCATTCAAAAGTGTTCGAGCTTTTGGAAGAAGCATGGGGATACCGAACAGGCAGCTGTGCGATTACAGTTGCACTGCCGGATACGGATGGTATATTAATTAAAGTGCTGACGGCAGTTAAGAAGGTATGGCCATTACATTGTGTGTTCTCGTTAGATGACGATACGACCTATTTGCGCCGTGTTGTCATGACTTTGACTAAAGGTGCTAAACAGTCTACAGTGGATGAGCTGGAAGCGGCTATTACAAAACAAGGTGCGCGTATTATCGACCTTGAAATATTTGATAAAGAGAATTTTTAATGGGAAAGCGATTCGTTCAAATAGAGCGAGTCGCTTTTTTTATTGTACTAATACAGATGTAACCAAAAATTTTAGAGGATTTTGTCAGTTTATAGCGAATTTTAATTAAATGGGGATTTATTTGAAAGGGGAGATACTATGCTAATTCAAGTAAAAGGGGAAAAGATTAAATTTACAAAAATGGAATTAATTATACTAGAACAGAGGGTTGAGAATTTATTCGAAAGTTTCGATAAAAAAACGTTGCATGAACTTACATTGCAAAAGAAATACGACCATCTGCAGGAGGAAGTAAGCCGGCATGCACAGCATGTAATGAATCTGCCTGCTGGGAAGGCGTTAAAACGATTAAAAGATGAGGGGAACATCTTTTACAAGCAGTTTCTAAACAACTACGGAGATCTTACATATACACGCTTTGTCGTCAGTGGGGAAGAGGAATTACTAAAGCAAAAAGGGATTTATACGATTATCGTTAATGATGAGCTAAAATTTTGTGGGGTTTGCGCACGAACATTTAAAGAACGCTTTAATCAGCATATCGGGAACATATATGCGAAAGGCTGCTTCAGAGACGGCACAGCGACACATTGTCATGTGAATGCAAATATTACGTTAATGTTACCAGATAATGATGTCCATTTTGCTATTTATCCTATGGACAACGAAAAGGAAATGAATAGCCTAAAAAACGCTATAATTAACCGATTTGAACCGGAATGGAATTTACGTTCGAACAGAGATTTATACGAATTAACGTCCGCATTTTAGTTTTTTTCAACTTTCACACCTATGTAAGAAGGTAATTTTTCACATCATTAAAAAAATCAATCACTTTTCTCGTTTCATTTGCCTATATTAGTGGGAATAGTAAATGAAAAAGAACAGGACAGGTGATGATTGTGGAAGCAGCTTTAAAATATTACAAGCAAGTCCATAGTGAATATTTATGGCTTCATTTAGTAGTAGCTATCGTATTATTATTTACATCCGTTTTTTGGTTTGTCCTTCCATATTTCGTAATTAGTTACGGAAAATATACGACGACACCTTTTCAGCAAGTGATGATCTTGATTGGTTTATATACTTTACCTTCGTTGGTAGTGACATTACATTGCTGGTTTATCAATTTTAAAGCGGCACTTCGATGGAAAAAGGTCTATCCAAAGGAATGTGTATGGCGCTGGTCGATTAAATTCCAGACGATTACAATCTTCATTGTAGTACTATTTACATCGGTTATTTATTCAAGTTTACTGATTATAGATATGATTCGATAGAAGGTAAATTACTTCGTTTCTTCGTTTCACATATACCTCACACGGCTGTCAAAAAAAATTCACATTAAAAAAGTGAGTAATGTATTGAAAAATTTGGTACGATTGAGGCATCAATGTGAAGGAGATTGAATGCAGCATGAATACAGATTTAAATATCTTCTTAGCGTTTGGTGCTGGATTTCTAAGTTTTATCTCACCATGCACCTTACCGCTTTACCCAGCGTTTTTGTCATACATTACCGGCATGACCCTCGATGAGCTCAAAACCGAAAAGGGAATGATGCAAAGACGCGCCATTTTACATACTTTATTTTTCCTGCTCGGATTTTCCATCATATTCATTGCAATAGGGTTTGGAACGTCTCTAGCAAGAGACTTCTTCTTCCAGTATCAGGATTTATTGCGTCAAGTCGGAGCGATTTTAATTGTTGCGTTCGGTTTAATGATTGTCGGCTTATTACAGGTCAATTTTTTAATGAAGGACCGTAAATTTCAATTTAAAAATCGTCCTTCAGGATATTTAGGCTCGTTGTTAATCGGCTTAGCATTTGCAGCAGGTTGGACACCATGTACAGGGCCAATATTAATGGCGATTATCACACTTGGTGGGACGAACCCTGACTCTGCTATTTGGTATATGATTGCCTATTACTTAGGTTTTGCCATTCCGTTCTTTACATTATCGTTCTTCATCACACGAATGAACTGGATACGTACTCATAGCCAAAAAATTATTAAAGTTGGCGGTTATATTATGATTGCTGTCGGAATTCTATTGTTCTTCGATGGTATGACATATATTATTACAATTTTCTCGCCAATTTTCGGCGGATTTACAGGGTTCTAATAGTTCCATGCTTTTTAATACCATGCTATACTATTGAAAGTGATGTGATCGTTAAATGCCGACTGTATTAGTTGTAGATGATGCGCTTTTCATGCGTGTTACAATCGGAAATATATTTAAGGATTTCGGCTTTGAAGTGGTGGGAGAGGCTGCCAACGGAAAAGAAGCAGTTCTATTATATGATCAGCTATTGCCTGACCTCGTAACGATGGATATTACAATGCCGGTTATGACAGGCATTGAAGCGGTGCAACGGATAAAGGCTAAACATTCAGATGCCAATATCATTATGATTACGGCACTTGGTCAGCAAACTAAAATTAAAACCGCCATTGAAAGTGGTGCCAAAGATTTTATTACAAAGCCTTTTCAGCCTGAGCAATTAAAAGAGGTCGCATCAAATGTTCTCAACTTAACGTAATACTTATTTGTCAACATAAGAGGAGGAATATGATGTTTGACAGTATACCTTCTCACTATTTATTAATTGGTTCGACGATTATGGCCGTCATCATGGGTTCGTTTGTCATGGTAATACGACTGCGCGCACAAAAAAAGCCGGTATCCACTAAAAAAATACTCATCCCTCCATTTGCCATGTCAACAGGAGCATTGATGTTTATTTTTGAGGAATTTCGAGTAGCACCTCTTCAAATAGCAGAAGCGGCTGCACTGGGCTTACTGTTTTCGGTAGTGTTAATACTAACGTCGAAATTTGAAATCCGGGATAACGCAGTCTATATGAAGCAATCAAAGGCGTTTCCTTTTATATTAGTGGGATTATTGGTTTTACGGATTATTTTAAAATTAATATTTGCAGAAAGCTTTGATGTAGGCGAGCTTGCGGGAATGTTTTTCATTTTGGCGTTCTCCATGATTTTACCGTGGCGTATTGGTATGCTCATCAAGTATAAGAAGCTTGAAAAGTCTCAAATCATCGCATAAATAAAGGCTGTCCATGAAAGTTATTTACTTTCATGAGCAGCCTTTTTACGCATTATGCCTCAAATAAATGGTCATAGTGCGTTGTATCAATTTCCATTTCCTTCAGTTTTTTACGCAGAAATTTATGGTCGCGTTTAGGGGAGGCGATAATATAACCACGGATAATTAAATCCAAATCAATTTTCGTAGCATGTTCCTCTATAGCAATTTCCCCGATTTTCCCAGCAATTTTTTCCTTAGCTACTTGACGAAACAGCTCAGGTACAGGACTTACAAGTTCAGAGAGTAACTCTTTTTCTTCATGTCCCCATAAATGGATCGTTTTATCTAAATAAATGGCTTGCCAGTCCAAATCTGATTTCCCATCCTGTTTTGGGAGCGCCTTTAAAAATTTGCGGAACATAAAGAAGCCGCCGATCCCCATAAGCGAAACTAACACGACAACCCAAAATAATATAAACCATAAAAACCAGCCTTCTAAGCCCACAATATTCACCTCAATTTTACTCAATATGTCTATTATATAAGGTTTTGTAAATTTTTTCATCGTCATTGTCCCTTTTTTCAAAAAATCGTGACATATATAGGGCAAGGAGGTGATAAACATGAACGAATTCGGATTCCTTTCTGCAACATTGACGGTATTCTACCAAACGGGCCTAGATGAATTTAATGAGCCAGTAATTAAAAGCTCAACTTTCCGAAATGTGGCGATGAATGCAACAGCACAGCAACTTCACACTGTGGCAACAACAATCGTCGGATTAACAGATTATGATTATATCGAATCTGTGAAGACACAAAAAGAAAGTGTAACGGCCTAACGAACCAAAAATAATGGACAGGAGGTGAGCGTATGGCACAAGTATTACAATTAACATTTGCAAATGCTGCTGGAAGCACAATGACGATTAATATCAATGATCCAAAACCAAATTTAACGGAAGCTGAAGTAAATGCAGCAATGCAAGCAATTATTGACCAGGCAGCATTCTCAAAAGAAGGGTTTTTATTCAACGTGAAAAAGTCTGCAAGAATTGTTGAGCGTCATGTAACAGCGATTGACTTGATTAACTAAAAGGAAGGCCGGTGAAGTGCAATGCTTTACCGGCTTTTTATATAGTCGAAGGAGGGATTAGGATGGACCAGTGGATAGCAATCATTCAGGAAGTAACGTTTCCAATCTTTATTTCATTTTATTTGTTATATCGAATTGAAACGAAGCTTGAAGCGATTCATACAGCACTCGTCTCACTTAGTAATCCGGTAGAACGCAATTAGTTGTGAAGCGCGGTTTCACAATTTTGACACATAACCTTTCGCATGATAACTATTGAGAATGTGGACAACATTCGATAAGATGAAGGTAATGTTTGGGAAGTGGAGAGAGATAAATGAAAAAGAAAAACATAATACTCGCATTTGTACTCGTAATCGCTACAGTACTTTCTGCTTGCAGTAATTATCAATTTAAGCCAACAACAAGTTTCGAAATTTCCGATTTTACAATGACCGATCACCGCAATGAAGAAGTGACACTTGATAGTTTAAAAGGGGAACCATGGCTTGCAATGTTTATCTTTACAAGCTGCACAACAATTTGTTCACCAATGACTCAAAATATGAAACTAGTACAGGATGAAATCGAAAAGAAGGGGCTTGAGCAATATAAAATTGTCGCCTTCTCCGTAGACCCTGACTACGATACACCAGAGCGCTTAACGGAATACTTAAGCCGCCATAACCCGTTAAATGAATCGAAATGGCATATGCTTACGGGATACGACCAGAAATTTATCGAGCAGCTCGCAATCAATTCATTCAAAACCCCGGTTAGAGCAAGCGTAACCGATAATCAAGTCATCCACGCCGATACATTTTTCCTAGTCGATGAAAAAGGAGTAGCCGTCAAAAACTATTCCGGTACAGGTCAGGGAACTGACGGCGTACAATATGAGACAATTGCTAGCGATATGGAAGCATTAATTAATGAACGATTAAAATAATAACAGGTTTAAGTTTGAGCTCACTAAAGGGGGAAATGCTTTTAGTGAGTTTTTTTGTGGTTTTGAAGCGGGTGTGAGGTTGGGCCGGGGTTATTAGCAGATTTTTTATTTTATTAGAAAAACAGGGAGATATATTCGAAATAACCGAGCCCATTTCAGCGGCGATCTGAGATATTAGCAGATTTTTCATTTTATTAGCATATCGGAGCAACTTATTAGCAAATCAGGTTGCTTTATTAGTAAATTTCGCAGGATATTAGAAGAACTCAAGAATATATTAGAAAACCCCAGTTTTATTAGCACATTTTAAAATTTATTAGAACATTTCGATATGATATTAGAAAAAATTTTCGCTCGTGGATGAATGAAAAGTATCAGGCAGTTGAATTATTTATTTAACTCCTCGGTAAGATTGCGGATTGCTTCCATAACTTTTTCAACATTTCCTTTATCATTCATTTTATTTCTAGCGTGAAGTAATACTGGCCGAACTGACTCTACTGAACGTCCGAATTCATACATCCATTCATATCTCGGCACCATCCAAGTATGGAAATGGTGGGTAGTGTCTTCGTTATAAAAATAATAGACATATTCGATTCCTAAAACGTCTCTTTGTGCTTTTCTTATCCTTGCTAAAATATTTATGTAATCTAATCTTTCCACCTCGGTTAATTCATCTAAACATTTAATATGTCTTTTAGAAGCTAAAATTATTAATCCTCTAATTGGATAAGCTACATCTTGATGAGCATGAAAATACGGTGTTTCAACAACCACACCGCCTTCAGGTTCAACTAACCCGCTTGTTATTGCACAACTAAGACATTCAACTTCTACGGTTTCCCCATTTGGATAAGGTGATTTTTCTCAAGTGTTTTTCCCCCGAACTAATTTTAAATACCAGCTTTATCCATTATAAAAGTAAATCCAATTTTTCCACAAATAAATTACGAAAATTTTAAAAATATAATCCCAATATAAGGTAAACTAAATGTAAACAGGAGGGGTTTTGTATGCAAATTAGGCAGGCTCAGTTAAAGGATGCTGCGGGGATCGCTAAAGTCCATGTCGATAGTTGGCGGACGACATATAAAGGAATTATTCCGGATGAATATTTGGATGGGCTATCTTATGAACAAAGAGAAGAACTGTGGAAGAGAAATATGGCAGCTCCCGATAATTACATAGTTGTTGCCGAAAATAGTGATGGGCACATTGTTGGCTTTGCTACTGCAGGGAAAAGAGATGAAAATCAAAATGAGAATGCAGCAGATTTAACTTCTATTTACCTGTTTGCCGATATGCAAGGTTACGGCATCGGGAAAATGCTTATGAAAGAGCTATTTATCTATTTCACTCAAAACGGTTATGAAAAGATATTTGTGGAAGTGCTAAAGGATAATAAAACCCGCCATTTTTATGAATATTACGGCGCTCAACTAGTAAAGGAAGTCCAAATCAAAATAGGCGGCAAAGTAATTGATGAGCTAGTTTATGAGTGGGAAAGTGCTGGGAAAGTACTAGAAAAACTATCGATCTCCTAACACCAGATTTATCAGGAAATGATGTGATAAAATATGTGGCAAATCAAACAAGAGCAGGATATTGGTCTATCTACATTAATGGATGAATTAAGGCTTCAATTGGAAGAGGTAAAGCCTCGTATTGAAAAAAAGGCATTTCATGAATTATTTATTCTAGAAAAAGATGATGAAATCGTGGGGCTCTCGCTAAGTTGGTTAAACAGCTTTCATCCTGAAGCCAAATATGTAAGAGTCTATACAACTTCAGCCTGTACAGAGACAAATTGGCCGAGAGCTCTATATGAGCAATTAATCAAAGATATATATCCGCAGAAGCAGCTTATCTTTTCATGTTGGGATGAGAAAAAAGATGCTATTTCTTTTATGGAAAAGCAAGGATTTAAGCTATTTAGGAAAACGTATATGCCTGATTTAGAAGTACGGGCTTTATTACAGCGAATGCTGACTGTTCCAACCTTTAAACAATATGAATCTCTAAATAATGTCCTGCAAAACGAGGAGAAGAAACAAGCCTTTCTTACGCAATTAAAGGAAAACTATGAGAACACACATTTACATAATCCTGTACAAACATATACGTGGCAACAGTGGGGAGAAATATTGGTTGATGATGAACCTGATCTAGAGTATAGCTATGTTGTATTTGAAGGAGCACAAGTAGAGGCGTATATTTTGTTGCATAAATTAGGCAATTATTATGAAGTCGGATGGATTGGGTTTCAAGGAAACACCGATGATGAATGGAAACTGACAGCTCTTTTCAAAACACAAATGGAACTGTTACAGCGTGAAGGAATAAAGAAGGTCTCTATTGAAATAGATACAACAGATAACAGCGCCTTTTCATTATTCAGCTTTCTGGATTTTAAACAATTTCCTAGCTGGAACAGTTATTCACGCCAAATCGATAGGGGGAATGTAAATGATCAAAGCAGTGATATTTGATTTGGACGGTACACTATTAAACAGAGATGCATCGGTTAAGCAATTCATAGCGAATCAATATGACCGTTTCTATCACCAACTACATTCTATTAATCGGCTAGATTATTTAAACCGATTTATTGAACTGGAACAAAGAGGTTATGTATGGAAGGATAAAGTGTACCAGCAGCTCGTACAAGAATTCAGTATAGAAATCTCTTGGGAAGTTTCGCTTCAAGATTATATAGCTCATTTCCATTCCCACTGTATCCCTTTTGCCCATTTGCATGAAATGCTTGATGAACTGAAACAGAGAAATATCCGATTAGCAATCATTACAAATGGTTTCGGGCAATTTCAAATGGATAATATCCATGCACTAGGTATTGCACACTATTTTGATGATATTTTAGTGTCAGAGTGGGAGAAAATGAAAAAGCCGCAGCCTGAAATATTTTATAGGGCACTGAAGCAACTTAATGTTCATCCTGAAGAAAGTATATATGTAGGGGACCATCCAGTAAACGATATAGAAGGGGCTCAGCGTGTGGGCATGAAAACTATTTGGAAAAGAGATCCGTACTTTGGTTCAGTAACAACACCTTATATAATCGATGATTTAGATGAAGTTATACATATTGTAGATACGATCAATGAATCCCAATCTAGTCTGCTATGATAAGGAGGTATTTTATATGCATTTGGACGAGGTTGTACAAGTACTGCTTGCAAGTTTAAAGGAAAACCCTTTAGTGAAGGCTGTGTTTTTAAAAGGATCGATCGCGCGAAATGAACATGATTCCTTCTCAGACATCGACTTATATTGCCTAGTAGAGGAAGACGATGTAACGAGTTTTTTGCCAGATCGCCTGGAGCATTTAAAAGCTTATAAAGAACTTATTTTTTGGGATGATATTTTTATAGTAGCGCCACAAATATTAGGGGTGTATGAGGACTTCATCCACATCGACTTGTATACGGTTACTTCAAAAACGCTTAATGAAAAAGATCATATTAAAATACTTTATGACCCCCAGCATTATTTGAGTGATTACGAGCCATCTCTTCAAGTTTCACCTGCTCAGTTTATCGAAGCAGTGGATGATGCGATTTGGTTTTTATATCAGTATAACCAAAGCGCTAAGCGCGGAAATGATTTATGGTGTTGTCACCTGCTTCACCTGTCGTTCGACAACATCGGTACCATTTTGTTGCATCACTACTGTCCTGAAAAAGCTATATTAGGCTTGAAAACATTGGAGTCTGCCATACCGGGGGACAAGGTAGAACAGATGCACAACATTATGAACCATATTGGCATCAATACTCATAAAGAAGCGGCACGCTATATGTGCCATCTACTTGAACAGGAAAAGGAATGGATCTTTTCTGAACTAGAGGAGCCGGAACGAATTTTGAGGTTTTGGGAAAGAGTTTTGCAAATTATATAGCGAAATAATGAACATTTTTTTCGTTAAAGTCCAATCATATAAGCCTCTTTCCTAGATACATAACATATATGTTTGTTAGTATGAAACAGAGATAAATTTAAAAGGGTGAATTTGATGTATAAAAAAATGTTAATCGTATTTAGTGCAGCTACTATTTTATCTGCATGCGGAAATAGCGCCGATGCTGAAAAGGAAGTAATTGAAGCGCAATTTGAGTTGCATGGGGATTATGCAAATTTACCAGAATACCAGTATATCCTAGAAGAAATTGAAGCCGACCAATATAATTTCAATACAGTAAGTGACAATGATGATAAGCGTGTCATTACGATTCAAGCGGACCGTGAAAATTACCGATCTATTTATGTTCATAAAACATCTCGCTTAATCATCCAGCATGAAGGGAATCAAGGCGAAATATTTAATGAAGAAATTGATTGAAGTCATATATAACTAATTCAAAATCCTCCTACTAGTAGCGAGGATTTTTTACTCTATGCTAAGGGGGAAGTACTATATTTATAGTTAATACAGTCATTTTATGGATCGTTATATCCACACTTATTAATACATATTTAATGACATTTCCTATTCCCGTTTTACGTAAAACAGCTTATCCCGCCAACTATCTGATTCAACAAAATAATCGGATAGATTTCCAAAACAATACGGAATGTGCGGCTTTTTCAACAGCATATATTCTGCGCCATTTTGGTTTGGAGGCGGAGGGGGAAGCGTTATACACACATTTTCCAAGTAAAACGATGGCCGGCAATGTATATCCTAAGGGAATTCGTACGGTGTTAAGAAAAAAAGGCTTTAAAACAAATTATTTTAAAGGGAATATCGACACATTAAAATACGAAGTTAGTAAAGGTACCCCTGTAATAGCTTTTATTAAAGTACATAAAGATTTCAATAACTTGCATTTTGTCCCGGTTGTAGGCTACGACAAGGAGTATATTTACCTTTCAGAGTCTTTAAAGCATCTGGTGAATAGTGAAGGTGAACACAAGAGCTATAATCGGAAAGTTCCAATCGAAGAATTTAAAAAACTATGGAATATAAAGAGAATGCATATGCTTTTTTATAGCAATACGTACTTAGCGGTTCATTCCAA
Source organism: Solibacillus faecavium (assembly GCF_014836905.1). Classification (GTDB taxonomy): domain Bacteria; phylum Bacillota; class Bacilli; order Bacillales_A; family Planococcaceae; genus Solibacillus; species Solibacillus faecavium. Next base: position 67,302 of record NZ_JACSPZ010000002.1, read on the forward strand.
TTCAAAGGAGGGATGAGAATGCTTAAATTTATCGATGATATGGCTGGAGCTATATTTGATATTTTTAAATATATTTGTTATTTTTTTGCTGGCGCAATAATCGTTGGTGCACCACTATACTTGATTGCTAAATTATTTGAGTGGGTTTTTGATTGAATTGAAAATGTATAACCCCGTCCTAAACTAGACCGAGGTTATACATTTTGAGCTTATCAGACTGATTATAGATTAATACGTGTCCTTAAACCGCTCCGGCTTTTTCACATAGCCTTCAATTATAAATCCGCACTCCGTACAAATAATGTATTCAATAATGGACCCAAACCCTAATTTATTGATGGGGGACATGACACTATGACCACTGTGCTGGCCTTTTCCTAATTCCGTCGAACTGCATTTTGGACATTCACTTACCTTTGTAGAATGACTCAATTTTTTTCACTCCTCGTTTTGCTATACGGATTCCGTTACTACTTCCGAACTTTCTGTCTCCGGTTGCTTGTTTTCCTCAGATTGTTTTGTATGTTTTTGTATAACGTTATTAATATTAAAGAAAAGTCCCATTACGATAATGGAAAATATCCAACCCGCTACTTTTTTATAGATAAGCATATCCCCATATCCATCGATACCATATTTATTTAGCAGAAATGCAGTTAAACCTGCCATAAAGAGACCCCGAATAATAAACACCGTTTGGATGATTTGGAACCATTGGAAAATGCCCTTTTGAAAAAATAAAGTTCTGCTGTCTTTTCGGTCATAGCCCTGCAAATACGCAAAATCAACCGCGATATATAATGTAAAAGGACGCTTCACAACGAACAAAATAAAGTATATAAATGTATAAAAAAGTCCTAAATAAATCCCGTTAATAATCATTTGCTCTGCTGAACCTGATAGTAAATCCACCGTTGTACCAATTAGCATCGAGCTTAAAATAAATAACCCCGTTATATTAAATTGTCTATCCACGATAAACCGGTATAGGGTATAAACAATACCAGGAACGGTTGAAAGCAGCATCGCAACATAATCCCCTAAAGGTTCCCTACCAAAATTCCAAATAATATAGGGTAATGCTGCATAAAATAGCAGCTCAAGTAAAATAGAATTTTTATTCGACTGTGGTTTTTTTGCCATAGAATCCTCCATATATATCAAATATAATTACAATTTATAAGGCTCATCACCATAACAGGGGGTTGCTTTTCTAATGAAATTCCACTTGTTTGGTGGGCTGCGGCAAGACATCGCTAATTGCGAGACCCACCAATCCCAAAATTTTGCCCTCGTTATAAAGTGAAGTAAAAAACACCTGATCAAGCCGCTTGCGCTATCGCGAAGCGCCATTTGTCATCCCCAACTTATGGTGACGAATCAATTATAAACCCAATTGTAATAAAATGGATTATTTTATTTCCTGAAAAATTGAATGAAAATTAAGAAAATAGGTAGAGAGGTTATTTACAATACTGCAATTAAACTAACTTTGATATATTAGAAAGTAAAGGCAATAAAAAGTACAGTGCAACAACCGTGTAAAATAAGGCTCTTTCTCTTCTGGCTATAAATGAAATACATATAACAATAACCGAACCAGCTGTTAATGCAGAAAAGAAAGGACTACTTAACAGAAAGCTAAATATGATGGAAATAAAGAAAATGAAATAGGAAAAGCTTTTTAATTTTGAAAAGAACCCTAGAGCGCCGGTTTCTGTAATTTTCCATTGACCTAAATAATTATGTGGATTTTTATTAGGTTTTATCGATAAATTCTCCTGGTCAAACTGCACGTAAATCGGCTGCATGTATGGTACACATCCTTCTACTGCCTCGTAGCCCCAATAAAATGGCTGACCGTCAATTTGAAAAGGCACAATGGGTGGATATTTCGAATCGACTATAGTTTGTTTATCCAAATCATTATATTTAGGGGAAAGATACAACTCTGCATCATAGGAAAAAACAACTCGCTGCTGTTCTAATTGCCCGAAGTATGCGGTCCATTTTAATGTTCGGACATTACTGAATAAAAATTGGGTTTTTTTCTTCTTTTGAATATATGCCATACTGCAATCGACCGGAATCCAGCCCGTTTGTTCATCAAAAAATTCGTTCCACACATGTGCATTCATCTTGCTGTTTGCCCAACTGCCTACAAGGGATCGGCACGGGATACCAATAGAACGGCAAAGGGAAGAAAACATAAACGAATACTCGCCGCAATCACCTTGCTTCGCCTCTAAAAAAGACTTGATGCCTCTCCCTTTAGGCGGGTACATATATTTAAAATGACTGACTACATAATGGAAAATTGCCCTCGCTTTTTCCATTGTCGTTTCAGCCCCAGCTGTTATTTCATGTGCTAGATTTCTCATCTGTTCATCCACAACAACGAGTGTACCGCTGCGCAAATAAAATGCCTTTTCTTTATCCGTAAGCATTTTTTGTTCATTTTGTTTATACGTATCGACGGAATAATTCATTTGAAACCGTTCATTTTCCTTTAAAGTAAAATAAAAGAGTTCATTGTTCCCGTCATCAATTACTTTTTCTTCAGGGGAATGCGTACAAGTCACGTCATGGTGATCCATCGGTAAAGTAGTCCATATCCTTGTTAGGCCTTTATTTGAGTTATGATACGAATATGCTATATTGACAATATTTTTCATTATAGACACCTTTTCTTTCCCTAGTTTTTAAATATTCTGGATATTTTTATATACGGATGCTCACCTTAAAAGTTTCATTTTAATTAACGGAATAGCAAGTTAGTAGAGGTAAATGGAATGATAGTTATGGAAGCAAGAAGGTCCGAAATGACTATTAGTATTCTAAATAATCTATGTTACAATAATTTTCAAATAAAATAATTTCCTTCGGGGTCGGGTGAAATTCCCAATCGACGGTGATGAGTTTAACTCTAAGCCCGTGAGCCGCTTTTTGCGTGCAGGATTTGGTGCAAGTCCAAAGCCGACAGTATAGTCTGGATAGGAGAAGGAATAGCAACGCATTTTTGAAAATTTGATATAAAATGTGCTTTTTTGCTATACACTTTTCCCGTCGCACCTACGTGACGGGATTTTTTTATTGATCATTTTATATGAATTTCCTTCGGGGTCGGGTGAAATTCCCAATCGACGGTGATGAGTAAATCTCTAAGCCCGTGAGCCACTTTTGTGTGCAGGATTTGGTGCGAGTCCAAAGCCGACAGTATAGTCTGGATGGGAGAAGGAAGCAATATCATCAGTTTTTTGAAAAATGTAGTCAAAAGGCTTATTTGATGCTGCTAAATTTTCCTCTCATCGAACTCCGAATTCAATCGGGGTTCTTTTTTTACTTTTAAAAAGAGGTGAGTAGGATGTTTACAGGAATTATTGAAGAGTTAGGAACTGTGGAGCAGATTAGTCAGTCCACACAAACGATGGAATTAGCCATTCGCGCAAGTAAAATTTTAGAAGATGTAAAGCTCGGGGACAGCATTGCGGTGAATGGAGTTTGTTTAACGGTGAAACAATTTACGTCCAATTCATTTTTGGCGGATGTGATGCCTGAAACTGTTAAAGCAACAAGTATGCAACAATTGACTGTAGGCATGCATGTCAATTTGGAACGGGCAATGCTGGCGAACGGCCGTTTTGGCGGACATATTGTATCTGGCCATGTTGATGGTGTCGCAATCATACAGCGGAAAAGACCAGTTGCAAACGCGGTTTATGTAGATTTAGCGATGGACCGTAATTTAATTGCACAGTGTATCGAAAGAGGTTCTATTACAGTCGATGGCATAAGCTTAACGATTTTTAATATGACAGATACACTCGTTACCATTTCCTTAATCCCTCATACATACGAACAAACTGTGTTGGGCTATAAAAAGGCCGGGGATGTTGTGAATATTGAAACAGATTTGATCGGGAAATATGTGAAAAAGCATTTACAAAATCAAACGGCAAGTACGATTACACAGGATTTTCTGCAACGTACAGGGTTTTAAAGGAGTGGAAAAAGATGAATACGATTGATGAAGCAATTCAAGCATTAAAAAATGGTGAAATTATTATTGTTGCCGATGATGAAAATCGAGAAAACGAGGGTGACTTTCTCGTGCTGGGGGAATTTGCAACACCGGAAAATATTAACTTTATGGCCCTTCATGGGAGAGGGTTAATATGTACACCTATATCTCCAGCCATCGCTGAAAAACTATGTCTTCATCCAATGGTCCAAAGTAATACAGATACATATCAAACGGCTTTTACGATTAGTATCGATCATATTCACACAACGACAGGAATCAGTGCATTTGAACGTTCAGCAACGATATTGGCATTACTTGATCCAGCAGCGAAGCCGGAAGATTTCCACCGTCCTGGACATGTTTTTCCGCTCATTGCAAAACAAGGAGGCGTAATAGAGCGCTGTGGTCATACAGAGGCAGGGGTAGATCTTGCAAAATTATGCGGGTCGATGGAAGTGGCGGTCATCTGCGAAATTATGAATGAAGATGGTTCAATGGCGCGGATGCCACAGCTTGAAAAACTCGCACTAAAACATCAGCTGAAATTTATTACGATAGAAGATTTAGTTCAATATATAAAAATAAACACAATGGTTGTATAAGAAGGAGCAGATAAAATGGGTAAAACATTTGAAGCACAATTAGTAGGTACAGATTTAAAAATCGGAATCGTTGTCGGCCGGTTCAATGAATTTATTAATGATAAATTATTAAGCGGTGCAATTGATGGATTAAAAAGACACGGTGTAAATGAAGATAATATTGATACTGCCTGGGTACCAGGGGCATTTGAAGTACCCTTTATCGCAAAGAAAATGGCAGAAGCCAATAAGTATGATGCAGTAATCGGGTTAGGTACAGTCATTCGCGGATCAACAACACATTATGATTACGTATGCAATGAAGCAGCTAAAGGCATTGCCAAAGCGGGTTTGGATACTGGGGTACCGGTTATTTTCGGAATTGTCACAACTGAAAATATCGAGCAGGCAATTGAACGCGCAGGGACAAAAGCGGGGAATAAAGGATATGACAGTGCAATGTCTGCTATAGAAATGGCGAATTTAAATAAGATGTTTTAGATATTGTCATGTGTCATACCAAGGCATAATGATTAAAAAGGCTTTCCGAAATCGTATCTTTTCGGAAAGCCTTTTTCGTGCATACGCAAATTTGATTTGGAAACGTTATTTAGAATAATTCTGTATGCTTTTTCAATCTTTTATTGGAAGGTTAGACAACAATAAATTGATTAGGAAACCACTGATAGTAAATATAATCGTCCCGATCAACAACTTTACTAATGACACCTCGATATCCACAATATGATCAGTCTCCTGTGTTATTTCAAGTACTGTCCACCAGTTATCGATTGAGGATTCATATATGGCAAAGTATAACCACATAAAAAAACAGAAATAAACAAATATAGAAGTGCCCATTTTTCTATTCATAACAAACCTCCTGTACAACTTTTCGCAAATTTCGCTCCAAAATTCTGATTTGGGAACGTTATTTTTAATTATTGATGTATAAAAAACAACAATGATTTGGACGGAAAGGGATTGAATTCTCATTTATTATTGATTAAGTATTAATGAAATAGAATCCGATTCTTGATTTACAACAATATCCTGTTCTTCAGAAGTGCCGTCTGTATAAGTTACAGTTACGCTAATTAATACGTCCTCTTTTATCGAATTGTGAGAAGGAATCGCGAGTGAGTATTTATATTGCTGCTGCTCGCTATATTTAACGGTAAAGGTATTACCAATGTCTTTTATAGCATAGAATATCTCTGAATTAGGTTCATTCATTATATAATTAATTTTTTCTAGTACTAGCTGATCCTTGTTGGCTACTTCTTCCTTAGACAAGATGACATCCTCTATAAAAGTTCCATTATTTATTTCATATGAAATAACGTCGATATTATCTCCGGAAACTTGAAGTGAAACATCGGTAAAAACTAACTTATCTCCGTCCTCAATTATATAAGTTATAGCATCTAAACGATCTAACACCCCTAAATCGAATGTCGTTTTTTCTTTCAAAAGTTGATGACCTGTGCTGTCCGCCGCATAAGCCGTAATCGTAAAATTGACTAATTGAGAATTACCATTATAATTTGTAAACGGCAAGTTGAACAGAAGTAGTAAAAGAATGCCGGACACACTTGCGACTGAACCCCACTTTTTAAAATTGATGTAACGTGACTTTTCTCGTTTTTGGTCATAGCACTTCTTTTTCAACCGATTTTCTATTACCTTAGACATTTCAATTGAGTTAACAGCATCTTTTATTTTACGTTCATCCATCATTGTTCCTCCTCTTGATAACTTTGGCGAAGAAGCTCTCTACCTCGTTGTAATCGCTTTTTAACTGCTGCTACTGTAATGGTAAGTATTTTCGCTATTTCCTCAACCTTATAGCCTTCTACATAGTGGAGTAATAATACGACCTTTTGCTTGTGAGGCAGTTTCATAAGAGCTTCAAGTAAACCGTAATTTTCTTCATTTTTACAATAAAGCTGCAAGTCATTAATATCTAGGTGTCTACGAATAATATTGTATCGTCGCATATTTTTACAGCGATTCGTTGCTACCGTAATGAACCAAGCTTTTTCGTGTTCGGTATCGTTAAAAGTAGGCGCCTTCGATAAATATTTTATAAATGTATCTTGCACTGCATCTTCAGCATCGGATTCGTTGCATAAAATAACTAGGCATATCCGAAATAACATATTTCCGTATGTATCTATAATTCGATCTATATTTATCTCTATTTCAGTCGTAGAAATAAATTGTTGCAAAGCGTATCAACTCCTTTCTTCACTTATAACACACTTGAAAATATAGTTTGGTGACTTTTTTTATAAATATTTTTACAAATATTACTATCACTCATTTATTTTACTGTGAAATTTAGTTTTATATAAAGCGAAGAGGCACTAAGTGAATAAGATTCGCTTAGTGCCTCTCTACGTCCCCGATCTTAGGGAATGTTCAATTCAGTAGCTAAGAATTAGAGGAAATCTTAGCTGCTTTTTATTTTTAACGCAGTAGTTCTCTTTTATCTTGTTGAACTAAACTAGCTTTAGAAACTTGCTGGTATTCCATAATTGGGCGCGATTTTTCAATAAGAAGGTCGCCATTTTTCCTTTATAGGGCCTTATTGTTGAAGAAAAGATTTATATAAAAATAGAAAATTATGGTAATATAAAATAAAATAGAATTGTAATTAAACTAACGGAGCAGGCTTGTTGAATTAGAAGCTTTCTTCGTAAAGTATTTTGTAAATCACGTAGGTTTTAGGGATATTGAAATACAGTTAAATTTGTATAAAATGGCGTAACGGAGTGATGATAATATGGCAAGAAATCAGAAAAACGAGATACCTATTGTTGTTTTAAGCAGCTTTTCAAGCCTAGTTTTGCCTGCACTTTATTATAGTGGAGTAAATAGTTTAATTGTAGGTACTTATACTATTATCATGTTTATTGTTCTATCCACGTTAACAATAAGCATGATTAAACAGCAAAATAGTAAAAAGAATATTAAGGAAGAAAATCACTAAAAAGATTTTGAACTTACTGTGCCTTTAATCAACAATCGGGCGAAATTATTGAACAAGCTCATTTTTCTACTTCACTAACGAAGGCTATTCTTCAATAAAAGAGTAGCTTTTTTTATTTTATTAACATGCGTATGCTACGTATAAATACATAGTCTGATTTAGTTATAGGACCATCGTTTAATAACAATATTTTATACCATAAAACGCTTTGGTAGCATTTTAAAATTCCCAAAGGTGACACCCTTGTAAAGATATGTTCTCTTTGAGACGAAGTTGATAATTATTTCTATATTTAAACTTTTTTGGTTTTTTGTGAAAAAAAGATGCAATTCAACGTTATATATAATGTAAAGGCTTTCGCAGTAGCAATACTAGATAAAGGAGAAAGAAATGAAGATTAATGAATATAATTTTATAAAATATCTTCAAGGCGGCAAAGAAAACGCTCTTGATTACGTAATCGATCACTATCTTCCATTAATAAAAGGTGTTGTATTAAAAATTTTAGGTCCTCTTGACATTAATGACATCATAAAGGAGTGTTGTAACGATATTTTATTATCTATCTGGAAAAACGCGAAAAAGTTTAACGGAGATGCAGCTGACTTTCAAAAATGGGTATGCGTGATAGCCAAATATAAAGCAATCGATTATTACCGCATGGAAATGAAGAAAAAAGAAAGCCCCACTTTGGATATAGAGCTTACGCCATCTGACTCCTTGAAATATGAAAGCACCTATCTGGAAGAACAGGAGAACATTCAGGCAATCATCTCAACATTAAAGCCTGTCGATCAGAAAATTTTTATAATGAGGTACCTGCTAGATTTTGATACAGAAAAAATTGCCCATCAATTACAGATGACAAAATCGGCTATTGATAACCGGCTTTACCATGGCAGGAAAAAACTAAAAAAAGATTTAGGGGGTATGCCCATTGAAAAATCTGTTTAAACACTTCAATGATATTGAAATCGATATAACTGAGTTTGAAGAAGCAGAGGTAACAGAACTTGAAAAAGCACAATTTAAAAGGGACCTGAGAATTCAGACATCCAAAACAACATCGAGAAAGTGGATGAAGGGAGCTGCAGCTGTCTGCTTGTCATTGGGAATCGGCACTGCATCAATTATAGGTCTATCCTACACAACATTCGCTCAGGAAATTCCAATTTTGAACAGTATTATCAAGCTTTTCTCGACCCAGGATAAAAGAATATCAGGCTATGAGGAATTCGCGGATCAACAACATCTTGTAGCAGAAAGCAATGGGACAACGATTACGGTAAATGAAAGTTTATTCGATAGTAAAAAGTTTTTAGTTGGCTATTATATTGAAACGGACAGGGATTTAGGTGAATCCCCGGAAATTGAGACTACTTTTAAGGTGGATGGCCGGGATTACAGCCTCTTTAGGACGAAACATAGGATTGAAAAAGTCGGGCCAAATCAATACGCTGGCTTAACAACAGCGATCTTGAACTTATCTAATTATTTACAGGAGGCGAATTTTGAGTTTCACATTAGTAGTATTTCCAGTCAGGATAAAAAGGAAATGATTCAGGGGAGTTGGGATTTTGAAATATATGCTAAGGCGACTGAGCCTAAAATCCAAATCGTGGAAGCTCCTGCATCAAAAAAAGATGATTTAGGTATTAAATTGAATGAAATCATATACACACCGTTTTCCTTTATCGTCAATTACCGGGAAACAATGAAAAACGAGAATTTAAAAGAAAAATGGGATACTTATTCTTCCGGTTTAAAAGTAAAGGATAATTTAGGTAATACGTATAAATCAACGTTAACCGGCGGTATAGGACACGACTATGAACATACGGAATTTGTCTTTACCTTTGAAAAACTGCATCCGGATGCTGAAACTTTAATATTTACCCCACTCTTCAAATTGAAGATGGCTGACGGAATTGATGAAAATGGCGCTATGTATTTTATGAATAATAGCAATTCTATAAAGGAAATAATAGAACTTGAGGATATTATTGTAGATATTCAAAAATAATAAGGCACCATGTTAAGCAAGTATAAAAGCTGCTTTAGTAACGTTTCATTGACTTGCACAAAATTTCGAATAACCAATGTTCCAATAAAAGATCGGTAAATGCTGCTACAACAACATTAACCGATTTTTGTTTTGACACCAAACTTTTATTTGGGACGTTATTTAGTTTTATTTTGTATATATTATTAGTCTTTGTTGAACTAAACACACGCTATTTTAAGTACATTTAATCAACAGCACAGAATGTATGTATTTTTAAAGCCATCGTTTAAAAGGCATATGGTACTGCATTCCAAATGAGGTAAAGGGCAACCATTATGTGGAATAAAACGCCAACACTTAGCATTAGGTGAATATTGAAGCTCTTAAGAATATTGCTATATAGATAATATAGTGCAAAAAGAATAAAGGCATAGATGACAGGCATTCCTACGCTTAATAGTAATTTACCATTGTCTGAAATATCTCCTGGTGGTGCATCGGCAGCATCAAATAAAATGCCACTAATCAAAAAAAATAAAAAAAAATCAACAAAATAAGTGACCGTGGCTGCGATGAGAAAATAAGCCCCGTAAGCAATCGTTTGTTTCATAAAAATCTCCCATGTATATATTTTATCCTCAATTTACATTAACACAAAATGCCCCTTACCTAATTGAATGGAGGTGTTGGTTACCAAAGTGTCATTGGGGAACGTTATTTTCAATACTATTGCATTGTTATTCAATATTAGAATTAAAACAATAAACCAATAAACCGCATTTAAAACTATAATATACTTAAACAAGGGGGACTATAGCTATGAGAATAATTAATATTTTGTTGTGCGTAGTAGTTTTATTGATAATTAGTGGTTGCAGTGAAAAATCCGAAATGGATATTTTAGACACATTGACAAAAACAGAGGAACATTTTAAACAATTATCTGAAGTGGATACGGTAGCTACTTCATTTGATGGTAAAAAAGATATTAAATTTAGAATTATGGTCGAAGGAACGCTAACAGAGAAACAAGCTCAAACTTTATTCGAAGAAATATTAAATAATTTAAAAAAATATTCTAATCAATCAAAATTCTGGAATAGCTATAATGGGTATTTTGATATTAAAAACTATGATAATGGAGTAATTTACGAAGCTACTAAAATTATAGGTGCAGACTTAAAAATAGTAACAAAGTAAATTACTTTGTTACTATAAGTTCCCTGAGTGTCATTTTTTGGAACGTTTATTAGATTTGTTTTGTATACTTTATAAATCCTTATTGCATTAAAGAGTGGATTAATTGAATAAGAACAGAGACGCTTATTAAACAATCGTACCCGATTATGGATAATCGGAAATTTGACTGGAATATTAAGTACTATTTAAATATATGAGGTTTTTCTGCTTTCATAGATATGTGACCACATTCCGTACAAACCCTAACAAGTATCTTAGAGCCACCTTTCCAATCAAGTTTTTTAGCTGGTTGCAAAGTACCTCAAAATCCAGCCCATCTAGCTTCCCCTATTGCTGCACTACCGCATTCTAAACACTGCCGTTCTGTCATTTTCACACCTCCTAAAATAAAATGTTGTTTGTTATTTCTACGGATAAGTTACGTTTAAGTTTTTCCAAAGCGGTGTTTGGGCACATTTTGAAATGTTTCTTGCACTAAAGCACCTGTTAGTAAAAAACTCACTTAAAAAAAGACCTGTAAAATACTCTATTACTAGTATTACTAGCCCCATAATCGACAACAACAATCCTACAACAAATGGGAGACCTAGGAATAAACTTTGAACAACTTCATTCCCATATTGTTTTCCTCCAAAAATTGCATACCACAACTGTGATCCAGACCAACTAGTCATGCTGGGAATATATAATGCTGCCACTACAATTATAGTTAATGTAGTAAATAATCCTCCTAACATTATAAAACCGCCAATTACTGTCCTTTTCATTTTCTGCCTCCAATCTCCAAATTTTCCTTAATAAACTAAGCGCTCGTTAGTTGAAGTATAACCTTACCAAACCGTCGTTTGATAGTTTTTCTTTGCTTAACATTGTAAATGTATAATCTGATGCCACCCTTATTCAAAAAAGCGGGCGCAATTATTGAACACGCTCATTATTTCTACTTCACTAACGAAGGCTATTTTTCAATAAAAGAGTAGCTTTTTTATTTTATTAACACTCGTATGCTACATATTAATACATAGTCTGGTTTAGTTATAGAACCATCGTTTTTAACAATCTTTTATGAAATTTACCAAAAAACGCTTTGGGTGCGTGTTCTTATACCGTAAAAAGTATATAATTCTTAAATAATGGGTTGTAATAAGTGTAAGGGAAGGGAGGGATTATTAAATGATGATATTCCTGAATACATTTTCGATGAAATAAGCGTTTTATTAAAGCTCTATAAAGTAAAATTTAAATAACGTCAGCGCATTCACCCAGAATATTATTTTATAGGACCTATGTAGCGTATATTTTAAAACCGTGTTATGTTATTTAAAGAAATACAATAATTACAAGCAGCGTGTTTTTCAAAAGCATTGACAAGATGAAAATTAGCAATTACTCAAAGGAGAACAACAATGTATAAACTCAATTCAAACACAGCTATTCATCCGACGTTACAAAACTATTTAGATGTCTTACCTTTATTCCATTCGATGTTACCAGACTTAGCTATCGGATTAACTGAGACAGAAGAATGGATCGCTTACTTTCCAGGGCGAAAAATAGATATAGGAGCGAGACCAGGTACTAAAATAAATCCACAAGAACCTCTAGCAGATTGTATTAAAAACAACAAATTAATACAGGATGAAGTTCCACCGGAGTTCTTTGGACTTCCTTTTACCGGCATAGCTGCACCTATATTAGATAATGGTCAGGTAATTGGAGCACTAGCGATTCAATTACAAAAACAAAATGAAAAACAACTTAGAGCGATTTCAGATGAGATTGTACAATCACTTGAAAAAGCTAATAACCGTGTTGTATCGATCACAGATAGCTCAGAAGGTCTCTCAAAAATCAGTGATAAATTGTTAGAACAATCCACTCATGCAATGGAAGAAGTGAAAAATACAGATGAAGTATTAAATTTCATTAAGAGAGTTGCTGATCAAACAAACCTTTTAGGGTTAAATGCCGCTATTGAAGCAGCAAGGGCAGGGGATAAAGGTCTTGGCTTCACAGTAGTTGCTAATGAAATAAGAAAACTTTCTTTTGAAACCGTTTCTTCAACAGAAAAAATAAGACAAACACTAACGAACATCCAAAATTCCGTGAATGAGATTACAGCTTCTATTCAAGAGGTTGTGGTTGTTGGACGTGAACAAGCATCCTCTACTGACGAAATTTCAAACATTATGACTAAGATTGAATCTATGAGTAAAGAGTTAAACAAGTATGCTTCCGAATTATAAAAATTAGGAACGTTAAAAAAATACATATAATATGGATTTCCAAAAATAAAAGCGAAGTAGTACCTTAAACAAGGAGCTACTTCGCTTTTAACTTATAATTAATGATTAAGTTCGATCATTTATAGTAAAGTTTGATAAAAATTTGTTTGAATTGATTAAGCGCTATGTGTATGAATTACATTGGCACTTACCTGAAGAAACAAAACGGGATGCAATATAGTGGCTTGATTCACTCCTCCTCTAATTGAAATGACAGTAAAAAACATTTTAAAAAGAGAAGGGGAACAATTTGATTACGGAAACCTTCATCAAGATAATTCGTTTAAATGAAAAACATTGGAAAATAAGGAGGACACTATGAAGAGAATTAATTCTATTCTTTTAAGTTTAGGTATTGTAGTGATTGGCATAATCGTATTGTTTTTATGTGTATATCTTTTACCTATCCTTGCCCAGGAAGCAGCTACTGTTCATCCGGAAGTCGCCTACTTGCAATATCCTATTTTACTTGGATTATACGCAACAGCAATCCCATTTTTTTATGCGCTTTATGAGTCAGTGAGTATGATTTATGTGATTGAACGCAAATCATTATTTTCAAGCAGCATTATAAAAGGGTTAAATTATATTAAATATTGTGCATTCATAATTATCGCTTTGTACGTAGCAGGATTTATTATACTTGATACGGCAAATGCATTCCCGCCAATCATGGCAGTTGCAGGGGTAGTAATTATTGCCGTATCAATAATGGTAGCAACCGGAGCAGCATACATTAAAAATATTTTGTTGAAATTTCCATTATCAAATCAACAGTAGAATATAAAAAATAGTGATTAAGGAGATGGTGTTGTGAGCGATATAGATAAACGAAATAGATTAAAAGAAGAGCCATTCACTTATCAAATAACTAAAAATGGAACAGTAGCAATTAACTTTAAAGGTAAGCAAATTAAAATTGTAAAGGATAAGGAGGCAGAACGTCTTATAGCAAGAATTAAAGCAGTTGAAGATAATATATTAGAAGTACAGTTATTGTTAGCGAAAATTACGGGTAACTTTAAACATGGAAACGAAAAATCCGGAAAGAGTAAAAGAAAATAAATATGGTAATGTAAAACATTGAGGGTGGGGCAAAAGTAGAGATCTCATTGAATAGAAGAAATCCCTTATTAAGGGCCATGTCCTCGTAACGGAGAACAATTCTGGCAGTAGCAGAAAAATACCGATCTTTCCTATTGGGAGATCGGTATTTTTTGTTTTGTACAAAGCTCTTTTTATTTGGGCTGTCTTGAAAGTATGCTATTTAATAAACTCAATTAATTTTTCCGTCATTTCTTTGCCAACTGTATAAGCTGTATGGGTATCTTCGGTGTTCATCAAAGTGCTTGTTTCACCTTTTTCATGTATCCATAGATGAAAATACTGTATATTTCCGTCCTCATAAATAATGTTCATATAATATTCTGGATTAGTCATATCCGCTATGCCATTTACTTTTATACCACTCATAATTATAGTTTTTAACGTCTCAATAGAACTATCTTCAAGAACAATTTTGTTGCTTCCATTAGTTTTTGAAATACTAATTTCTTTAATTTGCCCATTGATCTTTATTGTTGGAACCTCTTCTACCTCTGACTGCTGTTTAAGTTTATTTCCACCACTGTTTATTGTACTGCTTTCATTTGTTTGGCAACCAAAAAGTAGCGTTGATGTAATAGTCAGTGATAAAACGAGTAACATTATTTTTTTCATATAATAATCCCTCCATAATTGTTAGACGGAGTTAACCCCCTGAAAGTTACATTTAAAAATAAAGTTTACAAGTATTTCTGCATACTTTACTATTATGTTATACGATATATCGCGACACATAATAAAAAGGAGTGATGAACATGTCCTATAATGGTGGACCGATGACAGAGGCAATGTATTACGTCTTATTAGCGTTAATACGTCCAAACCACGGATACCAATTAATGCAATCAATTACAGATGTATCGCGCGGACGGTTAAAAATGGGACCAGGCACATTATACGGAGTTCTTTCACGTATGCAAAAGGACGGTTTAATTGTTCTGGCAAAGGATGATGGACGAAGAAAAACGTATGAAATTACGAAAGAGGGCGAGCAGGCATTACGTGTGGAGTACGAGAGGTTGAAGTCTTTAATTTATGACAGCCGCATTTTAGAGGAGGGAAACGATGAGTAAAATTGTACGTAAAATTCGACCATCTGAATACTGGCGCATCGGTGAGCATGAAAGCTATTTCTCCGATATGTCTTTAATGGGGCTGCACCTTCATAAAATAGGGACTCATTTTATTCATTTTAAAAAAGGGGAGCCGAATCGGATTGAGTATCGCATGGAAGTAACGAAGAAAAAATCCATTTCGTATGAACAAATAGATTTGTATGAAGAGAATGGCTGGGAACATGTAACAAGCTATCAATATTTTCATGTCTTCTCATCGCCGGAAGAGAGCAATGCACCCGAAATACATACAGACCCGGCGGAACAGGCTTATACGTTACAGCAATTAAGTAAAATTCTTCTCGTTAATTTAATCGCAATGTCATTGATAGTACCATTATCAATCGGTCTGCTGAGCGCTACTTGGTTTTTGGATGGAACACCAGTTTTACGATTAGTAGAAGGTCGTATGATTCAGCAAAGTATCATGGGTATCATCCTTCTTTACTATGTGTATTACTCTATAGGTGCAGCAAGGGCAATCCGTTCATTAAAAAGAGATTTAAAGGAAGGAAAAGCAATAAACCATCATGCCCCATGGCAAAATAGTTTGCATAAAAATTCTGTTCTTCCGTTTATATTTTTTGGAGTAGCGCTTGTCAGTACTATATTGCCAGTGATGCAATTAATAAAGATGGATACTTATACTCTGCCACAAGAGGATATAGGCTTACCGATTGTCCGTTTGGCTGATATTGAACAGAATCCTTTACTTAAACGTGATGAATATTATATCGATGAAGTGGATTGGGCAAACCGCTACTCGACGAATTGGGGGATTTTTGCACCTGTACAGTATGAGGTAGATGAAAGTGGTATCGTTGAAGATAAGGTATGGTTAGATGACGGTAGTACATATTCTCCTACTATCACTTCGAAAGTTTATAAACTAACCTTTCAATCTTTAGTAGAGCCTTTAATATCCGATTTAATAAAGTGGCATTCGTATGAAAAGGAAATGGATTTATATATAGAAAGAAAACATGCCACACTCGATAAACTAATGGTATATGAGGAAAATGGTATGAAAAAAATAGTTGCTGCTAAAGGTGACGTAGTCATGTACGTACGATACATCGGTTATGCAGAGTTTGATCTAATTATAGAAAATATTGCCCAAAAATTAGCAACGTCTGCTGAAAAATAGATGAAGAATATCCAAATTTTTGAAACGAAAGCTGGACTTGAAACGTAAACGTATAAAGAACTTTTAGGAGGGATTGTTATGTCTATACAGGATCCACTTTCGTTCGGTACATATTTTATTAATAATGAATTTAAAACAATTTATAACGCTACTACTGCGGATTTCCACACTTTAATATCTGTTGATGATTTTATTGAAGTTGGGAAGGAATACAATAAAGGTGTAACACATTATGAAATTGCCCATCAATTTCAATACGATGACATCACTCAATTTGTCTGGCTAGATAATCAGAAGAAAAAAGCAATCGTCGTTGCATTTGATGTGGAAAATGTCATTCAAAGTCTTTATTTAAAGCCATATGTTACATTTCCTGAAACGGATCAGAAACTTACGAAAAATAAATATCGTATGCCCATTGAACAGGAATGGTTTGTATTTTGGGGCGGTACGAATGAATTCGTCAATTACCACTATCCATATGAACAGCAGCGGTATGCCTATGATCTAATTATCATGAAAGCTGGCAGAAGCTATACGGATTCACCGACATTGAATGCTAATTACTATGCCTTTAATGCAGATGTTGTAGCTCCATATGCAGGGGAAGTAATAACAGTTGTCTCAGACATAAAAGATAATGTACCTGGGGAAATGGATGAAGAGAATACTGCAGGAAATTATATTGTCATTGCCCACCCTAATAAGGAGTACAGTATGATTGCTCATTTTAAGAAAGATTCAATCGTTGTAAAACCCGGGGATACAGTAAAAGAAGGGCAACTGCTTGGTCAATGTGGGAATTCAGGCAATTCGTCGGAAGCGCACATTCACTTTCAAGTAATGGATAAAGCCGATATGAACGAAGCAAAATCGATTCGAATTCAGTTTCAAGATGATTATGAACCAATACAGGGCGATACAGTTAAGCCACTGCCTATTAAAGATCATTCTGAAGAAAAGTTTGATAAAGTCGAGAATTCATTTTCAATTGTTGAAATGATACAGATGATACCTAAAGTAATCGGTCAATTATTTAAGTAGAACAGATCCAGAAGAAGGAGGTTGAAAGAATGACGAAAACTGTACGCAAGTTAAGACCTGCTGATTTTTGGAAAGTCGGAGAACATGAGAGTTGGTTTTCGGATATGTCCGAACAAGGCCTCCATATATATGATATTGGTACCCATTTTGCTAAGTTTAAAAAAGGCGAACGAAAGCAAATGGAATACCGATTGGAACTGGCGAAGGATAAATATATTTCAAATGACAAAATCGATTTATATAAGGAAAATGGCTGGGATTATATAGCGAGTGACCGATACTTCCATATTTTTTCAGCCCCGACTGAAAGAAAGACGAAAGAGGTAGAATTCCATTCGGTAGAATATATGGCTGTATTAAAATCACTTCAGAGAAAAATGCTGCTGAATCTACTTGTAACAGTAGGAGGGGTAGCATTAATACATTTCATATTATACAGATTTTGGTTCCTTGATAATACCAAAATATTGCTTTTAATTGACGGGGGCTTAGAAGTTACATTAATTTTAGCTGTAATTAATTCCTTATATATAATATCTGGTTTTAAAAGCTGGTGGGGAATTACTCGGGTACGTAAAAAATTAATAGAAGGTGAATTGATCGATCACCATAAACCTTGGGAACTCTCTTTTTTATATAATAAAATTACCTATATATTTAATATCGTAATTGCAATAATTGCTATAATTATCCCGATTTACCAAATAACTAAAATGGATCATTTGACGTTACCGAGGGAGGATACGTCATTACCGATTGTCAGACTGGAGTCGATTGAAGATAATCCGAATTTAGTAAGAAAGGAATGGGGTAACTATGTTAGCGTTAATTGGAGTGCTTTTGCCCCAATCATATATGAGACTGTTGAGAATGGTGAAGAAAAAACAGGGGAATGGACTGATCCAAATAACTCATACGCACCAATAATATTCTCAAATATTTATCAGCTACGTTTTCAATTCCTTGTGGATCCTTTAGTAAAAGATTTAATGAAAGAAAGTAATTATGAAAGCAATGATAAAAATATTTTTACTGAAACAACACATAAAAAATTTGACCAACTTCTAATTCATGAAGGAGATAAAGTTAAAGAATTTATTTTCGTAAAAGAAAATGCCGTAATGTATATTTCCTACAATGGACAGGTAAATGCAGATGTCATAATAGATGAGGCTGCTGACAAAATCAGCTTACTGACAAATAAATAAATTGCTTAATGAAAAAAATAGAGGAATGAATTTCCGTTATTTTTAAAATAACATAAAAAATAACGGAAATAAGGGAACGGAATTCCGTTATTGACCTAAAAAACATGAAATTTCATGATTTTATTTAAAATAACGGTAAAACGTTCCTTTATTTATCCTTAAAATAATCTACATCATTCAAATAACGGTAAAATATTCCCTTATATGCTATAGTGATGAGCCAACAAAAATAAAATGTATGTAGCTTCCTTCGTCTTAATTATGTTAAAATAACTAAAAATTTAGAAAACGAAGGTGAGGAAATGGAGAATATCGTATTCTTTATTATTGCATGTGTGCTGTTAATTATTTTGCCGGGCCCTGATACAGCCATTGTAACGAAAAATACAATCGTCAATGGACAAAAGGGCGGCTTTCAGACGATGCTCGGATCATGTGTAGGCTTAACTGTTCATACAGTTGCTGCGGTTGCCGGATTATCAGCCCTTATCGTTAAATCTGCTATAGCATTTACTGTGTTAAAGTATGTAGGTGCCGCTTATCTATGCTATTTGGGGATAAAAACATTGCTTGCTATGCGTGTGAAAAAAACAGAGATCGATGAAGTTCCGACGATCGAAGCAAAGGGGAATTCCTATTTTAGGCAAGGGTTGGTAACGAATATTACAAATCCTAAGGTGGCGGTATTTTTCCTAACATTTTTACCTCAATTTTTAGCAGCAGGCAGTGAGCCATTTTGGCCTTTCTTAACAATGGGTATTATTTATATTGTACTTACGTTTGTATGGTTTGCTGTTTATGTATTCTTATTAAACAAAATACGTAATTTTATGAAAAAACCATCTACACAATCAGCTATTGAAGGGTTAACTGGTGCAGTGTTAATCGGATTTGGTATGAAACTTGCATTAGAAAAACAGTAAATCCTAAAAATCGATTAATTGCTACTTAGGCATTTAATCGATTTTTTATATTTTAAAGGTGGATTATTTATAATGCCTGGAACGGTCGCATACTTTTTTAATAGGTAGGGTATAGATACCTAATCTTATAGAAAAAGGGTGAGACTTTATGGGGTTATATATTGTCATGTGGATTGCCTTGATTGCCGTAATTGTCGTCAATGCATTATCCAATACACTACCAATAAACGGGGTGACAGCAGCTGAAATTTCGAATAGGCTGGATGTACTCTTTACACCAGCTGGCTATGTATTTTCGATTTGGTCACTCATTTATCTATTATTAGTAATTTGGTTAATTGCAATTTACAAAAAGGTGAAAGAAAACCGTTTTAAATCAAAAGTAGGCTTTTTATTTATTTTAAGTTGTGTATTTAATATTGCTTGGTTATTTAGCTGGCATTATGAGCAATTCATTTTATCTATTATTGTTATGTTTTTATTACTGTTCACACTCATTGCGATTTATTTACAGTACAACAATCAAGAAAAAGCCTTATCTGAACGCTTTCCATTTTCATTTTATTTAGCGTGGATCTCAGTTGCGACAATTGCCAATATGAGCTATGTATTAAAATATTACAATGTGGACCTTGGTATTTCGGAAGTAGCCGGTTCTATTGTACTTGTAGCAGTTGCAGTCATCCTCGGTTATTTGGCAGTTGCACTTTCCCATGATATTTTCTTTGTTTTAGTAATTGTTTGGGCATTAATCGGTATCGCTGTCAAAACAGACGACACTACAATGCAATACGGAACGATCGCATTAACGATCATATTAATTATTGCATCGCTCATTCGTTATATGCGTAATAAGAAGTTTGCTTAAGAATAGTGAACTAGATAAAATAGGGACATTTCTTTCGTTAGAATTTAGAAGTGAGATACTCAAATTTCTACAAAGAATGTCCTTTTTTTATGCTTGAAATGTTTATAGATTTATTTTTTATAGAAGAAATGAAGTTGTTCGGAGAGAAGGCGGCGACTCCCAGGAGACAAGCAAAATTTTTTTTGCGACGAGTAATCGCAGGAGCACGTGGGAGAGCGCAGGGAACAAAAGCTAAAAACGCCACGTCCTGTGGCAACGCTTTTGTGACCAACATCGTGTTGGCCTCGTGCCCCCAGGAAAGCGTCCGCCGTAACGGAGAACAACGGCTACTAAGGAGACACAATAATAAAACCGTACAAACTTTACTCATCGTAAAATTTGTACGGTTTTTGAAGTTGAGGGGATTATCCTAGCACATTTCGATATTGCCATATATATTTCAGTTGTAAATCATTTAAAAAACACAATCGACATAAAGCCCATATAAAAACATAAACCAACAGCGAAAGTCATAGCTGCTGAAATTATAATAGGAAGCTGTTTAATATAGCTTACAATGACCAGCCCAATAAATAGGACGGTAAGTAAGAAAAAGCCTAAGCCGATTCCAGTCATTTGCAAATATGCCCGCATGCCTGTCTCAACCGAGCTACTATAAAAAAGCTCAAAAAATGGTGAAATTTCCTGTACAGTAAAGCTTGGTGGCTGTTGTTCACTGAATAGCGCTGTAATGAACAAAATAATGATCAATAAAGTAGTCTCCATTATGACCCACGTACGAGGCTCAAATAACGGCTTTTTTATATTCAGTTTAATTAATAGCGCATTGGCCAAAATGATTACGGTAAGGGGTACAAGCAATGCATGTTTAATAAATAAAAATTGCCCGTAATTGCTTGACCAGCTTGTTATATAGCCAGGAACAATCGCTTCAGTCATCATCACACCGCTTAATGCAATTGCTGTAAGAGACACAAGTGCGACCGGTGAAAACCATTTTAAATAAGCTTCCCAATTTGCCGCGTCTTTTGAGAAGAAGCTAATCATGATTAAAATACCGAGCCAAACACTTACAGCAAGCAAATGAACAAAGTCGAAAATGGAACCAACAATGCCTGACATCGACCCTGCGTGACTAATATAGCCAATTGCAGCCATAATTGCGATAAGGACTAAAATTCCCATCACAGCACTAAGCTTCGACTCATGTTTTACATACATTCGAACGATTAATAGTAAAATAATCGTGAAGCCAACAATGGCAAGCCATGAATGTCCGACTTTAAATTTTGATAGGAGCATCCATATTGAGGCGAAAAATCCGAATTGCGGCGTCAATATTGTAAGCAATTGTAAATTAGGAACAAACGATACAATAGGTAAAGCAATCGTACTGATCATTAACCATTTTTTTGAAATATAAACTTGCGGACGTAACGAAGTGGGGATACAGCTTAGAATAAATGTCCCCATTAAAATCGATAAGCCTATATAGAGCAGAAATTGGCTAAAAATCGTTATAGCTATCATTTAGTCTTTTTCCGTGCTAAAAGTATTATTATACTAATGAAAATAATAGCTAGTAACATACCGCCAACGACCAGCAACGGCATATTATTTTTATCATCCTCTACACTTACGGGTTCAGATTCAGATACATCAACTTGTGCCGAATCTTCTACTTCAGCCTGCTCAACGTTCTCTTCAGCTTCCTCTGTTTCAGGTGCATTGACAGTAAAAGAAAACTCTCCTGATAATGGATGTCCGTCTTCACTTATACTGTTCCACTGAACTGTATAATCACCATTCGGTAAAGGGTTATCAAAACTACCAGTTAACACACCATCTACTAAAGTCATATTGCTAGTTTCCATTTGCTCGCCATTAGCTGTAATGACTTTAAATGTGCTACCTTGTTCGATTTTACCGGCATATGTAAGCGAAATAGATTGCAGCGGTTCTACAACAACTTCGCCATTTTCCGGTTTTGTCGTATCCAAATAAGTATGTGCTGCAGCATTTGGAACGAATAAAACTAGTGCAGCTAGAATCGATAATAATATTGTTTTCATATTATAATGATTCTCCTTTCAAGTTTTTTTCACTCACCCATCATTGTAGCTGAAACATGAAACATTTTCATCATTTCGGTTTTGAAAACCTATTAATCCAAATAAGATAAGTAATAGATGGGTGCTATGCTATAATAATTTGAACTATTCATAAAGGAGATTACGATGCAGTTGGTTGAAAATATCTTTTTACGGGGCAACGAAAAAGCGGTTTTACTTTTACATAGTTATACAAGTAATGCGAAGGAAATGCAGTATTTAGCAAAAGAGCTTCATGAGGAAGGTTATACATGCTATGCACCAAACCTGGCAGGACACGGTGCTACACCTGAGCATCTATTTGCAAGTTCCATTGAAAAAGTAGCAGCCGGCAGTAGAGAGGCTGTTAAGTATCTAATTGAGCAAAAATATGAAACAATCTATTTGATTGGTCAGTCTTTAGGTGGTGTGTTAAGTATTCGCTTGGCCAATGAATTTCCGCAAATTAAAGCAGTTTGCATTATTTCCTCGCCTATATTGGAACGTCCAGCGGCAGAGCTAGAAAAAAGGGCGGCCCATTTTTCAAAGCGGTATTTAAAAAATAATGGAAGCACGGAACATGAAATACAGGAGTTTATGAGTCAACACTTTCCAAGACCTATCGAAAAATTCATTGCCTTTCAGCAATTTATCGTCCAGTCCGGAAAGGAAGTACACGCGATGAAGCAGCCGTTGTTTTTAGCAAAGGGCGGGTTGGATGAAGGGGTATTTCATAAGAGCATTGATTTAATCGAACAGAGGGTTAACGGAAATATTGTCTGCAAAAAGCTATATAAAAATAGTGGACATCTTATTTCATTAGGAAAAGAACGTGATTTGCTAGCAGAAGATATTTTAGATTTTTTAAAGAAAATTGAAAAAAGAACTGTTTAAAGTTACCTTTAGACAGTTCTCGATACCATACTTATTCTTCTTCTTTATTAAACCATAATGGATCATTATCATCGATATCACCATTATAATTAATAAAAATTTCTTCGCCAGCTTTAATATCTTTGTAGGCAAAAAAATCGAATGTTTCATTTTCAAAGTTTATTTCATACGTAGCATTTGGCGTATAAGAATGATTAAATAACATCCCGTAGCCTAATAATATCGCAGATCGGCCTACACCGAACTCAAATGCATAATCTGCAAGACTGGTTTTTTCAATATGTTTATGCTGCTCATTCGGGTAACTTAGGACAGGAGCCTGGTGGAATAAAGTGCCTTCCGGTATTGCTTCTTGCGCAAAAACACCGCGAGTATATTCTCCCTCACTAATTGGGGAATTTTTTATTTCAATCATTTTTTCGCCTTCTATCTTTTAAGATTCTACTCTACTGTAACACGGATGTTGTAAGAATGGTTGTATTCTAGCTTATTTGCTGAAAAAACGGGAAGGAGAGGTTATTATCGTACAAAAACTACAATTTGAAGCGGCATGGGATAAAACGATTGCAAAACAAGACCGCCTCAGTATCGAACAATTATTTCATCATTCTAAAGATGAAGAAACGGATGAGATTTCGTGCTGCTTCGTACGAAAAGCATTAAATCATCGGCAGCAGCTGCTCCTAACAGTACTCATTCATAATAGAAGTGAAGAAGTGCTAAATTTTCAAAATAGAGAAGTTACCTGCACAACAGCTAAGGGTGTTTTTGCAAAAGCATTCACCATTCCAAAACTGAATATTCCTCCAAATACTTCAATGCCATGGACCTTTATTTTTGATGACTATGAAGATTTCCTATTCACTGAACTTTTGCATGTGGATATTCAATAATTTATTTGAAAACTAGGGGAGGGGCGTCATATCGTTTGACAACCCCCCGTTATTTTAAACTTTCCACAAAGGCTAATAGGTCACGAGCATCTATAATAGTAAATGGTTCTAGCCTCCCATTATTTTCAATAAGAATGACTTCCTTTATTGAATCAATATATAGAAAAAATGAACGATCGGCCCCTGTGAGATACAGGTCAAAAACAATTTCTTTTTTAGTATTTGGCAAGTTAGGAATTAATTTTTTTCGATAATTTTCTTCGTCAAGTAGCTCAAGCAGCTGCTTTTTTTGTTCTTGGTTTAAATTAATAGTTTCTCTTTCAAAGAGTGCAGCATTTTCAAATTCTTCACCGACAATAACCGCAGGAAGCGATTCCATAATGGAAGTCGGCTGTTTAAAGTAAAATAAAAAAACTGTAAAGCCTACAACGAACATGACTCCTAAGCTTAATCCATATTTCTTCAAATAATCCCTCCATCAATTCTCCTTAAATTAACATTTCTTTATATGTATATAATACCGTTAACTCGCCTTAAAATAGATAAATTATTCTTGAATATTAGAAATGATTTTACTAAAAGGAGCGGTTTTTATGCATTTTAATAATGTAACGATTGCAGGTAGTGGTGTTTTAGGGAGTCAAATAGCATTTCAGTCCGCATTTTTCGGCTTTAATGTAAGTGTTTATGATATAAATTCTGGAGCTATTGAGGCAGCAAAAGGGCGTATGGCAACATTAAAAACAACATATGGTGAGTATTTTAATGATACTAACCGTGCTGAAAAAGCATTCAGCAGTCTGAAGTTTTTCACTGATTTAGCGGAGGCAACAAAAGATGCGGACATCGTAGTAGAAGCAGTACCAGAGCGCATCGAAATTAAACAGAGTTTTTATGAAAATCTTGGGAAAGTAGCGCCTGAGAAAACAGTATTTGCTTCAA
Source organism: Solibacillus faecavium (assembly GCF_014836905.1). Classification (GTDB taxonomy): domain Bacteria; phylum Bacillota; class Bacilli; order Bacillales_A; family Planococcaceae; genus Solibacillus; species Solibacillus faecavium. The sequence continues at coordinate 92,620 of NZ_JACSPZ010000002.1, forward strand.
ATTCTTCTACTTTTTTGCCAAGCCAATTTGCAGCGTATACAGGTCGTCCTGAAAAATTCCTTGCATTGCACTTTGCCAACTCCATTTGGCAAAACAATACTGCCGAAATAATGGGACACCCGGGAACAGATACAAAGTACGTGGAGCAGGTGGCGGATTTCGCCCGTGCAATCGGCATGATTCCGTTTGTGCTGAAAAAAGAGCAGCCTGGCTACATTCTAAACACATTACTAGTTCCATTTTTATCTGCGGCAATGGAGCTTTGGGTAAAGGATAATGCCGATCCGCATACAATCGATAAAAACTGGATGATTTCAACGGGCTCACCTCGTGGACCATTTGCCATTTATGATATCGTTGGAATGGAAACACCATATAACCTGAATTTAATGCGTGCAGAGCATGACCCGGCTGCAAAATTTGTTGCCGACAAAATAAAACGTGAAATGATTGATCAAGGCAAAATGGGCATTTCAACAGGTGAAGGCTTCTACAAATACCCAAATCCAGCCTATATGGATCCGAGTTTTTTAAAATCGAATTAACATTATTTTTGCGGTGCACATCATGAAAGGTTAACGGGTTCGGTTGATGGGGAGAAAATGCTGAAAATTAAAAAACGCACAGGGTTGTCTGTGCGTTTTTACTTGCCATATTCTATTATAGTGACTTCTTTAACAATCCCGTCCGTTAACTGTATTATAAACTAGTTGCAAAATTAGCACCGAACCATAGGAAAAAAACCACTATGCTCACGTTAATTACAGTCAAAACACTTGCTATTATAGGTATAATTTTCCCTTCCGATTTTGAGAATAAAGCAATGATGCCTATTACCACTGAAACGACTAAGCTCAATAATATTAACAAAAGCCAAGCCCCTGTGAATTTTCCACCTGTCGCAGTCAAAATCAGGTCCAATAAAAGCATAAATATAGCGCTTAAAACACTTGTGATTAAAAAGACATAGCTCTTCCAAGTGTATCGTTTATTCGATTCCAAATGAGCACCTCCTGGTGAAATTTGACTTTCGTTCTATCAAAAAACTCCCACATAATCTGACTCCGTTTGTTGAGCAAGCCGACTTCGTATATCTCTATTTTATCATAAAATAATTTGTTCCCTTCAATGTATTCAGTTAATTTCAAAGTGATTTCCCGACATCCAATTAACTTGCTTATTAGCATCAGAATTAGCACTGTAATTCGCAACAGCACCTAATATTATGCGGTGTTGTGAATTACCTTGCTAATTGCTATACAGATTCACCCAAATTTCAAGTCATAACGTTGATATAGCAACAAAAACAAAGACGCCAATTCATATGCGAGTTGCGTCCCCAATTTGTATGCTATTTAATGTTTTTCCCCCGTGTTCCGATTCCGAACCCGTTATGAAAAGGTGTGCGCTTTTTTATTTTGTAGTCACATTTAGTGCTACTTACAGTATACTGGAAAATGAGGTGATTTTATGGAAATGATGAATCAATTTAATTCGGCAATATGGATATCCTTTGTGACGCCGATTTTCTTAATAAGCTGTCTATATTTTACGCTTTCTTTTTTACAGCATATGAGAAGCGGCAACGAGCAGCTTTTAAATTATAACAAGTGGGGCGCTGTATTATCGCTCGCTTTTGCGCTGCTTGTCCCAGCAATCTATAATATTTATTTTTATTATCAAGTAATGCAGTAACAGGGATTACATAAGAGGAACAGGAAAGTCACGAAACGCTGGTGAAGCAGCATTTCGTGACTTTTTTAAGTGTTCTTTGTTAAATCTTGTTAGTTGGATGTAATAAAATTGGTGGTGCTGATGGATATACAGTATCAGTAGGTTTCCCGAAGGATACTAATATTGATGGTACGGAAATTCAACAACTAGTTGAAGATTCGATTAAAAATATTTCTGAAAGAGAAACAACGGGCGAAGAGAAAGTAAAAATGACAATTAAGATTGAAAAATATTAATTGTTTTTATTAGGACTAACCCTTGTTAAAAATAGAAGGAGAAATTCCGCTTATTAAGTAAATAAATTAAAAAAGCACCAAAATAAGGGGAGGAATTCCGTCTATTGATTAGAATAAACATCAAAGGTACTGGTATTAGTGTACATAAGCGGAATTTCTACCCGTATTTTCAGTGAAACGAACATATTTTTTTAAATAAGGGGAAATCCTCCGCTTATTTAACTCTCTGTAATAGTTTAAAAAGTTCTGTATTAATAATCATTCATAGGTGATTAAGCGATTTTTCTTAATTTCCATAAAAAATATAATGTAGGCATAATTAAAAGAGCAGAGGTGATAATTCCACCTTGCAGCGATGTATAAAGTGCAATTATGCCAACTAATGGTCCACCAGCTACTTGGCCAAACGCATCCAATTGACCGTACAACGAAAGCGTAGTTGCTCGACCTTGTGAATGTAGTTGTTTGTTCGTCATGACACTTATTAATGGATAGTTCACTGCTCTAAGTGATGCGATTACCCAGTATAAAATTGCCGCTACTAAAAACAGTTCAGTAATTGCGAAGTATACCATCGCAATTATAAGCAAGCTATTAAGTAACACTAAAATAATGGCAAAACGCTCTTTTACATATGTTTCTATAATTTTAAGTAAGCCAATATTTAGTAAAAAAGCAACTGCATAAAAAGCACCAAACCAATAAATTGCATGTTCTTCATTCATTTCAAAGCCTTCAATAAAATGAGGACCCCAAAGTCGGTCAAAACCCTCACTAGCAAAACCGGTAAATAACGTAATTGCCGCAAGACTAATTAATATTTTATTTCCTTTAATTAGTGAAAGACTGTCTTTTAGCGCTCCATTCATTTGTTGAATACTAGAAGAGTCCTCACTCACTATACTTATAAATTTTGTTTCGGGTATAACTTTTATCGAAATAATCGCAATTAAAATAAGGAAGCCACCCGCAAGTAATATGGCTATTTGCACTGTAAAAACAATAGCGATCAGCACACTCATAATGATGCCCAAGAAACTACCTAGCGAGCTGAATTTCGCTCCTTTTAATAAAGTAATATCAAGTTCTTTATTTTCTAATTCATCTGCAATCCAAGCCGTTTCTGCGCCACTAATAAACGTCCATCCAATGCCCCATAAAGCAGCACCCATCGCAATTGCCCAAAATGAAGGAATACTACCTTCTAAAAGATGAGCTGACCCGATAATGAAAGTCCCAATAATTAGTGATTTTTTACGTCCAAAAATATCAGCAACTAAACCAGTAGGTATTTCAAAAAAAAGAATGGCCAACTCCATAATTGTTCCAAGTAATACTAACTGCAATGGATTTAGACCTGCTTGCGATACATAGTAAATAGCATTTAGTGTAAAAACAATTTGAATACAAAACGAGCGAGAACTCGTCATTACATAGTAAGCAGTTTTAATGTTCAATTTAATGACCTCCGAATTTATCGAGTAATGTTAACTCTCAAATCGGAGAATAAGTGACAAAACTATTTTAAACCAACATACCCTCCGATTCTTTGATGATCGTAAAAGTAATGACTGTCATATTCCTCTCTCCTTTAAATGTGATTACAAAATTATACCATTAAATACCAATAATAGTGCCTATTTTATTGATTACCATATGGTAAAATATAGGAATATTTATAGGTAAGATTTAATTACCGCTTGATTAGAATATCGAACACAACTTCAACTCTTTCTCGGTAACTATAGAATGCATCTTCCAACTTAATAAGAAAGAGACTCAAGGAGGGAATTATGAATTACATACAAAAAATGCGGAAGCTAATAGGAAATGAAATGCTTATGACTGTAGGCTGCGGCATTATTATTGAAAAAGATAATCAGATTTTATTACAACATCGAAAAGATCATGATGTTTGGGGAATTCCGGGTGGCGTTATGGAACCAGGGGAAACTTTTTATGAAACTGCTATGCGTGAAACTTTAGAAGAAACAGGGTTAAAAGTCGAGCAATTAAAGTTGTTTGGTCTTTATTCAGGTGAAGAGGGATTCTCACAATATCAAAATGGCGATAAAGTTTTTAGTGTGCAGATCATTTTTTATTCAAATTGTTTTTCTGGTGAGTTACTTCAAAGCACGGAGGAAAGTCACGAGCATCGGTTCTTTTCACGAAATAATCTGCCTCATTTGAACTCACATCAAGAAAGGTTTATACATGATTGGGTTACTCGAGTAAATTTGCCGGTAATAAAATAATTCTGCAGATGAAGAGCGATTGGCATGCAAAGCACCATTAAAATTAAATAACTGTTAAAAATTACATTGTAAAGCGTTTTAATACACTGATTCGCTAAAAACATATTATTCCTGTATGAATTGTTTAAATTCGCTATTGACTTTGGGTAAATGCCTCTGTAAACTTACGAATTAAGATTACTGAATTGCAAGAAAATTCTATTACTTATTTAAAGGAGCAGGTATGATGACAGCAGTTGCACACTTTGAAGAGATAGCCCTTCAACTCGCCACTCAGTTTGCGAAAACTGCAGTGAAACGGGATAAAGATGGGGGTAATGCAAAGCACGAGCGGGATTTAATACGAGAAAGCGGGCTTTTAAAACTTATAATTCCGACTGAATACGGTGGTTTAGGTGGTAATTGGCATGATGTATTTAATGTTATAAGAACTTTCGCCCGTGTAGATAGCTCGCTTGCACATGTGTTTGGTTACCATTTTATTAATCTAGTTACACCGCATTTATGTGGAACTACGCAGCAAAAGGATCACTATTACAGAGAGACAGCTAAGCATAATTACTTTTGGGGAAATGCTTTCAATCCAGTAGATATTAAGCTAAAAGCTGAAAGAACTCCGACTGGTTATGTATTAAACGGGATTAAACCATTTTGTTCAGGCAGTGTCGATTCGGATATTTTATTAGTATCGGCTTTACTGGATGGCCAAAATGAACCTTTGTTGGCCGTTATTCCGAGTAATCGGATAGGTGTAGAAATAAATGGAGACTGGGATAATATGGGGCAACGGCAAACTGATAGTGGGTCCATACAATTTCAGCAGGTGGAAGTGCTTCCTTCAGAAGTATTGCAACGCGGTTTTTATGCAAGCGAGTTTTCGCAGCTCCGCCTAAATATTGCAACATTTGTATTAAACCATGTGTATCTTGGTATTGCAGAAGGTGCATTGAAATCAGCTCTTTCTTATACAAGAGAACAAACAAGACCGCGTACAATGACACAGACTTCTGCAATTGAAGATCCAATCATTCAACATCACTACGGACAGTTTTATGTACAGATTGAAGCAGCGAATTTGGTTGTAAAAAAAGCGGATCAATTACTGCAGCAGCTATGGGATCATCCTGAAACGATAACAGCAGATGACCGAAGTGAACTGGATAATGCCCTACAGACAGCGAAAATATTTACTACGCAGGTTGGGTTAGATATTACTTCCAAAATATTTGAAGTGATGGGAAGCCGGTCTACAGCGAGTCATTATGGATTTGATCGCTATTGGCGCAACCTTCGAACGATGACATTGCATGTTCCAGTCGATACATCGCTTCAAGCATTAGGTAAAAAATTTTTACTGGGAGAGTGATTTAATGGTTCAACTATTAGAGCGCACAGTTCAAGAACCGGAATTACCAATTTTGGAACAGACTCAGAAGAAAACAAAAATTAAAGTGCATAATATTGATTTTAGCTATGATGACAAGACAAAAATACTCAATAATATTCAGCTCGAAGTAAAAGAAGGTGAATTCCTTGTATTTATGGGACCTTCCGGATGCGGGAAGAGCACATTACTTCGGATGATTGCTGGCCTGGAGCCGTTTTCCCATGGTGACATTGAAATTAATGAAAAATCAGTAAGGCAAACGCACCCAGATTGTGGTGTAGTATTTCAGGATTACTCGTTATTCCCTTGGTTGACTGCACAATCCAATGTCATGCTTGCCTTAAAACAGCGCAATAAGAAAATGCCGAAAAAAGAGCTCGCGCATATTGCAGAACAATATTTAACACTCGTTAATTTAGGGCATGCCATTAAAAAATATCCTGGTCAAATGTCAGGCGGCATGAAGCAGCGTGCAGCTATTGCAAGAGCTTTAAGCTTCGGCTCAGATCTGCTGTTAATGGATGAACCATTCGGGGCACTGGATCCGGTAACCCGTATAAAGCTTCAGGATTTAATCGTTCAAATTAGTGCTGAGCAAAAGCGCACAGTAGTTTTTGTAACACATGATGTCGATGAAGCGATTTACTTAGCGGACAGAATTATCATTTTTGCCCCTGGAAAAAACGGTGCAGTTACAAAAAGCATCGAAGTACCGGTTCAGAAAAAAGGAACAAATCGTCAAAAACTCTTTGAGGACCCGCAATTCCGGGCATTCCGGGAATCATTATTAAACGAAATGAATGAGCAAATCATTAACAGTTTAAAAACAGAAATAACTGATGGAGCAGGAATTTAGGAGGATGGATAATGCAAAAAAGTAAACTGAAATGGCTGGCATCTTTAGCAATAACGGCAGGGATACTTGGTGCCTGCGGGGATGAAAAGCAAATTTCACAAGGCAAGGCGTCGAATGATTATGAAATTACTGTTGGATTAAGTCAATCTGCGGGTGGAGTGTTAGTCGATATAGCTCACCAGGAAGGTTATTTTGAAGAGGAAAACATCGAGGTGAATCGGGTAGGCTTTGCGAATTCAGCAGATGGGCTAAATGCTTTGCAGGCTGGGAAAATTGATGTTGGCTTAACATTTGGTACTGCAGGTCCCTTAACATTTATCGCCAATGGCTCCGATTTTTCGATTATTGGAGGACATTTGGAAGGCGGTCATCCGATTTTAACGAAAAAGGAAAATGCCGGACAGTATACATCTCTTGAAAGCTATAAAGGAAAAAAAGTAGGTACAATCCGAATTTTCACTTCGGATATAGTGTTCCGATCAGCGCTTGAAGATGCAGGTATTGACTGGAAAACAGACTTGGAAATAATCGAATTTAAAACAGGTAGTATGCTGCTTGAAGCTGTAGCATCCGGGAAAGTGGATGTTGCCATATCTGCCAACTCATTTTATGCACAGGGTGTTGAGATGGGGCTAGAAGCAGTTGCTTGGAGCAATGACTTACAGGAAGGTCATGTTTGCTGCCGTGTTGTAACTCGTTCAGAATTATTGGCTGAAGACGATGGCGAAGCGTATAAGCGATTTTTAAAAGCAATAATCCGTGCAGAGCGTAAAAAAATTGAAGATCCTGAAGCTGCCATTACCGCTGCGAAAGAATATATGAATGTTGATGAAGAGGTAATTAATAAAATTGTTAATGAATCACATTCCCATTATTCTTCAGATCCTAGTAAAGAAAAAGTCGTTCAAATGTGGGAACAAATGAAGGAAATTGGCTATGTAGAAAATGTTGACGACATTGATGTGAATGACTATGTCAATATCGATCTTTATGAAAAAGCATTAAGTGAATTAATCGAACAGTATCCGGATGATTCTTATTATAAAGAGCAATTAGTTCGTTTCAATGAACAAAACATTTAAGTAGGGAGTGAGAGTGAATGCTCACATTTTTTAAACGCTATAATCTTACTATTTTGATAGGAATTATATTCATTGCGGTTTGGGCAATCGTCACAAAATATGCAACGTGGATTAATCCGGTTATATTCCCACAGCCAATAACGGTTATCCAGTCATTTAGTGTAAAAATCGGCGAACTTTTGAACGGTGTTGTGAGTTCGATGAAGCTGCTCATTCCAGGCTTTTTTGGAGCATTAATCATAGGAGTTGTAGGGGGGCTGTTCTTCGGATTAAACAGAAGATCGCGAGAAGTGTTAATGCCATATTTCCATGCATTAAGCCCGATTCCTCCGACATTGTTTATTCCATATGTCATCGCGATTTTACCGACGTTTCAAACAGCATCGATGTCTCTTATTTTTATTGGCGCATTTTGGCCCGTTTTCTTAGGAACGATTCACGGAGTTCTTTTAATAGAAAAGCATTATTTGGATAATGCAAAATCACTTGGTTTAAAAGGTCCAACATTTTTATTGAAAGTCGTTTTACCAGCGAGTGCACCTCATATTTTAAGCGGGGCAAGTACGTCATTGGCAATGAGCTTCCTCATATTAACGATTGCTGAAATGTTCGGTGCTTCATCGGGAATGGGGTTCTTCATTCAATACTACAGTGATTTTTCACAATACCACTATGTGTTAGCCGGCATTATATTTAACAGTATTATTATCGTCACGGTTATGATCGCCTTTGAAAAGATTAAAAAACGTCTGCTGTTTTGGACGAATATAAAGGCGGATAGTAAGTGAAGAAATTACTTTATTTACTCGTATTACTGCTTGCCGGCTGTAGCGCACCGTCTGCTGAAACAATTGAAGTGACGATAAAGGCATCAGAACAAGAAGTGGAAGCCTTTGAGCCAGTGAAAATCACTTCACATGTAACACTCAATAACGAATCGATTAGCAGCGGGGTAGAAATTGAGTTTGAATTGATCAATCCGGATGGTACTTCGATTGGAACCGTAACGCCTACAAATGAAGGCGAGGGACTTTATTCAATTGAAACGAGCTTTGATGGTCAAGGTACCTATAAAATCATCTCGCATGTCAGCTACGGAGAATTACATGAAATGCCTGAAGTGGAGGTTACGCTGAAATGAAAAAAGCTACACAGCTAGCCCTTGTTATTGTACTAATTATCGGGCTCAGTTACGCCATTTTATCAAACGTAACGAGCGGTCATGCAGAAGCAAAAATCGATCATATTGAACTTCTGACGCCTACTGGTCAACAAGTCACCATTCCTTCAGAGGGAAGCTACATTCTCAATTTCTGGGCAACGTATTGTCCTCCATGTGAGCGGGAAATGCCGGCGTTTGAAGCAGCTTACGCAACACTGCAAGCACAAAATATCGAGTTGTTTGCGGTGAATGTGGAGGAACCAACGAAACTAGTTAACCGGTATTTAGCACAATTTAATCTATCGTTTCCTATTTTGTTGGATCGGAATGGAGAACTAAAAGAAGTCTATGAAATATTAACATTACCAACAACTTTATTTGTGAAAGACGGAAAAGTTGTACACACCGTCAAGGGTGAACTAAGTGAACAGGAATTGCTTACGTTAACTAAAAATTTTCTTTACTAAAGGAGAGCATCAACTATGACATTTTTTAATCAAGAAACCATTGCCTTACATACAGGGCAAACAGTAGATCCAGTAACAAGATCACGTGCCGTTCCTCTATATCAGACGACTTCTTATGTATTTGATGATACAGAGCATGCGGCAAGCCTTTTTAAACTACAAGGCAGCGGCTATTTATATTCCCGCAATGCGAATCCAACGAATGCCGTTTTTGAAGAGCGTCTCGCTGCACTTGAAGGGGGAGTTGGAGGGTTTGCTGTTTCGTCAGGTCAGGCGGCTATATTAATTGCCGTATTAACTTTGGCACAGGCGGGTGAGGAAATTGTTGCAACAAATGCGCTTTATGGTGGTACTTATACTTTATTTTCCAAAACATTGCCTCGTTTTGGAGTGACAGTACGTTTTGTAGAAGGATCTGATTTACAGCAAGTTGAAGCTGCAATCAACGAAAAGACACGTGCCGTATTTACGGAAACAATCGGGAATCCAAGCTTAGAAATCGCTGACATAGAGGGATTGGCACAAGTTGCACATCGCCATGACGTGCCACTGATTGTTGACAATACATTTGCTACACCTTATTTATCAAAGCCAATCGAATTTGGCGCAGATATCGTTGTTCATTCAACAACAAAATTTATTGGTGGACACGGAACTTCTCTAGGTGGAGCAATTATTGATTCAGGTAAATTTGAATGGAAAGAGACGCGCTTTCCAACGTTTGTACGACCAAATGAATTAATTGATAACCGTTCATTTGTTGAAGCAGCCGGTGAAAAAGCGTTTATCGCGAAAGCACGTTTTGAATTAGGTCATGATTTAGGGGCAACATTGTCACCGTTCAATGCATGGCTATTTATTCAAGGTCTTGAATCTTTGGCTGTTCGCGTACGCCAGCATGTAGTGAATGCACAGGCAGTAGCCGAGTATTTAGCACAGCATGAATTAGTGGAATGGGTAAATTATCCGACATTACAAGGAAATGACCCGCAAAACTTAGTAGCAAAATATTTACCAAAAGGTGCAGGTTCAATTTTCAGCTTCGGCATTAAAGGCGGGTTAGAGGCGGCAAAAACATTTATCAACAATGTACAGCTCCTTTCACATGTGGCAAATGTAGGTGATTCAAAATCACTTGTCATTCATCCGGCAAGTACATCACATTCCCGATTAACGGCTGAGCAGCAGCTTGCAAGTGGTGTTACACCTGGGTTAATCCGTTTATCCATCGGTTTAGAGGACATTGAAGATATTAAAGCAGACTTGGCACAAAGCCTACAAAAGGCTGCCGAAGTCGCGCACATTACAAAATAATAGGGGGATTTGAATATGACAATTGCAGTAGTAGTGAATGATGAAGGTATTGTAACACCAATCGTGGAAGGAACGATTTTACGTATTATTCAAAAAGACCATTCTATAGAAGATTTTCGTAACCCGGCACTCGATTTAACAGAAGGTCGACGCGGTGCCACATTACGTAAAGCCATTGAACAAGGGGCAACAACATTTATCGCACCGCCTGAAACGTTTTGTGAACTTTCTTATAAAAAAGCGCAGGAAGAACAGATTTCGTTTATTAATATCGCAGCAAACCAATCATTTGCACAGGTTGTAGAACAGGTAAATTCAGGTGAAATTCAAATTTCAAAGGAACTGCCGGCTGAAGAAGTAGTACCAAGCGCACCGGCTGTACAATAAGGAGGAAATAACATGGCAAATGTAGAGTTCATTACAATGGCACCAACTTCCGGAGATAGTAAGTATATAGGGAATCAAGTTTCGAATAAAGGCCAGCAAACATGGTCTGGCGTTGGCGTAGATTCAGATCGTGAACCTTCTGTAGAGTATATTACACAGATCGCTCAAGCTGCAGAAAAAGCCGGGTTCTCGACATTACTGTTACCAATTGGCGGAAATTGCGTCGATTCTTTAGTCGCAGCTTCGCATTTAACTGCCCATACGAAAACATTAAATTTCCTATTTGCAGTACGTCCCGGTTCAACAGCTCCAACTCAATTAGCGAAGCAGTTCGCATCAGTTAACTACTGGACGAATAATCGCGTTTTCGTAAACGTCGTAACAGGTGGGGCACCAAAGGAACTGGAAAATGACGGCGACTTTTTATCACACACGGATCGCTACAAGCGTACGCGTGAGTATATCGAAATTTTAAAACGTTTATTCAATGGAGAGACGTTTGATTATGATGGTGAGTTTTACACATTAAAAGGTGCGAACTTGCCGTTACCGGTAAAAGAAGCACCACCGATTTTCTTTGGGGGCTCCTCACCAATTGCAAAAGAAGTCGCTACAGATGTAGCGGATGTCTACATGCTGTGGGGGGAAACATTGGAAACGACAAAAGAAGAGCTGGAGTCGGTTGTCAAACTCGCAAAAGAGAAAAACCGCAATTTATCATACAGTGTGTCATTCCAGGTCGTTTTAGGTGAAACGGAAGAAGAAGCATTTAAAAATGCCAATAAAATTATAAGTCAAATCGAGCCAGAAGTTTTAGCCGCAAAACATGAAAACACATTAAAAAATGGGGCAGTTGGCGTGAACCGTCTGCATCAGCTAATGCTGGAGGCAAAGGATAATAACTTTGTCATTGCACCAAATATTTGGGCCGGCTTAACACAAGTATTATCAGGGAATTCGATTTCCTTAGTCGGAACGCCAAAGCAAGTTGCAGAGCGTATCGTGGAATTTGTAGATTTAGGGTTTGATAAAGTATTACTTCGTGGATTCCCTCATTTAGAGGTCATTACCGACATTGGTGAAAAAGTAATTCCACTTGTGCATGAAATTTTGGCTGAACGCGAAAAGCAAGTAGTATAGGGGGATCATCATGACGAAAAAGCAAATAAAACTAGGTGTATTTCTTATGGGAACGGGTCATCATATCGCTTCTTGGCGTCACCCGGATGCCCAGACAGATGCTAGTGAGAATGTAGAGTTTTTTAAAGAAGTAGCTATAAAAGCAGAGCAAGGAAAACTTGATATGCTGTTTTTGAGTGACGGCCTATCTTTTAATGAACTGTCACATCCGGCTGAACAAGTACGCTTTGAGCCACTGACATTATTAAGTGTTCTATCAACGGTAACAAAAAATATAGGCTTAACAGGTACGGCATCGACTACGTATAATGAGCCTTTCCATATCGCACGGAAATTTTCTTCACTGGATCATTTAAGTAGAGGGCGAGCAGCTTGGAATATTGTCACGAGCTATTATGAGGCAGAGGCAAGTAACTTCAATCAAGATAAGCATTTAGACCATTCATTAAGATATGAGCGGGCAGATGAATTTGTTGAAGTAGTAAAAGGCTTATGGGATTCCTATGAGGATGATGCACTCGCACGTAATAAAGAAACAGGCGAATATATTAAAAAAGGGAAGCTGCACACGTTAAATCATAAAGGCGAATATTATTCGGTGCGCGGTCCATTAAATTCATCCCGACCACCGCAAGGAAGACCAGTATTAGTGCAGGCAGGTTCTTCAGAAGCAGGCACAACATTAGCCGCAAAACAGGCCGATGTTATTTTTACAGCCCAGCAAACATTAGCAGATGCACAAAGCTTTTATAAAAAACTAAAAGATAAGGCAGTCGCAGCAGGTCGTGACCGTGAAGATATAAAAATCATGCCGGGTGTTTCGGTTTATGTAGCTGAAACAGAGGAAAAGGCACGAGCAAAATACGAGGAGCTGCAGCAATTAATTACACCGGAAATTGGCCTGGACTTTTTGGAAGATTATCTAGGTATTGATCTATCAGGCTATGATTTGGATGGTCCACTTCCAAAAGATATTCCGCCAACTAACGGCAACCGCAGTCGTCAGCAACTTATTATCGAGCTTGCTGAGCGTGAGAACCTTTCAATCCGTGAACTGTATTTGAAAATTGCCGGTTCCCGTGGACACCGAATTATTTTCGGTTCGCCTAGTCAAATTGCTGATCAGTTAATAGAATGGGTGGATAACGATGCGGCGGATGGCTTTAATTTAATGCCGCCATACTTCCCAGGAGGATTTACGGATTTTATTGACCTGGTCATTCCGGAACTTCAAAAGCGCGGCGTCTTCCGTACAGAATATGAGGGCAATACATTACGAGAAAATTTAGGCTTACAGCAAGTGCCATCAAGATATGCATTACAACAAGTTTAGGAGGAGTGAAAGATGACAAAAGCAATCTTAATTAATGGCGGTAATAGTATTTCGTCACGATTAACGGGAATACAGCAATATATTGAATCAGTACTAGATAAAGACGGTATCTCATATGAGACGATTCAAGTACACGAACTGCCTGCAAAGGATTTAATAACAGCCAATTTTGCAAGTAAGGAAATCGCAAAGGAAATCGTCAAAGTAGGGGAGGCGGATATTGTATTTTTCTTAACCCCAATTTATAAAGGCTCATTTACAGGGATATTAAAAACTTTCATCGACTTATTACCGCAAAAGGGGCTAGAAAATAAGACGGTGATTCCGGTAGCTATAGGCGGATCAATTGCGCATTTATTGGCTTTGGAATACTCATTGAAGCCGATACTTTCCATTTTAGGAGCTACAACGATATCGAGTCCAATCTATATAGTAGATTCTCAAGTGACAAAAACAGAAAACGGCTTTACATTGGATCAGGCAGCAGTAGACCGCATAGAAAAGGTGTGGGAAACCGTTGCGCCACAAGTGAAACAAACCGTATAAAAGATCATCCTCGCGAAGAGTAATTTACCTCGCGGGGATTTTTTAATGTAAATTTAAATTATGGTATAATTTTGCAGGTTATGGGGGTTTTAGTACAGGGGCAACCAGGAGAAGTAACCAAAATAGGCGGACCAATTCCGCTTATTAAAAAAAATAAAATAAAAACCACCAAAATAAACGGAGATATTCCGTCTATTGAGTAAAAAAACATAGAATTTAAAGATTTTCACGTATATAAGCGGAAATTCTCCCTTTATTTTCATGGAAACGAGCACAATTCTTCAAATAAGGGTAAATCCTCCGCTTATTTAACTCTCTTGAGACAGGAGTCGACTCTTCACTCAAATCAATTCATTAATAAGAGTATTTCCCTTTTACAAAGAAATTTCTACTTCTGTATCAGCCTCGTTAAATTTTAGCTGCTTATGTTCAGGATGTCCCGAAACGACGCTTTTGGGAAATTTCAATACATATTAGATTATAAAATTCATTAAATTAATTTAGCATTAATTGTAACGAATCTTTGTTTCATTCTATATATAAGTGAACTCAATTTAAGGATGTTGGAGGGAGGTATTCAGTGGAGGATTTAAGTGAAATCTATAAATCCTATGCAAATGAAGTAAAACTTTTTCTTCTTTGTTTAACATCAAGTGAGGATTTAGCAGAAGAATTAACACAGGAAACGTTTTATCAAGCGGTTAAATCGATTCATCGTTACAATGGCGAATGCAAAATTTCAGTTTGGTTATGTCAAATTGCTAAGCACAGCTATTTTGATTATTTAAAGAAGGCAAAGCATCGAAATCATACGAGTATTGATTACTTAATTAAAACAGGTGTAGATATACGTTCGAAAGAAGATTTGCCTGATATCGCAATGATTAAAGAAAGTACTCTACGTGAAATCCATCAAGAAATTCGGCAATTACAACAACCGTATTCTGAAATTTTTTTACTTCGAATAACTATGAATTTAAGTTTTAAAGAAATAGGTGACATCTATGAGAAAAGTGAAAACTGGGCAAGGGTTACATATTATCGCGCAAAATGCAAATTAGTAGAAAAGGTGGATTTGGATGAACTGTAATATTATAAAGGATTTGATGCCGTCCTATATAGATGGAATTTGTAGTGATGAAACAGGTGCTGCAATTGAAGAACATATTGAGCATTGCCAAGAATGTAAAAAAACTATGCAACTGATGCAGCAACCCACCATACAAATAGTCGAAACAAATGTAGAGGTTGCGAAAAAACCGTTTAACCTCATTAACAAAAAGCGTCGACTTCAAGTTATTACAGCTATTTTGATGACCTTTATAATTACTTCAATAAGTGCTCTAGTAATACAAGATGTAGGGGTTGTTAATCAATTCTTTTTCCCAAAGGTTACAGCAATTGCACATATAACGGATGACAGCGAAGAATGGCAAAGTATTAGATTCTCTGCCGATGGAATTAATACTCAAGATTATGTGATATATGATAGCGTTTTTTGGAAGAAGGAGATTATTAATGATGCTAATAGTGATAGTAATGTGTATCTAAGAGTAAAAGATGAAAAGGGCGATGTAATTATTGATGAATTTCCAATATCCCCTGGAAAAGGGGTTAAATTAGAAGGTTTAAAAAGGAAAGAAAAATACTTTTTTGAAATAAAAGCTTCACCAGGTCGCTTCTTTATTAATGCAGTATAGATGGCATGTTAACCGCATTGTAAAAGGATCGATGGAAAGGGTGTTGGAAACCGATGCTACATATGGAGAAAAAGAGCTTTATTATTATGAACTATGTAACTTTTAGGGGTATTTTCAGGATTATATAGCAAGCAATTATCGCTAACCAAAAGGAGTAGGATTCATGATTCAAAATTTTCAAGTTGAAAAACATATCAGGAACTGTTTGATGGTAGGTGTCTATGCAAATCAACTAATTATTAATGAGAAATTAGAACTTACATCTAGTGAATTTGTGATTTGTCTTAGAAATCCTATCACATTGGAAACTTGGTATTGGCGATTAGAATGGTTTGAAGATACAAGTGGGCAAGATACGTTAATTATTCATGAGCAGGAAACTCCTGAGCCATTACACTATACGACAGAACCAATTATTTCTAACGATTATTTTATACTAAATTCTAGATTCAGTTTTAATGACAATACTATTAATCAAGTCATTGGTTACGGTTATAAAGACACTAATCATGATATTTTAAGTTCGCTCGTTTTTGAATTTGAAAACTCTTACCTCCTAGTCAATACCGGTCCAGTTATTGAAATGAACTATGTAAAAGTGAAACCAAATATTCAAAGAGATATTATTTTTACATTGAATTAGAGATTCATTCGTTTGAGAAAACGTACCCAACATGCTGTTTAAATAATTATCCTCGCGAAGAGTTGCTCACTTTGCGGGGATATATTTTATAGAAAGGTTATTAATATCCAAAATATGGTATAATTTTGCTGGGGAGGGATGAAATTATGAGTAAACGTTTTATGATGATGCTTGCTGTAACGTTCATTGTGTTTATATCCAGTAGCATTATTTTACTTAATAAGAAAATTGCAGAACCAATAATTATTCCAACTGAAACACAGTATTTACTTAAAGGGGAAGAGGACTTCATTCGAATAAGCTATGTTACAAACCGTAACGAAGATATTGATTTGAAATCTATTCAAGTGGGAGATATAAAGCTATTACCGGGAAATGAAAAAACGAATCCATT
Organism: Solibacillus faecavium; assembly: GCF_014836905.1. Taxonomy (GTDB): domain Bacteria; phylum Bacillota; class Bacilli; order Bacillales_A; family Planococcaceae; genus Solibacillus; species Solibacillus faecavium. Next base: position 109,256 of record NZ_JACSPZ010000002.1, read on the forward strand.
CTTTTTTACAGAAATTGAAGAGAAAGATTCATTTTTACAAAGTTATCAGTATTATGATTTACACTCGGTTGAATTTAGAGTGAGTGAAAATAAATACAGTACAGTAACTGCTGCATCCAACCAAACTGCAACAGCATTTTTTTCTAATGGCGTCATTCAGCAGTTCCCTTTGAAAGTCGAGAATATAACAAAAAAGAAAGAATACTTGTTTGTGAGTGTACAGAGTAGAGAAACAATAGATAGTGGATCAGAAACAATATTTACTATTACAGAAGCTGGAACAATAGAAGAAATGGAAACGGTATTTCCTTCAGCAGATATAAAATTATTTAAAGAGGGTAAGCCGCTGACACTTCCATACAATACGCAAAAAGGCGAGAAGCTATCGATTCAGATCTCTCCAAATTACCGCATTTGGGATTCTGTGTATCAGAATGCTATTCTTCACGGGAAATTTGAGTCTAGAGAGCAATTTACTCAGGAAATTGAGCTCTACATAGCTGAGACTCCTCCTGAAAAGTGGATTGAAGACTTTGTGGTAGAAAAGGGGAACAACTGAGTGCGACAATTTTTCTATCAACTACTTATTGGCTATATTTTTATTATTATTGACCTAAACTTTGGGATTGATATTGTACCGGATATAATCGGTTTTATAATCATTGCAAGAGCGATTCAAAAGTATGCCACGTCGAAGTACAATAAGACAGCGATCCTGCTTTCTTATGCTTCAGGCATCATTTCGCTTATAGAAATGCCTTTACTTTATAGTGTATTAGAGAGTTTTCCATACGAAGTAAATCTGCTTTACGTATTTATATCGAACATAATTCAACTTCTTTTCTATTATTATATTTTTGGGGTTTTCTTTAGCTTTGTTCAAGACACACCGCACGTTAACTACACGAAAAAGATTAAACATCTAGTAGTAGGGAGTTTATGGTTTATGATTACATTCCTTTATATTGCTGAACATACCCGAAATCTCATTATTGGATTATTATTCTTAGTGGCAGGCATAGTAGCGGTCATTGGAGTTATTATGTTTTTCGTATACTGTTATAAGATGATGAAGTACGGGGAATCTATGGAGTTTCAAGAAAAGCAGGAACAGGTAGAGCCGTCGTGAAAATAGTAGAGCAGAGAGTAAATGCAACCAGCTTATACGGCCAAAATAGACGGAGAAATTCCGCTTATTAAGAAAATTTAGCGAAAAACCACTAAAATAAACGGAGAAATTCCGTCTATTTCATAAAAATCCATAAAATATAGAGATGTTAATGTACCATAAGTGGAATTTCTACCCTTATTTTCATAGAAATGAGCTCGATTTTTCAAATAAGGGTAAATCCTCCGCTTATTTAACTCTCGGTAGCTATATAAAATTGCTTTACCTGTTAAATTCATTTGATTAGCCATGCTATTACCCTCAAATATAACTATTATAAATGGCTAATCGGAGAATGAATTCCTGGAGTATTAAGTATATTTTGAAAGTAGGTAAATAAATGATTCCGTTAGTTTATGACCAAGTAAATGGTTGGGGAATAGACGATGAATTTTTTCTAACATTATTAAAGAAGATCAATGTAAAGACAATAGCTGATTTAGGATGTGGGACAGGGAGATTAACAACTCACTTTGCAAAAGCAGGCTATCAAATTACAGCAATTGACCCAAATGAAGAAGCAATTGAATATGCAAAAAATAAGCAACATTCCAGTGAAGTAACATGGATTGTTGGTGATAGTACAAATCTACAAACGAATACATATGAAACAGTCATTATGACTGCGAATGTTGCACAAGTATTTCTTACAGAGGAAAGTTGGGAAAAGGTTGTTGCTGATGCTTTCCGAGCGTTAAAACCTGGAGGCCATTTTATTTTCGATACACGTAATCCATTAGTAAAGGTGTGGGAAGAGTGGGAAAAAGATACGACACCTGATTTAGCAACAGATTTGTTGAACGGTGAGCCACTTGAAATTTGGACACAATATGAAGGATTAGCTAATGATGTGTTTACGTTTTATGAAACGGTGAAAAGAAAACACACGGAAGAAGTAGTTATTCATGAAAAGATGCAATTGAAATTTAGAACACAGGAAGCAATATATGAATCACTAAAAAGAGCAGGGTTTTCGCAGGTTCAAATTTATGGAGATTGGGAATTTAATCAAGCAACTTCAAAAACAAAATCTTTTATTTTCCACAGTATTAAATAAATCTCTTTAACGACTCTTTGGGAGTGCATTGATTTATATGGTATAATGCTAAAAAATGGATAATAGGAGGGTTAATATGGTCTTATTTCCAGTAATCGTGTTGCTGTTAGTTATTTTGTTCTTTATTTCCTTTGTACTTTTTATTAGACGGTTATTAATTAATTCCGCGGTTAAAGCAAATAATTCGAGTGATTTAAGTGAAAAAATGGATAAGCTAATTGAACAAAACGAACAGCTCCTTTTATTACTAAAGGAACAAAAATAGATTTATATACAGTTATAAGTTTCCGAAATGAGTTTTGAATTACAGGGGGTTTTCGCTTCTATGGAACAAGCAAAAAAATATAAAGAAATAACTAATAGAAAATCCACTTTAGTCAGATATTTTTATGTTGGAGCTATGCTACTATTTTATTTGAGTTATATTTTATTAGAAAATTACCGTCATCATCAATCTGAAAAATGGAAATCCATAAATAATCTAACATTACAAGATGTACAAGCTATCCAACAGTTAGCATATTGGAATACTGTTTTAGAAAGTTTATTTATAGGTCTATTTTTGATAGGAGCGCTATTTCTTTATAAAAAAAATAGAGAAAAATTAATTTATTTTATAGTGTTAAATATCTGTTTGTTTGCTTTTCTATTCATAATGAGCTACATATTATCCTTTTTTGTGCAATTACCGATTGGAAATTTAACACAACCGTTGTTAATTCCCACTTTTATACTTGTGCCATTAATGTTCTATAGTTCCTTTATTTCCTTAAAGCAACGATTAGGTAGAAGTATTTAAATAAATCGTTCTAACCTATAAGAATTAATTATATATTCCCAAATGGCAGTTGAACTGCACCCCATTTGTTAGACAAATACTAACAAAGAGGTGCGTTTTTTTCTATGGGAAAAATAAGCCCGGAAGATAAATTAGTAACGGTTGATTGCTTTCTAAATCAAACTCAGCATGTACTACGATATCGTGAACAAGATGGAGCGACTAGATCGAGACGCGTATTTAAAAGCTGAAAATTAGGCGATTTATGATGAACACGAAGATCGTTATGGCTACCGTCGTATTCGTGAGGAGCCGGCCAATCGTGGGCAAAAGAACATGAAACGGATTAAGGCAAAATTAAAAATAAGTCCGGTAGAATATCTAACTCAATTTACCAAATCTGTCTAATGGTAATAATCATATCTAATTGATTCAATTGAATATACATAGTGCTATTCTGAGGAGGAACTTATGATAGAAATTAATTATAATCGCGAAGAAGCTTCACTGATTATTGAAAGTCATGATGACAAGGAGCTCACTTTTTTACACGTCTATTACAGCGATGGTAAAAAGAAAGGGGGGTTCGGTGGGAAATACCAATTATCAAAGATAATTAACGATGTATTAATTAATTTTGATTTTCCGTTAGAAATGGAAATATTAGCGCAGCAAGGTAACTTGATAAAACAATTTACATTCAAAGAAACTTCAATAAATAACGCATTAACATTAGATGTAGTAAAGGAAAAGCCATTAGAAGAGATTATTAAATGGACGTTAGAGGATCCAAGCATCTTTCAACCTCCCATCAACCCATCTCTTCAAGAAAATCGATTATTGAAGGAATTTATAGACTTAATCTACGCTTATGCAGATACAGAATATCGCGAACTGGACAACAAACATGCTTATCATCATTTTCTCCAATCCAATTATTCAATTAGGTTAGAGGATAGTGACCAGTCGAATATTATCTTGTCTAAATGTGTAGCTTTACTTGAACTATTAACATTGACACAAGAAGAAATGGCTGAGTTCTTATTAAACTTATTACATCTAAAAAAATAACGTTAAAACACACATACGAAGAAAATTTAAGCAATATAACCTTGTTAGGGGTGACTTCACTAGTGAACCAACATCCCACAAGAATATGCTAAAGATATATTTGCTCAATGAAACCTAGAGGAAAGATGAATGGGGGGAGAAAAAAGGCGTGATTTTAGATCAAGAACTACATATTCGACTTATGGACAAGACTGATTTCAATCTAATGGTAAAGTGGCTAAATAATCAGCAGGTATTAGAGTTTTATGAAGAACCACCTTCAAATTTAGAACGAGTGATAAATAAATACGGACCGAGAATAGACGGCAAACACTATGTTACGCCCTGTATTGTAGAATGCAATAATGAATCAATTGGTTATATGCAATATTATGAGATTCAAGAAACAGAATTGAAAAAGTACGGCTATCCAGGAAACCAAAATATTTATGGAATAGATCAATTTATTGGTGAACCTAAATTATGGGGGCAAGGAATAGGGACAAAAATGATAAAACTGATGTTAAATTTCCTTTGTAATAAAGGTGCCTCAAAGGTTCTATTAGAGGTGAAAAGTAATAACACTAGAGCAATATCAAGCTATAAAAAATGCGGTTTTAAGAGAATTAAAGATCTTAACAACGATCTCGTTTTAATGGAATGGATAGCTTGAATCGATTAATAATAAAAGAAGAACCCATTTTAATCATTCTTTAATCAAAACGGATTCTCCTTATATTTATAAAATACTTACGAGCTTTTCATCAATTCCACCACGGCTGTCACTACTGCTATTTTGCTGTATATTTTTTTATAGCCGGAATAATTTCATTGCCGATCAGCTCGATGTTTTTCATTACTTTATCAAACGGAACGCCACCGAAATCAATTTGAGCCATGAAGCGTTGCATGCCGAACAGTTCATATTGGTACAGCATTTTTTCAATAATTTGATTCGGGCTACCGACCATTAAGGCATCCTCTACTCGAGGGGCCTGTTCTACTTGCCAGCGCGGATAGCCTTGTCCACGAATTGCCTGGAAACCGCCACTTAAAAATGGATGCATCCCGTCAACTGCCTCTTGTTCGGTTTCTGCGACATAAAATAAACTTGTCGTTGCGATCGGTAATGTACTTGTATCAAAGCCACTGCGATCTGCTGCTTCACGGTAAGCATCAACAGAGGCCTTGAAGTTAATCGAAGGACCGCCTAAAGTTGTCAGCATCATCGGAATACCCATATAACCAGCTTTTATGGCACTTCCCGGAGGTCCTCCAACTGCACGCCAAATTGGAATGGAGCCGTTTAATGGCTGCGGCAAAATATGGGCATTATTTAAAGTAGGACGGAATTTACCACTGTAATTGACTACCGTATTGTCATTTAACTGTTTTAGTAAAGCTAGCTTTTCCTCAAATATTTCTTCATAATCACGTAAGCTCACACCGAACAATTCATGTGCGCCAACACGCGATCCACGACCCGCAACAATTTCTGCACGGCCGTTTGAAATTAAATCAATTGTTGCAAAGTCTTCATATACACGAACCGGATCAGCTACACTCAATACGGTTGCAGAGCTCGAAAGTTTGATGCTCTTCGTAGCATTGGCTATCGCACCTAACACAACGGAATGTGCCTGTGTTGTAAAATATTGCTGATGACTTTCACCAACCGCAAACACATCAATCCCAGCTTGCTCGGCTAATTGGCTTGCCTCGATAATCTCGTTTAGACGCTGTTGTGCAGAAATACGAGATCCTGTTAATGGATTTGGCATATGGTCTCCTAATGTATAAAGTCCAAATTCCATCCCTTTTGTTTCATCAATTCGATATTGTTCCATCATTCATTTCTCCTTAAAAAATCGGTTTTAGTTTTGCGGTAATTTCTTCGCGTTTCTCTTCCAAAAAGTCCGGCAAATCCAGCTGTTCCCCGAGTGTTTCGATATCGCCATCACGTAAAAAGCCTGGACCATCAGTTGCTATTTCAAATAAAATTCCGTTCGATTCACGAAAATATAAGCTTTTAAAATAATATCGGTCTACAATGCCTGATGAGATGAATCCACGTTTTTTTACTTGTTCATCCCAATAGGCGAGTTCCTCGTCATTTTTCACACGGATCGCCAAATGGTGAATACTGCCTCGACCTGGTTTTTCGGAAGCACCATCCTGTTCGTTGATGAAAATCTCACCAAATATTTCACCTTTAACGGATTGGAGAAGGGCAGTAGTTTCTGTCTGTTCATTTACTTCATAACCGAATATTTCAGTTAATGTACGAATGAGTTTCCCCATATTTTTTACGGTCATTTCTACAGGACCCATACCTTGTATTTGATGTTCAGGCGGTACTACCGACTTTTCATACGTTTCCCAATGAGGAACTTTTGTATTGGGTGCGGCAATCAGTACCATACGTAAACCTTCTTCATCCTCAAATAGCACAGCAGGACGGTTCGTAAATGTAGAGCGCCCCTCATGCTTTACACCAAACTCATCAAATCGCTTTATCCAATAGTTCAGGCTTTCTTCAGAAGGGACGATTAAACCGATTTTCGTAATCGCATTCGTACCACGATGAGTGCGACCGACTAGTGGAATTTCAAAAAATGATAACTCGGTACCAGGGCTGCCTGTTTTATCTCCGTAGAATAAATGATACATGGAAGTTTCATCTTGATTAACTGTTACTTTTACACGGCGCAACCCTAGAACATCTCGGTAAAAGGTATTATTTTGCTGTGCATTTTTCGTAATCATGGAAATGTGATGATGTCCTGGAATTGTATACATATATGTTTCCTCCTATTTTTACTTACTCCGCTGTTCACTACTCTTTTGAACACGGGATATCAGTTTATATAATATTTTCTGTTCTTCTTTTGTTAATGTTTCGTCAAAAAAAGAAGATTGAAAGGCGAGCTGGGCTTCAAAAGCATTGTTTAACTTTTCGTTGCCTTTTGGTGTTAATGAGATAAATTTCGTTTTCCAGTCCTGATGTCTTGCAATAAGCTGTTCCTGTTCAAGACGTGTAAGCATTCGGGAAATACCACCTTGTGTTACCGTTACTTTCTCTGCAAGCTCGGATTGTGTAATCGGCTCGAATATGGAGATTTGCAAGAGCACATCGAATTGCGCAGTAGTTAAGTCAAACTGTTTTAAAAACTCATTTGAAAGATTGTTACTCTCATGAGTAAAACGCATCATACGAAGCCATATAAGAGAGCCTAAAGTATTTTTCTTCATCGTACACGTCCTTTCTTAGTTATCACTTTACTACTCAAATGATAATAATGCAACGAAAATATCTCGAATTCGAAATAAAATTAATTGTAACTTTTTTACTTTTCTTGCGACCAATATAGAAAGGGGGATGACGAATGCGAAAATGGTTAATTTTATGCATTTTTGTTTTATTAGGTGGCTGTCATTCACCACAGCAATCCGGTTTTATTAAAGCGCTGGAGGAACTGCAAGTACCTATAAAAGTAATGGAGGAAAAAGAAAAATCGATTTTCACGCAGGATTTAAATGGGGAAAAGCCGAAAACGTATTTACTGAATGATAAATTACTCTCGGTATATACATTTGACCAGAGCAAAGATCGTTCAAAAGCGAGGCAGCAATTTTACGAAAAAACCGCCTCACAAAATGTCGTCTCTTATGAACTGTATGAGCAAAATACAATGCTCATTTTTTATGTCCATGAACAAAATTTAAATGTTACCGTTCCATACGATGAACAGATCCGCAAAGCTCTAACACAACTAGGGGAGGACGAGGAATGAAAAGAATACTTATATTTGCGGTGCTGCTGCTGTTAGTCGGATGTACAGATGAACAGAACGATTCAAGTATAATTCAGCGCGCAGTAATTGAACGGGTAGTTAGCGATAAAAATATTGGGACAGAAGAGATCATGGTTTTTGATAAAGAGGAGCTTAATGACATCCAGGATTATTTGTCCGAAACGAAATGGGAGCCAAATGTGAAGCCCGAATTGGTACGGCAGGAAGATATAGTATTAAGATTATTTATTGAATTGGAAAAAAACATGCCTGAACGTATTTATGAGTACCGAATCTGGTATGGGCAAGATCAGTCCATGATGATTCTAAGTAATATTGAAACAGAAGGGTATGGACGGCTAAATGCTAAGTTTGGCAAACCGTTTAAAGAGCTACTTCAAACAATAACAAGTTATAAAAAGCAGGTCATTGATAGACATGGGCAGATTGAAAATGAAGAACTGTTTGAACAATTTTTAAAAGACATCGAAGCAAATAACGAAACATTACTTGAATTAACCCGTTACACAATCGAAGGGGACCCGATTTACTGGACAATTGAATATGACGGACAGCATTTTGCGATTGAAATTGATAACCGGGAAGATGCATTTGGAAGTAAAACGGTGGAAAACTATCAATGCACAAAATTGGATGAGGTTGTGACAGGTTCTTTAATCGATTATAACTTTACAGGGTGTGATGGAGATTTTGATATTAATTTGCTGTCAGTTGAAAAAACTACAGAAGCATCTACTAAGCTTGAAATTCCAAATATAAACTTAGTAATTGGTGATCAAACAATTAAAATTTATAAAGGGGCCTATTCCTGGAGCTCATTTGATGCATCAACCGGAGAAACGACTACAACTATGACAGACCACGCATCGCCCAATCAAATGATGGAGACAGTTCAGGAAATAGAAGTGAATCTAAATGAACCGGTTGAGATCACTTTTGATAGTGAACCGACAAAGGTGGAATTCAATATTTGGAATGAATCAGGCATCACCTCAACGTATTATTCATTGGAAGAAATTAAGGAAACAGGGCCTGTCATTATGGAAATTGTAGGCTATTGGAATGAGAGTCGCGCAACGTATGTAACGGCGTTAAACATAGAATAACAGCAAAATAAAAGGTCAATAAAATCGGGTACATAGATTTTATTGACCTTTATATTATTTTATTTCGCCAGCAATTTGTAATGCCTGCGTGAAATCTTCAATTAAATCGTCTTCATTTTCCAAACCGACTGAAAAACGCAGCAATCCGTCTGTTATACCACGCTTCGCACGCTCTTCCGGCTCCATTGCCGCATGACTCATTTTGGCAGGGTACGATAAAATCGATTCAACACCACCAAGACTGACAGCAAAAACGGGAATCTTCATTGCGTCAACAAACGCTTTGGCAATTTCATAGTTCGGTAAACTAAACGATAATACCGCTCCGGCAGAAGTCGCCTGCGCTGTATGAATCTCATAGCCAGGGTGAGAGGGAAGACCAGGGTAATATACTTTTTCCACTAACGGATGGTCATGTAAAAACTGTGCAATTCGCATCGCAACACGTGATTCTTCATTGAATCGAACAGCTGTTGTTTTCATGTTCTGAATTAACGTGTAGCAATCCTGTACACCTAATACAGATCCAAAAGAATTTTGGACGAAATAAATTTGATTGCCGAGCTCTTCATCCTTCGTTACGACTAAACCGGCCACAATATCCGAATGTCCTGATAAAAACTTCGTCGCAGAATGAATGACTACGTCTACACCCATATCAAGCGGTTTTTGATGCAATGGTGTCATAAACGTATTGTCCAAAAATGTCATCGCACCATGTTGTTTCGCAATCTCGACAACAGCACGAATATCCGTAATACCTAATGTAGGATTTGATGGCGTTTCCATATAAATTAATTTCGTGTCAGGACGGACTGCTGCTTTAACAGCCTCAATATCCGTAAAGTCTACAAATGTATGGGTAATTCCATAGCGAGGCAATACTTTTGTGACAAAACGGTACGTCCCTCCGTAGACATCCTCTGTAATAACGATATGATCACCGGCAGATAAAATCATAAAGCATGCAGATACAGCAGCCATGCCTGTTGCAAAGGCGAAACCTCGATTTCCGCCTTCCAGTTCAGCGATAGCCTTTTCCAATGCGGCACGTGTCGGGTTACCGGAACGGGCATAATCATATTCGCCAAATTCATCGATTGATTCTTGATGGAAAGTGGAAGAAAGGTACATCGGTACATTTACTGCACCTTTTTTATCGGCATAGCCTTCACGAATGGCCCCGTGAATAAGTGCTGTTTCAATGCGATTGGTCATGAGAATTCACCTCGTAACGTATCGAAAACTTGCTGAAGGTCGGCAATTAAATCATCCGCTTCTTCAATCCCTACAGAAAAACGCAGCAATCGGTCACATACTCCACGTGCTACACGCTCCTCATACGGCATATCGGCATGAGTCTGTGTGGCAGGGTATGTAATAAAGCTTTCCACGCCGCCTAAGCTTTCTGCAAATGTAATAAGTTTCATTGCTTTTAAAAACGGATTGACCATCAAAGCTTCCTTCACGCGGAATGAAAGCATGCCGCCTTTTCCTGTATACAGCACATCCGTAACGAGTGGTTCATTCTTTAAATACTCCGCAATTTTCTTCGCATTTGCATCATGCTGCTTTAGACGAAGATGCAAAGTTTTCAATCCGCGAATAAGCAGCCACGAATCCATCGGTGCTAACACCATACCGATTCCGTTATGATAATAGGCTAGTTTTTCACACAACTCTGTACCTTTTGCAACGACAAGTCCTGCTAATACATCATTGTGTCCGCCAATATATTTCGTTGCACTATGTAAAACAATATCCGCTCCTAATTCAATCGGACGCTGGAAATACGGTGTATAAAATGTGTTATCCACAATTAAAAGTAATTGATGCTTTTTAGCCAATGCTGCATATTGAACTAAATCAATTTCCTGCATTAAAGGATTCGTAGGTGTCTCGATAAACAACGCCTTCGTATTTTCATTGATTGCACTTTCTACTTCATTTACATTCGTAAACGCATTATAGACAGGTTTAATGTTGTAATTTTCTGAAAACGTTTTAAATAGTCGGTACGTTCCGCCGTATAAATCCTCTGGTACGATTAGTTCATCATTCGGTTTAAATAATGACATGACAAGCTGAATGGCTGCCATCCCTGAACTACAGGCAAACCCAGCATCTCCACCTTCAAGTTCTGCAATTCCTTCTTCCAAAATAGAGCGTGTCGGATTTTTTGTACGTGTATAATCATAGCCCGTAGATTCACCGATTCCAGTATGCTGGTAGGCTGTAGACATATAAATCGGAGGATTGATTGCTCCTGTTTTTGCATCACTTAAATTTCCAAGCTGTACTAATTTTGTCTCAATAGAGCGCTGTGACATGAAAACACTTCCTTACACTTAATTTACGAAACATTTCAAATGGATCGATTATTAAATCAATTTAACATGAACAACTGAAAGGGACAATAGCGGAAAGTAGGAATTAACGAAATGGAGAGTAAAACGTGTAAAAAAGAACAATAACGCAACTCTGCAACAAATGGACATGTATAAATAATTGCTAAAATAGTTGCATATACTTCCAAAAAACAAACGACGCCAATCGACATTTCTGTTTGACAATAAACGATGATCTTTAATGTTAGACCGTTTCTCAATTATTTCCCCAAATATTTCACCTCTTTTTCTTAACCCTAAAGTAATTCCACATTTTATGATTGATACATAGTGAAAATAACACGTGAAACAAGAAAATCTAGCAATATACTTATAAAGGATAAGGAATTTTGGCAGTAAGCCTTCTAAACAAACATATGGATTTCGAAATCAACGAAGAGGAGAAGGTAATATAATGATACATGTATTTCTAATAGCAGCATTGGGTTTCATTGGAACAGCCTTTTTTATAATGCCATACCTTATAGCTGTTGCATTATGTATACTAGTGAATTGGATGATGATCCGGATTACATTTCCACATCTAAAAAAACACATGATTGAACGGGAACTGCCAAATGGAAGTCCTTAATCAGCTTGTGTCGCAATATGGGTACTTGGCTATTTTCGTAATTCTTTCATTAGGGCTTTTCGGACTCCCAATCCCTGATGAATTACTCGTTTTATGGATAGGGTATTTTACTAAAATCGGCACGCTGAATTACACCTATTCTCTTGTCGTCTGCATTATCGGTACGTTTCTCGGGATGATGTTCAGCTATTATGTTGGGAAAAAAGCGGGTCGTCCTTTAATTGAGCATATTGGCAGGTGGATTGGATTAACAGACAAAAGAATAGGAAAGACCGAAAAATGGATTCATAAGTATGGCCCGTCTTCTATTGTCATCAGTTTCTTTATACCAGGTATACGGCATGTTACAGGCTATTTCTTTGGTGTTTCTCAGATGAGATTAAAAACCTATGCGATTTATGTAGGCATCAGTGCAATTATTTGGTGTTGTGTACTTTTAACTTTAGGAAGAATGGTAGGTCACTTTGATTAATAACACGGGGGAGAATTAAAAGAGCAATGGTTAATATTCATTATGAAAGCCACGAAATGTTGAATCTATAACATTTCATGGCTTTTTTAGTTTATCTGATTAAGATTTGATTATTTGGCTTGTTCGTTCTTTAATAAATCACGAATTTCTTTTAAAAGTTCTTCCTTCGTATCAAGTTCCGGTTTTGGCTCTTCTACAATTTCCGATTCCTTTTTCCGATTTAATTTTGTTAATAGGCGTAGAGCCATGAAAATGGCAAACGCAATAATAAGAAAATCAATAATCGATTGGACAAATACTCCAAGTGCTATTTGTGCCTCACCTGAACCAAATTTCCACTCATCCTTTAAATCAATTCCACCTGTAAGCATCCCTACAAGAGGCATAATAATATTTTCTACTAAAGATGTTACGATTTTTCCAAATGCAGATCCAATTACAACTGCAACAGCTAAGTCGATGACATTACCTTTCATCGCAAATTCCTTAAAGTCTTTCCACATCTTCAACAACTCCTAAAATCAATAATTAATGCAGTTTTCTATTGTAACGATTGTCTATCTGATTATCAACTATGAAATAGAGTTGAAATTTAGTAAAATGAATAGAATAGTAGGGTTTTAATCAGTTAAAGATTGGTGGCGGCTATGGCAAAAAGCAAAAAGAAACAACCTTTATTATCACCTAAAGTAAAAATTTACTTAATCGTACTACTCATTCCGATATCATTAACAATATACATATTTGCTTTTTTTAGTTGGCAGCAAATTCGTGGATTGCCTTTTATCGAACGATTTACCGAAAAGTCGGTCTACCAGCAAATTCAGGATCAATTTGATTTAGAAATCCCGATCGAGTACATACCTGTCTATGTAGCGGCGGAACAAAAGTATAATGTTCCATGGACACTTCTTGCTGCGCATCATCGAGTAGAAACGCGTTTTTCTACAATGAGAACGCTTATTTCCCCAGTGGGAGCAGAAGGGCATATGCAATTTATGCCTTGTACATTTGTCGGCTGGAAGCACCCGTCATGTAAAGACTTAGGTTTAGGTGAGATTCCGGAAAAGGATAAAACGAATCCAGCAGTAATAAAAAAATATGGTGGGTATGGGGTAGATGCCAATGGCGATGGTATTGCAGATCCGTTTGACATTGAAGACGCGATTTTTAGTGCGGCAAAGTTTTTATCGATTGCCGGAGTAAGGAATGGGGAACTGAAAAAAGCTGTTTTTCAATATAATCACAGCGATGCCTATGTAGAAGATGTTTTATATTATTACAAACAATACCGTGATTATGGTGATCAATTGAAGCAAATTGCAATGGATGATACTAAATAAAAAAAAACTAAATGCTTAGCAGGAATAAGTTGTTCGTGTTCATTGATTTGAATTGATTATTAGTCATCGTAGATATCGTATCTAATAAGTTGATTGGAGTGGAGGGACCGTGACTCCACCGGGAAACGCACGCGCGGAAGATCCACTAAATTGTGCCTGCCCTTGTAGGCACAATTTAGTTAGCTGGAGCCGTGCCCGGGGAAAGCATCGGTCTCGGAATGGAAATCAACGGTGTTCATTAGTTAACTTTATTTTAATAAAAAAGACTGTAGGCAAATCCGAATTTCTTCGAGTTTGTCTACAGTCTGAAAGTGTGACGTGAAGTCACACTTTTTTAAAACTTAGATGCACAGATTTTTTGGGATTTGGTGTTTATTACGCTGCTTTTCGCATAGAACGTAAAATGAAGCTTACGACGAAAATCAATACAATAGCACCAATTAATGCTGGGAATACATAGAAGTCAGAAACTCTCCATCCCCAATTTCCTAATAACATACTACCGATCCAAGAACCGACAATACCTGCAATAATATTACCGATAATGCCTCCTGGAACGTCCTTACCTAGAATTACTCCTGCTAACCAACCTAAAATACCTCCGATAATTAAAAACCAAATAAAACTCATCATATAAATGTCCAACTCCTTCTGAAAATAGTGAATGATAATTGCATCTAGTTAGTTATTTCCTTTCTTCAGAAGGGTTAAACATTTTTAAGCTTTCTATTGGTGTGTTAAATAATGGTAGCGCCTAAACAGCCTTTAAAATGTTGCAGCGCCCAAGCATGTCCTGCCTCATTGAAACTAGCTACCGCCTTATCTGGAATTGTGATTTTATAGCCAAGGTTGTAGCTGTCAACGGCTGTATGCAACACACATATATCTGTACAAACCCCGACAAGAACTACTTCTTCGACACTTCGCTCACGTAGAAGGATATCCAAGTTTGTGCCTGCAAAAGCACTGTAGCGGGTTTTATCGAAAGAAATAACCTGTTCTTTGTATTTTTCATACATGTCCTTTACCGATCCATAAAGGTCACGGCCTTTTGTTCCTCTAATATTGTGAGGCGGGAATAATTTTGATTCAGGGTGGTAAGGATCATTTTCTTCATGTAAATCATTCGCAAAAACTACTACTTCATTTTGTTCTACAAATTGTTCAATTAACGAGCTTATGTCCTGTTCAATAGCCTGCCCAGCAGCTCCACAAGTTAATTTTCCATCCGATGCGACAAAATCATACGTATAATCGATTACAATCAGTGCTCTTTTTACCATAATTAGCCTCCTTGATATGTTATAAAGCTATTATGCCATGATAAAAGAAATAATGATAAAATAAATAGTTAACTAAATATTCGAAATATTTTGATTTATTTAGTTGGGTAATGTATATTAAGAATATCAAAAAATTAAACGGGGTGGAGTGGATAAGATGGATCAGGCATTAATGAGGAAATTAAACCGTCAGGCACTTATTTTTGTAGGAATCCACAGCTTTATAATCTTGAACTTTGCAATTGAATTACTACTACTCTAATAAAATGGTATATTCCTAACCTAGCATCAGTTTGCTAGGTTATTGTTTTTTTGTTAATCATTTCAAATGATTTAACACCAATGCTAACAAGGCATGTAAGCATTTAGGTCAAGTACTGTGATGAGCTCCAACACCATTTTCAAATAAAAATAAATTAAATTTTTTAAAAATTCAAATTTGTAAAAATTGAACTGAAAGAGAATAAACAGCACAGTAATCAGTAAGAAAGCGGTTACAATAAATTAGAACATTTTGAATTGTATAAAAAATTCAAAAAATAGTGTTGACGGTAGCACTCATTCCGTACTATGATAACAACAATTTAGTACACCACATCATTCAAGCACACAAACATGTTAAATGAATGATGTGACAAAATCGATTCCTATAATTAAAATTTAGAAAATTCTTATTTTTAATTACGGGGAAGCGAAATATAAAACAACAAGAGTGAAAGCTTTACGTTGAGGGGCGTTTAATATGAGAAGTGATATGATCAAACTTGGAGTTGACCGAGCTCCACACCGTAGTCTTTTATATGCTACAGGTAAAGTAAAGGCGAAAGATTTAGAGAAGCCGTTTATCGGTGTTTGTAACTCATATATTGATATTATTCCAGGCCATGTGCATTTACGTCAGTTTGCAGACGTTGTAAAAGATGCCATTATAGAAGCTGGCGGTATTCCATTTGAATTCAATACGATCGGTGTTGATGACGGAATAGCAATGGGTCATATCGGCATGCGTTATTCATTGCCATCTCGAGAGATTATTGCAGATTCAGCCGAAACAGTTATTAATGCACACTGGTTCGATGGCGTGTTTTACATTCCGAACTGTGACAAAATTACACCGGGTATGCTAATGGCAGCTGTTCGAACGAACGTACCATCAGTATTTGTTTCCGGCGGTCCGATGGAAGCTGGTACTTCATCAACGGGTAAGCAATTATCATTGACGAGTGTATTTGAAGGAGTCGGCGCACATAAGGCAGGAACGATGTCAGCAGAAGAACTTCTTGATATTGAAAACAATGCATGTCCAACATGCGGATCATGTTCAGGAATGTTCACAGCCAACTCAATGAATTGCCTAATGGAAATGCTAGGTTTGGCTTTGCCAGGTAACGGTACAATTGTTGCAACGAGTGATAAGCGGAAAGAGTTAATTTATGAAGCAGCCAAACACTTGGTACGCATGATTAAAGAAGACGTAAAACCACGCGATATCGTAACAAAAGAGGCTATTGATGATGCATTTGCATTGGATATGGCAATGGGCGGTTCAACAAATACAGTACTTCACACATTGGCAATCGCGAATGAAGCAGAAATCGAATATAACATTGAAGATATTAATAAAGTCGCAGAACGCGTTCCTTATATTGCGAAAATTATGCCGGCATCGGATATATCGATGGATGACATTGCAAAAGCAGGCGGCGTACAGGCAATTATAAATGAATTAACGAAAATTCCAGGTGCGATCCATCCAGATCGTCCAACAATCGCAGGTGTAACGATGCGAGAACTTGTAAAAGATTACAAGATTACGAATGATAAGGTTATTCGAACAAAAGATAATCCATATAGTGCTGTAGGTGGTCTTTCCGTTCTATTCGGAAACATCGCACCTGAAGGATCTGTTATTAAGGTAGGTGCTGTTGACCCTTCTATTAAAACTTTTACAGGTGAGGCAATCGTATTTGAATCACAGGAAGAAGCACAAAAAGCAATTGATGAAGGCATTGTACGTGAAGGGCACGTAGTAGTCATTCGCTATGAAGGGCCAAAAGGTGGTCCGGGTATGCCGGAAATGCTTGCTCCTACATCAGCGATTCAAGGTCGCGGATTGGGGACAAAAGTAGCTTTAATTACAGATGGTCGTTTCTCAGGCGCATCACGCGGAATTTCCATCGGTCATATTTCTCCAGAGGCAGCTGAAGGCGGTCCAATTGCTTTAGTAAATAACGGAGATATTATCGAAATCGATTTACCAGGTAGAACAATTAATTTACAAGTTTCTGATGAAGTTCTTGCAGAGCGTCGTCAAAACTTACAACCATTTGAACCAAAAATTAAGCGCGGTTGGCTTGCACGTTACTCAGCTTTAGTAACGAATGCTTCCCAAGGCGGCGTAATGAAAATATAAAAAGAATAATATAAATCGTTGATGAGGTTAAAGAATATAGAGTCTTGTATTTACCAGAGAGCCGGTGTTGGTGGAAGCCGGTGATACAACTATATTCGACATCCCCTCGGAGTGAGCTATTAAACGCATTCGCCATTAGATAGCTCCGGGCATAATCGAAATGCTCGTTATTAATGAATCGCTCTCTTTATTAGTTGCACAAATTTCTTATGGAATTTGGTAATAGAGAGGTCAAGGCGGTTCACGAGGTAGCAAGGTGGACATTGGTTCTTTTAAAGGGGCCTTTGTTGTCTTTGCTATAAATAAGGGTGGTACCATGAAAAGTCTTTTTCATCCCTACGTAAGAGGTTTTCTTTTGCGTGCGGATATAAGAGGCTTTTTCTTTTTATATAAAAATCGACCATGAGTTAACATATAAATTTTTTTCAAAGGAAGGAGTATTAAAAAATGAGTACAAATGTTTCAATCAGTAAAGAAATTGAAATGCCTGAGGAACAGCCACAAGTAATTAAATCTAGAGATGGTGCCGATATTTTAGTGCAGGCATTACATGATCAGGAAGTAGAAATTATTTTTGGTTATCCAGGTGGGGCCGTATTACAGATTTATGATGCACTTTACCGTAACCCGATTCGCCATATTTTAACACGACATGAACAAGGTGCTATCCACGCAGCAGAAGGTTATGCTCGTGTAATGAATAAGCCGGGTGTAGTCATTGCAACATCTGGACCAGGTGCAACAAACCTTGTAACAGGTATTGCGGATGCGATGATTGATTCCATTCCACTAGTAATTTTTACAGGTCAGGTAGCCACATCAGTCATCGGTACGGACGCTTTCCAGGAAGCAGATATTATGGGGATTACAACACCAATTACAAAGCACAACTATCAGGTTCAGGATGTAGCGGATATTCCACGAATCGTTAAAGAAGCATTCCATATTGCGAATACGGGACGAAAAGGGCCGGTAGTTATTGATTTCCCTAAAAATATTTCACAATCTGTTTTCCTTGAGGATATAAAAACACCGGAAGATATTTATTTACCTGGATATCAACCAACGACAAAACCGAACTATTTACAAATTCAAAAAGCGATTCAGGCCATTACTTTAGCTAAAAAACCTTTAGTACTTGCAGGTGCAGGTGTATTATTCGCAGATGCTTGCGAACAATTGACTGAATTTATTGAAAAATATAATTTACCGGTTGTAAACACTCTACTTGGTTTAGGAAGTATACATGGACAGCATAAACAGTTCTTTGGTATGGCGGGAATGCATGGTTACGCAACAGCTAATGATGCCATTACAAAATGTGATTTATTAATCAATATCGGGGCACGATTTGACGATCGCCTGACAGGGAACTTAGCTACTTTTGCTCCAAATGCGACAATTATCCATATTGATATCGACCCAGCAGAAATTGGGAAAAACGTTCCGACAGACATTCCGATTGTAGCGGATGCAAAAGAAGCACTTTATGCATTATTGAAAAAAGATTTCCAAGGACCGGATACGACGGACTGGATGGATTACTTAAATGATAGTCGTGACAGATATCCACTTTGGTATGAAGATGCTGGTGAAGAAATTTTACCGCAGCAAGCAATGGAAATCATCCACAGATTAACGGATGGCGACGCAATTGTTACAACTGACGTAGGTCAGCATCAAATGTGGGCAGCGCAATATTATCATTTAAACAATCCACATGGCTGGGTTACATCAGGCGGATTAGGAACGATGGGCTTCGGATTCCCTGCAGCAATCGGAGCACAATTTGCGAAACCTGATAAGAAGGTTATTTCCATCGTAGGTGATGCAGGGTTCCAAATGACAAACCAAGAGCTGATTCTATTAAAAGAATTCAATTTACCTGTAAAAGTTGTCATTTTGAATAACAGCTGCTTAGGAATGGTACGTCAATGGCAGGAAACTTTCTATGAAGAGCGCTACTCTCAAAGTCTTATGCCGATTCAGCCGGATTTCGTAAAGCTTGCAGAGGCATATGGAGTAAAGGGCTATCGAATTGATAATTTATCGGAGGCAGAAGCAATTTTTGCCGAAGCAATTAATTCAGATGAACCAGTCGTAATTGACTGTCGAGTGAAACAGCTCGTGAGCGTCTTCCCAATGGTCGCACCAGGAAAAGGATTACATGAAATGATTGGAGTGGAAAAGCCATGAAACGTGTGCTCACAGTAACAGTAATTAATCAAAGCGGAGTATTAAATCGAGTGACAGGTTTGTTAATGAAACGCCAATTCAATATTGAATCAATTACAGTTGGTCACTCAGAACAGCCGAACTTCTCAAAAATGACGTTCATCGTTCATGTGGAAGATGAAAATAAAATCGAACAGTTAATTAAACAGCTATCGAAGCAAATTGACGTATTAAAAGTAAATGATATTACAGAAAAATCAATCGTTCTTCGTGAGCTGGCACTTATTAAAGTAGTATCACCACCGAATATGCGAATGGAAATGAATGCAATTGTTGAGCCGTTCCGTCCGCAAGTTGTCGATACGTCAAAAAATGTTGTCACATATGAAGTTGTAGGTCATCCAGAAAAAATCGATGCATTTATCGAACTAATTAGACCATACGGCATTAAAGAATTAACACGTACCGGCGCAACAGCATCGATTCGTGAAGCGCAAAAAATCGAAGGTCCACAACTTTCAATTTTAAAATAACCGGCATTCCATACGGGGCGGAGGATGTCATCTGAAGCCCGTATATCAAAAAATATATAATTCAACTTAATTGGAGGAAATGAAAATGTCTAAAATGTATTATGAAAATGAAATCAACGAGCAAGTATTACAAGGGAAAAAAATCGCGATTATCGGTTATGGTTCACAAGGCCATGCCCATGCGCTTAATTTAAAAGAATCAGGCTTTGATGTAGTAGTAGGTATCCGTCCAGGTAAATCTTATGATGCAGCAAAAGAAGACGGCGTAGAAGTAAAATCAGTTGCTGAAGCAGCAGCAGAAGCAGATGTAATCCAAATTCTACTTCCGGATGAGCGTCAAAAAGCAGTTTACGAAGCAGAGATCGCACCGTACTTAACACCTGGTAAAGCGTTAATGTTCGCACATGGTTTCAACGTACACTTCGGTCAAATTACACCACCTGCAGATGTTGACGTATTCCTAGTAGCGCCAAAAGGTCCTGGTCACTTAGTACGTCGTCAATTTGTTGAAGGTGCAGGCGTACCTGGCTTATTCGCAATCTATCAAGATGCAACTGGTCAAGCACGTGATTTAGCCCTTGCATACGGTAAAGGAATCGGTTCAGCACGTGGCGGATTACTTGAAACGACATTCGCTGAAGAAACAGTAACAGATCTATTCGGTGAGCAAGCAGTACTTTGCGGTGGTACAACTGAACTTGTAAAAGCAGGTTTCGAAACATTAGTAGAAGCGGGCTACCAACCAGAATTAGCTTACTTTGAAACTTTACACGAATTAAAGCTAATCGTTGACCTAATGTTCGAAGGCGGTATGGCGACAATGCGCTATTCAATCTCAGATACAGCTGAGTGGGGAGACTATGTATCAGGTCCACGTATTATCGACGCATCTGTAAAAGCACGTATGAAAGAAGTGTTAACAGATATCCAAGATGGTACTTTCGCGAAACGCTGGATCGAAGAAAATGAAACAGGTCGTCCAGAATATACGAAGTTTAAAGAAGCTGGCGCTAACCACCAAATTGAAGAAGTAGGCGAAAAATTACGCGCAATGATGCCATTCATCAACAAAGGAAAACAAAAGGTTACAGTGAAATAATATGAGAAAAATTGACATTTTTGATACAACATTGCGCGATGGTGAACAGTCTGCAGGTATTAATTTAAATACAGCAGAAAAAGTGGAAATCGCAAAACAACTAGAGCGTTTAGGTGTCACAATTATTGAGGCGGGATTTCCTGCCTCATCTCCAGGTGACTTGGAAGCTGTTTCGTTAATTGCAAAAACAGTGAAAAATTCAATTGTAACAGGCTTAGCGCGTGCCGTGAAAAGTGACATCGACGCAGTTTGGGAAGCAATTCGCCATGCAGAACAACCACATGTTCATACATTTATCGCAACAAGCCCGATTCATATGGAATACAAATTAAAGAAAAATCCGGATGAAGTAGTCGAGCAGGCAGTAGCCGCAGTGAAATACGCAAAGGAAAAATTCTCGCTTGTAGAATTTTCCGCAGAAGACGGCTTCCGTTCCGATAAAGAATTTTTAGTACGCATTTGTCAGGAAGTAATTAAAGCAGGTGCCACAACAATTAATATTCCGGATACAGTTGGTTACGCATCGCCGGAGGAATATGGCGCATTATTCCGCTATTTACGTGAAAATGTAATCGGTGCAGAAAAAATTAAGTTTTCTGCCCATTGCCACGATGATTTAGGAATGGCAGTAGCAAACTCATTGGCAGCCGTTCAAAATGGTGCCGATCAAGTAGAATGTACGATTAACGGTATCGGTGAACGCGCCGGAAATGCAGCATTAGAGGAAATCGGTGTTGCGCTTCACATTCGTAAAGATTTTTACGGTGTTGAAACAGGGCTTAACTTAAAAGAAATTAAACGTACATCTCAAATGGTAAGCCGCCTGACGAATGTTGTTATTCAGCCTAACAAAGCTGTTGTAGGGAAAAACGCATTTGCTCATGAATCGGGTATTCACCAGGACGGTGTATTGAAAAATCCAGAAACTTACGAAATTATTTCTCCTGCACTTGTAGGAGAAGACGATATTCCATTAGTTTTAGGGAAGCATTCCGGACGCGCAGCATTCCGCGACCGTGCAGAAACAATGGGCTTCGAGCTATCGGATGAAAAACTGAACAAAGCATTTGCTGAATTCAAAAAATTGGCCGACCGCAAAAAAGAAGTTACGGAAGACGATTTAACAACGATTTTAACTGAGCAACAAGTTTCAATAGAAGATGTTCCGCTATTTGAACTAAAATCAGTTCAAGTTCAGTACGGTACCGAAAATATTCCGACTGCTACTGCATCAGTACTTACTCCTGGAGGTGAGTTGAAAACACTCGCTTCAACAGGATCAGGTTCAGTCGAAGCAATCTTCAATACGTTGGAATTACTTGTTGGAGGAAAGGTAAACATACTAGATTACCGAGTACAATCAGTCGGCAAAGGACGCGATGCACTTGGAGAAGCGGTCGTTAATTTAAAATACAATGGCTATACCTCTACAGGACGCGATTCAGCACAAGATGTATTAGAAGCAAGTGCAAAAGCATACTTAAATGCAGTCAATCGCCAACTGATTCAACAGCAAGTACGAGAAAGACAGACAATCTCAGTTTAAAAGATTTCAACTAGCAATCTCTTTATATTAACAATAGCGTCATCACAGCAGATGGCGCTTCTACATCAAGTAACTTCACGTAGAAAGAAAGGTGTTTTACAAATGGAAAAGAAAATTACAGTACTACCAGGTGACGGCATTGGTCCAGAAGTTGTTGCAAGTGCAGTAAAAGTATTACAAGTAATCGGGAAACGTTTTAATCATACATTTCATTTAAACTACGCGGCAATCGGCGGAGCAGCAATTGATCAATACAACAATCCATTACCGGATGAAACAATTGCGATGTGTGAAGCAAGTGATGCTATTTTATTAGGCGCTGTCGGTGGACCGAAATGGGATAATAACGCACCAAGCCTACGTCCGGAAAAAGGTTTATTAAAAATTCGTAAGCACTTCGATTTATTTGCGAATTTACGTCCTGTGAAAGCATTCCCAAGTTTACTTGCATCTTCTCCATTAAAGCGTGAAGTTGCGGAAAATGTAGACTTAATGATCGTCCGCGAATTAACAGGAGGGCTTTACTTCGGAGAGCCACGTAAAAAAACAGATGCAGGTGCTATTGATACATGTGTGTATTCACGTGAAGAAATTGAGCGTATTGTCGAAAATGCTTTCGAATTAGCTCGTTTACGTCGTGGAAAACTTTGCTCAGTAGATAAAGCAAACGTACTCGATACATCACGTTTATGGCGTGAAATTGTAGAAGAGAAGAAAAAGCAGTACCCAGATGTAGAAACAGAACATAACTTAGTTGACTCAGTGGCGATGAAGCTAATTACAAATCCTGGTCAATATGATGTCATCGTTACTGAAAACTTATTCGGTGATATTTTAAGTGACGAAGCTTCTGTTATTACAGGTTCACTAGGTGTATTGCCTTCAGCATCAATTCGCGGTGATAACTTCGGTCTTTACGAGCCAGTACATGGTTCAGCACCTGAAATTGCAGGGCAAGGTGTTGCCAACCCGGCAGCAACAATTCTTTCAGTAGCAATGATGCTACAATACTCATTCGGTTTAAAAGAGGAAGCAGCCGAAATTGAACGTGCGGTTACAGCAGTGTTTAATGATGGGTATTTTACAGCAGATTTAGCACAGGAACATACACGCTCACTATCTACTGAAGAATGGACTGAACAAGTACTAAACGAAATCGATGCAAGCTTCGTTTCGGACAGCATTATGATTTCATATAATTAATCATTTTTTAAGTAAGCAGATAGTTGATTGTAAAAAAGGGGAGCATGGTGCGAATAAAAAATGTCACGCTTGTTATGACGTATTTTTAGCCAACATCATGTCTGCCCCAAGAATGAACATCAACTCTATATATGGGTAAGGAACGGTGAAAACTATGGGGAAAAATATTATTGAAAAAGTGTGGGAACAGCATGTCGTACATCGTGAAGAAGGTAAGCCAGATTTACTATATATCGACTTACATTTAATTCACGAAGTTACTAGTCCACAGGCGTTTGAGGGATTACGCTTAGCAGGGCGAAAAGTGCGTCGAACAGATTTATGTTTTGCTACAATGGACCATAACGTACCAACGAAAAATTTACCGACGATTAACGATCCAATCGCCAAAAAGCAAATTATGACACTAGCTGAAAATGCGAAGGAATTCGGCATTGAATTAGCAGATATCGGACACCCTGATCAAGGGATTGTTCACGTAATCGGGCCAGAACTAGGGTTAACACAGCCTGGTAAAACGATTGTTTGCGGAGACTCACATACAGCTACACACGGTGCTTTCGGTGCCATTGCATTCGGTATTGGAACATCGGAAGTAGAACATGTTCTATCAACTCAAACATTATGGCAATTAAAGCCACCTACAATGGAAATTCGTGTTAACGGTGAACTTGGTCTTGGCGTAACTGCAAAAGACATCATTTTAGCGATTATCGCTAAGTGGGGTATCGGTGTAGGAACTGGCCATATCGTTGAATATACAGGAGAAGCAATTCGCAAACTTTCTATGGAAGAACGAATGACAATTTGTAATATGTCAATTGAAGCCGGAGCAAAAGCTGGTCTTATATCTCCAGATGAAATTACAGTAGAATTCCTTCGCGGCCGCCGCCATGCACCACAGGGCGAACAGTTTGAAGAAGCGGCAAAGTACTGGTTAAGCTTAGCGTCTGATGCAGATGCTACTTATGATGTAGTACTTGAAATCGATGCAGACGAAATCGAACCAATCGTAACATGGGGTACGAATCCGGCAATGGGGGTTGGCGTTTCGAAAACTGTACCAACTGCTGCAGACTACAATAACGAGACTGATAGAGCAGCATTAAATAAAGCGTTGCAATATATGGATTTACAAGAAGGACAAAATATTACTGATATCGAGATTCAGCACGTATTTATCGGTTCTTGTACGAACTCACGTATTAATGACTTACGTGCAGCAGCAGATATCGTTAAAGGTGAAAAGATAGCTCCAGGTGTTAAAGGTATTGTTGTTCCAGGCTCTTGGTCAACAAAACGTCAGGCAGAAGAAGAAGGCCTTCACCAAATTTTTCTTGATGCAGGCTTTGAATGGCGTGAATCAGGATGCTCAGCTTGCCTAGGCATGAACGAAGATGTTATTCCATCCGGTGAACGTTGTGCATCGACGTCAAACCGTAACTTTGAAGGACGTCAAGGCGCGGGTGCTCGTACGCATCTTGTGTCACCAGCTATGGCGGCTGCCGCTGCAATTCACGGGCGCTTTGTTGATGTCCGTAAGCTACAAAAGCAGGAAGCATAAGGAGAGATTAGTATGGAACCGATTAATATCGTCAACAGTATATATGCACCACTAGACCGTAAAAATGTCGATACTGACCAAATTATTTCAAAAGAGTTTTTAAAGCGTATTGAGCGTACAGGGTTTGGACAATACGTATTTTATCACTGGCGTTTTGACAAAGACGGCAAGCCAAATGAGGATTTCGTATTAAACAAGCCTGAATATAAGAGTGCTGAAATTTTAGTCGCACAGGATAACTTCGGCTGCGGCTCTTCACGCGAACATGCACCATGGGCCATTCTTGATTACGGCTTCCGTGTCGTTATTGCACCGAGCTTTGCAGATATTTTCCATAATAACTGCTTTAAAAACGGTATTTTACCGATTAAATTAACAGAAGCTGAATGTGATGAACTACTGGAAAAAGGCTTAGAAAAAGCACAGGCTATTGAAGTGAACCTGGAGCAGCAAACTGTTACTACAGGGTATGGCAAAACGTATTCATTTACGATTGACCCATATTATAAGCAAATGCTGCTAAACGGCTGGGATGAAATTTCATTGACATTCCAATATGAAGAACAAATCGCGGCATATGAGAAAAAGCGTATAGCGTATTAAAAAACAAGCCTGTTATGAAGGGTCAACACCTTCCGTAACAGGCTTTGTCTTATTTTACCGGTTGTTGCAGAAATTTGCCGATGCTATAATTCCGGTAGAATGTTTAATTATTAGGAGTGTAGTAGCTGGTGAAGAAATTTTGGAGTTGGTTCGGAATAATTTTTGTAATATTACTTTTAATGAGTAATTGGATGGTTTTCGTAGGGGCCGGTGTTCTTTATTTTGGCTTCAAGAAGTTTAAAAAATATAAAAAAGAAAAGCAACTGCAAAATGCATTGGAAGCTCAATTAAAGCTAAAAAAAGAAAGTCAATCCACGATCGAATATAAAATGGAAAGACTGTTAACAATAACGAAAAACCTCGACCCGAATCGCTCTAAGCGTCAGGAATATAAAAATAAGCAGCAATTGGATTTAAGGGATTACTGGTATAAATATTTGGATTTACGTGCCAAGTTAATTTTAAATGACACGTCTACATACCGTGAAGAGGAAGTACTACATATCATGTGTGATGAATTGCTTAATCGTATGGACAAACTGGAAATCGAAGTGACTGATGCGGTGAAAAAAGAATTCATTGAGGAAAACTTGATGCCATTATTACGAGATGTAGTTGAAATAATGGAAGGTATTAGTCCTGTAAAATCTATTAATATTAATGCTTACCGTTTACTAAAGCAAATCAATAATGATTAATAGCTTAAAACCATTCTTATTAGTTGAGAATGATTCAGACTGTAGACAAACTCGAAGAAATTCGGGGTTGCCTACAGTCTTTTTTATTAAAATAAAGTTAACTAATCATAACCGTTGATTTCCATTCCGGGACCGATGCTTTCCCCGGGCACGGCTCCAGCTAACTAACTTGTGCCTACGACGGCAGGCCCAAGTTAGTGGATCTTCCGCACGTGCGGTTCCCGGTGGAGTCACGGTCCCTCCATTCCAATCAACTTATTCATTCCTTTAAATAAAGTGAGATCGATATCTACGATGACTAGAAATCAATTTAAAATAATGAGCGTGAACAACTTGTTCCTGTTAAGCACCTAATTAAAATTTATAATAAAAAGACAAAAGGTTTTTCGAGACCTTTTGTCGACAATCTGGACCATTCTCATTAGTTGAGAATGGTTTTTTCATTGACCTAAATTAACCTTACATGATTAATATTCCTAGAATTGGACATACTAAATGAAGATATTTAAGAATAGGAGAATTAAGATGTCTTCTGAAGAAAATATTAAGTCAATTGAAGAACAATTCAAGGATACAAACGAACTCACAAAGAAGACGCTAGAAGATGAGGGGAAAAAAGCAGAAATACATTATATTAAGACCCTTATTAATTTGGAATTATTTCAAAAAATTATTATTAAACCTTTTTTTGAAATGACCTCCGAAACTAAATTTATTCGGTATATTCAGGCTTTGCCCCAATTTCAAGAAAGTAAATCATTAGATCAGCTTAAACAGGATGTAATGAGTGGTAATGTAATAATCGTGATTCAAAATGAAATTCTATTACTCGATTTAAAGTTTTCTACGAATGATCAAATAAATACAACCTCAGTAGAAATGACTATACATGGATCACAAATAGCGTTAAGTGAAAATCTGACAATGAGTATAAATATGATTCGATCGAATTATCATCAGCCTTCATTATTCGTTGATTATGTAGTAATGGGGGAAGTGAACCAACAAAAATTGGCGATCATTTATGATAAAGAACATGTAAATAAAAGTGCATTGAAGCTAATTGAAGAAAGGCTTCAAACTGTTGACAACAAGATTATTACTTCGACAACTCAGTTAAATAATTATATAAACAATCAGAAATTTTCCTTATTTCCTCAAATGATTATGACTGAAAGACCAGACCGTATCGCATACAATCTTTCGGGTGGAAAAGTTGTATTACTACTTGACGGAAATCCTCAGGCGCTTATTGCACCCGTTTTCTTTTTTGATTTCATGACAACAATGGAAGATAATTATCACACATTTTTAATATCATTTTTTTTGAAATTCCTCCGCTATACAGGTTTGTTTATAAGTATTCTCCTGCCGAGTTTATATATTGGTATTACCTCATATGCACCGGAAGTATTCCGTACAGAGTTAGCATTAACAATTGCCGGTAGTAGAATTGGTGTCCCTTTTTCATCCTTTATAGAAGTATTATTTATGCTATTTTTTATGGAAATGCTTTTAGAAGCAAGTATACGTCTCCCAAAAGCTGTAAGTGCAACTGCTACTACAGTAGGTGGATTAATATTAGGAACTGCTGTAACAGAGGCTTCCCTAGCATCAAATGTAATGGTTATTATCGTATCTGCTGTTGCCATTTCCACTTTTGTTATTCCGATAAATGAAATGGCCTTTTCTATTCGTGTGGTACGTCTATTTTTCATATTAGTGACAACAATATTTGGCTTAGCAGGTTTAACACTGGGGCTGTACGCTTTAGTTATGTACTTAGTAAGCATTAATAGCTTTGGAGAACCTTATTTAAAACTGAGTATGGATAAAAAAAATAAAATGAAATCAGGGGAGGAATCATGAACCGATTTTATTATTATTTAATATTAATTAATATGGTTGCGAATATTATCGCTTCAGTCCCTGCCATTCTTTTACATTACCATAAAGAAGGTACCGTTTCTGCTATGATAATGGGAGTAATAGCAGGTGTGATTCTTGTTACAATTTATACTCGCTTTTTTAATTCCTATCCGGGTATGACTTTACCTGAGCTTTTACAGAAAACGACACCTAAATGGTTTTATTTCCCGTTTGTATTTTCACTCGCGATTTTATGGTTTGTTGCGGGACTGATCACCTTAATCACCTTTACATTTCTGTTAATTCGTTACTTAAGTCCAGAAATGCCTATTATGCAAATTAGCTTAACGATAATCCTTTCCGTTATTTTTGGATGTTTAATGAAAACACAACGTGTATTATTTACAACGGAAATTATATTGTTAATTACAAGCCCATTAATCCTGTTCATTTTTTATAAAGCGTATACTAGTCCTAATTTGGAATGGGATTTTGTAAGAGAAGCTGCTTTATATATTAACAAAATTCCAAACTGGCATTCATTTTCTTCATGTTTTTTTCTATTTTTAGGCGTTGCAAATTTGTTTATTTTTAATCGATACTTTACTGAAAAACAAACATTTGGTTGGAAACAGATTAGTCTCATCACACTCATAGCAGGCGCAACATTATTTACGACATATTTTATACCAATTGGATTTAATGGCTTTGAAAATATTAATCAGCTTGTTTACCCATGGATTTCTACTACAGACTCATTAAAAATGGACTTTTTTGTAATAGAGAGAGTATTATTCATTTTCTTGTTATTTTACTTAGGGATTGCATTTATAAGTATTCTCATTCATTGGCATGCTTCGATGGAATTTTTAAGTTTTATTTTTAAGTTTGAAAATATAAAATTCAAAGGAAATAGCATCGGAAAATTTATACCAATTCCTTTCTTCATAGCCATTACACTGTATTTAGTAACCGAACTAAATGAGTACCAACTATTTCGTTATACAAGTTTTTTTTATAGCATTTTAGTGTTTATATTTCCTTTAATGGTTCTAGTGTTTGTTTTTATAAAAAGGAGAATGAAATATGCAAAATCTTAATATTAAAATGAAGGCTCTCATTTTGTTATTAATTTGCAGCATTTTCATAGCAGGTTGTGAATTTAAAGATATCGATAAAACAGTTTTTATTGCAATGATAGCGGTTGATAAAACAGATGAAGAGGACAAACCTTATAAAATAACGTTAAAGCTATATGAACCAACAAGCTCATTTAAAGAAGCGACTGCTCCGGAGTACTCTTATTTAACACAGACGGGTGAAACATTATCAGAAGCCATTCGTATATTGGAATCGTATTCCGATAAGGAGCTTGAATTTGGGCATTCCAAACTAATTGTTATTGGAGAAGAGTTATTAAAAGAGGATAAAAATGAGGAAATTATTGATTTTTTATTAAGAAGACCGGACATTCAAATGATTTCATGGATCAGTATAGGACGACCATCTGCTGAAGAAATTATAAAACTGATACCTCAAGGGGAAACCGCTGCTTATCCGGAGCTATTTAACTACTTTGATGAAAATGGAACGACTAGTCCATTTATCGTGACGACATATTTATTTGAATTTAGACGAAACATGAAGGAAAAAGGAATTGATACAGTTATACCAATTATCGAAATAGTTAAAGAAGATGAGCATTTCAAAATTAATAAGTCATTCCTATTAGCAAATAACAAAGAGCCGCATGAATTTGAAACGCTAAATACCTCCATCTATAATTTGCTCACAAAAAAATCAAAACATGCTGAGTTAAAAATAGAAGAAGACGGCGATTCATTTATAGCTAAGATTGATACAATCCGTTCCAATTACAAAGTCATCATAAAAGATGAATCAAATATAGAGCTAGATATAAAAGCTAGTTTAAAGGGCTCCATTTCAGAATCAAAGAAGCCGTTAAAAAATAAAGATTTGCCAAAGTATAACAAACAACTTAAACGTGAAACAGAGGAAAAAATTACAGCGTTTATTAAAGAGATGATGGAACTTGGCTACGATCCGCTTGGCTTTGGAATTGACTATAAAGGCAAAGTCCTTCATAACAGGCGTATGAGCGAAACGGAATGGATGGAAGCCTATAAAAATGCAAAAGTAAATGTAACTGTAACTCCAGGTCTGAAAAGTACAGGTTCCATTCAGTAAATATATAAAAAAAGAGACTTCAAACTATTTTTCACATAGTCTGGAGTCTCTTTTTAATGACCATATTTAAATCGCAACCCAATGTCCTTTAGAAACTTCAACAAGTTTCGTATTTTCCACATCAAAGCGGTTTGCGATAAGCTCTTCTTCTGTCATTACTTTGCGTTTTTTCTGTTTTTCAATGGCCGGATCGGGAATCGGAATCGAATCAAGCAGCATTTTCGTATACGGATGCTGAGGATTTGCATATAGCTCTTCACTTTCTGCTAATTCAACAATTTTCCCGCCATACATAACAGCTACCCGATCACTAATATGCTTTACCATAGATAAATCATGGGCGATGAATAAATACGTTAATCCAAGTCGCTGCTGTAAGTCTTTCAGCAATTCCACTACTTGCTTTTGAATGGAAACATCCAATGCGGAAAGTGGTTCATCGCACACAATAAATTGTGGCTCTACTGCAAGTGCGCGGGCAATGCCGATTCGTTGACGCTGACCACCACTGAATTCATGCGGATAACGTAGTGCATGCTCTTTTTTCAGTCCGACAAGCTCTAATAATTCTTCCACTCGAGTGCGGCGAGCTTCTTTAGAAGGGGAAAGCTTATGCACATCAAGCGCTTCTCCAATAATATCCAAAACTTTTTTCCGTGGATTTAAGCTTGAATACGGATCCTGGAAAATCATCTGCATGTAGCGGCGCATACTTTTCAACTCATTTTTCGAAAGACGGGTAACCGGTACACCTTTATAGAGTACCTCTCCGTCAGTCGGTTCATGGAGTTGCAATAATGTCCGACCTGTTGTGGATTTACCTGAACCTGATTCACCGACTAGCCCAAGCGTTTCACCAGGATAAATATAGAATGATAAATCATCCACAGCCTTCAGTACATTGCCTTTTGCTAGTTCAAAATGCTTGGAAATGTTCTTCACTTCTACTAAAGGAACATTCACATCCAAATCCGGTGATAAATTAGGCATGACTTTCGGTTCTTTCTTTTCATGAAGTTTTGGCAACGCATTTAATAGACGCTTAGTGTAAGGGTGCTTTGGATTGGCGAAAATTTCTTCTGTCGTACCTTGCTCAACTACTTCGCCTTCCTTCATTACAACAACTCGATCGCACATACCTGCTACGACACCTAAATCATGCGTAATCAAAATAATGGATGTACCAAATCGTTCTTGCATATTCTTCATTAAAGAAAGAATTTGCGCTTGAATTGTTACATCGAGTGCAGTTGTCGGTTCGTCAGCAATTAAAAGGGAAGGGTTACACGCTAAAGCCATAGCAATCATTACACGCTGACGCATGCCGCCACTAAATTCATGCGGGTATTGATTGTAGCGTTCTTCACTGTTTTTAATACCGACAAGCTTTAATAATTCAATTGTCTTTGCATAAGCATCTTTCTTTGAAGCCCCTTGATGCTTAATAATTCCTTCCGCAATCTGGTCACCGATACGAATTGTCGGGTTTGTAGATGTCATTGGATCCTGAAAAATCATACTGATGTCTTTTCCACGAATTGACTCCATTTGTTTTTCTGATTGTGTAATTAAATTTTTTCCTTGAAATTCAATCGTTCCATCTTTCAAAAAAGAGGGGGGAGAGGGAAGCAAGCGCATAATGGAACGAGCAGTAACACTTTTCCCACTACCGGATTCACCCACAATCCCGACTGTTTCTCCTTTATTTACATGAAAACTTACGCCTTTTACTGCTTCGAATTCTTGTTCACCCGTAATAAAAGAAACGCGTAAATCCTTCACTTCAAGCAACTTCTCACTCATAAAATGCTCATCCTTTATTTAGAATCAATTGCGCCAAGCAGGCATTATGTACGAATTAGGCATCAAACCTACGTATGGAACATCTTACGTAATTCGTGACATCCTCCTGGGCAGATTACTTCTTTAAGTGGTTGTCTCACAACACGGAAAAGAAGTTTAAATATTTTGTTGACTTATTCATATTCGTTCTACATAATACATTACTATACAGGTAGGAATTATACAATATTTAAAGTTTTACGACTCTTATCTTTTAATAAGTCGAAAGATTATAAGTTAGAAAGGAGCTTTAAGTTCCATGCAGCAATTGTTTTTTGAAAGCTTTCAAAAAAATGCTTCTAAAAAAAGCTATTATTTTGCCTATGTATTATTCGGTTTGCTTGTTCACATGATCACGTTACCACTTTATTTAGTGAAACGTTCCAAAACTACGTATGCTGAAAATGCATTGAAGGTGAAACAACAAATAATAGAAAGTGGCAAAGTCATAGAGTGGCAGCAGCAATATGAAGCAGAAGAACGAACGAAAGCACAGTTTTTCAAACAAAGTATGAATGAGCAAGAAATTGAGGTAAATGCAAAACAGTTGGCGCAAATGAAATTAGAGCGGGAAGTAGAAAAAACGCTTGCGACTACTGGTATCCAGAAAAACTCCTATAAAAATTATTTCAGTAATCTCCTAAAACAACCACTATTTTTACTGATTACAATAATTCCAGGTATTTTAATGTACGCTCTTATACTTATTACGAGTAATCCTTTTATTCGTTTTATATTTGAACGCTTACTGCAAAGTGTGTTTGTCATTATTGGAGTGGCCACACTTGTGTTTACAATTTTGTATATTTCTCCATTTGACCCAGCGCGTAATTTACTGGGGGTAGAGGCTACACCTGCTCAAATTGAAAACTTTAATAAGCTTTACGGATTGGATCAGCCATATTTAGTACAGCTTTGGCATTCATTATCAGGCCTTTTTACTTTCGATTTAGGAACTTCTTTTGCCGGGAAGGAAGATGTCACACAAAGCATCTTAAACAAATTCCCTGTAACGCTTGAAATTGCCATGTTTTCATTATTGATGGCGATTGCCATTGCGATTCCCGTAGGTATTATTTCTGCAGTTAGACCGAACTCATTTATTGATTACGTATTCATGTTTGTTGCGTTAATCGGTTTATCTATTCCAAGCTTCTGGCAAGGGTTAATCTTTATTTTAACATTCTCTTTAGAACTGAAATGGTTCCCTGCAACGTATAATCCAAGCAATTGGATGTCCATTGTATTGCCGATTGTCGTACTCGGAACATCGATCACCGCTTCGATCGCACGTATGACCCGTTCCAGCATGCTGGAAGTCATTCATGAGGATTACATTATTACAGCAAAAGCAAAAGGCTTAAGCGAACGCAAAGTTATAACGAAGCATGCGATTCGCAATGCAATGATTCCTATAATTACAGTAATCGGATTGTTATTTGGCGGAATGCTTGGCGGTGCTGCGGTAACAGAGAAAGTATTTAATATTAGTGGAATCGGGAGCTATATTGTCGATAAACAATTTATTCCGGACATTCCGGCAATTTTAGGCGGGGTTGTTTATATTGCAATCACGATTTCGATTGTTAATATGTTGATCGATATTTTATATGCATTCTTTGACCCGAGAATTCGATCAAAAATGAAAAAATCATAGGAGAGAGTACCGACGTGAAATTTATATCAGATGTAAAACTGCTGTTGAAAATAACACAAGAGTATGTAAATGCACAGTTTACCATTGCTTTTTCTGCGATTTTTTCATTGCTGTTTTTACTTTATAGTTTTAACTTTTCAGAAGGTGTATGGAGACCGATCGTATTGGTGTTCTTTGCAATCTATGTTGCCACAACGATTTACGTCTCGTTTACTTCACACCTTATTAAAAAGGATTTGGCAAAGCATAGTGAAGTGACAAAACGGACTCGATTACTCGGTATTCCACTTGTAGCAACCGTTTTTACAGGAAATGTTTTTGCTGCGGGCTATGGTTTTATGCTGGCATCGAAAAATAAAACAGCAGAATATACATTTGCTGTCTATGCGTTTTTAACACAAATCTTTATTTTAATGATTTCAGGGTTAAATATTTTCAAGCCATATGTAGTGGATACATTTATACCTGCTATGGGTGCGTTTATCATTTTAGCATTGTTATATTTAATTACAGCTATTTTAATAGCGAGATATGTAACGTTTGATACAGCTCCAAAATGGATGCTGCCGCTAGGAATCGTATTACTTATTCCAACGTTAACAGGTAATTTCTTTTCATTACTTCTTGGAATTACATTAATACGAAAAGCACGTAACACGGACCCGTCTGCTGTGGAAAAATGGCAAAAAACGTGGAACAAAATATTGCGTAATACGATGGCAGTGTTCGGTTTATTTTTCATCGTATTTATGTTCAGTTTATCGGTTGTCAGCTCATGGACATTTGACTATGACTTTGCAGTTGAAAATAACTATGCTGTGTTATTGCAAACACCGACACTTGAGTATCCATTAGGTACTGATAATTTTGGACGGGATTTATTTTCACGTATTGTTTTTGGTGCACAAATTTCTTTAATTGTAGGTTTTTGTGCAACGATTATTCCTGCTTTAATTGGTGGGGCACTTGGTGCGATTTCAGGGTATTACGGTAAAAACACGGACAATATTATTATGCGTGCATTGGATGTGCTATATGCTATTCCTGGTATTTTACTGGCTATTGCCATTATCGCCGCTTTTGGAGCAAATACGACGAATTTAATTATCGCATTAAGTGTTGGCGCGATCCCGACTTATGCGCGTACGATGCGTGCAAATGTAATGCAAATCTCAAACTACGAATTTGTGGAATCTGCCCGGGCATTAGGGGCAAACGATCGCTCGATTATTTTCAGGCATATCGTACCAAATGCCTTAGCACCAATGATTGTAAAGGCAACTTTAACAATTGGGGGGGCGGTTATTTCCACAAGTAGTTTAAGCTTCCTTGGCCTCGGTATTGAGCCACATATACCGGAATGGGGCAAT
This sequence comes from Solibacillus faecavium, assembly GCF_014836905.1. Classification (GTDB taxonomy): domain Bacteria; phylum Bacillota; class Bacilli; order Bacillales_A; family Planococcaceae; genus Solibacillus; species Solibacillus faecavium. Next base: position 145,087 of record NZ_JACSPZ010000002.1, read on the forward strand.
ATTTTAAAAGTAGGAAGCACATATTTGGAATCACATTCTTATTTAGCGATTTTCCCGGGGCTATGCATCATGCTACTTGTTTTATCGTTTAACTTCTTTGGCGATGGACTGCGTGACGCACTAGACCCGAAATCAAATTAATTTTTTGGAGGAATTTTTCATGAATAAAAAGTTATTTACATTAGCATCAACAGCAACAGTAGCAGCAGTAGCATTAACAGGCTGTGTCGAAACAAAATCGGATGTAAAAGAAAACGATGGGGCAGAAAGCACTGGAACGAAGCCGGTTATTGAATTATTAGGTATGGCTTCTTCAGAGCAGGATATGAACATCGTACGTGATCAATTAGTGAAAAATGGCTTTGATGTAAAGCTGAACATTCAACCAGATTACGGTTCATTTACAGCACAGCAAGATGCAGGCAACTTTGATATTGCGATTTCAAGCTGGACGACAGTTACAGGGAACCCTGACTATGCAGTGCGCGGCTTATTTAAATCAGGTGGCGACTACAGCCGTACAGCAGATGAAACAGTTGATCAATTAATCGACGAGGCAAGCACTTTAACAGGTGATGAAGCGAAAGAAAAATATAAAGAGCTTGAACAAGCACTAGTATTTGATAATGCTTACATTGCACCACTTTACATTTCACAAAAATTCCAAGGGATTTATAAAACAGAAGTTAACCCAGATACAGTTCGATTACCAAAATCACGTGCTCAAGCTTGGGAAACAATTTCATTCAATGATGAAGGTAAAAATGCTTCTGAAACGTTAGTGCTGCACCAAGCAATCGCATCATTAACATCACTTGACCCAGTAAAAGCAAACGACGGATCAATTAACACGTTAAATACGAATATGTATGTGCGTTTAGTCAACTTATCGGATACAGATGATGTTGTTTCTGAAGGTTCATTATCTTATGATCATGCAATAGCTGAAAACAACGAAGAGTATTATTTCGTACTGCGTGATGACATTAACTTCGCGAAAGTAGAAGGTGACAAAGCAGTTGATACGGGTGATTTAGTATCAGCAGAAGATGTTGTATTCTCACTAAACCGTGCGAAAGATGAAAATTCTGTACCGGATCACCGCACATATTCAATCCATGAAAATATCGATACAGTGGAAATCGTTTCAGATCTAACTTCATTAGAATCTGTAAAAACAGCTGATGGTAAATCGATTTTAGAAGAATTATCAGATGAATTACCGGCTGCTATTTCTGAAGTTGTAACAGATGAAAAAGATGTAGACAACGCATCAGGTAAGTACCAAGTAGTTAAATTAACAACGCCAAATCCATTCCCACAAGTATTAAATTACTTAGCACACCAATCAGGCGGGATCGTATCGGAAGCTGCAGTAACTGCGGTAAATACATTTGATGTAACAAGCTATGACCCGAACTCTGATATTGCTTACGGCGACCAATCGACAATTACTGAAGGCGGCAGCTATGCCAACCATTTAGCTGCATCTGGTCCGTATATTTTAGTTAAGAAAAATGACTATGAAGCAACATTCGTGAAAAACCCGGCATATCAAGCAGGAACTGAGAACGAGCCAAAAATTGAAAATATAAGCGTTCGTTTCATCCAAGATAACGACAGCGCACTTTCTGCATTGCGTAACGGTGAAATTCACGTATTACAATCAGTGCCTGAAACGAAAACAGACGTAGTAGAAGGCGATGAAAACTTACAATTAAAAACTGCAGACAGTAACGCTGTATCTTACTTATTATTCAATACAAGCGGCCGCGAAACTGCTAAATCAGCAGACTTACGTAAAGCAGTTCTTCACTCGATCAATCAAGACGAGTTCATCAGCTACTACCAAGGTAAGAAAAAGCCGGCTGTATCAACAGTAACACCTTTAATTGACACAGGCTTAAAATTAGAGGCTGATAGTGCAAAAGTAAAAGAGTTTTTAAAAGCATATAACGAATCAAAATAATAGTTCTTACCGGAGTATTCTTAATCGAATGCTCCGGTTTTTTTTGTGCACCTGATTAGTTCTTATTTGGTTCATCACCATAAGTCGGTTCTAATTAAATTTGTTCTGCTGCGCTACGGGGAATGGCTTTCCGGGAGATTGAATTGCGTGCGTAATGAGGTAAATAGCGGAAGAAATATCCGTTATTTTAAAAATTACGCAAAAAATAGTGAAAATAAGGGAAAGAATTTCCGTTATTGACCTAAAAAACATGAAATTCCGGTCTTTTATTTAAAATAACGGTAAAACGTTCCCTTATTTATCCCAAAATGAGCAACAACAATTAAATAACGGTAAAATCTTCCGTTATTTTGACGGCGCCTTATTTTTTTAAGCAAAGTAAGCGTTTTGCCCACTCAAAGTTGTTCGGACGTTGATTAACCCCTTATTTAGAATATTTAACATCAACTACCTTTTTCATGCTACAATTTACATGCAAGTTCTATTTAGAAAGGTAGATATTCATGACTATAAAAAAATCAGCAGCACTATTTTCCATTCTTTCTATTCCTGCTGCAATTGTGATTACCGATGCACCAGCCTTTGCGAATAGTAGTAATTCCTATGATTGGCAAGTTTATAACGTAGAGAACTTAATCGATCAGATCAACACATCGAGCAGTACATATGAGTATTACATAAAGGAAGCACGAAATGCCTACAACGCCTTAACTTATTACCAGCAGACGCAAGTAAGGAATGCGGCGACATTATTTTATTACTTAGATACATATGAAAACCATCAGGAAGTTTTGAATACATTTGCTGCAAAAATGAATGCAATTTCAGCGAGAAAAAGTACATTTATTCGGGACATAGAAGAGGCGAATCGTTATTACAATTCATTAACGTATTCACAGAAAAATGCTATACCGAGCCATTCATACATACAGCTTCAAAATTATATGGAGAACCTGAGAAAAATGGAGGCTGTCCAACTCAGCTTCGAACAATTAAATACGAAAGATTGGAATTATGTATCCAACTATCAATCCGCGATGCAAGCGTACAATTCATTGCCGTACGATTTCCGAACTTTACTGTCTACAATGGCAAATGAAAAAATGCGTGAATATGAGCTACATCAGTCACCTGCCTACAATCGCTCCATCGCACAGCAAGTCATGACTGCCATATCGAAATTGACGACTTCTTCAACGCAGCAGCAAGTAGAAGCGGTTCGAAAGGAATATAATGCTTTAAACGCATTACAGCAACGATTAGTGACGAATTTACAAGATTTATTATATATAGAAGAGGCTCAGCGTAATATACCATTTGGATGGGATCCGTATTATTATGAAGAGCTCGAGGAAAAGGAAAACCCGACGTCGATTGAAGTTTCAAAGAAAGGTAATTCGTATTCTATACTAATCCCAGTATCGGATATGAACCGTCATATACCAACAAAAATCACGGTTTCCGATAGCATTTCACTTTCCATCCCTCGATCTGCAATTCCTGCTTCAAATAATAATGCAGTCATTGCTTTGACAATTGATGAAGTAAAAGGGCAGTCTATTTTGCTTTCAGCAAGTATGCATAATGAAAATTTACAGTTCTCATCCTATATTGATATCGAAGTAAAAGGTTTCCCGGCTTCAGCAACAATACTTCGTTTAGGTAATGATGGTGATTATGAAGCAACGCCATATACAAGAGTGTTGAATAAGCATGTATTGAAGACAAAAAACTCCGCAGAATATATTGTTTCCGAGCACAATCCGAAGTTCTTTGATATTCAGGCAGACGGGCACCGTTATCAAATTGAGCAGCTGGCGAAACGTAAAATTGTTTCTGGAGTTGAAAATAATTATTTTAAACCAAGTGCTCACGTTACGTTAGCACAATATGCAGCAATGATTTCCCGTTCAATGGGTTTAACAGCTAATGAACATTCTACCTATCTGGATATACAAGGGAAATGGTATGAAGCATCTGTTCAAGCGCTACTGGAGGCAGGGATATTGGATGATAAAAAATCAAATTACTTTAATGCCGAACAAGTCGTGACTAGAAAAGAAGCAGCCCTAATATCCATACGTATGCTGCAGCATGCAGGAGTGGCAATGGCTGATCCTAATTTAAGTAAAATGCCATTCACGGATATTAAACAGCTTTCTTCTTCGGAGCGCTACTATATTGCATTGGCGTATGAATATGGAATCTTTGGAGGAAAAGAAAATGGCCATTTCGATCCAAATGGAAAATTAACACGATCTCAAATGGCAAAAGTACTACATCGCACGCTTCAGATTGCGAAGATGCTTTAAAGTAATCCAGTGAAAAAGAGAGACTGCATAATGCAATCTCTCTTTTAGCATGAACCGGCATTATTATCCGCAGGTTCTTATTGGTTTGTACGACGGTATTCTTTCACTGTACCGTCAGCAAACTTAATTTCAATTTCAACTTCTAAGAAGCTGTCAGGCTGATTGAATTTTTCTAAAACTTCATCAATGACTGCATCAGAATCTGTATTCGCATCAAATGTAAAGCTCTCAAAAATCGGTACTAAAGTATTTGTAGCTTCATTACCTTCGATTTTAGAATTATTTACTTCATCATCGATGGTTGCCTCTGCACGAGATGCTTCATTTTCATAATCCACTTCATAGCTCTTATTATCAGCATACTTAATATCTAAATCAAAGTGTGTAAAGTTATACGGTGCATTCGTCGTATCAGTATTAGTATCTTTACTTGTCTGATCCATTGTATTTTGCTCTGTAGGTGCATTATCCGGTAAATTAGTTGCTTCCTCTTTATCTCCGCAAGCTACTAAAAATGCACTGGTTCCTATTGCTAAAAATAAAGCTAGTTTTTTCATCCTTTTTACCACCTTTCGATTATCTACAGTTAAATTACCCTGAATAAAAAAAAATAATCATGAAAATATTATTTTAAAAAGATGATTATTCCATATAAAATTTTATTGGTATCAAATTAAATTGTATAAATCACCCTAATTTAATATGTCTCAGACAGAAATAAAAAATACTTAGTAGTCAGTAATATGAACGGATTTCATCAATCATCAACCAAATATAGCAATATAAATAATTTGCATAAAAATTACCATTAAATGAAAATATTTATAAAAAATTATGATACAATTATTGGGTGAAATATAATTTTAGAATGTATTCAGGTAGAGTTATAGAGCGACTACAAACTAATAAAGCTATTTCATATATTCTATTTTGAAAAAGCGATTTCATAATCGTTTTTTAGGAGGATGTTAACAATGAAAAAGTTTACGAAAACGGCTATCGCAACAACATTAGGAACAACTTTAATGTTTACAACAATTATGCCAGCCGTTAAAGCAGAACAGGTTACTCCCGATATTAGTAATTGGGCAATCCAAACATTAAATGATGGCGAAAAGTTCGGCATTTTCCCGATTGAATGGTATTATGATGGCTTTCGATCCACTATTTCTACTGAACGTTTAAATTCATTAATGACATTAACAGAAAAGAAAATTGCAGGTTTAAATTTAGCTAAAAATGAAGCATTTACACCACTAAAAGTTACTGGCGATAAAACACGCGGTGATATCATTAATCAACTATATAATATTGTCGCACAATACGATTTGAATGTATCAGAAGATGCGGTTAAATATATGCAGGAGCGCAAAGTACTGCAAGGGTCTGAAAGTGGATTAATGCTGGATGCTAAAGCAACGACACAGCATGCTGTCATTTTTGCTGTCCGTTTAATTCAAGATACTTTCGAACAGGCCAATGCAGGTGCAAAAGGGGTTGCCTGGGTAGTAGAAGACGAAGATACAAAAGTATACTTATTAGGCTCTATTCATGTAGGTACACCGGATTTACATCCAATGCACAAAAAGCTTACGAATGCCTTTAAAGACTCAGATGGTCTATTTGTTGAGGTAAACTCATTGGACCCATCCGGTTTAGATTACTATATGGAAAAAGCGATGTTTACGGATGGTCGCACAATTAAAGATGTCGTAAGTGAAGAAACGTATGCAAAACTGGAAAAAGTTGCAGAGCAATTGGGAATGCCGATGGAAGAGTTAGCATTACAAAAACCTTGGTTTATTTCAAGTAATTTTTCATCAATGGCGCTTGACGGAGTGTTTGGTTTAACACCGGAGGAAATGGCGATGCATGGTGTAGATATCCAATTTATACTAAGTGCTTATTTACAGCAAAAGCCTATTTATGAGCTGGAAGGTATGAATGCCCAAGTTGATATGTTTGATGGCTTGTCTAATGAATCACAGGAACAATCCCTAGTTGAGGCTCTTGATAGCATTTTAGAACCAGCTGAGCAAACAGATGAAGATGTTAAAATCATGACAGACTGGTTTACGAACTGGGTCAATGGCGACATTGAAAAATTTGCGGAAAGCTTAAAAGAAATGAATGAAGATACTTCGGAATTTAACGAAATGCTATTCGGCAAACGTGATGAACAAATGGCTGCCAAACTTGTGGAAGTACTGGAAAAACAGCAAGGTACTTTCTTTGTCGTAGTTGGGGCAGGTCACTTTTTAGTAGACAAAAATATCCGCTATCATTTAGAACAAAGCGGATATGATGTAAAACCGTTTTATCAATAATATGATCAGCACGGAGTTTGTTTACGAAAGTAAATGCTCCGTGTTTTTTTATATTTTCAACCTAGCCATATTTACATTCGTTATTATAGTAGAAAGGAGTGAAATGAGTGGATGAGCAACAACTTAATTTATTGATGCAACAACATACAGCAAAGCTTTTTCGCATTGCCTATTATTATTCTAAAAACTTACATACAGCCGAAGATATTGTTCAAGATGTTTTTATTAAATTTTATGAAAGAAAAATGGACCTCGATCCCACTTCAGTGGAACGCTATTTGATTACGATGACAACAAATAAATCAAAAGATTATTTAAAAAGTTGGCATTACCGAAAAATCATTTTGCAGGAAAAATGGCTTCATACATCTTCTCATAGACATACTGATGCATTAGTCGTACAGGATGAGGAACAGCTTATAAGTGAGGCTGTACTAAGCTTACCGTTAAAGCAACGCGAAGTAGTAGCCTATTATTATTTGGAAGGTTATTCAGTGAAAGAGCTGGCAGAAATTTTAAATTTAAATGAAAACACAGCAAAATCAAGACTTGTAAAAGGCAGGGAGTTATTAAAGGATAAGTTACAGTCAATGGAGTGGGAGGTGTTAAAAAATGACACGTTATAAACTGAAAGAGTTGAAAAATACGTCACTACATGAAAAGAATATTCAACATGCCGTACAAATGAAAATTCAGCAAAGAAAACCGAAACGATTTGTTCATATTACATTAATTACAGCTCTAATTAGTACAGCCATTATAATTTTTGTAATGAATCAATTGAATCCAGAGCAAAACCGGCTTCAAGCGACTGAAACACCAACTCTTTTAAATATATTCCATGAAATTGATGGCGCAGGGGTTGCTTACAGTGAAAACTTTAGGGAACAGGATATGCAGCATATCCGGTCATTACGCTATTACAGGGAAATTTCATTAGCTCATTTTTTGAAATTGAGTGGCGTCACTTTTCCGAATTTACCGCAGCCATTTGATCGGGAAAACGGAACGGTCATTGCAGTGAATGACGGATTTTTTACAGAGCTGCAGTTTCATTTTAAGTCGGATGATCATTTTTTAAATATTTCAATTGCTCCATCGTGGATTAACCCTGTAAATGTTGAAGAGCTTCAACAAAACTTAGTCGATGCAGCCGGCAATCCAATGGAGATAGAACAGATTAACGAGTCTACAGCAATTGTGAAACAGAAAAGAAATAATGGTTCAGGACTCGTCTATAATTACTATTTTTATAATGAAAATGATGATGCTATTTATACGAGTGCTGGTTCAGCAAACGAATACTACAGCTATCATAATGGATTAATTTATCATATTGGCTACAGTGAAGCGGCACCTGTTGATGAACAGCAGATGGATGAATTCGTAAAGGACTTTATCGTCAATAACGAAATTCGTACGTTAAATTTAGAGGAAGCAACGATTGAGGACAATTGGTTGAATCGTGGTGGAAAGACAATGCTCATTTGTCTGCTTATTTCGATTGTGAGCTTTAGTATTTTACATGTTCTGTTGAAAAATGCCTCGAAAAAAATTACGAAAATTATATGGTCCATTGTTTGGGTGGTGCTCCATACACCAATATTAACGTGGCTCGTTTCATTTAGTACAGGGGTTATATCTGGAGACGGCTTTGTGGGGGCAGGCATGCTAGTTATAAGCTTCCCCTTACTATTAATTATCGGATTGTGTATTATTTTACCGAATAACAGAACATTTAGAGGACAGTTAATGCTGTTGCATATACTCATTTATTTATTCACCTTTAGTTGCTCTCTAAATGATGAAGTAAATCGAACATCCTCCACAGAACAAATAGAAAAATCTTTAAAATAAAAAAGACTATAAACAAACACTTATTAAGAGTGTATCTATAGTCGAGGCTGCATAGGGATAACTATGCAGCTTTTTTTATTATGCTTGGATAAATGCTAAAACCGGCTTGCCAATCAACATAAAAATAACATAGATTGAAAGCGCACTAAGAACAGCTTGTCCGGGTTTCCAGTAACTCGAAAAATAAAACACGAGCGCGGTAAACAAAACCATTCCTACAGCTCCAAAAATAGCGTTTTGCTGCACAATGTGAAAGGTTTCATCCGTCATATTTTTCATCTGCAGCCGCATATTCAGTAACGTTAAAATCGGCAAAAGCGTAATGACTCCAGATAAAAAATGCAAGTTTGAACGACTTAGCCATGTAGCTAGCAGCATGACAGTACCGCCAATGATAAACTGGATTAAATAAAACACGATCCCCATACCTCTATTCCATTAAAATATAATAAATATAAATCATTATTTCTAAAGTATCAATATCAATTTTTGAAAATAGAATCAATTAGGAAAAGTGAGATTTAATGTGATGGAAAGGAGCTTTTTACCTACATATTTTTCTGTATCAATCGATAATTTCACTCTTTTTTCTAAAATAGGTTGTACTGTCACAGCATAGTAGTGTACCCTTATTGAAAATGATTATCATTTGCATATGGTGATCTTAGAAATAGAAGGGTGTGATGGCAATTCAAACAAACGACTTAATAAAATACTTTGCTAATACAACAATACAATATGAAGATTTATTCGTTACAAGCTTAGGTGTGAATGCACATGATCACAGTCGAAACACGGCACCACTTTTAAATGGACTCGTGATAACACTATCAGGAAGTGCGAATTTTTCATTGAATGGGCAAGTGTATGCTTTACATAAAGGGGTTATTTTACACGCGGGACCGAATATGGAAATTGATATTTTAGTTACAAGTCAGGAACCGTGGCATTATACGGTTATTCATTACAAATCAATGAACAGCACTCAATCAATTAAAACAGGTCATTTTGAAATCGTTACAGGTCAACACCATAAAATGGATTATCTTGTCCAACAACTGATTCACTTTGAAAAAATACCCGGTGATTTGAATAAGTTGAAGTGCAAATCCTTATTTTTGCAGCTTATAGAGTTCATCGTCATATGTTCAAAAATGCAAACATCAAACAATGTCGTTGATCAGGCCATTACATTTATGACTGAACATTATACATCATCTATTTCCATTGCAGATATTGCAGAAGAGGTAGGGTGTGATCGTCGACGTTTAGCTTACTTATTCGACAAGCAAATCGGGATGTCACCAATTCAGTTTTTAACAGAATTTCGTTTGAAGCAAGCGAAAGAATTATTGCGAACAACTTCTATACCGATTAAGGATATTGCTGATTTAGTAGGTTATCAAGATGCGTTTTATTTTTGTCGTGTATTTAAAAAACAATATGAGCAAACGCCGACTAATTTCCGAAAACAATTTTATAGCGATTAAGCAAAAGTCCATTTCTATTGTAAAAAACTCCATTTACGTACATACAGCCGTTTGATAACATCAGATTTGTAAATAAAATGATAATGATAATCGTTATCAACAAATCAGGAGGAACTAATTGTGAAAAAATACCGTACGTTAGTAAGTGCCGCGGCGTTGGCCTTAATGCTAGCTGCTTGTAATGCAGAAGAAGAGGTGGAATCATCTGAAGCTAATACAGAGCAAGTTTCTAAAGATGATCAATCTGTAGCTGATGAGGCAACTGTACAAAAAGTATCTTATTTAGGGAACGACTACGATGTGCCAGCGAAAGTAGATACGATTATTGCTGCAAGTTTAGAGGCGATGGAAGATGCTGCAGTACTTGGTGTTAAACCTGCAGGCGTTATTTCAAATGATGGTAAGACAATTCCTAAATACTTGGAAGCTGATTTAGCCGGAGCAACGGTTGTCGGTTCGAAAAAAGAGCCGAATACAGAGGCAATGCTTTCTTTAAACCCGGATGTAATTTTAGGGACAAGCAAATGGGATGAAGCGCAAATGACAAACTATAACAAAATCGCGACAACATTCCCGTATTCGCATATTTCTACAAACTGGAAAGAAAATCTCCTGTTATTCGGACAATTAGCGGGTAAGGAAGCAGAAGCGCAAAAAGCACTGGAAGACTATGAAACAACTCTAGCCAATACGAAAGAAACTATTGCCAGCAGTGATTTAAAAGATAAAAAAGTGTTGATTATCCGAGTACGTGGCGGCTTGGCGGTATACCCAGCAGGTGTTTATTTAAACCCTTCCATCTATGAAGATTTTGGTTTTAGTGTCCCAGAAGAATTAAATGCAATCGAAGCACAAACGGTTATTACATATGAAACATTAGCTGAGTGGAACCCGGATATGATTTTCCTGCAATATGCAGATGATGAAAATAAAGAAACGCCAGAATTATTAAAAGAGATTTTGGATAACCCGATTTTCAGCAGTACAACTGCCGCAAAAACGAATAATGTGCATGTCAATCTGATTGATGCAATGGCACAAGGGGGAACAGCCTGGTCAAAAATCAATTTCCTAAAAGCGTTTAATGAAAACGTATTAAAATAAGCTGGATTCACTTAAAGCGTTTGCTTGTATGGGTAGTTAGAACTGCCTCATAAAAAGTGGGTGCAGGGGGCTGTCCGAAATGATTTCCGGGCAGCTTCTTTCTTTTATTTTTTCAAAGGAGGCCATTATTTTTGAAAAATTCCTATAGGCATTTCATTTTATTTTCAATAATAATGCCAATTTTAATAGTAATTGTGGCAATTCTATCGATCTCAATGGGTACGAAATCGATTCCAATTGAAACGATTATAGAAGCAATTATCCAATATGATGAAGAAAATATAGATCACCAAATTATTTGGTCAGGACGGGTTCCACGAGCGCTTGCTGTCTTATTTGTCGGTGCATTTTTAGCAGCAGCTGGTGCCCTTATGCAGGGAGTTACTCGAAATTTTCTTGCCTCGCCATCGATAATGGGTGTAACAGATGGTTCTGCCTTTTTCATAACGATGGCATTCGTGTTTTTACCGGGTCTATCAAGCTTTAATTTAGTATTGCTATCAATGCTTGGCTCACTGTTTGGCGGTGCACTCGTTTTTGGGTTTGCTTCCATTATCAAAAACGGGTTATCCCCTGTAAGATTAGCCATTATCGGTACGGTAATTGGTACATTTATTAGCAGTATAGGAACGGCAATCGCCATGTACTATCAAATCTCACAAACGGTCACAATGTGGTATAACTCGAAAGTACATATGGTTGAAATGGAGTTAGTGTTTTTATGTGTACCGATTGGATTAATTGGGCTTATATTAACGATAGTATTAGCTCGTGCTGTTACAATAACCGCACTTGGTGAAGATGTGGCGGTTGGCTTAGGGCAAAATACGCGTACTGTAAAAATACTTAGCATGCTAGCTGTTGCCATTTTAACGGGTACCGCCGTAGCTCTTGTCGGAAAAATTGCATTTGTTGGGTTAGTCGTACCGCATATTGTACGAATGTTAATGGGGGTAGATTATCGCGTAATTATTCCTTGTTCTGCCGTGGTGGGCGCATTCTTCTTAGCCGCATGTGATTTAATTAGCCGATACATAAATTTCCCATACGAAACTCCAATTGGCGTCATTACTGCAATCATTGGCGTGCCATTTTTCTTATATTTGATTCGTCGAAAAGGCGGTGAAAAATATGCAGCATAAAAAATGGTTGTTTATGAGCGGTACATTAATACTTCTCCTTCTTTTAGCTATGTATATTCATTTAACGAGCGGTGCATTTGCAATGACTACTCCGGAAGTTATTAAAACTTTGCTGCGTATTGAGTCAACAGCGCAATTTGATTTAGTAATATTTGATTTTCGTTTGCCTCGAATTATAACAGCAGCATTAGTTGGAATGGGTCTTGCTATGGTTGGTGTCGTGCTCCAGGGTATTACTAAAAATGCACTTGCTGATCCCGGCATTATTGGAATCAATGCAGGGGCGGGTTGTGCCATTGTAATCTTTATGTTCTTTTTCCAGGTGGAATTAGTAAACGTTGAAATAAATAGTCTGTTAAAAATATTGATTGTCCCGTTATTTGGTTTCGTAGGAGGCGCCATTGCAGCTGCTATTATTCTGGCCATTTCGTATAAACAAGGACGTATGGATATGCAAAAGCTTATATTGACGGGTATTGCGATTAATACAGGTTTTAGTGCAATCACCCTTTTTTGGTCGTTAAAAATGGATGAGGGAGATTATCAGGCTGCAGCCATTTGGATGAATGGCTCGATCTATAATTCCAATTGGTATTTTGTAAGTGCGATGCTTCCATGGCTTATCATATTGGGGATCTATATTTATAGAAAGGCCTATTTGCTCGATTATTTTCAGTTGGAAGAAGAGACGGTTTTGAGTCTAGGTATTTCACTTGAAAAAGAAAAAGTGAAGTTATTACTTGCAAGTGTTGGCCTAGTAAGTGCGTGTGTATCGGTTTCCGGCAGTATTGGTTTTATTGGATTAATGGCACCGCATATAGCGCGCCAGCTTGTCGGAATTCATCACAGGTATATGATGCCGGTAAGCCTTTTTATAGGGGCTATTTTACTTGTGTTTTCAGATTATATTGCCAAAACGGTTTTTTCTCCTGTAGAACTTTCGGTTGGTATTGTCGTGTCCCTCGTTGGCATTCCGTATTTCTTATATTTATTAGTAAAATCGAAAGGGTGAGGCGTTATGTATGCATTTCAAGTCGAAAGATTAACTACAGGTTATGAAAATACGCGAATTATCGAGAATTTAAATGTATCAATCCAAACAGGGAAGATTACGACGATTATTGGACCGAATGGATGCGGAAAATCTACTTTCCTGAAAACGATTGGGCGCATTTTAAAAAAGGAATGCGGTGATATTTTCCTTCAAGATGAGAATATGAATACGATGTCGACAAAGGAAATAGCAAAAAAACTGGCCTTATTAGCACAATCACCTGCTGCTCCAGGGCAGTTAAAAGTACATGAGCTGATTGCTTACGGTCGCTATCCACATCGGAAAAATGTTGGGCGTCTTACGAAAGAAGACATAGATAAAATTAATTGGGCGATGGTAGTGACACATACAGAGGAGTTTCGGGACCGAGAACTAGCGGCATTATCCGGAGGGCAACGTCAACGTGTTTGGCTGGCGATGGCATTGGCACAAGAGACGGATATTTTACTGCTAGACGAGCCGACAACATATTTAGATATGGCACACCAGCTTGAAGTGTTGGAAATTGTGCAGCAGCTCAATAAAAATTTTGGTTGTACCATTATTATGGTGCTACATGATTTAAACCATGCGGCACGGTTTTCGGATGAACTCATTGTTATGAGAAAAGGCAAAGTGCTTCATACCGGCACACCAGTGCAAATAATGACTACAGAAGTTTTAAAAGAAGTTTTCCAAATTGATGCTAAAATTTTAGTCGATACGGAGCATCAAGTGCCAGTCTGCTTTTCTTATAATTTAATGAAATAGGTGAATACAATGCAATCAAACTATAATAACTATCCTTATATATTGGATATTTATGTACCGGACGAAGCTCCTCCTGCAAATGGCTTTTCTGTGATTATTGTGTTGGATGGAACACGCTATAGTAAGCTATTCCATGAAACAGTAACAAACCAAATCCGCAATCGTGTGAAGACGAACATAGAGCCTGCAGTTATTGTAGGAATTGGGCATCAGGAACAAGATATTCCAAAACAGCGATTTTATGATTTTACTGCCCCTGCAGCAGAGTATCATTTTCCAGTGCGCCGAGGTAGAGCAATGAAAGAAGTACCGGCTGGCGGCGCGGAATATTTCATGGATTATCTTATGCATCAAATTATCCCGATGCTTCTTGAGAAATACACGATAAACAAAAATAAAATCTCCATTTATGGCCATTCATTAGGTGGACTGTTCGTGCTGTGGAGCTATTTAACTTATCCTAATGTATTTTTTAAATATGCTGCAATAAGTCCATCGATTTGGTGGAATAACCATGAGATAGTAACCCGATTGAAACAAGTAGAACATAGTTATACTGCGCCTTTATATATATCTGTAGGGGGCAATGAAGGCGATATGGTAGTCGATGCCGAAAGCTTCTATACAAAAGCAATTCAAAAGGGAATTAACAGTGAGTTTTTTATATCAGAAGGTGAAAATCATGCATCTGTCATTCCAACGACATTAAGCCGAGTTTTACGCTTTTTAAAATCAAACTGATTGAACGAAAGGCTTTTCTTTTAGAAGGCTTCAGACTGTAGAAAAACTCTTAAAAAAGTGTGTGTATAAAAATTAAATTAACATTAAACCGTTGATTTCCATTCCGGGACCGATGCTTTCCCCGGGCACGGCTCCAGCTAACTAAATGGTGCCTACAACGGCAGGCACCATTTAGTGGATCTTCCGCACGTGCGGTTCCCGGTGGAGTCACGGTCCCTCCATTCCAATCAACTTATTAATCCCTTTAAATAAAGTGAGGTACGATATCTACGATGACTAGCAATCAATTCAATGAACGTGAACAACATGAAATAGGGACGATTGAATAATTTGTTCCTGCTATGCATCTAGTTAAAATTTATAATAAAAAGATAAAAGGTTTCGGGAAACGAACGCTCGTGATCTTTTGTCGACAATCTGAGGCCTTTCTTTTAAAGGCTTTTTTTATTGTCTTTTTTAATCACAAAAAAGTATTAATTGTACAGCTAGTTATGCAAAATGTTTTTATACAGCTTATTAAGGGAAAAGATAAACTACCAAGTTCCTAACAATGTTTAGGGCTTTTGAAATCAGTAGGAGGAATGCATGATGGGAAACAAAGAATTTGAAACGAATAAAGAATCATACAACCGATTACCGGATGAACGAGACGATCGAAAAGTGAAAAAGTTTGATGAGACAAAGCATGTAAATGTTCAAAATGAATCAATAAAAGATGACCTATTATTAAAGACAAATAAAGAGTCTTATAATCGCTTACCAGATGAGCGTGATGATGAAGAAATGGAAAGCTACGATGAACGAAGTCATGTAGATGGTAATGAGGAAAAAAAAAAGTAGAAACCGTTAAGGAGTCGTATAACCGATTACCGGATGAACGGAATGATGAAGAAATGAAAAATTATAACGAACGAAGTCACGTAGAAGCACCAGAGCAAGATAAAAGTATTGTAACCGTTAAGGAATCGTACAATCGATTACCGGATGAACGGAATGATGAAGAAATGAAAAATTATAACGAACGAAGCCATGTAGAAGAAGTTCAGGATAAAGAATTGATAACTGAGAAAGAATCCTATAATCGCCTGCCGGATGAACCAGTGCAGGAAACTTCTGTCCATGAACAATATAAAAGCGGAAATGCTTAAATTTCAAAGGCATCGGGTGAAATATTCCCGATGCCTTTAATATGCTGTTATTTATTTTTCATCTGATACCAACTAAATATCATTGCAAGGAAGCTAACACTAAATAAAATACCTCCAATGACTAGAGAAGCGTTTGCGTAGCTCGTCTTCATGAAAAAATATTCCTCGGTATCCATGATTCCGCCATTTGATTGAAGCCAAACAGAGCCGAAAGCATTTGCGAAATGACCATTAAATACAATGAATACTATACCAATAATTGCAAAAATCATGCATAATTTTAGTAAATCATTGTTTTTATTCATTCCATACACCTCACTTCCATTTTTAATGCTGTCTATCTATAATATCAAGAATATGTATAAACTGTTCGACAATAAAATGAGCCTTTATTATTTCGGCAAGTTGTGCAAAATCAAAGTTTACTGCTATAGATGTTAAATTGTTATCGATTGCTGCATTGATATCTGAGGCACGGTCGCCGATAACATAGCCACTGTTTATTTGCTGTTCTTCCATAATGTGCTGTACTAAAGAGGATTTGTTATTTGTATCAATACAGTCAATGCTGTAAACTCCTTTAATCCATCGATCTAAACGGTACTGCGCTACAATTGCCTGTAAATAAGCCGTTTGTCCATTACTCGCAATATATAAAGGATAATGTTCACTCAACTTTTGTAACGTAGGGAGGACATCCGGATATAATGCACCGTTTCCTCGCTGTATTTGCTCAATAAGCGCTAATTGAAAATGGTCATTACTTTGTTCGCGAACTTCGTTGGAATGATTCGGACATAAAGTTTCCCATACGACATTTAATGGGACGCCCATTATTTGACGGTACTGTTCGATAGGTGTATCACCTGACCAAAGTCCGTTTTCACGTAAATATTCAAAAGTCTGTTTCAATGCGGATTCTAAAATAAGATTCGTTTGAAATAATGTTCCGTCCATATCAAAAATAATTGCTGTTTGCATCTTATCTTCCTCTCTCTGGCACTTGATAACCGTAAGTGTCTCCATTTTTTAAATTCAGTTCATGACCATTAATAATAACAATGTCATCTGTAAGCCACTGAACATTCGCTTCTTCTCCATGCCGTTCATAGTAGATTTGTTTTTTAAAGCCTAAAGGACCATCAAGTTCAGCACGAATACCGAACGTTCCCATCGCACCTGCATCAAATGCGTAAAAATCAAGCGTGTAATTTCTGTTTGGTGAATTGGAAGTGAATAAATGTTCTGCACCACCAACTGAAAAAATGAGGATTTTCAATGCAAAATAAACTAGAATAAGTCCCGTGAAAATAAAGGAAATTGTGTTAATGAAAATAGCGATAATTTTTTTAGAGAGGTTAAGCTGTTTAAACTCTTTTATTAGAATATAAATGACTATTACAAAGCAAATGTTCAGTACAATCAGGGTCATATTGGAATATGTCCATAATGTATTCATTATCAAATAAAAGCAAAAAAACAAAAATGCAATGCTTGAACAAAATATCGCAACCGCCGAATAAAAATTACGCAAATAAGCACCTCTTATATGGAAAATAATGTTTTAAATGAGGACGGCAATAGGGGAGGAAGGTTGCATAATGCCACATTTTAAAATTTAGTGGTAGGATACATATGACTAAAATTAGGCAAGGATTTACTTGATTTAGAAGGAAAAGTAGTTGTTCGGAGTGAAGGCGGCGACTCCTAGGGGACAAGCAAAATTTATTTTGCGACGAGTAATCGCAGGAGCACGTGGGAGAGACTTAAGGAACAAAAGCTAAAAACGCCACGTCCTGTGGCAACGCTTTTGTGACCAACTTCCTGTTGGCCTCGTGCCCCCAGGAAAGCGTCCGCCGTAACGGAGAACAACGGCTACTAAGGTGAAAAAACAGTCCAAATTTTACTTATCGTAAACTTGGACTGCTTTTGATTTTGAGGAGGTTATGTTCCAGCCTCGCATGTAAATTATTGTGCTGGGTTTAACTCAAGCTCTAATTTAATTTTAATATCTTTACCTACTAACACGCCACCAGTTTCAAGAGCGGCATTCCATGTTAAGCCGAATTGTTCACGGTCAATTTTTGCTTTTCCTTCAAAACCGTAAACCTCTACGCCCCATGGATTTGTCCCTTTACCGCCATATTCCACATCAAGTACAACCGGTTTCGTTACATCCTTAATTGTTAAATCGCCTGACACTTTATAATCGTCCCCATCTTTTGTAAAGCTTGTCGATTTAAATTTAATGTCAGGGAACTGCTCAATGTCAAAGAATTCTGCTGATTTCAAATGATTGTCTCGATCATCATTGTTCGTCGTAATACTTGTTGCATCAATTGTAATATCAATGTTTGCTGATGTTAAATCAGCTAAATCATCCGCTTCAATATCTGCTGAATAGTTAGTAAACTGTCCTTTAACTTTTGAAACCATCATGTGCTTAACTTCAAAACCTATTGATGAATGTGCCGGATCGATTTGCCATTTTACCATGTTAAATTCCTCCCAACTATTATGAAGCTCCAAGACAATCTTTATCTTGAATTCGAGATAAATTTACCATATTAGGATAAAAGTGTCAAATCATTCATCCGGGTGAAAGTTAAATATTTTAATAGCGATTAGTTATCCTTCATTAATTTTGCAATTTCCACATCAAAACCGTTATTTCTCTTCAATAATTCTTCAATAACGAGCCCTTGTCGCTCCTTTGAATGACCTTGGCTTAACTTTGCGACAGCTTCTATAGAAGTAATGTGAAGTTTAAAAGGCACAATCCCCTTTAATAAGCTGTTCATATAATTCGAATCAACTGCATTGACGTCGTATGTACTATTTGGAGTTTCGTACTTATCAATTAAATGATGCAATGATAAGCGAATTTCTTTTTCATCCTTTAAAAACTGAATAGATCCATTTACATGAACCGCTACATAATTCCAAGTAGGCACCGAATCTTTCGTTTCATACCAGGAAGAGGAGATATAACTGTGCGGACCGCTGAAAATTGCCAGCACCTGTTGACCTTCAATGTCTTTCCATTGAGGGTTTGCACGTGCAAAATGTCCGTATAAGTCTTGATGATCTGCACTTAAATAAAGCGGTAAATGCGTTGCAGCAGGCACACCATCATGCATCGAAATAAACGATGCAAAACTATACTCTTTAATAAACTGACGAATTTTTTGTTCATCTTTTAATAGGTATTGCTTTGGAATATACATTTTTTCGCCTCACAATTGTTTTGTCATAATAAAATCAATTTGCTCGTCTTCACCCATGAAAAATGAGTGAGTGCCTGTTTTTTGAAAGCCAACTTTTTCGTAAAACGCAATGGCATTCGAATTTTGTTCCCAGACACCAAGCCAAACTTTAGTTTTCTGCATGTGTAGCGCAATTTTCATTGCCTCTTCCATTAAGACTTTCCCTAGACCTAACTTATGAAAACGGCTTAAAATATATATTCTTTCAATTTCTATGTAGTCAGGTCCCAATTTTTCTGATTGAGCTTCATCGGTATTCACTTTTAAATATCCCGCAAGCTCCTCATTTACAAAAAGCAGCTTAAATAGTGAGTACGGATTTTGGAGCTCGGCTGTTAGTTTTTCAGTTGAAAAAGCTTCATCTAAGTAAGTGGACATATTTTCCGTATTATTTTGATCATGAAATGTTTCATAAAACGTATCACGGCCTATCGATTGCAAGTCTATTAAATTGTTTGTAGTGCATTGTATTAGTTGAATGTTCATATGTAGAATACCTCGCTTTAAATATTTTTCCTCTATAGTGAAAGCCTTCTGGCAGTCAATACTGTTAAAAAAAGAACGATAAAAATAAATAGCATAGAAAAGAAGAAATTGATTATTGTTGAAGAAAACGAAACCAGTGAATTAACGATAGTAAATAACACGATAAAATACACAATAAAAATTATAGTTGAAAAAACCCATTTCCTCATCGATAAAACACTCCTTCCGATTTTGTTCTATCTGAATTGTTTCATAAATTTCTAAAACATTCAATTTATTTCAAACCAATTTACCGAAAGCTTGAAGCGTTATATTAGTGAATTATTTTAAAATTTTCTGTAAAATTATATTGACATAAATTACTATAATTTGTTATAGTTGTATTAATTATTGAAGGAAGATGGTGATGACAATGACAAAATTACATGAGATTGAAACGATGCAATTGAGCTTGTCATATAACATTCGCCACCTTTGTGCCTTCTAATATAGAAGAGTCACGCTTCTTCACTGTGCGTATGAGACCTTATGACGGGCAAAATTGCTGGTCATAAGGTTTTTTTGTTTGCCTAAAAACAATACAATACTATACGCCATTAGGAGGCAATTTCATTGAATTTACAACAACTTGGATTTACACAATATTTTGAAACACAATTACAAACTTTAACGTTTGACCGGGCAACAAGATTAGTTGGACGTATTATTTTAGAACATAAGCATTCATACCGGGTTTTAACAGAACAAGGTGAATTTTTGGCAACAGTATCCGGAAACTTTGCTTACCACGCCTTTTCCAGGAAGGATTATCCGGCAGTAGGGGATTTCGTTATAATCGAACAAATGCCGGGGGAAGAGCGCGCCATTATTCATCATTTATTTGACCGTAAATCAAAATTCACAAGGAAAATGGCAGGCTTAGAAGTCGATGAACAAATTGTTGCCTCAAATGTGGATTATATTTTACTTGTCATGAGTATGAACGCAGATTTTAACGTCCGTCGCCTAGAACGCTATTTAGTGGCAGCATGGGATTCAGGTGCGACACCGCTCATTGTTTTAACAAAAGCAGACCTTTGTGAAGATGAAAATGCGCTTATAGAAGCAGTGCAGTCTGTCGCATTCGGTGTAGACGTTTTAACAGTAAGTGCGGTTACAGGCGAAGGGATTTCAGCATTAAAGGAATTTTTGACAGAAGGAAAAACAGCCGCATTATTAGGCTCATCCGGTGCAGGAAAATCCACTCTTACAAATGCATTATTGAATACTGACCAAATGAAAGTATCCGATATCCGTGAAGACGATGCGAAAGGGCGTCATACGACAACACATCGTGAGCTCGTAGTTTTACCGTCCGGGGCATGCTTAATCGACACACCGGGTATGCGTGAGCTGCAGCTTTGGGATCAAGGAGACAGTTTATCAGCTAGTTTTTCCGATATTGATCAACTGGCGGACAATTGCCGCTTCAGGGACTGCAAACATAAAAATGAACCGGGTTGTGCGGTTATACAAGCAGTAGATGATGGTGCACTTGATTCATCGAGACTAACAAGTTACTTTAAACTGCAACGCGAGCTCGCATATATTGAGAAAAAGGCAAATACCGATGCTCAGCTTGCAGAAAAACGCAAATGGAAGCAGGTCTCAAAAAGCATAAAGAAAATGAAATAAGACAACAGGCAGATGTACATAGAAAGTGTGCATCTGCTTTTTTAATCCATGGATTGAATAACATTATTACGCTATAATAAATGGAGTAAATAAAAGAGGTGAAAAAATGATAAATTGGGTTTATGTAGTAATTTTAGGCTTAGCAGTAGGTTTTCTAAGTGCCATGTTTGATTGGCCATTTGTAGTATCTATCTCCATAATTCTAGTTTTTGGTCTTTGTTCAATTGGCTATATGTTTTACATTGCATACGCTTCTACAAATTTGGCGAAAATCAGAAAATATATTGTAAAGCATAAAAAAGATCCAGTAATGAATTACATACACACGTTAGAAGTCGGTACAAAAGAACAGGAAATCGAAGCAATGGAAAAAATCATTGGTCACTATAAACAACCGGTTATTAAAAATACATATGAAATGAATCGTGCAATTCGTCTCGACGATTTCGAACGTGCTCAATACTACGCAGATCAATTAATGGATAATCAGAATGGTCCATATGGTAAAGCATTAATTGCCGCAGTAGCCGGAAATCGGGAAGAAGCTAATAGTTATTCCTTGAAGTCCGAATGGATGAAGTACGGGATTGAAGCACAATTAGCATTAACAGAACGTAATTTAGAAGCATTTGACCATTTTGCACGACAGTCCGTTGAAGCGGCAAAAGGACTTCAACGATACTCATTATACTATAGCTTTAAAAAAGCAAAGATGGAGTATGAGATGGAGAGTAAATAAAGAGTTCTTCTAGATGCGTTAACAGGAACAAGTTGTTCAAATGTAAAGGAATTAATAAGTTGATTGGAGTGGAGGGACCGTGACTCCACCGGGAACCACACGTGCGGAAGATCCACTAACTTGGGCCTGCCGTCGTAGGCACAAGTTAGTTAGCTGGAGCCGTGCCTGGGGAAAGCATCGGTCCCGGAACGGAAATCAACGATGTCTAGATTCAATTAATTTTAAAATAAAAAACTGTAAACAAACACTATTTAAGAGTATGGCTACAGTCTGACCGCTTACTAATACAGTAAGCGGTATTTTAGTGTTAGGACGAATAAATAAATTTTGGCTTACATGTCTTGATTTCTAAATTTGAGGGAATAGTTAATGACTTGAAAAAACTGCAAACATTTTACAAGTAAAAAGAAGAAATGAGGTGATTTTAATGACACTTTTAGGTTTTTTGATGGTTACTGTGTACCTTTTGAATATTTTATTTGCACTCATGCTAATATTTATCAGTCGTAAAAGTGCTTCATCAACATGGGCATGGCTTTTTGTCCTATTTTTCTTGCCGGTTATTGGGTTCATTTTCTATTTATTATTGGGACGAAATTTACAAAAGAAGCATTTCGTTCGCTGGCATGCTGTTCAACAGGAAGAATCTATAGAGGCTTTCCAGGATCAGCATACCGCTCTTGCAGAAGGAACATATGAATTTCCAAACGAGATTACAAAAAGGCATCAAGGGTTAATAAAAATGAATGTCGATTACAATCACGCTTTATTAAGTTCTAAAAATGATGTTGCGATTTTAGCTGAAGGGAAAGAAAAATTCCGCTCTGTCATTGAAGATATTGAAAATGCGAAACAAACGATTCATATTCAATATTACATTTACAAAATGGATGAGGTCGGAAAAAGTATTTTTAATGCGCTTGTTAAAAAAGCTAAAGAGGGCATTGAAGTAAAAATGATTTACGACGATTTAGGTTCACGTACTTTACGTAAAAAAGACTTAAAGAAATTGATGGATGCCGGTGGACAAGTAGAAGCTTTCTTTTCCTCGTATTTGAAATTATTCAATCCTCGAATTAATTTCCGAAATCACCGAAAACTCATTATTATAGACGGTCGGATTGGATATATTGGCGGTTTTAATGTCGGTAAGGAGTATGCCTGTCTTGATGACGAAATAGGGTATTGGCGAGATACGCATTTACGTATAGAAGGCAATTCCGTATACAATATGCAGGCACATTTTTTATTTGATTGGCATCAGGCGAGAAATGAAGAACTGAAGGTCGAGCAAAGATACTTCCCCTCATTTACAGTCGATGCGGACACACCCGTCCAAATTGTATCGAGTGGACCGGATACAGATTTTGAATCCATTAAAAACACTTATATTCGCATGATTTTAAGCGCTAAAAAATATGTTTATATTCAAACCCCTTACTATGTACCTGATGAGGCATTTTTGCATGCAATTCAAATTGCTGCCTCCTCAGGTGTAGATGTGCGCATTATGACGCCTGAAAAAACAGACCATCCCTTCGTATATGGCGCCAATTCAGCATACGGTGGAGACCTGCTTGAATCTGGTGGAAGGGTATATCGTTATAAAAAAGGATTCCTTCATGCAAAAATGCTCGTAATCGATGATGAATTAGCAACAATCGGTACTGCAAACATTGATGTCCGAAGCTTTAGTCTAAATTTCGAAATCAATGCGATTTTATATGATGAACGGTTTGCGATTAAGTGTAGAGAATTATTTGAAGCAGATATAAAAGATAGTTTCGAATTAACAAAAGAGCTATTTGAGAAACGAAAAACATGGACTAGAGTCCGTGAATCAGTGTCACGTCTGTTATCTCCAATATTATAAATGGAAAGCTAGTCTATTAGGCTAGCTTTTTTTATTTCATAAACCGAAATATTTTCGAGCAATTTTATTCATTTTTTAGTAAAATAAGAATTGAACTACAATTCAGAAAGCGGGGCTATACTATGCAAAACGTAAAATATCCTGAAGTTTGGGATTTAGATGTATTTTTCGAAGGTGGCAGTGCATCACCACAACTAAAAGAACATATCGAAAATTTAAACCCTAAAATGGATGTATTAAAAGAAATGGTTGAAAAATTCGATGTTCCTACAAATACAGATGCAGCATTATCTATTCAATCTATTTTAGAAAATATTAAAGAAGTAATGATGCATATATCACAGGCGGGTGCTATGCTTTCTTGTTTAACGGCACAGGATACGACAGATCGTGAAGCGCTTTTATTACAAGGTCAGCTTTCGGGTATTTCAGCTAACTTCTCTCCAATTATGGAAAGCTTTAATCAAAAGCTCGGTAAAATCGACGAATCGACTTTCGACGAATTACTTCAAACAAATGAATTATCACAATTTGAGTTTATTTTAACGGAATGGCGTGAAAAGTCGAAGGAATCACTATCTGAAGAAGAAGAAGCACTAATTTCTGCTTTAGGTGTAGATGGCTATAGCTCATGGGGTCAGCTTTATAACATGCTGATCGGTGATATTAAAGTCGAAGTCGAAGTAGACGGCGAAAAGAAATTAATGTCGGTTGGACAAGCAAATAACTTAAGCTCTCATAAAGACCGTACAGTTCGTAAAGCTGCATTTGATGCATTAGAGGAAGTATTTACAGACCGTGAAGAGTTCTTTGCTAAAACTTTAAACCATTTAGCTGGCTTCCGCTTAGCAGTATATAAAAAGCGCGGCTGGGATTCTGTTACGAAAGAGCCTTTACAAATTAACCGTATGAAGCAGGAAACAATCGATGCAATGTGGGGAGCTATTACGTCACGCAAAGCAAAATTTGCAGATTATTTAACACATAAAGCAACATTATTAGGCAGTGAAAAATTAGATTGGTTTGATTTCGATGCTCCTGTAACGGATTCTACTGCTACAATGTCTTACCAAGAGGGCGCGGAATTTATTTTAAAACATTTCGGTCGTTTCGGTTCAGAAATGGAAAGCTTCGCGCGTACTGCTTTTGAAGATGGGTGGATTGAAGCGGAAGACCGTGACAATAAACGTCCAGGTGGCTTCTGTACAGGAATGCCTTTATCCGAGCAATCACGTATTTTTATGACATATTCAGGTTCAATGTCGAACGTTTCAACATTAGCACATGAACTTGGTCACGCATTCCATTCATATGCTCTTCGCCCGGTTCATCCATTAAACCGTCGCTATGCAATGAATGTTGCCGAAACTGCTTCAACATTTGCAGAAATGATCGTAGCGGATGCAGCGGTTGAAGAAGCATCAAATGAACAGGAAAAGATCGCGCTATTAGAAGATAAAATCCAACGTTCAGTAGCGTTCTTTATGAACATTCATGCTCGTTATTTATTTGAAACACGCTTCTATGAAGAGCGCAAAAAAGGTATCGTATCTTCTAAGCGTTTAAATGAATTAATGGAAGAAGCACAAATCGAAGCTCATGGTGGAGCACTAGGTGAAACACACCCACACTTTTGGGCATCAAAAATGCATTTCTATATTACAGGCGTGCCGTTCTATAACTTCCCGTACACATTCGGCTATTTATTCTCTTTAAGCATTTACGCAAAAGCAAAAGAAGAGGGCAAAGGGTTCGAGGAAAAATATATGGCATTACTTCGTGATACAGCGGTAATGACTGTAGAAGATTTAGCGATGAAGCATTTAGGTGCAGACATCACGACTGAAGATTTCTGGTTAAAAGGAATCGCGCTTTGTGAGAAAGATGTAGAAGAATTTATTGCATTAACTTCGAAGTAATGAAAAGAGTTGCTTGGACATAATTCTTTGTCTTTTTCATGCTTGAAATTATGCAGAGATTTACTTGAGATAGAAGTAAAAATTAGTTGTTCGGAGTGAAGGCGGCGACTCCTTGGGGACAAGCACGTGGGAGAGACTACAGGCTCGAGCCGTGCCCCCAGGAAAGCGTCCGCCGTAACGGAGAACAACGGCTACGAAGTAGACAAAAAAGCCTTTCATATTTTACTCATTGTAAAATATGAAAGGCTTTTATTTTGAGGTGGGTTTTGTCCAAGTCCCCTTTTAATGTTATAACGGTTTTTTATGCAAAGTAAAATCAATTTTATCTGCATCCCGAATCGTTATCGTATAAGTACCACTCACTTGATCATGATGAACGTCAATATTTTCAAGACGCTTATCATAGCGGAATAATATTTCCCCTTCAGCCGATTTATAAATTACATTTAAATCATCACGCTTCACTTCAAAAGTAGGGGTGAAGTCAGGGTTACGGTCTGTAAACTCATTAATAAATAATTTTGCACCTTGTTCAACAAAATCATTACGATTCTCAGGAGGAGCAATGGCTTCATATATATTATGTACAGATGCATCTAGCTCAATATATTTGCCATTTTCAAATTCCTCATCAATCACTTTTTGTAGGTGGGGCGTTTGTTCTTCATTAATCGATTCCGCAATTTTCTCATATAGCTCTTTCATTAGCATCTTTGTTTTCTTCTTATCTGATGCAATCGGTGTAGCCTGTAAAAACGTCTCCATGAAAAACTTCGCCGGTTCTCCATCTGATTGTCTATCAAGCACATAAACGTTTTCTTCAAGCGGATTATAGTTCATGCGAATGAGCGCACATTTTTGCACACGGCTAGAAGCGTCAGGTAAAATATTTTCAATTGTAGTTAAATTTAACGTTTCCAAATCAATTTGAACGGCTTCTTTCGGATCGAGCTTTAAAAATAAAATATAGGGCTCATCAATAATTTCAATATGTGCCACAAACACAGAGCCATTACTGTTTGAAACATTTTGCATAATTTGATATAGCTTATTCGATAAGTCGTTCGCTAAAGATATAAAATGGGTGTCGTCCGGATATTCTACATAGCGATTAATCTTTGTAATAATATCATTATCGCGGTCTAAAAATTTACACGCAACTGACTTAGGACTGTTCAATGTCGCATCTATATACGATTCAAAAAAGTTGCTGTAAACTTCTGATTGTATTGCAGATAAATCCATCGTTTGACTGGCAGAGACGAAACGGCTTTGTTCCATATCAAGCAATGTTACAGCGATACGTTTCATTTGAATTGCCAATGTTGTTTCTACTTCATTCATCATTCACTAACTCCTTTTAATTCCGATTTTTCAAGTATAACGGACATTGAATTGTTTTGCACGAACGAAAGAGATTTTACAAAGGGGAACATATGTGTTATTATAGTTAGGTGCTATTGTAGATAGTGCTATAAATGAATTGGCATTTCTGCTAGTGTTTTTGAAGATACTTATTCACACTGGCGCAAGCTTAAGGGCTGCAAGGACATAGTAGCAGGTTGGGACTATGTTGCTTAAGTTAGAGAAGATTAGTAGAATTTTACCGCGGTTAAAACTGGAGCTATGCTACTCCGAATAAAATAAAATTCCCCGGACGATCGGGTTGAGACTTTCATTTATTTATATTGCTATCTATTAAATACTAAAGGGGTTCCCAAGCTATATTGGGAGCCCCTTGTCCAATTTATAAGGTAGTTTTGGAAGCGTAATTGTGAAATAAACGGAGAAATTCCGTTTATTTGCTGATAATTTTTAAAAACCGCCAAAATAGACGGAGAAATTCCGCTTATTTACTTAAAAAACTAGAATTTAGGTGTTATTTTCATGAATAAGCGGAAATCATACCTTTATTTATCGCTAATTCTGAGCGATTTTATAAATAGCCGGAAATCTTCCGCTTATTTTAGAGTGCTTGTTGGTAAGTAGTAAAAAACCACCCAAAAATTTGGATGGCTGCGAAAGAAATAGTATTAGTCCGTGAAGCATAAAGAAGTCATATAACCAAGCATTAATAATAATCCAACACCCATAACAATGTCCATTTTTTAAAAACCTCCCTTAAATAACCTACAATATCTTCCTTTTTATTGTACAATGATTAATAGAAAGATGAAACCTTTTCGTATTTTATTCGTATAGATTTAATAACAGTGTTAAAAATTATACATAATTTAAGAAGGTGATAAACTTGAAGAAATGGATTTACAAATCTCTCGTTGTTTCCGTCGCTTTATTATCGTTTGGTTTAATTACACCCAATCATGAAATCTGGGCAAATTTCGAAGAGTCACGTCATAATCAATCGACATTAGACCGACCTAGTGACAATCATATTGCATCTGCCTATCAGCTTGATGATATTTTAGTTGATGAAAAACCATTACCAACAACCGACTATTTTGTTTCCGCGGCAAAAGAGCAGTCTTACATAAAGTTCGGTACAAGAGTCGGTCCTGTCATTGAACAGGAGTTTGAAACAAAAATCTTCCCGAAAATTGAAGAAGCAATTGCAACGACTATTGACCGAGTGGGTGAAGAAAAGCTTCGCAACTTGTCAATTACTGAAAAGCCAAGTGGCGACTATGCAGAAAAAATCTTCCACTTAGTAGATGCGAATTCTCAAAAAGACATCATCCGTTTCCATGTAAGAACAGAGAACCGTCCTTTTGAAGGCTATTATTATAATTTCCATTACCACACATATGAAGATAATTACTCAAAGCATTATAACCTTGGCGATATTTATTGGTCGAAAAACACACCGCCGAAATGGTTATCCTAACAATATTGCACACCTGTACTTGCTGCAGGTGTTTTTTTATGTCTAAAATCTATGATCATCAGAGATTTATTTAATAAATTTTTTCAAATTTAATATGTGCTGAAAATGTATTCCCTCATGGAAAATCGTTCTTATTAATACATGTTCAATCGTATTCATTCCCATGTCAGTTTGCGAGTGCACAATTTCTAATTTATCGGCAAATTTGTCTTTAATATCTTCAATTTGATTTTCTAAAAGTGTTTTTAGTTCTTTATAAGAAGGTGTTTCAGAGGTGAAATCGGTTGGAGATGTACCATATCCAAACCAACTATTATATTCTGATGGTGCATTGGTTTTTTCTTTAGTTTGTGTTTCTATCCATAAATATTGATCGAGATAAATATGTCCCATGTTCCAACGAATATTATTGTTAAACCGTTTTGGAATAATTTCAGCTTCTTCTACACTAACATCTTCCAATAAGCTAAGAGTGTCATTACGGTAACTTTTTAACTGGTTAAATAATATTTCATGTCTTTCCTTCATTAATAAAACTCCTTTCTATATAGCTAGTAAAATATTTCGTCAATAGTTAACGTATTTCCTTTTCAAATATGCTTTTACTGACTCTAAGATAGGAATTTTCATCCAGATGTCGTAGAGCATTTTCCTTTCTTGTTCTTTAAAATGAAAGTAGGGGGGATGAATGGGATGAATATGAAGAAATGGACAGAAACATTGCATATTGCACAATTTCGTATCGCACGACCAACGGATAAACTAGCACAGGTAGAACGTTTTTATTGTGAAGGTATTGGTCTTGAAAAACTTGGTGAATTTAAAGGACATCGAGGTTACACTGGCATTATGATTGGCTTGCCAGATGCATCGTATCATTTGGAATTTACCGAGCATATTGAAGGAAGCCCATGTCCCGCACCGACAGAGGATAATTTGCTCGTTTTTTATATGCCAGATCCTATACAAATTCAAGCTGTACAGACACGCCTTGATAAAATGGGCTATCCTCAAGTTCCACCGGAAAATCCATATTGGGAAGAAAAAGGTGTGACGATTGCAGACCCGGATGGCTGGCGAATTGTACTAATGAACACAGAGGGGATTTAATAGAATTAGAAAACAAAGCTCTGCGCAATTATTTTGTGTAGTGCTTTTTCAATTTATCCAACTATTTACTGTAAACTATAAAAATTACTGGTTCTAAAATAAGAACACTTGTTCTATAATGAAATAAAAAAGGACGGAGTGTATTTATGAAAGAGCAAATAATAAAAGCAATGCAGTACAATCAAACTCTAGACATTATGTACTTATCCAAAACTCACGCGATTTCAAAACGTCGTATCAAATTAATTAAAATTGCAGGGAATACCGTGCAGGCTTATTGTTTTACACGTCATGCAAAGCGTACATTTATTATAGACAACATTTTAGCAGCATACCCTGCTATTCAAAGGGTGAGTGTTGTTAATGCATAAAGAAATTATGAATTTTAGCGATGATATACACCGTTTTATTATTTTAGAGATGTTTTTAAAAACGCTTGACCGCGACAAACTGTACGTTTCGCAATTGAAAATGGGCAAAATTTTAGAAGAATGGTATGATCAAAAATCCCATGAGACATTTCAGGATTTGAAAAAGTTGAGGGATTATTTATATAAACAAGGATGTAAGATTGAAAAACAACGCTCAGATGAATTTGTGACGGAGTATTTTGTTTTGTTTAGAGGAGTAACAGAAACAAGAACTTACACGAACATCGCCATCCGTAACTGGGTATCCCACGAAATGAGACGGGTCCTTGGAATGGAATATTTAACACCTCAAGATAGAAAGTAAAAAAAGGGCAAAACAGAAAAAAGCCTTCCACCATATACGAGCGGAAGGCCATACATTATTCTTCTCTATCTACACCTAAAGCCATTTCTAATGATGTTAAAGATAAGATGGCTTTCATCATTTCATTATCTGCATATGAAACATCTGTTTTCACCTTATCGAATTTTGAAGGACTATAATTTCCTTCATCAAACATTTTACGCGCTTTTTCGGCTGCTTCACCTCGCCACATAGCGGCATTTTTCATGTTTGTTTTATATTCATTGAATTTCTCTTCATTTTCTTTAGATAAACCACTGCCATCGATTGATCCGATAGTTTTGTAAAGACTATCATAGCGTTGCTCCAGCTGTTTCATATTACCGTAAGCTGTATACACATCTACAGTTGTGCCTAGACCTTCAAAAGTAGGTTTCCAAAGCTCATTCCACGCTTTATCATACAAGCTCATCATAGTATCCACTTTTGGTTTTACGTCAGTTAAATATGATTTTTTTTCAGCTGCTAATTTATCAGCAGCTTTTTTGGCATCAGCATCAGCTTTCGCTTTTTTATCTGCTTCAACCTTCTCTGCTGATTCAGGTGTTGCTTTCTCGGAATCATCTTTTGTTTTTTCCTTACTTGCAGTAGCTTCCGCTTTTTCAGGTTCATTAGCTACATCCGTTCCATCGCTTGTCACACCAACACCTATAAATGATATGATTAAGACTAAAAATGCTATTCCACTATACTTAAACATTTTAACCGACTTTGATCGATTTCTTTTCACAATGTTAACAAATGCGCTGAGAATGCACACCAACATAACTAGAAAAGCTATAATTAATATGATTATAAATATTGTATCCAGTTTAAACACTCCTTTTCAATTTATTATATTACTATAAAGTAATTATCAGTGCACTATAAATATGTAAAGTTTAAAAAGTCGAATAATTTCAATAAAAAACCCCTCCGCAAATTAAATGAGCGAAGGGTGGTTAGGAGATTTACTTCAAAAAAGTATTTTACATCATTTTCTTTATTTGTCTTAATTCATTTATTAAATAATCCAGCTGTTTCTGCATATCTTTTGACTGAGTCGGCGGGGGGCCGGAATCACCGTTCTTAGATTTTTCCAAAGCATCCAGTGCGAGACCGGCAGCAAGTGTAGAAATTAAGTCTCCTAATGTAACGATAGAAGCTCCTATAAAAGCAAGTCTCGCTATTTGAATATCCTGAGCATCTGAGGACTGATCTGAATTTTTCTTGTTGTTATTCATTTATTTCCTCCTCACCACTAAATATCGATTGTCATTACATCATATGTAGAGAGCAGATAGGGCACAACCAATTAGCAATTAAATACAAAAGACCAGGACTCATAAGAGAGCCTGGTCAATGATAATTATTTTTTGTTCTGGTCGCTGTTACTGCTATAATGCTTGGCTTTAGTATCATCACTTGTTTTCTTATATTCCGAAAAATCTTCTTCTTTACCAGCTTCCATATTATAATTCGGTCTTGTATTCGCACGATTAGATGTGTTGTAGGAATTTTCCTCTACATCGTCTAACGGTTTCATAAGAATCGGAATCGATATAAGTCCTGCAATACCTACAAGAGCATAAACAATTCTTGATAATACAGATGTTTGTCCACCAAATAATGAAGCCACTAAATCAAACTTGAAGAATCCAATAAGTCCCCAGTTGACTGCACCAATAATGACTAGAACTAATGCTGTTCTATATAATATTCCCATTTTGTAACATCTCCTTTATTTTTTTTTGACTCGAATGTCCTGGCGTTTAAAACAAACAGGACTTCGTTTCTTAATCTTCATATATTTTCTCCGGAAACAGCTGATTTATACTATTTATATTCGATTAGGATTGTTCATTAAAAAAAGCCGACTAACATAAAATTTTGACTTAAAAAAAGGACAATTGCACAAACAAAAAGCGTTCATAACGCATATTAAATAATGAGGCGTACTACACTATATAGAGGTTACTGCTGCTTCCTGTTAGTAAAAGACGCGATTTTTAATAATTTTATTAAAAATTTAGTTTTTTAAGGTGAATTTTTATGTAACTCAAGGTATAATATTTGTATACTATAAGAAAAAGGAGGACTGCCGATGATAACCGGTCAGTTAGGGCGAGCATTCCAATTAGCGGAAAAACATAAGCTCGACGTAAGTACAGTTTTAGAATTAACGAAAGTGATTGCAAAAGAAGTAAATGGCTCCCAAAAAGTTGAGGAGAAGATTTTGCAACAGATGATTCAAATTTTAGAGAACAACAAAACGATTCTTAGGGAGGCAACATAAAAATTGATGCAAACTATTGAGCTCTACGATGATTTAGACACATTTGACTAAAGGCGCTACTCAGCAAATGAAATACGAGTAGCGCCTTTTATGTTGTCTTATTTTATAAATTTCCATACATAGTTCAAAACCTTTTTGCTTATAAGAGCTTATTTTTTAAATAAAAGCTTTGAAATAGTTTTCGTGAATTCTTCATATGAAAAAGACTTTTCTCCTCGCTGGTTATACCACTTTTGAATTGTTACTACTAGCCAAAACGGCACAGCATTTCCTTCAATTAAATGATAGTACTGCTCATAACCTTTTTTTAAATGTTCCCAACGATAATCATTGCCGGATTTTGTATATTCAGACACATCAATTATTTTTGCTTTTCCATTTTGAAGTAAAATGTTTCTCAAATGGATATCACGCGGGTTCAGCCCTTTATTCCGAATGTATTCTCTGGCCTCTTCCACTTCACTTACAACGTGCTGCGGGATAGGGATACCTTGCAAAATGCAGTCAAATAGCGTTTTTCCTTCTTCGTAACTTAAAACGAGGTATTCGTCGGATGAAGCATAACACGTTGGAAAGAAAGGTGATTCTCCTAATTGTTCATAAACCTTTGCTTCCAGTTTTACTTTTTCTACTTTATCTTGTGCATATAATTTAAACGCATAAGCGGGAGCAGAAAGAGACTGAAAAACGGCTGCATCTGTACCGACACCAATACACTTCAAATTATCCGCATCCCCAATTATAGTTACCGGCTGGTTATTAGGATTTGAAAAAACTTTAATTTTTGAAAGAGAACTTATATCTTTTTCCCATTCATTATTCATATAATCTCTCCGTTCATTTTCTGAATTAACGGGTCCACTTTTGTTTTATTTTTCTTCCGAGTAAGAATAACGCGACTAAGTAAAGGGCAATGATCAATATAATCTCCCAGTTTCCTGAAGCTATTTGATGTCCTGCTAGTGAAAAGGCTAAGATAGTGGGTAGCTTCCCTATAATTGTTGCGGCAATAAAGGCGATTACGTGGACATTAGAAATACCTGCAATTAAATTTACACCTGCGGAAGGTAGGATAGGGATAAGGCGCCCGAAGAGTACTGCTAAAAAGCCATTTGTTTGAATGAGCTCTACATATTTCGTCAAATATTGATGTTTTGTTAAGTATTTTAGTGCAACGCTTCGTAATAAATTCTTACTTAGTAAAAATAATAAAATGGATCCCGTAGTCGTCCCGAGCAGGTTAATCATCAAACCCGGCATAAAATCATGATGACTGGCAATGTACGCGGCCAGCACGGGGATAGGCGCAAATGGAATCATAGAAACTAGCACCATTATTAAAAACTGATAAAGCCATGCATACGGTTTTTCATTCTGTACGAGGTCTAAAATTTGTTGTTCCATATTATATCCTCTTAATAGTTATGTTAATATATTATCCGTTCTTTAATAAGACGCTCGTGTAGAGAAAAAGGTGCATTTAAAAGAAATAGCCTATATGTTTGTTACATAAATTATTTTTTATAGCTATAATAGAGATGAAATGAATTTGGAGGGTGTTTATCTTGTCGAATGAATTAGAAAAAACATATTTAGATTTTATGAAATACATTTTAGATAACGGGGTAAAAAAAGAAGACCGCACTGGGACTGGTACAATTAGCGTTTTTGGTTATCAAATGCGTTTCGACTTATCAAAAGGTTTCCCATTATTCACAACTAAAAGAACATCATTTAAACTAATTGCTAGTGAATTATTATGGTTTATTAAAGGTGATACAAATATTCGTTATCTTTTGCAGCATAATAACCACATCTGGGACGAGTGGGCATTTAAGAAATGGGTTGAATCGGACGAATACGAAGGCCCGGATATGACGGATTTCGGCCGTCGTTGTTTAGAAGACGAAGAATTTAATTTACTGTACAAAAAAGAACTGAAAGATTTCTGTGATCGAGTATTAACTGATGATGAATTTGCTGAAAAATACGGCGATTTAGGAAATGTCTATGGTAAGCAATGGAGACGTTGGACAGACTCTGAAGGAAATGAAATTGATCAAATAAAAGATGTCATAAACCAAATCAAAACGAATCCTGATTCACGTCGATTAATTGTAAATGCATGGAACCCAGAAGACGTAATAAATGCCGGTGCAAAAGGAAGTAAAGCTGCATTGCCTCCTTGTCATGTCATGTTCCAATTTTATGTTGCTAATAATAAATTGAGCTGTCAATTATATCAACGTAGCGGAGACACTTTTTTAGGAATTAATTATAATATTACTTCTTATGCATTGCTGCTTTATTTAATGGCTAAAGAGTGTAATCTTGAAGTTGGTGAATTTATTCATACAGTCGGAGATGCACATATTTATTTAAACCATGTTGAGCAAGTGGAAGAACAGCTGTCACGTGAGCCAAGAGATTTACCAACATTAACTATTAATACAGATAAGCAATCGATTTTTGATATTGAATTAGAAGATTTAACGATTGAAGGCTATAATCCACATCCATCGATTAAAGCACCGATTGCGGTATAAAGGGGAATAGAGATGATTTCACTAATTGTTGCACATGATGAAAATCGGGTTATTGGTTATAAAAATGAGCTTCCTTGGCACTTGCCTGGTGACTTGAAATATTTTAAAGAGATGACAATGGGCAAGCCAATTGTCATGGGACGAAAAACTTTCGAATCGATTGGACGCCCACTACCAGGTCGTCGTAATATTGTGATCACAAGAAATACAGATTATAAAGCAGAGGGAATAGAAGTTGTAGGAAGCCTTCAGGAAGCATTGGCACTTGTTCAAGACACTGAGGAAATCATGATTATTGGCGGCGCTCAAATTTTTGAACAAGTAATGCCGATAGCTGATAAGCTGTACATTACTTTAATCAACCATACATTTAAGGGAGATACTTACTTTCCAACCTACGACGATTGGAACAAAACTTCTTGTCTTGAACCAGTAAAGTCGGACGAAGGCTTTACATTCCAATACTGTATTTACGAAAAATAAAAATTAATGCCATTATTCTCCTTGAGAGCAATGGCATTTTTTGCTGGCATAAAAAATTGTTTGCCATTCCGAGACGCTTCCACAGGTGCGGTCTTACGAACGTTGATGGGGAAATCTTTTATGTATATTTTCATTTTTTAATAGGAAAACGTAATAATAGCTAATTAAAAATAATACTTCCAGTAACAATAAAGTACCCATTATAGTAGTGGCTAGCATGTTAAAGTAAGCACTTATACCTGCTAGAATGAATAGCATCATCATAATGTTAATTAGATTGTATAACAGCTTTTTATTCTTTTTACTATTTAAATCGTCCAATAGTTCTGAGATAATAGCAAATATTAAAAACATACCTGCAACAATAAACAGAAGACCACCATAAGCTATAATTGTTGCAAGTGAAGTTGAAAAAGCCATCGTTAACGGCGAATTACCTGTTACATTTAATAAGAAAAAGATAAAACTGTGAGCGATCATTATCATTACATAAGGTCTAACCTTTAACAGTCTTTGATTTGTTCTTCCCAATTCGATTATCCCAAAAAGTATCGATATGTATCCAATTATATTGGTTAAATAATAAGTCGCTCCGATATCCAAAAAACTTAAATTTGTTTTGAAGAAAACAAAGATTAATCCAACGAAAATATTTATCATAAATAACGTCTCCTCCTTTATAGTTAGTTTACATAACTAGAATCTACAAACCTTCTAACACTAACCTGCCCAATTAGTTGAATAACAGCATTTCATATTGTTCAATATTTTAGGCTCATCACCATAACATGGGGTTGCTTTTCTAATAAAATTTCACTTGATTGATTGGTGGGCTACGGCAAGACAGCGCTAAAGCCACGTGAAGTGTCTTTATCACTGCCTTTATTGCCGTTTGCGAGGCCCACCAATCTCAAAATTTTGCCCTCGTTATAAAGTGAAGTAAAAACAGCTAATCAAGCCGCTTGCGCTATCGCGAAGCGGAAGAGAGCGGAAATGCTATGTTTTATATCTTCATTTTTTGCAGAAATTTACTTTACCCCAAGTAGAGTGACACGGAGCTTAGGATGAGCCGCCAAAATACTCGCTTCAACGAAAAGAGTTGTGCGAAGTGTAGGGGCGGACTCCTTTGCGATTAAGCGTGCGCGGAAAATAGTTGCTCCTGTCGCTGCCGCTTTCGTCGCAAAGCTTTTTGACAAAAGCTTTGAAGCCACGCCGCCCGGAAAGCCTGCCCCGGAACGTAGTACAACGGACGCGAGCTCCAAAAACACTTGCTTCAACGTGTTTTCCCCGTAGCGTAGCTGAACGGAATTAATTAGAAAATATTATTTTTCAATTTTGTCATCCCCAACTTATGGTGATGAACCATATTTTAATATATATCCCTTATATTACCACTAAATTATTCATTCCAATATTCAATCAGCAAGTGTTTTAACAAGTGAATTAGCAAAGGCACATAAATTTATGTGCTCTTAATAATCTCTGTGATATTTGCGGTCCGTTGATATAACAACAAAAACGGGGACACCAATTCATATAGAATTGTATCCCCGAAAGCTGTGTTATTTATTGTTTTCTCACCATTAATCGAACCCGTTAGTTTTTAATAAGGTTAAATTAAGTATAAATACACGCAGGCAACCATACAACCACATCCCGCAATAACAAATAAATGCCAAATTGCATGGTTATAAGGTAACCGAGTCCAAGCGTAGAAAATGGCACCGAAAGTAAAAAATATCCCGCCATATAAAAGTAGCATAAACCCATCAAAAGTTAAAAAACTGTAGAGGGGACGAATGGCGATAATAATTAGCCATCCCATCGCTATATATAATACTAAAGATAATTTTTCAAACCGATGGATAAACAAGATTTTAAATAAAACCCCTAAAATCGCTAGGGACCATATAATACATAGCATGACAATGCCAAATGTTCCTCCGATTGCTATAAGTAAAAATGGGGTATAGGTACCTGCAATTAATATATAGATCGATGAATGATCTAAAATTGCAAAGATACGTTTATATTTTTCCGGCACACTATGTAATAGCGTTGACATTAAAAACAACAAGATTAATGAAGCTCCAAAAATGGCGTATGAAGTAACATGCAAGGCGGATCCATTTATTGCCGAATAGATAATAAGCAATACACAGACGGGAATACTAATTGCCAAGCCAATGCCATGTGTAATCGCGTTCCACAACTCTTCCTTCCAACTTTTGTAATCGAATGTATCTATTTTTTGCATCGTACATCACACTCCTCTTTATATTAGTATAGTACGAATTGTAAATAATTGTGATAGTTGAATGTCATAATGTTATACTACTATATGTCATAATAGAGTGATGATAAAGAGACATGTTTTGCTATGACAAATGTCATATTGGTAAACAAAAATGATTTCTTTATAATAGTAAGGAAGATAGAAAAAGGATGTGTTCTCTTTGAGTCAAATTCATATTGTAACGGACTCTACATGTGATTTAACAGATGCAGAAATTCAACAGCATGGAATCCATGTAGTACCACTAACAGTACAAATTGATGATAAAACGTATACAGATCGCGTAAACCTGCAACCGGATACATTTATCGAATTATTAAAAACAGCAAAAGAGTTGCCTAAAAGCTCTCAGCCTTCTCCGGGCGTATTTAAAGAATTGTATGATGAGTTAGGGAAGGATGGGGCGCAAGTTGTCTCCATTCACATGACAGGCGGTATGAGTGGAACATACCAATCTGCTAGCCAGGCAGCAGAAATGAGTAGTGCAGATGTTACAGTAATTGATTCACGCTATATCGCATTCGGGCTTGCCTTCCAACTTCGTGAAGCAATTCGATTACGTGACGCTGGAGCATCTGTAGAGGAAATTGTGGCAGGGGTTAACAAAGTCCGTGAAAACACACGTCTTTTCGTTGCACTGGATACATTGGAAAACATGGTGAAGGGCGGACGAATCGGAAAAGGTAAAGCGGTAGTCAGCTCATTGCTGAATATTAAACCGATTGGCCACTTGGATATTGGCGAAGTTACTATTTGTGCCAAACCACGAAGCTATAAGCAAATCATAAAATTTTTAATGAGTGAATTTGAAAAAGATACAAAAGGCAAAAAAGTAATGTCTGTAGGAATCTCTCATGCGAATTCAATGGATACATTAGTTAATCCATTAATAGAGCAAGTAAAAGCAACAGGCTTTACAGGAGAAGTAGAAGTAGCATTTACATCGCCGGTAATTAGTACACACACTGGTGAAGGTGCAATCGGCTTTATGTATTATACCGAATAAAAATAGGGTAATTCTAAAGGTCAGTACCTCTAGAATTACCCTTTTTATTTGTGATTGAGATTCTTTATGCAATTACTTACATAATATAAAATAATGATAATTTTCCATAGATCCAGATGTTTATAGGCAAATCATTCCTCATGGTGCAGAAAATATTTTATAATATAATATAAAGGGGGAAATTGTATGTGGCGGTTCTTACTCGCAACTTTGGCTGTTATTGTTTTGTCCGCATGCTCCATTACAGTTGACCCGAATCTAGTGGAAGAGCAATTAACCGACAATTCGAGTACTGAAAATAATGAGCAATCCAGTCCGGAAGATGAATCTGAACAAAAAACTACGGGCTTCTTCGATATAATAAATGATGTATTTCAACTAGATTGGTCCACTCGTAAAGAAGATAATGCTCAACCTATACAGTATTTAGCTTTAGGAGACTCATTGACACGTGGTGTTGGCGATGAAACCATGGAATATGGCTATACGATACGATTACAGGAAGAGCTTGAAAAATGGCCGATGATTGAATCGGTAGAACTTGATAACCGTGGGAAAAATGGTCGACGCAGCGATCAGCTTTTAGATTTATTACAGCGTGGACATTATGATGAGGAGCTGGCAGAAGCAGACCTTATCTCTATATCACTTGGTGGTAATGATGTCATGAAAATAGTGAAAAATAATTTATTTACAATGACTAAAACAATGTTTGACAAAGAATTACCTCGTTTTAATGAACGCTATGAACAGGTAATTACAGAAATACGTGAAATTAATGCCGATGCACCAATTATTCTAGTCGGTTTTTATAACCCTTTTTCGATTGTAGTAGATGAAGTAACACCTTTTGATCCAATTATTGCTGAATGGAACTACTCCATCGAACAATTGGCAGTAAAGGACGGAAAAGCATGTTTTGTAACTGTAGAGGATTTATTTGTGTCAAATGAGGATATGGTATATCATGTAGACTTCTTTCATCCGAACAGCACAGGATACGACCGCATGGCAGAACGCATTATTGAAACAATGCAAGCATGTAACATAGAAGAGATGTCAGACGGTTTAATAGGATTTGGGGAGTGAGTATATGAACAAATGGAAAGTAGCATTTTTATTACTAGCGGGCACAGTGTTATTAACACTAGCTACGGTTCTGTATCTTTTAACTGCAGATGGAAAACAAGTCACAGAACAACCTCCACTCCCGATAGAGGGCAATATATTAAAAGTTGAAACGACAGCAAAGGAATTTGAAGCAATTGCGAAACAATATTTAACAGCAGCGATGAAACAATCCCCAGTTCCTGTAGAAATCGTTATTGATGAGAAAATTTATTTATACAGTACATTAACCATTTTTAATTTCGACTTGCCGATTCAGATGGATTTCACCCCGGTTGTAAAGGACGGAAACATTGTATTGAATCAAGAGGCAGTCCATGTCGGGAAAGCAAATATACCACCGGAATTTGTATTGAAAATGATTGATGACGCGGTTGATTTTCCAAATTGGATTACGGTGAAGCCAAACGACGAGGAAATTTATGTAGATTTATCTCGTATTAATATTGCAAGCGGTTCAAGAGTCCGAGCAAAGGAAATTGATCTTCCTAATGATAAAATAGAATTAGAAGTAGTTATTCCAAACGAATAAAACTAGGAGGCAGATTTATGACATATGAAAAAGCGACATTTGCAGGGGGATGCTTCTGGTGTATGGTAAAGCCATTTGATACACAACCCGGTATTATAGAGGTTATGTCAGGCTATACAGGGGGACATGTTGAGAATCCAACATACGAACAAGTTTGCAGTGAGACAACTGGTCATTTAGAGGCTGTACAAATAACATTTGATCCAGCTATTTACCCTTATGAAAAATTAGTTGAGCTTTATTGGACATTAATTGATCCTACTGATGCGGGCGGCCAATTTTATGACCGCGGAGAATCCTATTCAACGGCTATTTTTTATCATGATGATGTTCAAAAACAAATTGCCGAACAATCAAAGGCGAAGTTGGAAGCAAGCGGGAAATTCAAAGCACCAATTGCTGTAAAGATTTTAGAAGCAAAGCCGTTCTATGTGGCTGAAGAATATCACCAACATTACTATAAAAAGAATCCTGCTCATTACGAGCGCTATTCCATTGGTTCGGGGCGAGCTGGATTTATTGAAAAACATTGGGGGTCGAAGTAAATGAATAAAGAAGAACGCTTAAAGCAATTAACAGAGATGCAGTATCATGTTACGCAAAATCAAGGAACTGAACCGCCATTTAGAAATGAATACAACGATGTTTTTGAAGATGGAATCTATGTTGATATTGTATCCGGGAAACCATTATTCAGTTCAAAGGATAAATATGATGCCGGCTGTGGTTGGCCATCGTTTTCAAAACCAATCGAACAAGTGGAAGTGACGGAGCATTTTGATACTTCTCACGGCATGCGTCGTGTAGAAGTTCGAAGTAAAACTGCCGATTCGCATTTAGGACATGTGTTTCCGGA
Source organism: Solibacillus faecavium (assembly GCF_014836905.1). Taxonomy (GTDB): domain Bacteria; phylum Bacillota; class Bacilli; order Bacillales_A; family Planococcaceae; genus Solibacillus; species Solibacillus faecavium. The sequence continues at coordinate 186,789 of NZ_JACSPZ010000002.1, forward strand.
TGGACCACAGGAATTAGGCGGATTACGTTACTGCATCAATTCTGCAGCATTACGCTTTATTCCAGTTTCAGAATTGGAAAAGGAAGGTTATCCTCAATATTTATCAATGTTCAAATAAAAACAACTCGCTTATGGAATCCCATAAGCGAGTTGTTTTTTAATGTTAAATTTTAAATTCACTAACAACACTTCGTAAATTATCAGCTTGCGCGGCCAATTCGACAGCCGACGCATTAATTTCCTCCATCGAAGCCGAGCCTTGAGAAGCAGCAGCTGCACTGCGTTCCGTGTTAGCGGCTGTATTATCTGCAACCGCAGCAACATGAACAAAGGAAGAATTCACATCGTGACTATTGTGCAATGTTTGCTCAATTTGACCAACCATATGTGTTAAAATATCCGATGTTTTTTCTGTCTGTAACAAAATATTTTGCAAAGAATCCGTTGTTTCATTTGTTACTTCGACACCGCGAATTACTTTTTGTACGCCTGTTTGGTTTTGGGCAATGATGGATTTCACTTCGGACTGAATAGATCCGACAATTACTGCTACTTCACTTGCAGCCTGCTGAGATTGCTCTGCAAGCTTTCGTACTTCATCAGCAACAACGGCAAATCCACGTCCATGCTCTCCAGCACGTGCGGCTTCGATTGCAGCGTTTAAAGCCAATAAGTTTGTTTGTTCAGCAATTGCTGTAATGGTACTAATAATAGATGTAATATTTTCAGATTTACGGCCTAAATTTTCAACTGTTGCCGATGTAGTTGCCATCGTTTCTTCAATTTCTAACATCACGTTTGAAGATTGCGTAACCGAATTACTACCGAGATGTGCAGCATCCTTCATGTGTAGAGCGGCCTGTTGAACTTCCAATGCCTTTTCATTTAACTCATGCATCGATTGCTCAAGCTTTTGCATTTCGTTTGCTGCATTTCCGATACTAGTTAAAATCTCTGTGCTATCATTCGCAATATCCATCGTAGAGTCTGCAATAAAATCAATCGTACGTGCATTCTCATCTGCTAAAGCCATTAATTCCTGAGAACTGCCTGACACATTATCTGCGAGGTTAGAAACACGCTTTATTAATACGGATATAGACTCGATTAGAATATTTGTTGAGTTGGCAATTTCAGAAAATTCATCTTTAGTTTTAACATTTACACGACGTGTTAGATCGCCGCCAGCTTGTGCAATATCCAAAATGGACTCATTAATTGCTTTTGTATTTCTACGGATTGATTTAAATAGCATATAGCCCAACGTCATGGTCAATATAATCGCAATAAAAGCTAATACAAAAAAAGAAATTTTAGAGGCTAAAGCAAATTGCTCTAAATCCGTTATGGATTCCTCGTTACGTTGTTCTAAAATTTGAATCAATTTAGATGTATTATCATCAATATATGATTTGAAGCTTTGGCTTCCGCTATTTTGAAAGAGTTTTGCCGCATTTTCATATCCGTATTTTTGACGTACATCAATTGTAGATTTAGAATAGGATAAATAATTCGTATAAAATTGCTGAATTTGTCCAACAATCTTCAACTCTTCATCCTGATTTTCAAAGGATTTCTGAACAGATGTCAGATTGTTATGTATTAGTTCTTTCGTATCCTCATATAATTGCAGATACTTTTCGTCACCTGTAATTAAGTAGGTCTGTTCATGGCTTGACAGTTTTGCAATATCAGAAGCCAGGTTGTTAATTTGAAATTGCTGTTTTAAATTTTCATCTGCAAAACTACGCAAGCTATTTTGTAAGTTTGTTATATTAATATACGATAAAATTTGCATAGCAAGGATAATTGCCATTAAAATTGTAAACGCAATTAAAATTTTACCTCGAATGAGATGGAAGAAATGAAGTGGTTTTTTTGCAGTTTTCATTTTTTTATTAGTTTTTTCTCGTTTCGTACTTGATTTTTTTTTCTTTTGCATAAATTCACCATCTTTTCTGAAAAATCAATATTTTATTATAATACTACACTAATGGGGATTTTTCACTACAATAATGTAAAAATATATAAGTAGGAGGGAAAATATTGAAAAAGTCATTTTATCACTATGTATTAACATATAGAGGGGGAGAATGGTCTGATGAAAAAGTTCGTTTTGCTGAAAGTATGTTCATAGATCATTCATTTCCAAAGCAATCGGATAATTTCGAGGAGCTTTCGACCTATATTGAATTACAGGCAGACGAATATTTAACAATAAGTGCGTTTGATTCACTGTGGGATTTATATGAGGCTAAATTCAATTGATATTTTGCATACCCACGAATTTTTAGGTATAGTTGTACTAAAATCCGTAGATGTGAAATTGCTTACATTTGACAAAATATTGTATGTTTAACCAATATTTTTAAAAAGCAAGACGTCTAACGATTGAATATTTATACGAAAACGTTTACAATTTAGAAGAATTATGATGAAAAGAGGTTTTATAAATGAGCGTTCACATTAATGCCAAAAAAGGCGACATTGCAGAAATCGTATTATTACCAGGAGATCCGTTGCGTGCTAAATATATTGCTGAAACATTTCTAGAAGATGTTGTTCAGTATAATGAAGTGCGTAATATTTTAGGCTATACAGGTACGTATAAAGGTAAACGTATTTCTGTACAAGGTACAGGCATGGGTGTACCTTCGATTTCAATTTATGCGACAGAATTAATGCAAGAGTATGGTGTACAAAAATTAATCCGTGTAGGTACTTGCGGTGCGATCCAAAAAGATGTAAAAGTGCGCGATGTAATCATTGCTCAATCTTCATCTACGGATTCTAGTTTAAACCGTGTTATTTTTGGCGGTACAATTGATTTTGCACCAACAGCTGACTTCGATTTATTATTAAAAGCATACAATGCAGCAAAAGAAGCAGACTTAAACGTGCGTGTAGGGAACATTTTCACTGCTGATATGTTCTATTCAGATGAAGCACAAAACGAAAAATTAGCACAATACGGTGTGTTAGCTGTAGAGATGGAAACATCTGCACTTTACACATTAGCTGCTAAATTCGGTCGTCAAGCTCTTACAGTATTAACTGTATCTGACCACATCTTAACTGGCGAAGTAACAACTTCTGAAGAGCGTCAAACAACGTTCAACGATATGATGGTTATTGCGTTAGAAGCTGCGATTCAAGAGTAGGAATACAAAGGGTTTATCCATAACGTAATTTTGAAAGTGCCTAACAGGTGAAAACTTGTTAGGTGCTTTTTTAGTTGAATGAATCAATAGCATGTAAATAGAGGTATTCAGCGTGTTTCAAGTTTCACTCGTTTACTCGACTATCATATGAAATAAAATTGTGAGTTAATTAGGTAATAAAAAGACCAAATGGTAAATTAAAAAAATAATAGCAACTTTAGCAAATTCTTAGTCGTCTCACTTGTGAAGGGAAAATGATTCAGGGAGATTAAAAAATGTCTAAAATGAATCCTTTAGTTCTGATTGAAGAAATATACAATGAGCATTATGCGTATTTAAGAAACTTTTTAATAGGTCTAACTAAAAGTGACGTAATCGCTGATGATATTATTCAAGATTTTTTTACAAAAATATTAGTTTCACCCTCAGTAGTTACAGAAGTTAAGTATATGAGGAGTTGGTTAATAACAGGGGTTAAAAATACACTGCTAGATTATTATAAAAAGAAGAAGCCTGAGTTGCTACATGATGAGAATATTATTGAAACGTTGTTGGTTGATAATTATACACCTGAAGTAAGTGCAACACTTAATAACGAATTGGAAATAGTTTTAAGCAAGCTATCGACTTCTGAAAAAGCAATTATTATAGCAAAAGAATATTATGGTTATGATTACAATGAGATTAGTGATCTATTAAATATACCCGTATCCACAATAAAATCGATTGTGTTCAGAATGAGAAAAAGAATGATTAAAGTGAGGTAATTCTATGGATTCTTTCAAAAAAATACATCTTTTATCTCTGGAGTTGATTCCCATCATCAATGACCTGGATGATGAGCCGAGACAGGTTGTTTTAGAACATATCACTTACTGTGAAGATTGCCAAAAATTATATGATCGTACAGAAAACTTTAATTCCAGTATGCCAAAGCAAGAATACTCAGAGGATGTGGAGTTAAAGCCTTTAAAAAAATTAGTGCAGTTTAATAATGGATTAAAGTTATTACTTATTACTGTAAGAGCGTTAATTTTATTTTATATTGTTTACTCCAGCTTTAAATATTATGGTGTGGAGTCTGTAACATCGATGCTAGAGTATTTCAAATCTGGGATATTTTTATTTTACATACCAGCTGCCATATTCCTACTTGTATTTGCGTTTACATTCTTCAATAAAAAATGGGTCTGGATATCGTTGGTGATTGATTTAGTAATTATTTTATTTTTAGAAAAAGTGTTGCAGTTATTTTTATAAATGGAGGTGTTAAATTGATGTATTTTGTCATGTTGTTTGGATTGTTTTTAGGTATTATATTTTTTGCATTTGTTTTTATTGCTTCAAAAAGGAGCAGCAAATATTATTTAGCACCAGTCATTACCTTTTTGTTTTCTGGAATGATTGTGGCATACAGCCTATTTCTCGTTGGGGGATTCGAAGGAATGGGGTATTTATTTTTAGCAGTAGGATTTCTTGTCGTTAGTATTGTAGGGACATTGCTGTTACCGTTATTAATTCCTAAGGTTAAATCAAAATCGTTTAATAGAAAAGATAAAATTAGTTTGTTCCTTTTACCTATTCTATTTTTTGCAACAATCGGGATAGCCATAATTTCAGAAGATGGCTACTGGATTATTGAACAGTCAAGCGCTGCTCCTGTAGAAACAGAAGGTTACCGAATTTCCACTATTTCTGAAGGTAGCAAAGCAATCACTTTACAACTTGGGGAAAAATACCTTGGAAAAGAGATTGAAGTGAAAAAGGTAAGTAAACGAGGGGCGACAGAAATAATTTTGAAATTTGTAGATGGAGGGGATGATGATAAAGTTCCTTTTATAAAGATCGGTCTAAATGAAATAAACGAACCATTGAAAGTACAATCAACGGATGGCGATATTATTGAATCATTAGGGGGCACATGGGATTAAAGTTATCTAAAATTGAATAGAAATTATAGTTAGTTAAAGGGTAAGCCAGTCCAAATAATGGTGCTTAATGTACGCCAGACTAATAGCTTATGTAATGATAGAGGAGAAGTACTTGTATGTAGCTTTACGCACAAGTACTTTTCCTTTTTATAGTGTTCATAATACTAGTGATGATCGAGAAAATCGTAAATATAATCACCCAAAAGAAGAATGTTTCACCAAATGTTGTAAACGTAAGTATTGTTAATACGCTAAATACGATTAATGGAGCGATGAACCATTTTTTAAATAACAAATAACTTATTGATGAAACAGTATAAATGATAATAGGTAAAATTAAAAATACTAATAGAAATTCCATACTATCCTCCTAAAACATCAGCTTTTGCTAAAACTATGTTAATACTTTCTCGTATTAAAATTGTAACATAGGAAATTTATGGTTGATATAGTTTTAAATTTTTCATAAAAAAATTAACAGTATACAACGGACGAATTTATCGAATGAAAGCTTTACTATTCTTTTGCTGAATTGTATCAGATTTTGATAGGAAGCATTCAGTGTATCAAGTAACAAAAATCGCCGAATTTTCACACTATCTCAAATAGGGTATTTATGGTAACATGTAACTGAATCTTTCAATGTTACAAAATAAAAGGAAGTGTAATAATCACATATGAAAAAGATATTGAAACCATTGATTAGTATTGTTGCCATTGGTGCACTCTCCCTATCTATCAATATAAATCAAAATGTATTTGCGGATACATGTGAGTATGATACATCATCAAAGGTAAACCCAGACTATTCCACAATGAACTGTTTGTTAACGGAAACAGCACTGAGATATAATGTGCCTCCTGAAATTGTGAAGGCGGTTGCGGAAGGTGAAAGTGGAAATTGGCGACATTTTGATCAGAATGGCAAAGCGATTGTGACGGCTGATAATGGAATTGGTCTTATGCAAATTACTAATCAAGCGCGCTACGATCAAGAGAAGCTAAAAAGTGATCTTGTCTATAATATTCAGGCTGGCGTAGAGACGCTGGATAAAATGTTTAATCGCAAGGATTTGCCTAGCATTAACGGCGGGGAAAGAGAAGTATTGGAACATTGGTATTTCGCGATTATGGCTTATAACGGGACTAAACCAGTAAATAGTCCAATTGTCCAAGCAACGGGTGAAAGAAATGTTAATGCCTATCAAGAAAAAATTCTCGGAATTGTTAAGAAATCTGAATTAATTAACTTAAAGGAACTGCCATTTAAACGTGAACATTTCCAATATGACTCTAACAGCAAGGAAAATATTAAATTTTCAGCACTGAATTATCAATTTGATTTACCATTAACAAAATCAAAGTATTTTTTCAAAACGAATCAAAAAGTAAGTGCAACAGCTAACCCTAAATTTAGATCAACACCTACAACGAATAATGAAAATATTAAGGGTACTTTAAATAAAGGCGAAATGGTTACCATTACTGGTCCATTTGTATACGATGAAGTTTCAACGAAGAAAAACCATTTTGTTTGGTATCCAGTAAAAAGAAGCGACGGGTCAGAGGGGTATGTAGCTTCAAGTTATTTAGAGTACCCGGAAATGACAACGTTACCGGTACCGAGTCCAGCAGAGGGTACTACACCTATACCGGACTACTCAGAATATATTAAAAAGTATGCTGATTTCAACCCTACAGCTTGGTGGAAAGATGATATGATTTGGGCAATCGATCGAGGCTTAATTAAAGGGTACAATGACGAATGGAACGCAAAAACAAAGAAATACGAAACCCAGCTACAACCGAACAGACATTTAACGGAAGCTCACTTCTTAACAATCTTCTTCCGTTATGCTCAAAATGATGAATTAGCAAATGTAAAAGGCACGTCGTCTTGGAGCAGAAGTGGTATATACAACATGGCGGAAAAATACAAAATGCCTGTACTGGCAAATGAAAAATCCAAAGCATCTAGAGCTTTAGCTGAAAGTGGTATTAAACGTGGTAAGTTAGCGGAATTGATGGTTTCTTACCACTTAGGTAAACAAGTAAGTGAAAACGAAGCGATTCAATTTTTCATGGATAACGGGATTACTACAGCTAAATCAATCGTTGCATACGAGCCTGACCGAATTTTAACTCGAGCTCATATATCTGCATTTATTCAAAGATACGAATCATTCGAATCAAAGCAAAAATAATAGAACTTAGAAAACGGTTGCGTTCTTGCAATCGTTTTTCTATTTTTTGAATATCCAATCACTATTAATAACATTGCAGAATAATTTTAAGCACTTATTTCTTGGGTAACACGTAGTCTACATAAGCTTTTTACCATTTTCATTCCTCCACTCCAATAAAATTATATGACTATAAAAATAATTTTGGGGTAGAAGTAAAGAAAATATTTATTATGAAAGAGGCGTTAACATGCAAGAAATACTACTAATTTTGGCAATACAACTAGTTTATGTACCTTTAATGACATTGCGAACGATTTTCTTAGTAAAAAATATGAGACTTCTCGCTTCGATTTTTGGTGTTATGGAAGTACTTATTAATGTATTTGCATTATCTATCATTTTCAGCGGCGATCAAAACTTCATAGCGATGCTCGTATATGCACTCGGGTTTGGTCTAGGAATCCCATTAGGAACAATGATTGAAAGTAAGCTAGCTGTTGGTTATGTTTCTGTTACGATTAACACGCAGGAAAAAAATCAGGAATTAATTGATATGTTAAGAGATAATGGATTTGCCATCACGACGTATATTAGCCAAGGACGTGACAGCGACCGATTTAAATACGAAATTTTGGCAAAACGAAATCGTGAAAAGGAACTGTTCAATCTTGTAGAATCAATTGAACCTAAGGCATTTATCATTTCATATGAGCCTAAATCATTCAGAGGAGGTTTCCTAGTTGATCGAATGCGTAATAAAAAGTTTAAACTTAAAAAGAAGTCTGAAAATAGTTGATAAGTTTGAATTAAAAAAATCAGTAATTACATGTATAAATAAATAAAAATGAATCAAACTATTAATGATGGTCGGTTAGCCATCGAATGATTTCGGCGCAGAAGGCTTCGTCCTTCGCGCCTTTTTTATGCTTATAGACTGTTAAATTATTTAAAAATGATGTTATGGAAATCCTCTTTTCTTCAAATAATGAATAAAAAGAGGTGAAAAGATGAGTAAAGAAGTTGGGAAGATATTTGTACAAAGGATAATGAATAATAGTGATCCATTATCAAACATCGTAACAGTGCACCTTTTTTGTGAAAATGCGATCAATAGTTTAATTAAAGCAAAGGCTTTTGGCGTCGAGGATTTCTCGAAAAAGAATAAGGGGGAGACATATATCCCTATACTCGATTCCAATTATTCAACAAAATTATATTTTGTATATTCAATGGGTTTAATCGAACAAAAATTGTATGAAAACTTAAGGTTGCTTAACCATTGGCGAAATAAAGCTGCCCATAATATCCATGAAGATATAAAGAAATTGCCTATCGATTTTCATATTTATAATGAAAACCATTCGATTACAGCAGGGGCCGATGAAAATGAAATCGTCTTAGGTGTAGCCTTTGCAACTTATGTTGAATTACATAAGTTCATCGAAGAACAATATCAAATCAATATTTGAATAAAGGCGCTAATTTTATATCGATATAAGAGGGTTGGGGATGCATGAAAGTTCCTGACTCTTTATTTTTGATAGCTTATTGATATTTGCTGCATTTTGGTTAGTTCGTATTTCATAAAGCACATTATAATGATGGGCATATATAACGAATATCTATTATTTCCGCTAAAATTGTCTAAATAAGGGTATATGATATAAGTAGTTTATTTTTACTAAGGGGATGGACAATTTGAAAAAAAGATATTATTTAGCTATGAGCGCACTGTCAATTGCAGTTGTAGCGGGTTGCGGAGATACAGCTGAACCAGTAGATGGTACTAAAGATGAAGCAAGCTTAACATTGCAGCAAGTCTTTGAAAAAGCAATGGAACGTCAACAAAATTTAAAAAGCGTCCATGCAGAAACAAATATGGATCAAGTGACGAATTTAATGATGGACGGCGAAACAATGCAAATGACGAGTACCTCTAATTTAGCAATGGACATCACACAAAATCCATTGGCAATGTATACAAACGGTAATATTGAAATGGATATGAGTGGCGAGAAATTCGATATGCCAATGGAAATGTACATGACCGAAGAAGATGGGTTTTATATGTTGAACGGCGAAACAAACGAATGGATCAAGTTGCCGGACGAGCAATATGAGCAAATTATGGCACAAGCTGGGGCACAGGCAAATGCAACAGACCAATTGGAACAATTACAGCAATTCATTGATGAGTTTACATTTGAACAAGACGATGAAAATTACTTATTAACCTTAAATATTCAAGGCGATGAGTTTAAACAATTTATTCTTTCCCAAATGGGTGCAAGCTTAGGTGAATCCATGGAAATGTCCAACGATATATTAGAGAACATGTCGTTTGAAGATTCCCAGTATAATATAGTAGTTGCAAAAGATACATTTGATACGAAGGAAATCGATTTGGACTTAAAGATAATCACTAACATCGAAGGTCAGGAAACAACGATCGAAAATGATGTTAATGTTGTGTACTCGAAGTTCGATGAGGTAGATACAATTAAAATTCCGGATGAAGTGATAAAAGAAGCAACAGTAACTGAATAAATGACAAGCAGTGGAAGCGCATTTTTGCGTTCCCACTGCTTTTTTTATTCTATATAGGAAACAAAATAAAAAAATTAGCGTCTGTCCTTTTCTAGTCGCCTCTAAACTGATATTATTGATATAGTGTGACATCAGTCAGTGTAAAAATGAGAGTGGTGAAATTAAAATGGATGAACAAAAAAGAGATGAAGGACAAACAGAACAAAGTGAGCAGCAAGTTAAAGTTGAAAAGCCTGCTGGTAAGTATTTACGGATGAAACCATTCGCATTCATTATGCTCATTTTCCTAACAATTATATGTACAGCTGGTTTAACTATCTTTGCATTAACGTTTGGTGAGCAAAAGGTCGTTGAAGTAAAGGTACCTGTTGAACGACCGGAATTTAAAAAGCTATATGATGCATATGATACACTTCAGCAAAAATATTTCGAAGATGTAAATGAAGAAGAAGTGGTATATGGTGCAATCAACGGAATGTTTGATGCATTGGGAGACCCTTATTCAGACTATATGAACAAAGAAGAGGCTAGCTCGTTTAACGAAAACCTTTCTTCAAGTTTCCAAGGCATTGGTGCAGAAATTCAAGAGAGAAACGGCTACATTATGATTGTCTCTCCAATTAAAAATACACCTGCTGAAAAAGCTGGTTTACAGCCTAGAGACATGGTGCTGGCAGTTGACGGCAAAAGTGTAAAAGGTATGAGTTCCACTGAAGCTGTACTCCTTATTCGTGGAGAAAAAGGTACAGAGGTGACATTAACAATTCAACGCGGAGATGCGGAAAGCTTTGACTTGACGCTAGTACGTGATGACATCCCTGTGGAAACAGTATATGGTGATTTAGATGAATCAGGAATAGCTCATCTTCAAATTACATCATTTAGTGAAAATACAGCAGTAGAACTTGAAAAAATTCTAATCGAATTTGAAAAAGAAGGACTAAAGGGGATTGTTATAGATGTTCGCCAAAATCCTGGTGGGTATTTAAAAGCGGCCATCGACATTTCAAACCTATTCGTTGAACAAGGTAAAACCATCGTACAAATTCAAGAGCGTAATTTAGAGCCTCAAATTGTTGCGGCGGATAATCGTTCTAAATATAAGCTGCCTATAACGGTATTAATCGATGAGGGAAGCGCCTCTGCCTCAGAAATCTTAGCAGGAGCTTTAAAAGAATCGGCAAATGCACAAATTATTGGCTTAAAATCATTCGGTAAAGGCACAATGCAAGAAGTAATTTACATGGAAGATGGCGCTAACTTAAAGTTTACAACGGGTAAATGGCTAACACCGGATGGAAACTGGGTAAATGAAAAAGGAATCACGCCTGACGTGAAAGTGAATTATCCAGATTACGCTTCACTGCCATATATTGACCCAACTCAAACTTATGAATTAGGTACCGAACATGTAGCTATTGAAACGGCAGAACGTATTCTCGAAGTACTGGGCTATGACCCGGGCGAAGTGAATACTAAGTTTGATGAAGCAACTGAAGCGGCTTTAAAAGCGTATCAAGAGGAAAATGAGCTGGAAATAACGGGGATCTTAACAGGAGATACAACATATGCATTAATGGATGCCATTAGTGAAAAGCTAAAAACTGAAGATCCTCAAATTTTAAAAGCTAAAGAACTATTAGGTGTAACGCCTGAAGAAACAACAGCAGACTAATACAAAAGATGGGCTAGTATAAAGTGGAAATCACTTTATTGCTAGCCCATTATTATAGGAAGTGAAAATATGAAAGATGTTTATTTATTTAGTGGCTTTTTAGGAAGTGGCAAAACTTCCATGTTAACGGATGTGATTCGTCAACTGAAGGAAGCAGGTTTAAAGCCAGCCGTAATTATGAATGAATTAGGCAAGCTGCCTTTTGATTCGCAATCTGTAGAGTCAGATGTACCTTTAAAGGAAATGCTCGAAGGCTGTATTTGTTGTAGTGGCGCAGAAAAGACCGAGGCGCAAATTCAATCGCTTTTGCATGATCAGGAATTTGATGTATTAATTATTGAAACAACAGGTGCAGCACATCCTGTAGAGGCACTGGATGCCGTGTATTCGCCATTATTTGCAGAACAGTTGAATATAAAAGGTATTGTTACAGTAGCCGATAGCCGATTATGGTTAGATCGCACTACTTTAACACCACAAGTTCGTTCGCTGTTTATGGAACAAATTCGCCATGCACACTTAATATTAGCGAATAAAACGGATTTGCTGACAGATTCCGAACAAGCTCAAGTTGTATATGAACTGCAAGGGTTTAATTCGAAAGCGTTCATCTTACAAACAACGAACGGTCGTGTTCCACTTAACTTGTTACAAAATATGCAATCGACAGCCCGTGTTTCAAAGGATGACATCGTAGCAGCGCGCATCGGTGAAAGCTTTAACTTAGGCTCAAGATTAGTACATTTTAATACTAGTTTTACTCAAGAACAGTTTGAAGAGTGGATAAGGGAACTTCCGGAAACGGTTTACCGCATGAAGGGGTATGTACCGATTGAAGGGATTAAAAACCCGATGCTGTTTCAATATGCTTATGGTATGGTGCAATGGCTGCCGGAATATGTGAAGATGACACCAAGTCTCGTAATAATCGGAGAGAATATAAAAGACGTGGAAATTATTGGACAATAACTCGTCAATACCTTTTCAAATGCAATGTTTGAGGAAATTGGATAAATTTATAGGAAAAATGAAGTGAGATTTAAGATTATAAGGCTTATAAATTGGTAGATGGACAACTTACCAATTTATAGGCCATTTTTTTATAGATTTTTCATTTACGATGGGATTACGAAAGGAGGCGTACAAAATGAAAAAATTAATATTACCATTTTGTGCAGTAATACTTTTTGCAACACAAGCACCCGTTGCGAATGCGAACGCAAACGAAGGGGGCAAAACAACTACTGGAATCAACTACTATCAATCAGCAGCAGAATATAAGATGAAGCTGAATCAAAAATATAACTCTCAAAAAAATACACCTCAAAAACAAGAGGTATCATCAAATACAAGTAAAAATACATCTGTTAAAGAAGTTACTAAAAAGCAAACAACAACTAGTCCTTCTACAAATGCAACAACTCCAAAAACTGAAACAGTATCGACAGCAAAGAATACGAATGCAGTAACGAATACTGCTACTGATCAAGTAGCGGCATTTGAAGAGAAAGTAGTAGAACTAACAAATGTAGAGCGTACTAAAAACGGTTTAAAGGCATTACAAATAGACCGTCCTTTAATGGCAGCAGCTCGAGAGAAATCACAGGATATGAAGGACAATAACTATTTCTCTCATACTTCACCGACATTTGGTAGCCCATTTGATCGTATGAAAGCATTGAAGATTTCGTATAAAGCTGCAGGTGAAAATATCGCAAAAGGTCAAAAATCACCAGAGCAGGTTGTAGAAGCTTGGATGAACTCAGCAGGACATCGCGCTAATATTCTAGATAAAAATTTCACGCATATCGGTGTAGGTTATGTTAAAAACGGCCACATTTGGACACAGCAATTTATTAAAAAGTAAAGATTATTGGTATATCACTTATAAATAGTGGTTTAAAAAGAATGTAGACAAAAGGTCTCGAGAGACGAACTCTCGGGACCTTTTTATCTTTTTAATTATTGCTAGTTAACGTACGCTCGCGGAGGATTTACAAAATGCTAAGCTGTGTTATTTATATTTTATTGAAATAATAATTATTTTATAATATTTAATTTGAATTTGGTCGACATCCGTTTATCTTTAACACAAGCATTTTATATCGGGTTCAATTGTGCTACAATTAACGGTATACTTAAATTTGCTTTAAAATAAAACGATGTAAAATTGTTATGTGAATTGTGGTGAATTACCAATAAATACTTTTTAAAAAATAATAATTATTAAAGGCATACATGAATAGATGTAGAAAATGGGCCTAAAAAAACTATTTTAATAAAAAATTAACTAAAATTAAATGGCAGACTAAATAATATGATATTTATCGAAGCATGTTGAAATGTCTTGATGCATAAAATATAAAAAATGACATTTGCTTTGTTAGGAGAAAATTATGAACGAAAAATCAATTATTTTAACAGGTGGAGGAACAGCCGGTCATGTATCTTTAAATGAGGCAATTATTCCATCCTTATTAGAAGCAGGATATAAAGTACATTATATTGGTTCGCATGATGGCATAGAAAAAGAACTGATAGGGAATGCCTTTCCGACATTACCATATCACAGCATTTCAAGCGGGAAGCTACGCCGTTACTTTTCAATGCAGAACTTTACGGATCCGTTCAAAGTGTTGGCAGGGGTTACACAAGCTTTTACTATTATTAAGCGAGTGAAACCGACTGTCATCTTCTCAAAAGGTGGTTTTGTGTCGGTACCGGTAGTAATAGCAGCCAAACTGGCGAATATTCCCGTCGTTGTACATGAATCGGATGTAACACCAGGGTTGGCAAATAAAATTTCATTGCCATTCGCTTCGCATATTTTTACCGTATTTAAAGAGACGATGAAGCATTTGCCGAGCGATAAAGCCACATGTACTGGTTCGATTATCCGGCAGCAACTTTTTGAAGGGAACCGCGAACGTGGTTTGGCACTATGCAATTTTACTTCGGACAAAAAAGTACTACTTGTTATGGGCGGCAGTTTAGGGTCGGTGGTAATTAACGATGCACTTCGTAGTAACTTGTCGGCATTGCTCGAAAAATACCAAATCATTCACCTTTGCGGCAAGGGGAATAAAGATGCGTCATTAAATAATCTGGAAGGCTATTGTCAATTTGAATATGTGACGAATGAATTGCCGGATTTGTTATATGCAACAGATTATGTCGTATCAAGAGCGGGCTCAAATTCTATCTTTGAATTTTTGACACTGCATAAGCCAATGCTACTAATTCCTTTATCAGCGGCAAAAAGTCGTGGGGATCAAATATTAAATGCAAATCTATTTAAAAAACAGGGGTTTGCACAAGTATTGGATGAAGAAAAATTGACAAAAGAATCATTTTTACAAGCCATCAATCACCTTACTGCAAAAGCAGATGAAATGATTGACCATATGGTTGAAGTTGAACATCCTAAAACACCGAAGGAAATGGTCGGTTTAATTACTCAATATGAAAAATAAAAAGCGAGAGGCGTCCCAACAATGTGGAGAATGCCTTTCGCTTTAATTTATAAGTTATTGATAATGTATGCCTGATTTATAAAACATTCTTTTTACATCGCTTGTTCTTCTGCTTCCTCTTGCGTGTTGGCAGTTGTTAAGTAGAACAGGTCTTTTGGTATTTTGAATAAACGAAATTTTGTAGCGCCTTGATTGATTTCTTCAAAAAGCAGTGGATTTGTAAGCTCAGCATCGATTACATACGGCAATTTTAATGCCGCTGCCTGTGATCGACCATTTTCTTCCCGTACGCGTAAAAATACTGTATGGAAATCATAATCAAAAAACAACTCATTTAAAAACGCCAGCTTTGCTTTTTGATTGTAGCCTACTCCTTGATATGGCTTCCCAATCCAAGTACCTAAAAAACCGGCACCATCCTGAATATCAAAGATACTAATTGTGCCGATTGGAGCGCCCCACTCATCAACAATCGTACGTGAGATTGTTTGGCCGTTTTGCTCTTCTTCGATTAATTGTTTAGTCATAAATAAGTACTCTTCAGCAGAAGTTGCTTTTTGACGTACATATGGAAACACAGACGGATGACGTAATAATTCGTATAATTCTGCAGTTTCATGAAGTTCTCTTTGTTTTAACATGTGAAACGCCTCCTTTTAAGAAGAAAATGGTAGAGCCTGTAGTAAAGAAATAGTGCAAATAATCTTCTAATGCTAAAAGGTTCTTTATCATAAGGCAGTAGTCATTTCGAACTTGATCTTACCTAAAAGAATTTGACGTTAAACTATGGAACATAATTTGCCGGTCTCGCTCTATCCTAGACAAATAAAACAATATCGAAATAAGAATTGTATCTACATTTTATTATAATATATTCTCTTGGCGCAACTTTCAAGCTCGAAAAAAACATTTTTTTCTACTATAAGTCTATATATTCTGAATAGTCTAATTAATAATAATATTGATGACAATTTGTTTTTTAACAAAGTATAATATAGTAATTATGAGAAGGTGAGGCGAAAGAATGAAAGTACAA
Source organism: Solibacillus faecavium (assembly GCF_014836905.1). Lineage (GTDB taxonomy): Bacteria > Bacillota > Bacilli > Bacillales_A > Planococcaceae > Solibacillus > Solibacillus faecavium. The sequence continues at coordinate 202,798 of NZ_JACSPZ010000002.1, forward strand.
TTAGTTAAAGTTCACGGTTCAGGAAATACATTTTATTTATACGAAGCATTATATGACGATAAGCTTGATTATGTGAACATGGCTAAGCAATTATGTAATCCTTCTATAAATGGAGGAGCAGATGGACTGTTGCTCGTTTTACCCTCCGATATTGCGGATGCTAAAATGCGCGTCATAAACGCGGATGGTTCGGAAGCTTCTATGTGCGGCAATGGCTTACGCTGTGTTGCACGACATGTATGCGAAAAATTGGAAATCGATGAAGCGATTATTGAAACGATGCATGCTTGTTTAACAGTAAGAAAAGAAGCTCCTATTTTTGAACAGCTTCCAACATATTCAGTGGAGATTTCCCCTATTTCATTTGAATTATCATCTTTGCCGCTGTTTTTAGAGGATAAGCAGGAATTGCACCATGAGCGAATTGCGGCATTTTCTGAAGATATTCCTTTTACAGCCGTTTCTGTCCCTAACCCACATTTAATTGGAATTGTTGAAAAAAAATATATAGAGAATACATCCCATCAACAGCAGCTAGCTGCATTTTTAAATTCGGATAATGAGTATTGCCCAAATGGTGTAAATGTCAGCTATGTGCTGCCTATTTCAAACGATGAAATTTTCGTTCGCACGTATGAGCGAGGTGTAGGTTTTACAAATGCATGTGGTACTGCAATGACCGCTTCAGCATTGATTTCTACAATGGAGAACATTGTTTCAGGTAATTTAATTACAGTTTATAATCCAGGTGGCTTCGTCCAGTGTTCGGTTGAACAGTATAATGATAAATGGAAACTGTCACTTATTGGAAATGCAACTATTGTAGGGTATTATGAAATAGAATATAGTCATAATAAAATAGAGTTTATTGATTGTGTTATAACAGAAGAGCAAGTACAATATGATAAATGTAATATTTATACAGAAAACAGGTTAAGAAGTTTTACACAGTGAATAGTGCAATAGGGGGAGCAAGTAATGAACGCCATTTTTTCCATAAATCAATTGGATTTGTTATTCAAGAATAGTAATGATGCTGTTTTCTTTATGGAAAGAGTAGATGATCAGTACCGCTATATTTATGTTAATGAAGCGGCTATAGAATTAATAAACGTTAATCCTACCGGTAAGTTATTAGAACAAGTCGTACCTTCCCATTTAGCAAAACCGATTATTCAAAACTATAATTTGACTATACAAAATCAAAAACAAATGGAATACGAAGATTATACGTATGATAAAATGGAAGTTCGAAAACAGCGTACGACATCGATACCAATTTTTATAAATGAAAAAACTTATGTTTTGGCAATTACAAAAGAAGTTTCCCTCGGTCGTGACCTGGAAGACAAATATCTTTTCATGCGCTCATTACATTCCAGTTCATTTATATCTACACTTTTAGTATCTAATGATATGCATTTGCTCGAAGCAAATCCTACTTTTATTCATGAATTTAATATTTGTATGGAAGATGCTCTTACTCAAAAGTTGTTTGAAATGCCTTTTATGGACGGTAAGAGTGTAAAACATCTTAAAAAATATATAAAATGCGTTCAAAATGGGGAAAGTATTCAATCGCAGATGCTATATTTTATTGATAAAAATAATGAGCGTCGATGTTTTACTGCGTCCTTCTCCTCACTGACTAGTAACGATGCGACGATTGCTGTAATTATTATGCTACATGAGATTACAGAATTTATTAAACAACAGCAAGCTTTGCGAACAGCTTCACATGGCTTGGAAATGTTTAAAAATGCAATTAGTTCAGTAGCAGATGTTATTTTTACCGATGTACATGGAGTGATAACGGATATTAATGATCGTATCATAAAAAATACCGGCTACAGTCGTGAAGAAATCATCGGAAATACACATCATATTTTCAATTCAGGTACCCATAACAAAGAGTTTTTCGAAAATTTATGGAGCACAGTTAAAGAAGGGAATGTATGGCGTGATGAAGTTTGTAATCGCAAGAAGAATGGGGAAATTTATTGGGTCGACTCCACAATTGTTCCGTTAAAAAATGAATTTGGGGAAATTGAACAATATTTTACTGTACAATATAACATTTCTTCGGAAAAGCAACTGCTGTCTGAGTTATACAAAATCGAGCGGATATTCCGGGCGATTACAGATAATACGAATGACTTTATCGTTGTGACTGATCGTTATGGGAAAATTAAATATGCTTCACCTTCATACATTAGAAAGCTCGGCTACGAAGAGAATGAACTAATTGGGGCTCCTTACGAAGATTTGCTTATGCCTGAAAGTATTAAAGTATGGAAGGAAGCGCTAAACCCTAAAGAAATCGATTTAGTAGAAGAATTGAAAATCGAATTGCTGCTGCATAAAAAAGATAACAGCCCGATATGGACGGAGGGCAATTATACGATATCCTTAGATTTATCGCACCATGAAATTTCGGAAATTGTGATGGTATCCAGAGAAATTACCGAACGCAAAGAACTGGAAGATAAATTAACTTATTTGGCTTATCATGATAGTTTGACGCAACTTGGCAACCGCAGAAAACTATACAAAGATTTCCCTCTGATTCAAAGTGAAGCGAAGCATGCTGATACAAGTCTGGCCATCTTCTATCTAGACGGTGACAACTTTAAACAAGTTAATGATTTATATGGGCATGATGTAGGGGATGAGTTTTTAATACAGTTTGGCAATTCACTCGTTAAAAGTGTTCGACAAGAAGATTTAGTCGTAAGATTAGGCGGAGATGAATTTTTAATCGTATTTACTGGACTATCAAATTTCGAAATAGAGCGTACGGTTCAAATTGAACAAATAATGAATCGCATTCAAGAAAACTTGGAAATTGGATGGAGAATAAGAGGGGTGCATTTCTCTCCTACTGTATCTATAGGGATTTCCATTTACCCGCAGCATAGCGAATCCCTGGATGAGCTCATTGATTTGGCAGACCAGGCATTATATCAAGCAAAACAGTCCCCGGAATATCAATATTGTATTAGTGATGTATAACGGAATAGCTAATGGAAGGTACGGAAAATTTATTCCGTATCTTTTTTTATTTAAAATACAAATGGTAAACTAGATTGTAACAATAGATATTATTTGATTGAAAGAGGGAAAGGCATGAGTCAAAAAATATTAATCATTGAAGACGAAAAGAGTATTGCTCGTTTTTTAGAGCTGGAACTTCAACACGAACAATTTGAAACAATGGTCGCTTATGATGGGAGAACCGGCCTTGAATTAGCGCAAAGTGAAATATTTAATTGTATTTTATTAGATGTGATGTTGCCTCAGTTAAATGGGATCGAAGTATGCCGCAGAATAAGAAAGACAAGTGATGTACCCATTCTTTTAATCACTGCCCGTGATGAAGTGATGGACCGTGTGGCGGGACTGGATGCAGGGGCGGATGATTATATAGTGAAACCATTTGCTATTGAGGAGTTGCTCGCAAGGATTCGTTCTATATTAAGAAGGGTAAAGCATACCCATACTTCCAAACAATTGGTCGTGCGTGATTTAGAAATAGATGTTGATGCTTATGAAGTGCTGTTTGAAAATGATAAAATCGAGCTTACCCGTAAGGAATTCGATTTATTAAAGTTGCTTGTTGAAAATAAAAATCATGTATGTACTCGTGAGCTCATTCTTGAAACCGTTTGGGGGTTTGATACTGAAGTAGAAACGAATGTGGTCGATGTATATATTCGACATCTAAGAACGAAACTTCAAACAAACAATGACCCGTATATCGAAACAGTTCGTGGGGTAGGATATGTGATGCGCGGATGAAAAAAGGATATATAAAACAATTGCATTTATCCTTAAAATCAAAGTGGATGCTTGCTGTAGGCGTAACAATTTTTATAAGCTATGCCATCATTTCAATTGTACTGTATGTAGCATTACAAACTTGGCTTATTAATAATGAAGAAAAAAATGCACTACGTACAATAGATGATATGTCCACTTTTTTTGAAGCACAGGAGAACACTGTTACAATACAGAAACTGCAAAATAATTCAGCTTTAATGAAAGCAATTTTGACCCAGGAGCAAACGGTTCGTATATTTAATTTGGATGGTATTGAAATTATGCGGATCAATGATGTAACATCTGCGGCGGAATTTCCAACCGAAGAAATGAATTATTTTTCAACTATTATAGAGAAACAATCAATTGACGGTACAGAAGGATATGTCATCCACAGAGCGGTACGAATTGGACAATTTCAAGGAATTATGCAGCTCATTCATCCTTTGACGACATTCCATACGATGATGAATTATATACTGACTACCATACTTATCGTTGGATTTGGCGCAATGCTCTTCTCTGTTTCAATCAGCTATTATTTAGCGAATGTATTAGTTAAACCGATTGTCCAACTGAGGGATGCAATGCATTTAGTGAGAAATAATGGGTTTAAAGCACAGCCACAATTCGATTACTCAGCACATGATGAATTAGGGGAATTACTTCAGATGTATCGTACGTTAATGAATGAGCTTGAAATTTCGTTTACAAAGCAACAACAATTCGTTGCTGATGCCTCCCATGAACTGCGGACACCGATCCAGGTTATCGAAGGTCATTTATCATTAATTAAACGTTGGGGAAAAAACGACCCGGAAATTTTGATGGAGTCATTAACTACTTCCTTAACGGAAATTACGCGCATGAAAAAGATGATTGAGGAATTATTGCAACTGGCTCGCAGGGAGGAAGCTGACGAATCTGCGGCAGCTAATATAGAAGAAGTTTATGAACAGGTGAAAGAAGAATTACTACAGTTATATCCAGATACACAATTTTATTTAGCTGTTGTAGGACAGAGGGCAGAGGCTGCAGTAACCGAACATGCGCTAGCGCAAATCTTTAGAAATATTATGAGTAATAGTATACGATATAATAGCAATGTGCCAAATCTTCAAATAAACATTCTTTATAACGATACGGACTCAACAATATTAGTAACAATAGAAGATAATGGGCTCGGCATTCCAAAGGAGCATTTACCGTATATTTTTGATCGTTTTTATCGGGTTGATGAATCACGTACTAATCATGTGGCTGGTACGGGACTCGGCTTAAGTATCACAAAAATGCTTGTCGATAAATACCGAATCTTGATGAAAGTGGATAGTACTTTACAAAAAGGCACTATTTTTTCCCTGAAATTCCATAAAAAATAGAATAATTTTAGTCAATCTATTTATTATTTCAATAGTTCAAGAAAAAATATGCTAATTTTTATAAAAAGAGTTGTATTTTTTGTGAAGAGTAGTAAGATTGAGATGGAAAAAACGTTCTTCCCCCTTTTATAATGTGCTTTTAGTCTATGTGGAAGAGTGGTAAAATATTATTTGATTTATTTTGGTAGATAAAAAAGTAATACTTTATTATCAACAGCAGAAGGATAATAATTTTTATATTGTGATATATAAAATTATTTCTTTCTAAGTAAATTATTGGAACAGCCATAAGGCAAAATTTGGAGGTTATTTTCATGTCGAACAATGTATTACCTGCAGGTTCTCCATGGTCTGCATTCTCTGGTCCTAACTTAGGTTATGTATTAGAGCAATACGACTTATTCCTGCAATCTCCTGAAGAAGTTGAACCGGAATTAGTACAGTTATTCCAAGCTTACGGTGGTCCTGTATTTGCAGATGGTCAACAACCAGTTGCAACAGCAGCTGTAGCAGGTACTGGAGACTACAAAAAAGTATTAGCAGCAGTTAAATTGGCAGAATCTATTCGTGAATATGGTCATTTAGCAGCAGATTTGTACCCTTTAAAAAATCGTCAATTAGACACTTCACGCATTGAAGAAAGCGTATTCAATTTAACGGCAGCAGATCTTCAGGCCATTCCTGCATCAGTATTTTTTGCAAATGTCCCTGCAGGCGTTACTAACGGTAAAGAAGCAATTGATTACTTGAAGTCTGTTTATACAGATAAAGTAGGGGTCGAAGTTGCACATTTACAAAACGCGGAAGAACGTGCTTGGATCGAAGCACAAATTGAAGGAGGAGCATTTAAAGCCTCTTTAACTCCAGAAGAAAAGAAAGCCGTGTTGGAGCGTTTAACACGTATTGAAAACTTTGAAAAATTCATCCATAAAACATTCGTTGGTCAAAAACGCTTCTCTGGAGAAGGTTTAGACACACAAATCATTTTATTAGATGAAATCATTAAGGCTTCTGAATCAAACGGTGTTAAAAATGTACGCATCGGTATGGCTCACCGTGGTCGTTTAAACGTACTGACTCACGTACTGAAAAAACCATACGATATGATGTTCTCAGATTTCGCACACGTTTCAAATGAACTTTTCTTACCGGAAGATGGCCGTTTACAAATTACTAAAGGCTGGACTGGTGACGTTAAGTATCATATGGGTGCATCTTACACACATGATTCTGGCTTGAATGTGAAATTAGCATACAATCCTTCTCACTTAGAAGTAGGTAACCCGCTTGTAATCGGTTCTGTGCGCGCTGCACAAGATGATACTTCTAAACCGGGCGTTGCTAAGCATGATCCATCTTCTGCAATGGGTATTATTCTTCACGGTGATGCAGCATTTGCAGGTCAAGGGATTGTAACAGAAGGCTTTAACTTCTCTCAAACAGCTGGCTTTAAAACTGGTGGTACTGTACAGATTATCGCGAACAACATGATCGGTTTCACAACTGAATTGCATGATTCTCGTTCATCAAACTACTCATCAGATCCAGCAAAAGGCTATGATATTCCTGTAATCCATGTGAATGCAGACAGCCCTGAAACAGTAGCAGCAGTAGGTCGTTTTGTAGCGGCATACCGTGATAAGTTTAAAAAAGATATCGTTATCGACTTGATTGGTTACCGTCGCTACGGTCATAATGAAACAGATGATCCGACAGTAACAAACCCTGAAACATATAAATTAGTAGCAAAACATGAGCCAATCCGAGCATTATATGGTGCACAGCTAGCTGAAGCAGGTATTTTATCTGCAGATGAAGTTAAAGCATTGGATACAAGCATTTATGCAGAAATGCAAGCTGCTTACGACCATGTTAAGGCAATGGCAGAAAAAGACGAACATACATCTATTGAAATGCCTGAAGAGTTAAAAGTTGAATTCCCTGAAATTGACACGAAAGTCGATGCAGAGCGTTTAGCTAAAGTGAATGAAGACCTACTTGTATTTGGTGACGGTTTCGAACCACAAAACAAATTAGGTAAAATTTTAGCAAAACGTCGTGATGCATTTGCTGAAGGTAAAATTGACTGGGGTCATGCTGAGACATTAGCATATGCAACAATTACACAAGATGGCACACCGGTACGTTTTACTGGTCAAGATGCACAACGTGGTACATTCTCTCAACGTCACTTAGTGTTACATGACAAAAACAATGGTGCTGAATTTACACCATTACACCATGTTGAAGGTGCAAATGCTTCATTCACTGTTTACAACTCACCACTTACAGAAGCGGGTGTTGTAGGGTTTGAATATGGTTATAATTTAGAAAACGAAAACGTACTATCTGTATGGGAAGCGCAATTCGGTGACTTTGCAAACATGGCACAAGTAATGTTTGATAACTTCATCTCAAGTGCTCGTTCTAAATGGGGTCAAAAATCTGGTTTCGTACTTTTATTACCACATGGTTATGAAGGTCAAGGTCCAGAGCACTCATCTAGCCGTATGGAACGTTTCCTACAATTATCAGCTGAAAATAACTGGTTCGTAGCAAACTGCTCTAACGCAGGCAACTACTACCACTTATTGCGTCGTCAAGCTGCATTATTAGGTACTGAAGGTGTACGTCCATTAGTAGTGGTTTCTCCAAAATCATTATTACGTCACCCATTAGCTGCAGCGACTGCTGAACAACTTGCAACTGGTCGTTTCCAGGAAGTAATTGAACAGCCAGGTTTAGGTAAAAATGCTGAAGCTGTAGAAAAAGTAGTACTTGGAACAGGTAAAGTAATGATTGATTTAGCTGAACGTGTAAAAGATGGCGAAGGTTTTGACCATTTACACATCGTTCGTGTTGAACAAATTTACCCATTCCCAGCACAACAAGTGAAAGATATTATCGCTCGTTTCCCAAATGTGAAAGAAATTGTATGGGTACAGGAAGAGCCGAAAAACCAAGGCTCATGGACTTATGTTCTTGAAACATTATATGAAATTGCTGAAGGCAAAAAAGTTCGCTATGTAGGTCGTCCTGCAATGAGCTCAACTTCTGAAGGTGATGGCGATTCACATAAAGCAGCTCAAGCGAAATTAGTTAACGAAGCACTTGAAAAATAATATAATCGATTGATTGATACCGAGCTACTTCTATACAAGGTAGGGGTAGCTTGCTATACAATAACTGTATAGCGTAATAAAAGGAGGATATGAACGTGGCTGAAATTAAAGTCCCTGAATTAGCAGAATCAATTACTGAAGGCACAATTGCCCAGTGGGTTAAAAAAGTTGGAGATCGCGTAGAAAAAGGCGAATTCATCGTAGAATTAGAAACAGATAAAGTAAACGCTGAAATCATCTCTGAAGAAGCAGGCGTATTAACTCAAATTTTAGCTGAAGAAGGCGATACTGTTTTAGTAGGACAAGTAATCGCAGTAGTTGAAGCTGGCGAAGGCGCAGCACCTGCACCTGCAGCAAAAGAGGAAGCACCAGCTCCTGCTGCACCTGCAAAAGAAGAAGCTCCTAAAGCAGCAGCAGCTCCAGCTCCAGTAGCAGTTGAAGAAACTTCAGGTGAGCGAGTAATTGCTTCACCAGCAGCTCGTAAACTAGCTCGTGAAAAAGGCATTGACTTAGCAGCGATCTCTCCAGTAGATCCTCAAGGTCGTGTACGTGTTCAAGATGTAGCAGCTCATGGCACAGCGCCGGCAGCACCTGCACAAGCAACTGCAGCTCCAGCTGGAAATGGTCCAATGATCTTCACTCCAGCAGGTGACACTGATCGTGTAACTGTTGAAAAAATGAGCCGTCGTCGTCAAACAATTGCAAAACGTTTATTAGAAGTTAAACAATCAACTGCAATGTTAACTACGTTCAACGAAATCGACATGACTAACATCATGGCTTTACGTAAACGTAAACAAGAACAATTCGTGAAAGATAACGACATTAAATTAGGTTTCATGTCATTCTTCACAAAAGCAGTAGTTGCAGCACTTAAAAAATATCCATACGTTAACGCTCAAATTAACGGTGATGAAATTCACTTAAACAATTTCTTCGATATCGGTATCGCTGTATCAACTGAAGAAGGTTTAGTAGTACCAGTAGTTCGTGATGCTAACGCTAAGAACTTTGCTGAAATCGAGAAAAACATCGCTGAATTAGCTGGTAAAGCACGCGACAAAAAATTAGGCTTAAACGACATGGCTGGTGGATCATTCACTATCACTAACGGTGGTGTATTCGGTTCATTAATGTCTACACCAATCATGAATGGTACTCAAGCTGGTATTTTAGGTATGCACTCTATCGTTAACCGTCCAGTAGCTGTTAACGGTGAAGTTCAAATTCGCCCAATGATGTATGTAGCATTATCTTACGACCACCGTATTATTGATGGTAAAGATTCTGTTGGTTTCTTAAAAACAGTTAAAGAAATGATCGAAAACCCAGAAGATTTATTATTAAATTCATAATTAAAACTTTGAAAGCTAATTCGTAATGTATATTGCGAATTAGCTTTTTTCCTTTAAATTTCAGAAAAATGAGTGTTGACGGAAAAGTTGGAATAATGTTAAACTTAAACTATTAATTTAATAACAAAACCTCACAGCTTAGTGAGGTAGAGGTGCGGTATTTAATAGTTTTGTATGGAGTCATTGAGCTGACAGTGAAGTATAAAAGAAGGAAATATCGCCGAAGTGTTGTTATAGCTCGATTTAACAGCGCTGGGTCTGTAATAAATAATTGCAGGACTGTCTCAATCTTCTTCCCGGATGATTGAGGTGTGCTATCTCATATTGGGAACTGTAGAGGATTTGGGCTAATCGTGAATGTAAACGACCTAAGGATATCCTTTTTGGTCGTTTTTTTTCATTTTTAAAAGCCTGAAATACATTTATTAAGGGGAGAGTTAACTTGAAAAAGAAACTATTAATGGTCATTACCGCAATGATGACAATATTTGTACTTGCAGCATGCGGTTCAGATGACGAAACAACAACTGGATCAGACAAGAAAGTATTGAAGGTTGGTATGGAAGCCGGTTATGCACCTTTTAACTGGTCGCAAAAGGGCGATTCAAACGGTGGCGTACCGATTGATGGTTCGAAAGAATATGCAGCAGGCTATGATGTAGAAATCGCGAAAAAAATCGCTGAAGGCTTAGATATGGAATTGAAAGTCGTTAAAACGGACTGGGATGGTTTAATTCCTTCTCTACAATCTGGAGCAATTGATTTAGTAATTGCAGGTATGTCGCCAATGCCAGATCGTATGGAAGCGATTGATTTCACAGAAAACTATTATACAAGCGATTATGTAATTGTCGTAAAAGAAGATGGTCCATATGCAAATGCAACATCATTATCTGATTTTTCAGGTGCTAAAATTACTGGTCAGCAAGCGACAACTCACTATGACGTAATCGACCAAATCGAAGGTGTAAACAAGCAGGTTGCAGCAACTGACTTTGGTGCAATGCGCGTGCAATTACAATCAGGTGCAATCGATGGCTACGTTTCTGAGCGTCCTGAAGGGATCTCTGCTGAAATGGCATTAAACAACATTAAGTACATCGTTCCAGAACCAAACTTCGAAGCAGATGAAGCGTCAACAGCAGTAGCAGTTGGTTTGAAAAAGGGATCTGATTTACGTGAACAAATTAACAAAGTATTAGCTGAAATTTCGGAAGAAGAGCGTCAACAATTAATGGAAGACGCAATTGCAAATCAACCAGCAGCACAATAATCGTGTTGCAATTATTGTTTAATGAAGGTTGTCTTGCCGGCAAACGGGAGACAACCTTTTTCTATTATCATTGCTTAATACATATATTAATAAGAAAGAATTGGAGGACAAGGCTATGGCATTTTTAGAATCATCATGGAACTTGTTTACGAACAACTGGGATTTATTCGTACGTGGAGCTTGGACTGCACTTCTATTAGCAATTATCGGAACAATTTGTGGAACACTTATTGGATTCTTTATAGGAATAATGCATACAATTCCACAACGTAAAAGGAACGTAAAAACGATTATTTTAAAAGTATTTAATTTTATTTTAACTTCATATGTTGAGATTTTCAGAGGGACCCCAATGATGGTACAGGCGATGGTTGTGTTTTATGGTCTCGTATATTTAGGGATTGACATTGACCGCTTTCTTGCAGCTTCTGTCGTTATAAGTTTAAATACTGGGGCATATATGGCTGAGTATGTACGTGGGGGTATTGTATCAATTGACAAAGGTCAATTTGAGGCAGCTCAGGCAATTGGCATGAATCATCTTCAAACGATGTTACATATTGTCATTCCACAAGTAGCGCGCAATATATTACCTGCAACAGGCAACCAGTTCGTTATGAATATAAAAGATTCTTCCGTATTAAGTGTTATTTCCGTTGTGGAACTATTTTTCACAGCGAACTCGATAGCCGGAAGCAACTATAAATATATCGAAGCATTCTTTATTGCAACGGTATTGTACTTCATTATGACATTTACCGTAACACGGTTCTTATTACTGTTTGAGAAGAAGATGGATGGACCTGCTTCCTACAAAGTGGAGCTCATTACAGGCAATAAGCTAGAAAAGGATGGTAAATAAAATATGACAGTTGTAATTGACATTAACCATTTAAATAAAAAATTCGGTGACCATGAAGTATTAAAAGATGTTAACTTCCAGGTGAATAAAGGGGAAGTTGTCACATTAATCGGATCTTCTGGTTCTGGGAAATCAACATTGTTACGATGCATTAACTTGCTCGAAACTCCTACAGCCGGAGAAATCATATATAACGGAGAAAATATATTAAATGATGGCCACCATATAGAAAACTACCGTACACATTTAGGAATGGTCTTTCAGCAGTTTAATTTATTCAATAACTTAGACGTGCTTAATAACTGTGTAGTCGGGCAAATAAAGGTGTTGAAGCGTTCAAAAGAAGAGGCACAGCAAAATGCGATGAAGTACTTGGAGCTTGTTGGTATGAGTGCCTATAAAAACGCAAAACCAAAGCATTTATCTGGTGGCCAAAAACAACGTGTTGCAATAGCCCGTGCTTTAGCGATGGATCCGGATGTAATGTTATTCGATGAACCGACATCTGCACTCGATCCGGAGATGGTAGGGGAAGTATTGAAAGTAATGCGTCATCTCGCAGATCAAGGAAATACAATGCTGATTGTAACGCATGAAATGGAATTTGCAAAAGAAGTATCAGACCGCATCGTCTTTATGGATAAAGGGGTCATTGTAGAAGAAGGGTCACCGGAAGCAATACTTGTAAATCCAAGTCATGAACGGACGAAGGAGTTTTTAAAGCGTACGTTGCGTTAAAAATAGTGATTCATCTATAAAAATAGCTTATTACTAAAAAAACAAGGGGTTTCCGGAAAATTTCTTTCGGAACACACCCTTGTTTTTCTTTTGTCTAGCTTTACTTTCTCGAATTCCATTCACTAATAAGTATAAAGACAACGGCAAATGCAATTGCTATTGCAAAAAACCACATTGGAACACTACCAAATGCCATAAATTCCACCTCTGAATGTGAGTTTAACATGTACTACTGTTTCTATCAATTATTGGTGCTTACCGTTTTTTATACGATCGAGGCTTTCCTATAGCGGTAAAATCATATAAAATAGAAGAGTATAGATATTTGTTAAAAGTGAGGGAACAGCATGCTACATTTAAAATGGAAAGATGCACCTACGATTCGTACAGTAAAATGTGTACATACGGATGCGTCAAAGTATTTAGTATCAAATGTATTAACAGTAGGCAAAGAATATGAAGTGAAGAATGAGACGGAAGAATTCATCTTTGTTATTGATAACACAGGTGAAGTTGGCGGATTCTACAAAGAGTATTTTGCTTAAAAATAATGGGTACGTAAAAGGCTATTTTGTCTTTTACGTACCCATTTTTTATTTCTGCTCTAAAATAATATGTTCGATCTCATGGCGCTTTTCATCTGTTTTCACGTGCATACGTAGCGTGTCTTCGATATCATGCAATAGTTGAAGCTGAGTTTGTTTAAAGCGGTCAACATCGTTATGTGATAGTGCAGGACGTTTTGCTGCCTTACTGGAAGCCTCGAGCATCTTTCCGTTTTTCCGCATTAATTGCTCTGATGCATTCATAAGACGTTCCTGCGATTGCATAGCGCGACGCTGGTTGTTCATATTCAATAACATGGCTATTTGGGACTGCCATAGAGGTATAGTCGTCATAATAGAGCTTTGAATCTTTTCGATTAACAGTTGATTTGTTTGTTGAATCATACGGATTTGGGGAGCATATTGGATGGAAACTTCCCGCGAAAGCTCTAAATCATACATACGGCGGTCAATCCATTCGATTTGCATTTCCAAATCTTTCAGTTCATGCTGTTTAAAAGGGTTTTGACCTTCTATTACCTCTTGTTGAAGGGCAGGCAACACAACATCCCTCATATGCTGTTTTTTTACTTCAAGCGTCGCAATATAAATATTAACTTCCTGAAAGTATTCCTCATTCATTGCATATAATTTATTTAGAAACTGGTAATCATTCAGTAGAGCACTTTGATTATATTCTAATTGAATACTTAATCGGTCTATTCTTTTACTTAATTTATTATAATGAGTCATGATTTCCTGAATAGACTGTTTGGAACGATTAAATAACTTTGCAAAAAAACCTTTTTCCTGCTCGATCAAAGCATCCGGATCTATCATTTCTAGATGCTGCATTAAATCAGATAATACTTCACCCACTTTTCGGACATCTTTTCGCTGGATGTATTGTAGCATTTGGGAAGTAAATTTCTTTAATGCTTCCTGAGCGGGCAAACCAAATGCAAGAATATCTTCATATTGTTTTGGTTCCAAATTTTGCGCTAGTTGTAATACCCTTTGCTTCATTTGATTTGATAATGATGCGAAAAGCGGTGAGGCTGCATTGTTCGCAACGTTCACCGCAAATTGTTCTTTACTTACTTGTAAGTCTGTATTCTCACTTGTTGTAAAGGCATCAAATGGATTATTCGTCATATTCATTTGTTACTCACCGCCGATTTTTAATCGATCTTTACGTTTTTCATTCGACATTTTAGCAAAGTCAAGTTCGATTTTTAAGTTTTCGATATCTGATGATAGAGCACTCTTCAAATCGGATTCCATCGTTATTTGAAGCTCTTTTAATGTTTTACGCGTATCTTCCAGAGCTAAATGTACATCCGTACCAGGAACCTGCTCTTTTGTTAATAATGTATATTTATCCGACAGCTCAACAGCTGAAGGTAAGTGTGCATAGAAGAAATCTTCTACTGCATAAAACTTTTGAGGATTAGTCTGGACAATATTGATTATGCGCTTTGATAATTTAGACATTTCATTTATTTGTTTAAATGAGCGTACAGAACGTACACGGATATACTGCTGATTCAATGCCTGAATATGTGCACGGGCCTGTTTAAGTTGTGCTTCAATTAAATTATATTCGGATTTGGACAGCCCTAGCTTTTTACTTTGAGTAGCTTTCTGAATGCCCAATGTCACCTTATTGCTAATGAGATAGGCACCTACTCCAAGAGGTAGTGCAAGCATCGTCGCTATACCCGATAAATTTACAAAAGTAAGTGTTAGAGCAGTTGAGAAGACTAAAAAGTTTATTAAGTGTCTTGTAAGAAAATTTATAGGACCAAGCATTTTCGTACCTCCTTTACTCGATACTATTGATACGTTTGAAATGAAAAAAAGTTTCAGACTTTAATTCTTTCACAAATAAAAAAATGAAAGTCTTTTTCTAATCGTATCAAGTTTTTGTTCAAATAACAAAGTAAAATGTTTGAAAACGATAAAAGCTGCTAGGGAATATTGTGTGAGGTTCTTTAAAAAATCAATCATTCCATTTTAATAAATTTATACTATTATTTGTCTTATCACTTGCAGTATCATATGAAAATATCGATTATTAGACATATTCATGTTCTCTGTATAGAATGGTCTTATAAAGAAAGGATAATGTTTATGTATCAAATTATATATATGAAAGCAGATTATGAGCCTTGGTGGCAATTTGAGGGCTGGGAAGAACATATTGTATCTGTTGAAAAATTTGAGACAGAACAACAATTCCTAATAGCATTTAATCAGTTACTTGCAAAATTTCGCGAAAAATATGAGTTTGAAGCTTACAAAAATGACCGTTTTTATGCATTTTGGTCTGAAGAAGAGTGTGAGTTCTGTGAAGCATGTGATGAAGACAGTCAGATTTATCATGGTATTATAATATTAACTCCTGAGGTAATTTCTACTTAAGATCAAAATTTTTATAATTTAAATTATTCTAATTGACATGAAATAAAGCCGAATATATACTGTATTTAACAATTGAAATGTTTGACCGAATACAATGGATTCACATATTACAAACAGTAATCGAGTTAGTTGATCGGTGCTCTTGTAATGTGTGTTTTTTTTATTTATTAGGACATTTAATTGTTAACTTTTATTTTTGGAGGTATTCAATATGAAACAAGGTACAGTAAAATGGTTTAATTCAGAAAAAGGTTTTGGCTTTATCGAAGTAGAAGGAGAAAATGACGTATTCGTACATTTCTCTGCTATTCAAGGTGAAGGTTTCAAAACATTAGACGAAGGTCAACAAGTGGAATTCGACGTTGTAGATGGAAACCGCGGACCACAAGCAGAGAACGTAACAAAACTATAATCTTGCAAATCCTAAGCTGCGTATCAATTGATACGCAGCTTTTTTTTGTGTTTAGCATATTTTTGGCTCATCACCATAACATGGGGTTGCTTTTCTAATAAAATTTCACTTGATTGGTGGGCTACGGCAAGAAAGGCAGTGATAAAGCCACGTGATGCGTGTCTTTATCACTGCCTTTCTTGCCGTTTGCGAGGCCCACCAATCCCAAAATTTTGCCCTCATTATAAAGTGAAGTAATAAATACGCAATTAAGCTGCTTGCGCTATCGCGAGGCAACGAGCGGAAATGCTATGTTTAAATCTCAATTTTTGCAGAAATTCACTTTATGCCAAGTAGCGTAGCAGAACGGACTTAATTAGAAAATATTATTTTTCAATTTTGTCATCCTCAACTTATGTTTTTGAACCATATTTTTACATATAATGATATAATTTAGAAAAACAAAAAAAATGAAAGGTTGAGTTTCTAATACGAAATTTTAATGAAGCCAATATAAAAAATACCTCATTAATAAAGTGGATAGCGATTGTTATATTTATCATTGCCGGTTTGTTCGGAATGTCTTATTGGCAAAAACAAAGTAAAGAAACAAACGAGCAAATGAACCCCCTTGCGGACAGTGGGGATAATTTTAGACCGATAAGCGAGATATACTTAAAAATTCACCAGTATGAGCTATTTTACCGAGATCATCGAATGCAATCGAAAGAAGCTGTAACATTTTTTGCGTTAAATGATGCAATAAATAAATATGCGCTGATCGATTATTTACATCAACAAAATATCACCTTAAGTGAGGAAAAGCGTCAATTACAACGAGAACTTTTAGAAGAGCAACTTACAAAGGATTTGCAGGATCATTTATTAAAACCTTATCTTGAAACCATGTTCCAAGCGCTTAATATAAGCAATCAGGACTATATCGAGCAATATTTATTAATTAATACAGAACATGATCTTTTAAAAGAAGACATGTTTTCCAGTAATAAAGGTCTCGTTCAGGATGAAACTGGCTTGTTTAGCTATCCGAGTAGTGATCAGCAAACGCTCTATCAGGAAAAAATGAAAATTTCCTTCGATTACATGGAATACTTAGCGGAAAGCGAGTTCATCCATATAAAACCTGATCGTCCGACATTCGATTTGCCGTTCGCAATCGACAGTACTTTTTTTAATTTCACTAAAAATCTAGCTGGTGAAACGATTTTTGCTTCAAAAGAATTTAGTGAATCTGATCTAACAATGGAACAGCGGGATTTTCTTTACGTTATAAAAAAACAATATAATTTACATGAATTGGCGCGGTATAATTTTATTCTATACAAAAATGCATTACAGCAAGAAGCAGCACCAGGATCAGAAAATCAAGCAATTGCGAATGAGTTGATGGAAATATTTAAAATCGCGGAACGGACAATTGATTGGGAAATTGGTGAAGTGACAAAATATGAGTTTAATGAAATTCCTATGTTTGACGTTAATCAATTACGAAAACATAAAGATATTACATTACAGCTGTATGAGCATGAATATTATTACCGTGAAGAAGAAATCCCAAAAAAATTCTATGCTTTTCGAATTGCCAATGAAGAAATTGTTGCGATGTACGCTTTGTTTAATTATTTAAAACAGGATTTTGGTATTGAATTAGATGAAACAATCCGTTCAAGTACGCGTGCAAAAATTGAAAAATCTCTAAACGAACAATTACAAAACCCTTATTACAAAAAGTATATGGATAATTTATTACAGACATTTGAAATACCTTTGTCTTCCTATATCAATGATTATTTATTAGTGAAAGAAGAGTATGAACTGCTTTTACAATTAATAAAAGATCGGAATATTGGTATTGATCATGATGGTCGTTATAATAAGGGCTGGATTGAAGCACGCTACAGAACAGCGGCAAATTTATTATGGGAAGACCAATTTAAAAAAATGTGGGATATGCAGCTAGATGAAGTTGTCAAACCACTTGAACCGCAACCTGAATTATCATTTACTTTATCGGAATATGCGCCTCCTATCGGTTTAAATAATGAGGGCCAGTATATTTTCGTAAATATTTACGCACTTCATAGTTGGTTAACAGATGAACAGCAAACTTTATTTGATTTACTTGTAAAAACGTATGATTTACCGGTTCTATCTCGCTATTCAATAACAGAATACAAAGACAAACTTGAACTTCTAAAGGCGGATGAAAGCGAGAAGAAACAGTTACTTGAAATTCTTGAAATTTTTGAACGATCAATTAGAGAGTAAGTCGATAAAAATACAAAAAAAGAAGGGTACAGCTAAGCTGCACACCTTCTTTTTTATTGTCTATCTTAAGATAAACCTTGAGCATCTTTCCACTCTAAATATTCATCGTATGTTAATGGCTTATCTAAAATTGAACCGTCTTCACGGATCTCAATTACACGATTAGCAATTGTTTGAATGAACTGGTGGTCATGTGATGTAAAGATCATCGCGCCTTTAAAGCGGATTAAACCTTCATTCAGTGCTTGAATTGATTCTAAGTCTAAGTGGTTCGTTGGTTCATCCAATAATAATACGTTCGAGTTCGAAAGCATCATTTTTGAAAGCATACAGCGAACTTTCTCTCCACCTGAAAGTACAGCAGGAGATTTCTTCACTTCTTCACCAGAGAATAGCATACGGCCTAAGAAACCACGTAAGAACGATTCAGTTTCATCTTCCGGAGAATAAGGGCGTAACCATTCAACTAATGACTTTTCATTGCCGCCGAAGTATTGGTCATGATCCATTTCGAAGTAGCTTTGAGATGTTGTGACACCCCATTTATACGTACCGGCATCTGCTTGTTTACGATCCATTAAAATATCCATAAATGCAGATTTTGCATTTGGTGAACCTAAAAGGATAATTTTATCTTCTTTGTTCATTGAGAAGCGGATGTCTTTGAATAATACTTCGCCATCTTGTGAAGCTGTTAAGCCATCAACTGTTAATACGTCATTCCCGATTTCACGACCAGCTTGGAAGTTGATGAACGGGTACTTACGGCTTGAAGGACGGATGTCATCCAGCTCAATTTTATCAAGCATTTTTTTACGAGACGTTGCTTGAGAAGATTTTGATGCGTTTGCAGAGAAACGTGCAACGAATTCTTTTAATTCTTTAATTTTCTCTTCTTTTTTCTTGTTTTGGTCAGCCATCATTTTTTGCGCTAATTGACTTGACTCATACCAGAAATCGTAGTTCCCAACATAAAGCTGAATTTTACCAAAGTCTAAGTCAGCAATATGTGTACATACTTTATTTAGGAAGTGACGGTCATGGGATACAACGATTACAGTGTTTTCGAAGTTAATTAAAAACTCTTCCAACCATTTAATCGCTTTTAAGTCCAAGTGGTTCGTCGGCTCATCCAGAAGTAAAACATCCGGTTTACCGAATAGTGCCTGTGCAAGTAAAACTTTTACTTTGTCAGAACCTTCTAAGTCAGCCATCAACATATAGTGTAGATCGTCGCCGATACCTAGACCATTTAAAAGAGTGGCAGCATCAGATTCTGCTTCCCAACCGTTCATGTCAGCGAATTCGCCTTCAAGTTCAGCTGCGCGCATACCGTCTTCGTCTGTCATTTCAGGTTTCATATAGATTGCGTCTTTTTCAGCTTTTACTTCCCAAAGACGTTTATTACCCATAACAACCGTATCTAATACATTGAATTCATCGTACTCGAAGTGGTTTTGCTTTAATACTGAAAGACGTGCATCTTTAGCCATTGATACGTGGCCTTCTTGTGCCTCAATATCACCAGATAAAATTTTTAAAAAAGTTGATTTACCAGCACCGTTTGCACCGATTAGGCCATAACAGTTACCTGGGTTGAATTTAATATTTACATCGTCAAATAATTTACGGTCACCGTAACGTAGACCTACACCTGATACTTGAATCATGCAGGTACCTCCTTGAATTGTTTCGTTGTATTTTGGATTGCTAAAAAAAGAGAATTCTCTTTTGCACACAATGTTTCTATTATAGCATGATTTAAAGCTAAATTAAATAACGGCGCTTATGAAAATCTACAATTCCATCGATTGAAAAAAATTTAAGTTGGCAGAATTTTTATTTTATGGTTTACTAGCTACGAATGTATAGAGAAACGGGGAAGTTACATGAAACAAAGATCAAAGTGGAGTACCGGTCTTATAATTTTGGCTATTTTTCTTGTTTCAATAAATTTACGGCCTGCTGTCACTTCAGTTGGACCAATTTTATCTACTATTAGGGAATCGTTACACGTATCAAGCACGCAGATGAGCTTATTAACGTCAATTCCTGTATTTTGTATGGGATTATTTGCACCTTTAGCTGTACCTATACAAAAAAAGTACGGGTATCGGCTGTCTATAACACTTTTGACTGCTTTAATAGGACTTGCTACTGTTACACGTATTTTCTTTTCAAGCTATAGTGCGCTTATTATTACAAGCTTTTTAGCTGGTTTTGCGATTTCTATTATTAGTCCGATTATTAATGCTTATATAAAACAAAGATTTCCGACAAGAATGGAACCGGTCATTGGGGTCTATTCATTTGCAACGGGATTTGGTGCGGCAATCAGCGCGGGATTTACAGGTATTTTTTACAAAAGCTTTAATGGTAATTGGGCTTTATCGCTTGGTATATGGGGATTGTTAGCAATTGTCGCAATGATTTGCTGGTTTGGATTTGTAAAGGATGCGCCAATGCGGAAGTCTAGTACAGAACAGACAGATTTAGCAAGAAATCCATGGAAAAATAAATTAGCTTGGACGATTTTAATCTATTTTGGGCTCCAGACTTCTTTGTTTTTTAGTTTAACAACTTGGTTAACTTCCATGGCGTTAGAACAGGGGATGGTATTATTAACAGCAGGGTCTGTTTTAACACTAATGACAGTAGTCCAATTAGTCGGTAATATTTTAATCCCATCTTTAATTAATCGTTACCCGGATCGAATAATTTGGTTGCACAGTTTAATTGTTATTGGAATTATCGGCTCAGCAATTTTCTTTATCGACTCAGTATGGGCAATATGGGCAAGCGCGATTATTTTAGGATTTGTTTTAAGCGGATTATTCCCGATAGGACTTATGTTACCGCTGGATGAAGCAAAAAATAATCGAGAAGCAAATGAGTGGAGTTCAATGGTATTATCCGGTGGATTCATGATGAGTGCGTTTGCGCCACTGATTATCGGCTTTGTATATGATTGGACAACTTCGCATTATTTCACGAGGTGGATTATCGTTATTTTGTTTATTCTTATGTCAATATCGGTTTTTATAATGCAAAAACAGAAGAATTCAGTATAATGGTAGAAGTGTCTGAATAAATCAGTCGCTTCTTTTTTTATAAATAGATAACTAGTTTACATAATATAATTATTTGTTAGGAGAATGTATGCAAAAGCTATTATTACTAGTGGTGTTGTTTTTAGCAGGTTGTGCAGATAAAGCCGAGGAAAGTAAGTGGGTGGGAGAAGCGCTGCCTAATGAGCCGATAGAAGAAATAGAAACCCTGGAAAGCAAAGTCCCAATATATACGCCAACTTCTAATGCGATAGGGTACGTAATTAAGCAAGAAAAACGCGATAAATGGCTATTGGTAAATGCAGAGCAGGTAGCCAGTCATCCTTATTCGCTTGTACATAATGATCTTTTAACTTTAGGCGAAACGTATGCCATTGATGTAGAACATAATATCGCAATTATCCACATTAGAAATAGCTATGATTATTTAGTAGAGCCTATTTCTACTTTCGAAACGAAGCGAAACGAAAAAGAAGTCATTGCAGAAAAACAACATATTGATACGTTATTAAATGAGGCTATCAATCAGAAAATCCACTGGCAGGAGCGCCTACAAAAAAATAACGAGCTGCTCGAAGATTCACTACAGCAGCCAATCGAAAATTTCACAAGCTACTATAATAAAAACATTTTCACCTATAATGAAGACAATTTGAAAGCAGCAGCCGTCAATTTAATTGAACATCTTAATCAATTTGTGAACGATCGAGATGAAGCTACATTGACTGATTTCATTCAGCCAAGTGATTTGTTACAGGAAGTACAATATTTAGCAAAATTAATTAATGAATTTGAAATAAAGGAAGCTCGTAAAGATGGCTTTTACTACTTCGTAAATGGAATTGATGATAAGAAAAATGATATTAGATTAACATTTATTAAAGTGGGACAGCAATTTAAATTAATAGGTGCGAATTTTTTAACCGAAGAATTTTTGGGTGATGAAAAAATTCCACATATGCAAATTGATGAGGAAACAGCTTACTCATCATTACCTGGCCTACAAATGTTTTTAAACAAAAATCTTGCCGCTATAAGATTATCTGTAGACAAGATTACATGGACTTTAAAGCAGGAAAATAAAAAAGTATCTGTATCAAATGGCACTGCAAACTTCAGCTGCGAAACAGTAGATGTCGTAGATAACAATTTAATTTTAAAAAGCTGTAAAAACACAAAAAATGAAAATTATATTATTGCGTCGTTCAAAAAATAGGGATTACTACGGTAGTTCCTTTTTTATTTCACTACATATTATCCGACACTAATTAATCGAAAATTTAATTGATAAGGTCTATAAGAAATAACAGACGAAAAAGAAATTTTCAACAAAAAGTTCCCTATTTCATATAAAATAGTATTTATTATATAGTAGGGTAGAAGAAAAAAGTAATACTTTATAATTTTATTATGTAAACTAAAAATTCATATTTTGTTTAATATGACACTATATATTGAAAATAACTAATTTAAATCAGGAGGCGCTATGTTACAGGAAGCAATTAAACATTTAAATACGTATTTCGGTTATAATTCTTTTCGAACAGGACAGTCACAAATCATTGAAAATGTACTACAGAAGCAAGATACATTAGTTATTATGCCTACTGGTGGGGGGAAATCGGTCTGTTATCAAATACCTGCCCTATGTTTAGAAGGTACAACAGTCGTAATCTCACCTTTGATTTCACTAATGAAAGATCAAGTTGATATGCTTGTTTCCAGCGGAATAAAAGCAGCTTATATAAATAGTTCACTTAGCTATGATGAAGTGCAGGATGTGATGTATGCAGTACGCAACGGGGACATCAAACTTCTATATATTGCTCCTGAGCGGTTGGAAAACGAGCGTTTCTGTTCGGAGCTTGCACAAATAAAAGTGCCACTTTTAGCAATCGATGAAGCGCATTGTATTTCCCAATGGGGGCATGATTTCCGTCCAAGTTATCGGTCTATCCAACAGCTGCTGCACTTATGGAATGTAAAACCAACCGTTATTGCTTTGACTGCCACAGCAACGGAGGAAGTAAGTGCTGATATTCAAAAGCTATTATCGATTGAAAAGAGCAATACTTTCGTTACAGGCTTTGCACGAGAGAATTTAGCGTTTTCAGTCCTTCTTGGTGAAAATAAAGAAGCTTATATTAAAAAATATGTAAAGGCAAATGAAGCAGAGGCCGGCATTATTTATGCTGCTACCCGGAAAGCTGTTGAATCGGTATATGAGATGCTGTATAAAGCTGGGTTTGCAGTAGCTAAATATCATGGGGGAATGTTTGAAGAAGACCGCACTTATGAGCAAAATCGATTTTTAAATGATGAAGTTCAAATAATGGTTGCCACAAACGCATTTGGCATGGGTATTAATAAAACGAACGTTCGCTACGTCCTTCATTATAATATGCCAAGAAATATGGAAAGCTATTATCAGGAGGCGGGACGAGCGGGTCGTGATGGACTAGATAGTGAATGTATTTTACTTTACAGTTCATCGGATGAACAAACACAACGCTTTTTAATTGATCAGGCTCAAGATCGTTCGCGCATTCCTTTTGAACTTGAAAAGCTCCATGCAATGATTGATTACTGTCATACAGAGCGCTGTTTACAAAGTTATATTATCGATTACTTTGGGGACGAGGCAGAACAGGATTGTGGAAGATGTGCTAACTGTACAGATGATCGCCCTCAACAAAATGTGACGACAGATGCTCAAAAAGTTTTATCGTGCATAGTCCGTATGGGGCAAAAATTCGGAAAGCAAATGACTGCATCCGTATTAGCTGGTTCTAGAAGCAAAAAAGTATTGGAATTTAATTTTCATAAATTACCTACTTACGGTATATTACGTGGGATGAATGCAAAGGAAATTTCGAGTTTTATTGAATTTCTTATTTCAGAGAAACTAATAATTGTTCATAATGGTCAGTTTCCGACGATTTCGATATCGGACTTAGGAAAAGAAGTGTTGTTGGGCAAAGAGCAAGTATTTAGAAAAGAAGCGCGTATTGTTCAAGCAACGGTAGAGGCGAATGATCCTTTATTTGAAACTTTAAGGAAAGTTCGAAAAGAGATCGCTGACCGTGAAAAGGTACCACCATTTGTTGTGTTTTCGGATAAAACTTTAAAGGATATGTGTGTTCGACGCCCTAAAAACAGTACTCAGTTTTTAGAGGTAAGTGGGGTAGGGGAAAGTAAACTCGAAAAGTATGGCAAAAGTTTCATTGATGCAATTGTTTCACATTCTTAATAATAGTTTATTATACTTTATTAAACAAAATCACTTAATTTTAAATTACTATTTATTATATTAATTGTAACTAAAATACAATATACCCTTTAAATTGTAATGAAAATGCTATTTTAATTTAAAGAAAAGAATGCTATGATCTCGCTTAGCATTCTTTTTTTGTTATTTTGAAGTTTAAATCATTAAACTTTTAGTTAAGATATTGTAAAAAATCAGTATTCATAGTTTAATTAGAATATTCAGTCGAATATTTAGGTAAGAAGTGTGGGTGAAAAAGTGAATATATTAGGAGAGCGTATAAAAAAATTAAGAAAAGAGAAAAAATTAACACAAACAGAAGTCGTGGGAGAGCGTTTAACAAAAGGAATGCTTAGTTTAATTGAAAATGGTAAGGCACAGCCATCAATGGAGAGTCTTTGCTTTATCGCAAAGCAGCTTAATGTAGACGTAAGCTATTTACTCGATGATGGGACAATGACTACTCTTCGAAATTTATATACGGACATTGAAGAAGATGTAGAGCGAAGAAAGCTAATCCGTGATCCAGATGAACTGCAATCCTTAACAATTAAAATGATTGAAAAAATCGAACCATTTTTAACGGAAATTCAAGGAACAAACTACGAACAAATTAGATTAAGAGAAGTCTATTTCTTAATGAATCGTACTATCAATAAAGCTAAATCACTGGATGAGTACTGGAAGTTCATTGATCAATACGAGGAGATACATGCATACAGTCGTATGTTGCGTTGTTATTTCTATCTTTGTTTATCCTCAATCGAACAGCGTAATTATAGTGAAGCTTTAAGTATTTTAAAACAAGGTGAAGAAAAGATTGCACCATATGAGCTCATGATTGATCCGATGGTAAGAATCGACCTCTACTATAATTTAACTATTTCATATTCGGCGGTCGATAATGTCCGAATGTCCGAACATTATTTGCAAAAAGCTTTGGAAATGGCTAAAAAACTTCAAATATTTTATCGTATGGACCGCTTTTATCATTTGTTATTTATTCAATCGATTGCCGGTGAAGATTATGACAGAAGTAGGGAATACATAGAAAAGTTGAGACTTTTATCAGAATTTGCGGAAGACCCTACAATATCCATCCTCTATTTATATAGTAAATTACACTACTTAAATAATGTTGAGAAAAATTACAGGCAAATTACCCCTGAAATTCAGCAATACAAAGTGAAACTTCATAATTATTTATTCCTATTTAAAAATCCAATATTCATCGGGGAAGAAATGTATGCAGAGTTTAAGTTGAAAAACTATACAAATGTTATTCAAATAGGCGAGTCTTTAAATATACCGAGCTATCTTCACCATCCAATCGATTTGGCTAAATATTATCGGTTCTTTGCGGTACGTGCTTTAGCTTATTATTATGAAAATGACGAAGTGGCTGCTAAACGTGATATTATATTTGCCAAAAATGGGGTGGAGGATTTCCCTTCAACTATCTATAAAAAATTCATTTATGAAGCCTTTAATGAAATTTTCATGTAATAAGTGATCCGGGGTAAAATGCTTAAATAAAAAGCCGTTCAAATTTACGATGCGTAATGTTTGAACGGCTGTATATGTCTTTATTTTTATAAAGTAGGGTTAGTTAATTTTTATCCCAGTGGTTATTTAAAAACTCGTCACGCCCTGATTTTGCACGGTCTTCCTTATAATGTGCTTCTTCTTTTTTATAATAATCCTGGTGATGTTCTTCTGCTGGCCAGAATGCAGTGGCTTGTCTGATTTCAGTCACGATAGGCTTTTTAAATCGGCCACTTTCAGCTAATTTCTGCTTTGACAGCAAAGCTGCTTCGTGTTGAGCGCTATTATGTGTAAAAATTATAGTTTTGTACGACTCACCGCGATCATGGAACTGGCCTCCCGCATCAGTCGGGTCTATTTGCATCCAGTAAATTTCCAACAGTTTCTCATAGCTGAATATTTCCGGGTTAAATAGGATCTCCACTGCTTCAACATGTCCGGAATTACCCTTTTTTACATCTTCATATGTTGGATTTTCTACATGGCCGCCTGTATAGCCACTTGTCACTTTTTCGATGCCATCCCAACTGTCGAATGGTTTAACCATACACCAAAAACATCCACCTGCAAATGTTGCCTTTTCCATTATGTAACACTCCTTTTGCTGACGACTATTTTATATATCGTGCAGAATATAGAACTAATATCATAAGTAGTTAATTGTTGTATTCTATCATGTATATGTATGTCATTCAATGATTACAATTGATATTAATCAGTAAGCTTTCGGCTATAAATGGTATAATCATGATAATTTGAAACTAAATATAATTATAAATCGTCTAAACTTCACGTAATTAGAAAGGAAGTTGTATTAATGGAAGATCAGGCGCGTCAAACCCGTTATAAAAAGAAAAAAATCCGAAAGGGCAGGGTCATATTTTTAATTCTCTTTTTAGTCATTATTGGCTCTGTTGGTTATAGTTATGTTCAATTTCAAAGTGGCCGTGATTTAGCATCGGACAACAAAATTCCAGTCGAGGGCTTTGAACCAGATGATAACCACCCGACTATTGAAAATTACCTAGTATTAGGGGTTGATACACGCGGGGAAGAAAAATCACGTACCGATACAATGATGTTACTTTCCTGGAACCGTGATACTAATGATATGAAGCTCGTTTCCTTCATGCGTGATATTTATGCAGACATTCCAGGCTATCAATCATATAAACTGAATACTGCCTATTACTTAGATGGCGTTTCATTACTGCAAAAAACATTAAATAATATGTTCGATATCCCAATTCATCATTATGCGATGATTGATTTTAGAAGCTTTGAAACATTAATTGATATTTTGGCGCCGAATGGAATCGAAATGGATGTTGAAAAGGACATGGGCGGTTTAATCTATGTGGAACTGAAAAAAGGTGTCCACAATCTAAACGGAAAAGAATTACTTGGCTATGCCCGTTTCCGCGCTGATGCAGAAGGTGATTTTGGACGAGTTGCACGACAGCAAAAAGTAATTGAAGCATTAAAAGATGAATTATTATCACCGAAAAATGTAGCAAACATGCCTAAATTCGTTGGTGCCATGCAAGGCTATATTACAACTGATTTAACTAGTAAGGATCAATTAGCTACCGTTTTAAAAGCGGTTGCAGGCGGTAAGGTAAATATTGAGAAATTAACGATTCCTGCTGAAGGAACATACAAATTTGCTAAGTATCGTCACGCAGGTGAAGTAATCGAAATCGATAAAGAAAAAAATAAACAAATATTGCATGATTTTTTAAATTTAAGCGAGTAAGCATTAGATGTAATTTTCTAATTCATGCTAAAATGGACATATAGGAAATTTTGTCGATATATTGGGGTGGTCTTTTGGAGAAAAAAGTAGAAGATAAAAGTAATAATCAATTACCGCAAGAAAAATCTAATTTTTTCTCATCGATCTTTATTCGTTTTCTAGGCGGAAAAAATTTATTGTTCTTATTAGTGGTTATCTTATTAATCGGTTGTACAGTATTCATCTACGATAAAATTGCGTTTGTTTTTGAACCATTGCATGTACTATTCGAAGTGATCATTTTACCGGGTGTGTTAGGGGTAATTTTATTCTACCTATTACGTCCTCCGTTAAAACTGTTAGTGAGATGGAAAGTACCTCGCGGGTTGGCCATCTTGATTTTGTACATTGTAGCAATTGCATTAATCACTTTGCTTGTTGTTCTTGTATTCCCGTTTTTGCGGGACCAGTTTACAAACTTAGTACAAGAATTCCCTGTCGTGCTTATGTCACTTGCCAATGATTTATTAGCCTTTTTAAATAACTCCCAGTTCAATGAGTATTTTGAGAAAATCAATTTTGATTACAATCAAATATTAACTGATTTTACCGGCAGTTTTATTGAAACAGTGAAAGATACATTGACAAGTGTTGCGTCAGGCGTAGCGTCAGGAATTACGGGACTTGTATCTACAATAACAGGAATCGTTTTATCACTCGTCATCGTTCCTTTTATTACGTTTTATCTATTATATGAAGGGGAAAAAATGCCTCGTTTTATTTTACGTCTTTTTCCACCTCGTATGCGCCTACGTATGGGGGAAGTCCTACATGATATGGACAAACAAATCAGCTCCTATATTCAAGGGCAAATTTTAGTGTCATTTTGTATTGGCGTCATGATGACAATCGGGTTTTTAATCATTAAGATGCCTTATGCATTACTATTAGGTTTCTTAGCCATGATAACAAGTGTAGTCCCTTACTTAGGTCCAGCAATTGCCGCAACACCAGCAGCGATTATTGCCATTGTAAATTCACCATGGTTGTTATTGAAGTTAATTATCGTCTGGACAATAGTACAATTAATCGAAGGGAAGTTTATATCTCCTCAAATTATGGGTAAATCATTAAGTATTCATCCGATTACGATTATTTTTGTATTATTAACATCCGGTTCTCTATTTGGTGTAGCTGGTGTCGTGTTAGGTCTTCCTGGCTATGCGCTAATTAAAGTCCTTATTACACATACGTATCGAATATTTAAAGAGCGCTATAATCGCTTTCAAACAGACGAAACGAATTTGTATGAAGATTTAAAATAAAGAACTTGGGGGTGGCCTGAAATATTCAGGGCACTTCCTTTTCAAATCATTCGGTTGATTTCTTATTTTATGGGGGAATTCACATGTTAAGTAAATGGTTAACAACAGTAGAAGAAAACGGCGTAAGAGTAGAAACCGTTATTGAAAAAACAGAGCTTGTAGAAGGTGACGTACTAAATGGTTCTGTTTACATTACGCCTCTTACAGAAGATGAAGAAGATAAAATTGACTACATTTCATTAAAGGTATTATGTGAGCAGGCGAATGGGGAATTAACTGTTATTGGTAAACATTCCTTTGAAGTGGTCGGCAGTATACGATCAAAAGATGCGGAAATTATGCCTTTTGAAATCATGCCGGATGAGCGTTGGGTATGTGGAGTAGATGAGCGACTTATTTTCCAGACGACTGTAATATTTTTAGATGGAACAGAAGTCGAAGAAGTTGGTTATATTTCTTATGATACTGAGTAAGTATATAGAGGCCGGTACAAAACCCACCTCAAAATAAAACAGCCGTTCAAATTTTACGATAAGTAAAGTTTGAACGGCTTTATATTTGTGTCTACTTCGTAGCCGTTGTTCTTCGTTACGGCGGACGCTTTCCTGGGGGCACGGCTCGAGCCTGTAGTCTCTCCCACGTGCTTGTCCCCTGGGAGTCGCCGCCTTCACTACGAACAACTAAGTTTCCTTCTATATCATTTAAATCTCTACATAATTTTTGTCCCAGCTATACTCGAATCGTTTTTAATTTTTCAACGGCTTTTTCAAGTAATTCGACTGGTTGTACTAATGCTAAACGCATGTAGCCTTCACCTGCTGAACCAAAAACCGTGCCTGGAACCATAACGACACCCGTTTGCTCAATTGCTTTAAAGGCAAAGTCTATGCAATTAATATCGTAAGGATATTTTGCCCAAACGAACATTCCGCCATTACTAGGCGCAACTTCCCAGCCAATTGATGTCAAACCTTCCATCAATGTTTTATGGCGCTCTGAAAAGGTCTTTCTTAATTTGTCTGTAATTTCCTCAGAGTTGTCTAACGCTAATGCTGCTACTTGTTGAATCGGTTCAAAAATACCAAAATCTAAATTGGATTTTAACTGTTTCATTATTCCAACTAATTGAGCATTCCCTACAATGTAGGCTACACGTGTACCAGCCAGGCTAAAGCTTTTTGATAGTGAATTGATTTCCAGCCCAACTTCTTTTGCTCCCGGTGTTGCAAGGAAGCTAATCGGTGCATCACCTTTAAAGTAAAACTCTGAATAGGCCGCATCATGTAATACAATAATATTATATTTCTTCGCGAATTCGACTACTTCTTTAAAATATTCTGGAGATGGCATTGCAGGTACTGGATTACCTGGTAAATTCAATATAAGTAATTTTGCTTTTTGCAGTACTTCTTCAGGAACAGCTTTTAAATCGGGTAAGTAATCGTTCTCCTTTGTTAAAGGCATGTAGTAGGGCTTTGCACCCGCTAAATGGATTCCGGCATCGTAGGCAACATATGCTGGATTTGTTGTTAATACGACGTCTCCCGGATCACAAAAAGCAACAGGCAAGTGTACTAATCCTTCTTGAGAGCCGATTGTTTGGACTACTTCAGTTTCTGCATTTAATTCAACACCGTTTACTCGTTTATAGTAGTTACATACTGCTTCATTAAATGTTTGAATACCCGTTAATGTATAACCATATGAAGAAGAAAGTGCCGAAAGTTCAGACATCTTTTGTCGTAAATTTTCAGCTGGAGGGATATCTGGACTGCCTAAGCTCAGATCAATTAATTCCATCCCATTTTGCTGTTGGCTTTTTGCATGTTTTTTTAAATCCCCAAAAAT
This sequence comes from Solibacillus faecavium, assembly GCF_014836905.1. Lineage (GTDB taxonomy): Bacteria > Bacillota > Bacilli > Bacillales_A > Planococcaceae > Solibacillus > Solibacillus faecavium. Next base: position 233,787 of record NZ_JACSPZ010000002.1, read on the forward strand.
TGCCGGTGCAAACAAAGACATTTTTTTTGACGGTTGGATATTCAATATGTAACACTCCTTAAAACTTTCAAATGTAAGCACCATTTTATCATATCCTTCACGTATAATGGGGAGGAAATCAGAAAATAGAGTTATCTTCAAACACAAAAGCATTAAATTGAAATAGAGTAGCGATTTTTTACTGTAGAGATAGTAGAAAGGGAGAGAATGATGATCATTTATTCTTTAAGCGGGCCTAGTGGTACTGGTAAAAGTACCAGTGCTTTACAGTTTGCTCACCAACAAAATATTCAGGCTATTATTGATGATGGGCTATTTATTGTAAATGGAGAAAAGGTAGCCGGAACGTCAGCAAAGTTTGAGAAAAATACATTAAAGGCTGTACGCCGCGCAATTTTTGATGATGATGTACATAAAGAGGAGATTTTAAAAGCTATTCAAACCTATGAAGTAAAATCTATCTTAATAATTGGCACATCGGATAAAATGACTAAAAAAATAGCTGCACGTTTAGAGCTTGGCGAAATTAATCATTTTTATTATGTACAAAACATTCGAACAGAAAAGGAAATCCGTATCGCTAAATACGTAAGGGAAGTACAAGGAAAGCATGTTATGCCAGTACCTTACAGACAAGTGGAGCAGAATTTCTTTAAACGTCTAGTTCAGCGAGGGAAAGAGATTTTCTCTTCTACTCAAGTAAAGCTTGGAGAAACGACGATAGTACAGCCTGATTTTCATCAAAATAGTGTGTATATAGCACGTTCCGTTTATTTAGATGTTTTAGAGCATGTACTCGAGCAACAGAGTCAAATCACAAAATTTGAAGTACTGAGTCTACAAATTGAAGGGATTCCGCAAATGAATATTAATATTTATTTAAAATCACCTGTCCAATATCATATTCCGACCTATCTATACGAAGTTCAAAAGGATATTGCTGATGTATTCTCCCATCAATTCGGCATAGAACCCGAGAAAATTAATTTACAGTTAAGAGGAATTAAATAACCGTTAAAAAGGGCTGACATGAATGCGTCAGCTCTTTTTTTTAAAATATCAACATATAAATCTTAAAAATTAATTGTATTTTCTGATAAATAAATATATTCTAAATATTAAGAAGTATTGGTTGGACCAAATGACTGTTGGTATAACCAAAAATTATAAAGGGGATGCACTATGAACTATATTGAACACTTACAAAATTTATTATCACCTGAACAAGTAACAACAAATGATGTTTTACGTGAACAACATGGACGAGATGAATCTTACCATGAACCTCACTTACCGGATGTAGTCGTATTTCCAAAATCAGCGGAAGAAGTTAGTGCAATTTTAGCCTTCGCAAATGAGCAACTTATACCGGTTGTACCATTTGGTTTAGGTACGAGTCTTGAAGGACATGTCATTCCAACAAAAGGTGGGATCTCACTTGATTTGTCACTTATGAATGCGGTGCTGGAAGTACGGTCAGAAGATTTTCTTGTAAAGGTCCAACCGGGTGTTACTCGCAGTCAATTAAATAAGGAACTGAAAAAATACGGCATGTTCTTTTCTGTAGATCCAGGGGCGGATGCAACATTAGGTGGTATGGCTGCGACAAATGCGAGCGGAACAACTTCAGTACGCTATGGCATTATGCGTGATCAAGTCCGTGATTTAGAAGTCGTTTTAGCTAACGGCGATATTATCCATACAGGCGGGTTAGCTGCCAAGTCATCATCAGGCTATCATCTAAACGGACTTATGATTGGTTCAGAAGGTACACTTGGTGTCATTACAGAGTTAACATTACGTGTTTACGGTATTCCGGAAAAAATAGTGGCAGGACGTGCGACATTTAATACTGTCCAAGAAGCGGTCAATTCCGTTGTTGCATTAAAGCAGGCAGGTATTCCGATGGCACGCATTGAGCTCGTTGATAAAACGAGTATTGAACAGGTGAATCATGCATCAGGTGCTAGCTTTTTAGAAATGCCTACGCTATTTTTAGAATTCCACGGAAATGAATCTGGTTTACAATCTGACGTTGTCTTTGCAACAGAGCTACTCAATGATAATGGCTGTACAGGTCTGTCTTTTGAACAGGATGAACGGGCGCGTAATCAGCTATGGGAGCTACGTCATAATTTGGCGTATACATACATCCATTCAGCGCCAGGAAAACGCTTAATGTCTACCGATGTAGTAGTTCCGATCAATTCATTGCCGGAAGCAATCGAAAATTCGCGCCAAAAAATTGAGAGCATGAATATTAACGCTGGAATTGTCGGACATGTCGGTGACGGGAACTACCATATTTTGCTTATGGTTGATATGAATGACCCTCAGGATATTTTAAAGGCAAAAGAGCTTAATGAGCATGTAGTGGAATTCGCCTTATCACTGGGTGGTACTTGTACAGGTGAACATGGTGTCGGTAGTGGGAAAGCAAAATACCAGCGACTTGAACATGGGCTGGCATACGACTGGATGAAACAGATTAAACAAGTGTTTGATCCAAACAACATTATGAATCCAGGGAAAATATTCATTGATTAGGGGAATTGAAAGATGAAAAAATTCGTTTGCGTAGTGGGGCTTGTATTGAGTTTTGCACTTTTATCGGCTTGCACAAGTTCAAATGAAAGAGAGCAGTATGTATTATACGCAGGACATTCACTGGCAGCAGATCATCCATTCGAGTTGGCGATGCAAGAATTGAAGCAGCGGATTGAAGAGCGTACAGACGGTAGAGTCATTATTGAAACGTTCCCTTTAAGTCAGCTCGGGGCAGAGCGTGAGCTGATTGAAGGAGCTATGCTCGGTTCAGTAGACATGGTTGTCTCAACATCAGGACCGATTATGAATTTCGTTTCAGATTTTGCTGTACTTGACCTGCCGTTTTTATTTAACGACAGAGAATCAGCCGTGAACATTTTGGAAGGTGAAATCGGACAAGAGTTGTTTGATCAATTACGCGACATTGGGATTGTCGGGTTATCTTGGGGAGAAAATGGATTCAGGCATGTCACAAACAGTTTGAAGCCAGTTGAAACACCTGATGATTTAAAAGGGTTATCGATGCGTGTACAGGAAAATAAAGTATTTATCTCTGCCTTTAAGGAGCTTGGTGTGACACCTTCCCCGATGGCTTGGACAGAAGCTTTGACCGCGCTGCAGTCCGGTGTAGTGGATGGGCAGGAAAACCCAATTTTAGTGATTGATAGCTACAAATTATATGATGCCAATCAAAAGCATATGACGCTTACTGGACATGCCTATTCGTCGGCAGTGTTTATGATGAGTGAACATGCCTATAACCGTTTACCGGAAGATCTACGCCAAATTGTAATGGAAGAAGGTCAGAAAATCGGAGCATATGAGCGGCAACTCGTAATTGATATGGAACAAAAGGCACTTGCCAGACTTCAAGAACAAGGAATGGAAGTTGTAGATACAATTGAAGTGGATGCTTTCCGCGAGAAAATTATGTCTGTATATGACAGTGCTAAAAACCAACAGCTATTACAGCGTATATTAAATGAGCAGTAGGATAGGAGAAAGACAATGGTGAAATTAGTAGAAGGGGTAAATAAAGTAGTACATGGTATTTTAATTGCCTTGATGGTTGTACTTGTTATTTCGGTATTTTGTCAAATTACGTTCCGCTTTTTTGACTATTCTATTGCCTGGACAGAAGAACTATCACGGTATTCTATGATTTGGATGACATTTTTAGGTGCGGCCTATGCAGTAGCAGCCCGTGCGCATATTGGCATGGAATTATTAGTTGACCGTATGGAAGGCCTTATCAAGAAAGTTTTTATCGTACTAAGCGCAGCAGTATGTCTTGTGTTTTTTGTTCTCATGGTCGTTAAGGGCTTGGAACTGTCAATGCGTGTGATGGATCAGCCTTCAGCTGTATTGCAAATACCGATGGGAATCGTCTATTCAGTCATTCCTATTAGTGGGCTAATTCTAGTGATGAATTTGTTCTATATCACGACAAAACAACTGAAAGGAGAGCTATCTTAATGGCAGATATTATTCTTTTCATTGTATTGCTCGTATTAATTTTCATCAATGTTCCAATTGCCATTGCGCTAGCGATGGCAGCAACAACGTTTTTCGTTATTCAAAGTGAAATGCCCATTGTAGCAATTTTCCAACGTATGTTTAACTCGATAGACTCCTTTCCATTACTGGCAGTTCCTTTTTTCCTGCTTGCTGGAAAGTTAATGGAGTCTGGCGGGATTTCCCGTAGATTAATTCATTTAGCAGAAGTAATGCTCGGCCGTGTACGCGGTGGATTGGCATTAGTATCAATTATTTCATGTGCCTTTTTCGCAGCATTATCTGGCTCAGCTGCGGCGACAACAGCGGCGGTTGGTGCTATTATGATTCCGGCTATGGTGAAAAAAGGCTATGATAAAAACTTCTCGACTGCCATTCAGGCTGCAGGAGGTACAATCGGAGTGATTATCCCTCCAAGTGTCCCACTTGTATTATTCGGTGTCACAGCAAGTGTTTCGATTAGTGATCTTTTTTTAGCAGGTATTATTCCCGGTATATTTGTAACGTTTGCCTTACTTTTACTTGTTTATATCGTTTCAATATTTCAAGGGTATGGTGGCGGAGAGAAATATGATTTCAAAGAATTTTTCTTAGCTTTAAAGGATTCTTTTTTAGCTCTAATGATGCCTGTTATTATTTTAGGCGGTATTTACAGTGGGTTTTTTACCGCTACAGAAGCGGCTTTAGTTGCGGTAGTATACGGATTAATCGTTGGTGTATTTATTTACCGTGAAATTACTTTAAAAGATTTGTATCACATATTTTCATCAGCAACTGTCATGAGTGCCTCCATACTATTTATCATTGCTGGCGCATCAGTATTCGCCTATTACTTAACGCGCGAACGCATTCCGATGCAAATTACAGAAGCTTTATTAAGTGTGACGGACAACTGGATTTTTGCATTGCTTATCATTAATTTCATCTTACTGATTGTCGGAACATTTATGGAAACAGCGGCCGCTATTTTAATTTTAACACCAATATTAGCGCCTGTTGCGACTGCACTTGGAATTGACCTTGTTCATTTTGGAATTATAATGATCGTAAATTTAGCAATTGGATACATAACACCACCAGTTGGGTTAAACTTATTCGTAGCCAATAAAATAGCTGGAACGAAACTTGAAGGTGTAATGCGTGCGATTATACCATTTCTACTTGTCATGATCATTTGTGTATTACTCATCTCATTCGTTCCAGCAATTAGTTTATTTTTAGTGAAATAGTGAAGGTGTGAATCCGGTGACTTCAACAAACAAACAAAAGGTTTATGAAATCATATTCCAAAAAATACAACAGGAAATTGCTGACGGTCATTTAAAGGTTGGGGATAAATTGCCTCCTGAACGGGACCTCGCCACGCTCTATAGCGTAAGTCGCACCTCGATACGAGAGGCACTACGGTTATTAGAAGTCAGTGATGTAGTGGAAATCCGACAAGGTGATGGGACATTTATTAAAAATATTTCCCTTCATCAAGTACAAGACCAATTATCAAATGTACTATTAAAAACAGATAAAGTCGTTTTATACGAGATGCTTGAATTAAGGCTGATTCTGGAATCTCAATGTGCGGCACTTGCTGCATTACGTGCTGACGGACATGATCTTGAAAAAATTGCCCAATCAGTTGAAGCGATGAAGACAGCAGATGATCATGAAGAAGCTGGGATACAGGCAGACTTGGATTTCCATATGGCAATTGCAAAATCGACACATAATAGCGTACTTGAACAGCTAATTGCGTCATTGGAACCGCATATGCAAAATACGATTGAAGCAACGCGCAAACATCGATTATCATCAAAAGCAAATATTACGCGTACATTTGATGAGCATAAAGCAATCTATTTGGCCATTAGCCGAGGTGAAAGCGAAAAAGCGAAAACACTTATGGAAGACCATATTCGGACAATTCGTGAAGAAATCTCAGAATTATCATTTTAAAAATTTCATCACTAAATAATGAAGAACGCCGCAAATTTTAAAATCTAATTTGCGGCGTTTTACTATTTTATTTACGTTGTTGTCTAGTAAAAGCAGGTTGACGTTTTTCAACAAAGGCGCGTACACCTTCAGGGAAATCAACTTGAGAAACGAATGGTGAAGAACCTTCCCATAGAGCTGGTGATGAATCGATACACTCTTTCACAGAACGCTTTACAGCAAGAAGTGAATCGGGTGACATTCCGGCCACTAATTTCCCCATGCGAATGGCAAAGCGATTCAAATCCTTTTCGGCCACTAAATAATTCAACATGCCAGCTTTATATGCCTCGTCTGCTTTATACATACGGCCAGTAAATACGAAATCCTTCGTTGCAGAAGGTCCGACTAAATCAACTAAACGCTTAGCAAATTTATTGTTTAATGTAATACCAAGCTTTCCAACGGGAATCCCCATCTTCGCTTTATCCGAACCAATGCGGATGTCACATGCAAGTGCAAGCTCTAACCCAGCACCCATTGCCGGTCCATTAATAACACCGATAACAGGCAGTGGCAAATTTTCAATTGTAGAAATTGTTTTTTCCATATGTACAAAAGCTTCTTCCGCTTTTTCCAAGGAAATTGAATTGAATTCTTTAATATCAGAACCCGCAGTAAAATTCTCTCCAGAACCGCGTAATAGCAACACTTTATTTTTCGGATTTTCCAAAGTCTTTAGTGCAATGTTTGCTAATTGATCCCACATATTAGCAGTTAACGCATTTTTGAGCTGTGGTCGGTGAATTGTAATAATGGCAATTCCAGCTGTCTCCTGATAAATAATTTTTGCTTCTTCTGCTTCAAGCCTTGTCGTACGCACTTGCATAAATATCCCCCTTAAATCTTTTATACCAATTATTATAGACGATTATTAAATCATTAACATTTAATTAAGAATTTTCAAGAAAAACAATGATATGTTAAGCAAATCTATACTCTTATCATGTTAAATCTATTTAATAGAATGGTACAATATGGTTGAAGGGAGCGATGTTTATGTATGACACATATGTGAAAGCTTTCGAAACCTATTTAATGTCACTTAACAAATCGTTTTATACGAAAAAACAATATACGTTGGATGCGAAGCAGTTTGCTGAAATGACTCAGCATACTGAGCACATAAATGAAGCATTGGAACTTTATTCAAAGGAAATTCAGGAAACCTATCAAAAGGTGAATACAATAAACCGGAAATTCGCGGCAATTCGTCAATTTTCAACCTTTTTACAATTAAGAGGCGTTATAACCGCGTATAATGAAGAATTGATCCAACCTTTAGCAAAGCTAGATACAGAGCTTGACTTTTTAAAAGAAAAGCAGTTTAAACGGGCACTATCCTTTTGGCCCTATCAATATGACATCGCACAAAACGCTGAACATGAATGGCTGGCATTAAGAAATGCGGCAATTGTTTTCACGGTAGCTGAGCTTGGCATCAAACCAGCAGAGTTAGTCCGTATGGAATGGAAGCATATTCATAAACAAACGAAAGAGGTCATTGTCCTTGCTTCCAAAAGTTTCAGGTCATTGCCTATTCCTTCAAGACTGCTGGAATTACTGGATGACTATAAAAAATTGACCGAACAATTTATGCCCCTCACTGAATATTCACCATATGTCTGGCTTGGAGTAGGGAACAAGATGGGAGAGCCATTGACAGTAAAAACGATTGAAAGAATTTTTAAATCAATGTCTCAGCAGATGGAATTTAAAGTAACAGCTACAAATTTAAGATATTACGCCATCCAAAAGGAATTAGACCATCAACACGATACAGAATCGTTATTTGGGCAATTTGGTTATGCGAGAAAAGGGGTTTTAGTCGAACGTGAGCAACGTTTCCCCAAAAAGAATTGAAACTTATGCTACAATAGCAAATAGATAAAAAGAGAGTAAATGATATTTATAGGGGGAAAGGCATTGGCTATTTCGATGATGGAAGCTTATACAATTGAACTATTAAAAGCACATCCATACACATATGAACAAGTGAAACAGTATCTTGAAAATAATCAGGCACACATTTTAACTAACGATTACAATATGGACTTTGAACCAATCGTGACGTTGCTAAAAGAAGACTCGAATGTTCTGGAACAGGCATTTAAAGGGACTTATCAAGTGAAGTTTATGACGATTAATGGATTGAAAAATTTGCTGCGTATGCGTTTTGAAGTTACAGAGGATCAGTATGAGGTGTTAGAAGCAGGGAATGGCTTGACTCAAATAAATGTTTCAGCAGAGACGGAACAGAAAATCCGCGAAATGTTATCATCAAACTGGAAAGTAGAGCGTAACGGTGAAACGATTACGCTGTTCGTATAAATAAATGGATTGGTTTACTATTATCTTATTTATCGGGGCGTTCCTGCTTTTTGTCAAACTTTTTAAAGGCGTACTGAAACTAGCTTTATTTTTAATTATAGCCTTTTTCTTGTATCGTTTTTTTATGATGTAGCAATAAAATGATGGGATAGAGTAGCGTCTTTATGACTGTTACTTTATCCCATCTTTTAATTTACCGCTGTCGTTTTCTTTGTAGTTTTCCGTAGATGCTCGTTGTAAAGTTGAACAGCTGATTGATGATTAGAGCTGCCATTGTGAATAACCCCAGCATAGCTAGTATTAATGCTATCCATTCAAATAATGTGAAGCCTACTATATCAGACAGTTGGATAGGCTCTCCTAACATTTCAATGACTAAGTTCATGCCATATATACCGGAAATCATACTGAAAATTGTTAAAATAAAAATTAACTTGTTTAATCTATCAGCTGATCGATCTTCCTGAATACGATAAAGTTCCTCCAGCGTTTCCTTTGTTTCATGGTACAGCCCGTCTATACGAAACACTTTCCGGAAATAATTCGATATTTCCTTTCCTTCCGTACGTACCGATACTTCGGTAAAATAATACCGGGAAGCAAACTTTGTTATTTGTTCTATTAGTTCCTCCACAATATCTTTATCCTTCGAAAATTTCAATTCACTATGCTCAAATATTAACTTCAATAGCATGAGCTTATAAAAATAATGAATAAGCAAAGTATAATAGGAAATCGAATGGAAACTGCCGAGATATTTCTTCATACTTTCATTATCGACATTTGTTAATTGGATGTGGCCTTGAAGTGTTGTGATTGTATAAAATCTTGGTGCCCAGCGTTGGTAAGTATGCTCATCAATAAAACGCTTTATATATTCCTCATTCGTACTAGATATATACGGATCTCCATTACTATCACGTCCATTCAGCTGACCGGCACGGTATAGTAGAAATTCATCGATTTTTGTATCTTCGTCAAATTGAAAAAATGCACTTACATACATACGTTCATCTTCAAAAAATGGTATTTTGCTAATATTTTTATGAATTGCCGAATAATCAACAAAAAACTTTTCTAAAAAAGGGGCAATCTTCTTAAATATCAATTCCTCCGTGTTTTCAAACGTAAAATCTTCATAATGAATCGTAGCGCCCATTTCTTCATCAATTTTCGGCTGTAGTACGCGAAAATAGTGTCCAAATGATATCGCTGCATTAATATCTATTTCCTCTTCCAATTCTATTCTTAAAGCTGCAATTCCAATGCCGAATGGACAGAGGTTAATGTCTGTACTCAACAAAGTAAAAGGAATTTCATCAAATTGTGTGACCATCACGCCTTGCTCCTGAATCTTTTTCGAGTAGCGGTTAAAGTGGAGATGAGAAACGTCATCATTTAATAATTTTTCTTCTACGAACGGGTAATAAAATTGCTTTAATAATTGGTGAGAAATTTCGACATCTGTTCCATAAAGATCATTTTCATAATCCATTTTAAAATGATAAAAATGATGTTGCTTCAATAATTGCTCAAATTTTTCAAAATGATATTGACGATAGTTAAATGGATAATAAAAGACGTAATGGGTTTTTTGCGTATTCATCGTTTCACCTCCTAGACTTTATATTCCCAATATCTAAAAAATACTAACCAAAAACCTAGTTTTCAAAAACGCTCTCAGACGATTTGAGATGGACAACTATCCACAACGATATATTTCACTTCGTCTGAGATCGAAATTACAAAATAGGAACATTTGTTCTGTTTTTGGGCGTCAATCCGACAAAATAGATGTATTTATCCAATAATGTTCCCAAATACATATTTGGGAACATTTTTTGTGCTATAATTATAGCGAAGAGAGGATGAATACGGGAAATGGCATTACCGAAATTTTTACGTGATTTTTTAATCTACTTAACGACCATAACGGGTAAGTCTCCAAGAACCCGTAAAGAATATGAATATGAACTAGTTTTATTTATGCGCTTTTTAAAAGCGATTGAACATGATATACAATTGGATTTAATACATACAATCGATATTTCAGATGTAACAATAGAAATGATGAAGGAAGTTTCTTTGGAAGATTTATATTTATTTATGGAGTATTGTGAAGTTCAGCGTGGAAATTCTTCTGCAGCCCGCGCTCGTAAAGTTGCGACATTAAAAACCTTTTTCAAATATTTAAAAGGAAAACGCCGACTTATTGATGAAAATCCGGCCGAACAACTAGAAACACCGAAAATAGGTAAAAGATCACCGGTTTATTTAAATTATAATGAAGCAAAGGATTTTATTGAGGCGGTTCATGCACAGTCGTATAGTGCACGCGATGAATGTATGATGGTATTTTTTCTAAATCTAGGGTTACGGGTTTCAGAGTTATGTTCTCTAAATTTAGATTCGATTCATGACCGTAAGCTAACCGTGATCGGTAAAGGGAACAAAGAGCGCCATGTATACTTAAATGATGCCTGCATGAAAGCGCTCGAAAAATATCTACTAGAACGCAATACATATAAAGGTGATGGGAAAGAGCCGTTATTCGTTTCACAAAAAGGAACTCGGTTTGCCAGACAATCCATTGCTCGGATCGTTAAAGTCATTAATGCAAACAGCGATTCACCAAAAGACCGCTTAACACCACATAAGCTGCGGCATACTTCTGCCACAATGATGTATAAAGCAGGTGCAGATATACGAAGCCTTCAGCACATATTGGGACACTCCAGTGTTGCAACAACTCAAATTTATACCCATATAGAAGATGAGCAAATACAAGAAGTACTAAAAAACAATCCATTCAATAATTTATAAATAATTATATTATGTAAACTAAACTACAAAATCATTTTTGTAGTTTTTTATTTGCTTAAATTCAGAAAATTCGTTGACATTCACAACAGAACTGTTATATAGTTAATTCATAAAATAAAAACTGTTATAGTACAAAGGAGGATATATTATGATTTATTATGAACAAGGTTATTCCGTATATGTAGAAAAATGTGAACAGTTTGGACTTGAGCCAGTAAACTTCCGTTATTTTGTGAATCAGCTTTCACCACAGCAATTACTTGCGTATAACAACTACGCAATCCAACAGGAGATGAAATAATATCATACAAGCAGCATTGAACCAACTTTACCTTCCATTTGTAAAGCATTCACTCATCACCACAGATGAGAAAATCAACATACAACAATTTCATAGCTCCCAATAAATCAGTCTATACATATATAGATTGGTTTATTTTTTGTATTATTATTTCAATATAAATATATTTATCTATTAAATGAAATAGATTTTCATTACTATAGTATCAACAAAAATCTTTTAATGAGATTGTTTTTAGACTATGTAATTATGATAAAATTGTGAATTATGCGTAATTAACTATTTTTAAAATGTCTACGTTTACATAAAAAGTTAGCTAAATATAGTATTTAGATTTATAATTTTATCAATAGAAAATATAGTTATTCTAACGAACAGAATGGAGAGGTTTCTATGCATGGAGCATCGGACTCTAAAGCACTAACTTCGATTGATTTTACATATGAACAACTTGTTGATTTAAAAGCTGCATTGGATAAGACAGCAATTGTAGCTGTAACGGATCAGCGGGGTATTATACAGAAGGTTAACGATCAGTTTTGCGAGATTTCCAAATATTCTCGAGAGGAATTAATTGGAGAAGATCATCGTATTTTAAATTCAGGTTTCCATGCAAAATCTTTTTTCAAAGAAATGTGGCGAACAATAGGAAATGGTGATACTTGGCAAGGCGAGGTATGTAATCGTGCAAAAGATGGATCATTATATTGGGTAAAAACTACGATTGTTCCTTTTTTGGGGGAGAACGGAAAACCTGAACGATATATTTCCATTCGTACAGACATTACCGCACAAAAAAATATTAAAAAGATTGCCCATATTGCCTATCATGATGATTTAACAGGATTACCTAATCGTCGCAGTCTATCTAAACGAATCGAACATGAAATTTCAACTAGTCTGCGTCATAATAAAGAATTTGCTGTATGTTTTTTTGATGTTAATCGTTTTAAAAACATAAATGATAGTTTAGGACACAAAATCGGGGATATGTTTTTAAAAGAATTAGCAAGACGTTTAACGGAAATCGATATCCAGTCCAATTCATTTTATCGAATGAACGGCGATGAGTTTGTATATATATTAGAAGACGTTACATTAGTGCATGAAATGGCAGCTAAAATATTGGATGTATTTAAAGACAGTTTCGTCTTAGAGGATTACGAATTTTATGCAAGCGTAAGTTTAGGCATCAGTATTTATCCTGAACATGGGGAAAGTGCTGCAAAATTACTCAAAACTGCAGACATTGCGATGTATGCGGCAAAAGCTAAAAAGGGAAACAGTTATATCGTCTATAAAAAAGAAATGCCCAATACGAATGATCAGTTTTTAGTATTGGAAACAAAATTGCATAAAGCATTGCGAGAAAATAAATTTGCTCTGCAGTATGATCCCATCTACCATTTACATAAAAATAATATTATCGGAGCCGAAGTGATGGTCCAATGGATTGATGAAGAAATTGGCGTGATGAATCAGGAAGAAATCTTACCTTTTGCTTCACAATGCGGATTAATCACACAAATCGACCATTGGGTATTGCGAAATGCAATTATGCAACTTGCTGAATTTAAGCCGTTTGTAGATGACAACTTTAAAATTGCCATCAATCTGTCAATTGAGACAATAAAAGAATCGAATTTCATTACTGATTTAACAACGATGCTGGAACAGTTAAGTCTTGCACCGCATCATTTAGAAATTGAAATATCTGAGCTTGGAATGCTCGATAAAGATATCCATCTCATTGATAAAATTAACAAACTGCATGATAAAGGGATTACCATTTCAATAGATGATTTCGGTACAGGTTATTCGTCTTTAAACTATTTAAGAGAAATTCCCATTAGTACATTAAAAATCGATCACTCATTCACTCACGAATTAAATTTAGTACCGGCAAATGCGAAAATGGTAGCTGCCATTATTTCATTAGCAAATGCCCTGGAATTAGAAGTGGTAGCTAATAATATTGAAAATGGGGAAGATTTGGCGATTTTAAAGGAGCTCAACTGTCAATATGGGCAAGGTCTTTATTTTAATCAGCCTTTAACCCTCAAGGACTTTTCAAAACAAATTCAAAATGTATAGCAACAAAACGGGGTTGGATAAAGTTATTACACTTTATCCAACCCCTAATTATATTTCACACCAAATACGTTATTCTAATAGTCAATTAAATAGTTTTCAATCCGCAAAAATTCCTCTTCATCGATACAATCCATATATTTGTACAATAAATCAATATCAACTTTAATATCATCTTTATGCGTTAAATAAAACTGCTCGGTTAAATGACAAATAATTAAAGGGACCGCTTTTTGATGGTTAAAACGGTGTAAATACGTTGATAAGAATTCGACATTAACTGCGATATCTGTATTAAGTCCGAGAGCGTCAAAATCAACATATTGTATATGGGCAGTTAAAAACTGCTCATTTAAATGTACATTATATTGGCAAATGTATGACCAATCCAGCTCATTTTTGTATTTGTTTAACCAATGGAGTTCGGCAATAGCCATAAATAATTGCTTTTGCTGTGGATTATAGGCCATTAACTTCTTATCCATTTCCGCGTTTGTTAAACGTTTATCCCCGTAGGAATTATACTGCTGGCTCACTAGCGAAGGAATACCTTTTACTAGATGTTCACTGCCAGACCACTTATACGGTCCACGGTCATATTCGAAATACTGTAAATCCATATCTGGAATCTCATCAGCCTCCGGAAGATAAACGACATCATAGGAGCTGTAAAAAGCATTACTTTCAATAAAATCATCTAATTGATCGACAAAATCAGGATGAATGCGCTTTTTATTTTCCATTAAAGTTGTAATTAAATATCGTTTAAATGACATCGTAAGCCTTGCAAGTACTGGTTTATTATATTGAAGTGCTTCCAAATCCACTTCCGGTAAATAATCAATTAAAAATTGCTCGGATAACAACGCATTACTATAGCAAACATACGAAAACGGTAAGTATTGCAAGTAAGCTGTCAGTTTTGAAGGATGCTTTTGCACCGCTAATCGGCACCATTCTAAATAGGATTCCACAAACGTCCGGTCATAAGGCAGCTCTTCATAAAGTGTTTCATCATGCGATTCGATTTTTTTAATTACTGCAATATCGTTAAAATCCGCGACTGAAAAATCAGACGGAAAATTAATAGACTCGAAAGCATCTTTAACATGTAAGAGCTTTTTAGGCTTTGTGGATACAAAGCTGTAAGTTCCGATTGCTCCGCGCTCTTCCAATAATAAATAGGCAAGTTCCTGGCGCTCTTCACGAGTTAAATTACTGTCTTTCGGGAATTTCACCGCTGCAAAATATTGTGCTTTTGCTAAATCATAAAAAAACTTATAGTCGCCTTCTTTTGTATATAGTTCTTCGGATTGATTTTGCTGCCAGTAGAGGAGGGCCCCATTAATTGGATTTCGGTTTGAAAACGTAATATTAGCAATAGAAAATATATTTTGTGCCAATGCATCATCATAAAGTACTTTCATAAATTCTATTTTCTTAATTTTAATCATTATAAGACACCTCCGTTCCTACATTATATACTTGAAACATAAAAAAATTGAAAGAAAAAGTGTTATAAAGAGGTTTAATTATTTTTGGAGGTGGTATATTACTAGTAAGTAAAGTTGCGATCATTAAGAAGAGTAAATAATTAACCACTAGTTTAGAGTTAGATAATTATGATTTCTATTAACTTCGTTGTATGCGTTTTTTAGTAATATTTAAAGAAGTGTTACAGGCAATTAATGGACCAAATGCTTTAACGAAGATTCTCGAAAGATGCCAACCAAATTAGGCGAGCGAAATGCATACACGAATTGAGATATACCATTGAAAATTTCAGCTCACACGTAGTATTTAATGTTAAACTATCGTAAGAAAACCTTCACAACTAAATATGCATTACCGATCGCAACTTTACGTTTTCCACTCCTTATCCCATAAGGAGTGTTTTATTTTGTTAGACATCGGATATAATGTTAATATCTATATATTTGATAGGAGAATGACAATGTGGAAACTACATAACGGTAAGCTCATTCAAACAACAGATGAAACAAGAGTACGCTACAAAACACGTATAAGCGCGGAAATTTTAAATAACTTAAAGCAATTGGCCGAAAAATACGATACCCACATTGGATATTTACTCGAAAATGGCTATAGCAATTTAATAGAAACTGGAACTGTTGTATTCAATAAACAGAACCGCCCGAAAGACCGGACTGAATTCCGAACGACATGTGACCAAGAATTGCTTGAGAGCCTAAAAAACTTTGCCAAAAATCATGAACTCAATTTAAATGATGTCATTGAAGCAAGCGTTGCTTATATCAACTTCGAGGACGTAAAACATTCGCATTGGAGATACCGCGTGGAAATTTAATTCTGTAATCCAAGAACAAAACCAGTGTCAATCTTATTTGGCACTGGTTTTTTGGTGTTTCAAAATAGAAAGAGAACAGACGGACGTCTATATTTATCAATCACCATAAGTTGGGGATGACAAAATTGAAAAAAACCTTCGCTCCACGTCACTCTGCTTTGGCATAAAGTGAATTCTGCAAAAATAAAGCTTATAAAACATAGCATTTCCGCTCTCTGCCGAATCACGATGGCGCAAGTGGCTTGATTATATGTTTTTTACTTCACTTTATAACGAGGATAAAATTTTGGGATTGGTGGGCCTCGCAAACGGCAATAAAGGCAGTGATTAAGATCACGTATTAGGTGGCTTTAGCGCTGTCTTGCTGCAGCCCACCAATTAAATGGAATATTATTAGAAAAGCAACCCCATGATATGATGATGAACCATATTTATTGAAAATATTGAAAAAATTTACAATTTATTTTATAATTAGTTCATACCATTGTTAATATTGCATCACTTCTCGCTTTCAGTATTATAGACTATGCGAAAGAAGTAAATTTTTATAGGGGGAAGACCATGTTAAAAAAATATTCACCTAGATTAATCTTTGCATTGATAGCGATTACTTGTTTAATTATTTCACCGTTATTTGCTATCTTTGTACCGATGACCGTTCCAGACTTATTTTTAACAGATCGCTCATATTTCTATATCTATTCATTTAAAACGAATGTAATGCTTATTTTGACTGGTTTTGCAATTTTAGCTGCTGGATTTGCACTGCTCAGCTGGAAGCGTCAGACTATCACATACATTGTAAGTTTTGGAGTTTTGATTATAGGCTTTGTTACTTTGTATAGTTCAACAGAAACATATACAGCTATTAATGAGAATGTCGTGTATAAAAAACAATTAATCGGTTCGCAGAAAATGGAATGGGATGTAATCGGTAAAGTTGCATTCGAATATGTACCAGGAGCAATTGGCAACTATAAGTTTATCGATAAATCAGGGAACGAAATGATCGTTAAAGAAGATAAGGAAATGGCTTCGATTTTCATTTATCAAATGGCCAACAAAAAAAATGTCCCTTATGATGAGTATGAGAAGAAATAGAAGGATATTGGCTTTAGGAGTAGTTCGGAAAGCCAGCATAAAATTATAAATTAAATAAGCACAAAAAGTTTAGCCTTTGTTTGATGCTAAACTTTTTGTGCTTTAAATGGTTACCTATAGTCAACAACCAGTTTGGTTATTGAGGAGAATGATTGCTAACACTACTAATTATAAGGGAGGATGGCTTATTTGAATAAATTTATATTGCAAATGGAAGGGTTAGCTGTTTTTGCTTTAAGCGTTTATTTTTACTTCCATTTGCAATTTAGTTGGGGCATTTTTCTAGTTTTATTGTTAGCTCCAGACATTTCAGCACTTGGTTACATAAAAAACGTTAAGGTTGGTTCAATACTGTATAATTTATTTCATACATACTCGATTCCATTAATATTAATGATTTGCGGATTTTTACTACATAACGATCGTATTATAATGATTTGCCTTATTTGGATAGCGCATATCGGAATGGATAGAATGTTTGGTCTTGGATTGAAATATCCAACTAAATTTCCAGACACTCATTTTAATCGTGTCTGAGGAGGTTTTTAAATGAAGACAATTTATGTTAACTGGGCCGGAAATAAAGTAAAACTTACATGGATTCCTGGAATGAAAATAAATCAATCCATTAAGGTAACAAGTGTACATTCCATTTGTATAAAAGATGGCAATATTTTATTAGTGCAAATTAAACATAGAGGTTTTAATTTTCCAGGGGGGCACTTGGAAGCGGGAGAAACACCCGAAGAAGCTATTTTGCGTGAAACTTACGAAGAAGGATATGTGAATGGAAAAATTCAATACATAGGTTCAATTGAAGTGAGCCATGAAGAAAACCCATCATTTAATCCAAACGGGAAATATCCTATGATCGGTTATCAAGCTTTTTATAGAATTGACGTAAATGAATGTTTCCCTTTTCTCCGTGAACACGAATCAAAATCGCGCATATGGGTTGAACCAACTGAGGTGTCTTTTGTAATTAATGACCATGAACTTACAAAACTAATTTTAGAGGATGCTTTGATTCATAATTAATGATGGGAAAACAAGTAAAAGGAGCGTTTTCACCTATGCAATATTGTGGAAGTCATAAATTAAAAAAACTAAAAGTGCAGGCAGATATTAGTGCTGATCCATTATGGTGTGACCGATGTCTTACAAATTTAAATGTAGAGGATTTTACATTATCAAAAGGGTTGAAGCAAGATCTGCAGGAATGGATATATGACTATGGTAAATGGATCGACTGGGAAAATGACGGCATTGTGCCAAATGGTGTTTTGCTAGAGCAGCCGCATAATGATCGTGGTGCTGAACTGACAAAAAAAGTGAAGCAGGCGCTAGAAGGACAATATGAAGTAGTGTTTTCTCCATCAACATTTGCGAAAATAATAGTTGGAGATTGAAATGAGTAATGAAGGGAACTTTAAGTATTTAAAAGAGTGTATTGCTTTTTGAAAATGAAAGGGAGATACATTTGAAAAAATTCAGAGGAAAACGCCGCTACTTTCGTAATATGTGGTCGGAAATATATAGGTATGATTTAGACCTTGAAGAAGACATGTGGTTCGCTTTTAAGCATCACCATTTAGATTTTTATGGGTATGGGAAAGATAGTCGGAAACAAAGAAGGGAGCATATTAAAGGGCATTTAGCGCTGCTGGACCGTGTGCTTGAACAGTTGGAACCGTTTCAGAAACCTTATCAAGCATGGATTACGTTAAATGATACATACCCGGAATATGACGCTGTATATATACATTCGAATAATCCTTACGATCCCTTTCCATATCAATCTGAACATCTGCACTTAACAACCGATCTTCCCAATGCTTATCGAGATTTAATTGACCTAACGAAATATAATGTGGCTTTTAGTAAAATGAACGAGCAAGTATGTTATGTACTCAAAGTAAAAGAGAAAGGTCTAGCTGTTATGTTAAACAAGAACGAGCGTACATAGCAGTTTTTATTGGGGGGAGGGTATGAAAAAAATAATTCTATTGAATGTCCTATTATGCATATTAGTTATTTTTATTAGTAGCTATCATTTTAATTCTAAATCTAAAGAAGCAGTCGCATATTTCTATGCAGAAAATAATATTGAAACTAATTACGATATAAATAAAAATAATTTGGAACCAAAAGAAATCAACTATCGCTTTGGAATGGGGCTTTTTGAAATAGAAATTATTGATGTAGCAACCGAAAAGCTATATTTTTTTGAAGTAGATATAACGGACGATTTCACTTTATATTATATAAAAGACCTTACTGATCTTCACAATAAAAATTTGATCAATTAGGAGCAATTATAGAGTGAATACGGAAATATATTTTGTAAGACACGCACATTCAGTTTTTGATATAGAAAACGAAGAATTTAGAGGCTTATCTGATAAAGGTAGAAAAGATGCTGAAAAAGTAAAAGAAATATTAAGTTTAGAATCCATTGATCATATCGTATCCAGCTCATATGTAAGAGCAATTCAAACTGTTGAAGGTTTATCGAAATTGATTAATAAAGAAATCGAAAAGGATTACCGTTTTAGAGAAGGTTGTTTAGCTGCTATTGACTACATATTTGAAGATCCAGTCGAAGCGTTTAAATATTCAATGGAAAATCCAAATTTCTCTTATCCGGGCGGGGAATCAAGTAATGAGGTGAAGGAGCGCGGACTTGCAGCTCTAAATGAACTATTACATAAATATAAAGGGAAAAAGATTGTCATAGGAATTCATGGAAATATAATGTCGAATATTATGCATCACTTCGATCGTACTTATGATTTTAATTTTTGGAAGTCTACAACAAAGCCTGACATTTATAAGCTAACTATTAGTGAAAGTAATCAATTACTAAATATTGTTAGGTTATGGGAAGAAAGCTTAATACATGAATCCTGATAAGCTAATTATTGTATTGAAAAATTAAACTGCCCTTACACTTGTTTAAATCTAACAAATGTAAGGGCAGTTTTTTTGTGAGCTCTATATTTCTCCATTGCCTATTTTATGAGCATAAATCGTTTATTTTTTGCAATGAGCATAATAATAATAAGTACAATAGCAGCTGATATCGCTAATAATTGAATGCCTAAAAGGTAATCTAAAGATTCACTTGCTAAGAAAAAGTTATATTGTTTTGAAACGATCCTTCCAACTTGAATATAAGAGGTTGGAACTTTTTCAATATCCCAAAAATAACCGACATTACGACTCAAATAAAATCTTTCACCAAAAATTAAAAGAGTACCGACAGCTAAATTCACCATTTCATGACGGAACAACACGCTGCACAGTATTACAACCGCAATAACAACAAGGAACCACATTAAAATAAGTGCAAGTGATTGAGCTAAAAAAGTTCCGAGTGTCATCATATCAAAACTGCCTACTTGTTGCCATTCTGATATGTTTGTAAAGACGGGAGAAGGTAGCTGAAAATGACCAAAGCCTGATCGCATACCAATTACAACAAAACCTATAATTAACGGAAAAAATAATGCCAGGCTGCCAATATAAGCAACGAACATTTTCGAAAGCAGCTTTTTCCAATCGGTTAAAGGAAAGCCCTTTAAAACGGAAGGATGAAGGCGGTCTTTCAACACAACATCGATTGTCAATAGTAGGGCACAAGTAATTAATATAATTGGCAATGGGCCGTTTAATAAGCGCTCAACGGTTTGTAATGCTGTGCGTTGTTCAAATTGGTTAATGGATAACTCATAATCTGCTTTGGCATAAGCCCCGTAACGTGCATATTGCTCTAACGAATTATAAAAGCCTCGATCAAATGCCAATTCTCGTTGTTTCATATAGTAGCGTGAATTGTATGAGAGATGCTCGTTGTAATAAGTCATATAATTTGTCTTAAAATACCATTCGCTTGTTAACTGAGCATATTTTTTCAAATCACCTGTATCAAGTACGTCTAATCTAGCTTTGTCCAATGGATTGACTTCACTGAACATATGGTAGGCCTGTATTGTCATAGGGTGAATATCTTCATTATCTCGTTTCTCTATGCTCTCAATAAACTCTTGCCGTGTTAAATAACGCGCTTCGATTTCTTCACGATCTACCTTTTCTATCGGATCATAGGCAGGAGCTACTTTATATGCATAAAAAAACGCAGCAAACGTTAAAAGAATGTAGATAAATATGTTTTTTTTATTCATAAAAAAGTGCTTAAATTCTATTTTTAAATATTCTCGCATAAGTTCCCCCTAAGATGCTTAACCAACTAAACGCTATGTAAGTAGGTAAGGCAATGTCTCTTTCTGTTGTGTTAAATACACACTCATCTCACTTTCTATTTACTTTTTATAATAATGTTATAAATAATAGAATAATCAAAATTTCTAAACTTTACAAATATATGGTATATAAGTATTGTATTGAAGAAAAGAGAACATCATTTTTAAAAGCCTATCTTTATAACCGGGTGTCATCATTCCTTAATAAGACCACAAGCAGCGCGGTATCGGTATTAATTGACTTCTGCTTATATTAATCTTCCAAATTATAACATATAATTACATACTAAAGTTCCGAAATGTCGCCGAAGGATATAAAGCAGTATGCGAAAGGAGCATTATCTGTTTGAACAAAAGTAAAATATTATGGGGTATGTCAATTGTACAGTTTTTGGCGATGCAAATATGGTTCAATTTCTCAGCCGTTATGCCTGTAATTGAAGAAGAATGGGGGCTAACCTCTTCACAATCGGGAATTATTATTGCCTTTTTTCATATCGGTTATGTCGGGGCTATTATATTTTATAGTTTATTAATAGACAAATATAATCCTAAGTACTTTATTGTAATTGGAGCATTAATAGCTGGCATTTCAGGAATTGCTTTTGCCATTATGGCAGAGGGGTTTTGGCTGACGTTGTTATTAAGAATGATTTCAGGGATTGGTATAGCAGGGATCTATGTGCCGGGAATGAGAATTTTGACAGATTTATTCCCTGTACATAAAAGAGGCGAGGCAGTAGGAATATATGTAGGCTCATTAGTGGTAGGTTCCGGATTTTCCTTGCTCGTTTCGGGAATTTTAATCGAATACATTGGCTGGCAAGGTGTCATATTCATTACTTCCTGTTTAAGTATTATCGGTTCAATGCTAATGATTTTTATAAAGATTCCTAATCTAAAAGGTGGGGAGAATGCACTTAAATTTCAGTGGAATATTATGAAAAAAGTGTTGAAAAAGAAAAACCTTCTCGTCAACGCAAGCTATGCAGGGCATTCATGGGAATTATATGCAATGTGGGCATGGATCGGTCCATTTCTAGTTTATTATTTTGGCGTTCAAGGATTAGCACAAACGGAAGCGATTCGGTATGGAAATATTACTGGTGCGCTCGTCATAATGGTCGGAGGAATTGCAACATATGTGGGGGGAAAGCTATCTGATCAGTTCGGTCATATTAAAGTGGCAAACTTCTTTTTAATTATTAGTATTTCGTGTTCACTAATGATTGGCTGGTTAGATTTTGTTCCTATGATCCTTATGTTCATATTGCTATTGATTTATGGTTTTTCGATTGTTGCAGATTCACCAATTTATAATGTAGCGATAACAAACGTCTCTGATCCGGAAGTCATAGGATTAGCTTTAGGAGTCCAGTCCGTTATTGGATTTACAGTAACCATTTTTTCTCCCATGATATTTGGCTTCTTATTACAATCATTTAGTTGGGGAATAGCTTTTACAGTCATTGGCCTTGTGACAATTGTTTCGCCTATATGTATGCTAGTTTTGAAAGGGCAGAAAGACTAATCTTGATTTTCTGCTCTTTTCCTAAATAAGTGAGAAACGGTTTATTAATTACTATTTTGCAAGACTCACGGAAAATTCGCTTCAAAAAATGGTTTAATTTCATTAGCAAATGGAACAAAAGTTGATTTCTGCGATGTATATATGTTTAGTAATACTGCAAGATGTGAAAAGGTAAAGGTAATAACATCATATAGAGTAGCTGGACAAGTTGAATCGTGAATGCGAAAAGGGGAGGAAAAACAATGACGAAGGTTTCGTGGTCAAGATTAATGTTCTTTACAATGCTGATTTTTGTATTGGCTTTAGCAGCATGTGGCAATGATGATACTACAGACGAAGAATCAACTAATGACTCGGATGCTGCAACAGAAGAAAGCGCTGATGAAAGTACAGATACAAATACAAGTGCAGAATCTGAACCAAAAGTTACTAAGTTTGAACCAGCATTTCAAGAACAAACAAGAGCACCTAAAGTAGTGACTGAAACAGAACTTGATGTGGAAGTTGTAGTTGAAGGTCTTGGCGTGTCTTGGGGGATGGTTGAGTTTGATACAAACCGTTTACTTGTTACACAAAGAGAATCAGCAGAACTTCTTATTATAAACCTTGAAGATGGCTCTGTTTCAGATCCAATCGAAGGTACACCCGAAGTAAATAATGAAGGTCAAGGTGGTTTACTTGATGTAACCATTGCACCTGATTTCGACGAATCAAGATTAGTATTTATGACGTTTTCTCAAGATATTGAAGGTGGTACTGTCACTGCTGTCGGTAAAGGCGTTTTATCAGAAGATGAAGCCTCACTTGAAGACTTTGAAGTAATATTCCAAGCAGTACCAGCATATGATGGAGCCTTACACTATGGTGGACGTATTATCTTTGATGATGATGGCAACCTATTCTTAACAACTGGAGAACGTTCAGATGATCCAATTCGTGAACGTGCACAAGACTTAGATGCTTACTTAGGTAAAGTAATTCACATTACACAAGATGGAGAAGCAGTAGACACGAATCCATTTATTGAAGATGAAGATGCACTAGATGGTATTTATAGCTACGGTCACCGTAATATTCAAGGTGTAGACTTCCATCCTGAAACAGGAGACTTATGGACTGTTGAATTCGGTCCACAAGCTGGGGATGAACTGAATATTATTAAACCAGGTTCTAACTATGGATGGCCAATTGTTTCTTATGGTATCGAGTACACTGGTGATTTAGTAAATGATGGTATTTCAGAACACGAGGAGCAAGGCTTTGTTGAACCAGTATATTACTGGGATCCAACAAGTGCACCAAGTGGTATGTCATTCTATGATAACGACACAATTCCTGAATGGAAGAACAACTTGTTCATCGGTGGTTTAGCGCCGAACTATATTGTACGTGTCGTTATTGAAAATGGTCTCGTCGTTGGAGAAGAACGTCTATTAACTGAAGAAGCCCAACGTTTCCGTGATATTCTTGTAACTGAGGATGGCGCGCTTATTGCAAGCACTGATGGCGGTATGATTTATAAGATTTCTGCAGCAGGTGAAGGTGACTAAGTTGAAGGCGAAAACACTGAATAATTTATTATTCTCTAAAAGCACCCAACCTTATGTCAATGTCATTAACTTAAAGCGCTTGACAATATTAACGAAGCAGGCATTCATGGAAATCCATGAATGCCTGCTTCTTTTTTACTGCCTGTGCAGTCCTCGATATACCCATGCAGTATTTTATTTTATTTTAGAAAGTTTAATGATTGAATTTGGCCAAAATGATTATAATATTCAGCATATTCCACAAGAGGAACTACAAAGATTAATTATCGAATTAGGCTATTTAGAGTGGGAAATAGAT
The DNA here is from genome assembly GCF_014836905.1 of Solibacillus faecavium. Lineage (GTDB taxonomy): Bacteria > Bacillota > Bacilli > Bacillales_A > Planococcaceae > Solibacillus > Solibacillus faecavium. The sequence goes on from NZ_JACSPZ010000002.1 coordinate 258,455, forward strand.
GATAGACATGTGTTAATTGCTGAAATGGCTGGTTAAACTAATCTTATACAATTATTTGTAACTATGACGAAGATATTAGTAACAAAACAAATCTAGATAAGGTGAAGAGAATCGAATCAAAGGGAATAAAAGCTTTTAAAATCATACTCATAGCAACAGAATGTATGATCAGAGTAATTTTTTTCATTTTGAATGTTCAACAGAAAATCGTCGATTGCTATTTTTAGATCCAATATTAAATCTCCAGATAAAATGTATTAAAAGCTAACGCATTATCTGTAAAAACATACACAACTTATCGTTCAAAAGGAGATTATCGTTCACATGAAAAAGACAAATTATCAGGAACGTCACAAAAAATTATAGGGAATATCATCGATGATCTTTTTATAGGATTAGAAATTAGGGACACGGTCATAATATATATTATAGGAAGTTACATCTCGTTTCAAAAGTATACTTATAACAGTGAGACGAAATGCGAAATTAAGCCTTGAGTTAGTTGAATTTATTTTAAGTCTAAATCCAGCTAACTCAAGGCGTATTTTAATGAAATAAATATTTAATTGTATATACTTTTTTAACAATTAAATTTAACTTTCAATTTATACGCAGCATTACTTTAGAATCTAGTCAACTTAATATAAAAAATATAAAGTTATAGAACTTCGAGCTGCTGGAACAAACTTTCTTGATCATTTTCATCAAGTGGCTTGCTGATCTTTAATAACTAGCATATTTGATTCGTCGAATTCCCAATCTTCTCCGTAAGCAACTTCCCAATAGTAGCCGTCAAGATCCGTGAAATATCCACCGTAACCGCCCCAATCATTCTTTTTAGGCTCTTTATGAACGGTTGCGCCTGATAATTTTGCTTTATTAATAATTTCATCTACTTCATCAATTGATTTTGCATTATAAGCGAGTGTAATTCCTGAAAAACCACTTGAAATAGCTGGCGGATTCTCTTTATTAATATCTTTTGCAAGCTCATCCAATGGATACAATGCAATTTTTGTCCCTTCATTTTTGAAGAAAATAATGGAAGGAGCAGATTCTGTTCCTCTAATCGATGTATGAAATCCTAGACTTTTAAAAAAATTATGAGACTTTACAATATCTTTTGTTCCGAGTGTTATAAGATTTAATCTATTCATAGTTATCCCCCGTTTTTGATACATTTAATATTGTATTTCAACATTCTTTCTAAAAATCCTGTCTTCATTCGACATTAGCTATTTATTTTTGATTTGTATCAGCAAGCTACGGGAAACATCAATACTAATACTTTTGTCAAAAACAGTTATTTGCTTATCCAATTTTTTTTCTAAAGCTGGGATATATGCCTTTATAAAGGATAATGGCAAGACTAATTTTGCTGATTCCTTAAATTGAACCGGTTTGCGATTCGTAGTCATTTGCAGCTGGATACCTTTATTTAACTCCAACGACACTGTTAACTGCCTAATTGGCTCGTTGATGTACAATTCGACTCCATCCGCGCTCTTGAATGCGATTAGATCCTCCGTATTACTGTTAAACGTTGCAAGATAACTATCACCAAGAGACATCATGGAAATGTTCGTATACCGCGCATCGTCAAATTCAGCTATTTGAAGACTTTCAGTTACATCCACAGCCGTTTCGATTGCAATCATTTCCTGACTTCCATTCGCATACGTCACAACAAGCTCATTGGTTGTTTTATGTATCGCATGTATCGGGTCCGTACTACATTTCGTTAATTCAGCCGTTTTAGCATCATATGTATAAAGTGTAGCCCCGTCAGAATGATTCACCAAATACACAAGCTCGTTCGCATATGTACAATATTGAACACGAATATCAGTAAGCTTTCTCGTTTGCAAAGTTAGCGGATCCATCGCTGTCAAATAAGCCGTCTTAGGATGCGGATAAATAAGCAGATCACCAGCAATACACACATCATATAGATGATGTATCGCGTTAAACCGTTCGCTTGTACATGGTGGATACAGATCCAAGTCCCATTGATGATTTTTGGCAATTTGTTCATCAGTCAACAAAAAATAACGATATCGAATTTCATGATGTTCCAACACATGGCCAATATCATTCCATGTAACATCTATGTGATACCATTGTCCGTCAATCTCGACCATATTCCACGCATGACCGGCATCTCCTTCCCCGTCAGCCTTCCCTATTACATAATGACAAGGAATCTTAAGTACTTCCATCATCTTTTCAAATAGCAGCGCATACGCCATACAAACACCGCGCTTTTCTGCCATAAACGTCGCAACCGAAAATGGAGACCCTTTTGTATGAAGTTCATAGCTATAGGTTCTAACAATATAATCATGTATCTCGATCACTTTTTGAAGTGCAGACATGTTAGGTGTAGTAATATCCTGCAGCACCGATTCAATTTCTTCAAGCATCTGTTTTTCATCTTTCCGATTCATTCGGTAACTTAGTGTAAAATCCACCTTCACACGATTTTTGGACAAACTGCGATAACGATAACTACGATTAGCACAATGCTGTGTATAAAATGCCTTATACAAATGACTTTGTTCAAATGCATCATCCAGTATTTCATGCAATGGCTTTGGTAGATGTCCATTAATAATAAGAGAAAACTGTTTATCTAACCGTTCCATATGCATCGTTAACACTGCAAGTAGCTCGTCATACGTAATTGTCGTTGTTTTAATGGATCCTCCTTTTTGTATAAATGCTTCATAACTTATAAAATAACTTTTCAATTTTTATTCCTCATTCAATTTCATTTTCTATTACATAAATTTCAACAGACTTACCTTCCATCGTAATTACCTTTTCAAGCTTCATTCCATTTTTAAGGGCAATTTGCTTTGAGCCTGTATTCCCTACCTGAATTGCCGATACATACCGTTCCAAATACATTTCTTCATTTGCATACTGCTTTAATGCCCGTGCCGCTTCGAAACCATACCCTTCCTGCCAATAGTCTGGTGCTATCCAGTAACCGAGCTCCATCTCGAAAGCATCATCTATAATTTGTGCAACTAAACCAGCATGTCCTATGAACTCCCCTGTTTCTTTATGCATCAGTTTATGTAATCCATAATCACCAAAGTTTTTATATTGTTCCAGCATACGTTCAATTAAATGCTTAGCATAGGTTTGATCCTTTACGTTGCCGTCTCCGATATACTTCATTACCCGCTCGTCCATTACAAGTGCTGTTACTAAATCTAAATCATCTAAAGTATATTGTTCAAATCGTAAACGTTCCGTCGTAATAGTTAACATACTTCTCCACCTTTATATTAAATTTTTGCTCGTCATTTAAAAAAACACGGGTTATTATAAATAAAATATCAAATTATTATCATTTTAACTGCACGTTCTCCAAAAAATAACATTATTTTTTACATCTACTGTTCTTATCATAACATCCCTATGAAAAGAAAATTTTCTTATTTTTATTAATATCAAAATTTTATCATTTTATAGTTGTTATAGTACAAACTAAGTGTTCATTGTTTCAATTAGCATCATCTATTATATTAGAGTAATGAAATACAATATCTTGCTTTATGTATATATTTTTCTTATTAAATTTTGTTTTTTGTAAATTATGAAATCAAAATAATATTTCCATTACATATCAACTGATAAAACCACAAGGATTTTCTCCAAAAAACTTATTAATTCTACTTCATACTAGGTCAGATGATTTTAATTATTCAGAAAAAATGTTATTGCATTATAAAGAATTCCCTCTTACAATGATTACTATTAACGGTTTCAGAAAGTAATATTCCGTTTAAAACAGAATAATAATTCATAAGGGGGAATTACGTTGGGCAATTCAGGGGAGAAATACTCAGCGAAACACGATGCAATCAACTATGATGCAATCGATCGTATGGAAACATTTAATCAATTTGTAAAGAAGAAAAACACATTTTTATTCGGTATAACTATAACATTTTTGACATTTTACATCTTATTACCGGTTTTGGCGTTTACACCTGTGTTACAACAGAAAGCGATCGGTAGTATAACATGGGTTTGGGTTTATTCACTTGCCTTATTTATAATGACAATCGTGCTTTGTACACTTTACGTAAAAATGGCAGCAAAGTTTGATAAAACTGCAGCTGCTGTTTTACAGGAATATAAAAAGGCAGGTGCGCAACAATGAATTTAGTGTCAGCAAGTTTCTTTCTAGGGATTGTCGGTTTAACATTAATAGTTACATATATTGCAGCAAAAAGAACTTCATCTGCAAGTGACTTCTACACAGCCGGTGGTGGGTTAAAAGGTTGGCAAAACGGATTTGCCATTGCTGGGGACTATTTATCGGCAGCTGCGTTTTTAGGGGTATCCGGTGCCATTGCATTAACGGGCTTTGATGGCTTCTTCTTCTCTGTCGGTTATGTAGTAGCAAATTTAGTTCTTCTATATATAATTGCAGAACCGATGCGTAATTTAGGTCGCTACACTTTAGCGGATATGCTGACAGCACGTTTCAATGAAAAGCGAATTCGTGGGGTTGCTGCGACAGGAACTATTATTATCGTAATTTTATATATGATTGCACAATTAGTAGGTGCAGGTGCATTAATTAAACTGTTATTCGGTATTGAGTATTGGTTAGCCGTTCTTATTGTTGGAGTTATGATGACTACATACGTATTATTCGGTGGAATGACAGCGACTAGTTGGGTTCAGATTATTAAAGCAGGTCTATTATTATTCGGTACAACATTGTTGGCATTTTTAGTATTTGCCAAGTTTGATTTTAATTTAGTGAAAATGTTCGATACAGTAAGTACAAATTACGGGGATCAGTATTTAGTGCCAGGCGTTAAATATACTTCGACAATTGATTCAGTATCGATGATGCTTGCATTAGTGTTGGGTACATCCGGTTTACCGCATATTTTAATGCGATTCTTCACGGTTAAGGATGCTAAAACGGCACGTCAATCAATCTCTTGGACTACTTGGATAACAGCTATTTTCTTCTCGTTAACGATTTTCCTAGGCTTTGGTGCGATGCATTTCGTAGGATTTGATGCCATTATTGCGGAAAACTCTGCAGGTAATACAGCTGCACCACTATTAGCTGAGTTTTTAGGCGGCAATATTTTATTATCATTTATTTGTGCCGTTGCCTTTGCAACAATTTTAGCAGTCGTATCTGGACTAGTATTAACAGGTGCTTCTGCCATTTCACATGATATTTATGGTGAAATCTTAAATGATGGTAAATTAACAGAGAAACAGCAAGTACTAGCTGCTCGAATCGGTTCTATTTCAATTGCAGTAATTTCTATTCTATTAGCATTATTTGCACAAAGCTTAAACGTATCGTTCTTAGTGTCATTTGCTTTCTGTATTGGTGCTTCTGCAAACTTACCGGTTATTCTTTACACAATCTACTGGAAAAAGTTCAATGCCAATGGTGCGGTTGCTGCAATGGTAACAGGTTTGGTTTCATGTTTAGTATTAGGTGCGCTTGGACCAAACATTTGGAGCCCGACAGGTAATGCTATCTTTGTAGGGGAACCACTTGTAAACTTGGCAGTACCAGCAATTATCACTATCCCACTTAGCTTCTTTGCAGGTTATTTAGGCTCTATATTAACGGCAAATAAAGTTGAACAGGCAGAAGCAGAACGAATTTATAAAGAAATTCGCGTAAAAGCACATACAGGCGTTTCTGTGCAGGATGTTTCACATTAACTTTTATTAAGTTACAAATAAATATAAAAAACTGTCCCGAAATTTTTACGTTTCTAGGACAGTTTTTTACTTTTTATACCATTTAACTTATGAATATAACTTTCTGAATAAACAGAAAATCGTTTTTTGAAAAGTAAATTGTTTTTCGAATATTACTATTTCTTATAAAAACATATAATATTTTCTTATCATAAATTTCAATGAAATAGCAAAACCCCCTTTTCAATATTCTTCGCAAAACATTGATTTATCTAGCTTTCTATACATTAAACGAATTTCAAATAACAAGAAAATGATTTGTTATGTATCTTTTTTTCTCTATTAAACTTATTTTTTAAAAAAGTTTTTTTACATAATTTCTTTAAAAAGTATTGCAATTTTGTTACAGCTAAAATAGAATGAAAATGTAAATTCCTAATAGAGAATTTTACGTACACGAAGCAGTAATATTAATCACAAACGGGGGTATGTTTATGGGGAATAATCAAAAGCCAATAATTGATTATGAAAGAATCGCATCACAGCAATCATTTAAGCAGCTTGCGAAGAAAAAGAATTTATTTCTATGGACAATGACGGCAATCTTCTTAGCACTTTATATGTTATTACCAATCTTGACGTCATTCACTGAAATTCTACATCAAAAAGCAATCGGCAACATTACATGGGTTTGGATTTATTCAGCTGGTCTATTCATCATGACATGGAGCTTCGCACACTTCTATGTAGCACGTGCAAACAAGTTTGATAAAGAAGCGAAATCAATCATTGCAGAATATGAAGGAGGTCGCTAATTATGAATGGAATGAGTTTTACAGCGGTCTTCTTCTTCGTAGCAATCGTAGGTTTAACTTTAGTTATTACATGGTGGGCATCAAAACGTACTTCAAGTGCATCAGACTTCTATACAGCTGGTGGCGGTTTAACTGGTTGGCAAAATGGACTTGCAATCGCGGGTGACTATTTATCGGCTGCATCATTCCTAGGTATCGCCGGTTCGATCGCTTTATTCGGTTTCGATGGATTCTTCTTCTCTATCGGATACTTAGTAGCTTACTTAGTAGTTTTATATATCGTAGCTGAGCCATTACGTAACTTAGGTCGATTCACTTTGGCAGATATGATTACTGCTCGTTTTGACAAAGCAAAAGTTCGTGGAACAGCAGCTTTATCTACTATTACAATCGTATTATTCTACATGATTGCACAGCTTGTTGGTGCTGGTGCCCTTATTCAATTATTATTAGGTATTGAATACTGGATGGCTGTACTTTTAGTTGGTGTCATGATGACGACATACGTATTATTCGGTGGTATGACTGCCACTTCTTGGGTACAAATTATTAAAGCAGTACTATTAATGTTAGGTACTATTATTATCTCATTCCTAGTATTAGCAAAATTCGACTTCTCTATTGCAAAAATGTTCACTGAAATGACAACTGTAACAGAGCATGGTGAAGCATACTTAAATCCAGGTTTACGTTACACAAATGGTATTGATACAATTTCAATGCTAATCGCGTTAGTACTTGGTACAGCGGGTCTTCCGCACATTCTTATGCGTTTCTTCACTGTAAAAGATGCGCAAACAGCTCGTTCTTCTGTAATTTGGGCTACTTGGATCGTTGGTTTATTCTATGTATTAACTATTTTCTTAGGTTTCGGTGCTGCTGCATTCGTAGGTAAAGAGACAATTGTAGCTGCCAACCCGGCAGGTAACATGGCTGCCCCACTATTAGCACAAGCTCTTGGTGGCGACATCCTCTTCTCATTCGTATGTGCCGTGGCATTCGCAACAATTTTAGCGGTAGTAGCAGGTCTGGTACTTTCCGGAGCATCTGCCCTATCTCATGACATCTATGGTCAAATCGTTAAAAAGGGTAAAATCTCTGAAAAAGAAGCTGTTAAAGCAGCGCGTATCGGTTCAATCATAATCTCTGTAGTATCAATCCTTTTAGCGCTTGGTGCTCAAACATTAAACGTAGCATTCTTAGTATCGTTAGCATTCTGTATCGCGGCATCGGCAAACTTACCGGTAATCATTTACACAATTTACTGGAAACGCTTTAATACAACAGGTGCTGTTTCAGCGATGCTAACAGGTCTAATTTCAGCATTAGTTTTAGTAGCGGTATCTCCAAACGTTTGGAATCCAGAAGTAGGTAAAGCAATCTTCGTAGGTGATCCGTTAATTATGTTAACGAACCCAGCGATCATTTCCGTACCTCTTGGCTTCTTAGGCGGATTTATTGGTACATTAATGTCGAAAGAAGTAGACGCTGTGAAATACCGTGAAGTTGAAGTTAAAGCACAAACGGGTATTTCTGTACAAGATATTTCTCACTAAAAAGATCCTTCCTACTTTGTTGAGTTGAGGGAAAACGATCAGCCTCTAACTTTGTTAGGGGCTGATTTTTTATATACATTTCTATTGTGAGCTCTCCCCTATTTTATAATGAGGAGTGAAGACGATGACGATTGGACAACATATCCGGGTACTGTTTTGTGTCGTTATTATGGGCTGTATAGTAGGGTTTGTGCTTAATGGCGAAGAAACAGCTACTTCATCCCCTTATATTGATTTTGTAAAAGCACAGCAATGGCCTTTTAACGAAGAATTGTTGATTGCTGATGTATTTGATGGGCATTATGAAATAACGTATTGGGAGTACTTTACTGCACGCACAGGGCAGCACGTTGTACAGTTGACAGGAACGAATGAAGAACAACAAGATATTTATCAGTTTGTTGTGGAAGAAGATTATTCGGACTTTACAATTGGTGCTGTAAAGCAAAATAATATTTTGTTAACACCTGAAAGGAAATGGACTTATATAAAAAAATTAGTAACTAAAAAAGCGTCAAATGCCGGAGAAATTCTTGCCGGTTTTTGACGCTTTTTCTATTATTTTATCAATTAAATACCAGAAAATTATTTAGTCCATGTTACAATAGAAAAGCAGCATCCAGCTGACTCCTTTTGTAAAGGAGGTGTACTACTGTGTCTTATCCATCACGCAAAGAAAAGGCTAAGGCTGCTTCGGAAAAGAAGCGTAATGAAAAACTCGCCATTTTTCGTTATGTGACAGACTTATTTCGTCTTGTCGATACTATTTATCGTTTTTTCCGAATGATGCTGTAAAAAAGTATTTTCACCACTTAGACTAGCCACCTAAGTGGTGTTTTTTATTTATGGAAATGAAAAAAGCGACTGGGGGCCACCCAATCGCTTTGTACTACTGTAGATCCATCACGCATGAATCTTACTAACTTCATTGTATGAAAGTCTGGCTTACATGTCAATGAATTACTTTTATCATATGTGAAAGATTCCTGAATTATACGCTACTGTTATGCCATTTTATTGACAAAAGCTCGGGAAATAGCTCCGTCTCCATCAGTATCTATACGAAGCGAACCATTTGAATAGCGGTCAGCTCTCGTTAAGTTTGTTACTTGAATTGTTTCCACTATACCTTTTTCTGTTTCAATTGTAAAAGTATCTTTAAAGCCTACAACTAAAATAGTATAAATACGGTGTGGGTTTGCTTTTAGCTCTTTAAGTATTACAACACCGCGCTTTGCACGGTTGCCTAGCTCAAGCTCATTTAATAGCATTCGTTTTACGGCACCGCGTTGCGTCACGATAATTAACTCATGATCTTGCTTAGGATTTAAAATAGCGACAGCAGCTAAGTACTCACCATCTTTTACAACAATCCCTTTAACACCCGCAGTTTTTACACCTGTTACAGGCAAGTCTTCCATTGGGAAACGAATGGTATAGCTAGTATTTGTGGATAATAGAACCTCTTCCTCCTCGGTAACAAGACGCGCAAAGATCATTTCGTCGTCACCTTTAAGGTTCATCGTTTTAATCGGTCTTGAATAACGTGTTACAACGTAATCCGTAAGGGCTGAACGTTTAATTTGCCCGTCTCTCGTAGCTGTAAACACATAAACATTCGGCTGCTCGAATGTCTCTATTCCAATTACCTCGATAATTTCTTCATTGGAGTCAATTGGTACAATACTTGAAATATGCTGACCTAGATCTTTCCAACGAATATCAGGCAATTCATGCACCGGTTGGTAAATATAGTGCCCTTTACTCGTAAACAGCAATAGATGATGCTGTGTATTTAAATTCGCTTCGTATATTAAGTAATCGGAATCCTTCATCGCGAAATCCTTCCCATTGGAAGCACTATGCGAACGAAGACTTGTCCGTTTAACATAACCATCTTTGGTAACAGTTACGACAACTTCCTCACTTGGCACCAATACATCGCGAGTCACTTTAATCTCTTCGATTTCTGCTTCGATCGTTGATAGGCGCGGTGATGGGAAACGCTTCTTAATATCGTTTAGTTCCGTCTTAATGACCCGAATTAATTTTTTTTCATCGCCCAAAATTGCTGATAATTTTACGATAAGGGCACTTAATTCTTCTTGCTCAGTTTGTAATTGTGTAATATCTGTATTTGTTAGACGGTAAAGTTGAAGGCTTACGATGGCTTCTGCTTGTTCTTCAGAAAAATCGAATTTAGCGATAATATTATTTTTTGCATCACGCTTATCTTTTGACGCACGGATTGTTTCTATCACTTCGTCTAAAATCGATAATGCTTTCATAAGTCCTTCGACAATATGTAATCGATCTTCTGCACGCGTAAGATCATATTGTGATCGGCGACGTACAATTTCCTTTTGGTGATCGATATAGGCATCCAGCATAAGGGGCAATGTCATCATCATCGGACGGCGATTATGAATAGCAATCATATTAAAGTTATAAGACACTTGTAAATCCGTTGATTTTAATAAAAAGTTTAAAATACCTTGTGCCTGTACATCTTTTTTTAATTCCACGACGATGCGCATTCCATCACGGTCAGATTCATCACGAATTTCCGAAATACCATCTAAACGACGGTCATTCACACGCAATTCATCCATTTTACGAATCATATTTGCTTTATTCACTTCGTATGGAATTTCCGAAATAATAATTTGCTCTTTATTCCCTTTTAACTGCTCGATTTCTGTGCGGGAACGAACTATAATTTTCCCTTTTCCTGTTTCATATGCCTTTTTGATGCCATCGACACCTTGTATAATGCCACCTGTCGGGAAATCAGGTCCTTTAATAACTGTCATCAGTTCATCGACTGTACAGTTTTGATTGTCTAAACGCATTAACACAGCATCAAGGGCTTCTTGTAAGTTATGTGGAGGGATGTCTGTCGCATAACCGGCAGATATCCCGGTAGCGCCATTTACCAACAGATTCGGAAAGCGTGATGGTAAAACAGTTGGTTCCATATCCTGATCATCAAAGTTTGGTACGAATTCAACCGTATTTTTATTGATATCACGCAATAGCTCTGCAGCAATGGCCGATAGACGTGCTTCTGTATAACGCATCGCAGCCGGCGGGTCTCCGTCGACCGACCCGTTGTTACCGTGCATTTCAATTAACATGTGACGGCTTTTCCAATCTTGACTCATTCGGACCATCGCATCATACACAGAAGTATCTCCGTGCGGATGGTAGTTACCGATTACATTTCCGACCGTTTTTGCCGATTTACGGAATGGTTTGTCAAAAGTATTACCTTCATGGAACATCGCATATAATATACGGCGTTGTACTGGTTTTAAACCATCGCGTGTGTCCGGCAATGCACGGTCTTGAATAATATATTTTGAATAGCGACCAAAACGGTCACCCATTACTTCTTCTAATGGTAAGTCCTGAAATTTTTCAACAAAACTCATTTGTCTTTTGCCTCCTCATGCTGGATGAATTCATTTTCTAAAATGCTTGCATCCTCTTCCATGCCGAAGTTGACGTTTGATTCAATCCATTTACGACGGGGTTCTACTTTATCACCCATTAATGTAGTAATACGACGTTCCGCACGTGCACCATCTTCAATTTTTACACGAATTAATGTACGTGTTTCCGGATTCATCGTTGTATCCCAAAGCTGGTCAGCATTCATCTCACCTAATCCTTTATAGCGTTGGATAACGTAGCCTTTACCAATTTTCTGCGTAGCGGCACTAAGCTCCTGCTCTGTCCAGGCATATACAAGTTCCTGCTTCTTCCCGGAACCTTTCGACACTTTATACAATGGTGGTAATGCTATGTAGACTTTACCAGCTTCGATTAAAGGACGCATATAGCGATAGAAAAATGTAAGTAAAAGTACTTGAATATGTGCGCCATCTGTATCGGCATCCGTCATAATGACTACTTTATCGTAGCAGGCATCTTCCACATTGAAATCCGCGCCGACACCCGCACCAATTGTATGGATAATCGTAGCGATTTCCTCGTTTTTCATAATGTCCTGCAGCTTAGCCTTTTCGGTATTGATAACTTTACCACGTAAAGGCAAAATAGCTTGGAATGTACGATCCCGACCTTGTTTCGCAGAACCGCCGGCAGAATCACCCTCTACTAAATACAGCTCGTTTCTTGCTGCATTTTTCGATTGTGCAGGTGTTAACTTACCTGATAGCAATGTACTCGACTTTTTCTTTTTCCCGTTTCTTGCGTCATCACGTGCTTTACGGGCTGCTTCACGAACTTGGTGTGCACGAATCGCCTTTCGAACTAAAGATGCCGAAAGCTCTGCATTTTCCTCCAGTACATACAATAACTTTTCAGAAACCACTGTATCAACGACATAACGCGCCTCGGATGTACCGAGTTTGCCTTTCGTCTGACCTTCAAACTGGAGCAAATTCTCTGGAATACGTACTGAAACAATCGCAGTTAAACCTTCGCGAATGTCAACGCCCTCCAAGTTTTTATCTTTTTCTTTTAATAGACCAATTTTTCTTGCATATTCATTAAACACCCGTGTTAAAGCAGACTTCGCACCTGTTTCATGTGTTCCACCATCTCGAGTACGAACATTGTTTACGAATGAAAGAATCGTTTCGGAATAGCCGTCATTAAATTGCAGGGCAAATTCCACTTCAATTTCCTGAAGTATACCTTCCACATATTTAACAGGATGCAGAACATCTTTTTCTTCATTTAAGTAAGCAACAAATGCTTCAATACCATTTTCATAGAAGAACACTTCATGTTGTCCTTCAACACGCTCATCGATCAATTCTATTTTTAAACCTTTTAATAAAAATGCTGATTCTCGCAGGCGCTCTGCCAGCGTGTCGTAATTATACTTTGTAGCTGAGAAAATCGATGAATCAGGCAGGAAGTGCACTAATGTACCTGTTTCCTTTGTATTTCCAATCATATCAAGTGATGTTGCCGGTTTACCGCCCTGTTCGAAGCGTTGACGATAGATTTGCCCGTCACGGTAAATTGTCACTTCTAAAAATGTGGACAACGCATTTACGACTGATGAACCTACACCATGTAAACCACCACTCGTTTTATAGCCGCCTTGTCCAAATTTACCACCTGCATGGAGTACTGTAAAAATAATTTCCGGAGTTGGCTTACCCATTTTATGCATACCTGTAGGCATACCACGACCATGGTCTCGTACGCTAATACTATTATCTTCATGAATCTTCACGATGATATGATTACCAAATCCAGCAAGCGCTTCATCCACTGCGTTATCTACAATTTCATACACTAAGTGGTGAAGACCTCGACTATCTGTAGAACCAATATACATCCCTGGTCTTTTACGTACGGCTTCTAAACCTTCTAATACTTGAATGGCATCTTCATTATAAGACATGCCTGATTGATTTTTAACCAAATGCAATCCCCTCCAAAAAATACAAACAAACGTTCTATTTACTACCTAATCGTACTTTCAAATATGCATGATGTCAATGTTTGAGCGTACTTTTTTAGGCTTTGCAAAGACTAATTGTATCATCAAAAACCGACGTTTAAAAGCCTATCCTTTAATAGTTGATGTACAAATGTAACTTTTTTCCTGTTTACTTCATAAAATTGCGAAAAAATAATACCTCTTTCCTTCTATTAAAAAACATTGTAGAATATTCATAACATACTATTAGTACCAACTAATAATTCTGATATTTGAAAGGAGCACAACTTCTTGATCAACGCTTTAATAATTATTTGTGCTTATTTAATCGGTTCCATCCCATCTGCATTATGGATAGGGAAAATTTTTTATAAAACAGATATCCGTAAGCAAGGCAGCGGAAATTTAGGCACTACGAATACATTTAGAGTTCTAGGTAAAAAACCTGGAATTGCTGTCCTACTAATTGATATTTTTAAAGGAACAGCAGCCGTTTTGTTGCCACTGTTAGCTGTTTTCAGTGATAGCACTGTTCATCCGCTTATTCTTGGTATCGTTGCAGCTGCGGGGCATATGTTCCCGATATTCGCTAGCTTCCGCGGCGGTAAGGCCGTAGCTACAAGTGCAGGTATCATTTTAGGCTATAATTTGCCATTATTCATTGTTTTACTTATTGTATTTATTATTTCATTAAAGACAACAAAAATGGTGAGCTTAACGTCAATGATTGCTTCTACAGTGGCGATCATCTATGTAACGATTAATTGGATTGTTACAGGTGAATATGCCCTCTTTATTTTAGTAGCAATTTTAGCTTCCTTTATCTTTTATCGTCACCGAGAGAATATTATACGCATTAAAAACGGAACTGAACCAAAAATTAAAGGTTTTTAACATCCAGGCTGAAGGGTTATACTTTCAGCCTTTTTTGGTTCATTTAAGCAGGCGCGGGCTTTGTAAGTTTTTTTCATTTCCTGCATAATGACTATAGAGGTGAATTGTATGGAAATTAAATTAACAGAAAAAGCAGTCGAATGGTTTAAAGAAGAAATGGAAATAGAACATGGGGACTATATTCGCTTTTACGCACGCTATGGCGGCTCATCTCCCTTTCATGAAGGCTTTTCGTTAGGAATGACACGTGAGGAGCCACATGAAATAGGGATAGAAACTGTTATAGAGAATGTACACTTCTTTATTGAAAAGTCAGATGAATGGTTTTTTAATCACCACAATCTAATTGTAGACGTCGACGAGTCAATGGACGAGTTACGCTATTCCTATGAAAAATAGCCTTAAAAAGTAATAATATTTTAAATATATTGTAAATCCGTTTTTCACCCTTGTAATCGCTATAATGTGTAAAGATGATATTGACTACAAGAAGAGGGATTACAATTGAACGTGAAACAAGGATTTTATTGGCGCTGCCTATTTTTTATCGCAGGTATTATCGTTTTATCATTAGGTGTTGCCTTAACGATTAAAGGACAAACAATTGGAGTAGGTTCATGGGACGTGCTCCATATAGGACTTTATAAAAATCTCGGATTAACAATCGGGACTTGGTCCATCATTATCGGGTTACTTATTTTAGCGATTGACTCGATGTTATCTAAAAGATTACCGAAAATAGGTACTTATTTAGATATGTTTTTAACAGGTATTTTTATTGATATCTTTTTGTATGTGCTACCTCATGCTCACAACCTTTTGGAACAAACTTTATCGTTTGTCGTGGGAATTGTATTACTAGGTATCGGTTGTGGCATGTATATGGTAGCTAACCTCGGTGTCGGACCACGCGATACATTAATGCTATTATTAGTCCGTCGTTTAGGCTGGAGCGTGAACCGTGCACGTACGACAATGGAAGTATCAGTTGCTGTTATTGGCTTCCTATTAGGCGGTCCTGTTGGCGTAGGAACAGTAATTATGGCATTCGGCTTAGGGCCCGTTGTTCAGTGGGCTTTAAAATGGAATGAAAAACTGTTTTACCGTGCAGCAGGTGTAGAAAGCGCCGTAATTTAAATTGTGATGAAAGCGAACTTATTAAGTTTGCTTTCTTTTTTTATAAACAATTGTGACAATATTCAAAAAATACTTTCAGAATTTGAATAAATCAAGCATAGTAGTAATTGGAGGTGTTTTTTATGATAAAAATCGAAAATGTCCATCTTTACCGCAATGAAAAAGTAATTTTGAATAATTTAGACTGGCATGTACAAAAAGGACAGCATTGGGCCATTTTAGGCTTGAACGGTTCAGGAAAAACAACCTTGTTAAAAGTAATCAACGGCTATATTTGGCCGAACAATGGTAAAGTGCAAGTACTAGGTGAAACTTTCGGCAATACATATATCCCTACTCTCCGAACACGCATCGGCTGGGTAAGCAATGCAATGATTGACAGCTTCAACTGGCAGGATAATGCAATTGAAATTGTGCTTAGCGGAAAGTTTGGTGCGCTACGTCTATTTAATGACGTGTCCGATGCGGAAATTGAGCAGGCACTATCCTTTATGAGACAGTTTCACTGCGAACATTTGGCGAATAAATCTTTTGAGCATTTATCGCAAGGTGAACAACAACGTGTACAAATTGCACGTGCTTTAATGGCAGAACCAGAAATTTTAATATTGGATGAACCATGCGGCGGACTTGATCTTATTGAGCGGGAAAACTTACTCCAAAAGATTGAGCAAATAGCTGATGGTGAAAACTGTCCTACACTTATTTATGTAACCCATCATGTAGAAGAAATTTTACCGTGTTTTAGCCATGTGCTGTTAATGAAGGATGGTAAAAGCGTAGCCGCAGATACTCGTGAAGTCATATTGAATGAACAATTGCTAAGTGACTTTTTTGGCCGTGAAGTAAGTTTGCAAATACAGCAAGAACGCGCATGGCTTGCAGTGAAATAGAAATGAGCGGCTGAGCTATAACCCAAAAATTGATTTCCATTCCGGGACGCTTTCCGCGGGCACGGCCTGAGCCTGTAGTCTCAGGCGTCCGTGCTCCTGCGGTTACTCGTCGCAAAAAATTTTGCTTTTCCCGCTGGAATCGCCCTCCATTCCCATCAATTTTTTATTTCTTTCCTAGCCATTTTTTTAAATATGATATTCGATATTTTCCTCAACAAAATGCCACTCATAAGGTGTTTCTTGGTATACGTAATAGTTTAACCAGTTGTAGAACAATAGATGTGAATGGGCACGCCATACATTTTTTGGAGCATTTTGCGGGTCATTATTTGGGAAGTAATTAATTGGAACTTCCGTATTTTCCGGATCCTTTTCAACATCTCGGAAATATTCGTCCGATAGAGTCGTCGCATCATACTCTAAATGGCCTGTAATCATAATATGCTTATTGTTTTTTGATTGAACGATAAATACACCGGCATCATCCGAATAGCTAAGCAGACGCAAATCTGGGTGCGCACGGACTTCATCAATTGATACGGATGTATGACGTGAATGAGGCGCAACATATTCATCACTGAAGCCTCGTACTAAATCGACCGTTAAATCGGTAATCACATGTGAATAGACGCCGGAGCATTTTTTAGGCAGCTCAAATTTCCCGATACCGAAATGATGATACAGAGCAGCTTGTGCTCCCCAACATATATACATGATTGATGTCACATTTTGATCGGCCCAGTCCATCACATCAGTAATTTCCTTCCAATAGCCCACATCTTCAAATTGCATTTTCTCTACCGGTGCACCTGTGATAATCAGACCATCATATCGGCGGTGTTTAATTTCATCGAATGTTTGATAGAACGTATCTAAATGTGATTTGGAAACATTTTTTGATTCATATGTAGCGGTATTTAAAAATGTCACATCTACCTGTAGTGGTGTATTTCCGAGTAAACGCAATAATTGGAGCTCGGTTTTTTCTTTTTCCGGCATTAAATTGAACACTAAAATATTCAAAGGTCGAATTTGCTGAGTTTTCGCCCGGTCTTCCTCCATAACGAAAATTTTCTCTTTTCTCAGTAGCTCACCGGCCGGTAAATGTTTCGGAATATTAATCGGCATTACACTGTCCCCCTCTAATCTTTCTAAATAATCTTAGTTTCATAACGAAAGCTATTTCAAGCTTCTTTCCTTTCAAGTAAATCATAATAGCCGCAGGGGTTTGATTATTGGAGCAAGTACCTTCATACTTGCTGAAAAAACAAAAAACCCCTCATTCCAGCACAACAGAAATGAGAGGTTAATATACCCGTTCTTATCTGCCAAGGACTTTGCCTTGCTGGAAGTAGCACCTTTCTAGTTATACTAGAGGTTGCTGAAGCATCTACGGGCCAAGTTCCCTCCGCTTCTCTTGATAAGACTATTAAATTGACACTAGTGTAACACGGTAGCGTAAGTTTTGCAATAATTCAAAAAATATATATTTATTCCGGCTTCAAATGCTCTTTCTCATAATTGAATAAAATCGTTTCAAGCCTCTCATCCCATACACCTGTTAATGTATTATATACACGCATAAAATGCCGATTTTGCTTTTGATTCAAAAGTGAAAAACATAGAACTGGAATATCATTAATTTGAATCGATTCGGTCGATATAACTTTTGTAATAAAAGTTGGGGCTTCCTGTTCGGACAAGGGTTGTTCGCTTAACTGCCGCTGAATAAATTCAATCAGCATCGATTCTTCAATCGCTTCAATTTCCTCGTTTTCAATCGCCGGAAATGGTTCAGGAAACTCCTCTAAATCAGCGAACTCCTCTAAATCACCTTCCAGCAGCTGTTCATGAATCGGACTATATTGCACAAAATGACTTGTTTGCTCAAGCTCCTCTTCAAAAATACCCGATTCAAGCTGTGCCATTCCTTTTGCCGTAAGTGTGAACACTTCATTTTCTTTTTCAATCATGCCCATTCGTAACATTTTATTAGTTAAATCATGGATAAATAACGGTTCAACTAATAAAATTTCCGCTAAAAGCTCGACATTTTTCAGCTTCGCCTTCTGGAATGAAATGAGCATCATCTTCATTAAAATATCCATCGCATTCCGCATAACAGGATGATAATGCACTTCCAACGTGTGGATGGGAATGGCGTATTGCATCTGCTTTTGAATTTCGATGTTCGGATTTTCGTTGAATTCTTTTTGTAATTGTCCGGTTATGCTGTTTAAATCCACTGTATACACCTTTCCTTACATTGCAAAATAGCCGCTTTGCTCTTTTACTGTATTTAATACATGGGAATACATATCGCGTGTTTTCACATGTTTTGGACGTTTTGTAAACATATCGGTACTGCCAATCATAATAAGCAGTTCACGTGCGCGGGATAATGCAACATTTAAACGGCGATAATCTTTGGCAAACCCAATTTCTCCGCGCTCATGATCATGATTACGCACCATACTGACGATAATAACGTCCATCTCCATACCCTGGAACTTATCGACCGAGCCTGTACGAATGTGCAGGTGCGGTAAGCTAAGTTCCTGTTCGATGAGACGGTTTATACGTCTTACTTGCTCCGCGTAAAACGAAATGACTCCAACAGATTTTAGAGCATCTTGCGGGATTAACCCTTCCGCTTTTGCTTTTGCAGTCGCTTCATTCATTTCCATTAATTGTTGTTTAATCTGATCAAGCTCCGCTACATTGAATAAGCTGGAACCTTCTTTTACACGCTGTTCAAAATACGGCTTTTCATTCGGAATATCCAGCCACATTAAATGGTTGTCGCGCGTAATTTTAGAAGTTTGCAGGAAGTGATCGCGTACAGCATCCGAATCTTCCAAACCACATTGCAGACTTTCCTGTTCATTTTCATAAAACGGCGTGATAGTTGACATAATATTTTTATGCATACGATATTGCAGAGCAAGCATCGTTTTATTTTGGTTAGGTAAGTTATTGTAAAGGCGTTCGAATAACGATTCTTCCAGTAATTTTTCTAGTTCTCGTTTTTCCTCAAACGTCGTACTTTCTTTTACTACTTGCTCTAAGGTTTCTTCAAATGTTGCATCCCCGACAAGTGGCGGTAATTGGTGATGATCTCCTACTAAAATGATTTTTGCACCTTTTAACATCGGTAATAGTAGTTCAGGTGGTGTCGCCTTTGAAACTTCGTCAATTATGACAACATCAAACGTTGGATAGTTGTCCATAAACTCTTTATTTGCCGACGCTACACATGTCGTGCCAATGACATTTGCATGCTTCACATATAATTTTCTGATTTCATCTAAATCGTGCGCATTCGCATTTTCCAGTAAACCGTACCACTCGTTTTGAAGCTCGGCTGTCACGGGTAGTAAATCGATTTTCACTTGTAATGTTGCAATTTGCGCAGTGAAATGCTCAATTTTTTCGTTTACAGCTACAATAGCTTGTTCTGGATTTAGCTTCGTTAATTGTTCAAGCTCTGTACGGCGTTTTTCGAGTTGCACGCCTTCACTGTTGATTTCTTTAAAGCGTGCCGTCATGTTTTCAACAGTCGTAGTGCCAAGTGTAATTTGTTCATCCAGTACCGCAAGTTCTTCTGCTTTTTTACTGTGCTGAAGCTCTAATCTTTCCCGATTTTGACGCTGCGTCTCGAATTTCATTTGCTCCAGCTCATTTGTAGCCAACAATTCTTCTAGTTCTTCCGTCGTATGGCTAACGACAATTGAAGGGTCCACATTTCCTTTTACTGAATCGATTTGAGTTTGGATCGCAGCAGCTTCACCCTGCAATTTTTGAAGAACCTGTGCCTTTTCGTCATTTTGCTCCTTGAACTGAAGCGTGATTTCTTCTTTTAGCTTTTCAAAAATAAGCACCGTTTCACGAATTGAATCCATATACTTATTGTTCAACTGATCAATATATTGCATACGCAAATGGATGCCCTGGATTGAGCGTATACCGTTTTGTGCATTCACTTTCTTATCGCGAAATGCCTTGCTTAGTTTCGTTAAAAATTCCTGTACCTCTTCAAGTGAATAATGATGATTCATTTCCAGTTGATCTGGTGTCACATGAATGCCAAGTGCTGTTTCACTGTAATTCAGCGCTTTTTCAAGTCGTTCTTTTACATCCTTTATAGGCTTGTATTGCTCCATTTGAGGCTGGATACGCTCTAGAGCAGTAAGTAATCGATCCATTGCATAGTTTCTGCGAATATTGTATTCAGTCATGAATGCTTCAATTTCATACACTTTTTTCAAAGAGGCAATTTTGTCGACGATCTTTCCATATTCCGAAGTTTCATTCGCACGTTGGATTTTTAGTTGAATGGCTTCATACTGCTGCTCATAACGATGAAGAACTGACTTGTATTTACTTTGTGCAATTTGCTTTTCATAGTCCATTTTCGCTTCACTCAGCTTTTCCTGCTGTTCTGTAAGCTGTTCAACAGTCATTCCATCTGCTAATTGCTGTTCGAAGTTTGCGACTGTTTCAGCTGTTGTACTTTGCACGGTTTGTAGTTTTTCGAGTTTACGTTCATTTTCTTCAAGTTCTTTCTTGCATAACGTCAGCTCTTTTTTTAAAGCACTGATTTTTTCCGCCAATACATGCAGCTCTGCTTTCGCCGCTTCTTTTTGCTCGATTTGCTTTTCAAGTTCTAGCTTTTGTTCATTTAGTTCATGAATTTCCTTTTGTGCGTAGGCAATTTCTTCGTTTAAAAGCTGTTCTTTTTTTGTATGCAATGAAATTTCATGACCAATCGCGTTAAACGTTTGCTCCTGCCAATACGCCGCTACATTTTCTTCAATAAACTTTTTGCCTTCTTCTTCAATACTTTCTGTACGGCCATAACGCAAAATTCGGATATCCTTATTCGACAATAGCCGACTTAATGCATTGTCCACAGCTAAGTTTGATTGGGATGCAACGAGCGTTTTTAAACCGGCTTTGGCGTTTTGGTAGCAAATTTCTGAAATTACCGTCGTTTTACCAGTACCGGGTGGACCTTGAATAACGTATAAATCTTCTGCACTCATTGCCCCTTCAACTGCTTGCTGCTGGTACGTATTTAACTGATTATGAAAATCGATTGATAACGGCTGTTTCCGCTCTGCAATCGTTGGTTTGTCTTCAAATAAAATCGTTTCCAAATTGGCATTGGCCGCTAATCCTTCTTTTAACCGCTCAAATCCTTTTAATAAACGCTTTAGCTGTGATTTTGTCGCAGCATTGGAAAATTCAACGTCCTCTGATTGAAAATGCAGTTCATTTCTGCGAGCCAAGTTACTGTAATAAGGCTTTAATGCAATTTCAACTGTATTTTCATTACGACGAATTTTTGCGACGTCTCCAATTTCCTGGACATAACCACGTAGTCGGGCACTTAAGCCTTCCAGCTGCTTCCATTGTTTATTATCCAGATTGGAAATGCGCAATGTCATATGGGTAAAATCCGCATCATATGTAACGGCTGAAAAACGGGCATGTATATCTTCAATATCTGCATTTTTATTTAAAACTTTTAAATAGCCTTCCCAGCTACTAATTCTTTTATTTACGTAGTCAAAGCGTTCTTGTGCTATTGGCAACTCGGCAATTGCCTGTAAAAATGGCGCTTGATATGTATGCCCACTAATTCGTGAAGCGACAAAATGAATTTTCATTGTTGCGCGGCGATTTGTTACGACCGGTGTACCTTTACCACGTGAACGGAAGCTTTTTGCGACGAGGCCATTTTTCGGATCGAAAACACAATCCATAATGACAACACGATCATCAAATTTACTTTTCAGCTTTAAATTTTTCTCATTATCGAAATAAATCGTAATATGTGTTTGTTCATCTTCCACAGAAACTTTTTCAATTGCGACGTAAAAATATTGTTGTAAATTAAAAAAGGCGTGTTCATCAGGAACATGCTCCTTCATTGCTTCACGTGCAGTATTTGTAAGTAAAATATGGCAGCGGGTTTGCACATTCGTGATTGTTTTTGATGCCATGAACACACCTCCCTTATCTTTTAATCATAACTTTCATTATATCAATATTTTACGGACACGTGCAAAAATATTATATAGCTGTATTTCGCCTTTAAAGCATTTTTTTAGTAAAAGCTATTGTATAAAGGATGTCATGTGACCATTTGCTTAACTATTCTCACCAGTTATATTTTTATTTTAAATTTCATATTTATTAAAGGTTTAACTATATACTTAACGAATTTTAAGATGGGAGAAAGTTAACTAAGCCAAGAGGGGTGAATCATGATGTACGAATACAAATTTATTCAAATTGAATTAAAGCAAGGTTTAATGAAGGCAACGGCAAAAGAAGATTATCGCGAAATTATAAAAGAAGAGGCAAAAAATGGCTGGAGACTCGTTCAAATTTTTGCACCTAGTGTTGTCGGTTATGGATCTGCAGAGAATTTTGAGTTGATTTTTGAAAAAGAAATTAAATAAAAACTGTTTGTAACGTCAACTAAATCAAAAAATGTATACCCCTGTTCTAAATTTAATGCCTAGCCGGTACTTTATTTCTAGAACAGGGGTTTGTCTATTTTAACTTTTCCTCCACTAAATCTGTCAGTCTTTCTTCCGCATAGAAAAATCCGAATTGAGATTTACCTTGTTCGATTTGTTTGCGGTGTTCTACTAGCTTTTTCGATGCCAAAGCTTCGTTTCCGGAAAGTTTCGCAATCATCCACTCACTACGCTTATAGCTAATCGGCTCAATTGGCGCAATCATCTTATGTAACTCACTCATTTCCTCTAATGCTGCTGTATGTCCCAGCATTACTAAATCCAGTTGCTTTATATGTGTTATGAATTGCATTGTCATTTTATTTTTCTTTGTCACTGGGATTGATTTATATTCAGTTATGGCTTTTGATGCGGTTTCGTAATCATGCTTCAATAAATCATAGTAAAACAGCAAATAGCTAGTGCTAATATTTTCTTCACTTGGTTGTACTGTTCTTGCTTGCTCCACTAAATTACTTGACCATGATGTCGGATGAACCGGTGTCATCATTTCTTTCATCAGTATAAGCGAGCTAACGAACTGATTTTGATCTTTATCCGATAATAGTTCAAGTATTACACGTCCATCTGATTTCATTCCTCCGTTAAACGGAATAGCTGTCACTAGAAAAATAACTACATTCAACATTCCGAAAAATAATATAATTTGTAGATCAAAAATATAACCTAAAATAAGAGAACCGCTACCTACTATTAGCGAAATAATTGGCCCCCCTGCTGCAAACCAAAGATGTTGACGACGTATAATTTGTAAGTCATCTGTTTTTGGCAAACAACTTGCGACGCCACCGAAAAATGCCCAGCTTTTATTAGCGCTAATCTTATTACGTTCAATCGTAATAGGTCCGGCCGTTAAAAAGTTAAATTGATACCCTGCCGCCACCGCAAACAAGGCATGCCCTAGTTCATGGATAAAAAATGTCGCAATAGCGAGCACGCTAAATAACCAAATCGTTTGAAATGTATCCGCAAAAGCTGTTAATTGAAAACCGAGCGCCACGAGCGAAAATAAAATGGTCACTCCTAATGGACTTTTAATAAATTGCATACCTACTACCCCCAAAGTCTGTAATTAATCTGTCGTTTCTTACCTGTAATTATATCCAAATATAATGAGGTTGTCAGACTGTAGAAAAATTCTTAAAAAGCGTTTGTAAAAGAAGAATTACATTAACATTGAAACCGTTGATTTCCATTCCGGGACCGATGCTTTCCCCGGGCACGGCTCCAGCTAACTAAATTGTGCCTACACCGGCAGGCACAATTTAGTGGATCTTCCGCGCGCGCTTTTCCCGGTGGAGTCACGGTCCCTCCATTCCAATCAACTTAGTAATCCCTTTAAATAAAGTGCGATAGGATAGATATCTACATGACTAGTAATCAAATCAATGAACCTGAACAACTTGAAATAGGAAGAATGAACAACTTGTTTCTGCTAAGCACCTAGTTAAATTTATAATAAAAAGACAAAAGGTCTCTGGAAACCTTTTGTCGACAATCTGCCATCCTCATAAAATGAGGTTTGCTTTTTTAGTAAAATTCCCCTTGATTTGTGGACTACGGCAAGAAGCGCTAAAGCCATGTGATACTTGTCTTTATCACTGCCTTCTTGTCTTTTAAGAGGCCTACCAATTTCAAAGCTTTGCCCCTCGTTATAGAGTGAAGTAAATAATCCCCAATCAAGCCGCTTGCGCTATCGAGAGGCGGCAGAGAACGGAAATGCTCTATTTATGTTAAAGCAGAGTGACGCGGAGCGAAGGGTGAGACGCCAAAAATACTTGAATTAAAACGTAAAGGAGCTTAGCTGTTTGTACAGCTAAGCTCCTTTTGAGTTCATATAAAATTAATTATTAGCCCTTAATTCTTGCCACTTCTGCATATTTTGCATCCCAAGCTGGGTCTACTTTTTTTAATGCTACCGGGCGGAAATTTTCCTTTTTCACTAAAATATGCTGAGACTTCGCCGTTACTGCAACAGTCCCGTCTTCATGTAAAATTTCATAGCCATATGTAGTGCGCAGCTTCGTATGCTCCTCAATCCAAGTCCGTACTGTCGCAGTTTGACCATAGCGCATCGCTGCCTTGTACTGAATCGAAAAATCCATCACTGGCGATAAGTAGCCATCTTCTTCAAGCTTTGCATAATTAAAACCTAAATCCTTTAAAATTTGCGTACGCCCTATTTCGCACCATACAAGGTAATTCGCATGATACACGACACCCATCTGATCGGTTTCGGCATAGCGTACTTCTACTGTTGTTTCTGAAATAAACATTCAATTCACCTCTAGAAGGTATTATAGCGTTAATAATGGCGATGTGTAACGAAAAATAATTTAAATTCTAATTCATTTATGTTCGAATGCCCCGAATCAGTTCCCCATCGTTGAATAGGATAACGGAGAAGGAGGTGATTTTTCATGGGATACCAAGGTGGATACCAAGGTAATACTAACAACTACGGAAACTACGGTGGTGGTTACGGTGGTGGTTACGGTGGTGGCAACGGCGGCGGTACTGGTTCAACATTCGCTTTAATCGTTGTTTTATTCATTCTTTTAATTATTGTCGGCGCTACTTTCATCTACTAAAATCTTTGTGCCTAAAATCATCTGTTGCTAACGGTTAAAAGGGTCACCTCCCCCGAGTGACCCTTTTAGTATTTGTTATCCGTACAAAATTACTTCCAACGCTCCAAAATATTTATCCTAAACCATTAATTTGATCAAGCGCTGATTTAAACGCTTGTTTTTCACCGATTTCTCTAAATTCTCTAAATGGATTACCGAGTGTACGCATCCGTTCCATTACATGGATAGTCGTAAACTTTTTTGGCTTTAACTGTTCGTTAACCTCATCCCAATATAAGGGCGCGGCTACCAATCCATTGGCATTACCACGCGTAGAATAGGGCGCTACGATTGTCTTACCTTCCCTGTGCTGGACATAATCCAAATATAATCTATTTCCCCTATTTTTTTTAAGCCGCTCAATTGTAAACCATTCGGGATATTGCTGCTCTAAAAATTTACATATAAATTCGGTAAAAACCCCGGTTTCTTCATATGTAAAAGTATTAAACGGCAAGGGAATATAAACTTGCATGCCCTTTCCACCTGAAGTTTTGATAAATGATTGAAGATTAAAATGATCCAGTATAACTTTAAGCTTTAATGCTGCATTCACTGCCAAATGAAATTCTTCGACGGATGGCGGGTCCAAGTCAAAGACAATCTCGGTCGGTTTATCCGTATGAATTGTCTGAAATGGAATATGGAATTCTATAGCTAACTGGTTTCCTAGCCATAAAAGCGTTTCGATATTATTACAAATCACATAATTTGTCTCATCCGCAATATGCGTTGTTACATAGTCCGGTATATTTTCCAAGTAGTTCTTTTGATAAAAACTTTCCCCCGGTAAGCCATGAGGATAACGAATAACAGTTAACAGACGGTCCTTTAAAAAAGGCATCATAAAAGGTGCTGTCTCTTGAAGGTAGAGTAAAAAATCATCTTTAATAATTGCATTCACAGGGAATACGGGTTTTTCCGGATGTGTTACAGCTACATTTTCAGGTATTGGATTTAACTGACGTTGCATACTTTTCCAATGGCATTCTTCCGGATTTATATTATGCTGGAACGCATGAAATCTTGGTTCCCTTAATTTAGTGCCATCAAAATCAATACACGCAATCGAAACACATATCGAAGCAGGGATTTCCGATATTTCATTTCCTAGTAATGTGCCATATGTGTTAAAAAAAGTTGTAAGTGTTTTGTATTCTTCTTCTTTTAAACCGTGTTTAAATGAGACAATTTCCTGTAATGTACCCTCTTTAAAAATTGCTCCGGCAAAAAAACCATTAGATTTATCGAACTTTGTTAAAATAACATCTACATATTTCCAGTTTTTTATTTTTATCCAGCTAGCAGTTCTTGTTCCTTCCATCCATTTACTTGTTTTTTTCTTGGCAATAAGCCCTTCCCCGTTATGTGTTTTCACATTCTGCCAAACAAAAGCGCTATCTTCAAAAGTATCTATAGCCTGCAGTCGCCTAGCGTTCATGTAATTTATTGTAGTAGGGAGATTGATCGTATCGAACAGCTTATTAAGCATTTGCTTTCTAGTAGTCAACTGGCTATTAATTTTTGACTTTCCCTCATAGATCAGTAAATCAAAAGCAATATAATGACAAGGAAAAGTATCTGCCTGGGATTCAATCGTTTCGGCATTATTCATTCTTCCCCGCTTTTGTACTACTGAAAATTCACTATGGTAATTATTAGTTAAATAAACTAATTCCCCGTCGAGAATTACAGGTAAATATGGTGCTATCTCGTCATAAATACGCTCACAGTAATTTATAATTTCCGGGAATTTATCATTAAGTATATTGCCGTTTCTCGATTTTAAAATAGGAAAATGCATTCCTTCATCCCAGGAAAGAATACAGCGGTACCCATCATACTTTGGTTCATATAACCAATCACCAACTGGTATTTCATTTGAATCAGTTAATAACATTGGTTTCAAATTTCCAACCAACTTTCGTTTTTCTACTATCTTTCGTTTTTTTTACTAAGACAATACATAAAAATTAATCTTTAGTTCCATAGTAAGGAAAAATGAGGTGAAAAATGCATGCATACTGTCTGGAAAGGAAGTATTAGCTTTGGATTAGTCAATATTCCAGTGAAACTTCATGCGGCTACTGAAAATAAGGATATTAAGTTAAGGCAACTTCATAAAGAATGCCATACGCCGATTAGCTATAAAAAAGTATGTGAAGGCTGCGAAAAAGAAGTTACTGAAGAAGATATCGTAAAAGCTTACGAGTATTCGAAAAATAAATATGTCGTACTGGATGCTGAGGAACTAGAAAATTTACGTAAAGAAAATGAGGATAAATCAGTTGAGATTATTGATTTTGTGAAGTTAGAAGAAATTGATCCCATTTATTTTGAAAAAACGTATTTCCTGTCACCCGATGCAACAGGATCAAAAGCTTACGCATTACTTAGGAAGACTTTAGAAGAATCCGGTAAGATCGGTGTTGCAAAAATCATTATACGCTCCAAAGAACAATTAGCGGTAGTTAGGGTTTACAAGGATGCTTTAGTTATGGAGACAATCCATTTCCCTGATGAGGTAAGAAGTGTCGGTGATGTACCAAATATTCCGGATGTGGATACCGTTGTTCAAAAGGAGCTTGATACAGCGCTCATGTTAGTTGAACAATTGACAACCGAGTTTGATCCTTCAAAATATACAGATGAATACCGTACAGCATTAATGCAATTAATTGAAGATAAAAAGGCTGGAAGTACCGTATCCGTAAACGAAAAGCGGCCACTTCCTGATAATGTTACGGATTTAATGTCGGCCCTTCAAGCATCACTTGATAAAACGAAGAAACCAGCACCAAGAAAGCGTACAACCCGAACGAAGAAAAATGCCTAAAACTAAAAGAGCAAACGCGCAAGTTTCATACGTGTTTGCTCTTTCTTATGTGATATGAAAAGCTAACGATTACAATAAATTTTCAATAGCCCTTTCAATATCCAAAAATGAACTATCCGGCTCAAAGCGTTGAATGACACGACCATTTCGGTCAACGAGAAACTTCGTGAAATTCCATCGAATATTGCGGCCGATTAAATAGTCAGGATAATTTGTCTGAATCATATCATACAAGTGTTTTTGCTGCATCGTATCACGGACAAACTCCGGGCAATCGACCTCATGCTTTAAATAATTAAATAAAGGATGTGTCTCTTTACCATTGACATTTATTTTATCGAATACTTGGTAAGTAACACCGAACTGCGTTTTACATTGCAATGCAGATGTTGCACCATCTTCAGGGTTCTGCTCACCGAATTGGTTGCATGGAAATGAAAGAACATTAAAACCTTTATTGCCGTACCGTTCATATAATTTTTGTAAATCTTCATATTGATATGTAAAACCGCAATTACTAGCTGAGTTGACAATTAGCATCACTTGATTCCGATATGTTTCCATTGATAAAATTTCACCGTTCGTTTTTCTTACCAAATAATTATAAATACTCATTTAGATCCCCCTAATTTTAAATTTCGGTAAATATTTTATACTACTTTTATATAGTACAAAACATCTATTGAAAAGTAAAAAATTAAGAGAGATTATCAGAAATATATTTTTTTCTAAAGAACTTAAGAAATCAACTCTTAAATTTTGATATTATATTATTATATTTCCAATTAGGAGGATACTATGATTAAATTAGCTACGATTGAACATGCAACTGTGACAGCACAACTTGCGTTACAACTTTGGCCAGATAATGATTTAGAGGAATTCATTCAAAACATGGAAGTAACGATTAAACATCCTAACAGTGCTATCTTTTTGGCATTTAGTGAGGAAGAAGCAATCGGATTTGCTCAGTGTCAGCTTCGACATGACTACGTAGAAGGGACAGATTCAAGTCCAGTTGGGTATTTGGAAGGCTTATATGTCGTTGAGCATTGCCGTGAGCGTGGCTTAGCAAAAGGTCTAGTTCAAGCATGTGAACAATGGGCAAAGGCTAAAGGGTGCAAGGAATTTGCGAGCGATTGTGAACTATCGAATACAGCCAGCTTACACGTACATATTAAATTAGGCTTTACTGAAGCAAACCGCATCATTTGCTTTACGAAAAAGCTTTAAATAAATATGTTTAATTATTTAAGGAGATTGATTATGAAGAAAATTTTATTATGTATAAGCTTCTTATGCATTATGTTTACATTAGTAGGTTGTAGTGAACAGGAAGAAGCGGTAACAGGTGAATTTCTTTTAGGGAATTTTGGATTCGAGCTTCTATCAAATGAAACTTATCACCTCATTGTTCCATTTGAATGGACAGGAGAATCACCAGTAACAATAGATTCAATTGAGTTAATAAAAAAGGATAATAATCCTATTACTTACGAGGAAGATGGGATAAAGTATGAATTTTTCGGTGCTGATCCATTAAAAAAGTCAGGGATTTATGGAAATAGAGATATTGGAGATAAAAAAAGTATTAATAACTTTGAAATAGATGGTCAAGGAAAAATAATACTAAAAATAATAGCGGACAATGTAAAGGAAGATAGTGACCGTAAAGTAAAAATAAAATTTAAAAGTAATGGTGAAGAAAGTGAGAAAATTGTAGAGTGGAAGACTCTTGAACAATTTTCTACAGACAATAATTAAAGGTACTCCCTTTGTTTACTAACTGGTAGCGTTATAATGTTATGCTGCAACTACTCCCGTTATTAATACATATCATATTAGCCTTTGAATAAACTCGATTAAAATCGGGTTTATTTTTACGGCATTACGCATCGGGAAATCATGACCTGCTTTAGAAATAGTCGCTACATTACAATGCTTATTTTCCCCTAGCAATTTAAGTGATTCTCTTATATCTTTGCTTTCACGCTCACCACAAATCGCTAGCATTGGTACTGAAACTGTATAAAAGTGAGGTAGATTGATTATATTTAACGTTTCAGTGAAAAACGCCTTGTAATTCTCTTCGGTAATTTTTTGAGCATACGCCACCATATCATTCGCCTGCTCCTTCGAATAATTCCAATACCTTCCCTGCATTTTTACAATCCAATTAAAACGCAGCAACTTTACAGTTATAGGGGCAAATTTACAATACATTTGAATCGTCTTTTCATTCGGGCATATATTCGCACTAAAAAATACAGCAAATGAAAACAGCTCCGGATTGTCACTTACTAATTTGACCGCAAGCTGTGCGCCTATAGAATGACCAATAATACCAACTTTCGGCTTATTAAGTGACCGGATCAATTCCACAATTTCCTGCGATAATTTTTCAGGTTCGTAAAGTATTTCAACTGACTTTCCTGCGCCATATAAATGAGGTAAAACGATATGATAGTCTTTTAATAAGCTATATTGCTGTGTAAATGTATGTACTGCCATTGCCCCATGTAAAAGTATGATTGTCGGACGATTAGGATCCCCGTATTGTTCGTAATAAATCAAATTTACACCCCCTCGTTATTTTTATCGTACCAAAAATTGGCTTATCAAGTTTAGATAAGCCAATTCTGTAAAGAGCTATTATTTTGATAATGCGATTTTAATATGGGCTAAATGATGTTCTTCATGCCATGCCAGTTTCGCTACCTTAGTCGCTACATAAATTTCGCCATTTGTTTCGTGCGTGAATACACGTCCTAATTGTTCTTCTGTTAAATGATGCGTTAAAGCGACAATACGCTCATTAATCCCCTCCAGCATTTTCAGAGAACTTTCAACAGGAAGCTCTGTATCCGGTAGAACTGCCCATTTTTCTTCATCAAAAGCCGGTACCGTAGGATTTTTATCTGTTAACGCAAGTTTTAAACGCTGATACATATTCAGCTGTGAGTCTGCAATATGATGCACAAGCTGGCGGACTGTCCAGGCGCCGTCCCGGTAAGTTTTGTTCAATTCCTCGTCACTTAAACCGTCAACAGTTTCAAATAGACGAGTTGAATAAGTCTCTATTTGTTTTGCCCACTCTTGAATATTATTTAAAGTCACCTTTTCAGGAACTTGTAATTTACCAATTGGAAATTGTACATCCATCTTTTGAAACACCGCCTTTTTTCCGTACAATTACTACTAGTTATTAATTTTTATATCATCAACTAACATTGTTCCATGCTCTTTTAAATTCGTATGGAAAGAAAATGCCTTTTCTAGAATATGTGGTGTTTGACCGCCGACTTTTTCTTTCGCCTCTTCAAAGTAGGCACGTAATTGCGCGCGATATTTAGGATGCGCAATTTCAATTAACTTTTCGGCTCTCTTTACTGGTGGAAGCCCGCGAAGATCCGCATATCCTTGCTCTGTAACAATAACATCCACATCATGCTCTGTATGGTCAATATGCGACACGAATGGAACGATTGTTGAAATGGCACCATTTTTTGCTAAAGAAGATGTTACAAAAATTGTAATTCGGGCATTACGTGCAAAGTCACCTGAACCACCAATACCGTTCATAATTTTTGTACCGTTTACGTGTGTTGAATTAACATTTCCATAAATGTCTACCTCAAGGGCAGTATTAAATGAAATAACACCTAAACGTCGAATAACTTCCGGATTGTTTGAGATTTCCTGTGGTCTAAACATAATCTTATCTTTATATTTCTCTAAATCCTCTGCCAATTGATCAACGCGTTTTTTCGATAGTGAGAATGCAGTACCCGCTGCGAATTTCACGATTCCCGCGTCGATTAGATCGAACACGCCATCTTGCAGTACTTCAGAAAACACTTCTATATCCTTAAATTGTGATTTTTGCATGCCATTTAAAACCGCATTTGCAACCGATCCAACTCCCGATTGTAATGGAGCTAATGACTCTGGTAATTTGCCCGCTTCCACTTCACTTGCAAAGAAATCTAATAAGTGATCTGCAATTTGCTGTGTTTCTTCATTTGGCTCAAATAACGGTGAAGGCACATCAGGCTGTTCCGATAATACGATCCCTTTTACCTTGGCTGGATCTACTTTAATCCCGATATCACCAATACGGTCTGCCACACCGTATACAGGAATTTCTTTACGTTCACCTTGTGCCTTCTGAACATAAATATCATGAAGTCCTTCATAAGCTTTTGGTGCCGTCGTATTAATTTCGATGATAACGTTTTCAGCTTTTTCAACAAAAACAGGCGAATTCCCTACCGAACCAGTCGGAATAATTAGCCCATCTTCTGTAATAGCAGCAGCTTCGATAATAGCATAATCGATTTTCCCTAACGATCCTTTTCTCACTTCTTCTGCTGTATGAGATAAATGCTGATCAATATAGAATATTTCTCCAGCATTGATTTTCCCGCGCATAACGGCATTCCCCTGATAAGGAACACGTAAGTTAATAATATCCGCCTCAGCCATCGATTGATCTGCAGTTGGACCTAAAGATGCGCCAGTATATAAATTGACTTTGAAATTTTCTTTCTCACCACGTTTAGATAGTGCAAGTGGAAATTCTTTTGGCTCCCCGAAAAGTGTAAAACCACTCATTCCAAGGTTCATACCGTCCTCAATCCAAGAAGCGGCCTCTTCTGCCGAAACAACTTTACTTAAAAACGCTTCATTTCTGATGAATTGACTTAAATCTTTTTCCATTAACAATCACCCCAAAATAGTTTTTTAATTCGTTGTTACGATGAATTTTTATGAAATTCATATTGCCAATTAAAAAATCCAAGACACTATATTTTTTAATTGCCTTATATATATTGTAATGAGAGCATTCCCGTTCGTCTATTACATCATACCTATCATAATGATAGAAATAATCTATTATCTTAGTAAAGAGATTAATATAAAAAATCGGATTAAGGAATTGTTGAATCCCTTTAATCCGATGCTTTAACGCTATAAAGACTACTTAAATTACTCTTGCAAATTATATCAAAATCATAATATATATTTATGAATAATTTATCATAGGCTATTTTTTATATCCGGTACTTACAAAGGCTAAAAATTGTGCGATTTCAAGCTACGAAATGAACTCAGACTTTAATGCTTTGCATGATCAATTGCCTGGTGAAGCAGGTTAATAATATGATCATCGTCACTTGAATAATACAATGTAGTTCCTTCCCGACGGAACTTTACTAAGCGCAGATTTTTCAAAAAACGCAATTGATGGGAAACAGCGGATTGATTTAAATCTAGCTTTTCCGCTATATCATTTACAGAATGTTCCTCACAGCATAACATGTTTAAAATACGAATCCGCGTAGGATCACTTAATGCTTTAAATGTTTGCGATACGACAAATAAAGTTTCGTCATCCAGCTCGTGTTGTGTTCTTTTTTCTATCGACATATTATTAACACTCATTTCTTATTAAATTAAAGGTATTAATGATGATGGTGGTGGTGATGAGCATTCGTATCCTGCTTGACTGTGCAATAAATGGAACTGTCATGTTTATGTGTATTAGTTTCAACTTGTATTGTCACATGGTGAATATTTTGATGAAGTAAGTCGTGTTCAATTTTATCGAGAAGCTGCTCGCTTTCTTTTATCGTTAAGTTTTCATTCACTACTACATGGCACGACATGGCATTTAACCCACTAGTAATTGTCCATATATGCAGATCATGAATCGCTTTAATTTCACTATGCTGTTCAATCGTATGAATGATGTCCTCCACATTTATATCTGAAGGTGTTCCTTCCATTAAAATATGCAAAGAAGCTTTCGTTAAGTGGTACCCGCTTCGAATAACAAGTGCCGCTACAAATATGCTGGCTAATGGATCTGCCCAACCCCAATCAAAAATCAAAATAAGTAAAGCTGCCACAATGGCACCGATTGAGCCAATCATGTCGCTTATTACATGTAAATAGGCTCCTCGCATATTTAAATTTTCTTTCGTATCTGCACCGCGTAGCATGATCCATGCGACTAATATATTTACCGCTAACCCGATACTACTAATGATGAGCATCCCTATTGATGCGACTTCCGGTGGATTCATGAATCTTTGAATTGCTTCATAGAAAATAAACAATGCAATAACGATTAAAGTTAATCCATTTAAAGTAGCGGCCAATATTTCAATACGTTTATAGCCGAATGTTTTACTGCCATTAGCGACCCTTTCAGCCAAAATGATGGCCAACAATGCAATGCCCAGCGATACCGCATCGCTTAACATATGACCTGCATCTGAAAGAAGAGCAAGGCTATTTGTCAAGAAACCGCCAATCGCTTCGACAATCATAAAGCTTGTAATGATTAAAAAGGAAATGAACAATACTTTCTTGTTAGTGCTATGAGAATGATGATGATGGTGATCGTGACCCCCCATTTAAAACCCCTCCACATTTCAATTTATATATATGAACATATACTCATATATAACTTATTATTTATTGGCAGAATTGTCAATTACATTCGCCTAAAAGTTCATAAGCCCCCTTACTTCTGAAAAACAGTAGTGAGGCGGCTTATATTTTAGGTATTTATCATTTTTTATGTTCATTTGCCGAAATATAAAGTTTCCGATAATCAATTCGTCCATGGCTATCAAACACCACGTGATCAAAGTTAGAATTTTCCCGAACATAATAGTAATGCTTACGGTGTTTTAGAAATTTCAGATGATATGACGTTTGCAGAAATTGCTCAAGTTCCTCAAATTGAAGCAATGGATTATGTGACGTTTTCGCTTCTTCAAATAGATTGAATGCCTTTTTACAATCCTGTGCATTCATTGTAGAAATTAAGTCTTTCCCGTATGTAGTGTAATAATTATAAAAGGATAGATTTAGATTTCTTAAAATAGCCATACCTCCAACAAATAAGTCCATCTTTTTAAATCGTTCAGTTGTTGGCTGTTGAAAATTAATACATTGAAGTTCCGCTTCAATATTATGCTCTGCTAAAATCTCCTGAAGCTTTTCTGCCTGTGGAAGGTGGTTCACTCCTTCACGAATTTGTTGATACCCAATAATAATCGGCTCTTTCAAGTCGGGGTTTATTAACTGTGGGATTTCTACTTGTACTTTATTTGATGTAGTCAGCCAGCCGTACGCAGGTTGCTCGTAATACGGATTTAATACAAATTGCTCTGGTAAAATATTATGCCATATATAGGCTCTTGCCTCTACACTTGAGAAGGCTTCACGGTTACTGTTAAAAAATAAATATGTTGCCCCTTCCTCCTGCTGTTCAATGACACGATAAGGTTCGTCCTCAATCGGCATATGAGAGATTGGACTTGCGACGTCGCTTTCCGTTATAAACAGCTCCACTCGGTCAATCCAAGGTCGTTCTTTAAAATAAGATTGAAATGCCTCCAGAATGATTTTGTCATTTGAAAGTTGCTTAAGCTGAAAGGGTCCACAGCCGATTTCCGGATTGAGGGATTTGGTGAGCATGACTAATCTCGGGCTTGCAAAAAAAGTTGGCAGTAAGGAAAATGGCTTTTTCAGTTGTACAAGAAGTTCGTATTTACTAAGGACATCCATTTGTTCAATTTCATATATTTCTCTGTAACGTTCACTGATATAGGCAATCGAGGCTGCGACCTCCTCTGCCGTCAATATTGTACCGTCATGAAACTTGACGCCTTTCTTTAATACGAAAGACCATGTGCGATAATCCTGTGTATCATAAGCAAATACTAAATTATTGAAAATATTACCATTTTCATCAATCCCAAAAAGTGTTTCATGAATTTGCTCCATCATATGGGAATCATGTCTTGAAATTGATTTTAAAGGATCTAGAAAAAGTTCAACTTCATACATTTGCTGAACAAATATATGCGCATCTTCAATAGACTGTAGACCTAATTTTGAATTTAACCACGCCTGAATAGTTGTATTTTGCGTCATGTCATAGCGTTTTATTATTTCCAATGCGACTTCATAATTCCCTATTTCCCAGAGTTGAGATATCCATTCTAGTAGAATGGTATCTGAATTTCTCAGCATCGTAATAAACGGCTTCTTTCCGCGTCCACGCGCGGTCTCCCACTGGATTTTCTGGTTTTCCTCAAGCTGATGTACTATCGTTTTTGCATAGCGTGTAGAACAATTTAAAAGCTCGGCTATTTCCGCAATAGACGTTTCCATACGTTGATCTTTCCTAAAAAATTTGCTTAACGTAAACTCGTATTCCATAATTCCTCCTTAAAAGGTGAACAAGTCTATTTTTTCAATCACTTTTTGTTCCTGTTATTTTATTCTAAACTTCTTTAAGTGGAGGTGCTATATGAATTTACTTAAAAATCCAAATTTCCAAAAGTTGTATGTAATCTCACTATTAGTAAACATTTCAATGACGACGTTTTCCTTTATATTACCGCTTATCTTGTATGAATATACAAAGTCAGCCATTGCTATGAGTACAATGCGCTTAATGGATTTCCTACCCAATGTGCTATTAGGAATGTTTATTGGTGTACTCGTAGACCGAATGAATCGTCGCCTAACAATGCTTTGGGGAAATGTCATCCGTACGCTATTTGCATTCACTTTAACTGTAGTGCTAACGACAACCGAGTTTTCACTTTGGTCTGTGTATGTACTTGGTTTCGTTATTTCATCGCTCGGCTATATGATCGGCAGCGCGACAAATGCGATTATGCCGCAGTTGTTTGAGCGTTCGCAAATGACAGAAATTCAAACAAGATTGTCGTTACAAAGTACCTTAATTTCAATTATCGGACCTGGACTATTAGGTATGCTTCTGCTTTGGAGTTCGAATGCTTTATTTTTATGGCTATTTGTAGGTTGTAATCTGCTCATTGTTTTCGTAACAGCGCTACTACAGAAGGTGCCGAATCCAGAGCGGTCTTCTCAATCGCTTTGGCAGGATTTAAAAGAGGGTTATGATGAGCTGATCAGAAATAAGTCACTGTTTATACAAACATGGACAATTTTCTTTTCAAATTTCGCCTCAAGCCTTATTATCGGTGTGCTGACGTTTTATGCACTCGATACGCTCCATTTTTCTAAAGAGGAACTTGGCTTCATGCTTACACTATCAGCTTTTGGTGGCATATTGGGAGCAAAAATAATTAGACCGCTTCGTAATAAATATCGAAGAGGACAAATTTATACATATTCAATGGCAGTGGAAGTTTTTATTTTAATTGCTTTTATGTTTGCACAAACTTGGTGGCTATTAGGGATTTTATTAGCCTTACGTACAGCAATTTCAACGATGACAAATATCGTCTACCTTGCACTACGTCAAGAAACAACGCCCAATCATTTATTAGGTCGTGTTGCTGGTACAACCTCAATGATTATGAAACTCGCTTTACCTTTTGGTTTACTAGTTGGGGGCTATTGGGCAGATCACTTTGCCATTCCACCGATATTTCTTATAAGCGCAATTATTATTTCTATTAATGTTTTTATTCTATTTAAAACAAAATTTACAAAAACGGTATAAGATTAGGATAAGCATGCATGACACAGCATGCCATAAAATACGCTCAAATCAATGTCAGTATTGTCTTTTAATAACAGTGTATAAAGCACGCATAAACAATGTACCAATAGAAAAAGCAGGAACGTTGATTTAACAACATTCCTGCCGTTTTTGCTTCTTGCCAAACTTTCATTCGGGAACGTTATCTAGATTTCTTTTGTATACTTATAAATATTTGTTGAACTAAAGCTCCGTTACTTTAAGTATATTTTTTCATAAACTCTTTATTCCTTAATAAAGAAAACTGCCCTACTTATCCCAGAAACGCTCATGTTAATGCAAAATGGAATAACTTAAATTATTTGATGTTTCTAAAGGTATTTTTAGTTAAAATACCTTCTTACCTTTATGGTATTTAAAATAGTCGTACCAGCTAAAACAAGAAGCCATATGTAAAGTAATTTTGCATTTATATCAAATTTATCAACTAGATATAGAGAAACTGGTACTAAAAGGAAAATTATTCCCATTAATATTGATTGCTTTCCTTGTTGCCTTTTATATCCTTCCTTATCAATCACATTTTCAACCTTTCCTGTAAAACTCCACATCATGAGGTTTTCTGCTTTATTATTTAAGTACGCATATCCTAATAAGAAAAATAAAACAGAGAAGATTAATAATATAAAACTAAAAAATCCAAGCAAAATGAAAACTCCTTTCGTAAATGTTTCAAAAAACCTATATCTCTACTCTAATAATAGTAACATTAATTGTACAACTAACCTGCTCCATTAGTTAAAGATAAATTGTATCCAAAGCGATGTTTGAGGATGTTTATTCACTTATTTTATTTTTACTTAATTCTTCTCGTATTGTTTTTAATTCATTTGTTTGTTTTACTAAGTTCGCATTTACATGTCTTATCAAATCATATATTCCAAGTAATATTACCAAGATTAAAATTATAAATAGTAAATCCATTAAGATCGCCCCTTTCATTAACTTCCTATATTTAGTAACTAGTTTAACATTTTTAAATAATAGAATTTTTAAAATCCATAAAAGTAATTTTATTATTGCGGATTCTGATTTTATATTACCTCTCGAATCTTCATCTTCATAAACACGAAAACCATAAACTGAACACAAAAAAGAGGCATCCTAATAAAAGGATACCTCTTTTGTATGGTTACATCATTAAAATTAAAGTTTTACGATGTTTGTAGCTTGTGGGCCACGTTGACCTTCTTCGATACCGAACTCAACTTTTTGACCTTCGTCTAAAGATTTGAATCCGTCGCCTTGGATTGCTGAGAAGTGAGCGAATACGTCGTTTCCGCCTTCAACTTCGATAAATCCAAAACCTTTTTCTGCGTTAAACCATTTTACTGTACCTTGTGTCATTTAAATGACCTCCATTATTCGTATTAATAAGATGACAATTTCCTTAAAAAGAAAAAAATTCACATATTACAAAAAGTACCAAACAAAATCCAAATACTTTTTGTAATAGGTGAATTTATTGTTGTCTTGTATAACTCTTATTAAACATAGTATATACCATAAAAATGAATCTGTCTAGTACATAGCCTACTACCTACTTTATTGCGCCATTTAATTAAACCTGCCCTATGTGATATTTAAGAAAGAATGTATTACTCTGACATCATGCAGCAGAAAATACATCACCTTTTATTAATTACTAACTAATGATCGAAGGTGATGTATTATTCTCTTCTAATTTAGTACGTCCATGATTTTTCTTCAATATCCCGTGTCTTCATATCCCTCAATTCATACTTCCCTTTAGCTAGTTCATCTTCCCCCAGTACAATAACCTTTGATACATTTTCACGATTGGCCTTTTCCATTGCCTTGCGCACCTTTTTGCCACCGAGCTCCACTTCCACCCGATTACCTTCTTTGCGTAAGCTTGTCGCAAGTTGAAGCGCCTGTTTTTCCGTGCCGATCGGAATAATATAAATATCGATCTCTGTAGGCTTTTCTTCAATTTTACCAGCTAATTCAAACGCTGTATAAATAACATCAAGGCCGAATGAAATACCAACCGTTGCAAATTCCTCATCTGTGCCTATTAATCCACCAATGGCATTATCATAGCGTCCACCACTGCCAATACTTGATTTAATTACACCGTCTGCTAAGAAAATTTCATAAATAGTTCCTGTATAAATTTCCAGACCTCGTGCTAAAAACGGATTAAAAATACAGGTTTCGGCAATATTAAGCGCGTTTAAATAATCCATCAATTCACGTACTTCAGCTACACCTTGTTTTATGAAGTTATTTTCTTCTTGGAATGTTTCAAAATACGAAAGTGTCGGTGCTGCGTCTAAAAAGGCTTCTATATTTTTTAGCGCTTTTTGACCTACCCCCAACTCCAATAATTCCTTCGCTAATGTCATACGGTCGATTTTTTCCATCTTGTCTAAAACTAAAATAACCCGATTCATTTTTTGTTCATCCACTTCAAGCACTTGTAGTAACCCGTACAAAAGCTTGCGGTTATTATATTGAATTAAGATGTTTACGTCTAATTTCTCAAAAGCATTGACTGCCATCATCATGAGTTCAGCTTCTGCAGCTTGTGACTTTACACCGACGATATCGACATCACATTGTGTAAACTCACGGAATCGTCCAGCTTTAATCGGACCATCACGAAACACCTTCCCGATTTCATAACGTTTAAATGGCATCGCAAGCCCTGGATTCATCGCGACTACTTTTGCGAATGGAATGGTTAAATCATAACGAAGTGCCAAATCACGTTCGCCACGATCTGTTAAGGTGTACATTTCCTGCAAAATTTCTGCCCCACCCCCATATTTAGAAGCCATTAAATCGGTATAATTAATCATCGGTGTTTCTAACGGTTTACAGCCGTATAAAATAAATGTATCCTCCAACGTTCGGCGAATTTTACGTCGTACTACCTCTTGCTCCGGTAAAAAATCCTGTGTACCCCTTACATTTTGATAATCCATTTTCTTCATTGCTGTGTTCCCCCTTTATTTTTGGCAATAAAAAAAATCGTCTATATAAAGCTCCTTAAACGGCTTTATGTATACGATTCCACGAAAAATAGTCTTCCTATTCGATATTAATAAATTAATAAAGATAGCAAGACTACTTTGTATGATGATGTGTTGTAGAAAATATAGATGCCTTCATTTTCAGCATAAACATTCCTCCTTAATAAGTTGCTCATTACTATACAGGAACAAATTTCAATTATCAACAACTAATATCTTTTATGGAAATAATACGGTTAATAACCATAGGGGTGGGAGACGAAATTGAAAATAAAAATTCCTAATGAAGGCCTCTGCTGCGCTCCGGGAAACAAGCGTTGAAGCAAGTGTTTTTGAAGCTACCGTCCGTTGTAATCCGTTCCGGGGCAGGCTTTCCAGACTTGGTTCCAAAGCTTTTTTAATTGAATTGCGTAACGAGATAAATAGAGGAATGAATTTCCGTTATTTTTAAAATAACATGAAAAATAGTAAAAATAAGAGAAGAGATTTCCGTTATTGACCTTAAAAAACATGAAATTTAATGATTTTATTGAAAATAACGGTAAAGTGTTCCCTTATTTATCCTAAAGTGACTTAGATCATTCAAATAACGGTAAAAGCTTCCCTTACTTTAGGAGGGCAGTTGATCAGACTAAATAGTATAAGGGTACGAATTTATGTTTCGTACCCTCTTGTTCACCACATTTCAGTTGAAATATTTACACCTGTACTCTTTGATTGCTTCCGCCTATTTGTATGAATCGATTATAAACAACTCTTGCTAACATCGGGTCTGCAACACCATGGATAATGGCACGACCATCCTCAAAGAAAACGATACGGTATGTCTCAAAATGACACGATAGTAAATATGGATTTACTATTAGCTTTGTCACTTGCTTACTTATGTTTTCTGCAATTTGTTCTAACGAATACTTATACGATTGGCCAGGTCTTAGCTGAACGGCATCCCGCCCGCAAAGCACCCCTACCTTCATTTGCTGCTCTAATTGGAGAAAAGGGTAAATTGGTTGTTCTCCGCAAGTAAGGCAATGTGGATTTTTAAGCTTCGATACATGAACCTTTGCGTGCTCGTCCTTCCAAAGGTCGACCGATTGAACAATTGGTTGCAATGGGATTCCTGAAAGCCACTTCATTATATGTGTTACTTGATACGCAGCCGTAACTTGAACAATTGGGCTAATGACACCCACTGTATCACAGGTCATCGTGTCCATCGGTAAATGCTGTAGTAAACAATGTAAGCACGGGGTTTCTCCTGGGACAATAGGCAATGTGAGACCATAGCTCCCGACACAGGCACCAAATATATACGGAATCCCTTTCTTATTTGCCGCATCATTAATGATTAAGCTTGTATCAAAATTATCCGTTGCATCGACAACAATCATATGCCCTTGCATTAAAGTTTCTATATTTAGTCCGTGTACATCTTCCACAATACCTTCAACAATAATTTCACTGTTTATTTGCTCCAGTCTTTGTTTAGCTGCGATAGCCTTTGGTAATTTGCGATGGACATCTGTCTCGACGTAGAGCTGCTGGCGCTGCAAATTGCTCCATTCAACATAGTCTCTATCAACAATCGTCAAATGCCCAATTCCTGCCCTCGCCAGCATTTCAGAACTCGCTGAGCCAAGTGCACCTGCCCCAATAATTAAGACTTTTGCTTGCTGGATACGTTGTTGCGTATTTTCTCCTAAAAATAAGGATTGTCTTGCATAACGATTGTTCAAGGCGTCACCATTCCTGCTGTCGGGCTGCTCGGAGTTGCATACTCTTTTTCTTCTATTCTGCCTGCCTCAAAGCCTAATCTGCCAGCATCTATCGCGAGCTTCATTGCCTCAGCCATTTTTACAGGATCTTTTGCGCCAGCTACAGCTGTATTCAGTAATACCGCATCTGCTCCTAACTCCATCGCATAGGCAGCATCTTTAGGCGAGCCAATCCCTGCATCTACAATAACTGGTATAGTTGACTGCTCTATAATAAACTTTAAATTCATTGGATTAATAATCCCTTTGCCTGAGCCAATTGGTGAAGCACCTGGCATAATCGCATGAACACCCAAACTTTCAAGGCGTTTAGCTAGAACGACGTCATCCGATGTATACGGTAAAACGATAAATCCTTCTTCTAACAGCATTTCTGACGCCTTTAAAGTTTCAAGGGGATCCGGTAGCAATGTATGCCAGTCTCCAATGACTTCGACTTTAATCATGTCACATAATCCGGATGCCTTAGCAAGTTTAGCAATACGTACCGCTTCCTCTGCAGTTTTTGCCCCTGCTGTATTAGGCAATAGCGTATATTTCGTCAAATCGAGCTGCTCCAAAAAGTTAGGCTGCTCTTCTGAAAAAATATTCATTCTTCTTACGGCAAACGTTAAAATTTCTGCCTGGGATATTTCTACTGCTTTTTTCTGCACCTCAAACGACGGATATTTCCCTGTCCCTAACAGCAGTCTGGATTGAAACGTGCGATCTGCGATTTTCAACATATTTCATCCTCCTCCAACAAAATGAACAATCTCTACTACATCACCTTGTGAT
Source organism: Solibacillus faecavium (assembly GCF_014836905.1). Taxonomy (GTDB): domain Bacteria; phylum Bacillota; class Bacilli; order Bacillales_A; family Planococcaceae; genus Solibacillus; species Solibacillus faecavium. Next base: position 302,005 of record NZ_JACSPZ010000002.1, read on the forward strand.
AAGCTCGTCGTTTCATAGTTTTCTTTCATGACAATTTCATGATTAACCTCTACGACAACAATGCGATTTTCTAAGCCATAATGTTTCAGTAATTGCTGAACATTTTCAAAGTGCTCTATTTGCTTTCTCCCATTCACTGTAATAGACATCGCTTACTCATCTCCTGTTAGGTCGATTAATTTGAAAAGACTCGACCCATTCTTTTTTCACAGTCCTATTTAATATAAAGCTCGCAATCATCTCACCTGTTGCTGGTGCTAATAAAATCCCGTTTCTGTAATGTCCTGTTGCAAATAATATCGCTTCATCATGTGGATGAAAGCCTATAAATGGTTTTTGATCGAATGTTTGTGGACGCAATCCTGACCAGGCAGCATTCATCTTCATCTGACCAATTCCAGGAAAGAGTTCCTTCGCTTTTTGAATTAATGTTTCCATGCCATCCAGACTTACGTGTTCTGACCAATCATTTTCCTCCATAGTAGCGCCAATAACTAGCTCCCCATTATTTCTAGGAACGATATAGTATTTATCATGAAAAATAGTGTGTTTTAAAAAAGTACTTCTCCCTTCCACAGCAATACATTCCCCTTTGACCGGTGTTATTTGCTGCTCTACACCTAGCTGCTGAAAAAAGGGATTACTCCAAACACCCGCAGCAATAACAACCCGTTTTGCTTTGAACATTCCTACTGTTGTATCTATTTGAAAAGTATCCAGCTGCTTTTGAATCTTTAACACATTTGTATGTTCAAAAATGGATGCACCGTAAACTTGTGCCCCTTTAAGAAAAGCCTGGCATACACGATACGGCATTACACTAATATCCTCTTCAATATAGGCAGCCCCTATTATTTTCGGGGAAACATCGGGTTCTAGATTTCTTACTTCATTTGCTTCAAGCCATTTCACAGTAGGCAGTGTGAGTATTGCCCTTAATGCTTTCTTGTCATGTTCAGAAAAGGCCAGCTTTAAAATCCCTCCCTTTTTGCAGCCAATGTCAATGCCACTTAGCCCGTATAGTTCATCCTTTAACTCCGTATAGAGCGCTTGACTGTATCTCGCAAAATTGAAGAAGTCCTTTCCATAGCCTTCATATTCCGAATGTGCTCCAAGCATACCCGCCGCTGCACTTGTCGCTTTTAGTCCAATTCGACTTTCCTCAAGCACGGCCACCTCGACTTGATTCTTTGCTAAATAATAAGCAATTGCACTTCCAATAATTCCTCCGCCAATTACGACTACGTCATAGCTTGTTTGCATCTTTAATGGCCTCCCTGTATTGGTTCGCTGCTGCAAACGGATGCGTTGCCGAAAAAATCCCGGACATAACCGCAATTCCATCTGCCTTAACATCTAGGAGTGCCTGGACTCGATCCACATGAATTCCACCAATGGCGAAGACGGGAATTTTTAAGTTCTTTTTCATTTCATTAATAGGAGAAAGACCGTTTGGAACCTTTCCTTTTTTGCTGTTTGTTTCAAAGCAATGTCCATACAGTACATAATCGGCTCCATGGTGCTCCGCCTCCTTTGCACCTGCATAATCATGAACAGATTTCCCTATTTTAAGATGAGGAAATTGCTCTTTCACCTGCTTTATAGAAAAGCCTTTTTCTGGCAAATGTACTGTTGGAATACTGTTGCTCACCGCAATATCCAAATGACTATTTACGATAATTTTGTCTTTCGGGACAGATCTCTCGTTCAAATATTCCAGTAAAGTCACCACTTCTTTTGGTGTTTTTGATTTTTCACGTATTTGTATATAATCCACGATTTGCTGAATTTGAATAATTTTTTGTGCTAATACTGAAATTGGCTGACTATCATCTGTTAATGCCATTAACTTCATATAAATATGACCTTATAAAATCGTAGCATGCTCATTCATATACACTTCCTGTTGCCAATCCTGACAAGTCCAGGACATTTCCCAAAACTGCCACTCATAATAGCAACTGCGCTTGAAATGGGCTGTCAATTCACGTTCATTATTTCCTGGCATCTGTGCAAATCGATTCATCATTTCCTTTTGTTTTTCAATTGTTTCCTCCATCTCAGTGGAGGCATATAGATCAATCCACTGCTGATACAACTTAACACCCGGTGTTGCTTTTCGTAATGCGACCCCGATTTCCTGATATAACCACGGACAAGGTAGTATCGCAGCGTATGCGTCGGCAATCGACCCTGTATAAAATGCTTGATACATATGACTAACATAATTGTACGCTGCAGGTGCTGGTTGGAAATTTCTGATTTCTTCAGGTGTAACGTGCAACTCTTTGAAAGTCGAACGGTGTAGTTCTAACTCTGCTTCCCGTATAAAGTTCGCGGTTTCCAGGAAATAAGCTACATCTTCATCTTCATTAGCTTTTGCCGCCAGCATTGCAAGTAGTTTCATATAATGCTTTAAATAATAGGCGTCCTGCAGCATATAAAATTTAAACTTTTCCAGCTCCAATGTTCCATCAGCAATACCTTGTACAAATGGATGCTTCAAACTGGCCTCCCAATAATATTCCGTTTGCTTTCTTACTTCTTTACAAAAATCCATCCTATTTCCTCCTTGGAGGCGTAAGCAAAAAAGGCACCTCTACAAAAAGTAGAGATGCCTAAAAAAGTGCATATGTACGCACTTATTGCTCCCTACGCCAGTATTAACTGTCAGGTTCTAAGGGTCAGGTTTTAACCTTCTCAACACAATTGTGTCCCCCCGCAATTAAAAAATTTGCAAAAGAAAAGCTCTCCAAAAAGATGGAGAGCGCCACGTACGATTATTAGCTTGTACATTTTGCTCCCTACGCCCGTGTTAACGGAACAGGTTCTAAGGGTCAGGTTTTACCTTCTCAACACTTACGTGTCCCCCTGCAAATTCATTTAATTACTACTAGTCTACTGATAATTCTGAATAAATGCAACGGTAATTTAAATTTTTTCCTACTGCCTACCATTTTCTCGCTTCATTCGCTACGTATAGTGCGACAGTTTTATTTTGCTTCCAAACATTGTTCCAGCGTTTTAGTGGCACCGAGGCTTCACCGGCATATGGTGCAATTTCAACCGTCATCGCAGGTCGGTCTTTAACTTTTGTGAAGTAGTCCTCAGAAGCTGCGATTGGTTCGTTTTTTGTTGTTACGGGCATAATCTTATAGCCTGTAATTGAGGAAACTCCCTTTACTAGCTTTTTCGTGCGTTCAAAATGGCTCTTCGCTCGACTCCAATATATAATTTGACCGGAAGAATGATAGGATACATAGGCTAAATGATTGCCGCGATCAATCAGTCTTTTCATTGCAAGTGCTTCAGGCTCTGTATTCGGCGCTTTACCTTTATATTCTTTATACGAAGGCTTTGTCATTTTTATTAATTGCCATTTCACATTGAATTGCCGATTTAAATCGACACCATTTATATTTGCTTTCCAACGATTAAAATTGGAGCTCCCATTCATTGCTCTTAACTTGGCCATAGGTGTTTTCACTTTTCCACCTTGTGAAAGAGTTACACCATCTGGGTTAACCATTGGTACAAACACAATACTTACCTCACTTAATATCGTTTTTACATCATATTTTTCTATCTTCGTACCATTCAAGTAAGCCTTTAAATATGTACCAATCATTTCCATCAGCACGTTGGTCGTCATATGTTCCCGGCCATGGAAAGCTGCATCGAATAAAACTTCCTTTTTACCAGTTCCAAGCTTTATGGAATAAAGAGAACGCCCCTCAACAGATTGTCCAATTTCCTGTAAATTCGTAAGTGAAGGATACATTAGTGATATCAGCTTTAACTTTGAGGCTACTTCATCGAATGTTAAAACTTTCGAACCGTCGACTAATTGATCATAGTGGACATCGGTTAAAGTAAGAAAAGCGGTTTTAGACGAATTTTTTACGATACCTTGCTTATCATGTATCCCGGTTAATAAAAGTTTCTCCCCTTTTGCTACTTTTTTTATAACAGTCCCATTTTTATCCTTCAGTTCTATATTCTTTTTTGCGATTACTTGTACCGGATATTTTCCAAGGTCAACCTTTTCTGTAGCAGCATTTGTAGTCATTGGATGAATAATGGCTGCTACAAATAATATTAAACTAAAAAGCAATATTTTTCTCATGAAATTCCTCCCACTTAGGTCTATAAAACTTAACTTCTATACCCTTTACTGTACAATAAAAAACGGCCTGTAAGAATATTATTCCTACAGGCCGCTCATATTAATTGTCTTTTACATCTTTACGATTTTTCTTCAGCATTTTTGATAATACTTCATATACAATCGGAACGATAATTAATGTTAATAATGTTGATGATAATAAACCACCAATTACTGTTACAGCCAAGTCCTGAGAAATCAGACCGCCGCCAGCGCCACCGAATGCCATTGGTAACATTGCACCAATTGTTGCAATCGCGGTCATTAAAATTGGTCGTAAACGTGTTGCCCCGGCTTCCAATATTGCTTCACGCATATTCATACCTTCATGTTCCATACGGATAATACGGTCTACAAGTACGATTGCGTTCGTGACAACGATACCGATTAACATCAGTAGTCCCATCATAACTGATACAGAAATCGTTTGACCTGTCGCGAATAATCCAATCCAAGAACCTATTACAGTAAATGGTAATGAGAATAAAATCGCAAATGGTGCCAAACCTTCACCAAATGTTACAACTAAAATGAAGTATACAATTGCAATCGCTGCAATCATCGCTACACCTAATTGAGTGAATGTTTCAGTCATATCAGCTGCAACACCACCTACACCAGTCGTAACACCTTTAGGTAACTCTAAATCAGCAATTTTTTCATCCGCTGCAGATGTTGCTTTAGAAATATCTTTGTCTGTAATTGTTGCAGATACTGTCGCAAAGTATTCACCTTTTTGACGAGATAAAGAATTTAAAGTCGTACCTTCTTCAAGCTCTACAATGTCTCCGATAGTCATCGATTGACCTGTTGCAGTTTGAATTGGTGTTTCCAATAATTCGTCAATGTCAGCAGCTGCAGATCTAGCTTCACGCTGTACAACAACATTAATGTCACTGCCATCACTTTCAACAGTTGTTAACACTTCTTTTGCTGTATTTGTTTGTAATGCCATTAAAATTTGTGCAGTAGTTAAACCGTATTGTAATACGTTTTGTTGATCTACTTTGATAACATTTTCTACATAAGGCTCAGAAGCATTTGATTCAACTTCATCCAGTCCGTCGATATCCACTAATACTTCTTCCACTTGAGCTACAGCTTCGTTTAACTTATCTAAGTCTTCACTGTATAATGTATAGCTCACTTCATTCGATGACATACCCATCGCGAAGTTTTGTGTTTTCCATTCGCCTGATTGGCCAACGTTGAAGATATAGTCCTCTACTTCTTTTTTCGCTCCAGGGAAATCATCCATATCCGGATCGAAAATCGCGTAGATTAAACCACCGCCAGCACCGCCGCCAGTCATCATCGAGGCTGCATCTGTTGAAGGCTCCGTATTTACCGATAATTGTAAAATATCGATATCTTCACGCTTCATTAATTCCTGTTCAACTTCTTCAATGTTGGCTAAAGTATCTTCCATTAACTCACCTGTTTTAGGTGTGTATGTTAAGTACATAACCTTCTCTTCTTGAGAACCCATGAAGCTGAAACCGATTAAAGGCGTTAATGCTAATGAACCTACTAACATTACAATCGCAATGATAGAAGTAATCCATTTATGATTTAAACATTTTTCTAAGAAACCTCGGTAAGTTAATGCTAATTTACCAACCTCTTTATGTTGACTTTCTGATTTTTCACCGTAAATTTTCTTACGGAATAATGTGTGAGAAAGTGCCGGTACAATTGTAACCGCAACGATTAATGAAGCGATTAATGCAAATGACATTGTAAGAGCGAATGGTACGAATAATTCTCCAACCATACCACCTACAAATACTAATGGCGCGAATACCGCAATTGTTACTAATGTTGAAGACATAATTGGCTTAAACATTTCAATCGTTGCTTCACGAATTAATGCACGGCCTTGTAATTTTTCTTCTTTTAAGTGCATACGACGGTATATGTTTTCTACTACTACAATCGAGTCATCAATTACACGACCGATTGCAACGGTAATGGCACCTAACGTCATAATATTTAATGTAATATCCATCCAGTGCAATAGCATTAATGCCATAAATACTGAAACTGGAATTGAAATAATCGAAATGATTGTTGATTTAAAGTCACGTAGGAATAATAGGATAATTAAAATCGCAATTAATCCCCCGAATACTGCCTTTTCAACCATTGTGAAAACAGAGTCTTCAATCGGCTTACCTTGGTCTAAAGAAATATCGATTTGAAGACCGGAAATTAACTCTTGCTCTTCTTCAATTAAATCTTTTACTGCATTTACAACTGTTACTGTATTTGCATCCTGACCTTTAATAACTTGAATGGCAATAGCATCTGAACCATTTGTACGAGAAACTGATTGAACTTTACCAACCTTTTCAATCTCAGCAATATCGCCTAGCTTCACAAACGGTACTGGATTTGCTTCAGATGGTGTAACAGGGATTAACATTTCTTTTAAGTCTTCCACTGTTTTGAACTTACCATCAACTGCAACAGCCTGCTCGCCTTCTTCAAATTTATATAAACCTAAAGAAACAGCTAAGTCGCTTGCTTGAACCATTTGCTTAACAGAATCTTCTGTTAGGCCTAATTCATTCATTTTTGCTTCATCATATGTGAAGGCTACCTCTTCCAAATGCTGACCAGTAACCGTAGCTGATGCTACACCGTCAATTTTGTTTAACTTTGGAAGGATAATTTGTTCTACCGTAGAAGTTAATTCGACAATATCCTCATCTGAACTACTTACTGATAACGCAATAACCGGCATCATATTCATACTGATTGCCATAATAGAAGGCTCTTGAGCACCTTCTGGAAGTGCAATATCATCTAAAGCAGCTTCTAATTGACGTTTCTTTTCATCCATATCTACGCCATATTCATATTCCACTTGAACTTGTGAAACATTTGAACTCGATGTAGAGTAAACAGCCTTTACATCTTCTAAACTTTCAACAGCCTTTTCATAAGGAATTGAAAGATCATCCATTACTTGCTCTGGTGTAGCACCAGGATAAACACCCATAACGATTAAGAACGGGATCGATATGTCTGGAATCGATTCCATTTTCATACGTGTAGATGAATAAATACCTGAGAACACGATTATGATTGTTAGTAACCATACGGCAAGCTTATTTTTCAATACGAAATTTACTAAGCCTTTCACGGTTCCACCTTACCTTTCTTGACTATATGTAACCACCATTCTATAATAATGACTAGCCGGTCACGTGTCAATTGAAAGGGGCTCAAAATTATTATGACAAGAAAACAATTAATAATGGATTCTGCCCTACAGCTTTTTGCAGAAAAAGGGATAGAAGCTACATCAGTTCAACAAATCACTGATCACTGTGGCATTTCTAAAGGTGCCTTCTATCTTTCATTTAAATCTAAAGATGAACTTATTTATGCAATAATTGAACATTTTATGAACAATATAATAAGAGAAGTTGACCAAGCAGTCAGTGAAGGGTCTACACCATCAGAAAAACTCCATAATTATTTTGTTCATACCTTTAAAGTAATGTCACAATATACTGGTTTTGCGGAAATTTTAATGAAGGAAAAGGTTTCTGCGATTAATGAAACATTGATTGAACGAATCCAATTTTATGTTGACTTAGCGAAGAAAAGCTTGGAAAAATTATTATTCGAAGTATTTGGAGATCAAATTGAAGGTAAACAGTATGATTTAGTGCTCGTTGTTAATGGGATGGTACAGGCGTATTTACAAAATTTCTTCGAATCGTGTAAACCGTTCGATGTTATAAAACTTGCTGATTCACTCGTAGAGAAAACGACGCTATTGGCTACGAAAAGTGAAGTCGTTTTTTTACAGGATTCATCTCAGCTGTACAGTCGAATGAAGGTCTATTCAATAGAGCATATTATTGAGGAACTAGATCAATTACAGCAACAAACAAATGATAATCTGGAACTGGAATCCATCCAATTGCTGAAAGAAGAGCTAACTATGGAAAATCCCCGTCCTGCTATCATCATTGGTCTTGTTTCTAATTTAGAAAAAAATGAGAATTTTAATTGGGTTACATTATATTTAAAAAATCATTTCATTTGAATGAGGGTATGAAAAATCCCGCTTCAAAATTAAAAGAGCCTGGGACGTAACCCAACAATGCCATTAATATCCTTGAGGGAAATGGCATTTTTTTGCTAGCATAAAAAATTGATTTCCATTCCGGGACGCTTTCCGCGGGCGTGGCCTGAGCCTGTAGTCTCAGGCGTCACGCTTTTCCCGCTGGAAGCTTTGCTTGTAGCGAAAGGCGCTAGCCGTCAGCTACACTCGCCCTCCATTCCAATCAATTTTAAAGTCTACGTTTATTAATAAGGGTCTTTTCCTTCTCCAAAGAATATTCTACTTTTTCTCAGCCCCTTTATTTTGTTTCTACCTCATAACTATTGTTCTCCTTAACGGTAGACACTTTTCTGGGGGCAGTTGATTAAATTACTGAACGGACTGCAAATACGCTTCATATTCCTTCGTATCATAACCGTATTGAAGTGCGTAATTCAGCCCCTTATTCATTAACATTTCACTGAGTGAACGGTCCCCTTTAAACATAATTGCCAAATCCGCAAACTCAGCTGGATTATTAATAAATGGCTCGTACAAATCAAATGTAATTTTTGCCTTTTCTAAATCCCCCATAGCCGCGTATGCTTCAATTAAAGCAAGCGACGTAAACGGCGTATAAACATTTAAGCGACCATGTCTTTCATTCACTGAGTCTACATAAGCAATTAATTTCGCATGATCCCCATGCAAGCTATCCAATTTGCGAATAGAGCCTTGTTGAATCTCAAAGTTTTCATGAAACGTTTCTCTTCTATTAGTTTTGCCCACGCAACGTGGAAGGACGAATTCGCTGTACCTTGCACTGTGCCCCCGAATTGATATTTAGCTCGCCATTCATATAAGCGATTTGGATTCAAATTAAACATCTTGCAAATTTCTCTTGTAGAATAACGACCTTCCTCTAGGTATTTAAGAGCCGAAATCTTCGTCTCTAATGAAAATGTTTTATTAGACAAAAAAATGCCCTCCATTCGATAAACAGATTTTATTTTTTAATCTGTCTACCTAATGGGGAGCATATCATAAAACAACGTTTACCGATTTTTCTTATGCCCCAAACTTTTATTTGAGAACTTTTTGAATGAAAACAAATAAATTTATAAGGGGATATTTACTTTGCTCATAAGGTCGTTCAATGTTTTGGTCTTTAAATTTTCTTCTAATTCTAATTGGACATTTTTAAATTCATCCTCAATTACTTTTACAATAGATAGTCCATACATACATTGCGGGTTCACACTCTGATGGATCCCAAATAACTCATTAGACGGATCAACAGCCTTTAAAATTTCATATAATGTAATATTTTCGGGCTTCTTAGCTAATATGAGTCCCTTTTTAATTGAAATCGATTGTAATAAACTAGCTTTTTTAAGTGCACTCAACATACGACGTACAACGACTGGATTTGTCCCAATACTTTCAGCAATAATTTCAGAGTTTAACTTATCTTTCTCTGGTACACACTCAACGAAAGCTAATATATGAATACCTATTGCTAATCTTGTATTAATCACTTGTTTACTTCCTCCTAATTATCGTGCAGTAGGTTTAATACTGATACTACATAAAGTATAGAATTCGTAGAGAAATTAGGCGAGTAAATCGTGTTAGAAAGTCATCTAATTCAAATACTATAGTTATTTTTCGCCTACTACTGTAATCGCTGTGCCAATATAAGTTCCATTTACAGCTGCATCAATAATCGCTACAGCTAAATCTGCATAACTTACATAGCTTTCACCTGTTGAATTGAAAATTAAATGGTCATTTCCAACAAGGTAATTACCTGTACGTTCCCCTTCTGGATCAAAGAATGCTGATGGAGATACATATGTCCAATTAATTGAAGATGCTTTTAACTCTAAATAACTAGCATACTGTTTTTTTGAAGATGGTACTAAAAAGTCTGGGAAATCAGGTGTATCAAATACTTGCATTGTAGCTGCTTCATCAACAAATAGTCTTCCAGCTCCACCAATGACAATTAAGCGTGTTGATACATCTTTAAAGATTGAAATTAAATGTTTTCCTATCACTAAATATTGATCAGCATCCGTTAATGGTGCTGCAAATGTATTAATCACAACATCAAATTGTTGAATGTCTTCAGTTGTTAACTCTAAAATACTTTTTTCAATCGTCTTTATAGAATGCGTTAATTTTGATACATCACGTACGATAGCTGTTACATCTACCCCTCTTTCAATTGCTTCAGTTGTAAGCTTTTGTCCTGACTTGCCTGTTGCGCCAATAATACCAATTTTCATAATGAATCTCCTTTTTCTTAAAACAATCATCCGATTTACTGTAACTATAATTGTTACAGTAAGTCATTATATTAGTAATTTTTAATAATAGCAAGCGTTGGATAATAGTTGGTCTCTATTCGTTAAATATAAAAACAGCTAAGACGCTATTGTCCTAGCTGCTCGATTGGAAGTTCCAAAAGTGACGTTTGGTAACATCCTTTTTGCTTAATATTGTAAATGTATAAATCTGATGCCACCCTTATGCAACAATCGGCCGCGATTGTTCAATAAAAATAGATTTTCAAACGACTTAATTGTGATATTTTTTAGTATAGAGAAGTTGCTTAAATTCAAAATTAAACAATTATATTTTTAGCCCTAAATTAGAACGGGGTTATGCTTGTTTAATCTTTAAGATTAAATAAATTTATTTTCATTTCACAATAGCAATAGCTGCCTCTTTTTCAATACATATGATTATAGGTTCTACTTGTTATTAGTTACCCGAAATAATCTCACTTTTTTTATAAAAACAAACTAGATAAATAAAGAACCAACTGTTTTGATTAAACTTTATTTCAAAACAGTTGGTTTCTTTCTGTATAAAATCATTTTGTGCCAAGGGGTGCAAGTGGGAAAGTCTATAGGCTTTCCCACTTGCATGTCCCCTAGGAGTTGGGGCTATACCGATGAACAAATAGTAGTTTTACTTATATAAAAAATATATGACTCTGTCTAAGTTCAAGCACAATAAGGTCACTCTATCTTTTTAATTTTCTCCATTCAGGAAATTTAATATTTCGCGGGCTACGGTTTTCGAATCTTCCAGCATGCCGAGATGCCCTGTATTAGTTTTTACTTTTTTAACATGAGGGTTTGATGTCACAATTGGTGTAACAGCTTTGTCCTGTTCACCTTCAATAACTAATATTGGAGTAGATGTTGTATCCATTAAATCCTTTTGACTTGGACGTGATTTCATTGCCCCAAGTGCAGCAACGAGCCCTTGCGCATTTGCTTCGTGTGCCACTTCCTTTGCAAATAGCACATCTTCTGCATCTGCATCCGGAGCTAAGAAGTTATGGATAATCCCATCTACAAACGGTCCGACTCCATGTAATGATATTTCTTCCTGTTGTTTCGCTCGTTTTTCAATCGCTTCCGGGGTATCCGGTGCATCAGATGAATACAATAAAACAGCCTTTTCAATATTCGTATATTGTTTTTCGATGGCTGCAAGCGTAATATATCCGCCCATTGAATGGCCAATCCAATATGACTTTTCAACTTTTTCTAATGTTAAGATATCGATAATATCTTCTGCATACTGGTATACTGTGTAATCCCCTTCAGGAGCCTCACTCTTTCCATGTCCGGGTAAATCAATTGCAATGACATCAAAGCACTTTGTTAAAGGTTCAATAATTTTATCAAAAATTGCTGTGCCACCTAAAAAGCCGTGAACTAACACGACCACTTCTCCTGATCCGTTTCGAGTATAATTTAACATTAATATCAGTCCTCCCCTTGTTTCTTCTCTTATCTTTTTCCGTATTTACGTAAACATAAACAAAGAGCTGTATTAAAGTTTCAATGACTTTAAATACAGCTCTCTACTTATTTATATAAAGGACTTTTTCCGTCTAAATGTAGGTTTTACTTCGGCAAAAAGAATGGCGATAAAAATAAGCACACATCCTACAAGCATACGCCCCGTTAAAATTTCATGTAAAATCAGTACAGAGAACATCGTACCGAACAATGATTCGGTAGATAAAATGATCGCTGATTTTGTAGGATTCGCATATTGCATCCCAATATTTTGGCAAACATACGCAACCCCGGTACAAAAAACGGCTAAATAAATAATGATTCCAAGACCTTCAGAACTATAGCTAGTCGGTACTTCACCTAATATTAATACAGCAATTACACTTAACACGGCCGCAGTATAAAACTGAACGATTGTTAAAGCTAATGCATCCTCTGTTTTTACAAAAACATTCGTATAAAAAATATCAAATGCAAACCCTACCGCACAAAGTATCGATAAGAAATCTCCAACATTAATAGTCAATGAATCCTGCAGCGATAAAAATCCAATCCCGACAACTGCAATTCCGGCAGCAATAAATTCAAAACGATCGATGCGTCTTTTGTAGATAACATAGGCGATAATAGGCACGATAATAACATTAATCGCCGTTAAAAAAGCATTTTTGGATGGAGTCGTATATTCCAATCCCATAGTCTGTAACGCAAAAGCAGTAAATAAAATAGCTCCCAACACTGCGCCCTTCCACAAGACGGCTTTCGTTATTAACCGAATTTTTTTATTGAAAATCATACTTAATAAAATAGAAGCTAACAAAAAACGTCCCGCCATTAATTGAAATACGGTCCAATGCTCCAAACCTTTCGCCATTCCAACGAATCCACTTCCCCACATCACTGCGGTAATAAGCATTAACAGTTCGCCTTTATACTTTTGCATAATTATTCCTTCTCTCTCTTTATACACAATTAGATATACAATAATCAATATTGCATAAAAAAGAAAGTGAAAATTCCAAAATATATGGAAATATTGAATAAATTTCATATTTATTGCTTGACTAGAGCATTAGTAATTGGTTTTTTATTAACAAAAAAGAGAAAAGATCATGTATTATAAATATTTTGTTCGAAGTGATACTATAATATCGTTACAATTTAGTGTCGGATAATATGTAATGCAATGATTAATATTTATATGATTTATACATTAAAAAATGGGTATTATCTATATAGATAGCTATTTATGTGAATTTCATGTAAAATAAGCCTTTATAATACTTTAGGGACGTGAACAAATGATTAAAATTGAAATGCCAAAACCTGATTTAGTAATTCGTCAGCGTGAGCAAGTTTTAAAACAAGGAGACGTGGAAATTACACCTTACTTCGGCTTTATTGATTTCCACAAAATTACGCGTGATAAAGGCGGAATTTTCTTCTTCTATAATGAGAAAAATGAACTTTTATTCGTTGGGAAAGCACGTAAAATTCGTCAACGCATTAAAAAGCACTTCGAAGACAACGTATCACCAATGAAAAACCATCGTGATGAAATCCATAAAATTGAAGTATATGAAATTGAAGATCCAATGGAACGTGAAATTTACGAAACATACGCGATCAACCAATTCCAAGCTAAATACAATATCGATAAAGTATTCTTCGAGCGTCAATAATCTCAAAAAAAAGCCTTGCCATTTCTATAATGGCAAGGTTTTTTTATCGTGGTATTTTATAATCCAGCATTTCATTGATTTTCGATAGATCTTCCATAATGCCTTTTTTCTGATTGGCAATGCCTTCGTACCATTTGTTTAAAATGTCCTGCATGCCTTGCTCAATCTCTTTTCCATCAGACACTAATTGAACCATCACATCGATAACCTTTGTTCGCTCTTCATAAAATTTAACTCGAGCCGGGAAATCTTTTCCGATATTTTGCTTGAAAATATAGCCTAGTTTAATAATCCCATTATTCATCAATTGCTCCGAATAAAGTGTAGAACCAACAACCGCTAGACGTTCATTAAAATCCGGGTTTTCTTTTATATAATTTTGCATCATTAAGCTCACTTCATCTGCAAAAGACTTCAACTTATTTCGTTGACCATCCAATAAACTTTTCGCTTCTTCAAAGACGTTTAACATAGCCTCTGTATGATCGAGCATATTTTTCACTTTATTTAAAGGCTCTTCACTCGCACCATTTAATCGAACTTGAATGGTACGGTATACATACTGGCGCTGCAAATAGGCCGATAGCAAAATAATCCCATTATAATTTATGCTTGCTTCGTAATGTTGTTCAGTAATCATAGTTTTATTTATCCCCCAACCCTTAACGATATACTCATACAATACCATAGATTTTACGAGTTGAAAGTAAAAAATTCAAACTATTTCACTTTTTCAGTTCAAGGATAGTATTATGCTAGACTCTCTTCCATACAGTTACGATGTTGCGTTTTGAATTAATCCGTTAAATTCGCTCCAATTTAATAGACGAGTACATTCCATTTCTTGATTATATGACTGATTTTTAACAATAACTTTCGTATTTGTTCCTGTTAGCGTATTCAGAACAGCCGGCTTATCATCAACATAAACATCAAGCTGTAATTTTTTTATAATATCAATTTTCTCATGATCTTTCATACCACAAAAAAAGCGCTCATCTACAACAGGAAATCCCTGTGCCTTTACCCACTCACGCGTTTGTTCACAATAGCCTTTCGGACGTGATGTAATATAGTAAATTTCATGCCCTTCTTCTGCTAAGGCTTGTAAAACCTCTTTCGCCCCTTCATAGCTTGGACAATCTGTAAAATAAATATCTTCCATCGAATCATTCCACATTTTACTGCCTTCTTCACTCGTCATTCCAAATGCTTCATGAATTTCAACTGTCAAAATCTTATCGAACAGGTCCTCACCAATCGATTTGTTTAACTTCTTACTATATAAATGAAACGCATGTCGACGTAAATCAATTAGTGTATCATCAATATCAAAACCAAATTTCATTTTTCTCACCTAACTTAATATGACAAAAGCATCTTGAAACTTTTGTTCTTTTTCGATTTGTAATGCTTGAATTGCTGCAATTTGCTTCTGACGTTCAGTGGCACAGCTATAATCAAATGGATTCTTTTGAAGAACCCATTGCGCTAATATATGAGCATCCATTAGTGAACTATTTAAACCAAACGCTCCAGTTGGTGTCATTGTATGGACTGCATCCCCGATTAATATCACACCGTTTTTTTCCCATTGTTCTGATGTTGTACTAAACACATCAAGCAGTACAAAGTCACGCCAAGTCTGGATATGCTCATTGACCATATCAGTTAACTGTGGAAATGCTTTTATCAACTTTTCAATAAAAGGGGTAAATGGCTGTTTCCTTAATGATGGATAGCTTCCCTTTTCTATATTCCACCCGATCTGCACAAAGCCGTTTGTTTGGGTAAAAAGCGATATTTGCATGCCATCTACGAGCGCCATCTTAATTGACGGGGTCCAGTCTTCCGGTGCCGGTATTCTTGCCCATAGTAAATCATAGCCATGATTATGAATCGTCGCGTCTAAATTTGCCAATTTGCGTATCGTGGAATGGCGTCCATCTGCCCCAATAATAAGCTGTGCGTCTATTTGAATGATTTGATCGTCCTGAAGCGCCATAACACCTATATAATGACCATGTTCATCCTGTATAAGCTCTTTAACCGTCGTATTTAATAGATAGTCAAAACTAGTATATTTTTGAGCTTGTTCGACAATCGCCTGTAAAAGGTGTGCTTGCGGTACATGAATGCCTAAATGTCCAATCACTGGATCAGGGTAAACTGTATTGAATTTTTGCCCATCCAACCAATATTCCAATGTTTCCATTCGAAGTAACCCAAGCTCTTCAATCCGTTCGAATAATCCATATTGCTTTAAAACTTGCTCGCCTTCTTCATTTAAGTGCTCTCCTCGAAACGCTTTTGCAAAGCCATTTGTGCGTTCCAGTAAGAGTACGGAAAGATTATGCTTAGCTAAAATGTTTGCAAGTAACGTACCACCTGGACCACCACCTACAATGCAAACATCCACTTTTCTACTCATTGGACTTCACCTTTTTAGGATAAGCGATAATGCGTAAATCTTCCCCAATTCGGGTCACTTCATCAAACTCAACGAGTGAAGCAAAATCAATGGTCTCAACATCGTCTCCTGTAAATGGTGTTATCGAATTTTTGCCTCCTAACACTTTCGGGGCGATATAGACAATATATTGGTCGATGATATTATTCCGTAAAAACGAAGCATTTACAGTGCCCCCACCTTCAACTAATAAGTGGGTAATCCCCTGTTTATATAATGCTTGCAGCGTTTCATCCAGATTAAGACCTGATGCATTTACTGCTACTCGGATTATTTCTACACCTAGCTTTTCATATTCTTTAATGGCATTTTCGTTTGCATCGTGTGACGTCACGATAATCGTACGTACTTCGGTCGTATTGACTATATGAGCATTCAAAGGTGTTCTCAATGTACGGTCCAACACGACACGTATCGGGTTACGACCTGGGCGATCGGCAAGCCGTGTTGTCAGTTTCGGGTTATCATTGATTACAGTTTGGACGCCTACGAGTATCCCATCCACTTCATGTCGCAGTTCATGAACATCAGCACGTGCCTCTTCATTTGTAATCCACTGGGAATGTCCATTATATGTAGCAATTTTGCCGTCCAACGTCATTGCAAACTTTGCTACAACAAACGGCCGCTCTGTCAGCATATTATGGATAAAGCGTTTATTTAGTTTTTGTGCTTCCTCTTGCAAAATGCCTACTTCTACTTCGATCCCTGCGTCACGTAAAAGTTGAATTCCGCGTCCTGCTACTTCAGGATTCGGATCTTCAGTAGCAACAACGACACGGGTAACTCCACTTTCTTTTACTAGATTCGCGCAAGGTGGTGTTTTACCATAGTGGGAACAAGGCTCTAACGTCACATATATAGTAGCTCCCTTTGCATGATCACCTGCCATTTTCACTGCATGAACTTCAGCATGGGGCTCTCCTGCTTTCCGATGAAGCCCTGTACCTACAATGACACCATCTTTCACAATGACAGCTCCGACTAGCGGATTCGGATTCGTATTCCCCTTTGCACTTGCCGCTAATTGGAGTGCCAGTTGCATATAGTCCTGATCTGTTTTCATATCATTCATTCCCCTTAAACAGTTAGCTTTTCAACTAAACCCATGTGTCCAGACTTTTGTACTTTCGTTTGTAAATACTGTTCATTCGTTTCGGTTAGACCGCCCCATAAAGGTATATGCCCTGCCACTAGAAGCCCACTTTTTTTCAAGGCGTCCAGCTTTTTCGGGTTATTCGTAATCAGTGTCACTGCTTTTGCACGGAGTACTTGCAATACACGGATGGCATCGTCATAAGAACGAGTGTCATCTTCAAAGCCTAGTGCATGATTTGCCTCTACTGTATCAAATGCTTCCTCTTGCAATAAATAAGCAAGTGATTTTGAAAACAAGCCAATGCCGCGCCCTTCATGATCTGCCAAATATAATATTGCTCCACAGCCATGATCGACTATCATTTTCATAGATTCATGCAATTGGTAGCCGCAATCACAGCGTTGTGACCCGAAAATATCACCTGTATGACAAATACTGTGCATGCGAATTAAAGCATTCTCATCATGTGTAAAATCGCCATATACTAATACCGATGATTGCTGCCCGAAAGCTAAATTCATCGAAGGTATCGACTGTACTACCTGCTCTTTCGTTAAATCTTTTCCGACAGTAGTCCACGAATACCATTGGAAAGTCGCTTCAAAATCACCTTGTTTTATTGGTAGCTTTACCGGTCCAACAAGTGCAATATTTTGCAGATCGTCTCGACGGATAAGCTGAATTTTATCTTTTAAAATTGCCATTATATTTTCCATATATGATCACCTTGTTTTCTTTAAGTTACTTTACGTAACCTAGTTTATAATAATAAGTTAATAACGTCAAATAAACCGAAGCAATCTATCATATGATTGCTTCGGCTTTTTTGAAAGGGCTCTTAAAAATGATAATCCTCTATTTTCTTTACTTTATTTGCAATTAAACTTACAACTACAAATGTAAATAAAGATGCAAAAATAGGAATTGTCACCGAATGCATGCCGTATATATTTTCTGCAAAGCTATAAATAACAATATACAGCACTATACCAACAATCATCGAGCTAATTGCTCCATATTTATTCGCCTTTTTCCAATAGAGACCAAACACCACGCTCCACAGGAATGCTGATTCCAATCCGCCAAACGCAAATAAATTCAGCATAATTAATAGTTCAGGCGGTTTTACGGCAAAAATAACGACTGTAATTCCAATAATTGTCGTTACCCAGAAGCTACGATTTTTTATTTGTGTTTCACTAGCTTTTGGATTGATATAATTTAAATAAATATCTTTTACAACGGTAGAGCTTACTAATATTAACAATGCATTAACCGTCGACATAATTGCCGCCATTGGAGCAGCGAGTACAATACCTGCTAAAACAGGCGGCAGGACTTCAAGCGTTAATAAAGGCATCACCTTATCGCCAACTTCAATACCCGGCATTACAGGACGCGCAAATACACCAATTAAATGCATGCCGAACATAATTGTGCCAATTCCGATAGTACCGATTAAAATAGCACGGTGTAAGCTTTTTGAATCTTTATAGCTCATTGCTCGCACCGCGATTTGCGGTAAACCGATTACACCTAACCCGATTAATATCCAGAACGTTGAAACATATAAAGGTGTTAAATTACCAGCTGCACCAAATGGTGAAACTAAATTCGGATTTTCCGCAACTAGCCCTTGCATAATATTTTCTACACCGCCACCGGCAATTACCGTAGCGATTAATAAAATAACTGTCCCGATAATCATAATCGTTCCCTGCAATGCATCGGTTAATGCTACGGCACGGAAACCTCCGATAATTACATATGCCAATACAGCGACCGCAAAAATCAGTAATGCGTTCGTATAGGAAAGTCCAGTTAATGATTCAATTAACCGTGCCCCACCGACCCATTGTGCTGTCATTGAAGCAAATAGGAAAATAATAATACTAATGGCCGATAAAATAACAATCGTATGGCTGTCATAGCGTTTCTTTAAAAAGTCGATTAATGTAATTGCCTCAATACGACGCGATACGATCGCAAATTTCTTACCAAGAACCATCAATACAAAATAGCCGGCAGGAAGCTGTGCCATTGCAAGTAATACCCAGCCTAGACCCGTATTATAAGCAACACCTGGCCCGCCGATAAAGCTTGATGCACTTCCGTATGTAGCCATCATAGTCATTGCTAGAAGGAAGCCACCCATTTCACGACCGCCTAAAAAATATTCCTGCATAAAAGAGGTCGACGTTCGAACTTGTTTATTTGCCCAAATTCCAATTCCGAATATAACGATTAGAAATATGAAAAGTGGTACAATTACTTGCCAATGAATCATTGATGCTTGTCCTCCTCTTCAAGTGAAATATCTTTGAAGAAAAGCTTCATCGCAAGCCAAACACAAATAATCATAAAAACTGTTCCGACAATACAGCTATAGAAAAACCAGGCCGGGAACCCTAAAATATATTTATATTGAAGCGGATCGCCTGAACCGAGTCCATAAGCAAAACCATACCAAATCGCAAAGTTTATAATGACAAGTACAACTCCGATTAATGCTTCTTTATGTGCGATTTTAAAACGCTTATCCTGCACAGTAAACATCCTTTCTTTAAATATCAATTTACGATGGCAACTTTTAGAGATGCCTACTTCATTCTTTTTGTTAAAAGAAGTTGAATAATCCTCTCTATCATACGTGGCAAAGCGTTAGAAGAAAAGACTTTCTAAATAGAAAAGCCCAAATTCCTCGAAATTCGCAAACAATATTATTAATTTAATAAAAAAAACGGCGTCTAACTATAAATAGACGTCGTTTTTATCTTCCAATTAAAGTAATTCTTTTCGTAAGTCTGCTGGAGATTTAGGTGATAGTAAGCCAAACGGAATATCGAATACCGTTTTAGCTCCCTTATCTCCTTTAGCATGCAGTTTGTAGGCTGCACGTGCATAGGCAACTAAAACACTCGATGTAAACATAGGATTCGATTCCAAATTTAATGAGAACTCCAGAATTTGTTTATCACCCTCACCTGATTGACCAGAACGGATTACGAAACCTCCATGTGGCATACCTTGATGATTTTCATCAAATTCAGTTTCCGTAATGAAATTTACAGTCGTATCATAATCTGCAAAATAATTCGGCATTTCTTTAATTTCTGTTTCAATGACGTTTGCATCTGCGCCATCTTCCAATACAACATAGCATTCACGAGCATGCTTTTCTCTCGTTGTCAGTTCCGGATTTTCACCATTACGGACACGATTCACCGCGTCTTTAATAGGTAAAGTATATTGGACTGCTTTTTTCACGCCATTAATGCGGCGTACAGCATCTGAGTGACCTTGACTTAACCCATCACCCCAAAATGTATATGTATGACCGACCGGCAACACTGCTTCACCTAGTAAACGGTTTAATGAAAATAAACCAGGATCCCATCCAACTGAAATAATCGACACAGTATTATTCTGTTGTGCGACTGCATCCGCTGCATCAAAAAAGGCCGGTATATTGGCATGTGTATCATAGCTGTCAATTGTATTAAACCATTGGGCAAAGTGAGGGACTTGCTCTGGTAAATCTTTCGCAGAACCCCCACATAAAATCATGACATCAATTTGCTCTTTGTATTTCGGTGCATCTTCCACTAAATATACAGGTACATTAGCTGATTTTATTGAAACAGTGCTAGGGTCTCGGCGGGTGAATATAGCTACCAATTCCATGTCAGAATTCTGACTGATCGCTGCTTCTACCCCACGTCCTAAATTACCGTAACCTACAATACCAATACGAATGTTACTCATCATTTCTTCCTCCTAAACTATTTGGTGCTTTTTTTAACTTACATAGTTATGTAAATTCAGAATATTCTATTCATCATACAATTTCATTTTTACGAATACAATATCTTTCGATTATTTTACAAGCAAATGTTATCTTTCGAGTAAAGCATGCTCTATTTACATAAAAGAGTTTTCATTTTCTATTTCATTCATTTTTTGATATACTACTAAAGTAAATAAAAAGAAAATATGGGGGAAAGACATGAAAAAATTATCAGCTATACTGTTAGCGTTTGCACTAGTATTTTCAAGTGTAGGTTCTACAATTTTATTCGCTAACGATGCACAAACTGTTGAAGCAAAATCCTATAAATCAGGAAAAAAAGGCTTTAGCAATAACAACAATAACAACTCAAATATTCAAAAGAATAATAATGATGCTACAAACCCTGCTGCAAAACAAAACAACGGTACAACAACTAAAAAAGATAATACAAACACAGCTTCAAACAAAGGCGGCTTAATGAAAGGCTTAATGCTTGGTGGTTTAGCTGGTTTATTATTCGGTAGTTTATTTGCCGGTATGGGAATGTTAGGTAACATTTTAGGCTTACTTATAAACGTTGCAGCAATTGCAGCAATCGTATTCTTCCTAGTTAAAATTTATCAAATTATTAAACGCAAAAAAGATAACGAGGTAACAGATACTTGGAAAAGCTAACATTACTTGAACAAGATTTAATTAATGCCGTATGTTTATTCCATGCAAAATTCAAAAATGTAACACCTGATGAAGTTGAAGTGGAGCTTATGTACGATGATGTAGCAGGCTATTCAGCAGAAGCATTCTATAATGGTCAGTTGGATGTATATAACTCAGTAAATTTCATTATGGCACTTCGTCTATACATCGACGAGCAACTTGGCCGTGACTCAATGTCTGCACGTATTTCACTCGACATTGATGATGAAGAAGGCATGATCGCAAATGTTGAATTTTAATTAGATATATTATTAGTGTTGAAACATAACGTTTCAGCACTTTTTTATTGGATTTTTTCCGAATAAATAGAAAGCCCCGAAACTTGTTCGCGACAAATTTCGGGGCTTTCATATTTAAATAATGGCTAATTTAAACAGTCGGTTGCACTTCTACTTCCGGTGTATACTTTGTCGTAAGTGTTTTGTAGCTTACGATAAATGCGATGAATGCCAACACCGATGCCCCTACTAAATAGATGGCAAGTATTGCGGCATTAGAAGATAATAATGAAACATCTCCTAATGAAATAACCGATTTGAAGCCTGAGATCGAATACGTAAATGGTAAGAATGAACTTACTGCCTGTAAGTTTTCCGGCAGCATCGGAATCGGTAAATTCGAACCTGTAATCGATAATTGTGCTACGACTAACACAAGTGCGATAAAGCGTCCGATATGACCAGCAACCGATACTAGGAAGAAGATAATTGACATAAATACAATACTTACAAAAATAGCGAATAAAATAAATAGCATGACATTAGCTACTGATAATTGTAATACCACTAACGTAAATAGTGTTACAAGCACCGCCTGGATTGTAGCGAACATCGCTAATTGCATCCATTTACTAACGTACCAACTTACCGCTGATTTTGGTAGTACAGCCGGCTTTTTGAAATCAACGAACAGTGATAATACAAGCATACCTACAAATAATGCTAACGATAAAATATACGGTGCTGTTGAATCACGGTAATATTCATATGGATTCACCTTTTCGCCAGCTAGTGCAACTGGTGAAGAGAACATCGCGATATTTTCATCGGTAATTCGTAAAGATGCTACTTGATCACGTCCACCTTCTAAACCAGTAGCTAAATCATTAGATCCTGCTTGAAGGCGGTTAACACCATCATTTAATGAAGTAACACCTTCAGTCATTGTTTGCCAACCTAATGCTACTGTTTCATTACCAGTACTGATTTGAGTTAAGCCGTTTTTCAGGTTGGATACACCTGTGCCCAACTGATTCCAAGAGCTTGTTAGCGTTTGGTTACCATTGGCTACTTGTGAAGCACCACTAGCTAATTGAGTGGCACCTGATACTACCGCCTTTTGTCCGTTTACTAACTGACTTACTCCTGCAACAGTTTGACCTTGACCTGTAACAAGCGCATCAATGCCGCCTACAATTGTTTTTTGACCAACAATTGCATTTTCCAATCCTGTTGTTAAGCTTGGCATCGATTGTGCAATTTGTTGAGCACCATTATTTAAAGCGCTTGCACTTTGAACAGCAACCGGATAAATTGTCGCTAATTCTGTTAAGCCTTCGCTTAAAGCCAACAAATTCGCACGATATGTTTCCATACCAGGTGCTTGTGCCAATCCTTGCAGAAGTTGTGCACCTTGACCTAATTGCTCAATATCCGCTTGTTTTGACTGTAATACTGTAGCTAATTGAGCTAAGCCATTAGCTAACCCCGGATTAGCTGCAGTTCCATCACCTACTGCAATTCCTGCATATAACTGATTTGCACCCGTTGAAAGCTGTTGTAATCCATTTAATAACTCTTCAGAACCTGGCTGCAATTGTTGCAAGCCATTATATACCTGATTCGTTGCTCCTTGAATTGAATTTAATCCAGCTAAAACTTGTTCGGAACCATTCTTTAGTTGACCAGCCCCGCTTGCTACTTCTTTTGCGCCACTAGCTAAACGGTTAATGTTACTTGTCCCGCCAGTAATCGCTGATAAAAGTTGACCTGCCCCATCATCCGCTGTTTTTGCACCAGCAGCTAGTTGATTAATATCGGCTGATTTATCAGTTAATGATGATAGCAATGTGTTTGTGCCCTCAGCTAGCTGTTCCGTACCAGTTAAAATTTGCTTCGACCCATCTGCTCCAGTTGCAAATCCTGTCTCGATATCTGTAAATCTAGCAAATACTGTTCTGGCATATGTTGCTGTAATTTTGTCCCCTAATTGTTCGCGAAGCCTTTCCACCGCACTATTCGTTACTTGGGCACCCATGAAGTTTAACCCTTCATTTTGGATGTATCGCAGCTCTGGTACTTGCGGATTTGCATCAAGGACTGTTGTTACCTTTTGTGAAAAGTCCTCTGGCACTTCCACTACTAAATAAAATTCCTGCTTTTCGAGCCCATCCATTGCCTCTTTTTCAGAAACGAAATGCCACCCCAATGACTTACTTTCCTTTAATGTTTCCATTAAATCATTGCCGACATTGATTGGTTGACCACTTGATACACCGCCTGCATCTTTATTGACGAAGGCGACCGGCAAATTATCCAAATTGTCATACGGTCCCCATGTAGCAGAAAGTAATACAGCTACGTAGACAATTGGAATTAACATAATGCCAATCAATGTAAAAAGTAATCCTTTACGATTTTTGAGCGAACTTAGCTCTTTTCCGAACAACTGAAATGACCCCATAAAATCCCCCCTTTTTGAACTATTACTTATATACGAATGAATTATTACTCATTACGTATATACATTAATATATTCTAAGTTTTTACATATTTCTACTGTAAAATGTAAATATTTTCTCTATAGTACGTGAATTTTGTTCATATTAATATTCAAAAAATAGGACAAAGTAATTGCTATATAGTAATCTATCGTAGTTCATTCGTCTATTTTTCAGAATTTTCTATTTTATAAATTATTTAACTATAAAATTAATAGCTCATTTATCATAATAATATTGCTGAAAATAAAATAAAAAAAATCACTAAATTGGTCGCCCAAATTAGTGATTTTTCCGATTTCAATATTATTTTGCTTCTACTGTCGCAACATCTACTATACGACCTTCTGTTGTATACTTGATTTCTTTCAT
Organism: Solibacillus faecavium; assembly: GCF_014836905.1. Taxonomy (GTDB): domain Bacteria; phylum Bacillota; class Bacilli; order Bacillales_A; family Planococcaceae; genus Solibacillus; species Solibacillus faecavium. The sequence continues at coordinate 326,903 of NZ_JACSPZ010000002.1, forward strand.
TGATAAAAGTTGTTCTTTTAAGTTTTCCCAATCCGATAAGCCTAAGTCAGTTACACGGCCATCTTCATATGCCTTCTTGAACATATCAAATCCATCGCCGCCTTTAGCAGTAAAGGCATTTGTTGCAACTGTGTAAGTTTCGTTATCCGCTACATCAACATACGTTTTTGTCGCTTCGTCATAATATTTCACTGAAACTACGCGAGAGCCAGCTTCTTTAGATGAATCGTACTCTAGCTTAGCACCTGAAATGTGTAGGAACCCGCCACTTTCTTTTGGAGCATCTTTAACAGCATGTTCAAATGCAGCTTTTATCTCAGCACCTGTAACATCCATCAATGCTAGCGTATTACCAAATGGTAACACTGTAATAACTTGGCCAGTTGTAATATTACCTGCTGGAATTGCAGAACGAATACCACCACCGTTTTGCATTGCCATTATAACTTTTTTATCCGTATATTGTTTCGCTTTTGTAAGCATACCGTCTGTAATAATGTTTCCTAAAACTGTTTCGCTATTACGTACACCTGTTTTAATAGTTTCAGAAGTACGTGGACTTACTAACTCTTCCGTTAATGTAACCCCAATTTCAGCTGAAGAAATAGCATCCACTTTTTCTTTAAATGGTGCTAACATTTTTAAACCTTCTGCATCATCAGCAAGTTTACCGATTTCAACTAATTGTCCTTCATGCTTAACAATAACACCATTTTCGTCGAATTCAACATTCAATGTACCAAGGAAACTAGCATACTCTTTCGCTTGCACAATTAATGTTACATCTTTTTTCTCGCCTACTGTATTCGTATCCACAACGAATGGCTCTTTAAGCTCTGTATGTGAGTGACCACCTACGATAATATCAATTCCAGGTACTGATTTTGCTAGAATTTGATCATTATCATATGCAGGATTATCATCAAATCCGATATGTGTTAAGGCAATAATTTTGTCTACACCTTTATCTTCAAATGCTTTTACTGCTTTTTTCGCTTCTTCAATATAATTTTCAAACGCAATACTTCCTGGTGAAGCGATATCTTCCGTTTCAGCAGTCGTTAAACCGAAAATACCTACTTTTTCACCGTTCACTTCTTTAATCATACCCGCATAGATTTTGCCGTTCTCCGGCTCACTTGACACTAAATCCGAGAATAACCCAGTAAATAATGCATCCTTAGAAAAATCAACATTTGCCGTCACTACCGGGAACTGCGCTGCTTTAATGAAGTCCACCAATGCTTTATGTCCCTCTGGTGAAGAACCTAAATCAAATTCATGGTTTCCTAATGTAATTGCATCAAATTTCAGTGCATTTAATAACGGTAAATCTGCTTGTCCCTCAAACTCATTAAAGTAAAGTGTACCGCTGAAAATATCACCAGCATGCAGAAGTAATGAATCCGGCGTTGTTGTACGATACTCTTTGACCGCTGTCATTAATTTTGGAAGCATTTCTACACGTGCATGTGTGTCGTTTACATGCATAATCGATAATTTGTAGTTATCATTTTCTGGTTCTGGAGTTGGTTCTGGCTGTGGAGCTGGTGTTGCACCTGCTAACATCGTAGCTAATACACTAGAAAGTTCTCCACGCGTAAGTTGTTTTGTTGGATTGAACACTACTTTTGCTTCTGTTAATAACGCTGTTGCATCAACCGGATAAACGGCAGAAACATTTGTTAAAATTTTTGCAAATTGATTATGTGTAATTTTATCTGCTGTACGGAATGTACCGTCCTCATAACCATTTACAAAGCCTGTTGCCACTAATGCAGCAATTTGGTTGTAATATTGATTTGAAGTTTCGATATCTTTGAAATTAGGATTCTTTACATTTGTAGTATCAAGTTTTAAAGCGCCTGCAATCATCTTAGCTGCTTGCCCACGTGTTACAGTTGTATCTGGTTTAAATGTACCATCGCCAAATCCTTTTACAACGCCTGCAGCTGTTAATGCATTAATTCCATCCGCATATGGATGGTTAGCACTTACATCTGTAAAAATTGCTTCTTCTGCTAAAACACCTGTTGCGCCAACAGCTACTGCAGTAAATGCTGCTAAAGCTGTTGCTGAATACATTCTCTTTTTCTTCATAAAAAAACCCCCAATAATATTTTTACCTACCTTTTTGATAGTAGCTGAATATTATAGAAATTTCCACATTTTCTGAAAAATTAATGTAAAATTAACAAAATATTGCGTTCTTTATGTATATTGAGGTTTGGGTTTATACGAACAAAATCGGATTATTTTAAGCGTTTATACGAATCTACTGATTCGAGAGAATTTTAATCAACGCTAGTATTTTTATCTTGAGAAATTTTATTCGACAATATTTTTTGATAATAGACACTTCATTCCATTTATTCGCCACTTTGCCAAACTTAATCGTCAATCCACTTAACATATTCGTCACTTGGCACCTTATTTTCGTCACTTCTATTTTTATTCGCCACTTAAGCGAACTTATTCGACAGTTTCTCTCCGATATTCGACACAACTTCAAACATAAAAAAAGTAGCACAAACCAAATACATGGTTTGTGCTACTTATGTTAAACAGTATTATTGTTGTGCAGCTTTAGCACGTAATACCATTTGTAGGATACCACCGTGACGGTAGTAGTCTACTTCTACTTCTGAGTCGAAACGAGCTAATGCTTTGAACTCAGTTACTTTACCTTCTGGAGAAGTTGCAGTAACTGTTAGGATATCACGTGGTTTAACATCATCAGTTAAGTTAACGTCGATTGTTTCGTCACCTTTTAATCCTAATGAATCAGCAGATTCGCCAGCCATAAATTGTAATGGTAATACGCCCATCATTACTAGGTTAGAACGGTGAATACGCTCATAAGATTGTGCGATTACAGTTTTAACGCCTAATAAGAATGTACCTTTAGCAGCCCAGTCACGAGATGAACCCATACCGTAGTCGTTACCAGCTAATACTACTAAGCCAGTACCTTGTTCTTGGTACTTCATGCAAGCATCGTAAATGTACTCAACTTCGCCTGTTGGCCAGTAAGTAGTGAAACCACCTTCTGTACCTGGAGCGATTTGGTTACGGATACGGATGTTCGCGAATGTACCACGCATCATTACTTCGTGGTTACCACGACGAGATCCGTAAGAGTTGAAGTCACGGATAGCAACACCGTTTTCGATTAAATACTTACCAGCTGGTGTATCTTTACCGATCGCACCTGCAGGAGAGATATGGTCAGTAGTGATAGAGTCACCGAACTTAGCCATTACACGCATTCCAGCTAATGTTTGGATAGCACCTGGCTCTTTAGAAAGACCAGTGAAGAATGGTGGGTTTTGGATGTAAGTTGATTTTTCATCGAAAGTATATAAGTTTTCAGTTGAAGTTTCGATTGCATTCCAAGCTTCGTTAGCAGTGAATACTGTTTCGTATTCTTTTTGGAATAATTCACGAGTAACAACTTTATTTAATACTTCATTAACTTCTTCAGTTGATGGCCAGATGTCAGCGAAGAATACATCTTTACCGTCTGGAGTTTGTGCGATAGCGTCTTTTTGTAAGTCGATATCTACAGTACCAGCTAAAGCGTAAGCAACAACTAATGGTGGTGAAGCTAAGAAGTTAGCTTTTACTAATGGGTGTACACGGCCTTCGAAGTTACGGTTACCTGATAATACAGAAGTTACGAATAAATCGTTTGATTTGATTGCTTCTTCTAATTCTGGTAATAACGGACCTGAGTTACCGATACATGTTGTACAACCGTAACCTACAGTGTTGAAACCGATTTGGTCGAAGTAGTCTTGTAAACCTGACTCTTCTAGGTAACCAGTTACTACTTTAGAACCTGGTGCTAAAGAAGTTTTAACCCACTTAGCAGGTTTGATTCCTAACTCAACCGCTTTTTTAGCAACTAAACCAGCAGCTAATAATACGTATGGGTTAGAAGTGTTTGTACAAGAAGTGATTGCAGCGATTGCTACAGCACCTGCTGGAATTTCTACGTCACCTTCTGCAAATTTAGCAGTAGATGTTTTAGAGAATTCTTCTTCAGTTAAACCGAAACCTTGAGTACCTTGTGGAGCTACTACTGATTCACGGTAAACACGTTTCATTTCAGTTAAAGGAATTAAATCTTGTGGACGTTTAGGACCAGAAAGGTTAGCTTCGATATCCCCAAGGTTAATTTCTAATACGTCTGTGTATACTGGCTCTAAGTCAGCATCAAAGAACATGTCGTTAGCTTTTAAGTAAGCTTCAACAACAGCAATGTGCTCTTCGTCACGGCCAGTTAAACGCATGTAGTTTAATGATTCTTCGTCAACTGCGAAGAAACCACAAGTAGCACCATATTCCGGAGCCATGTTAGAGATTGTTGCACGGTCAGCAAGTGGTAAAGCAGGTACGCCAGGTCCGAAGAACTCAACGAATTTGTTTACTACACCACGAGCACGTAATACTTGTGTTACTTTTAATGCTAAGTCAGTTGCAGTTGTACCGTTTGGTAATTCGCCAACTAATTTAACACCGATAACATCAGGAATTGGGAAGTAAGATGGTTGACCTAACATACCAGCTTCAGCTTCGATACCACCAACACCCCAACCTAGAACACCGATACCGTTGATCATAGTTGTGTGAGAGTCAGTACCTACTACTGAGTCAGGGAATGCGATTAAACCGTCTTCTGTTTCGTTAACGTGTACGATTGGAGCTAAATACTCTAAGTTAACTTGGTGTACGATACCTGTTGCAGGTGGTACAGCACGGAAGTTATCATAAGCAGTTTGAGCCCATTTTAAGAAGTTATAACGTTCAGCGTTACGTTCGAACTCTAAATCCATGTTCGCTTGTAAAGCTGCAGCGTTACCGTATTTGTCTACTTGTACTGAGTGGTCAATTACAAGGTCAACTGGGATAGCTGGGTTGATTTTAGCTGGGTCTCCACCCATTTCTTTCATTGCAGAACGTAATGAAGCTAAGTCAACTACTACTGGTACACCAGTGAAATCTTGTAATACAACGCGTGAAGGCTTGAATGGTACTTCAGCTTCTTTGTTGTGAGAACCGAATTTTGCTAATTCGTTTACGTGCTCTTCTTTAATTACATAGTTGTCATATTGACGTAATACTGATTCTAATAATACTTTAATTGAGTAAGGTAGGCGTGAAATTTTTGCGATACCAGCTTCTTCAAGAGCAGCTAAACGGTAGTAGTTGTAAGTCTTACCGTTCACTTCAAATGAAGCACGACTGTTGTGTAAGTTTGCCATTTTTGTGTTCCCCCTAGTTTTTTCATAATCGAAAAGGTTATAAAGCTCTTTTCTCCACATTCAATAATAACGCATTATTATACATAAGTAAATTGCATTATTATTATCTTTTACAATAAGTTTTAATTATGACCTATCGGAAATACATATTTATTCTACAATATTATTTAGAATTCCTACGTCGTTAAAAAGTTAGCCTCACACTATACTTACCAACAATTTCCTTATTCAAATTAAATGCTATTTAGATGGAGAGTTTTCATTGCTTCATAACATTTTTCCACAAAATTCATTATAGCAGTAAAACAAAAGTTAACCTAACTTTATCCACCGCTGTATGAATATTGATACGGTACTCCGTAACTTTTCATGTCGATTTGCAAATTTCAAATAGAAGTAAAGTGTTTTGCTTAAATTTAATTGATTAGTTCTTGCTTTATACCAAAGTGCACTATACCCCTGCGCGTAAGCAGATGCTTCTAGCTGGTCAAAAAGCTGTTCAAACCATTCAATGAATAAATCTTCCTCAATACCCTTTACTATCAAGGCGTTAATGACATTGCAAAAACGTTCGTCTTCATCATCAATGAATACATAGTCTTTCCATAGATTTGCACGGATCGCCTGCAAAATTTGGAAAGTAAAGCGAATTGAATACTCGGGGTGTTCGATAATTGCACATAAGAGCTCACACGCATTTGCAACACTATGCGCCCAACCGGATTGGATATTAACATAGCTGCGTAAATCCTGTTCCTTTGTTAATAAATCAATCGCATTTTGTGTAATCTGTTCCAATTGTTCCTTATTTAAATAGGAAAGTTGTCTATCAGCATTTACAATTGCCGCCAAATACAGGGCAGAATATGACCGTTGAAAAACCGCGCCTGTCCCACTTTCACCAATATTGGCAAGTAGACCTTTATCCGCAAAAAGATGATCGACAAATTGATTAATCACCATTTCGCTTAGCGCATTTTCCGTTAAAAGTTGGATAAACAAACGATAATTGTACTGGTCTCGAATGGCAGCATCTTCCTCGCCAACTCCGTCCAGTAAATTTTCCACAATGGTAGGATTCAACTGAATATAATGTTTTCGTTCATCTACCGACATTTCAAATAATTCATCATAATCTTCCACTAACAAAAAAACGCCCCCTAAATCATATACCCATTATTATCTATACCATTGTAAGAGACGGTAAGCTTTTTGACTAGGAGAACGTACGCAAAATTGGAAAGGGATGATTTTCAATACCAATTTGCACCTATAGAACGAACGCATCACCAGCTTCAAATAGTTCATTTACTTCAATGACACGATCTGAAAATTTCTGGACGACATTTAAATCAATTGCATTAAATAAATTTGTTAAAACAACAGCTGTACATTCGAATTGTTTTTTCTTTTTTAAGTGATTAAATTCTTCGACAAATCTTGTTGGCAAAAAACTCGAACCATCCGTAACAAACAATAGATCCGCTTTATTGAACTCACTTTTCAATAAAATATTTAACGATTCACGAAGAGGTAACTCGTAATTCGTACCGCCACCTAAGAAGCTATTGCTGAATTGGATTAAATCGTCGGTAGTCGCTTGACCTTTTCTAAAAAAGACAACTTCTCCTATATTTGTAGCAAATGGAACAATGGCAAAATCTCTCTTTTGCTTTTTAGCGATTGTTAACAGCGCAATACAAAATGCTTTGCTCTGCTCTTTTATCGCTGTCATGGAACTGCTTTCATCAATACAGACAATAATGGGTCCCTTCCCTTTACGTGCTTTCCCTTTCGTACCAAATACGAAGGTCTGCTGTTCACTTAGTCGTTTTAAAAAATCCAGCTTACTTGGCCTCATCATATAATTGGCTAATTCGAGCGGTAGTATTCGCGACACTTCATGCCCGGTTGAAATATTTCGAAATTCCATATTTCGCTGATTTTTCATCTTTTGTTTTTTCATGGCGATTTTTTTAAAACGACCAACTAAGTCTGCAATGCGTTGCAGTTCCTTTCTCTGACCGATGACTGAAGCGAGTTTAAATTGATCTGACAACGGAATATTTTCAATTTTTTTGCCATCCATTGTACCAACTGTTCGAACAGCTTTTTTCGTATTGCGGATTTTCTTTTTATTTTCTTGGAGCATCATACTAATTGAGGTTTCTCCAAGCTGTCGAATATGTGCTTTCATTTGTGCTGTACTGGCACCAAGTTCCTGACCGGAATTTACAGCATACGTATCATTATTTAACAGCTCTAAATTTTGAAGCAGCTGTTCCGCAATACTGATTGATGTAAGGACACTTAATAAATCATCGCCCTGTGTTAAGGAGTGCCATTGAACGTATTCCTCATTTTTCAGTAAATGACGGATAAATTCGTATTGTGTATCATCAACACGATTGATATTTCCTTTTAAGATTGGCTCGTTATGATAAAAGGCATACCAACAATCCCCAATTAAATTAGTAAAGCCGGCAACTTTTCTTTCTCCTGCTAAACAGCTGTCTTTTAACCTTGCCGCCATTTTTAAAAGCTCGTTGAAACGTTCTTTATAAGTCGCGCTGATGTCGAAAACAGATCGACTATAAAATACAAGTACGTTATCTCTCAAGCATCGTTCACCACCTTAAAGCATAATTTAAAACCCGATAACATCCGACGTAATCCGTAGCAACTGTTTATGCATTTCAGTTTTTAAACTTTGTAATTCGGGCCGATTAGGTATTTGGCGATTCATGTTTTGTACTTCCATAAACAATGATTTCCCCTGCATTAATAATTGGCTAAGTTCTGTTCGTGCTATAGGTGTCCTATGAAGTAATGTAGTTTGTGCAGTCAGCATAATCGTTTCGAATTCAGCTGTCGTACGGTGAATAAACGCATCTACTGTATCAAAGGCAATCTCATGAATAATTTCTTTCGCCGTGCTTTTTTGATCGCTTGTTTCCCATAAAACATTCGCCATAATCGCTAAATCTTCTCGGATAACTTCTGTTCTTCCAGCTAAGTAAGCTTTCGCCCTTAAGATGGACAGGGACTGTTTAAACCGGCGATCAGAAGGTCTTATTCCCTCGTCTTTTAGTGCTTGACGAATTTTAGCAATCATTTTAAGAATGCCGTCCGAAACGTCAATATTCGCTACTTGTTGCTGGTGTTCATAAAGCTCTTCCAGTGATATTTTTGTAACATTTTTTTCATTTTGATCCTTCAACATGGAGATGAAAGAGTCCTCATTACGAATATAATCGACTTCATAGCGAAGCAGGAATCGATCAAATAACGCTTCCAGACCTTCTCCTTCTTCTATATATTCATTGGAGGAGCCTACAATTGTTAAAAGCGGTGAAGGAATTGGAACTCCATTGTTATAATAAACACGCTCATTAATTAGTGTAAGCAACGAATTTAATATAGCTGAATTTGCTTTAAAAATTTCGTCGATAAATGCAAAATGCGCTTCCGGTAGCATATTGGTTACATTCCGTCTATAAATTCCCTGTTCCAAATCCTTCAATGACAGCACGCCAAATAACTCTTCAGGTGTACTGAAAGGTGTCAGCAAATGCTGAAAGTAACGGCTTCCATCGACAATGGAGCCAAGCATTGACGATAGCACACTCTTACCTGTACCCGCTGGACCTATAAATAACACATGTTGTTTAGATAAAAGTGCAATTAATAATGCCTCGACTTCTTCTTCCCGATCATAAAAACATTCATTTAATTGTTGTTGGACAATTTGTAGTTGTTTTACCATATTACACTCCCTTTTCTTCTACTAAGAAATCTGCAATGTATGGAATTTATGTATGATGTATTTCTCTTCCTATAAATTTTCACTTCCTAAGTGATTTTTAAACCTATTTCTTGTATTTGACAGGTCTTTCATTTAATTAGAGGAATAATTCAAGCCGTTTTATACTATTTTAAATAGTAGCAACTCAAAATTTTTTTATGTAATTTTTAAATTAAATGATTATTTTCATTATTTTACGTGAACATATTACATATAGCATGTTTTGCAGGAGGAATCGTATGGTGATAGTAAAAGTGTCTACTTCATTTTTTTCAACGGTGAAAACAATCAGCCGAGCTGTTCAAAAGGCAACAAATGACGACATAATCGTCGTAAATGCCGGCAAATATAAAGAGACGTTAGCTTTCCTAGATAGCAGAACAATCACTGCTAAAAATGCAGGAACCGTTGTCGTAGAAGGGGCGATACTTATCGCTAAATCGGCTGTTGTTACTTTTGAAAACATGACCATTCAACCTACGTCGCAAATTTTTGTGGAAGGTCAATTAATTTTAAAGAACTGTGTTATTCAGGGTGGTCTAACAAACGTCCTAATCGCTATGAAGGGCGGCTATGCACATTGTGAGAAAACTCATTTCAGAGATGCCCCGGATATTGGCATAACCCTCATTTCCAACAGTAAAGCACATTTCGAATACTGCCATTTTGAACAAAACAAAAAAGTGCATATACTCTTGGAAAACTCCACTGCCCATCTGGAAAATTGTGAGCTTTCAAAAGGAAATCAAGCTATATGGGCTAAAACGAATTCAAAGACCTATTTAAATAATGTAAAAGTCCATCACCATTCAGGTACACAAATAGTCATACAGGACCATTCGCTATTGGATATAAAAGAAAGTGAAATTAAGCAAGGCGAAGGTAACGGGATATATGCATCCGAAAATTCGATAATTCATCTCGCTCAAACTACAGTTCATCATCATACCCTTCCCCAATTATGGATTCAAAAAAGTTCCTTGAACATTAGCGAGTGTCAAATACAACATGGAAGTGAATCGGGTATTATGTTGCGGGAATATGCGGAAGCAACGATTTCCGATACGCTGCTTTCATTTCATAAAATAGCCAATGTGCAACTGACATTCGAATCTTTGTTGAATATGACAAATAGCGAAGTACTCAATAGTCAGGGAGTTGGAATTCAATTAAAGGAAAAATCAATTGCCAACTTTACCGATACGTTATTTGCACATAATGTCCTACCGCAACTTTTCATCACGGAAAATTCGATCTGTACATTAAAAAGTGTAACGATTGAGGATGGAAAGCAAATTGGAGTCTTTGCGGAGAAAGGGTCTTCTTGTTCCATTGTATCCAGTACGATTACAGGCCATAAAAATGCGGCACTTACGGTAATCGAAGCAGAAATGTTTCTGTTGAATACAACAATTCACCATAATAATGGGAATGGGTTATTTGCCGTTAATAATGCCAAGGCGACGTTGGATAACTGCCAATTTAATCATAACGATTTGGCGCATATTGCCGGGAAAAACGACAGCACGATTCATATTAGTCACAGTGAATTAACGGGTGGAAAAAGTATTTTTGTTATTGACCATTGCCAATTGGACATTATCGATTCTGTCATTAAGGATGGAACCGGAGCCCAAATAGAAATGATTGATCATATTAATGCCACTATCCAAAACTCCAAAATCATTGACGGGCAAACGAACGGAATAATAGCGATGAAAGATACATCGGTGAATATTATTGAAAGTCAAATTTCCTCGCATAAAATGCCACAGGTAATTGTCAATGATAGTTCGATTATTTTCAAAAATAGTGAACTGCTCGAAGGCGATCGGAATGGCTTTATTATTAAAAATCATGCCGAGGCATTGATTCAGGATTCATTCATTTCCAATCATGGTTATCCGCAAATATGGATTGACTCGGAATCTACCGTTGAACTGAAAGCAACACAACTAACTGAAGGTCGTGAATCGGATATTTATGTGCAAAACAACTCCGTATTGCATGCTTCAAACTGCATCATTCAAAATGCAAAGTTCAACTTTAATATTCAGGCAGTTAACTTTTCTAAAATTTATCTCGCTGAAACAATGGTAGACAATTCGTTTGGTTCGAAATTTTACAGTGAGAACAACAGTCAAATTACTTACAACATGGATGAGATAAGCTAAATATTATGCTACCTGTATGTTAATAAACGTCAGGTAGTTTTTTGTTGATGCTTTTTAGGTGCTCGATCTTTCAGAATAAATCCAAGTTAAATAAGGTTTTAGGTTGCATCTCAAATAATTTATGAGAAAATAAATTGTTGGAAAGGAAGTATCGAACTAAAATGACTACATTAGAAAAACAAAGTATTACGACAAGCTACGACCCATGGGAAGCCTATATGGATATCGAAAAACATGGTAAGTTGACTTTATCGAATATTGAATTCACTACCACTACATTATGCAACATGCGCTGTGCACACTGCGCAGTCGGCTATACATTGCAGACTAAAGATCCCGATGCTTTACCAATCGATTTAATTTTAAAGCGTTTAGATGAGATTCCTCATCTTCAAACAATCTCAATCACAGGCGGAGAACCAATGATGTCACGTAAATCTGTACGTGAGTATGTTTTACCGCTTTTAAAATATGCGCATAGCCGCGGTGTCCGTACACAAATGAACTCCAATTTAACCATTGATGGTGAGCGTTACCTGGAAATTGCACCATATCTGGATGTACTACATATTTCGCATAACTGGGGTACAATTGAGGAATTCGTTGAAACTGGCTTTGCCATGATGGAACGGAAACCAACATTTGATCAGCGTGCTGCTTTATTTCAGCGTATGATTGATAACTCTAAAATGCTTGCTGAAAATGGGGTCATGGTATCGGCTGAAACGATGTTGAACAAAAAAACATTGCCTTACTTAGACCATATCCACAAGCAAATTGTAGAGGAAATGAAATGTGCGCGTCATGAAATCCACCCAATGTATCCATCAGATTTCGCCAGTGCCTTAACTTCATTATCACTTGAGGAAACGCGTGAAGCGATTCATCATTTACTAGATATTCGCGATGAAAATACTTGGATGCTGTTTGGAACTCTTCCCTTTTACCCTTGCAGTAAAACCGAGGAAGACCAAAAATTACTGGACCGTTTACGCAACACTCCAAATGTAACAATGCGTAATGACCCGGACGGACGTTCTCGTTTAAATATTAATATTTTCACAGGTGACGTTATCGTAACAGACTTTGGAGATACACCGGCATTAGGCAATATTACGTCCGATTCGTTACCGGTAATTTTTGATAAATGGCTTGAAACAGATTTGGCGAAAAGCCTTAACTGCCACTGCCCTGCTGTAAAATGCCTCGGCCCTAATGTGCTCGTTAAAAACATGTATTATCAGGACGAACAGTTTATTAGTGGTTCAGTAAAATAAAGTAGAAAATGGGCTAGGACAGAATTTCATTGGATAAGGAAAAGACCCTTATTAAAAAACGATACTTTAAAAATTGATTGGAATGGAGGGCGACTCCAGCGGGAACAGCGCGTCGCCTGAGACTACAGGCTCAGGCCGTGCCCGCGGAAAGCGTCCCGGAATGGAAATCAATTTTTTATGCCAGCAAAAAATGTCATTTCTCTCAAGGAGAATAATGGCATTTTTTAGGTTGTGTCTCAGTTCCTTTTCGTTGTATCCAAATGCTGATTAACTCAGTTGAACTTTTAAAAGCTATCGCACCATCTTGGTCGCATGATATTATAGTAGAAGATTATTTAAAGGAGCTATACCCTATATGGACAATTTACGTGAGCAATGGTTTGGAAATATTCGTGCAGATGTACTAGCAGGTCTAGTTGTTGCATTGGCACTAATTCCGGAAGCAATTGCTTTTTCTATTTTAGCAGGAGTAGATCCGATGGTCGGATTGTATGCCTCCTTTGTTATCGCTGTCACAATCAGCTTTGTTGGCGGACGCCCAGCAATGATCTCTGCTGCAACGGGTGCGATGGCGCTTGTTATCGTGTCACTTGTAAAGGACCACGGATTACAGTATTTATTAGCCGCAACGATCCTAACAGGAATTATCCAAATTATTTTTGGCGCTTTAAAAATTGCTAGACTAATGAAGTTTATTCCGAATGCGGTCATGATTGGCTTTGTAAACTCACTAGCCATTTTAGTCTTTATCGCTCAAACGCCCCACTTTATTGGCGGAAGCCTCATGACATGGTTATTTTTACTTGGAACAATAGCGCTCATTTACTTAATTCCTCTTTTTATAAAAGGAATTCCGGCACCTTTAATTGCTGTTATCATCTTAACAGTAGTAGCCATTTATTCTGGTTTTAATTTAAACACAGTTGGAGATATGGGGACAATTACACAATCCCTACCTTCTTTTTTCATTCCTGATATTCCGTTTACTTTTGAAACATTGATGATTATTTTACCTTATTCTTTAGCTTTAGCTGTTGTCGGTTTGGTGGAATCTTTATTAACGGCTTCGATTCTGGATGATATGACCGTATCAGAAAGCGACAAAAATAAAGAGGCCCGTGGACAGGGAATTGCCAATGTCATCAATGGATTTTTCGGAGGTATGGCCGGCTGTGCTATGATCGGACAATCTGTCATTAATGTAAAGTCCGGTGCAAGAGGCCGTTTGTCCACATTTGTGGCTGGTGTATTTTTAATGTTTTTAATATTGGTTTTAGGGGATTATGTCGTGCAGATTCCAATGCCTGTACTCGCTGGTGTTATGGTTGTTGTGTGTATTACACAATTTGACTGGCATTCGTTTAAATATGCGGTGACAGCACCAAAGAAAGACGTTTTTGTTATGCTGCTTACAATTGGTGTCGTATTGTATACGCACAATTTAGCTCTAGGTGTTGTGGCAGGTATTGTTGTAAGTGCCCTATTCTTTGTCAATGAAATTTCACGTGTTACGATTTCTCAGCAAGGCACTACTTATTTCGTAAAAGGTCAATTATTCTTTGCGTCAACGGAAAGCTTTATGGACTATTTCAAATCAATTTCAATGGACCAATCTTCCATCCAAATTGACTTTGAACAATGTAAAGTATGGGATGATTCAGCAATTGGAGCTTTAATGAAGGTAAAAGACCAACTGAAGACGAAACACATAGTAGTAACATTCTTAAATATTGATGAATCGAGCAAACAGCTCATGAAAAAATTAACAGGTACTACATTAACTGATTAGGAGTGGATTTATGTATCAACATATATTACTTGCCGCTGATGGTTCCGAAAACGCGTTTCGGGCAGCAAAGGAAGCTGTAAAAATAGCGAAGATAAATCCCGAAACAATGGTAACCATTATTTTTGTCATTGATATGGTCAAAGTGAAAACTGAAGTATTGCATGCGAGTTCCAATGAAGGTCTTTATATGGAACGTCGTCAAAAGATTGTACCGATTGAACAATTATTCCAAGATGAGCAAATCAAATGCAAGGTAGAAATGATTCACGGATCACCCGCTCCGGAGATTATTAAATATGCCAATACACAAAATATAGATTTAGTCGTAATCGGCAGCCGCGGCTTAAACAGTTTGCAGGAAATGGTTTTAGGAAGTGTATCGCATAAAGTGATGAAACGTGTTCAATGTCCGGCAATGATTGTGAAATAAAGCATAAGAGGCTGGGACAAAATCCCCCTCAAAAATAAAGCCGTTCAAACTTTACTCATCGTAAAATTTGAACAGCTTTATTTTTGTGTCTGCCCTGTAGCCGTTGTTCTCCGTTACGGCGGACGCTTTCCTGGGGGCACGGCTCGAGCCTGTAGTCTCTCCCACGTGCTCCTGCGATTACTCGTCGCAAAATAAATTTTGCTTGTCCCCAAGGAGTCGCCGCCTTCACTAAGAACAACTAATTTTTCTTCTATATCAAAAAAATCTCTGCATAATTTCAAGCATGAAAAAGGACATTCTGTAAAAGAATGCTTGCAACTGCTATCTCTCCATAATATCTATTACTTTATGGTAGGAAGCCAAATTGATGGTATGATTTCCTTTTGTATATAATACGTTAGCCCCTTCTCGTTCTCCTTTTTTCCAACCATTTAATTTCAGAACAATTTCATAATCAAGTGGTATCCCATTTTCCTCGGAAGCCCTTGACCAATTATAACTTTTCACTCGTTCACTCTCTTGAACTAATTCCGCTTTTATTGGAATAGGGAAACCGTATAAATCTTCGGTTATTTCATAATTAAAATTAGAAGAAACTAAAATAATCCCTATTAAAATGACTATTATAGCAATTGCCCATCCAACTTTTTTCTTTATTGCACTCACCTCATCGTAAATTTTTATAACAATGGCAATTAACTGTATGATCATTTACCATACCGACCGCCTGCATATAGGAATAGCAAATGATACTTCCGACAAATTTAAATCCGTCTTTTTTTAATTGTTTACTCATTTGATCACTAATCTCTGTAGTGATCGGAACTTCGTGATGGCTTTCCCATGCATTTACTATCGGCTCTCCCCCTACAAAAGACCAAATATAATTTGAAAAAGAGCCATATTTCTTTTGAATCGCAAGGAAACTTTTCGCGTTTGTAACAACACTATTGATTTTCAGTTGATTGCGTATAATACGCTCGTCGTTTTTTAATGCCGTTAATTTGTCTTCGTCGTACTGTACGATCTTATTCGCATCAAATTGATCAAATGCTTTTATGTATCCTTCTCTGCGCTTTAAAATCGTCAGCCAGCTCAATCCTGCCTGTGCGCCTTCGAGACAGAGCATTTCAAACAATTTCCGGTCATCATAAACCGGTACTCCCCATTCCTCGTCATGGTATTTCACATACACCGGCTCATCCAACTTCACCCAACTACAACGCTCCATGTTATCACCGCAATCTTGTTTTATTTTCAACTGTAAGGGATTTTCGGAAACTATGTCAAATAAACGGTAAGCTCGAAGTATTATATTAATTTCGTCTATTGCTTTTGCGGTTGTAGGATTAAAAATTACGCAGTAAAATAGATTATACTGAACAAATGTGTATGATTTCCGTCAAATTTCATCGAGCGTACACACACATTTATATTGGAGGAACATCGTGAGAAATTTATTGCAGGTTATCCCTATTCCGATTAGCGGCCTTATGCTCGCTTTCATTTCATTGGGAAATTTATTATTAAGTATGAATCAGTCAGTAACTGGGCATTTTTTCTTTTTAATTGGCATACTACTGTTTATTTTAATCGTGGGGAAAATTCTTTTTGCTTTTTCTTCTGTAGTTAAGGAAATGCAAAACCCGATTATTGCATCTGTTTCCCCTACTTTTACAATGGGGACTTTATCAATTAGTAATGGGTTGCACTATTACGGTATTCCGGAAGCTGTAATACATCTTTTATGGAGTGCTGCTGCCGTTTTACAAATTGCTATTATTATATACTTCATCAAAACCTTTGTTTGGAAAAATAAAATCACGATCTCAAATATTTTTCCAAGCTGGCTCATTTTATTTGTAGGTACGGCTGTAATGCCTTTAACAGCAGGTAATTTATCAGGAATGTTCACGAAGAGTATTTTGATTTTTGCTGTTTGCGCATTTATTATTTTAGTGCCAATTATTATTTTACGTGGCTTTATTCGCAAAGATCTGCCTGAACCGACTATTCCGATGCTGACGATTTTAACTGCTCCGGTATCGCTTAGTTTGGCAGCCTACTTTAAGCAGTTTGAAGCGCAATTATTTATTGTCGTCACTTTCTATATTGTCGCTCAGCTTTTGTATCTTTTAGTATTAATGAAATTGCCAAGTGCTCTTAAGCTCCCATTTTATCCGAGCTATGCTGCATTCACATTCCCATTGGTCATTTCTGCAACAGCGACAAATGTCGTTATTCATTTCTTAGACCTAAGCGCAACAGCAAGTGTTTGGTTAACTGCCTATTTTTATTTCCAGCTAATCTTTTCATCTGTGATGGTGCTTTATGTTTTTGTACGCTATATTAATTATTTATCAGTACAGCTACGTCAAAAGCGGGCAATTGTTACTGATAAAAAAGAGGCAATTTCTTAATAATATTAAAATATTGAAACATTCCCCCTTTAGACGTCGTATTATACATAAAAGGGGGGATTTTTTTGAAAAGAGTCATTTTTGCACTTTTAATCATTATTTTAATATTAATACTCATTTATTTCTGGCTTGGTAAGGAAATGGATGCAGTACTAAAAAACGAGGCAGACGGTACCAATGAGTATGTCGTAATATTAGGCGCAAAAGTTAAACCCGGTGGTATCCCTTCCCTCTCTTTAAAAAACCGGTTGGATGTGGCATTGGACTATTTACGAAAACATCCTTCTGTTAAAGCAATTGTTACAGGGGGTCAAGGTGCAGATGAAGATCGAACCGAAGCATCTGTCATGGCCGCTTATTTAATAGAACACGGTATTGATCAAAATAGAATTATGCTGGAAGATCAGTCCACCTCTACCTACGAAAACTTATTATTTGCTAAAGAACTATTGCCTGAAGACGTAACAAACATTACGATCATCTCCAATGATTTCCACTTAAAACGAGCTGTCATACTTGCAAATAAAGTTGGCCTGCAAGCGGATGTTTTGGCAGCGCCTACGCCTAAATCAGTCAACACTAAATCTCGTATACGGGAGCGTTTAGCATTAATAAAAGCTTATGTAAAAGGTCAATAATTTTACATTCCGACTCTATTTCGTTATCGTAAATAGTAACGAATAGTAGAGGTGAACTAAATGAAACTTAGTATATTAGATCAAGTACCTATATCAAAAGGGATGTCTTCCACAGAAGCCCTAGCAAATGCCGTAAAACTTGCTCAGCTTGGCGATGAGCTAGGCTATGAGCGAATTTGGTTTGCTGAACATCACAATACAACATCGCTTGCAAGTTCTGCTCCTGAGGTAACAGCTGCATATGTGGCTGCCAAAACAGATCGTATTCGCGTTGGAACAGGCGGCATTATGATGATGCATTATTCACCTTTTAAGGTGGCAGAAGTGTTTAAAACATTGGCTGCTTTAGCTCCTGGCCGAATTGATTTTGGTGCAGGACGCGCACCTGGTGGGGATATGCCTGCTATGACTGCTCTTGCTAGCGGACGGAGACCAGATGTGACGGAGCAATATGATAAGCTTGAAATTATTTTACGCTTAATGAATGAACAACGGACTGGTGAAGCCATTTACGATAATGTTGTCGCCGTTCCATTTAAAGTAGAGCTTCCTCAAGGTTGGCTGCTCGGCTCCAGCGGACAAAGTGCAAGACAGGCCGGTGAAGCAGGAGTTGGCTATTCTTTTGCCCAGTTTTTCAATGGACAAATGTCTAAGTCTATTTTTGATGCTTATCGAAATAGTTTCCAACCTTCATATTTTATGGAGCAGCCGAAAATTATTACGACATATGCGGTAAGTGTTGCCGAAACAACAGAAGAAGCAGAATACTTATCGATGCCTATGCAAATTACGCGATTGAATTTAATGCGTGGTAAGCTTCTGAATGTACTGTCTCCTGAAGAAGCGAATGACTACCCATTAACGGAAATGGACAAAATGATTTTACAGCAAAACCGTCCGCTTATGTTAATCGGGTCAGCGAAGGAAGTTGTCAACCAGATGAAAGAGGAGCAGGAGTACTTCGGCTTTGATGAAGCGATGATTAACTGTAATCTCTATACAATTGACCAACGATTAAACAGCTATCGTCTATTGGCGGAAGAGCTTAATAAATAAAAAAAAGTGCTAACAACGTCGTGAATTTGAACGTTGTTAGCATTTTTTTTATACCGTCGCGATTGTCATTACAGGCTGCGGTGCTATTTTTGCTACGATGATACTATTAATCGCATTAATATAGGCTAATGCTGAGGCTTTTAGTATATCGGTATCTGCCGCTTTAGCAATGTATTTTTCATCATTGTGTTCGACAATGATTTTTACTTTTCCTAAAGCCTCCTGTCCACGGGAAACGGAGCTGATATTGTATTCAATAAGCTTTACTTTAATCCCTGTGACATCTGCGATTGCAGAGTACAGTGCATCAACCGGTCCTGAACCTACTGCGCTTGATTTAAATACATCTTCCCCACGGCGGATTTTTACGCTGGCAGATGGGAATGTCGAATTTGAAATAATCTGCAGATCTTCAATATCATAAAATTGATCTGAGAATGTTTCTTTACTTGGATTATTCTTTTCCGATTTCTCATAGTAATTTTCAACAATGACATATAAATCATGATCATACACTTCTTTTTTCGAGTCAGCCAGCTTTAGGAAATCAGCAAAAACCCCTTCAAATTCTTCGTCAGTAAAATCATTAAATCCTAATTTTGAAAGTGAATTTTTAACAGCATGACGTCCTGATCTTGCTGTTAATATTAATTCCATATCTTCCAGCCCAACATCTTCCGGATGCACGATTTCATACGCATCACGGGATTTTAACAGCCCATCCTGGTGAATACCGGAAGAATGTGCAAATGCATTGTCTCCCGTAATTGCTTTGTTTACTTGCACATCAAGACCCATAAAGCTTGAAACTAGACGCGAAGTATTCATAATTTCTTTCGTATTAATATCGGTAAATACATCATAAACATCCCCGCGCGTTTTAATGGCCATTACGACTTCTTCCAGTGCCGCATTACCTGCGCGTTCCCCAATACCATTCATCGTTACTTCCACTTTATCCGCACCATTTTTAATAGCCGCTAATGTATTGGCTGTAGCCATCCCAAGGTCATTATGACAGTGAACAGAAAGCAATACCGAGTCGTCTAAATTTTTCATGCGGTAATTTAATTTCGCAATCATTTCACCCCATTGTTCCGGCTCTGCATAACCGACTGTATCGGGAACATTAATCATCGTCGCCCCAGCTTTCATGACGGCTTCAATCGTCTTCCAAAGGTATTCAAAATCCGAACGCGAAGCATCTTCTGTCGAATATTGAACTTGTGGTAAAAGTGTTTTCGCATATTTTACTGCATCTATTCCTATTTGCAGAATTTGATCTTTTGATTTACTGAATTTTTTTTCTACGTGAATATCCGATGTGCCAAGTACCATATGAATCATCGGATTATGTGCATATTTTACCGCATTATAAACTGAATCAATATCATCTTTTACAGCTCGTGCCAATGCCGTAATCATGATGTCTGAACTGTTTCCTACTTTTTTTGCAACTGCCTGCACTGCATCAAAATCTCCTTGTGAAGATGCAGGGAAACCGGCTTCAATAATATCAACACCAAGCTTTTTTAATTGCTGGGCAATCTCAACTTTTTCATATAAATTCAGTTTCGCCCCAGGCACTTGCTCGCCATCACGTAATGTCGTATCAAAAACCCAAATTTTTCTACTCATTTTCATTTCCCCTTTTCATCTTATATTCATTTCAATGCAACAAACAGGAGCTCAAAATAAAAAACCCCGCCTCTATCCACTACGATAGAGACGAGGTTGAACTCGCGGTACCACTCTAAATTGAACGCTCATTGCTGAAACGTTCCACTTAACGACAATTGATGTCTAGTCTTTTAACGGAGACTGCCGACTTCCCTACTTATTTTCAGGTCGTAGCTCATGGACGAGTTCAATAGTTGTATCTGCCAGTTTCCACCACACACTGGCTCTCTATAAGTATACAGGCTATTTACTATTTCCATTCATTGCTTAACTATTGTCTTGAAATGTAGTTTATCGACAATTTCCAAAGAAGTCAATAGTTATCTGAAAATTTAATTAATATTAAATGCGGTCGCCATTAAAAATAGAGTTTTTAACGACTGCATAATCAACTGTACGAATTGCGGCCAATGTTTTCCCACCTGAATAAGAGATGGAAGACTGCAGATCCTGCTCCATTTCTATTAATGTATCGAAAATAGACCCTTTAGAATCAACATACATTTTCTTGCCTTCTACATTTTTGCGCTCGCCTTTTTGGAACTCCGATGCAGAACCGAAATATTCTTTCATTTGCTTGCCATCAATTTCAACCGTTTGACCTGGTGATTCCTCGTGACCTGCAAACAGTGAACCAATCATAACCATTGATGCACCGAAACGTATCGATTTTGCAATATCACCATGTGTACGAATTCCGCCGTCAGCAATAATCGGTTTCGTAGCTGCTTTTGAACACCAACGAAGTGCAGCTAATTGCCAGCCACCTGTACCAAATCCTGTTTTAATCTTTGTAATACAAACTTTACCTGGTCCAATACCTACCTTAGTTGCATCCGCACCTGCATTTTCAAGCTCACGAACAGCTTCAGGCGTCCCAACATTTCCAGCAATAACAAAGCTATTCGGTAAATGCTTCTTAATATGACCGATCATTTCGATTACTTGATTTGAATGACCGTGAGCAATATCAATCGTAATATATTCTGGTACAAGCTGGGCATCTTTCAATTCTTCAATAAATATATATTCTTCATCTTTTACACCAACTGAAATCGAAGCAATATAGCCCTGCTTCTGCATGCGGCGAACAAATTCTGCACGCTTTTCCGGTTGGAAGCGGTGCATTATGTAAAAATAACCTTCAGCAGCAAGCTTCTCAGCTAATGATTCATCAATAATCGTCTGCATATTTGCAGGTACAACTGGAATTTTAAATGTATGGTTTCCTAATGTAATAGCAGTATCACACTCTGTACGACTTTTTACTATACACTTTGCAGGTATTAATTGAATATCCTCATAATCGAAAACTGTATCTACCATTTTCAACACTCCTAAACACGAACGTTTTTATTTGTTTTTACATAATCATTCGTCATTTGTTACTTTACAAAAAAATGAAAGCGATGTCAACTAAAAACGAATTATTTTTTAATGTTTATCAGAATTGTTCGGTTTTATATATTTTTTTCAATATTTTTTTACTTTCTTCAAATAAACATTGCTCCAATAGACAGGAAAATGATTTAATGAACAGAGGAAAAGGAGTCGATGAATTGATGGTAGTCAAGTTTATGAAAGTTAAGGTAGTTCAATATTGAGCTTTCAACTTATAGCTCAATATCATTAAAGATAATTGGAGCTGAAAAAATTGGAACATATACTAAACTGCATGAAAATTATTGGAGACGATACAATTCAACGGACGCAATTAACACATCGTCTTGAACTTGTACGAACTTTTCAATTGGAAAAAGGTATGAGGATATTAGAAATCGGATGTGGTCAAGGGGATACAACCGTTGTACTTGCTGATGCTGTTGGACCTGCCGGGCAAGTTACAGCCATTGATATTGCAACTAAAGAATACGGTGCTCCTATTACATTAGGGGAAGCATCGGAAACAATTGCAAATTCTCCATTAGGGCAAATTATTGATTTTCATTACGAAACGGATTTTTTACAGTTTCCTATTGAAGAACCCTTTGATGTCGTAGTGTTATCCCATTGTTCTTGGTATTTTCAAAATGCAGAACTATTGGAAGATTACATGCAGAAAATACGGGCTGTAGCAAAACGAGTATGCTTTGCAGAGTGGGACATTGATTATACATTGCCAAGTCAGCGGGCACATTTCTGCGCTGCAAATATTTTGGCA
Organism: Solibacillus faecavium; assembly: GCF_014836905.1. Taxonomy (GTDB): domain Bacteria; phylum Bacillota; class Bacilli; order Bacillales_A; family Planococcaceae; genus Solibacillus; species Solibacillus faecavium. The sequence continues at coordinate 349,600 of NZ_JACSPZ010000002.1, forward strand.
TTATATACAGCGTTTATTGAAGATGATGGCAATATCCAGAATCTATTTCATAAATCACATATTAAAAAAATACTGGAAAATACAGGGTTTACGATTACGAATGAACAGTTGATTGATGCTAGCTACTTGCAAGATGGTCAATGGGAAGTGGATTATAGCAATTACCTACTCAATGAATTCCCGCAAGTTCCTGCAAAAATTCAAACATTAGTAGAAAGCTTTGCCTACTTAATGAATGAGCAACAAGAAGCTGTATTATCATTAAATAGCTTTGTATTATGTGCAGATGCTTAATCTAATTTATAACAAAAAAATATAGAGACTGGGACTAAAACCACCTCAATATTAAAAGCTGTTCATATTTTTCTTATCGTAAAATATGAACGGCTCTATTTTTGTGTCTACTTTGAATACGTTGTTCTCCGTTACGGCGGACGCTTTCCTGGGGGTACGGGTCGAGCCTGTAGTCTCTCCCACGTACTTATCCCCTAGGAGTCGCCGCCTTCACTACAAACAACTAATTTTCCCTTCATTATCAATTAAATCTATAAAATAATTATATCAACTCTCTATTTTACCCCTTCGAATAACCTTCCAATGCTTCATCCAATTCCGCCAAAATTTCTCCCGCTGTACCTTCAAGCACTAAATCAAACTGTCCACTGTCTGAGGATTGATCCAAGTTAATATACACAAGCCTTCCTTTAGCCATCTGCGGTAACTGATTAACAGGGTATACTTCTAAGCTTGTCCCGATTACAATGACTAGGTCGGCATTTTGAATTTCGTTTAATGAGCGATTCCATGCCTCCATCGGCAATGTTTCCCCAAACAATACAACATTCGGGCGCAATTTACCTGAGCAATACGTGCAAATCGCATTATTTAAAAACTGCTCTTTAGCATGTGGCTTGTTGCACTTCTGGCAACGTGCCGTCATAATATTTCCGTGCAGTTCCGCTACTTTTTTACTCCCCGCTTGCTGATGGAGCTGGTCCACATTTTGTGTAGCGATGAGTGAAATTAGACCGCGCTTTTCTAAATCGGCTAAAATATGGTGTCCTTTATGCGGGGCACATTTTTTCAACGCCTGAATTCTCATTTGATAAAATTCCCGGAACATTGCGTAATTTTTTAGCAGACTGTCTGTTGTAGCAACTGTACGAGGATCAATATTTTGCCACCAGCCCGATTGCGAACGAAAATCCGGAATACCCGACTCCGTAGACATTCCTGCTCCAGTGAGCACAACCGTTGTTTTCGATTGCTTCATCCACTGCGCTAATAATTCAACCGTCATAGCCATTCCTCGCTGTTAAGCGCTGTTAAATAGCGGATAGGTAACTCCATACGAGCCGTTTTATTTGGATCCACAATTTGACTGATTTTTAAATTGCCTGCTAATGATAGTAAATGGATCGCTTCATCTTTTTTCAACGAAGTATAGGTTAAGACAGTCTTTACCATATTTTTTGTTGCATCGACTGTTGCTTCATCCAATGTAGGCTTCGATGCGATTGTCGATAAATGCCCGTCCCGAATTAAAAATGGTGTCGGAACTGGACAGTTTTTTAACACACGCACACGGACCGTTACTTCTGCCGGTACTTCTCCACCACAAACCGACACTTCTCCATCTCCCATCGCCGCATGGCAGTCTCCAAGAGCTAACAATGCCCCCTCTACATTGACAGGTAAATACAGTGTCGTACCTTCCGTAATAGCGGTCGTATCCATATTCCCACCATGTAAATCAGGAATACCGCAACTGATTGCTTCGCCAATAGGTGCTGTACCGATCACACCAATCATTTTGTTTAAAGGTATCTCTATGTTTTCCGAAAATTGAATTAGATTATTCTGAATTTTCGCCCGTTTAATCGATATTTCCGTTAGCTCATCACCTAAAACACCGAGCTCCGGACCCGTCATTAATGTAACGGTATCACCGATATCGATTTTTTCGATGAACACCTCCAGCACATCACCAGGCTTTGCGCCTTCTACATAGACGGGGCCTGTTGCGGGATTAATTTGATTCCAATCGAGTTTACTGACCGGCTGTTTTTCACTTTGGATTTGATTTGTAAAGCAGTCATATGTTTCAAACACAATTCGGTCTCCACTGTTAACACTAGCAGCTGCCGTATTGTTTTTATCCATTGCATAAATTGCCTGTTCTTTTTTTATATAATGCATGAATACCCTCCTTTACTCGTATAAAAAAAGCAAAAGCTTATCGTTTATAAACTTTTGCATCTATTCATAGCTTATCAAATCCACTTATTACATACTACAGATTTCCAATTATTCGTTTACTACTTCAAGTAAAGTGTTTGTTAACAATGCAAACCGTTCAACAATCTGATCCTTTAAAATGTGTTCATGCTCTGCGTGAATGCCGTCTCCAACAAGTCCAAGACCATCCAGAGTTGGGGTGTGAATAGATGTGAAATTCCCATCGCTGGCACCACCAACTTCTGCGTCTTCCACTTCAAATCCAAGCTCCTCTGCCTCGCCTTGCGCAATTTCAAAAAGCTCTTCACTTTCCTCATCCCGTTCCATTGGCGGACGGTTAATGCCCCCGTCGATGTCAATCTTTGTCCGGCTATTAAATGGCTTTAATTTTTCAAAATAATCATCTATTCGCTCTTGTTCGGTTTTTGTACCAGATCGAACATCCACTCCAAGATGTGCTTCATCTGGAATGACATTTAATTTCCCTCCACCTTGCACCATGCCGACATTTAATGTCGTTCCTTTTTCAAAATCATTTAAAGCCTCAATATTTAAAATTTGGCGTGCCGCTTCAGTAATGGCACTTACCCCATCACGAGGGTTGTTCCCGGCATGTGATGCAAGACCTTTAATGTTCAGTAAATATCTTGATGTTCCTTTACGTGCAATTTTTAACTCACCGGACACTGTAACTGCAGGCTCTAGAATAAATGCTGCGACAGACTTTTTTGCTTCCTCTTCAATTAAAGCTCTTGAAGTAGGGCTCCCAATTTCTTCATCACTATTCAGGAAAAATACGACACGACGCTTTAACGGAAGATTCATTTGTTGAACATATTTAAAAAACCAAATCGCACTTACTAAGCCTGATTTCATATCCAAAATCCCAGGTCCGAAAATTTTATTTTCTTCCTCACGATATGGTAAGGCTCCAGCATCCCATACCGTATCATAATGACCAATCATTAAAATTTGCTCTGTCCCTTCGCCCATTTCAAAGCGCAAATGATTCCCATTATGCTCCATTGCAAATTCAGTGGCTTTCCGATGAAAATAATCAAAAAATATCGATTGAATCACTTCCTTGCAAATATCCAAAAGCTCTTTATTTTGAGAGGGTGAATCAGCCAATACTAAGCGTTTAATATCATCCTTAATATCCTGTTCGTGCAGGCTAAAATAGTCCTTCGCTTCCATAAATACACCTCACATTTCCTTCCCTATACCCAAAAATGCCTAAGCGCTATACACTTAGACATTCGTGGAATTTGATTTTTTTGTCCCTGCAATGGATAAATAGGTAATAAATAGGAGCATCAATAAAATTCCAAAATACTGCCACTTATATAAAATAGAGCCAAGCCAGACAACGGAAATAGCCATCGTTGTTAAAGGTTCGAAACTGGATAAAATACTCGTTTCTACAGGCGTTATGTATTTTAGACTTGTTAAAAATAAAATATAGGCTAACGATCCAAAAATACTCATGGCAATAATCAGTAAGACGAGATTAGGATCCAATAATAAAACCCATTCATCACTTTTCCAAAGCTTTGCCTTTACGGTAAAAATTAGACCGCTCACTATCATTCCCCATCCAATAATGACAATAACGCCAACTTCAGCCATTAACCTCGCTGGATATAGTGTATAAAATGCATAAGTAAAACCTAAAAACAAGCCCCATATGAGCGCTTCCCCACTAACGAGCAAACTCGACACAGATCCGTTAGTAAGCAGTAAGAATAAGCCAAATAATGTACCCGCTATGCCGATTACCTGGCTACGTGCAGGAAGTGCTTTAAATATAATTGAGGTATACACAATAATGAAAATTGGGGCTAAAAATTGTAGCAACGTAGCAATAATCGCATTGCTCACTTCAATGGATTTGACGAAAGTATATTGTAGCCCCGCCATGCCTACTATACTGAAAATGATTAGCTGTGTTGACCAGTATTTACTTTTCCATATCGAAAAAATTGATTTTTTTTGCAAAGCTATGATACTTAAGATAAAAATGCCGGCTATTATTAACCGAATGGCCAGCATAAAATCAGCAGTCATGGCCGTTTCATCCAGCATCCATTCCATCATCGGACCTGTTGCTCCCCAAAACATTGATCCGAAAATAATCATAGCTATGCCTTTCAATCGTTCCAAAATAAAACCTTCTTTCCTTAAACCTTGCATAAGGAAATTTTATCATTATAAAAGTTATATGAATATAAGAATTATTATTTAATTAGCTCAATCCAGCCGCTTTCCTTGATTGTTACTCGGGGTGAATAGTATTTTGGGGGTTCATAGGAAAATACAGTTTTTTCATAATCATCTTTTACGACAAATACATTTAAAAATTGTATTTCATTTATCAATTTCCGAATATGCATCTTATCCGCTAACTCGGTTTTTTCGTTTAATAAAATTAGCAGTTCATTTTTTATACTTAATACGTCCCTCTCATTCGCTCTACGTATAACACTTTTTGGCATTTTTAGAAACTCGTCAATTTTCATTAAGTTTAATTCCATTTTCGTCTTCCTTTCCATCAAACCAATACTTACAGTTCTTTAAAATTTAGCAGTTCCACTTCTTACAGTATTGAGTATTTTATTATGTTATTTACCCAATTTCACCAAATTAACCCCTTATTAATCAAGTTCAGAAAATTAAAAAAGGGGTATGTCAAAGTTTCAAAAACCTTTCACATACCCTACGACAATTGAATAGTTACTTCATATCGTATCTATTAACTTTTAAAAATATATTTTTCAAAAATAATATGAATTCCACAAAATAAAGCAGCTCCGATTGCACCGATGATGGAGTAAAGGAACAGATCGGCTCCTTCAAAAAGATAAAGCGCATACGGCATGGAAAAAGCAGCTCCGACAACGATATAACTGAACCATTTCATTTTTAGTGAGCGGATAAACTTTTCAAAAACGAATGATGTCATTACACCAATGAGCAAAAACATCGGTGCACTTAACACGATAAAAGTAAGTAGTAGCGTACTAAATGATAACTTATTTTCTGCAGCTGTCATAAAATTGACAATCGTTAATGCAAAGCTGAATAAAAATGTTGTGATGAGTGCAACGGTAAATTTGCGACTTAAAGCTTGCACAGTATTCCCCCTATAAATCATTCAAAAAGGCTTCTATATGCTGAATTGTACTTTCAATTTCTTCATGAAAAACATGATTTTGTGTGAAATAGCTATGAACAATTCCTTCCATGACAATACTTTTCGTAGGTGTTCCCATTTCCGATAACTTTTCACCAAATAGTAGCGCTTCATCACGAAGAACATCATATTCAGCAGCCATAATTAAAGTCGGAGGAAAATTCGAAAACTCCTTTAATCGTAATGGTGCAGCCAGTGGATTTTGGGCATCATGAATGGTTGATATGTAATGACGGCTAAACCATTTCATCACATCTTTATCAAGACCAAATCCTTTCTCAAACAGTTTATAGGAGTTCGAATGAAAGCTCAAGTCAGTAACGGGATATAATAAAATTTGTGATTGGATAGGAGGAAGCTCGCCGTATTGGACAGCTAATTGACAAACAGCAATTGCTAAATTCCCCCCGGCACTATCCCCTGCCACCGAGATTTTCTGCGGATTGCCATTTAAAGATTCAGCATGCTGTACTGCCCATAAATAACTATCAAATGCATCATTAACTGGTATCGGGAATGGATGCTCAGGTGCTAATCGATATTCTATTGAAACGACAATGTGCCCGGTCGAAAAAGCTAAACGGGAACAACTTTCATGACACGTATCCAAGTCATTTAAAACCCATCCGCCGCCATGATAATACAAGATTATATTAAACGGTCCTTTTCCGTGTGGTGTATAAATACGTATGCCAATTTTTTCACCATCACGCATCGTTATGGAACGATCTTCAATTTTGGCTACATCGGCAAGTTGCACTTCTCTTTTTGGCAAATTCGCGCGCATTTCCCTTGCCTCTTTATACGTCATCGATGCTAAAGACGGTAATTCCTTCAGATGATTCAAATATTGTTTCGTATGTTCGTATAAAGCATTCATTTTCCCCATCCCCTTAAATACTTTTTATTCCTATAAGTTTACTATGTTATAAGAATAATCTAATTTCTAATATTTTGCAAATGGTGGCGATAAAAAAATCGGTTACTCTGCATGAAAGCAAAATAACCGATTTGTAAATGCACTACTAAATATTTTTTAACTTTTCATATTCAAGTTGCAGCTGCTCGATACGTTTGCGGCCTTCTTCACGATTACGAACAGTTTCTGCTTGAATTTGCTTCGTTTCTTCAATTCCTGCAATAATCGTACGCCATGTTGTTTCGATTGTTTCAACTTTAATGCTCGGGCTTCCGGCTTGTCTGGCAATGTTCACTGAATTTTGACGAACATTTTCCGCATTTCGAACGAGCATTTCGTTTGTACGGCGGTCTAATTCAGCCATCGAATCGGATACAAGCTTTTGGCGCTGCATTGTCACAGCATGGATAAGCCCTTGCTTAAAAATTGGAATCGTTGTGACGAACGCCGAGTTGATCTTACCGATAAGGTGATTGTTCCCTTGTTGCATAAGACGAATTTGCGGAGCTGATTGGAACGATACTTGCTGTGCCATTTCCAAATCATAGCCGCGCTGCTCTAATAGCTCTATACCGCGCGTAACTGTTTCTAACTCCATAATGGCTTCATGATCCCCTGCATCCGCTTTAGCCGATAAAGCAGGCACTTGCTGGCGTAAATCATTGACTTTAATATCAATAGCAGCAATATGCTCACTTAAAGAATGGAAATAATTCAGGTTTTCATCATACATTTGCTCAAGCTGAATCGTATTGCGCTTCATTTCAACTTCGTATTTTTGAATTTCGTTGTAGACAACATCCACTTCTTTATTCATCGTATCGTATTTCGATAGAATGCGTTCTAGTTGCTCTTTACTTTTTGAAAACAGTTTTTTTAGGAAGCCTTTTTTCTGTTCTTCCTGGAAATCCTGCGGGTCAAAGCGGTCCATAATTTTATTTAAATTATTCAGTAATGTCGTTGATTTTTCTAAATTACTTTGTTTAATCGTTGCAAGCATACGGTCCGAAAACTTAGAAATACCCTGTGCTGTTTCTTTCCCGAATTCCAACACTGCAATTTGATTTTTTACATCAATTTTTTGAGCTAGCTGTTGAACTTGCGGCTGTTGCTTTAAATGCTCCTGACGCTGGCGGATTTGTGAAAGCTCCTGTTCGGATACAAGCTGTTTTTGCGGTTGTTCAACTAAATCCGTTGTTTGCGTTGTGTCCTGCTGTGTACGCTTGTTTAAATCTTCAAATAATGGATTTTCGTTCATCATTAATTCCCCCGTTCTATGTACTATTAGTATTTACGTCAAAACAAGTGAAAAGTTTCATCCTCTTACTGGTAATTATAACTGAAACGAACTTTTATTATCTATAATATAGCAGCGATTTTAGCACCCCTACTTAAAATGACGAAAAAAATGCCCTTTTATACAAAAAGGACATTTTTTCAAGTCTACTATTGGGGGAGAGACTTCACACCCATACAGGCTTTGCATGAGTCTATAATTAAATTACCCCAAAGTCATTAATGTAAACCCATTATTTTAAAGTTGTAAAGATTTATTTCGTATCGGCTTTAAAATTAGACCCGTTACAAAAATACATATTGCAATGACAACGGCCGAATAAAACAGCCCACTATAACCGCTCTGCGCAGCCATTGTAGTCACTTCATTCACTGAGTTTAAAACCGCATTTTTTAAATTTGGATCCTGAATATTTTGTACAATGCCCATCATCTGCTGTTCAGAAAACTCTGCACCACCTGCAAACTGGCTGCCAATTTGCGCAAGTTCGGCTGTCGCTTCCTCGGTTAAATTAGCATCTTGAACATTATTTTGTAAAATCGACTGGAAATCGGATTTAAATATTGCTGGGGTTTCACTAAACCCACGGGCAATGAAGCCTGCATAAATCGTTGGAGCAATCGTCATCCCAATTGTTCGGATTAATGATAACGATGCCAGTGCAGTCCCCTTATTTGTTTGCAATTTCTCAGTCGCCAAAATATTTAAAGGTGCACCTAATAGAACCCCCATACCTACACCGCCTATGATCGATGCAATGACAAACTGCCACTTTGCATCAATCCATGCCGGGAACAGGAAGAACCCTATTGCGGCAACAATTCCTGAAAATAATACAGCTAAAATCGGACCGCGTTTATCGACTAATATACCTCCAACTGCCGCTCCAATACCTGCTGCTATTGCGAGTGGTGTCATCCAATAACCGGCATGCTCGGATTTAATGCCCATAACCTGCTCTGAGAATGCGGGAATGAAGATCATCGCAGCAAGCATTGCTCCTGATAAAAGCCCAAGTAATAATGTTAGTAAATACGTTGGCTGACGCATTAATGACACCGGTAATATCGGGTCGCCACCTTTTCGTTCCAAACGGGTTTCATAGAAATAAAGAATAATTAATAAAATAATTCCAGCTAATAAAAACGGATATACGTCTGTCGCCAATAACGATTTAAAGAAATTAAGCCCTGTAATATTTGTTAGCCCGTACATGATTCCTAAAATAGCAATCGATAATAATACAGTTCCAGTCATATCGAGTTTCCCTGGAGTTGGATCTTTTATTTCCTCCAACTTGGTCATTCCCATAAATACGAGGAAAATGGCAATCGGAACATTGATTAAAAATAACCAGTGCCAGCTGCCTGTTAAATCCAAAATAACACTTCCGATATTCGGTCCTAAAACGGCAGCAATACCATTCATTCCTCCAAGCATACCGAGTGCTTTCCCCTGTTTTTCAGCAGGCAATGTACTAACAACATAAGAGGTACCGATAATGAAAATACCACCGCCGCCCATAGCCTGAATAAATCGGGCAATTAAATAAAAAGTAAAGTTAGGACTAAGCGCTACAAGTAACGAACCGAGACCAAATAGTGCAATCTCCACGATAAATAACTTTTTCCGACCGTAACGATCTGAAAGCTTACCTACAATTGGTACACTAATTGCCAAGCCGAGTGTATATAGCGTTACCCCCCATGCTCCCCAGTTTGCTTCCACATTGAAAGACTGATTAATTGTCGTTAAAGCCGCACTAATTATTCCATTATCAAGTGCGGCCATAAAGACGCCTATGGCAAACAGTGTGATTGCCCAGGTTTGAGATGATTTAGAATTGGTCACTTTCATTTTCCTTTCTTGTTAAGATGACTAATATTATAGCTCAAAAAAAACCTACTTTCTAAAAAAAATTAAAGTAGGTTGAAAATCTAATTTGAATATAAATGACAAGCAACAAAATGCCCTTTTTCATACTCTTTCAATTGAGGTACTTGCTGAGAACAATGTGGCATTGCCTTTGGACAACGCGAATGGAACACACACCCTGTTGGTGGATTAATCGGACTCGGAATTTCACCTTCCAGTATAATACGCTTTCTGGATTCTTCAATATCCGGATCTGGTATTGGAATGGCAGATAATAAGGCTTCCGTATATGGATGAAGCGGCTTTTCATAAAGCGCCTCACTCGTTGTCAGTTCAACCATATTCCCTAAATACATTACTGCAATACGGCTTGAAATATACTTAACCATCGATAAATCATGTGCGATAAACAAATAGGTAAGCCCTTTTTCTTTTTGTAATTTTTGCAAAAGCATAACAACTGAAGCTTGAACAGAAACATCAAGTGCTGAAATCGGCTCATCTGCAATGATAAAATCAGGATCTAGCGCTAAAGCCCGCGCGATACCGATACGCTGTCTTTGCCCTCCTGAAAACTCGTGCGGGTAGCGGTTTGCATGATCTCTATTTAACCCCACACTTTCTAATAGTTCTATGACTCTATTACGTAATTGTGCTTTATCTTTATATATACCATGTACTTCTAAAGGTTCAGAAATAATTTCTAAAACGGTCGAACGTGGATTTAATGAAGCATATGGGTCTTGGAAAATCATTTGCATACTTCGAATGATTGCCTCTTTTTCTTCACCCTTTGCGGTATGCACATTTTTCCCTTTAAATACGACTTCGCCTTCAGTTGCATTATACAACCCCATAATCGTACGCCCTGCTGTTGATTTGCCGCAACCTGATTCACCAACTAAACCGAAAGTTTCCCCTTTAAATATATCAAATGAAATACCGTCTACTGCTTTTAACGTTGTACCTTTACCTAAATCAAAATGGCGTTTTAGATTTTGAACAGATAATAGTTTTTCTTGCTGCATTATATAGCCCCCTTGATATAGTGTCTAATCTATATTATTTCTTTGTTTATATGATGAACCAACAATTTTTTAAACATCATTTACTCTTTGTTAAAGTAGGTATGTTGTGCCACTTTAAAGCGATTAATTCGGGTGACTGTTCAAGATTGATAATGTACCCTTTATTGCACCCCCGGCATAATACGTAAAGTCTTTTCCTTTGTATTTAATGTGGCTTCTACACCTAATGGAATGGCAAAGTGTGGTTGACAATGGCCTATTTTAAAGCCCTTCATAACGGGATATGGCTTTCTATAGAAGTAATCATCAAATACTTCATCCAGCGTTAATGTAGGTTTATCACCTGTTGACGCAGCATCGGCAAAGTCGCCAATGACAACACCCGCGAGATGATCCAATTTCTTCGCGTGACGTAACTGATTCAGCATACAATCAACACGGTAAGGCTCTTCGCCAATATCTTCAATAAATAATAGTTTTCCTGTAGTATCAATCTCAAATGCTGTACCAAGTGAATTTGTTAATAATGAAAGATTTCCACCGACAATTTCAGCAGTGGCTATACCTTCACTAAGAATATGTAGCTGACTGATTGATTCCTCGTATACAAGCTCTGTTGGCTCAAATAACTGCTCAAACATTTTCGCGGATAATGGTGCAAAATCCTCCCCTGCCACATCAGAAGCAAGCATTGGTCCATGAAATGTTACTATGTTATTTTTTTGACCGATTGCTGTATGTAAAAAAGTAATATCCGAATAGCCCCATAAAATTTTCGGGTTATTATTCAATAATTCAAAGTCGATTTTGTCGGTTATACGTGCCGCACCATAACCGCCTCGAGCACAAATAATACCAGCAATATCAGGATCCGAAAACATTGTATGTAAATCGCTTAGACGTTCTTCATCCGATCCTGCTAAATAACCCCATCTTTTGTCGCAATTTTCACCGAGTTTATAGTTCAGCCCTAGACTTTCCAAAAAGGGCAGTGCTTTTTCTAACTGACCATCACGATAAGGTCCTGAAGGTGAAATAATGCCAACTGTATCCCCTTTTTTCAGCCGTTTTGGTTTTTGTCTCATTTATTATTTCCCCTTTCGTATTTTCACACATAAATGAATGCCATTCATTCACTTATGTGTAAAAACAAGATTCCTATAAAGGAATCGCGACGCCGTTATGACGTCGCAATTTCATATTACTTTTTGTCTGCATATTTCAGTTCAATAGAACCTACTGCTGGACGAACGATATCTGTTACATTTGATTTTTGTAGTACAGAACCGTTATAGAAGTAAAGTGGTACTAATGGTGCGTCTTCAATTAAGATTTTTTCTGCATCTAATAAATAGTTCCAACGAGTTTGTGCATCAACTTCAGCACGTGCTTTTTTGATTAGCTCGTCGAATTGTGGATTTTTCCATCCAGTTCTGTTCATTGCATCATTATCAGATGTAAAGTTTTCTAAAGCATTAATCGGGTCTGCGTAGTCATGACCAAAAGTAGAACGTGAGAATTGCAGATTTAATGCAACCTGCTCTTCACGGAATACTGCCCACTCCGAATTTTGAATCGTTACGTCGACACCTAACACTTGTTTTAACTGGCTTTGCATTGTTTCAGCGACTGATTTCAATACATCACTCGTGTTATATGAAAGCTCAACAGCAGGTAAAGTATCCCAGCCTTCTTCAGCCATACCTTCTTCTAATAATTGTTTTGCTTTATCAGCATCAAAGCCAATTAAAGAACCTTGAGTTTCACGGAAATCTTTACCGTCTGGACCTTTAAAGCCATAAGCAACAAAGCCATCAGCTACTTTATTTCCTGTTTTTACTACATAGTCTACGATTTCCTGTGCATTAATAGCATAAGAGAATGCTTGACGGATTTTTTTGTTTGTAAATGGTTCTTTTGTTACGTTGAATCGGTAGAAATGTGTGCCGGCCATGTCATAGACAATAGCTTCCGGATCATCTAGTAATGTATCCGCTAAATTTGACGGAATTCCTGTTACATCTAACTCACCTGTTTGGTACATTTGGTAAGATGTATTCGTATCATTAACCATTGCCCATTCAACACGGTCCAGTTTAACGGAATCTTTATCCCAGTAAGTGTCGTTTTTAACGAATGTCATTTTTTCTTCATGGCTCCACGTCTCTAATTTGAATGGACCATTTCCTACAAATGTATCTGCATTAGCGAACCAGTCAGGTGTCGCTGTTGCTACTTTTTCATTTACAGGGAAGAAAGTAGGTAATGTAATCATTGCTAAGAAACCATCAAATGGTGAAATTAATTTCACTTCGAATGTCTTCTCATCAATAGCCTTAATGGCAACACCTGAAGCATCGCCAGTTCCTTCGTTGTAAGCTTGAGCACCTTCGATATACCCTGTTCCTAAGAAAGCAGAATAAGAAGCTGTTTCTGGATTTAACATATGTAACCATCCATAAACAAAGTCTCCTGCCGTTACAGGATCACCATTCGTCCACTCGGCATCACGTAATGTGAACGTGTACGTTAATCCATCTTCTGAAATCTCGTATTTTTCAGCCATTGCTTCCTTAGGCTCAAGATTTTTGTCCAGACGGACTAAACCTTCCATTAAGTTATTTAATGGATCCCAAGAAACGGAGTCAAATCCGATTGACGGGTCAAATGATGTTGGTTCATTTGCATTATTTAAATAAAGTACTTTTTCTTCATCAGTAGACTCCGTTTCAGCGTTTTCAGCTGGTTTTTCTTCGGAATCTTTGCTTTCTGTTTCTTCATTTGCTGTACATGCTACTAAAACAATTGTTAGTAATGACAATAGCAATAGCGATAACCATTTTTTCATTAAAATCCCCCTCTGTTTGTCTTTATCCTATTTTGTTGTGAAATGTTTATATAAAGCATTTTCATGCCATTCACCCTATTGTTTTACACGCGGATCCTGAAGCCAGCAGCTTACTTGATGAAATTCATTTATTGCCGTTGTATCAGGTTCAACTTTATTACACACAATCATTGCTTTTGGACATCTTGCTGCAAAAGCACATCCCGGTGGTGGTGCAAATAAATCAGGGGGTGTGCCATCAATTGGCTTAAGCTCCTCTTCCATTAAATCAAGGCGAGGTACCGAATTTAATAATCCTTGTGTATATGGATGTTGAGGGTTATAAAAAATATCTCGTTTCGTACCAATTTCAATCACTTGACCTGCATACATAACCGCAATTCGGTCAGCAATTTTTGCTACAACACCAAGATCATGTGTAATTAAAATGATCGAAACACCAGTACGCTGCTGGATCTCAGCAAATAGTTCTAATATTTGGGCTTGAATGGTTACATCAAGTGCAGTTGTAGGTTCATCTGCTATTAGCAGTTCCGGTTCGCAAATTAAGGCGATCGCAATTACGATACGCTGTCGCATCCCACCTGAAAACTGATGGGGATATTGTTTTAACCGATCTTCCGGATTAGATAGCCCTACTAAATTCAGCATTTCAATTGCCTTTTTCTTTACATCGGCGGAGCTTATCTTTTTATGTGTCTTTAAACCTTCTGTTAGCTGCTCGCCAATTGTTAATGTTGGATTCAAAGCGGTCATCGGGTCTTGGAAAATCATTGAAATGTCTTTACCTTGAATTTCACGGAATTGCTTTTTTGTAAATGTCGATAAATCTTTATCTTTAAACATGATTTTCTCTGCTTTAACAGTACCGGGCGGATTTGGTATTAGGCCCATAATCGCATTCGACGTAACGCTTTTACCACAGCCGGATTCTCCAACGATCGCTAATGTTTCCCCTTTAAATAGCTGAAATGAAGCACCGCGTACGGCCTGAACTGATCCTCCGAATGTTTCAAATTCTACCTGTAAATTTTCGATAGTGAGAACTGCTTCCAGATCCTGTTCCATCACAATTGGATGGATATAAGTTTTTTCGGTCAGATTGTTGTCGATTGTTGCCTTCATGAATGTTTACCTCCTTAACTTTGGATCAAGAGCATCCTGTAATCCATCACCTAATGTGTTAAATGCAAACATCGTCAGTGAAATAAAAGCGGCTGGGAAAAATAATCTCCACCAATGCCCTGTTGAAATTACTGATAATGCATCGTTCGCCATTACTCCCCATGAAGCATAAGGAGCTGAAATTCCAAGTCCTAAAAAGCTTAAAAAGGCTTCAGCAAATATTGCGGTTGGAACAGTTAATGTCATTTGTACAATAATTGGTCCCATAGAGTTTGGCAGCAAATTTTTACGAATGATGCGCATCGTGCCAGCACCAAACGATTTAGAAGCTGTTACAAATTCATAATTTTTCAGCTGTAAAACCTGCCCCCGGACAATACGAGCCATTCCAATCCAGCCCGTAACCGTAAGTGCGATAATAATTGTGGTCATACCTGGACCCATAACGACCATTAATAAAATAACAACAATTAAATTCGGTAAGCCGTATAGTATTTCAACGAAACGCATCATAATTGAATCTGTTCGTCCGCCTTTATATCCAGCAATACCACCATAAATAACGCCAACTAAAAAGTCGATCGTCGCTGCAGCAATCCCAACAAACAATGAAATACGTGCGCCGTACCATGTTCTAGTAAATACATCACGTCCTAGCTCATCCGTTCCAAACCAATGTGTAGCGTTCGGCGCTAAATTTTGATTTGGTAAGTTAATATCCGTTACGGAGTGTGGTGAAATAATCGGGACTATGATGGCAAAGACCGATAATAAGAATAAAAAAACAAGACTAAATAATGCTAAATAATTTTTTCGTAAACGGCGCCATGCATCCGCCCAATAGGATAATGCAGGACGTACAACCTGTTCCTTGCTTTCCGCATCCTTTGGAGCAGGTGCAAACCATTCTTCTGGAATTACTTTTGTTTGTGCCATTATGCATCCCCCTCCTTTTTGTGTAACTTAATGCGGGGGTCTAAGAATCCATAAACAATATCTACTAAAAACAGCATAAACACTAAAAATGCACTGTAAAACACCGTTGTCCCCATGATGAGTGGATAATCTCGATTGTTAATACTTTCAACGAAATATTTCCCCATACCAGGAATTCCAAATATCTTCTCGATTACAAATGTACCAGTCAAAATTCCGGCTAACATTGTGCCTAAAATTGTAACAACTGGCATTAGTGCATTACGAAGTGCGTGTCTTACAACGATTCTCCAAGGTTTTAACCCTTTTGCACGTGCCATCTTAATATAATCCTGCGTTAATACTTCCAACATACTGGCACGAGTTAAACGTGCGATAATGGCCATTGGACCAGTCGCCAAAGCAAGTATAGGGAGCACCATATGTTTCGTACTTGACCAAGTCGCAGCAGGTAGCCAGCCCAAATTTACAGCGAATACCTGAATAAGTAGTGTTGCTAAAATAAAGTTCGGTAAAGATATACCAATTACCGCAATCGTCATCGCAGTATAATCTATGACTCCATTATGTCTAAGGGCAGCTATTGTCCCAAGAAGAATCCCGGAAATAAGCGCGACGATTATCGTAGCTATACCAAGTTCAAACGATATCGGAAAGCCTCGTTCCAATAATCCATTGACCGTTTCAGTCGGTTTTTTAATGGAAGGTCCGAAATCGAAAGTAATGATCCGTTCTAAATATGTAAAATACTGAATATAGAGTGGTTTATCTAAGTTATAATAGCTTTCTAAGTTTGCTTGAATTGTCGGGTTAGTTGTGCGATCTGAATCGAACGGTGAACCAGGTATTTGGAACATTAAGAAAAATGTTAGTGATGCAATTATCAATATTGTCATTATCATCATAATAAAACGCTTTACTATATAACCTAACATGTTAGCAGTGCCCCCCTTTTCTAAGTTAGCCTTTTTCTCTTTGTCTAATGAGTACACTATTCGAATGGCATGATTCTATTAAATTGTTAATAGATATGTTCTTATAACTCACTTTAAAAAGAGTATTTTATATTTCTGGTTATTACCCCTTTCAAATATATCGACTGAATTGTCTAAATATTTTTTATTTTATTACAATTTATCATATATACATTTATTTGAAAAGATAGAATTTTCTTTTTAATAATACTGATATAATTTCACTCTATTTGGTTGAAATCTCTTAATATATAGTAAAAAAATTAGAAATAAAAAAAGATGCTCTGTAATAACTATGATTACAGAGCGTCTTTTATGCATTATTTTAAGTGTGTTTTCGCAATTTCAA
Organism: Solibacillus faecavium; assembly: GCF_014836905.1. Taxonomy (GTDB): domain Bacteria; phylum Bacillota; class Bacilli; order Bacillales_A; family Planococcaceae; genus Solibacillus; species Solibacillus faecavium. The sequence continues at coordinate 366,382 of NZ_JACSPZ010000002.1, forward strand.
TTTGATTTGCAACTTGCTCAAAGCCTGTGCCACCGAGGGAATTACGACGGCGTACTGCTGCTTCTGGAGCTAGCACTTCATAAATATCTTCATCTATTAAAGCGGATTCCTTTTGCATTTCAGTTAAAGGTAAATCTAATAGATAAATACCTTGTTGGATGCATGTAAATACTAGTTTCCCTGTTACTTCATGCGCTTCACGGAACGGCATTCCTTTTGTCGCTAAGTAATCAGCAAGCTCTGTCGCATTGGAGAAGTCTGAATGAACTGCACTATGAAGACGTGGTTTATTCACGACCATTGTGCGTACCATTCCTTCAAAGATTTTAAGAGAGCCAAGTACCGTTTCCATCGTATCAAACATGCCTTCTTTATCTTCCTGCATGTCTTTGTTATACGTTAATGGCGTGCCTTTTAAAACCGTTAAAAGACCTACTAAATTACCGAATGCACGGCCCGCTTTACCACGGATTAATTCTGCCATATCCGGGTTTTTCTTTTGAGGCATAATCGATGAACCTGTTGAAAATGCATCATCCAGTTCAATGAATTTAAATTCATCTGTCGACCAAATTATAATTTCCTCAGCAAAACGGGATAAGTGTGTCATTAATAATGCCGAATTTGATAAAAACTCCACGATGAAATCACGGTCACTTACCGCATCCATTGAGTTGGCATAAACTTGAGAAAAGCCTAGTAGTTCCGCTGATTTAAGCCGATCGATTGGGAAAGTTGTACCTGCCATCGCACCGGCACCTAATGGTAAAATATCAATGCGCTTCATCGATTCGATAAAGCGTTCTTTATCACGCTCTATTTGCCAGAAATATACCATTAAATGATGTGCAAAGCTTATTGGCTGTGCACGTTGTAAATGCGTATAACCTGGTGCAATTGTCTCGATATTGTCCTCTGCTTGCGCAATGATTGTTTTTTGGAAATTCTCTATTAACCCAACTACTTCAGGCACACGTTTCTTTAAGAATAAATGCATATCTGTTGCTACTTGATCATTTCGAGAACGTCCAGTATGTAGTTTTCCTCCTACTGGTCCGATTAAATCGATTAGCATTTTTTCCAAATTCAAATGAATATCTTCATTTGCAACTAAAAATTCCAACTCCCCAGCTTCCGCCTTAACCTTTAATTGCGCTAAGCCGTCTATAATTTTCGCTACATCTTCAGCTGGTAATATACTTTGTGCACCTAGCATTGTTACGTGTGCAACAGATCCTTCAATATCTTCCAATACTAATTGTTGATCAAAGCCAATTGATGCTCCGAATTCGTCGACCCAGCTTTCCGCTGATTTTTGGAAACGACCGCCCCATAATTTTGCCATAATGATTTCTCTCCTTATCCGTTTTGCCTCGGCAGCTTTGTGTCTGAAAGAGGCTTTAACTTCGATTAATGAGCATAACCGTACCTAATAATTGAAGTTAAAAGAAGAAGCGACTCGGGAACCGAATCGCTCACTTCACTATATTTTAATTATTTTACTGTTTGTTTCGTATTTTTTGCAATTTCAGAAGCAACAACAGTTGGCATACCCCATAGTTCGATGAAACCAACAGCTGATGCATGGTTGAACTTGTCATGCTTAGAATACGTAGCTAATTCTTCAGAGTATAAAGAATTTGCTGATTTACGGCCTTCTACAATCGCATGGCCTTTGTATAATTTCACACGTACTGTACCGTTTACATACTTTTGCGTTTCTTTTAAGAATGCTTCTAATGCAGTACGGATCGGGTTGAACCAAAGACCGTTATAGATGATCTCAGATAATTTATGCTCAATGATTGGTTTGAAATGTGCAAGCTCTTTCACTAATGTGATATCTTCCAATTCTTTATGCGCAGTAAGTAACACTTTCGCCCCTGGAATTTCGTATACTTCACGAGATTTAATACCAACTAAACGGTTTTCAACGTGGTCGATACGGCCAACACCATGTTTACCTGCTACTTTATTCAATTCTTCAATTAAATCTGCAAGTTTCATTTCATTACCATTAATAGAAACTGGTTTACCTTCAACGAACTCGATTTCCACATATTCAGCAGTATCCGGTGCATTTTCTACTGATACTGTTAAGCCATATGCTTCTTCAGGTGGTGCTACCCAAGGATCTTCCATTACGCCAGCTTCGTTCGCACGGCCCCATAAGTTTTGGTCGATTGAGAATGGTGAATCGATTGTTGCCGGGATTGGCACACCGTGTTTTGCAGCGTATTCGATTTCCTCATCACGGCTCCAGCCCCACTCACGTACAGGTGCTAACACTTCTAAATCAGGATTTAACGCTTTAATTGATACTTCAAAACGAACTTGGTCGTTCCCTTTACCTGTGCAACCGTGTGCAACAGCATCAGCGTTTGTTTCGTTTGCAATTTCAACTAATTTTTTTGAAATTAATGGACGAGATAATGCAGATACTAATGGATACTTTTGCTCGTACCATGTATGCCCTTGTAATGAGATAAGTGCATATTCTTCCGCAAATTCGTCTTTTGCATCGATCATATATGATTCAATGGCACCTACTTGAAGTGCCTTGTTTTTAATAAATTCAAGGTCTTTTCCTTCACCCACATCTAGACATACTGCAATTACGTCCCAACCTTGTTCTTTTAACCATGGAATTGCTACTGATGTATCAAGACCACCTGAATATGCTAATACGACTTTCTTATTTGCCATGTTAATTGCCCCCAAATGATGTATGTTTATACAATGTAATAAAAGTTTATACACGAATAGTACCATGTTATAAAAATAAACGCAACTGCATTTATATAAAATTTTAGAGTTTTTTGTACTATCTAAAAACATTTATTTTGATGGTTTCAGTACTTACTCGTTTTTGCATAAAAATGCTAATATTTGCATGGATTTAAAAATTGGCTAGAAAACGAAAAACCAATTTTCTCTGTGAAAAAATTGGTTTTTCTGCTCTACCAGAATTGATTTCCGTTACGGGGACGCTTTCCACGGGCGTGGCCTGAGCCTGTAGTCTCAGGCTCACGCTATTCCCGTTGGAGTCGCCCCTTCACTCCAATCAATTCATATACTTTCTGTTTTATAATAAAGGTTATTCCGTTATACCATGAAATCTATATATAATAAGTTCCTCAATATCTTCCTTATTTCTTATTAAAGAATCCTTTTCCTAAAAACTCGACGAGGACAGGTGCGACTGCGTATAGTTTACTTGTCACACTCATAATACGAGGTAAGTTCACTTCACGTGGCTTCTTTTCGATTGCACGCATTACTTCGGTTGCAACTTTTTCCGGTTGGATTAAAAACTTTCCGATAGCTTCACGGTAAACGTTTGATGCATCCGCTTTTTGCAGGAAAGGCGTATCAATCGGACCAGGGTAAATTCCCGTAACAAAGATGTTGTGATCGCTAAGCTCTAATCGAAGTCCATTCACAAAACCTGTGACGGCATGTTTACTCGCTGCATAAACACTCGCTTTTTTTGTTGCGACCTTCCCTGCCTGTGAACCAACGAATATAAAATGCCCTCCGTTTTTTTCGATCATTGCAGGAGCCAGTCTTTTCGTTAAATAAATTGGCGCACGAACATTTACATCTAGCATTGTATCGACTTCCTGATCGGATAAATTAACCGCGCTCTCAAAATAGCCGAGTCCCGCATTTAATATCGCGACATCAATTGGCGGTAATTGAGATACGACATCCTCTATATCAGAAGTTACTCGTAAATCCGCTTTAATAGCAATGGCACCAATACTTTTTAAATAGTTCAATGCACTTTCATTTCGTCCGGTTGCATACACTGTATGCCCCGCCTTTACAAGCATTTCCGTTGTAATCCGTCCGATGCCGCTTGTAGCACCCGTTATAAAGATAGTTTTTCTCATAATTTCCCCTTTTTACCATTGTTTTTTTATATTAAAAAACTAGTAAACAGTTATTTACTAGTTTCGTTTATACCAAATAATTCACTTAAAATGTCTGTCGATACGAGAACATCTGCCAATGTATAGGAATCAAGTACAGCTAAATAAGCTTTTAATGCTTCAGCCAATGCAAATTTCAGCCTGCACTCGGGTGATATTTTGCAAAGATTGCTTTCAGGATTAAAACATTCAACTATGTGAAAATCCTCTTCCGTTTTACGGACTACCTCACCGATATTAATTTGTGTTGGATCTAGTGCCAGACGAATCCCGCCTCCGCGTCCACGGATTGTTTCAATATATCCGTGCTGTCCTAAATCATAAGTAACTTTCATTAAATGATTTTTGGAAATTTGATACGCATCTGCAATTTCCTGGATTGTTACTAAATGTTCTCTACCACGTACACCTAAATACATGAGCGTACGTAAAGAATAATCTGTATATACTGTTAAGCGCACGCTGTTCACCATCTTTCTTCACTTTCAGTATAACATTTTCTAAGGTTTGGTCGACTAGAACGACTTAATTTTAAAAGATGTATTTTAGATATATGTTTGTGACAGATTTGTTAAAGATGTATATTTCATATTGCTTTAAATTTTACTGAGCAGTATATTGAGTGTGCAAGAAACAAACTATCTAAATTTTTGAGGGGACGTGCGCTTTATGTTAGCACAACAAACAATTGATACAATTAAATCTACAGTACCAGTATTGGAGGTACACGGATTAGCTATTACAAAAACTTTCTATTCAAATCTATTTAAAGACAATCCACAATTACTAAACATTTTTAACCATACAAACCAAAAGAAAGACCGTCAGCAAACGGCATTAGCAAACACAGTGTATGCAGCAGCAGTTCACATCGATAACCTGGAGGCAATCGTTCCAGCTGTTGTTCAAATTGCGCATAAACACGTAAGCTTAGGTATTTTACCAGAGCATTATCCGATTGTAGGTCAATATTTATTAGCAGCGATTAAAGAAGTTCTTGGAGATGCCGCTACTGATGAAATTATCGATGCTTGGGGTAAAGCTTACGGTGTCATTGCAGACGTATTTATTTCAGTGGAGGAAGATTTATACAAAGCTACTGAAAATGCAGGAGGCTGGCGCTTATTCAAAGAGTTTACGATTGAAAAAGTAGAGGAAGAAAGCGATGCAGTGAAGTCATTCTATTTAAAACCTGCGGACGGTGAGAAATTACCTGCATTCAAAGCTGGTCAATTCATTACATTACGTACACAAGTACCTGGTGAAGAGTTCTTAATGAACCGTCAATACACACTTACAGACGGAACGGAAGACTATTTCCGCATTTCTGTTAAACGTGAAGACGATGTAACACCAAACGGCATTGTTTCAAACTTCCTGCATAACGCACAAATCGGCACGAAAGTCGATGTAAGTGCTCCAGCAGGTGTGTTCACATTAGTACAAAATGATAGCCCTGTCCTATTCATTAGCGGCGGTGTAGGTGTAACACCACTACAAGGCATGCTTAAAACAATGGAAGGCCGCCAAGCATCATTCATCCAATGTGCGCGCAACGAAAATGTAGCAGCGTTTAAAGAAACTATCGAACAAAATGTAGCCGCTACAGACGGCAAATACAAAGCAGTTTATTCAGATCTAGATGGCTATGTAACAAAAGCCCAAATCGAGGAATTCCTTGTACCAGGTATGGAAGTGTATGTATGTGGCCCAACTGCATTCATGGAAACAGTCATTCAATACTTAGTCGAGCTCGGTGTATCGGCTGATAAAATTCACTATGAATTCTTCGGTGCAGCGATGGCATTGCAGATTAAGAAGACGGTTTAATTTAGAGATAATAATAGAAGAAAACCAGTTGCCGATGTTTTGCCGGTGACTGGTTTTTTAATGAATTTAGGATCCCAAATGAACTATAGTTTGTGACCAAATGTGAAAAAAGATTAAGTGTACAGTAAGTTATTGTTTTCTATTGTGTTTGAATCGATTTGACAGAGGTGGTCTACATGTCTTGCTGCTCGACGTCCTGAGAACATGGCATCGGCCAATGAAAGTCCACTAATGTAACTATTTGAACAAATACCAACTGCAGTACGTCCTGCTGCATATAGTCCTTCAATCGATTCCCCAGATGAAGTTATGACTTGTCCGGTTTCTTCGTTCACTTTTAAGCCACCCAATGTTAAGCCTGGTGCTGGAAAAGCAGGTGAGTTTTTTATCGAGACATTTACTAAATAAAATGGTGGACGAAAGATTGGTGAAGCTGATTCCGGTGTTTTGTGCATCGGCTCATCACGTCCCGTAAAAATCGCGTTATTATACTCATTCACTGTTTCCGTCACCTGTTCAACAGGAAGTTTGACCTTTTTCGCTAATTCCGGTATAGAGTTTGCTTTATAGAATCCTAATGTAAATAAATAACGCATCATCAGTGCTTGGAACGATAATGATTCACGTGGACCGTTCTTTTTTGCGTCCTGCCAAATTTCACGGTCCATAATTAAGTACCCTTCTCCGTTGTGCTCATTTACCATCTTTTTTGTAAAAGTCGCACCATATAAATCCTCGTTTAATATACGTTGTCCTTTTTTATCGACAACAATTCCACGTATAAAATCAGAAGGAGGTGAAAGAAAACGCCAAATCGATAAAACATCCATATGGTCTACAGTACCACCGGCTTTTAAGCCCAACTGAATACCAAAACCATCATCATGTACTGTACCAAGTGGCATCACATGTTGAGACTTTGCCCCGTATTGTTTAAGCATTTCTTCATTAAATATAAATCCACCAGCACTTAATACAACACCTTTTGCCGTTAATTCATGATCTTTAGCGTGCTGCTCCCAAATTTTCTGGCTCTTTTCATCCATTTTTTTGCCGAGTGGTTTAATGTATTTGCCGTAGTTTGTGCCAATTGAAGCATAACGTTTATGTTTCGGATGATCAAAGTTTTTTACACCACGGTACTTCACACCCGTTACTTTTCCATCCGAGATCAACAAATCGGTTACTTTGCATAAAGGGCGAAAATCAATATTAGGTAGTTTTTTAGCATACGAAAGTAGCGTTTCCATTAATACTTTCCCTGAATCGAGCCCTTTCGCAAATGTACGATGGCCACGAGGAGCAGGAGAAGCTTCAGTTTTATAAGGATATGATTTTTCATTTCCTGAATAATATAAGTAAAATTGATCGTTTGGATAAGATGTTTTATATGGACATACTGTACCAATAAACTTCACACCTTTATCTTTCAACCATTCAATTGAAGCTGGGCTTTCTTCGCAAAAACGTCGAATCGTCGCATCCGATACAACATTTCCCACTTCACGTTTCAAATAGCGATACATATTGTCAATACTATCTAACACACCCGCTTCTTTCTGAGTAGATGTCCCACCACCTGCATATACGACCCCTCCAGAAATCCCACTGGCTCCACCACCATAGCTTACATCAAGCATACATACATTTAGACCTGCTTTAGCCGCTTCAATTGCAGCACATACACCAGCCATTCCAGCGCCAACAATGATAATATCGAAATTTTCTTTCTCCATAGACATATCCTCTCTCATTCATGGCATAAATAGAAGTTAAAAAGTTTGACTAGCCTGCACATCTTATTTGTAAATTGTTTCAAAAATTTGTTCTACATTATCGATTATATTCAACTCATCCTGATGGAATCGCCATAAGACAACTGTTCCTAAAAAAGCAGCTGAAAACATATCCATTAATTGTTTTGTCTCAATAAGTGATGTAATTTCACCTTTTTCCTTTGCCAGATCAACAAGCTCTTTAAATTCCTGTCGCTCACCGTAATAAATATAAAAATGCTCACCCTTCAATTCGAGTTCCGCCATAAAAATGAAGTACATGAGGTCTTTACCAATTAAAGTAATGAGCGATGCATAATCTAGTATAAATTTTTTTAAAGTTGCTTTGGGCGAACTAATTGTACGATCAAAATGTACAAACTGCTGTGCATTTTTAGTAAACCAAAATAATAACAGCTCATTTTTACTTTCAAAATGATGATAAAATGAACCTCTTGTTACATTTAATGCTTCGCAAATTTTTGCGACGCTTATGTTTTCGAATCCATCCTGTTTAAAAAGTGAAACAGCTACTTTGCTCATTTCTTCCTTAGTTGTTATCATGACACTTCACCCCTTATCGGAGTATAACAAACATTTTATTCTCCTAAAATACCCGGATTCTCCCACTCTAGCGGTAAGGCTTTTCCGGCTGAAGCTCCTGCATCCATACTAATAATCGAACCATTTGTAAAACGTGATAAATCCGAAGCTAAAAATAATGCTAAGTTGGCAATCTCTGTTGGATCTCCTAAACGCCCATTTGGAGAAAGTTGCTTTGCCAGACTAGTAATCACTTCTTCTGGGGCATCGTTCCAAATAGCAGTTCTAAACGTTCCAGGACAAATTGCATTTACTGTAATATTATGTGCTGCATAATCTAATGCAGCATTTTTCGTCAAACCAACAACCGCATGCTTAGAGGCTGTATATAGGCTCATACCACTATTCGCTTGTAATCCAGCTAATGAAGCGATATTTATAACGAAACCACCAGTTGACTTCGATTTTAAAATTGCTTCAATTCCATATTTCATACCTAAAAATACGCCTTTAAAATTAACATTTTGAACTGCTTCAAATTCCGCTAATGATAACTCATGAAGCACTTTATTCGGTGCTGCAATACCTGCGTTATTCACAATGCCATCCAATTCACCATAATTTTCTACTGCAAATTGCACTAACGCGATGATTTCTTCCTCATTCGCTACATTAGCCTTATAAAATACTGCCTCTCCACCAGATTCGGAAATGTTTTCTACAACTTTCTGCCCCAATTGCTCGTTCACATCCGATAACACCACTAGCATGCCATTCGCTGCATACGTTTCAGCAATTGCTTTGCCTAAACCATCTGCTGCACCAGTTACAATCACTACTTTTTCTTTAACACTCGTAAAATTTGTCATTCCTATTTCCCTCCCTCTATAAAACATACATATGTATGTTTTGATAAAATTATACAAAAAAACGGATAGGAAATCTGTTTTTTAGTTACTTAATATTAAACAAACTCTAGCAAAATAGATTCATAAGTGGGGATATACTAAAAGAAGACCTAAAACCAAAAGAGCTGTATGTACACTAAACAGGGAAACTTTCCATTTTTTAAACAGTTGGGAAAGGATGAATTACTCAGGATGCTTTAAGCCTTGTCATGCAATCGTTAGTATGACGACTTTCTCTGAAAACACCGAAAGCCTCAATATTTACTCAGTCACCTAATCTATATTTGAATATTTGTGTTAAAATGTAAATTATATACATTTTATTGCAGCAATAATAGGAGGTTTAAATTGCATGGAATTCAAACAGGTTGGCTTTCTTAAAAGAATGGCAAATGCTTTAACGGACAAAGAAAACTTAAAAACACCCATACTTGTCAAAGAATCGACAGAAAGCGTTCAGCTAATCGAAAAATATAAAAGAGAATTAGAACATACACAAGATGTGAATATACAAAAAAATCTTCATGAAAAAATAAAGCTAATAGAACTAGGTTTAAAAGGTGAAAACAGCGTCCTTTTTGAATTACAAAATTCGTTTTTACCATTACATATACTGCACGATGTTCGAGTCTTTCATAATGATTTAAAAGCTCAAATTGACTTTGTAGTTCTTACAAGGAAGTTTCTTTTGATAATTGAAGTGAAAAATTACTTCGGCAATATTTTAGTCAATGAGAAAGATGAATTTATTCGCCAAGCTTATAAAGGCAACAAATTAGCATTTCAGGAGGGATTCTATAGTCCCGTTCGCCAAGTTGAAAGACAAGTTGAAATATTTGAATCGTATATGAAGGATATGGGGGCAGTTAATCGAACACCCATTAAAAGTGTCGTTGTTTTTACAAATAACAGAACCGTTATTAATACAAAAAAAGCTAGTAAACATGTAAAGGATAAAATACTGCGCGTCGACGGCTTAGTAGAATTTATAAAAAGAGAACTAAAAAAACCCTCTCCCGTTCACTTTATGGATAACCGTATGGGAGAAATGAGCGAATATATTAAAGCCTCGCATCTTAAATATACGAACTCTGATGAAGAAATGGACACAGTGGAGATCAAACTTTTAGAAGAAACTATAAATAATCAAAGTGAAAGTAACGTAACCGTTACACCCGTCAAACCAAATCATACAGAATTAGAAGAAGCATTAAAAAAGTTCCGTATGAAATTAGCAACGGAAAAAAACATGAAAGCATTTCACATCTTTACTAATAAAACGTTAGACGATTTATTACTAAAGCAACCAAGAAGCCTAGACGAATTAAAAACAGTTACCGGACTTGGTGAAATGAAAATAAATTCTTTTGGTGCGGGGATAATTGAAATTATACAAGACCATCAGTAACAAATTGAGTCCTGTGTATATCCAACAAAGGGGTCCTTTTCATATAGCACAAATCACCTTTCTATTGCTTATTTCTCGATAATACAAGTATAGAATAAAGAGTGATTTTGTGCTTTTTTAATTTTAAAATTGTTTGGATACCTCATATAGAACCATAATTTAAAAGCTTCGAATTAGATTAGTCTAATCGAAGCTTTCAGCGAATCAATATCAATTCTGAACTTTTTATCTATATTTTTGGCTACTTGAAGTTCGTTGCAAGCTAATGCGTTCGCTAAATAGTATGCCTCTCGCGTCATATTCTTTGAAAAAATCTCATCAAAAGCAGCGTCTACTCTGCACAGTAAAGGACGGCTCTCATAAATGGTACATCGATTATTTACTAAATTAACACATACACCATCCCGATTGTATTCAGTTAAAAACTCTATATTATTTATACTGCTGCAGCATGCACCACACTCGGTACAAGGGAATGAATACATCATAACTTTAAAATATCATCGCTGAGCATAAAGTCTGTAAATTCTTCCAACGTGTTGTACTCAAATTTTATGTTTAACCCGTCCGCTAACGCAATGATTGCTTTTTCAGTATAGGATTCATCTATGCCCGCCATATCAACAACGACTTTTAACTCTTTTAACGTTTGAGTATATTCATTATAGTAATTGACTAATAGCTGTTCCTCTTGCTTTACTTGTTCTATTACAGCTGCCGCCATCTGCTCGGCTAAAACTCTTGTCTCTTTCGCTAAAGCAAGGTCATTGTGTGCCGCTTGAAACACTTTATATAACTGTTTCATACCAATTAAAGCTACCGAACCTGCAACAGCGGCGCCAATCGGTCCGAATAATGCTGCACCTGCCGCTGTCATTAAAATACCGGAGAAACAGCTTACCGCGTTCGATCCAAGCCCTTGTACATAAGCATCAATAGAAATTTTACCCGATAAAAACTTATAAGTTAACTCTGTCATATTAACAGCTGAGCTCGCTAATGCAGAAGCAATATTACCGTTCATAATCGGGTTGTTTTTCCCTAGAAATTTAATTCCGTAAGACACGCCACCAATCACCGCACTTCGAGACCCGCTATTTAACGCAGCCTTTCCCGTTTCCTTCACGCTAAACTCTTTATTGTATCCATTGGCAACCATGCTTACTGTCCCACCAATAAATGCGCCCGCTAAAGCGCCACAAAGCATCGCATTAGAAGCACCTGAGATAAACTCCACACGGTTCAATTTTTTCGCAAACTGCTCTGTATTTTTGGCTGCTTCAAGCGATTGATCATATGTTGTACCACCACTTGTAATATTTTCATAGGAAGTTTTCCCAGTCACAACCCCTTGTGCATCCCTATAATCCTGCGCATAAATTCCGTTTGAATTCATACGCTTTTCTATTAATTCCTTCACGTGGCCTTCCTTTTCCACATTAACGAGACGTTCCATACCATTATATTTTGCATCTGCTACAGCCCTTGCCGTCGTTGCAATTGAATTATAGGATTTCGCCTGAATCTCCTTTAACACCTCGCCCTTTGCATCACGAATGAAAATATCCGCAGCAGCATGTGGCTCTCCTAACTGCTCCGTCGTAACCGCACGCAATAAACTCCCAGCTTTTGCTGCCGCTGCATTAAATTTTGTCGTTTCGATAATTTCAAACATACGCCCTTGCGTTATATTAGGAGCACAATTGATATACTGCTTGGCTACATCCTTTAAACGGTCCATTCCTGCAACAGTTTCAATTAATGCATTGCCCTGTTTCTCAATTGTTTCACTAACAACTTGTCCGGCTATAAAATCCATCTCAGTTTGCCTTAATGCAACCATCAGAGCGCCTCCTTATAATGCTTGAATTTTTCTTTTTTCTGTAGTAATCACCTGCTGTAAATTTGGCACTAAATCACCTTTATCCGTTAAAATCGAGATATTTAAAATATCACGTGTAATAACTGCTAGCTTGTAATTTTTATGAATTGTTTGCTGATCTTCCTTTGTGTATTTGCGGAAATCTAAGCCCTTTTCACTTAAAATGAGGTCCATACTTTTAATTTCACGGTCGAATACTTTCTTTACACCATCCGCTAAATCATACATATTTTTTGTAGCCATTTCAATTCTCGTTAATACTGCTGAAGCAGACGTTAACTTTTGCACCTCAGCATTTACTTCAGCTTTTTTCTCATACATTTTCTCAAGCTTCTTTTCAGTCGTCGCAGCGAAAATTAAGCTTCCTAGTGCTAAGGCTGGAGCTAACGCAATACCTCCAAGTACCATCGTTCCACCAGCAATGCCTAAGCCCCCTGTCGCAAGTGAGCCCCCTCCTAGGAATGCTAATGTAGCATTTTGTGCTGCAATTCCACTTAATGATGCGATAGCCGTACCCGTTGAAGCAGCAGCAAATGTAGTTGTCGCACCTACAGCTCCCATAGCTGCTAAGCCACCACCTGCTAACGATGCCACACCCGCAGTCAGTACTTGACCTGCCTTTACAACTTGCTTTTCAATCGTAACCACAAGTTGGTCTACATCTGCACTATTAACTAGGCTTTCAATTTCAGACTCATTTTTAAACTCAATATGTTTAATTTGTTTGAAAGATTTAATGAAATGCTTCATCGTTTCATTTAAAATATCCAGCTTTAGCTTTCCATAATGCTCGAATTGTTCATTCGTTTGTTCTTTCATGCTATCAAAGGCATCGTACGCAGTTGTATACTTTTTATGTAATTCCTCTGCTAGCTCCTTCGTTTCTTTCATATTTTTATAAGAATCGTATCCTTTTTTACTTGCTACAGCTGTCGAAGCCGCCACTGCACCTGCAATTACTAGCGGAATAAATGGTAATGGCATAATAAAACCTCCAATTTCTAATTACACTTAATATTACCAAATAATGTAACATAGTAGTATATTTTATATAATTTTATTTTACTAAGACACATAATTTTAAAATTTTCATTTATATCGAATGAATGATAGAAGTTTTAGTGATGGGTGGGAAATACTCTCCTATAACACAAAAAGATCGAAAACCCTTATTTATCTAGGGTTTCGATCTTTTTATATGGAGACGGCGGGATTTGAACCCGCGTCCAGAATGTCCATTCACAGCTTTCCTCATAATAAAACAAAGCGAATAAATTATTATCGTTTTTTGTAATAATTAATCCCATTCGCTACCCGATACACCAAATAATGGAATCACCCCGATGTCTCACTCAGTATCCTCCTAGGTAACCTGGCACTCCATCCCCTTTATTCTATTAATTCCACTATTTATCTTTTAGGCTCAATGCTAGGTTTTCCAAATAGGTACCCTTGGAATAGTTGATAACCACATTGCTTTAACCATTCAAAATCTTCTCTGCTTTCAATTCCCTCTGCTAATGGTGTAGCGCTAACTTCAATTGCTTTTTCTAAGAACATTTGAGCAATTTTTTGTTTTTCGTGATCGGCACTTACACCTTGTACATACTTCATATCCAATTTCATATAATGAGGTTGAATATCTTTTAGCATTTCCAAAGTGCTGTAACCTTCACCGACATCATCTAAAGCATACTGGAAACCTTTTTCTTTATAGTAATTTAAAATAGACTTTAAATGTTCTATGTCATCTACTTGCTCAGATTCAACTACTTCAAATACAAGTTGATTTGGATCAATTCCTAATGAATTAGCTAGTTTAACCGTTGACTGTAAGCAAAACTCAGGTGAGTAGATTGAAGTCGGAATAAAATTAATAAAAGTCTTTTTTTTCAAAATTGCTGAGTAGCTAACAGCGGCCATTCGACATAAACGATCTAAAGCATATAAACGTCCACGGCTTTTGGCGGCAGTAAAAACTTCATTTGGATAGATAAGGGTTCCATCTTCACGTGTAAATCGAGATAACACCTCATATGCGTAAATTACCTCATTTGAATTGACAATAGGCTGCGAATAGCTAACAATGGATTTTCTATGTATTACCTCATCAATCCACTTCATGTCTAAAATGTTTTCTATTTCCTTAATAGGTTTCCAATCATTCTCCTCAAAACGAAAATAGAGATTTTCTATATCCATAAAGTGTTCACTAAAATCTAAAAGTTCTCTTACACTAGATTCATTAATGATTACCTGATTATCTTTGACTTTTATCATTAAATCTCTTCTTTGAAAGTGGTTGACTAATACAGGTATCATCGATAAATTTTTTGATTCCTTTAACAAAATATCAAACTGTAATTCCAAAACCAAACAACTTTTACAAGGCATTATTATTCCCCTTACACACAATATTTTTTAGTTTCGTTACATTTAGTCGCTATTTGATTTCTATCATTCGGAATCCAGCGATCACTAAGCATGAAGGGACATCCTTTCGATAAACTCGTAACTGAAGTGGCATTTAAGTAATGTAAGGAATTCGCTAATCAAGCTCATTTCACCTCTCTGAAGCGGTAGTCACCCCCGCGTCCAGAATGTCCATTCACAGCTTCCCTCATCATAAAAACAAAATAAATAAATTTTTAACGTTTTTTGTAATACTGAACCCCATCCTGCTCCTCAATCTCAACCATCCCTTGATCCACTAAATAATCAAATTGCCCCAATGTCTCTGATAGCGTCAGGCCTAATTGCTGTTGATAAATACGTTCGAATAATTGCGTTGTCATTTCAAAGTTGGTTTGCGGCTTATCTAGTAGACCGTAGACTTTAAATGCACGTTGTCTTTGTTTTTCCAAACGCTCATCGATAAGTGGTTCAATTTGTGTTAGTTCCCCGCCGTGACCTGAGTACACTTTTGAAATTCCTAAGTTTTTCAGGCGTTTTAGTGATTCATTATACTGCAAGAGTGATTTAGGTCGTTCCATCGATAAATCAATTGGTGGCTCTACTAATGGATTGGAAGATGTGCGTTCCAATAGTAAATCTCCGCCGATACATTCTCTCGTTTGCTCATTAACGAAAATTAAATGGCTTTGCGCATGACCTGGTGTTTCGTATACTTTCATCCCTGGGTGGCCTGGCACTTCATCGCCTTCTTTTAAATAACCCGTCAATGGAATCGTGCCGAATAGCTCGATTTCCCCTTTTACGTGTAAGATTCGGTTTACATATTTATCAGGTACACCTTGCTCTTTTAATAGCTTTTTAAAAAACTGCTCGTGATACTGTAGAAATGATGGTTCTTTTTTCATCCAGTAATCGACATATTCATGGCCTAACAATTCCGCACCTGGAAATGCATCGATCCACCCTGCATGATCCGGGTGATGATGAGTTAATACGACTTGTTCCACGTCTTTCAAATCATAACCTGCACTGCGCAGACCCCATTTGATCGCTTCATACGCTTCTTCCGTTTTCGGTCCTGCATCGAATAAAGTAAGTGCATCTCCTTTTACTAGAAAAGCATTTACATCTCCCACTGCATATGGTGTTGGTATAACAATTTTATGTACTTCCATGTTTTAATCCCCTTTGGCTTGCTCGTTCTGAATGACTATTCATTTATTTTAACTCTTTTTTTCTAATTCGTCACGTTAAAGGTTGACAGTATTTCAATACACCACTATAATTTTTGATAATTCTAAATTTACAGGCAATGAGAAAGCCAAGTACATTATTTTAAGGTTTTAGAGAGTGCCGTCTTTGCTGAAATCGGCATAACCCGCTGAAATAATCGAACCTCCTTTTGAGCCGTTATGACAACATAACCGTACCCTTTGCGATAAAAAGGCTGAAGCTGCACACATTATGTGTGAATAAAGGTGGTACCGCGGAAATCAATGCATTTTCGTCCTTACTGATTGTAGGGATGAAAATGCTTTTTTATGTTCTTAAAACAAAAATCTTAACATTAACAGGAATCGGAATTAAAAATCGGAGGGATAGAATATGCAAAAGATTATATTTATCGGCGCTGGGTCCATGGCAGAAGCGCTCATTCATGGGTGGATAAAAAAGAGTGTCGTTAACCCAAAGGCTTTGTTCATATCCAATCGGTCCAATAAAGAACGCTTACAGGAACTTGTTGAAGCCTATGATGTCAACCTAATGGGGGATACTTCGCAGTTGCACGATGCGGATCTGGTTATTTTAGCAATGAAGCCAAAAGATGCCCGCGCTGCAATGGAGGTAATTGCACCTCATTTAGGTACTGATACCGCGATTTTATCGGTACTGGCAGGTGTTAGCATTGAGACGATCGAGCAGTATCTTGGAAGCCGACCAATTGCCCGTGTCATGCCAAACACTTCCGCTACAATCGGGATGTCTGCTTCAGGTATTGCATTCAATAAACATGTAACAAAAGTTCAACATGCACTTTATATTCAAATGCTTGAAGCGGTTGGCACTGTCATTGAAGTCGAGGAGGAAAAACTCCATGCGGTAACAGCTCTATCCGGCAGTGGCCCTGCTTACTTATATTATTTAGTTGAAGCGTTTGAAAATGCCGGAGCTGAATTCGGTTTATCAAAGGAAGTCGTACGGGAGCTAATGGTTCAGACGATTGCAGGATCTGCGGAAATGCTGAAATCCGGTAATGTCGAGCCGCAAACACTGCGCAAAAAGGTAACGAGTCCAGGAGGAACGACAGAGGCTGGGATTAAAGCATTGGAATCCATGTCCTTTAACGAGACAATTGCAAACTGCGTCAGAAGCGCAGAAAACCGGTCCAGAGAACTGGCACGCGGGGAGTAAAAAACTTAATTCGACCGTTTGATAAATCACATGCTAAACAAAATCGTATCGGAAATGGCAAGTAATATAATAACAAATGAAAATAGTATGTATGCAAAAGAGCTTGGGGTATTTTTGCACCCAAGCTCTTCTATTAAGAAAATATATTATCGTTGGGCTGCTTGTACTTTACGTAAGTTTGGCACTGTTCCCCCATCTACACGTAAATCGATACCTGTAATGTAAGAAGCTGCATCGCTCAATAAGAATTCAACAGCCGTTGCAATTTCACGTGCTTCCCCTTCTCTTTTTAAAGGTGTAATCGCAAGTAATTGTGCCATTTGCTCAGACTGCTTTGCCTCTTGGCGACCCATTGATGTATTGATCGTCCCTGGAGAAAGTGAATTAATACGTGCGCCTTTTTCACCCCAATGCCAAGCCTGATCTTCAGCAATTACTTGTACAGCTAATTTAGAAAACGTATATGCCGCGCCAGAATTCCCTTGAGAAAATTGCTCTAGCGTTTCGACAGTATTTTCACCAAATGGATTGCGGATTACTTCCATATGAGGTCCTTGTGGGGGTACCATATAGCCACTCATAGATGAAATAATAACTGCAGATGTACCTTCAGTTGCTAGCGGATAAAATGCATTTAATACATTAATTGTTCCTGTTAGGTTAACATCTAAAATTTTCTTTGCATCACCCATAGTTGGAGAAATCCCTGCTGTATGTACTAAACCTTTTAATGTACCTAGTTGTTTCGTTTTTGCTGCTAAAGCATCTACATTTTCTTTAGAAGTAATATCAACTGTTTGATAATGAACGTCCGTAATCCCTTTTGTAGCTAACTCCTGTTTTGTTGCTTCTAAACGCTCCTCAGAAATATCTGCAAGTAATACTGTACCGTATTTCCCTACGAGTTCAGCAGTCGCTTTACCCATTCCACCAGAACCACCTGTAATCACATAAACTTGATTTGTCATTTGACATACCTCCAATATTTTTATAATTTAATTGTAACCGCATTCATTAAATATAATTCAGACATTTTGAATGAAAATGTCCGAGGAGTTGTCACATTTGAAATCATTAAAAAACGCGTTTCAGGAAGCTTATTTGCAACTCCTTCATCAACATCCACCTACCCAAGTATCAGTAAAACAAATTGTTCTAGTTGCTAATACATCACGCTCTTCCTTTTACACTCATTTCGCCAATCGAGAGCAGCTCCATTTGTATGTAAAACAGCAGATTCACAGGGAATTTTTCATGCATTATGAAATAAAAAATCCTCATGAATTCAGTAGTACAACTACGCTCAACCTGTGTCAACACATTATTAAATACCGCTCTTATTATCAACATGCATTGCAAAATACACTCGATTTTCATCATCTTGCCATTGAACTGAGCAACTATTTAATGTACGTTTATAACGATTTAGATTATGCCATTTTTGCAAGTTTCGGCACAATTGGCTTCTTAAAAAATTGGGTAGAACATGACTTCCTCATTAGTCCAAGTGAAGCTGCCGAAAAATTAATGAAAATCGGTTTCACAAATTGGGCTTCAAAAGTAAATATTTAATAGATTGACTCACCAGTTTAAGCTAAATATTAAAAACACTCAGTTTAAATAATGACTGAGTGTTTAGAAATATGATTAATAATTTAATTGTTTTCATTCCTTATGCGAACCGGAACCTTTTACAACATTCCATTCTTAATTCGCTTCACAATACTAAATGTCGTATACAAAGAAATCGGACCTAGTACTGCGGCTATAATCAGCCACATAGTTAAACTATCTGTTGCCTTTAACATATCTAGGTTGGTACGTATGTAGACGACTACTCCAAATAATAAAATATAGCTCATGACATTTGGAAAAATAACTAGCAATCGTAATAGTTTCGGTGAAATTGTCGGTTGCTGCATCATTCATCCCCCTTTTCTCCATTATAGCGAAAACTTTCTGCAAATGACTATATTTTTCTTAAATAAGTAAAGAGGGGTATAGTAAATATTCTAGCATTTACTATACTCCTCAATTTAAATTCGCTTATTCAATTTCAATCAATTCATTTTTCCGCCACTCATATTGGCTAAAATCATTCGTTAAATAGCTGTTTTCGAAAATCGCTTTAGCTTCTTCCAAAAACGGGATTAAATCATGTTTCAGGAAACGGGCGCTTATATGATTCAACAGCAGATGTTTTGCTTGTGCCTGTTTCGCAATTTGAGCTGCTTCTGTATTTGTCGCATGTCCATACTGGGCCGCAAGTTCGATTGTCGAATGGTCAAATGTTGCTTCATGTATCATAACATCCGCATTCTGTGCTAACTGGATACTGTTTTCGCAATACTTTGTATCCCCTAAAATCGCCACGGTAAATCCTGGCTGTGGGGGTGACGTCACATCACTGCTTTCCACAATCGTTCCATCCTCTAATTGTACAGAATGACCTGCTTTTAATCTTCCTAATAACGGTCCTTTTGGTACACCATACGCTAACGCCTTTTCAATTAACAGCTCGCCCTGCATTGGCTTTTGTTCAATCCGGTAGCCGAAGCATGGAACGACGTGCTGAAGCGGCATCGCATAGACAATAAACTTCTCATCTTCAAATACGATTCCCTCTGTTACTTCTACAAATTCGATTGGATAGGTTAAATGAGTTTTCGATAATTGTAATGTTTGTTCAATCCATTGTTTTAAACCAACTGGCCCGTAAATCGTTAATACACTCTCCCCACCTAAAAAGGATCGGGAACTTAAAAAACCAGGCAGTCCAAATATATGGTCACCGTGTAAATGCGTAATGAAGATTTTATCAATTTTCCGCGGTTTAATTGATGTATGCAAAATTTGGTGCTGTGTCGCTTCCCCACAGTCAAACAACCAAATTGATCCTCGTTCTTCCAAAAGTTTGAATGCAATGGAACTCGTATTGCGTTCTTTTGACGGCATTCCTGCACCAGTACCTAAAAACTGTATTTGCATGTCATTTCCTCCTAACACGAGTATAGTTTGCCTCATGTAGAAGCTTTTACTATCGTTGTTTTAATTATAGGTTGCAAATAAATTTATGCAAAGGATAAATTGGCGTCGCTAATAGATCAATCGAGCGTGCGGCAATAGAGGTAAAAATTCCGCTTATTTTGAAAATCACTAAAAAATCCGGCTAAATAGAGGGAGAATTTCCGCTTATTTCACTAAAAAGCAGCAAAATATCAGGGTTCACAGGCATATAAGCGGAATTTTTACCCTTATTTTCATGAAAATCTAAGAAATTCATATAATAAACGGAATTTCTCCGCTTATTAATTGGGTACTCCCCCTTTCTCTCTCTCGTCAATCATTTTTAAATTCTATATCTTTCGGTATTTTCAAAAACAAAATTCCTTCCTCCCAACTGTATAATTCTAATTTGAGAGTAGTGCCTAGGTTACCGGCGAATTGATTTTTAGTGAAAATCTCTTCAATACGTATCAGTTTTCCGTTCGATTTATAATAAGGTATTGACTTTTGATAATGCCAACCTCTATCTGAGAGTGAATTAGATATATTATTGCCAAAATAGAAAGCACCCTTACTAACATACCAATCAAAATCATTTTCAGTAGCGATTTTCATAAACTCGCGCTCAGAACCCTCTTCCTCTACAATACGAATAACCTCTTTTGCAGTGAGTGAATCGATCGGTGGAGATGGATAATGCCAGTAGTTACTGAAAAAGATCCAAATAAAAATTAATATGCCAATAGCTAAAATAAATGCTTTTCTATCCTCAATTATTTTTATTTTCTTTTGCAATATTTCATCCTCCAGTTCTGGATAAATTTCCAACCTATTTATATAAACATTATAACTACCAAATTATGTAATTAAAATACATTTTATTATTGAGCTAACAATGTCATAAACAATCTCATTGTCCACACACTAAAAAACCTTTCCTGAAAATTATTTCAGAAAAGGTCCATTTTTTTATGAAAATGTCGCTTCATACCAAGCTTTCGCCTTTTGTACTTCACCCATCGTAAGCTGATGCCCGTTTGATTCCCATTCCAACGTCACCTTTGCACCTGCCCCCAACAAATAACGTTCTAAATCGGTTGCTTCCTGCTGTGGGCAAATTGGGTCATTAACACCAGCTGCGATAAAGACAGCTGTCCCTCCCTGTTTGGCAACCGTCGTTTCACGGTTTGGCACCATTGGATGATGCAGTATCGCACCTTTTAATGCATTTTCATATTCAAATAACAAGTTAGCAGCAATATTGGCACCGTTTGAATAACCGATTGCAATGATATTGTTGCGATCAAACTCGTATTCTACCGCTTTGTCATCTAAAAATTCATAGAGTTCCTTCGTACGCAGTGCTAAATCTTCCATATCAAAAACACCTTCTGCTAAACGGCGGAAAAATCGTGGCATTCCCTGTTCCAGCACATTGCCTCGTACACTTAAAACTGATGCTTCCGGATCAATGATTTCTGCCAGTGCAAGTAGGCTGTTTTCATCTCCTCCTGTGCCGTGCAACAGTAACAATACAGGCTTATCACTTTTTCCTTTATTAAAAATATAGTTCATAGTCATTCTCCGTTCTTATATAGTAGAAACTATTCATATTCTTTTTCAATTGTTTTTGTTGAACGTACTGTATCAATTGGACGAACAACGCTTTCAATATATTCACGTTTGCTTTCTAAAAACGGTGGTAATGATAGCGATTCCCCAACTGTTTCATACGGCTCATCGCCCATAAATCCTGGCCCGTCAGTAGCCCACTCAAATAGTATGCCAGGTGCTACACGCGCATAAAGCGACTCAAAGAAGAAACGGTCAACATAGCCTGATGTACCGAAACCGAAGCCTTCCAAACGTTTTGTCCATTCATGCAGTACTTCCGTATTTTCTAATCGGAATGCCGCATGGTGAACCGTACCAAAGCCTTGACGTCCCGGTGCTAGCTCTGTATTGTGCTCGACGATAACAGATGCCCCGTTGCCACCTTCACCAACTTCAAATAAGTGCAATGAACCGTCCTGTGCTACTTCACGCATCACCATTACTTTTTCAAGTACTTCTTTAAAATAATCAAATTGTGAAACTCGGATATGAATCGGTCCTAAGCCAGTAATTGCAAACTCCAATGGAATCGGCCCTTTTTGCCATGGCGTACCTGATGCAATGCCTTCATTATTTTCATCTGAAATAAGCATGTACTGCTGATCATCGAAATCAACAAATGATAATACTTGTTTGCCAAATAGTGTACTAATGCCTTCATGCTTTACGTTTAATCGATCAAAACGTTTAACCCAATAATCCAATGCTGCATCATTTGGGACACGGAATGCTGTTTTGTATATTTCATCTGTACCATGTGTGCCTTTTGGGATTCCCGGGAAATCAAAAAATGTCATATCTGTTCCGGCAGAGCCTTTATCATCAGCGAAAAACAGGTGGTATGTTTGAATATCATCCTGATTTACCGTTTTCTTCACAAGACGCATACCTAATGTATAAGTAAAGAATTCGTAATTTTTTTCTGCACTGCTTGTAATGGCTGTTACGTGGTGTATTCCTTTAATGTGGTTCATGTGTATTCCTCCGTTTTCTTTTCAATATAAAAAATATCGTTTATAAAGTATTCGCATGATGACCGACCCGTTTTAAATAATCGGTTAACGCTAGTAATTCCTCCTCTGACAAAACGTCGAATATAGCCGCAATCTTTTTCTCATGTGTTGGAAATATGGATTCGATCATTGCAGATCCTTCGTCCGTCAGCGATACAAATGTCACACGGCGGTCAGTTGGACATGCAACTCGTTTGATTAGATTTTTCTTCTCCAGTTTATCGACAACATACGTTATACTGCTGCTTGCAATTAATACCTTTTTTCCGATGACTTGGATAGGTTGATCACCTTTATGATAAAGCAGTTCCATTACAGCAAACTCCGTTAAATTTAAATCACTTTGCTGAATATCCTTCTTCGTTGCTTCATGTACGGCTGTCGTTGCTCGGTGTAATACAGTAAATGCTTTTAGCTGTTTATCAAATTCACTCATAAAGTTTCACTCCTTCTTTATCACGAATTCATTTATCTTTAATTCGAGATAAATATATCATTGATTCCTTACACTGTCAAACAATTGTCGTTATTCGAAGTTCCCTATTACTTAAATAGACCGGATATTATTCTCACCCAGCCAAAAATAGAAGTCCATAAAATGATGCTTAAAATTAAGCCGTTAAATACCCCAATGAAAAAACGGTTCTCCATCTTTACCGCTCCTTAAAATACAGGATTGGCAAATGGCAAATGAATTAAGCGCTGTTTTGTTTAATGAAAGTTTTACTTCTACTGGAATTATTTGTTGTATAACGAGTAACCGACATCAGAACATACTCGCTATCATTAGGGAGAAAAAACATACTTTTTAATAATTAATCGGCAAATAAAAACGCACAGAAATAACTCTGAACGTTTTATGTGCTTCTTTAACAATATTCCCCTCAAATTTTATTGTTAAATTAATATTTAATAGATAGACGGTAATTGATTCTTTCTACCATTTCGTGCTCTTTATCGTGCATTGCATCATATGCGGATTGATAATCGTACCCAATAATATCACTAAAATCCTTAGCAATGAAACGACTTGCCTGGAGAATTTGATATAATTCGGCAGCTTCATCTTTTGTAAGTGGAAGTTCTTTGCCATAAAACGGTAGATTCCATTTTGCTTGTGATAATTCATTATGCCATTTTGAATGTATCGTTGTACTTTCTTCTGAATATATTAACGGATGATTATAAAAGAGGTTGTTTAATATAGTGTCTAGATCTCGGGAAAGTACGTCAATTACTTTTCCGTTTTCTTCGGTTATAGGTAGATTCAAATCATATTCCAGGAGTTGCTCAGCCGTTCTTTCCAATGAATCGAAGTCGTTTAAATAATGACGCCCAATTTGTTCTTCAAGAGCAATGACCTTTGCCTCTAATTGCTGATTCGTAGGACGAATAAACCAAATAACAGTACATAAAGCTATTACTACTAAAAATCCAATAACATACTTTAACCAATTCACTCTATCACTCTCCAATATTTTTTGTACATCTAAGCTTCCATACTTCTATAAGAGAATGCAGGATATTCCATTGCACATTATTACATTAACATATAATTTCCATTTTTATTTATTTTATTTAATTCATTCATTAAACACGGATTAACAATTAGTGACACTACTCGGACTTCTCTTTATCACGAATTCATAGGGGCAAATGGCAAGTGATTGAAGCGCTGTTTTGTTAAATGAAAGTTTTTACGGCTAATGTAATTATTTTCTATATAATGAAGATCCAGTTTAAGAGTCATAACTATATCTACACCACAAACTTATTCCTGTACTTTTGCCCTACCTTCTCCCCCTACTAAGAATAATATAAGACGGAAGGAGGGATTTTAATGGACTATTCAGGATATGGTAATTGCTATGGTGGCTATGGTGGATACAATAGTTATAGCAATAACAATAGTTTAACGTTCGTTTTAATCGTCGTACTTTTCATACTTTTAGTTCTTGTCGGTGCTACTTTCCTACCAAACAAAGAATGCTAACAAAAAGTAGTAAGTGTTAGGGATGATAGTCAATTAAGAATAGCTTGTCATCTTTTTAATGTATTTTGTAACAAGGATCACTTTCCCGCCACCCGAGAGTGATCCTTTTATCGTTCCACCCTCGCATACATATTTAGTTCGAAGCTTACTACTGCATACTTTAGTTAATTCTTTATCAAAAGTTCTATATTCTCTGTAGTTACGTTACCTAGCTCTTTTTATTTTCAAATCATAGTCTATTAATGTAATGCTAGCCTTACAAAAACAGACAAGAAAAGGGGTGTTACAAATGGGTTGTAATTGTAGTAAATGTAGAAGTGAATCAAGTTCTAGTAATAATAAAGGTCGTTGCAATGGTTGTATCTGTGACCTATTAAGAGAATTAAGAAAAGGTACAGAAGTTGACGTTTTCTTATCCGGAGGTAAAATATTAGAAGATGTCGTTTTTAAAAGATTTGACCATAATAGTTGCTGTGCATTCTTTATTGATACAACAATAGAACGTGGTTCAACTCTTATCGTTGACTGTCAAAAAATTGATGCTCTACGAATTGAAGTAGACTAGGTTTCAGTAGGCCACTTTCTAAAAAAGTGGTCTTTCTTCTGATTGACACTTTAATTCTGATTACCTTATAAAAAAGGCAGTGTTATCAGTCTAACGGGTTTGGTTGATGGGGAGAAAAATGCTAATAACATTCTAATTAGCATCATACTATACCCGCAAATTGGTAATATAAACGAGAAGTAAAGACGCTCAGATTTCTGAGCGTCTTTTGATGTAACATTTAACTAACCTAATTGAACTAAAGCCCTCCGTTACTGTATGTGTATTTCCTCACAATCTCTCTTTGTATCGGACAACATATGGCGAGAGTAAAAAACCGATCATTGCGATAAGAGCTGCTCCACAAATGGTTAAAAATATATTATCGGAAGGAATAAGAAAAAATTGAGCTATCAGAAATGGTAACATCGTCAGGAATGTAACCGTAAATCTCCCAAAAATGGTTATCTTATGTATAGTTCCACAATTGTCACATTCAAGTGGTCCGTATGTCCACTTATAAGATTTAAAGATTTTTCTCCAACCAAATTGACTATTGCATTTTATACATTTTTGCAAAAACTACGCCCCCCTTTCCGCTATTGAACTAAACTGCCCAGTTTGATTAAGTACATTACTTCACAATATATAAATTCATTTTAGCATAAAATTTCCATTTCCCTTTCAAAAGAAAGAATTTCGTTCGATTTATGCGAACATTTAGCACAAGTTTTGACATCGATTTTAACAAGCCCACATAAATTTATGCGGTGTTGCTGATTATGTTGCGAATTGAGGTATTAAAGACATTCCCTGAAGATATAAACACTGATACAACAGCAAAAAAGGAAGTGCGAATTAGTTTGCTAATTGCACTTCCAAAACCATTGTTATTTACTGTTTTCTCCCCAATATCCGAACCCGGTATTATCAGTCCTTTGACTTTTAACACTGCCTTGTTCGTAATAAGTAAGGAAAGTAACGGCTCCTGCCTACTTATTCACATATTAAAACTTGGCGCTCGAACTTGCCTTTTTTCAATACAGCCCGGTCTTTAATCGTTAAATTGGCGTGATGAATTTTATCATCCATCGTTTCGATGGTTACGATGACGACGCGTTTTGCGATTCTACGTGCATTCGTAATTATGCTCTGCTGCAATTCACTCGATATATGTGTAAATAAATTGTACGGCATATCAATAATTGCGACGTCATAACCTTCATCCGCTTCTTCAATTGGTCCGATCTCTACATTCGGTTCATATCCAAAGTGGCGTAAATTAATACGTGAACCCCATACGACACGCTTATTCATATCTCGTCCTTCAATATGAATGCCCATGCTCATTGCCTCAACTAAGACAGTACCAATTCCGCAGCATGGATCAATAATTTTCAATCCATCCGGATATGGAGCTGCAATATTCACAATAGCCCGCGCATCACGCGTACTAAGCGCAGTGGAGTACATTTCGGGCTTTTGCATATGCTTCAGCCATACAGACTCCCCGGCAACAAGCTCCCCTAAATAAAAGGTACCATCATGAATAGCTAACCCCAGTACTATATCAGGCTGTTCTAAATCCGGTTCAGCTTCTATCGCATAGCTAAGCTGTAGCATATACTCATTTCGAATCGTACGGTTTAAAGCTGGCTCGATCGCATCTCTACTATTATTTAAACAATGAATTTTAAAAGTCCGTTCTCCTAACTGTAGCTGTTTAGCAGTTTCTACAAGTTGTTCAAACGTATTTCCTTCAAGTAGTATATCAAGTCTTAGTCGCATATAAGGGCTTCGACTTGGTTCTACTTTTTTCTGGCTCATTAAAACATTACCTTCTACATGAAAATTAAAAAATGTGCGCATTTCCAGTCGTGAAAGTTCATATTCATCTTTTTGCCAGGCAAAACTGTATAAATACATTTCTGTCATTTATTTTTCGACAGTCTTTATTAATTGCGCAACAAATTCATAAAGTAGTTCACATACTTGTTCAATTGATAACTGATCATTAAAGCCCTCTATACAATCCACTGCAATATTCAGTTCCCAAAGCCCTTCTTGACCGGAAAAGGCTGCACTGCTGCTACCTAAAGCAGATTTTACATGCTCCTTTAAATAGCTGCGGATTGCTTCACTATGCTTCTTTTGTAGTTTTAATCCGAACAAAGCCGTATATAAATTAAATGCATCATCAAATTCAAGTGCAACGGCATCGATACGGATTTCATTAAATTGTGCACATTCGACATAGATAAATTCGCCCTGATTTTCCTTCAAATATTGAATAGGCGTCGATGCAAATGCACTACTTTCTGCAGTAATTGTATCTTCTGTTTCTTTACTGCATCGTTCTAATACTTCTAAATTTAATTTCATCATGTTTTAAATCCTTTCAAATATAATTCGCTCGTAAATTTCACCTTGTTTAGTATACATGACTATCGAATAATGCGCATTAGAAAGTATTTAATCGAAATTTGACGTACTTTGGCGCATCAGCTTTATGATTGATGTAAATTTTCTTTACGGCTCACTTTCAGTAACGAGCTATTTGATTTAATTAATGAAATGATGATAACGAGACAGAACGTAAACAAAATCCCCCCTGTAAATACAAATCCGGGTGTCCCTACTAAATTAAGTGCACCTAGAACCGATGATCCGGCAACTACACCAATAGAGAAAAACGCATAAAAATAACCATAAGCTTTGCCGCGAATTTCCTGCGTCGTAGCTTCGATTAAAAGGGCATTAATGGAAGGGAATAAAAAGGCAAACCCGATTCCGTATAGTGCTAGAATGCCATAAAGCATTGTCATTTCAGATGTCAGTCCAATGCCAATTTGGGCAATCCCCATTAATAGAACACCGATTAACAATGTGTATTGGGCATTAAAATAATCAAATATTTTATTCGTTGGTAAAATAAAAATCAATACAGCTACGATACCGAACACACTCAGTAATGTCCCGGCTACTCTGGAGCCATACCCTAAATCCTGCACATAAATCGGCAATAAGTACGCCAGCACCCCTTGAGAAAACATGAGGAAAAAGGCTCCACCATAAGCTTTTAGCAAATTACTGTTCCAATGCAGCGTTTCGGAAGTCTTTTTCTTTTCACGTTTAGGCAACTGTGTTTTACGTAAAAATAGAAGTAGGCCGATCAATAGTACAAGCCCATATAACGCAACAAGGCTAAATACATTCGCCACAGATATTTTACTTGCTAAAATACCGCTCGAAGCTGGTCCAACAATTGCGGCGATCCCAACAAATGAGCCCGTAAACGCACTCCCACTGCCTTGTTCATTTGCTGCCCGCATATTTGCAAGCAGTGTAAATGCGGCCGGTGTTATAAATCCGCTACTGAAACCGTGAACACAACGTACAATTAATAGTACCGTCGTATTATCGACAAGCTGGTAGCATAGCAGTGATGCTACAGAAACAAATAGTCCAAAGACCAAAATTCGAAATGCTCCAATTTTGTCCGTATAAATGCCTGAAAATATATTCCCGAACGTATTCATAAATGAGTACAGTCCCACAACTATCCCAGCAATAAACGTAGAGGCACCAACAGATAGAGCATATGTACTCATAATCGGCAGCTGTACGAACAGGTCAAAGAAAGAAAAGAAAATAATAGCATAAACAAGCCACTGCTTAGGAAATGGCTTTATATGTAATAACGGCTGCATTCTTTTTAATTTAGAATCGAAAACAAAATTACCAAAAGGTATAAATGCGACTAAAACGGCTAAAAAGGACCAGCCGATATTCCATTGTATGCGTAATTGAACAATAGCAATTGCTAGTAAATAAAGTATAAATATACCACCATGAATACTACCATTTATCGTCACGAACTGTGGTAAATCAGCAAAGTATTTTAATGGCATGGAAATAAATAATAACGTAATGAGCGATAAACCATCAAGTAAGCCCATTATTCGTAAAAAACGTATCGGATGTATTCCCATTATGTCCTCCTGAAGAATGAAATCCCTCCTATTATAGCATGGGTATTTCGATGTTACCTAACTAAATGAAAATTATTCTCATATAAATGTCAAATTTTAGACTTTTATAGGATATACATATTTTTTCCTTTTTAAAATAAAAGGTGAGAAAGAAGAAATTCTGATGAAGGAGAAATGTTTGTGCTGACTGGTTCATCTTACTTCATAATAGAGAATTAAAAAATTAGTTGTTCGCAGTGTAGGCGGCGACTCCTAGGGGACAAGCAAAATTTATTTTGCGACGAGTAATCGCAGGAGCACGAGGGAGAGACTACAGGCTCGAGCCGTGTCCCTAGGAAAGCGTCCGCCGTAACGGAGAACAACGGATACAAAGTAGACACTTATAAATTTCTATATGTGAAAAACGAACAATCACGATATATTAAGCAATTCGTGATTGTTCGTCTCATATATTATTAAATTTTGCTTTCAATTAACTTATGGAATTCATCTAAATATACCTTTTCTGCATCTGAAGCTCTATCCAATGAATTGATCGCACGATGCCATAATGGATAAATCGGTTCAAGTGCTGAGACACTATTAATTTGTGTAATATCCTCGTTAGTTAATTTCAGACTGTAAGATGCAATGTTTTCATGCAACTGTTCTTTCGTTCTTGCCGACAAGACAATTGAATCTACATTTGGTCGATCACGTAACCATGCTAAAACAACTTGCGCTACTGTAGCCTTATGTTTTGTAGCCACATCTTGCAATACATCGATTAAATTATAAAATAAATCCGGGTTTTTAATATATGTTTCCGGCCAACCATTCCCTTGCCTTGTAGCAAGTTCCGCTTTATTATTTCTTGTATATTTACCAGTGAGCAGCCCTTCACCTAATGGAGATCTAATACTATTAGCAATCCCTAATTCTTTACCGGCCGGCAAAATTTCGTACTCTGCCTCACGTGATTCTGGTGTGTAATAGATTTGCTGTGCAATTGGCGGGATCATATTATTTTCTACTGCCCACGTATGTGTCTTCGCAAGCGCCCAGCCGCTATAGTTAGATACCCCCCAATGACGAATTTTCCCTTTCTTAATGAGTTCATTCATCATTTCGACAGTTTCGCTTACCGGTACTTGCCCATCCCAGGAATGTACATAATATAAATCCAGATAGTCCGTACCAAGTCTTTTTAAGAGTATATCAATAGATGAATCAACGTTCAGTATAGCGCCTGTATCCGTGGGTTTATCTATCAGTTGAAATCCTGTTTTACTGCTGATAATCATATCTTGGCGCTTATTTCTTATCGCATTGCCAAGAATAACCTCTGCATCACCCTTCGTGTACATATTCGCTGAATCAAAGTGGTTGATGCCATGATCTAGTGCATAATCCACCATATAGTTTGCCGTTGCCTGATCCATCGCCCCTGCTTCTTCAAGACCATTTGTACTGAACATTACCGTACCTAAAGCATATTTAGAAACATTCAAATCTGAATTGCCAAATAAATTATAATCCATCATAATCCCTCCTATGCATGGGTTTTTCCACGTTCCGCATTAAATAAAACATTCTCTCATCAAGAACTTTGCCTTTTCTTGAAATAGGTCAAAACATTCTTTATAAAAGAGCCTCCTTGTCGTGTCAGGGAAAAAAAGGTTGAATAGCACAATATTTCGGGTATAAAAATATAGGCGAGTTGCTGCACAATGGTGCAACAACCGAATGAACATTAAAATCAATCGATGGAAGGAGTGTTTCAGATGAGTAAAAAGAAAGAAATTAAAAAATTAAAGGACCATGCATTTGCTGATCTTTACTTAGTTGAAAAGGAATTTCAGCAAGTTGTAAAAAATACTTCGAATCAATCAGGTACTTTTAAATGGGTGGAGCTATTAAGCAATTATGAATTGGACGAATTTTATGGAAGGCGCAGAGATCGAAAATATGCAACGCTCACAGTAGAGCTGTATTCATTAACTGAACAACTATTAAAAGACATTTATAAAGTTATTTTTAAGCATAAATATAAAAATACATCCGATAAAAATATCATTCTTGATTTAGAAGAGAAATTGGGAGATCATTTAAATTTTAAAAATAATACAAAATTATTAGCAAATCTTAGAAGCTGTATTGTTCATGAAGAATTTTCTTTAAAATCTGCAAGAAAGAAAATCAATGTTAAAAAGAAAAACCGCGTCTTATTCAAACAATTAATGAAAGATGTTGACCTTTATATAGAAAATATAAAGATAAAATAATGTTCTGCCTCAATCTTTGAGAGAAACAGTAGAGCAGTTCCCCACAGAGAGGAATATCGGTGAAGAAGTGGTGAATAAGTGAACTGAAGTGACTAATATCGCGAAAGAAGTGGCGATTAAAGTTCCAGTGCTCAAAAGTGGCGAAAAGGTTGTGTCAGTTGACGAATATCGGCGTTGAACGGGCAAATAAGTGTGCTGAAGTGGACAATAAAAATGCAAGTGACGAATATCAGTGGTGAAGTGGCGAATATGTGAACTGAAGTGACTAATATCGCGAAAGAAGTGGCGATTAAAGTCGCAGTGCTCAAAAGTGGCGAAAAGGTTGTGTCAGTTTGGGTTTTCTTTACTTCTACTATAAAAAAATAGTAGCACAAACCATGATCTTGGTTTGTACTACTAATGTTAGTATGTTTCATGTTCCTACCCTAAAAATTCATTTCATATGATCATCCAAAAAGTCCTTGCTAAAGCTTGTTTTAGAGGCATAGCTTTTGGATTTTACCCGGACACCGCGCTTAATTGCCCCTTTTCCGAATTTCGTTTCAATTAAATCGACTAATTGCACAATCGGTTCATCTTTAATATGCTGCTCGAAATTGAACAAATTCAACTGCTGTGTTAATTCTGATTGATCCACCACATTCGAAACAGTAACACCCAATAAACGGACTGGTGTTTCATCCCAGTAATCCGTGAACAGCTTCCAGGCGATTTCAAAAATTTCATCTGCCTGATGAACGGCATTACGAACCGTTTTACTACGTGATGAATTTTGCCAATCATAATTCCGAATTTGAATCGTTACGGTTGTTCCTGCTAAATACTTTACCTTTAACCGTTCCGCAACACTCTTACTTAACTTCTCAAACGTTTCCTTTAAAATGTAATACTCACTTTCATCCCTCGGCAGTGTCGTTGAATTACCTACACTTTTCGTATCGAATATCGAGTTTGGATCGACCACTCGATTATCAATCCCATTCGCCCGCTTAATCAGGCGTACACCATTTTTGCCAAGCTCACTGTATAAAGTCCGTTCATTGGCATTGGCTAAATCACCGATTGTGAAAATTTGAATGGAATTTAATTTTTTCGCTGTTTTCTCCCCGACTCCGTGCATTGATACAACAGGTAGCGGCCAGAGTAGCTCTTTTAATTCCCTAATTCTTAAAACCGTTATACCCATTGGCTTTTTCATATTCGAAGCCGTTTTCGCTAAAAATTTATTCGGAGCTATACCAATCGAACATGGTAAATCGAGCTCATGTAATATACGTTGCTGAATTTCCTCCGCTATTTGTAACGGGTGACGCGTTTTTGAAAGCTCCGTTACATCCATATAACCTTCATCAATGGATACCGGCTCGACTATTTCAGTATAGCTTCGTAATATCGAAAAAATCGCTGCACTGGCTGCTCGATACTTCGGAAAGTCCGGTGGTAATAATAGCAGCTCAGGACATAACCGTTTTGCTTCTGCTACATTCATCGTCGTATAAATGCCTTTTGCTCGCGCTTCATAAGAGCTTGTCACAATAATGCCGCGACGTTCTTTTACATTTCCGGCTACAGCTATTGGTTTTCCTTTTAAACTTGGATCATGCGCCTGTTCAACAGATGCGTAAAAGCTATTCATATCTAAATGAAAGATAATGTTGGCTGCCATTTTCCCACCTCCTATCCATTTTATCTTTCTTCGATTAAAGTTACTAACAGTGTAGACAGTTCATCAGGTGGATATGGCTTTGTAAAGTATTTTTCCACATTGTATTTTTCCACATCAACCATCGACTTATCTAATGCAGACGAAATAATAATCGGTATGTCTTTTGTCTTTTCATTCGTACGTAAAAACTCGACTAAATCCATTCCTAGTAGATTCTCACCAAACTTCAAATCCATAACGATTCCTACTAACGGTACTTGCTGGGCATCGTCCATTGCTCGCTCGATATCCTCATGATATAAAATCGAAAACCCTTTGCTTTTTAGCTCCTCCGATAATAACAGCGCCTGGCTAAAATCATCCTCTACAATCATAACCGTTGGATTAGCACTTGACCTATGCCCAGATAAGTCCTCCCTATTTACAATATTGGCTTGTTCAAACAATGGTAATGTAAAGTAAACCGTTGTGCCAACATTCTCCTGAGACTCTATCCAAATTTCCCCATTATGATTTAAAACGATTTCCTTACTTAAAGCGAGGCCTAATCCAGTACCCCCTATTTTCCGTCGAGAGCTATTATCGATGCGCTTAAATTTCTGGAACAATGTCGGAATTTCACTTTCCGGTATACCGATCCCACTATCCTGAATCGATACTTTGACACAGTTCTCACTTTTCTCAGCCCGAATAATAATATCGCCGCCATTTGGAGAAAACTTAACCGCATTCCCGATTAAATTGATTAATAACTGTACTAGACGCTCTTCATCTGCCTTCACAAATGAACTTTCGGATAAGTCCTCAAATTGAACTTTATATTGCGAATTAAAGTCGAATTTATTCAATACTTCTTGAACTACTTCATTGAACGCTACTTTCTCCATGACATACACTTGTCTTCCTGACTCCATACGCTGAAGATCCAAAAAGTCGTTAATTAAGTTCGTTAAACGTTTTGCTTCTTTATGAATCGTCTCTATATAACGTTTTTGGCGTTCTGGCTGCATTTCTTTCGTCAATAGCAGTTCCGTAAAGCCTAAAACACTCGATAGTGGTGTACGTAGTTCATGACTTACTGTACTCACAAGCTCTGACTTCATCTGATCCACTTCGTATTCACTCGTAATATCACGATGAACAAACATTGTGCCTACCTTTTCATCACCTTCAAATACGCTTGTCGCATAAACCTCTATAAATGACGTGATGTCATCGTTTATCGAATATCGCATTGTTCTCGTATTAGTAAATTGTTCTATAATGGCATTCTTTAAAAATGAAATCAGCTCTTCCGGTTCACACACAATTGTCTGGAAATGCTTCATCCAAATTTCCTGTGGTACTTTATCTTGAATTTCATAATTCGGATAGCGAATAATTTTAAAGAGCGCTTCGTTTAAAAGCAATACCTCTCCGTAAATCGAGACGAATTGAATTCCTTCATTTGTTGTATCGATAATGCTTTGGTTTAGTTTTCTTGCGCGTTCTACTTCCTCATACATAAATATCCGTTCAAATGCAATCGAGGCTTGATTCATATGACCATTGATATCTGAATAGTCTGTTGCAGTGAACTTTCTTCCCTCGCGTGTTGCCAATAGGATAGCGACAATCTTTTTTTCGGAATTTAGTATACATGAATATAAATCATATGCATAATAGGTTGCGCCCGCTATATGTTGATGAGAGGGATTAACTTCCCGACAAATGACAAATGTCTTTTCTTCTTCCAGTCTAGCAATTTTATCAATATCGAGACTTTTGATTAACCGTTCAGTTGTCTCCTTTGCCAGCCCTTTAGATACATATTCATCGCTCCCTACTAAATACAGGAGGCTCGAATCAAACTCGTAAATACTGCGCAAATAGGCATGCAAATCTTCCAGCAACTTACCTTTGTCCAATGTGAAAGTCAATACGTGATTCAGCTCACTATATTGCTGCAGCTGATTCAATGATTGTTTCAGCTGTTCCTGGTTCCCCTGAAGCTCATCCTGCTGTGCCATTAATTCTTCGTTTTGAGTCGTTAATACTTCTTCCTTATCCTGTATGGAAAGCGTCATATTATAAAAGGAAGTAGCCAATAAACCTAGCTCATCCTCTTTCTTCTTAAGTGGAGTTATATCTACATAGATGCCACTAGCAAAGGCATCTGTTGCCGTTGTTAACTTTTCAATCGGCGAGATTAAATTTTGAATAACCTTCCGCAATATGATTCCGATAATGACTACGACAATCATGCCAAATAAAATATATAAAACCGTCAAAAGCTGCACTTGCTCTAGTGTTCGATTAAATAAATCCCTTACGATTAAATCCGTTTCAGCAGTGTATGTTTTCGTATACGAAATGAAATTGTTTACCAAATCATTTGTTCCACTACTCGACAATTTACGCAGCGCTTCGTAATTATCCTCCTCGACATAGCCCATTGCTTTTGGCAGAATTTCATTTCGGTAAACAATTATAAAGTCACTTAATTCCTCATATAAAAGTCTTTCTTCATTAGAAAGCGGCAAATTTCCAAACTCTTCTAGATGCAATTCAAACCTATTCATTTCATCGTATAGAGCATTTAATTCATTGGTCGCTTTAAATGCATAATATCCTCTGGAGCGAAAGAAAATCCCATTGAAGCTTTCATCCAACTTCCTGACGAGCTGAGCCTTTTCATTGATGTCGTCGCGTTCTTCTATCAATCTTTCATTCGTTAAGCTTGTGTAAACAAAAAATGCCCCCACAAATAATATAAATAAAAATAACATCGACAGAAGCATCCGAACAAACTGATTTCGGACACTCTTTTTTACTGTAGGAATTAATTTAGGCATTACTTAGCTCCTCTACAAAGGAAATTAATTTTATCGGGCTGAATGGTTTTGAGATGAAATATTTAGCGCCCTTTTCCATTGCAATTTGACGGTCCGATTCCTGCGCTTTTGCAGTCAGCATCACAATCGGCGTATTCTCTTTATACTCCGGAGAAAGCTTTTCGATTACTTCTATACCGGTTAAATCCGGCATCATATAATCGAGAAAAACTAAATCATAGCTGTTTTGCTGCATCTTGTTCAATGCATCCAAGCCGTTTTCGGCCTCATCAATGGTAAAATTAAAATCTTCCAGCGTGTCGCAAATAAGCATTCTTAATATTTCTTCATCATCTACGATTAAAATTCTATTCACTATTCCCGCCCCCTATTGACGAACTTTTACAAATAACTGATTGGCCAACTGCAAAATCCGGTTCGAAACTTCCGCTATATTAAAAGGCTTCACTATGAAGTCATCCGCGCCATTAGCGAATGCTTCCAGTACATATTCCTCGTCATTACGACCGGTTAACATTGAAACAATCACATCGTTTGAAGAATGCTTTTTACGGATTTCCTTTAATACTTCCAAACCATCCATATGCGGCATAATGCCATCTAGCAAAATAATATATTTCGTGTTTTTGTCGTACCAATTGGAGTTTAAAAACTTTACGCCGTCTTCAAATGTAATGATTTCCAGTATATAATCCTCCGGTAACTTAATCTCGGCGAAATGATTTGTAATAAATTTACGAATAATCGAAACATCGTCAATCACGATTAATGTCACTTTTTGAATAATGCTATATGTTTCCTCCTCTGTGAACACAACGGATTGATTACGACCAGATACTTTTGCTTTATAAAGCGCTCGATCTGCCTGTTCCATCAGTATTTTTGGATGCTTATTACTTTCATCAATTTCAGTGATTCCAAAGGAAGAGGTGATTTCAAATACATTTTCATTGCCTATATAGTGCTGTTCACTGACTAATTTCCTCATCCGCTCTACAACCCTGTAAGCTGCTTCTTTTGTAGTATTTGGCATAATGAGGACAAATTCCTCTCCGCCGTAGCGACAGAAAATATCTTCATTGCGCTTTACAGCCATCACGGTCTTAGCAAAACCTCTTAATACTTCATCACCTTTAATATGGCCGTATGTATCGTTGACCTTTTTGAAAAAGTCAATATCTGCAATCGCGACAGAAAATGCTTTTCGATCTTTTTCATATTGCTCTGTTAACATACTTAATTGATAGTTCATATATTTCCGGTTAAATACTTGTGTCAACTCATCAGTAACGATGGAAAGTTCAAGTGCCTGTTTAAATGATAAGCGGTTTCTTACATAGGCAGCTAAAATATTTCCATCGAGTGGCTTTTTAATAAAGTCCATTGCACCTAAATCATAAGCCTTTATCCGATTTTCCTTACTGTCATCCACGCTCATTATCGTAACGAACATATGATTGGAGCTGACTTTGTTAATGTTTTCCAAAATAGAAAACCCATTAATATCCGGTAATTTGATATCTAAAAAGACAAGTGCCGGGTTTAGCTCATAGATCAGCTCCAAACCACGCTGACCATTATGTGCAACAATTACTATAAAGCCTTTCGACTCCAAAATGTTCTTAATAAACGAGACAAATACCATATCATCGTCGATCACTAATATAAAGTTTTTATTAAATTGTTCATTTATATAGCGGGTTTCATTTATATCTGCATTACTGCATTGCAGGTTTGTGTCGAAGAAGCTTACAACTTCCTCAATCTGCACTGTTAAACCTTTCCAGTCTTCTTTAGTCCATGTTTTTTTACTATTTTCCTCTAGTAAATCAAGCTTCTGGCCGGAAATTTCCGATAAATCCTCCATACCGATTGAGCCCGCAGTACCTTTTAAATTATGTAGGAAAGTGTATAAATCATGCTCCTGGATCGTTGGTTGTTGTTCCCATGATTGTATTGTGGCATTAATTCGATCACACATCATGATTTGATATTTGTCTTTAATCATCTACTCATCCCCTAAAATAGATTACCCATTTTTCTAGTATAAAGCGGTATTTTTTAAATACTATATCATTTATCAATATATCTTGTATATTTTGTAAAACTAGTGTGACTTTATATAAAAAAATACAAGTAAATCAAATATCAAACCGACTTTATGAATACTTATAATCACAATATTTCTTAATCTATCACAGTTTACAGTTATAAAGACCTAAAAACGGAACATTTCCGATTGAATAGACGAGACTAATAATATGTTGATAAGCGTGGTAAAGACTGCGATAAATTTTTAGTTCTCCTTTACCTTAATTTATGACTGAAATTTATATTTCAATTCATTAAATTATTACTTTTCCTATCTCTATACTCTAAGTTGATTGACTTGAATTCTCATAACCTATATTGTGAATCATAATTGATAAATATTATCAATTAACTCATTTATAAAGAAGGCAATTATTATGAAACATATACTAAACACGAGAAACTTAACAATTGGTTATGACAAGAAAGATATCGTTAATAATTTATCTATCGAAATTCCAGCAGGAAAAATTACGGCGATAGTAGGAGCAAACGGTTGCGGCAAGTCTACTATTTTAAAAACAATTGCTCGACTTCTAGCTCCTAAACAAGGACAAGTATTACTGGATGGCAAAAGTATTCATTCGCTCTCGACTAAGGAAGTAGCAACACAATTAGCTATATTGCCCCAAAACCCTGTTGCTCCTGATGGATTGACTGTTTCGGAGCTTGTTGCCTATGGTAGGTATCCCCACCAAAAAGCTTTTAGTACCCATTCAAAAGAAGATTATAAAATTATACATTGGGCTATTGAATCTACGGGCTTGACTGCATTTGAAAACCACCCTGTCGATGAACTTTCTGGAGGACAAAGACAACGGGCATGGATAGCATTGGCATTGGCGCAAAAAACACCGATCTTACTCCTAGATGAACCCACTACATATTTAGACATGGGCCATCAATTGGAAGTATTGAAGCTCATCAAAAAATTAAATGAACAACAGCAGCGCACCATCGTTATGGTCGTGCATGATTTAAATCATGCTACACGTTTTGCTGATCATCTAATTTGTATAAAAAATGGTGAATTGTATACACAAGGTCACCCTATCGACGTATTATCTGATCAAATGTTGAAGGATGTCTTTCAAATTGAGGCAAGTATTTTAATAGAACCAAAGACCGGTCTTCCTGTTTGTATCCCTACTGAATGTATTGGGGAGAAAAATAGATGATCACTAATCGCTTTTTTTGTAAAACGAATCGTCAAAGGTTTCTGCTAACAGCAATAATCGGATTAGCTCTGCTGGCTGTCAGTATATTTTTTGCCATTGCCTATGGTGCTAAACAACTACCATTAAATACAGTGTGGCAAGCTATTTTTGCTTTTACCCCTCAAAATATCGAACATCAAATTATCCATTCCGTACGTTTACCACGTGTTCTTGCTGCCGCGCTAGTAGGTGCTGCATTCGCAGTTGCAGGCGCACTAATGCAAGGCGTTACTAGAAATCCATTAGCAGACGTTGGAATATTAGGCATAAACGCAGGTGCAACATTCGTCGTGGCACTTAGCTTTGTGTTTATACCTTTTATCCCCTTCACTTTCTTAATGGTTTTATCTTTTTTAGGTGCTACTGTTACTACATTACTTATCTTTATGCTAGGTGCTCGCTCACCAGGGGGACTATCCCCTCTCAAGCTGACACTTGCAGGTACCGTTATCGCTTCATTATTACACTCTTTAACTTCAGGAATCGCGATTTATTTCGGCTTAAGTCAGGACTTGGCCTTTTGGTATGCAGGGGGGGTAGCTGGTGTTGAATGGCCCCAGTTAAAAGTAATTGCTCCTATTATAGTAATAGTGTTGATTTGTTCAGTTTTTATTGGGAAATCATTATCGATTTTAGCAATGGGTGATGAAATGGCCATCAATCTAGGTTTAAATACAAAAAATATCCGTATTATCGCTGTTATGTTTGCATTACTGCTTGCTGGTGTATCAGTAGCGGCTGTGGGATCCATTGCCTTTGTTGGACTTGTAATTCCCCATATCGCAAGGAAATTTGTTGGGGTAGATTATCGCTTCGTTATTCCAATAAGTGCAATTTTAGGCGCTGTACTGCTCGTATTAGCTGATTTAATCGCTCGAACAATCGATCCACCTAAAGAATTTGCAATCGGCGTGATCGTCGCAATGATTGGTGTACCTTTCTTCTTAGTTATTGCTAGAAAGGAGAAACGTTCCCTATGAATATTTTTATGATAAGAAAAAAGCAAATGCTCTTTTACATGTTTATATTAATTTTAATAACCATAATAACAATTTTATACGGATTAAATACCGGTTCCCTACAAATCAGCCCTTTCCGGGTACTATTAACGTTTTTAGGACAAGGCACTCAAACGGAACAGCTCGTTTTATTTGATTATCGTTTACCTCGAATCATTATTACTATTTTGGCTGGTATTGGCTTAGGAATTGCCGGCGCTATATTCCAGGGTGTTGCACGTAACCCATTGGCTGATCCAGGCATATTAGGGATTCATGCAGGTGCCGGCGCTGGTTTAATGGTTTATTTAATGTTTTTTAGTACGATGAATGCTGTACCCGCTCTTTCCATTCCGTTATTTACTTTTATAGGTGGCGTGATTGCTGCTATTACAATTATTTTATTTACTTTTGAACGCGGTAAGGGCATTTTACCGACGAAATTAATTTTGGTAGGTATTGCTGTGGCGGCAGGATTTAATGCATTAACATTATATTTGTCGCTGCAGCTTGATGAAAAAACGTATTCTTTCGCAGCAAGCTGGTTATTGGGGAATGTTTGGGGAAGAGATTGGATTCATGTATTAGCTCTATTTCCTTGGATCTGTCTATTAGCCCCCCTTGCCTATTTTAAAAGTAGAACTTTAAACGCTTTTGCATTAGGTGATGAAATGGCAATAAGTATCGGAACAAAACTTAAAACAGAACGGATTAAATTATTAATTTTAGCTGTTGCACTTTCCTCTGCTAGTGTGGCAATGGTTGGAGGTATCGGGTTTATAGGATTGATAGCGCCTCATATTGCCAGAAAATTAGTTGGCCCTATGCATGAGCATTTAATTCCGATCTCTGCCTTTGTCGGAATAGTAATTTTAGTGTTATCAGATACGGTAGCGCGTTCGCTTTTCGAACCAAATGCAATTCCAGCGGGCGTAATCGTTTCTGCTATCGGCGCACCCTATTTTTTATATATTTTATTCAATTCAAAAAAATGATTGTAATATAATAAAATTAATAATATACTAGCTAAGTGATAATGATAATCATTATTAACTAATTAAATTAAAGAGGTATAACATGAAGAAAATTCTATTCGGTTTATTTACAGCCCTTTCTATCTTTACGTTAGCGGCATGTGGATCAAACGAAACGACAGAAAACGAAAAAAATACAAGTGAACCTACTACAGAAGTTGAAGAAACTGTTGCTTACGATAAAGATGTAGCATCTATCTCCATCTTTTTAACGGGTAACCTACAAGCATTAGAAATTATGCCTGTCGGTACGACTACAAGTGACTTTTTACCTTTACAAGAAGAACGCTTCCCAAACACGAAATATTTAGGTTTTACAAAAGAGCCTGATATGGAAGCATTAATTGCTTTACAGCCAGATGAAATTTTTATTGATGCTGAATTTGCTGAAAAACACGGGTTAGATAAATATGAAGCAATCGCTACAACACATGTTATTAATCTGGATGAAGGTCGTTGGAAAGATCATTTAAAATCCATTGCTAACTTAACAGAGCGCGAAGAAACTGCTGAACAGTTCATTGAAGCATATGAGGCAAAAGCAGAAGAAGTTAAAGCTTTAGCTACTGAAAAGCTTGGTGAGGGTACAGTAATGGCTGTACGTGTATCTGCAAAAGGTATTCGTGTTTACGGCATGGAGCGCCCACTTGGACCAATTCTATTTGAAGATTTAGGCTTTACTCCTGCTAATGGTATTGATGCAATCGACAAAAACTGGGAAAACATTTCTAAAGAAGTATTACCTGATTTCAATCCAGATACAATGTTTGTACTAGTTTCTTCTGTTGACGAAGGCTCTGATGTAGTATTTGAAGAGCTGCAAAATGATCCAATTTGGCAAAGCTTAAAAGCTGTTCAAAACAATCAAGTTATTGTTGTTGAAGAAAATCCATGGTTAGATTATTCGGCCTATGGAAACAAGCTAGCATTAGAAAACTTGGAACAAATTTTATTAGCTCGTTAATCAAAATATAATTAAATTGAAATGGCCCATTTATGTTTTCTACAACATAAATGGGCCATTCTCTAACTAGAAGAATAATTGTTTTCCTTCATACGACTTTGCATATAGTACTCAAAAACTTCTTTGGAAGATTTGTTAGGAATATATCGAAAAACTTCCTTTAGTTTACGGTTACTAAGCACTGGCCGATAGCGTAGAAAATCAACTTGTTCCTCACCGTATTGGCTCAAATTCAGCCTTTTTAAAATAAATAAACTACCCTTTATCACATTCGAAGGTATTTTGATTACTTTTTTATTCAATAAAGTCCCAATTTCATCGATTGTGACAGCACCATCACCAGCTAAATTGAAAATGCCGGTTGTTTCACTGTCAATGGCCTGTGCAAAACAAGCTACCACATCCTGATCCCAAATAAAGACAAATGGACTTTTAGATTTCGCCACACCGACTAACATTTTTTGTTCAAATAGATTCGTAATTTGATTGCGAACATTAGCCCCTAATATTGTCCCGATTCTGAAAATGGTCTGTTCAAGCTCAGGGTACTGTAATCGGTATTGCTCAAGCATTTCTTCTACTAACCGCTTATGGTAGGAGTATGCAAAGGCTTCATTACCGCGAATCGGATCGGTTTCTTCAATCCAATCGGCATTATCTTCATAATACCCGTACGATGCACCACTTGATGAAACGATAATACGCTTCACATTCGTTTGGACACATGCCTCTAAAATATTCTTTGTTCCTAAAACATCAACTGAATATTCAAATTCGCGATTACTTTTCTTTCCAGGAGTCACAATAGAAGCTAAATGAACGACTACATTGACATCATATTGTTCAAAGTACTTTTGTGCTTCGTTAGATCTTACATCCAAAACGATATAGTGCAAATTGTTGTGTGCTTCAAACGGTGATGTTTCCCTAATATCTGCAGCGATAATCGTATGGCTTGTCGTTTGTAATAAATGGTGGACGAGCTGCTGCCCTAAATAGCCTCCTGCACCTGTTATAAGAACATTCATGTATGAACCTCCTGATGAACTGTCACCGTAGTATCCGGACTACGTCTTGACCAGTAAGTAGCAATGATTAATCCTGAAATGATGTGCCAAATCCCCCAAAATGCTGCGACAAGCGCCATCCCGCCAAGTCCTCCAAAAAAGTTAAAGATTAATACTAATCCAAGACCTGAATTTTGAATACCAACTTCAATGGCAATCGCACGCCGATCCCGATCGACAACCTTTAATGCTCGTGATGCAAAGTAACCTATGCTTATAGCTAGTGCATTTTGAATAATGACCACCCATACAACTACTCCTACA
Organism: Solibacillus faecavium; assembly: GCF_014836905.1. Taxonomy (GTDB): domain Bacteria; phylum Bacillota; class Bacilli; order Bacillales_A; family Planococcaceae; genus Solibacillus; species Solibacillus faecavium. The sequence continues at coordinate 410,051 of NZ_JACSPZ010000002.1, forward strand.
TTATCAATAAATGCATCGAAATTGTTCGCTACCATAACGATGACAAATAAAACGAAAATAATAATCGATAGCTTCATCATAATTTGATTGAATCGTGCCGCAAATTTTGGCATGATCTTTCGGATATACATCCCAGCAATAAGAGGCAATCCCAGCATAAAGAAAATGGTCGTAAACATATCCACTACATTAATACTGAACGATGTCATAATTTCCTTTGTCGGTCCGTACATCGATGCCCAAAACATCGTATTCAACGGTGTCATTACGATTGCAATTACCGTCGAAATAGCTGACATGCTTATTGAAAGGGGGGTATTACCCTTTGCGTAATGTGTTAAGAAATTCGATAAATTCCCCCCAGGACAAGATGCGACTAGAAACAGACCTAGCGCAATGCTCGGAATAGGCTGGATGATACTGACGAGCACAAATGTAATCGCCGGTAATAGGAAAAATTGACAAGCAAGGCCGATTAAAGCAGGCTTCGGTGTTTTTAACGATCTTTTAAAATCCGAAACTTGTAAATCAAGTGCGACACCAAACATAATAAAACCAATCACGATATTCATAATTAATAATGCAGTTTCATTAAAGTTGATTTGAATAGAATCGATTCCCATACATTATTTTCCTTTCGGTTCGGCATGCATATCTTTGAAATAACGAAGTCCTGGTGCCCACATATGCTTAACAGGGTCAACTTCAGTGTGAATCACTGTACATTTCCCTACTGATATCGATGTGCGTAGTGCGTTTTCCAGTTTTTCAATACTGTCTACAAATTCACCATGTGCCCCCATCGCTTCTGCGACTTTATCAAAACGTATTTCCCCTAAATCCGCATTAATGCTTTCATGTGGATCGAGTGTTTTCTTCCACATTGTTTTTAACGGTCTTAAAGCGAAGTGCTGATTCATCTTTACCATGCCCCATTGTTTATCACAAAGTACGATGAAAACGACATGTAGATTATTACGGATCGCCGTTTCGATTTCCTGCGGATGGAAGCCCATTGCCCCGTCGCCGATAATACATAGCACCGGCTGCTCCGGTTTTGCGACTGCTGCTCCTAACGCCTGACCTAGCCCAGCACCGAGCATTCCAAATTTAAACGTGGATAGTAACGGCATTTCATCATTTACTTCATAATAGAAATTCGTCCAAATTGCTGTATTACCGCCATCTATAACGAGCGGTGTATTTTTAGGGAATATTTTATTAGCTAAATGCGGAATTTGTGCTGGATTTAATGGGCTATTTTTATCCGCAATATGTTCATTTAATTTTTTTCGATGCTGTTTTTTACTCTCTAGATGCTTTTCAATTAATTGTTGGCGGTTTGTATCGACCGGCTGATCAAAGTCATTATTATTTAGTGCTACTAAAAGGTCCTGTAAAAATGCTTTAATATCTGCCTGAATTAAAAGTTCGGCAGGCTTATTCGCTCCTAAAATAGACGGCTCTAAATCTACTTGGATAACCGTTTGATTAGCGTTCCAATACGGTGCTTTCCCCCACCAATCCGTTTCGCCTAAGCGGGAACCTAATACGAGGACAACATCGGCATCGTTTCTTACATTATTATTCGCTTCAATATGCACCATTGGCATCATTAGCGGATTTTCCTCACTCATCGCTCCGCGCCCCGCCCAGCTTGTCGTGACCATCGCCTGCAATTTTTCCGCTACTTCTGTTAGCTCACTTTTTGCTCCTGCATGAATCACCCCACTACCAGCATGAATAATTGGGAATGTAGCAGACTTTAAAAGCTGAGCTGTACGTTCGATTTGATAATTCGAAGCTTTCGGCAGCTCCAGCATACGATACTCGGACGGCTCCCAAAAATGAATGTCACAATTCACTTTTGTGTTCATTATATTTTCAGGAATATCCAGATGGACGACACCTGGGCGCCCTTCATAGCATTTACGCAAAGCCATCCGTAGCATTTCAGGAATACGGTCAAAAGAAGGCACCGCTTCACTCCATTTTGCAAACTGTTTAATCGTAGCCGTTTGGTCGAAGCATTGATATGTTCCGCCACGGTCCGGGTACATGATGCCTGTACGTCTTGCGCTCGTAATACAAAGAACACGATTTCCTTCTGCTTCTTCTACAACGAGACCTGGTAAAATATTCGCTACCCCTGGACCATTACTTGCCATACAAACACCTAGACGATTTGTCACTCGTGCATAGGCACCCGCCATATGAGCAGCACTCGTTTCATGACGCGGGGAAATTAGTTCGATACCGTGCTTCTGTAAATTTGAATAAAACCCAAAATACGTACCATCTATAATTCCGAATACGTTGTCTACCCCTTCTTTTGCCAACATTTTCGCTACAACTTCTCCACCCGTCATCAATACCATCATTCATTTCCCCCTTTATTTTGTAAACGCTTTCTTAATGCTTTAAAAATAGACTCCACGTCCTCTTTTGTTGGAACTTGTCGGTTTGTTACGATTCCGTTTCCAGTAAGAGCTTGGTTCGCTAAATATTCAATGACTTCATCGGTTAGTAATGGTGCTAAAAAGTGTGCACTTTCCCAAACTTGTTGCTCTGTATTCAACTGATCCAAATAACTACTTAACGCCATTTGATCAGAAATGCCGATAATTTTTACAATATCCTTATAGCGTTCAGATGCACTTTCCATTGAAAAATCAACGACAAACGGATGCATCAGTGCGACACATTGACCATGCGGCATATGGAATTTTGCACCTAATGCCCGACCTGTTGCATGTGCTAGATTAGTAGATGCATTGGAAAAGGCAATCCCTGCATAAAAGCTTCCGATGAGCAGCTCCTGCCGAACATCAATATTAGATGGCTCTTTGAATACTTTTTCTATATTTTTCAATCGTCGAATAGCTTCTAATGCATACAAATCGCTCATGTCATTTGCCTTTGTCGAAACATAAGCTTCTATTGCATGTGTCAGTGCATCCAACCCCGTAAAGCTCGTAATGTGCTGCGGCAAATTCACCGTAAACGATGCATCTAAGATGACCACATCTGGTATTAAGCTTGGATGTGCAGGATTTAGCTTTGTTTGAAGTGTCTCATCAGTAATCACCGTTATTTTCGTTGCCTCCGAACCAGTACCTGCTGTTGTGGGAACTGCAATTATCGGGAGTCGGTCTAAAAAAGCTTTATTTGGAATATCAGTTAACGCTAAGGTCGGATTGATCGCACATACAGCTACCGCTTTTGCTAAATCAATGACACTCCCACCACCAATTGCAATGACACAATCACTTTGTCCTCTATTTAATTCATCGATAGCTCGCTTTAGTTCAGATATGGTTGGTTCGCCTTTTGAGATTTCAAAAAAGCTTTCTTGCTGCCAATTTTGCTTCATCGTATGAAGCTGTTCAGAAAGCGCACTCGCACTATAGATGATGAAAGGGGCTACCCAATTTTTCTGTTCGGCAATGTGCTGCAGTTGCTTAAATGAGCCAATACCACTTACGACATGCTTTGGTAAAAATAATTCATTATTCATTAGCCAACCCCCTGTACCGCTCGTTTCGTTTTCAGTTTTAACATATATAATTCTGGATGAAATAAGCTGCTGTAGTATTCAATTATTTCACCCTGTGCTCCTAAAAGGATTCTTTCTACACAGAGAACATTAATATTAGGCGGAAGGTTTAATAGTTTCGCATCTTCTAGACTTATAGGGTGGCATCTTACAGTTTGTTCCGCTTCAATAATAGCGATATTAAGATCTTTCTCAAGAACATCATAAATTGTGGCCGTGTTTAAATCGTAATCAGAAATTTGTTGACCTAAATGCGGATTATAATAATGCCGTTCGATCGCAATGGGCTGGTCATCAGCAGTTCGTAATCGCGCAATTGAAAATAATGTAGAATGCTTCAGCAAATCTTTCAGTTCCGGAAAATTATCGATCATCTTTGCATGAAGTAGCTTAGCGCCGGGCTTCATCCCCATATTCCGCACTGTATCTGTAAAGCTGTTCAAAGTATTTAACCAGTCATGCACTGTTTTGTTTTTTGTAATATACGTGCCCTTCCCATGTATTTTTTTCAGGACCCCTTCATTTACAAGATGACTTACTGCTTCTCTTACTGTCGAACGACTTATCGTAAAACGCTCCATTAATTCTCGTTCGCTCGGTATTTTTTCAACATGCTTTCCATCAAAAATTTCAGTTTTCAACAAATCTTTCAGCTGAATATGTAATGGAATATGGCTCTCAAAGTTCATCCATCGTCCACCTCCATTGGTCCGAACATCATAACGTCCGTACCAGTTAACTTTGTTAAAACTGATTATATGGTTGAAACTGGATAATTACAATATATTTTTCTGAATATTCTGAAATACAATGTTAGAATAATATTGTAAACTATTATTTTAAAATTTTATCCAAATAAAAAACCTCATTCTTATTATCCTGATAGATAATAGATGAGGTTTTTTTGTTTTATTGCTATATATTTTTTTCTTAAATCATTTTACGCAGTTACATCACGTTTCATAAAGTAAATGAATGTAATCGCCAAAAAGACAATGGCATATACGATATTCACGATTAATGAGAATGTAAATGTTAGCCCTTCAATTAGTGGCATGCTACCAGGTGCATAGAATGATAAATCATTTGCAAACCAAACATATTTGGCAAAGTCATATTGTGCAATAAACATCGTAGCTGTTGAGCCCATTAACAGGATGAATAACGATAAACTTACTGCCAGTGTACTTGACCCGAATATTGTCCCAATCATAAATGCAAATAAAATTGTCATAAGGATTGAGCCAACTGAGTATAAAATCATTTCCATAAACGGCGTATTAACTGTTTCCTCAATTACTTGACCGTTCATAACCGATAAAGTTACGGTTGGATCCGTATTAAATAATACAATACCTAGTATATAGGAGAAAATTAAGCCACTTGCCAATAATGTTGCTCCGTAAAGAATCGATGTAACCAGTTTAGATAATAAGATTTTCCAGCGTGATACTGGGCGCGTTAATAGCATTTTAATTGTCCCTGTCCCAAATTCAGAGGACACAATACCAGCGGCAATTACCACGGTAAAAATACCGATAATCATAATTGTTATGGAAATCGACAATTCCATATGCTCTGAAAAACTCATTGCATCAAACGAAGGTAAATCCTGTGCGATACGATATTCAGTCATCGCGATTTCATCGTTGTAATATTGTACATCTTCTTCTGCTAAACCTTCTTCGTTTAACATGTCATTATAATGGGATATCCATTTCTCATTCGCTTCAATACGGTCTTCTTTCGTAGTCGAATCAACGCTGTAATATTTGTTCATACCTGTAACAAATGCAAGCAATGCGAGTAAAATCCCTAGCATGATCCAAGCATTTTTTTGTGACCACATTTTGATCCATTCATTTTTAACGTATTGCATCGATTGCACCTCCACCTGTCATCTCGATAAATTGATCCTCAAGATTTTTTTGAATTGGTTGAATTGTATATAGATCAATTCCGGATTCAACTAACTTGCGGACGAATGCAGGGACTTCTTCTTTTGTTAAATTAACAACGTAGCCACCGTTTACTTTATCCACTGGTTCTTCAAATAATCCAAGAAGCTGCTCTGGCTGGCCCACTTCAATGTAATATTGCGCAGCAACCTGTTGCTCAAGCTCTCGAATGTCGATCAGTTCCCCGTTTTGAATGATGGCGATACGGTCTACCATTAGTTCAATCTCCGATAAAAGGTGACTCGATACAACGATTGCCACATTATCCTCTGTAGCAATTTTGCGCAAATACATACGGAACTCTCGAATACCTGCCGGGTCCAAGCCATTTGTAGGCTCATCCAATATTAAAAACTTCGGACGATGCAACATTGCCTGTGCCAACCCTAGTCGCTGACGCATCCCTAATGAATACGTCTTTACTTTCTCATGGATCCGATTTTGCAATCCTACTTGCGCCACCACTTCATCGATACGCTCTTTCGTTACACCTTTATGCATACGCGCAAAGTGCTGCAAGTTTTTGTAACCGGACATAAATTTATACATTTCCGGATTTTCAACGATTACTCCTATTTTACTAATGGCCTTTTCATAGTCTTTCGATAGTGTATGACCATCAATAATTACCTCACCTTCTGATGGGTACATTAAGCCTGTCATCATTCGAATCGTTGTCGTTTTACCTGCCCCGTTTGGACCTAAAAATCCTGTTATTTGCCCCGGATGAAAATCCAGGTTCAAGTTTTTAATAATATGCTTCCCTTTGATCTTTTTGTTCAAATTCTTAATTTCAACAATGGGTTTCGTCAATTGCCCACACCTGCTTTCCTTAACTATGTAAGTATTTATAAAAAAGATAACAGTTACTATACTCGTTAAATACCAAAAAAGTTTCATTTTTCCATAAAAAAAACCTCATCACATAAATGATGAGGTCCATTTTTCTTTATTTATCCTCGCCTACCCAATCTTCTGCCATTAAACCATAAACTGCGTGATCGACATAATGATCGTATAGCCATTCCGCCTGACGAATCGTTCCTTCGTGCATAAAACTTAAACGCTCAGCAATGTGGCGGCTCTTCTTATTATCGACTGCAGCATGAATTTCTACCTTCTGAAGCTTATATTCGTGGAAGGCAATATCTATAATCCCTTTTACAGCGCGTGTCATAATGCCTTCACCTTGAAACTTTTCATCTAGAAAATAGCCAATCTCGCATTTTTTCAGCGACCAGTTAATCGTATTTATTGAGATTTTCCCAACAAATTGTCCTTTATAAAAAATCGCTGTGTCCAGACCTTCACGCTTTGCAAACTTTTCCAAATTCATTGCCGCAAAGGCACGCGTATCTTCCACAGTTTTTGTATTGTCTACCCAACCAAGCCACCCACGCAAATAACTGCGGGAACGGTCAATGAATGCAAAAATTTCCTCTGCATCATTTTGCGTAATTAACTTTAATTGTATTTCATTATCCACTTCATAATAAAACATACGATCTCTCCTATCTAATCTCCCAATAAAAACAAAACTATCTTTTTTATTTCCTTATCATATAAGAGCAGGGTTATATTATGCAATTAAATAACGCAATATTTTATACATTTGTGTAAGTCCGATTATTTAGAGCTGCTCACAATCATTATTAATCCAAAAATTCACAATATTTCATAACTTAATTTTGATAAAATAGATTAAGAGGTGTTCCATATGGATAAACAACAACAATCATGGGGTAAGCTTTTAAAATACTACAGACAGAAAAAGAAACTAAAACAAGATGAAGTAGCAGCAGGGTTATGTACACCTTCCTACTTAAGCCGCATTGAGAATGGCATTGTCATTGCAGAATATGCCTTGTATGAACAGTTATTTGCAAAATTAAACATAGATTTTTCTAGCCTTCAGCACGATATTTCCGAGCATACAGCCTTTATGGAAGCTGTGTACGAAAAGCTTTTATCGAATGTTGCTGTTGCAGAAAGTGATAGAGAGCTATTAACGACGCTCATGCAAAATGAATATTCCGTTGAACTTCAAATCACCGCCAAGCTTATTTACAGTCGATATTTGTATTCCATAAAAGAAGATATGGATGCAAGAAAGCTTTTTAATGAAATCAAACCTGTTGTCAGTTGGAAAAAAGATCGTATTACTGAGTTATTTGTATCCATTACAGCGTTTGGACATTTATCCTTTATGGAATTTGACCTTTTAGCTAAAAAAGAACAGCAGGAGCAGCATGCGCAATATTTATCCAACGCACATCCTTTTGAGCTTGCCAATTATCATTATCATATCGCGTTTGCGAACCACCGCAGCTACCAATTTCAAAAGGCTCTGCAACATATCGAGCTTGCAGCACACTATTTCACGCATCAGTTTAAACCATTATTTCAATTAAAGCTGTACTCGATGAAGGGCGTTATTTTTAATGATCTCCACCGTTACCGCGAAGCATTACAGGAATATGAGGCGGGTATTGAGCTACTGGAAAATGTCGAATCGATTCAAACACCGATGCAGTGGAGCTCGCTTCATAATAACATTGCCTACTGTTACGAATGCCAACAAGATTACCAAAAAGCCAGTAAGCATTATGAGACCGCTAATCAATATGATGAAGATCTGCATTCAGTTATTAACTGGATGCGCACCTGTTTTCAAAATAAAGATTTCACGCAATTAGAAAAGCTCTTCCACCGTTATGAGGAACAGCGGTTTTCAATCCAGCACCACATTCATCAGCGAAAGCTTTTACAATATGCAGTTCAGCAGGAGCAGACCATTCACGGCCTAAAAGATCTGGAAGAACAGGCTTTTTTGCATTTCAATGAAGAGCAGTACTATGCGTTAATACTTTTTTATGCCCCTTTATGGGGACAGTTTTACGAACAGCTCCATGCCTATAAGCATGCCAGCCAATGCTATAAACAAGCTTTATTTGCAAGTGAAAAAGTACGACAACGAATGAGTCGCTAAGAGGGTGAATATATGGCGTTACGAAAAGAGTATTTTTATTTATGGTTTGGATTTGGTGTATCCAAATTGGGGAGCTGGATTTACTTAATCGCACTTAATCTAACCGTATGGCATTTAACAGAGTCACCTGCAGCAGTTGCAGGTATTTATATCATTGGTCCAATTGCCCGGATTATTTGCAGCTTTTTTGCCGGCTCCATTGTAGACCGTTCCAATAAAAGGACGATTCTCATATTCAGTGATTTATCCCGCGCAGGTATTGTTTGTTTGATGCCACTGCTTACGGATATTTGGCTAATATACTGCTTCATATTCCTCGCCAATATTGCAGTATGTTTCTCCAATCCGAGCACTACCTATATGATTACAAAGCTTGTACAGCCAAATGATCGTTTACGCTTCAACTCTATTAACGCTATGCTTGGCTCCGGAAGCTTTATGGTCGGGCCTGCGTTAAGTGGCGCAATCATCGCCTTTAGCAGTACTTCTACTGCGATGTGGATAAATGCATGCATGCTTCTGTTTAGTGCATGGATGATGTACTTACTGCCAAATGTTCAAGGTGAAATGACGAAACTATCAAAGACGATTACCCCTGCCGTAATTCGGGATGACTTTTATGTCGTCTGGAAATTTATTCGTGAGAAAAAAGCAATTTTATACTTTTTTGTTTTATATTCAACTGCTCTCATGATCTGTTATTCACTTGATTCACAGGAAATGTCATTTTTAAAGGATTTTCATGAGGTGTCTGATACCGCATACGGCATCATAGTCGGACTGACTGGAATTGGTGCCATCGTTGGTGGATTTATGGCTGCTAAATATGTCAAAAAATTATCGCTCATTTCATATATTGGAGCAGGCTTTTCTTTAACATTAGTATGTTATTTTGTGTTTTATTTTTCATCGAATCTGATATTGGCCATTGCTTCGTTCATTTTACTTGGATTATTTATGGCATTTAGTAATGCGGGCTATGCAACATTTTATCAGCAAACGATTCCTACTGAAATTATGGGTCGGTTTGGCAGTACGTTAGGTTTAATCGAAAGTGTGATGCAAATCGTGTTGACACTGGTTATTGGTGTTTTAGCTGAAATCTATTCCATCCAGCTGATAACAAGTTTATTTGCTTTTATTGGTGTCTTAATGGCCTGTCTTGTGTACGTTTATTTACTAAGAAATTCAATGTTATTCTTACAGGAGGAGTTAAAATGATTACTTATGAAGCAGTTTGTTTTTGCTGTAAACAGCCTTTTTTATTGGTGGAAGGCACAACAAAATACCAAAAGTATAAACGGAATATGCGTGGCAAGTTTTCCTGTGATAGTTGCGACGATAAAATCCATATGGAGGCACGGAAAAATTTACTGGGGAAACTGCGGTAGATATTCGCCAGTTTTATCGGGTTATTCGCCACTTTTATGCAGATATTCGTCACTTTTCCTCTCTTAATCGTCACTCTTCATTTGACATTCGCCACTTTGACCCCGTTATTCGTCAATCATCAAAAAAAGGCGCCTCGCACATGCGGAGCGCCTTCCTTATATTTATTTTTTCCGAATTGCATATAAAACAAATAGCAAAATAAACCATAATGGCGTCAGCATAAGAGAAGTTCTTGTAGCCTCTGAAATCGCCATAATAATTAATAGAAAGAAGAAAAAGGCTAAAACCAAATAGTTCACAAACGGCGTTAATGGTGCTTTAAATATCGATTTCGCATGCAAATCCGGGTGGCGCTTTTTGTAAATGATATGCGAGATTAAAATAATGCTCCACACCCAAATAAAGCAAATCGCGCTGATTGTCGTTACAATGCTAAAGGCATCATCCGGCATCAGATAGCTAAGCAGCGCACCGATTGATACGACGATTGCAGAAAATAATAATCCGTTTTGCGGAACGGCATTTTTATTTAATTTACCGAAAGATTTCGGAGCCTGTTCCCCTTTACTTAAACTAAACAGCATACGGCTTGTTGAGAACATCCCACTATTTCCTGCAGAGGCAGCTGATGTTAATACGACAAAATTAATAAGTCCTGCCGCAATCGGAATACCGACTAAAGCAAATACTTGAACGAACGGTGAGCTTGTAGCACTTAACGTATCCCAAGGGTTAATCGTTAAAATAACAAATAGCGCACCTACGTAAAACAGTAATATACGGATCGGTATTTTATTAATGGCTGATGGTATATTTTTTTGCGGATTTTCCGTTTCAGCAGCTGCTACCCCGACTAATTCCACTCCAACAAATGCAAAGACAACCATTTGGAAAGCCATAAGGAAGCCAAATGCTCCGTTCGGGAATAAACCGCCATGCTCCCAAAGATTAGATACGGCAACCTTCCCGGCATCTGTTTCAAATCCAATGATGAGTAATACAAGCCCGATTGCAATAAGTGCAATGATCGTAATAATTTTTATAAGAGCAAACCAAAATTCCAGTTCACCGAATAATTTTACAGTCAGTAAATTTAAGATAAGTAAGACTACTAAACAGGCAATGGCCGGCACCCATTGAGGGATATCAAACCAATATTGGGTATACATCCCGACCGCTATAATATCTGCCATAGCCGTCATAATCCAGCAGAACCAATATGTCCAGCCAGTAACGTACCCTGCCCAATCTCCTAAATATTCTGTAGCGAACTCTGTAAATGAAGCATAGCCCCCTTTTGATAATAGGAGCTCTCCAAGTGCCCGCATGACGAAAAATAAAGCTATCCCTACGATTAAATACCCGATGATTATTGATGGTCCTGCAAGTGAGATCGCTTTTCCTGACCCTAAAAATAGCCCTGTACCGATTGTTCCGCCAATCGCAATTAGTTGTACATGCCGATTTTTAAGATCGCGCTTGAGTTCATGTTGTTCCAAAACGAATTCCTCCAAAGGATAAGTATTTTGTCTGCCACAAGGACAGCGCAAAATAATAGGTAAATGTTCGCGGTTCATCCAATCATGTTTTCTGAAAATTAAAAAAGGAACTGATAATTCACCAGTTCCTGTAGATAAGAATAATAACGTCCCTTATTATTCCTGTCTTCTGTCCTTTTGCCTGAGATAATGAACCCTTCGGCGACGCGGTACACGCGCTCTCTCCAGAAACTGCTCCCGTCAGTAGTGCTATCCACGACGATCTTCGCTTGATATGTATGTAATTAATCCCTATTTGTTGTCGGCAACCTCCAACTCCAAACAGGTCGCTCACGATACTATTATTGTACAATAATTAATACTAACAACTATTTTGCATGGACACAATGGTTAGAAAATAAAAGTAAATCGAAACAAGCAATTTATCAATGTTTCCACTAATATGTAAACCTGTTGCAGAATTTTCATTCTAAAAAAAGTATCCCACTGAAGATAATGAATATTTCATTTTCAGTGGGATACTTTTAGGATTTGTAGCTTTAAAATGTAAAAAACCACTGAACTAATCGGTTTTAATAAACGATTAGTTCAGTGGTTTTACTCGTTCTAATAGGAATATATGTTCTATTTATAGTGCTCGTCAAATAAAAGTAGTATTTACTCGTTTTTCATATTATTAGTATATCAAATTTTTTTATTAAAGTCTATATTTTCCATATTTTTAAATCTAAAATAAACCCATCGGCCGAAATAAATCAATGAGGTATTATATGGTTAAAAAAAATATATGGACACGCAATTTAAAGGTAAGACTTTGTGGAGAAACAATCTTTAATTTATTTTATTGGATGTATTTTCCTTTCATTGCGATTTACTTTAGTCAATCATTGGGGTTGGCTTTGGCAGGTGCGTTGATGATGGTTCCACCAATTCTCAGCCTAATTACCGGACTCATAGGAGGTTCATTTGCAGATAGATTTGGACGAAAAAGCGTGATGCTATGGGGCGTAGGTATTCAGTTTACTATGTTTATTCTATTCGCTACGTCTAGTATAATTTGGCTCGATTATTTTGCTTTTTTAGGAATTACAATAGGTAAGGGTCTATATAAACCGGCAAGCGATGCCATGGTTGCAGATACAGTTTCAGCAGAATATAGAAAAGAAGTATTTGCCACATTTTTAACAGGAAGTAATTTAGGGGCAGTTATAGGACCTATCTTAGGTGCATGGTTATTTTTTGATTACCGTGATTTGCTGCTATGGAGCTGCGCTATTGTACTGATGATTTTCTTTTTATTTATCTATTTTTGGTTTGAAGAAACGCTAACTTGGACTTCAAATGAAGGTTTATTTTCACCAATAAAACAATTAAAAGACTACATTATCATACTAAAGGACAATAAATTTTCTTATTATTTATTGGCAGGAATTTTCTCTGTTATTGCGATTATGCAATTAGATTTATACTTATCAGTTTATATTTACGATTACGTACCAAATCAGTCAATCGTTTCATTTATAAACTTCGAACTTTCCAGTAAAGACGTATTAGGTTATATGTTAGGACTAAATGGTATTTTATTTGTAGTATTTGTTCTACCTATTACCAAATGGTTAAAAGGTTGGAGCGATAAGCATGTGTTTATTTTAAGCTGTCTATTAGCAGGCTTTGGTATGTTTGCAGTAGGTTTTACAACAAATATATGGATCTTGTTATTTCTAACGATTATATTTACTTTTGGTGAAATTGTAAGAGCGCCTGTTCTATACAATTTTGTGAGTGAATATGCCCCCGAAAATGCAAGAGGACAGTATATGGCTGCATCTAACATGCAATTTACAATTGGACGTTTGTTGGCACCATTCACAGTTATTTTAGCGGCCCTTTTTGGACCACTAATTATTTTCAGTATTATTTTACTATGTGCGTTTATTAGTCTAGTTTTTTATATCAAGCTTTATTGAAGAGAGAGATTAACAATCCCTTTGAAATATTGATGTGTTATTCTTTTGGGAGCTATTCTTTTAATCAATTATAAAGAAATGACATTTGGATAAGATTTTCCCACATACAAAAAACTCTCACCTAAATCGTATATTAAGTGAGAGTCTATTTTTTAATGTAAGTCTAATACAATTGGATCGATTTGTTTGAATTTCTTTACAGGAGCCGGCACTAATTTTAAGTTAGATGGTATTTGTTCAAAATTCTCAAACTCGTATATATAAGTGCTACGACCTTTAATATATTTATGATCTCCACTATTTAAACCGATTAAACGATTGTTATGCTCGATATACCAATATATCGGCACTGTTTCAGGTTTGCCCTCTGTAGATATTTTCACATACATAGACCCTTTATCTATTTCTACCGAATCTATTGCATACGTCACGTCATTATATTGAAATGTTTGTAGTTGAGACGTATTCACATCCGTTTCAAATAAATCAAAAACATAGGCTTCCATTCGCAGCACTTCAAATGTTGATGGGTTCGTATACTTAGGAACAGATGTTGTATAAATCATTTCACCTAATGTTTCTGTACCGCCACCACTAGTAGAGTATTTCGGTATTAGCGGTTGTTCATCGTCTTTTGTTTTCCAAGTAGTTAAAATAAGTTGGTCCTTATCATCTCGAATGGCAAATTTAACCATCGATCTTACCGTGCCAAAAAAGTCATCTTGTGTAGATTCAATTTTAGGCTCATTTGCCACTTCTACATTTTGATACTTATTTAAAAATTGCTTATATAAGTTATTTTGCTCTTGCTGGTAGTTTTCCTTAAATTTAACTCGGTAAATAATATCATAGTTTTCACCATTTTCTTCAACCTTATCGATTGAAACATCCAAAAATGGCTCGTTATAATCTAAGACTTGTTCACCTTCTAAATGTTCTTCCAGGACGTTACTATTTGTTTCTATTAATTGTGTTGGCTCATCAAACGGCTGCTGTGCCAATTCATTCGGTGTACGGTTCCAAGAATATAGTACAAAGCTTAGCATAATAACGGCTGCACTGATTACACTCATTTTTAAAGTATGCCAAGATTTTTTATGTTTTACATTCGTTTGAATACGTTGCATAATCGCATCAGCTTGGCTATTCGCCATTCTAGGTTTATTGAGCTGTGCAATTAAAGTCTTTTGTTCATTTAATAACTGTTCATATTCAAGTTGACAATTTTTACAGGAATGCAAATGCGCTTCCATTTTATTTCGTTCTATCTCTTCTAAAAAACCTTCTACATAATCTTCTAGCAAATAAGCATTACATTTCATAAAAATAACCTCCTTTTTTCATTGAAATTGACCTAAGTTTTCTTTTACTTCGGTGTAACTTGTTACGGACATCATTTAAGGAAATTTGAAGTACTTCGCTTATTTCATCATAGCTTAGCTCATTTACATATTTCAGCAATATCACCATGTACTCAACTTCATCCAACTGTTGAAGAAGTTGTTCTAACTGCTCATTTCTTTCATGTAACAATAATATTTTTTCAGGATAATGACTATTTATTACCTCACTATCAATATGTATCATTTGCAGGTTATGTTTCCGTAAATAATCAAAACAATTATTAACGACAATTCTATAGAGCCATGCATTAAAAGATCCTGTGTTTTTATACTTATGTAGGCTATAAAATACTTTTATAAAACTATCCTGTACGATGTCTTCCGCTGTCGCATGATTTTTTACTATTCGTATAACAGTGGTAAAAACTTTCTGCTCATAATGTTTGACAATACTGGTGAAATAATGACTTTCGCCGTTCTTTACCCGTGTGACTAGTTCGTCCATATTCATTCGTTTCACCTCCCTACTACTACAACGAAAAAAAATTCATTTCCTCTCAAATTTTTCTTTTTTTATTAATATTTAACTCGTTTATTTGGGCAGGATGAAAATTTTAGCGATTTCTTCAAGTTTTAAGGAAGGAACTTATTCCCATTTTATACGTATTAAAATAAAGGGTAAAAGGCTTTGTAATGGAGGGACAACATTGAAACATTTAATTTTATTGATTGTATCTTGGTTGATTTTATCTGGATGTGCGGGATTAGCAGATTATACAATTTCATTGGAGAATGGTTATCGAATTGATAGACTTTCAGCTCATCAAATTCAAATATACGGAGAAGAACCAGTAAATGATGGAAAGGAAAATACAATAAACTATTTGTATGTACCAGCTGAAGTGACTGCTGTATGGTGGAATGAACAGTATATTATCGCAAAACAATTGCACTTAAAGTCAAACGGACGAGGTGTAGAAGGACCACCAAAAAATCTATTGATGCTGAGTATTCTTATTGGATAATTGAAATGAATAAAAACAAAGTAAAGGGTCCCCTAACGTTAAAAGAGTTAGAAAGTGATTCAGAACAATTAGGTATTAACGTCGTCTTTACACCAGTCGAAAAGCTAAAAAGGGAACCATAATTGATTAATGAACAACCATTAGGAAGACTTTCGTTAGTCTAAAGCTTCTTTATCTGTTATATCACCCTTGTCATTTGACCAAATCTGAAATTTTTGTCCATCAATCTCAACTACCAATACGTATTCTGAAAACCATTCACCCCAAGAGCTTATATGATTTATCGTAATAATATTTTCAATTTCAGGATTATGTTCAATTACTTTATCTTTTACACTCTTCATCATAATATTTGGCACTAAAAAATACGCAGCTATCATTATAATTACTATGCTGCTCAATCCGATTATTACCTTTTTCAAAATATCACCTCTAATGAGTGTGGCCAAACTTCGAATTAGAAACGTTTATGGGGTCTTTTTTTTATACTTTTTGATCTTGTTTTATTTAAGCACGCTTTTGTATAAGTACAAATTTTTACAACCTATTTCCATACTTCATCTAATTTATCAGCATAGAAATTGATTGCTTTTTTATAATTAAGTATTTCAGAGTCTGTTGTGGTATCTATCAGGCATTTCAATAAAATTTCCATCGCTTTTCTATGATCGTTTAAATTATACAGGGTCATTGAATAAAATACTTGAATTGCTCTGTTATTTGGAAATAATTCGATTCCTTTAAGAAATGAATTTTTTGATTTTTCGTATTCTCCTAATGTTCTATATGTACTTCCAAGTCCCAATATTGCTCCTTCTAGATTTTTACCAGATAACCCTAACTTAATTGCCCTTTCATAAAAGGGAACTGCTTTTGATTCTTCTCCTAAAATATCAAAACTCCAAGCGCATTGATAGTTAACCAATGCATTATCAGGGTATTCCTCAACTATTTTCAAAAGTAATTGATTAGATTCTTTCTTTTTATTATCTTTTCGTAATTCAAGTGCTCTTATAAGCTTTTCTTCTTTCAATGTAAATAACCTCTTTTCATACTTCTTTCACTAAAACTAAACTACACAGTTATTAGAATTATAACCTTCCCATAGCCTCATTGGGTACTTACTGTTCATAAGCAACCAACACACCCCCTATTCTATTGAACGGGGGGTGTTGGTTTCCTAACTTTTCATTTGGGAAAGTTATTTAATATTAAGATTTATCTATTCAATTTTAGAATTTACTTTTTATAGCCTAACACTTTACCTTGAATATTTTCTTCGGGTAATAAACCGAAATCTTTACTGTCCGTTCCTCTCCACCACATATCAACTAACACAAAAACAGTATTTTCCTTAACCTTAATTGGTTCCATTGATGTATTAAAGTAGTGCTCCATTTCTTCTTTGTTAATATTCTTTAAATCAACTGTTTCAAAATATTCTTCTTTTGTTAATCCTAAGCTCATTGCCACACCATAGAAAGTATCTAATTTTTCGTCATTAATATAAACTTGCCCACCTTTAATCTTTACGATTTCATTGGGCAATCCGACAACTCTTCCTAAATACATTTTTGGGAGATTCTCATTCTTTTCAAGTTCGGAATCAAGCATCTGATAATAAATGACATCACCTCTTTGCAGTTTTTCACTGTAAGGCTCCACAACAAGTTCAGAATGTGACATTGTATTAAAGTCGTGATTTCCTCTATCCATAGCATCCAAATTCCATTCAACTAATAATTGTGATTCTTGAGGTGTCACAGTTCCCAATACTTCAGAAGTATTCTTATCAGTAATTGTATTTGTAGTTGCCACATTTCCTTGACTACAACCAACTAAAATAAAGATTGGTAATAGCACAGTTAAAAGTCTTATCTTAAGCACTCCTTCTTTGAAAGTGTTATTTAAATTATTCACTAAAACTGCCTATATCTTTTTTAACTTTAAACATTCCCAAAGCGATTTTGAAGTCACCCCTATTAGTTAGACGCATTTTTATCTCTACGACTTAATCCAAAAACTGCACATGCATAAATGAAGATGCCACTACATAACCACATCATTAATCCATCATATTCACCGTTTAAAAAAGTTACGTTTATTAATATAAATAACTGCATTAAACAAATTGAAATAAATAAATATAAAGAATTTTTCATACTAGGTACCTCCAAATTAATTTTATTTTAATTATGCCTGCAAATGTCTAAATATTTCCTGTCCCTAATATAACGTTAATAAATGACCAAGTTTTACTGAATGGAGACTTTTAGTTGATTTATAATTTAATTTAACCATATAATTACATAAATTGCAGGGGGTGTAATTTTGAAAAGGAAACACATTTTAATAGTTATTATCGTTATTTTAGTCGGTGTTTTGGGGTTGAAATTTATGATTGATAACAAAACATATTCAGCTAATAAAATTTTAGGAAATCCTGACTTTAGTGCAGTTAATCGAGAGATGGAAGTTATAAAAATTAAACATAATCCCCTTGAATTAATAACTATAGAAATTCCAGCAGAACAGCAAAAATTGCTTATTGAAAGCTTTAAAAATCTATCATTTAAAAAAAATAAAGATTCTCAAATAGAATACCATTATCGTATTAATTTCTCTTTAAACTCAAATTTTGCTTTTTATATAGATGTAGATAAGGGGATAATAGTGCTTTCTGATAAAAACCAAAAATTTGGGATTATAAATGATGTAAATTTCTTAGAAAATTTTAAAGAAATAATAGAAAATGAAAAAGAAGTAATTAATAGTAATTGAATCTTTGTATTTATGAAGCCAGTCATTTTCCTTCAGGGTGATGACTGGCTTTCTCTTATATTGTCACATAAGATTTAAGATAACTTTAAATTAACATATTTTACCTATAATTAACGTTTCCATCCCCCCTTCGAACTAATTTGGTATTATTAATCGAAGGGGGATGAGCTATGAAGAAAGCAAGTTTAGGCTTTGCACTAATAGTTATATGTATCGTCTTTTTTATTTTTGGTGGATATCGATTTACACCTTTGGCAGCCGCAAAAGCAAATTCATTTGTAACGAAGAATTTTGAACTTATTGGCGAATATAAAAATGACTCAAATAGTTTTTATTTATTTAAAAGCGACAGTAAACAACAATATAGAACCGTTTATGTGAATCAAAACAACTTAATTTACCATAGCAATAGTTCAACAGTAATTCCTTATAGTAAAGATAGTTTACAGACCATTGGTGGAATGAGTATTCAGTATGAAGACGAAACAGCGACGATCTTTATAGTTCATTCTCTTGATGAGAAAGTGGCTTCAATTAGCTTAGATACAGAATTTGGAATTGAAAGTAAAAAAATTACGAAGGATGAAATCGTATATTTTCTATTACCCTTTACAAAGCAAATTGACCAGCTCAATGCAGTAGCTTTAGATAAAAACGGCAATAAATTATATGAATACGGATACGAAAGTGATAACTTAATCAATGATTTAAAGTGGAATTACAGTACCCGCCTAAAATAAGGGTAAATTTTTCCGTTATTTAAAGGATGAAGCGTATTTTGGGGAAAATAAGGGAACGATTTACCGTTATTTTATATAAAAACCTGAAATTTCATGTTTTTTAAGTCAATAACGGAAATTTCTTCCCTTATTTCGTCTATTTTTTATGTCATTTTCAAAATAGCGGAAATTCCTTCCGCTATTTATATCATTACGCAATACAATTTACAAAAGCTTTGTAGTCACGTCGCCCGGAATGTAGTACAACGAACAGCTTCAACGAGTTTTTCCGTAGCAATTCTTATTTTTTCAATTTTGTCATCCCCAACTTATGGTGATGAACTATAATTCATCCCTGGCAATGGTTTGAGGATATTTTTGGAATACTGTGTCATTTTAATCGCCATTTATCTAGAGAGTTTACTGTCTAAATATAATGCTGCTTAGCGTGTCATTTACACTGTTGTTAATAATGACCTTTTCCTTTCTCAAAGGAGTTTTATCTTAATCGTTAGAAATAGTAATCCTCAAGACATAGTTACCGTAGAAATCAATTCTTCATTTTTAACTTGTAATATGTATTTCGATAAAACGTAATCTCTCCCACCATTTTCTTCATACCATTTTTTTATTTTATTTACGTGATTGAGATCTGCTTTTATTTTGGTTTCAATTTCAATATAAGCCTCATAGTTATCATATTCCCAAATAGCAAAAATTTCTGTAGTATGATCATCATTCGGTTTCATCCATCTACCAATGAGCCGACTACCATGGCTCAATTGATTAGGTAAATTGGTTTGATTAAAGTGATGATTAAATCGGTCTACAAATTCATTTTTTACAACGTAATATTTTCTACGATAGAACATTTGAACACCCTCCATCAAAAAATTAAATTTAACCCTATTTTCTCTTAAAAGCATTTCTATTTAAAAATACTATGCAATGAATTTTGCAAACCAAGCAACATAATGCGCTCCTGGAATAAATAGGAGTTGGGCAAATAACGTTCCTAAAAGTCTTGAACTCATCATCATAACCGAAGCTCTTTTCAAATCAGAATAATTTCCTTTTTTATTAATGACATCATCAGCCAAAATAGATATTTTTGGGTCAATAAATATAATTAATAACATTGTGGCTATACCGTTGATTAATCCTGAAGCCATAATCGCAGTTGTTTTGTATTCAGGAACCAATAAGCTAGCATATAAAGCCGATAACACCCCTATTGTATAAACAGCAGTAATGACAATATTAATAATAAATAGCTTTATTGGAATATCACGTATCCCTATTCCTCGTAAATATGACAGGCTTGGCTTGTGTAAATGTTTGAATCCCCTACTTATATAGTCGAATGTAAAACCTTTTTTCAATAAAGCTGGGATTGAACCCCTTTCATCAGCTAAATGAATAATCGCTCTAGAAAAAATGGCTACAAAGGTCGGTAAACAAATAATACCAAGCAACGTACCGAGTGAAGCTGAGCCTATAAGAAATCGGAATTGATGCTCGACAAATTGTAAAGCATGATCAGCAGGAGCATTATCGATCAAGCTCCCTGTAAATGGCTGCTGCATCATGTTAGATAATCTTGAAACCATCACCATTACATTAAAAAGGGATAATGCCGATGCTAATAAGCGAACACGAGCGCCAGAAAGTCGCACTGCGTACGCTAATGTTTCTATCGAGTGAATGATTAATATAAATAAAGCAATCATTATGAGTTTTTCTGTTAAAAGATCTATTGCCCCCACCTGCCATATCCTTATTTTTACATTTCGACGTTTTAATTGTAAACTAGTTGCATCGCTTTCATACATTTGTATTTAGAAAGAGAGGATTAAATTGAAGAAATATATCAATAAAGAAAATGAAGTACAATTTTATTATGCATTTATTTATATTGGCTTTTTTCAAGCGCTTCTTACAGGAATTGTAGTCATTCAAGGTATTTCAGAAGGTAGGGGCATTGGCTATATTAGTTTCTTCTCGGCAGGTGTAGTGATATCAATCTGGTTAGGTATTAACTCATTAATAAAATACAATAAGAAAAAAATTTAAATGATCCACTGAAAAATTGATAACTTTTCAGATGATTCAAACTAGTATTAAAGGTAGAATAATAGATAGTCACCTGAGATGGAGGAGAATTTATGCGTGTTTTCTTTATAATCAGTGTTTTCTTGTCAGGCTTAGTTACATTTGGCGCGATATGGATTGTGCATCAAATGACAGCAAATTTCAATCCTGATGGTAGTAATCCATTGTGGAGTAATGGCAATCCTGGTTTATTTTTTATGCTGTGGCCTATGCCATTTATTTTCTACTTTTTATTTTCAATGATATTCGTATTTGAGAAGATCCATAATACATATAAAGTGAATAGAAGACGTTTTATTACGGGTTATACCATACTATTTTTAGCCCTCATAAGTTTCACTTTATATCGAATAATAGATTTTAATAGAGTGGCTCAACCTTATTTTGAATATGAAATCGGGTACCTTAATCCTTATACAAATGATTTATTTTTCAATGTATGGACGTTATTAGCGGCACTATGTATTCCGGCTATCGTATCTTTTTATTTAGAAGGGCGTAAAAAATCAATTATAGATGCGAGGGGTTAAACATGAAGTTAGGCTTAAAAAATAATGAGGTTGTCATTGTACCGTATGATCCGGATTGGAAAGCTGAGTTTGAAAAAGCAAAAACGGAAATTATTCAAAATACAAATTTGAAACCAAACCAAATTGAACACATTGGAAGTACTTCTATTGAGGGGATTCGAGCTAAGCCGATTATTGATATTTTAATAGGTGTCGACAGTTTGACTGCACTTGATAAAACATTTTTCAAAAACATTCAAAATGCAGGCTATTACAGGTTGAAGGTTGAAAGACCAAACGAAATTGTTTGTGCCAAGTTTACGGATGAAACATTTGAAATAAAAACGCATTTTATTCATATTGTTGAGTTGGAAAAGGAAAAATGGAACCAAATGCTATTCTTCAGAGATTATTTGAATACTCATCAAGATGTTAAAGAACAGTATGAGAACCTAAAAGAATCCTTCTTTAGTACAGAACTAAAAGGCATTCAATCCTATACAGATTATAAAGAGCAATTTGTACAATCTGTCTTTGAGAAGATGAAAAGTAAGTAACTCCAATATAAAAGCATTAATCCAGAATCACTTGAATTAATGCTTATTGTAGGATATGATTTCCTACAAACACTATTTGTGTTATGGTTAATCCTTTTCCGGAACGAATCCGTATAATTGATGTTCTTCGATATATTTGTACACTTTTTCAGGCATATAGAATTTTGGGTGATGCCCGATTTCAAACTCATCACGAATGTAAGAAGAACTGATATTGTTGTCTACTTGCCAATAAATGAAGTCAAAGTGTTCTTCGTATTTTCGAAGTAATTTATCTTTCGCAATGATTTCATGCATATCAATGTTTTCTCTTCGAATCACAACGAATTTATTTTCTTTTAAAAGGTCCTCTTTGTGTGACCACTTTTCGCCACTCGCAATGTCGCGAAGCAAGTCTGCTCCCATTAAGAAATACAAGTCATGTCCTTTGTATTTTTCCATTTCTCGTAATTTTCGCATTGTGTTATATGTTTGAATATTCCACGGAGATTGGTGCAATTCGATATCTTCGATTTCAAACTTGCTATGTCCCTCGATGGCTAATTTAATCATATTTACACGATGTTCATCGCTGACGTGCATATCTTTATCTTTTCGGTGATTATTCGATGGCATTAAAAAGATTTTATCAAACCCTTTTCGTTCCAACATTTCTTGAATAGTATTTAAATGCCCTGTTGTAATAGGGTCAAATGCACTTCCTAAAAATCCATATTTCGCCATGTCTTTTCCTCTTTTCTTTTTTAAAAACTTGGAAGGAGGGGCATCCCCCCTTAGTTAATCAATCATTTCTTGCACTTTCGCTTTAACTTCTTCGATTTTTTTCATTTTTTTATCCCAACATTTTTGACTTAAATCTACAGGGTATTCTTCTGGATGTAATGTTCGTGTGTACTCTTCCCAAAGTAATGTAAGGTTTTCTTTTGCATACATCTCGATTTCTTCAATGTTAGGGATTGTGTATACAAGTTCTCCCGCAACGAAGATATCTTCGTGGAGTTTTTTCGCTTTAAAACCCGTTACGAATTTTGAAATATAGGTATGAACGGGATGGAACATTTTTAATCGTTCTTCTTGTTCTGGGTTTTCTGTATCGAGCGCGATATAATCACCTTCGCTTTTCCCACTTGCTACATTAATAATGCGATAAGGTGTTTTTAATCCCGGTGTTGATACTTTTTCAGGGTTTCCTGAAATTTTAATAGTATCTTCAAATTCCCCTTGGTCATTTTCAATCGCAACCATTTTGTACACCGCGCCAAGTGCGGGTTGGTCATAAGCTGTAATTAATTTTGTTCCAATTCCCCATGTATCAATTTTAGCCCCTTGTGCTTTTAAGTTGATAATTGTATATTCATCTAAATCGTTTGAAGCAGTGATTTTTGCCTTTTTGTAACCCGCTTTATCCAACATTTTTCTTGCTTCTTTTGATAAGTAAGCTAGGTCTCCGCTATCTAAGCGAATTCCAACGAAATTGATTTTATCGCCCATTTCTTTAGCTACACGAATAGCATTAGGTACACCTGAACGAAGCGTGTCATACGTATCCACTAAGAACACACAATCTTTATGTGTTTCCGCATACTTTTTGAATGCAGTATAATCATCTTGATAAGTTTGTACCAATGCATGGGCGTGAGTACCAACAGCAGGGATGCCGAACTTTTTACTTGCACGAACATTACTCGTACCTTCAAACCCGCCTATATATGCTGCTCTTGTACCCCAAATAGCCGCATCTAATTCTTGCGCTCTACGTGTACCAAATTCGAACGCAACGTCTTCACCAACCACTTGTTTAATACGAGCCGCTTTTGTCGCAATGAGTGTTTGATAATTGACAATGTTCAAAATTGCCGTTTCGATGATTTGAGCTTGAGCAAGTGGTGCTTCTATTCGAATTAGTGGTTCGTTCGCAAAAGCCAATTCCCCTTCTTTCATCGCACGGATATCCCCTGTAAAACGCATGTTTGCTAGATAGTCTAAAAATTCTTTATCATAACCACCTTCTTCACGAAGATAGTCGATATCGCTTCCTGAGAATTTAAATCCTTTTAAGTATTGGATTACACGTTCTAAGCCCGCAAAAATTGTATAACCATTTCCGAACGGTAATTTTCTGAAATACACTTCAAAGATTGCCTTTTTTTCTGCAATACCGTCTTTAAAGTATGTTTCCACCATGTTAATTTGGTAAAGGTCTGTGTGAAGCGTTAAGCTATCGTCTTGATATTTTTTCATCAAAATTCCCTCCTAAGGTTTGTAATCATTAGGAGCGAGAAAACCCGCCCCCTGTTAAAGTGTCACTTCCGTAGATAACACACGTTGAATGCCATATGTTTTTTCTAATTCTTGAAATGCTTGTTCAGTTGTTTCTTCATATCCAGCAATAGGACTCGTACAGTCTTCTAATAAATAGATATTTTTCGTAAGTTCTTTGTTATGGTCATAAAATTCAACGATTTGACGAACCGATTCTAATACACAATGTGATTTCGCTTCTCCTGCGATAAAGATTTTATCGTAATTTTTAAGAGATAATAAGAACTCATTATTTTCGCCTTCTGCATAAAGAGAATATTCCGGTTTGATAATACCGTACATTTCGCTTAACGGGTCTTTTCCTTTGGTTATTTTTTGAATCGGTGTTTTTCGTACAATCGAATGGAAATGGATCATATTTGAGAATTGCCCTTCTAAAGCTGCACCGAATGTACCTTCAATACAGTGATATGTCCAAATACATAATTGCTTTTTACCGATTTTTTCAAGGTTCTCTACGTAATCAGCACTTGCTTTTTCGTAATTAATAGCTTTCCATTTACCGGTTTTTACATTTTCTGCTGTGATAATCGTAAATGGTTTGGGGTGATTCCCCTGTTCATCCACCCACCAGCAAGGATGGAAGATTTGGTGTAATTCATGCGTATCAAGAGATACTGCAATGTCGGTGATTTTTTCTAAATTTCGATAGAGGAAATGTGTTGTATTTTCAATATCTTTATGGGAATTTAGTACACCGAGTTCTCCGTTTTCCATGAAATCGTTTTGAAAATCGATACCGATAAATAACACCTTTTCTTTATCTTCAACAGAAGGTTTGAATTTTTCTTTTTTTGCTAATGTTAGTAAATCGTTAAGCTTCGCTGTATTCGCTTTTCCTATTTTCTCAATATGAACAATCTTTTCAAAATTTGTCTTCATTACATCCCACTCCTTTTTTAAAATCATTAATAACAATTCAGTAATTGTTAATTGTTTTTTATAAAAAATAATCGTTTTTAAATGCTAAAAATTGAAATTTGAAATTTTTGTCATCGAACTTAATTCCAAATGGACGGTACAGGCTCAACTTCTTCGAATTTGTACAATTTTGAAGGTCGTTTATTTTTACCTGTTGGTTCGGTTACTTTTGGATTCCCTTGTGCGTCTTTTGCTTCTTCAATGAAATCAAGTGATGGTGCTTTTCGGAAAAAGGCAGATTTTGTGTTTACCACGTTGTCATCAATCACTGCTAATAATACTTGTCGCAATTCTTCTAACTTGAATTCTACTGGTAAGAAGTTTTTTGCTACTGTTGTTTGTTGCATATCTTTTTTAACTGATGAAATTGCATCTTCGATAATTTGACGATGGTCGAATGCAATGTCCAATTTAAACACTTCATCAATCGTGAATAATTGCACTTCCGCTGCATCATCTGCTGCTCTTCGGTCTTGGATATGTTGTTCAGGTACAATCGCATAATGAGCGTTTGAAATAATCCAACCTCTCTTATCACGACCAAATGTATCGTACACGCCGAAATGTTTAATATGAACACCTTTAATACTTGTTTCTTCTAATAACTCTCGTTTCGCTGATTCAAAAGCACTTCCCTTATCCCCTTCAATTTGTGTGAAGCCACCGGGTAATGCCCACTTGTTGCCTTCAATATTCGGTTCGCCTTCTGCGTCAAGTCCAGCTCGTTTAATCAACATTAAAGCTAAGCAATATTTCGAACTTTTTTCATCTTTTGCTTTGTATTGTTCGTTTGGTAAAAGTGTAAAGATGGCGATGTCTGATGTGTAACCCTCGGGTGTGCGGTATTTACTTGTGTCATAATTTTTTAATGCTTCTTCTTCTGAATGATACTTTGCCATTTTAATTCCTCCTAAGTGAGAATATTCATACTTGATATTACAAATCCGTTTTAAAGAATAAGTGTATGTTTTTTATTAACAATTAACAATTTGTTAATTTAAATATATACGATGATTTAATGAATTGCAAGAAAAAAATAATGTATTTTCTTATGGTTACATTTAAGGTGTGGAAATTCCTAAGTAAGCATGAAGGACATTTTAGCGAAACAAAAAAAAACTGCCTGATCTTGGGCAGTTCGTATTTAAGAGTAATAAGCTTGTTATAACCATTCCTTCACATAAGCTATTAACCCAACAACCGCACCAATCGCGGCACCAAAAAATACAAAGTAGCTCGTTTTTACTTCAGAGATGTTCCATTTATTATTTGTAGTGTTCATCAAAATTCCCCCTAAATAAAATATCATTGTGTTTACTTATGTATCGATAGTAGAAGAATACTCAATCCTCCACTACTTCAATCAAATCCGAATAGATCTCAACAAAATATATTTCCAATAACACTCTCAACTCATCATTAAGCTTGTAATAGTCATCTGTCGCTTTTTCGACGACACTATAAAACTCGTCTTCTTCAATTTCATCATTTTCTAAGGCAACGTACAAGCTCCATAACTTTTTACCATACTTCTTCTCAATCATTGCATAATTGTGAGCGCCTATTTCCTCAAGGACGCCAATTAGTTTATTCAAGTAATTATCTATTCCCATCTCATTAATTTCCTGTCCAAACCATCTGAATAAACTTTCGTGGCCCCCACTTTCGAGTTCAGAGTAGTAATGATAGACAATGAATGCTTTATTTAAAATAGGGTCTTCTGATGACAATCTTGATTCACTTAAAACACCCATTACAGCGTTTGAGATATCTGTCTTGCTCATTAAATCTTTTCTTTGCATTTTTGGTTTCATAGTATTCCCTCCAATTGATCTTGTACAAGTTCAATATTGCCTTAATTGAAGTATACCTTTTCAAACCATAAATTGTTAACTTATCTTCCGTATAATCCCGCTTCAAAAATTATTAGGGGCACTTCAATTCGTGCTTACGTTATAGATTCGCAGAATACTGAAGAACCCCCGAAACAAACGCATTCTATTGCAATTTTTCTTGAACAATCGCATCATCTTCAAGAATTGTCCGGTTAATATCAATTAACTTCCCTTTTGTCGTGTTTGTTTTTTCCATTTTAACGACATAAGTATTGCCGAGTGCGATTTCCGTGCATACAATTTCTTTACCACTACGGATATTTTCAGGAAAATTAAGCTTTACAATTAAAGTTTCTTCTTCTTTTTTTACATGTTCAAGTACCCTGCCACAGCCATCTGAATAGGCCGTTACAAAAAGAACTTCTTCCGTTTCAAAGTCTATGTCAGGGACAGTATCAAATTCAAAAATTTCAGCCCATTTTAAATAAAGTTTTTCATCCTGTACAATTGAAATACTTGAACCCACCTCTGGAGGCATGAAGTCTAAATGGTGCAGTAGTTCATAGTCAATATTACTTTCCGCTGCGTCTTCCCCACTGTTTTCATCCGAATTTCCCGTCTTCTCACCTGTATTACAGGCAGCTAATAACAAAATTAGTGCAAACATGTATGGTAACCATTTGTTCATTGAATTTCACCTCACTACTTTCTTAATTAGTCGCATAAAGCAGAAAAAAGTTTCGTAATCGACTAGAATACATTTATAATGAAATTCGACAATAACTTTTTAAAGTTCACATGAACACGTCAAATAATCTTATTATTCAGCAAGTAAGCTTTTAAGTTTTTTTGACGTATAATGTAATTGTTTATCCAACTATTACACCATTCTCTTGGAGGGTTCGTACAAATGAGTACACGTATTGAAAAAGACTTTTTAGGCACATTAGAAATTCCAAAGGACGCATATTACGGCGTTCAGACAACTCGTGCAATAGAAAACTTCCCCATCACAAAAATGACTATGCATCCGGAATTGATCCGCGCATTTGCCATTGTGAAAAAAAGCTCAGCACTTGCGAATGCAGCGATCGGTAAATTAGACGCAACAATTGCTAATGCGATTGCGCAAGCATCTGATGATATTATTAAAGGGCATTTACACGATCAATTCGTTGTAGATCCAATTCAAGGCGGCGCAGGTACTTCAATGAACATGAATGCCAATGAAGTCATTGCTAACCGTGCGTTAGAAATACTAGGGGAAGAAAAAGGTACTTATTCAATCATCAGTCCTAACAGCCATGTTAATATGGCTCAATCAACAAATGATGCATTCCCATCTGCTATTCATATCGCAACAGTAGCTACTTTAGATAAGTTAATTATGGCGATGGAAGTAATGCGTGATAGTTTCATTCAAAAATCAGTAGAATTTGATTCCATTGTAAAAATGGGTCGTACTCATTTACAAGATGCAGTACCAATCCGTTTAGGTCAAGAATTTGGTGCATACGCGGCAGTAGTAGCACGTGATATTGCCCGTATTAAAAAAGCTCAGCAAACAATGCTGCAAATCAATATCGGTGCAACTGCTATCGGTACTGGTTTAAATGCAGATACACAATATATGAAATTAGCTGTAGAAAACATTGCTGCTTATAGTGGATTCCCATTCATTAAAGTAGATAATTTAATCGATGGTACACAAAATACAGATACGTACGCAGAAGTTTCATCCATGTTAAAAATCGCGATGATGAATATGTCGAAAATCTGTAATGACTTACGCTTAATGGCATCAGGTCCAAAAGCCGGTTTTGCAGAAATCCGTTTACCGGAACGCCAACCTGGTTCATCGATTATGCCTGGTAAAGTAAATCCAGTTATGCCAGAAGTGATTAACCAAATTGCCTTCCAAGTAATCGGTAATGATGTTACGATCTCTCTTGCTTCAGAAGCAGGACAATTCGAATTGAATGTAATGGAACCGGTATTAGTATTCAACCTGTTACAATCAATCGAAATTATGACTAACGGTTTTACAGTATTCACGAAGTACTGCTTAGATCATATCGAAGCAAATGAAGCACGTTTACATGATTTTGTAGAGCAATCAATCGGTGTCGTAACAGCTTTAGCTCCTCATTTAGGGTATGAGCGTTCAAGCCAGATTGCCCGTGAAGCACTTCATAGCGGTAAATCTGTACGTGAACTTTGCCTACAATATAGTTATTTCACAATCGAACAATTGGATATTATTTTAAATCCATTTGAATTAACACAGCCAGGTATTGCTGGTGAACGTGCTTTTGAGAAAAAAGTATTTCTTTAATATAAAGAAAGCGCCACTGAGAAATTATATTTCCCAGTGGCGCTTATTTTTTAACTAAATAATGTTTCTTTTGCTAAAGAAATAGCACGTTTACTTACTTCCAAACGATCCCCATCCACATTTTTCTTAACGACATCATTTATTTCGTCAAAAATGGATTTTAGCTGTGCTTTCGGTTTTACACCAACCATCATTGGTGCTTTTTCGAACTCTTCCGTACGTAGCTTTTCCTGCTTTGGTGCGAAACCTTGCTCTTCTCCTATTTTCGGGAAGGCTGTTGTTTGTTGTTGTATATTGCGTGAACGCGTCTGGTTCGTTGAACTTGAACTCCCAGCGCCAACAGATCGAATCATGAAAGATCACCTTTCTTTTTCCTACTTTTTTGTACGTCGATATCCGCGTATATTTCAATTTCCTGAAGCGCCTGATTAGCTAGTTGATCCGCTTCACCATTTAGTTTGCGGTCAATATATTCGTAATGAGGTCGAATGCCAAGCTTTTGGAGCTTCGCATCAATTTTATCCGCCCATGTTGTGAGTACACTATCCGTTACTGCCCATTCGCCGTTCATTTCATTGATGACGACTTGCGAATCACCGTAAATCTTCACTTTTTGATGGTGGACACCCATTTCCTCCAGTTGTTCAACTGCGAGATTCAACGCCGCATATTCCGCTTCATTGTTCGATGTTAAGTACTCCGCCAGTCGGTTTGTTCGCAAACGATAGTTTTTTCCATTCTGTTTATAATAGACGACGATCCCTAAACCAGCCAACTTTTCTTCCCTATGAAATCCGCCATCGAAATACACCTCTACTTCAGAAGGTTCTGTTTCGAGTGATTTTAAATATTTTTTCAGTTCTTTTAATGTCCATGTACTGTCATGCTCATCTGTCATTACAACATTTTTTGTACGACCCGTTTTTTCCATATCCATTAAAAGTGTATAGGCATGCGCTGCAGGAATCGCTTCACTCCGCCAAATAATTTCCTGCTTAGACTTTGTGATATAGTGCCATTCAATCGTCAATTCCAATCGGCTCTCCCCTTCCATCTGTCAGTTGCTGTATGTCTTCTTTATAGAACCAGTTAATACACAGTGTACTAACCATTATGCCAACTATAAACGGTGGTGATACAAAAAGTAAAAAATCCGCGCTGCCGATCGGTACTTTTAGAACCGTTCCGAAAACGATTGGCTGAAGGACGCAAAAAACAAGACTTGTGAACAAAAGTGCACGTTTGCTGTAATGTTTGCGCATGATGTACAGCACATAATACCAAGGGATGACGACAAAGAAGTAAATCGGCAAAACATAAATAATTATGGACACGGCCGTACCGAATGTGATCGCTTCATTCGTATAAGGAATTGCAACCGCTATAAAAACAATAACCGCCATTACATAAGGTAAAAAACCAGTTAAAATGATTTGCCAACTTTTCATCCGATTCCCCCTATTTTTCATCATTATACCAAACACCATTTGCCTATACAAAATTTGCTTTTGCGGGTATAGTACAGGGGGTGATAAAATGAAAATAAAATTTTATGAAAACAACGAAAAACGAGTAATGGGTATTACACTCAAAGATTCAGCATTTGCCGAGGATAATAATATGGCCCTGCATGTTTGCAAAAACGAAGCCAATATTATCGAAAACCGCCAGCAACTCGCATCACTGCTGCAAACTGATTTATCAAGATTTGTGTGCGCCAACCAAACACATAGCGCCAACTTCTTCCACGTTGAAAAATCGGAAATTGGCAAAGGGACAATAGATAACTCAACAGCCATTTCCGATACCGATGCCCTCTATACGTATGAACCGAATGTCGTGATCTCAAGCTTTACTGCCGATTGTGTACCAGTCTTATTTTATAATGAAAAAACTAAATTAGTCGGTGCCGTTCATTCTGGCTGGCAAGGTACGATTAAAGAGATTACTTTAAAGCTGCTCCAGCATTTAAAAACAGAGGAAAATTGTGATTTGCGTGATTTAAAAGTATTAATCGGACCTGCAATTAGCCAGGAAAAATTTGAAGTGGATGCAGATGTGCAAGAGAAATTCAAAGCGCTCGGCTATGCGGATGAATTTATGTACTGGAATGAAGATACAAGCAAATTCCATATCGATAATCAGTTAACCGTGAAAAAGCAATGTATGCTCGCAGGAGTTCCTGAAGAGAATATTACAATTGACCGAATGTGCACGTTTATGGATGATGAAGGATTTTCCCATCGCCAAGACCGCGGTACAGGGAGACATTTGAGTTTTGTTATGCGGAGAGAATAGATTTATCTTTTAGAAAACAAAGATTTGCGTTAGAAGAAATCCGCTAAAACTAGGAATTTTTATTAGAAACTTTATATCAGATATTAGAAACTTCGGCCGGGATATTAGAAGATTTCCAGGAGATATTTGCACATTTCAACAGCTTATTAGCACATTAGACGGATTTATTAGCAAATCGAAATTTTATTAGCACATTATGAAATATATTAGAAAATTTGACCCGATTATTAGAAAATGTTAGCACTTGGCTACACAGGAAATATTCATCTAAAAAGTAAGTATATATTAGCACTTTT
Organism: Solibacillus faecavium; assembly: GCF_014836905.1. Lineage (GTDB taxonomy): Bacteria > Bacillota > Bacilli > Bacillales_A > Planococcaceae > Solibacillus > Solibacillus faecavium. Next base: position 442,465 of record NZ_JACSPZ010000002.1, read on the forward strand.
TTCAATTTATTAGAAAATCCAACCGGGTTATTAGAAAATCCCCGACGATATTTGCACATTTCAACAGCTTATTAGCACATTAGACGGATTTATTAGCAAATCGAAATTTTATTAGCACATTTTCAACGATATTAGAAAATTCAACCCAGTTATTAGAAAGCGAAAACCTTCTACTAAACTAGATAAAACAAGCGTCTCCAAACTAGGAGACGCTTCTTCACATTTATAGGCTTTCAATTTTCTCTACATCTGCTGCAGTTAATTCGAAATCGAAAAGATCTAGATTCGCTGCTTGGTTTTCACGGTTGTGTGATTTTGGAATAACGATTACACCACGCGCAATTTGATATTTCAGTAATACTTGTGCGCCAGTTTTTCCATACGCTTTACCGATTTCATCCAACACCTCATTTTGATGAGCTTCCGTTTTCATCGGTCCCCATGCAACAGGTGTAATGCCCTCTTCTTCTAATAAGGCAAGAAGTTCATTGTTCTTCTCTTTCAAATTAATTTGTATTTGGTTAACTGCTGGCTTCACCTTCGCGAATTCTTTCAATTCATCTAGCTGGCTTTTTCCAAAGTTCGAAACGCCGATTGCTTTTAGTTTACCTGCCTCGTAATATTCTTCAAAGACTTTCCAAGTATTTTTTAACTGTTCCTTGTCTTCAATAGGGAAATGAATTAGAAGCAAGTCCAGATAATCTGTTTGGAAATTTTTTAAACTAGAATCGATAGCTGCTCTAGTCGCTTCCTTTGAAGAAATATATTCTTCATTCGCCGGAACTTTTGTCGTAATAAATAACTCTTCTCGAGGCACATTACTTTCTGCTAAAACTCTTCCGACAAGCTCTTCGTTGTTATACATAATAGCACCGTCTATTGATCGATATCCCAACTCAAGTGCTGATACGAGTTCAGGAATTTCATTTTTTAATGCTCCTTTAAATTCGTTATTTTCTTTTCCATACGTATTTGTACCGGTACCAACAATCGGCATTTTTACTCCATTATTAAGTGTGATGTATTCCATAGTTTAAGCACTCCCTTGAATATCTGATTATTTTTCCTGCTTCATATATCATAACGAAAAATGGAATTTTCAGAAAGTAATAGGTAAAGGTCTCCTCTTTTCCTGATGAATAAAAAAAGAGACACAAATCAAAATTGTGTCTCTTCTCCCCTGTCTATACTATTTTTTACTAAAAAGGTCCGTGCTGTGCGGTACATGTTTTTTTGCTGTTGGATCAATAAACAATCGTGCCGCATTAATTGCAACCGGCGCTTCACCAAATCCAGTTGCAATCAATTTTACTTTTCCATCGTATGTTGATACGTCACCAACAGCATAGATGCCTTCTATATTTGTCTCCATTTTAGAGTTGACGATAATGGAATTTTTCTCGATTTCCAAACCCCATTCTTTGATTGGACCTAATGAGGATTTAAATCCATAGTTTACGATAATGTCATCAACGTCAAGTGTTTCTTTTTGACCTTCTGCATTCCGGATGACAACTTGTTTAATGGCCTTTTCATCACCAAACAACGCATCAGGCATATAGGGCGTTTTTATGTCTACACTTGACTTGAATAGATTTTCAACACTGTGTTCATGCGCTCTGAATTGATCTCTTCTATGAACAATCGTAACTTTCTTAGCAATTGGCTCAAGCATAAGCGACCAGTCGATAGCTGAGTCTCCGCCGCCGAAGATGACTACATTTTTTCCTTTAAATTCATTTATATCGCTGATGAAATAATGAAGGTTTTTACCCTCATAATATTCCGCACCTTCAACTTCCAACTGTCTTGGCTGGAATGCACCAAGACCTGCTGTAATAATGATTGTTTTTGAATAATGGATTTCATCGTTAGTTGTCAGCTTAAATGTGCCATCCTTCAACTTTGTAATTGCTTCAACACTTTGTCCCGTTACGATCGCTTGGTCAAAAGCTGACATTTGCTCTTTTAGATTATTAACAAGTTCCTGCGCTCGCACCTTCGGAAATCCTGCGATATCATAAATATATTTATCTGGATAAAGAGCGGCAAGCTGCCCACCTAATTGTGAAAGACTTTCAATTAATTTAACTTCAAGCTGGCGCATGCCTCCGTAGAATGCCGTAAACATACCTGCAGGGCCTCCACCGATAATCGTGACGTCATATACCTTTAAATCTTCCTTCATATTGATGGCTCCTATCATTATTGGTCTATTTTTTAAAAAGATGGAGTGAGAAATTTGAGTGATAATTTGTTACATCCATTTAACACTTCGATAGTAAGATTCCACTACAATCATTTTCAAAACCTATACTGCTTTTCATAATTGATATATTCTTATTTATGAATCATTAGCCTTCTTTATTCAGGAAGTGGGTATTTTTACAATTTCACACGTTGCAGTCTCAATGCGTTCAACACAACGGATACAGAACTGAATGCCATCGCTGCGCCTGCTACCCATGGAGCGAGGAAACCGAGTGCGGCAATCGGTATTCCGATCACATTATAGGCAAATGCCCAAAACAGATTTTGCTTAATATTTGTCATCGTTTTACGGCTCATTAATATAGCATCCGCAATGCTGTTTAAATCCCCGCGGATCAATGTAATATCTGCCGCTTCCATTGCAACGTCTGTTCCTGTGCCAATCGCCATACCAATATGTGCGACCGCAAGAGCTGGGGCATCGTTAATTCCGTCACCGACCATCGCTACTTTACGACCTTGCTGCTGTAAATTTTCGATCTGCAGTGCCTTTTGCTCTGGAAGTACTTCTGCGATGACTTCATCAATACCCACTTCAGCTGCAATCGCTTGAGCCGTACGTTCATTATCACCCGTAAGCATAATGACTTTCAGACCTAGCGCATGTAAACGGTTTACCGCTTCTGCAGATGTTTCCTTTACAGTATCCGCAACGGCAACAATCGCTGCTAATTGATGATTTATAGCCACTAGCATAGCTGTTTTTCCATGCTGTTCAAACGAAACCATCTGCGTTTCAATTTGATCATTTATATCAATTTGTCGTTCACGTAATAGTTTTCTCGTCCCAACAACTACTTCACGGTCATTCACTTGTGCTTCAATACCGAGACCCGGAAGCGCCTGAAAGCTTGAAACTGTCGGCAACTCAATACCGCGCTGTAATACTCCCTCTACTATTGCTTCTGCTAGAGGATGCTCTGATTGTTTTTCTGCTGCTGCAACAATGCTTAGCACATCATTTTCATTAAAGCCATTAAACATAACCACATCCGTTAAAACAGGCTTACCGTTTGTAACCGTTCCTGTTTTATCCACGACAACAGTATCGACAAAACCGGTTTGTTCCAGATGTTCGCCACCTTTGAACAAGATGCCGAATTGTGCTGCACGCCCTGAGCCGGCCATGATTGAAGTCGGTGTTGCCAATCCTAGTGCACATGGACAAGCGATAACGAGTACGGCAATCGTCGCTTCGAATGCCTGGATAAATTCTCCGCCGATTAACCACCATGCTATAAACGTTAATACAGCAATTCCAATAACTACCGGCACAAAAATACTTGATATTTTATCTGCTAGTCGTTGAATCGGTGCTTTGGAGCCTTGTGCTGATTCGACGATTTTAATGATTTGCGCAAGGGCTGTTTCATGACCTACCTTTAACGCTTTCATCTCAATTGAACCATTTTTATTAAGGGTTGCACCATATACAAAATGCCCCTCACTTTTTTCAATCGGTAAGCTTTCGCCTGTCAGCATAGATTCATCAACAGCCGAGATCCCGGATATTACTTCCCCGTCGACAGGGATTTTTTCACCAGGCTTGACTCTGATGTGATCGCCTATTCGTACTTCTTCTAGTGGAACTAATTGTTCAACTCCATCGCGAATCACAAGAGCCGATTTTGCCTGCATGCCCATTAATTGTTTAATAGCTTGTGAAGACTTCCCCTTTGCACGAGCTTCAAATAATTTACCTAATAAAATCAATGTAATTAGTACAGCACTCGTTTCAAAATATAAATGCGGCATATGCCCACTTGGGTGTGCCAGCATTTGATAAATACTATAAAAATACGCTGCACTCGTCCCCATGGCAACAAGTACATCCATATTGGCCGAACCATTTCGCAGCGATTTATAGGCACCCTCGTAAAATTGCCAGCCGATTATAAATTGGACCGGTGTAGCTAAACTAAGCTGTATCCACGGATTCATTAAAAGATCCGGAACATATAAAAAGCTTGTAAATGAAAAGTGAGCAACCATCGTCCATAAAAGTGGTAATGACAGTATGGCTGCTGCTATGAATTTAATAGTTTGATGCTGGATTGCCTTCTCCCGATGATCGACAGGGTTTCCTTCAACGACTGGCTGTGCACCGAAACCAATTTTTTCAATGCGTGCGATAATATCTGCAACGGAAACTTCGGAAGGGTTAAACTCTACTGTCGCTTTTTCCAATGCCAGATTCACATTTGCATTTGAAATACCGTCAAGCTTTCCAAGAACTTTTTCAATCCTTGCCGAACACGAAGCGCATGTCATCCCCTCTATTGTAAAATCGACTTTTTCCTTTACAACATCATAACCAAGAGCCTGTATTTTTTTCTCGATTTCAAGTGGCTTTAACACCGTTTCATCATACTGGACTGCCGCTTTTTCAATAGCTAGATTGACATTGGCAGATTCGACACCATCCATCCGGTTTAAGCCTTTTTCAATGCGCGTTGCACAAGCTGCACATGTCATGCCCGTCACTTGTACTGTCAGTTCCTTTGTCATACTTCCACCTCACTTATACCTATTGGGGGTATAAAACTTTTAAAAAGAGAGGTTCTCTACTATTAATATAGAGAACCTTACCATTTAAACTACATCGTATCCTTGTTCATCAATCGTTTCTTTAATTTGCTCCACAGTAACAGTATCTTCGTTATATGCAACTGCTACCTTTTTTTCAGCCAGGTCAACTTTTACTTCCTGTACACCAGCTAATGCGCCAACACTTGTTTCAACAGCTTTTACACAATGCCCGCATGTCATACCATTTACATTTAAAATTACGTTTTCCATTCTCGAACACTCCTTATTTTTTCATCATTTTTTGAATTGTAACGACTAGCTCGTCTAATACTTCCGTATCGCCTTCATTTAAACGATCGACTACACAGCCTTTTAGATGACCTTCCAGCAAAATCTTTGCGACACTATTTAAAGCAGATTGAGTGGCCGATAATTGTGTAATGACATCATCACAGTAAATATCTTTCTCAATCATACCTTTAATCCCACGAATTTGCCCTTCTATACGATTTAACCTTGTCGTCAAATCTTTTTTGATTGGTTCAGGATGATGACTTTTACGACAGCTCACTTCATGAGTGTCCAATATTTCATTGTTTTCATGAATCATGCAATCAATCCCCCTTACTTATTTTTACATTATCATACCTATAAGGGGTATGTAAAGTGTGAAGACGCTCTTATTTATGTGCATTTTCCTCCTACATATGCATTAAGTCAAAATAAGCGCTGAAGCTCTTATAAAAGAACTTCAACGCGATTATTTTATATATATACCATAATGGAATTTTGCAGTTAAACGGCCATCGCGCTGAAACTGATACTGTTCAAACCAATCCGATTTATAATGTGCTTTTAGTACAACTCGCCTTTTAGCAACCCGCTTTGCTTCTTTCACCCATTCGTCCGTTAACGGTATATGGTCACCTGCAAAGCGTAATGCTTCGAAATTTGTCGATTCCTCGATGACTTCCTCGAACATTGGATCCATGTATACAATATCAAAGCTGGCATCTTCCTGCTTCTTTAAAAATTCTAGCGCAGTAGAATGTATGACTTCAATATTTCGCATACAGCCAGTTAACGGAAGTTCAGTCGTATCGTATGTTTGCATTCCTGTTTTCACAATAAACGCTACATTTTTATCTGCTTCCAAACCCGTCACTTTACCTGTTTCACCTACTGCAAAGGCTGCTAATAAGCTGTCCGATCCGATCCCGAGCGTACAATCTAAAAACGTATCGCCTTTTTGTATAGCAGACGCTGTAAGTAATGGCTCTTCTTCACCACGAGCGACACGTTTTAATCGAAAGGCAGCGGAATTCGGATGAAAAAAGAAAGGCGCCTCGGCACCTTTCGCATAGTATTCAAAACGATTTTTACCTGCAACGATTATGTTTGCATTGTAAATTTCAGCAAGTTTACGTACAGAACGTTTTTGTCGTGAAATAATCTCTGCATTTAGTTCCTGACTTGCCAATTCAGCTAATTTTAGCGATTGCTCGTCTGGTCTACCTGCAGTCGTGACGATCGTTAATCGGCACATACTTGCTTTAACACATCTACTAAATGATCACGAATTTGCTCCATTGGGAAGCCTTCGATTTGTTCACGTGGAATGAAATATGCTAATTGACCGCCTTTTAAAATTGCCATAGAAGGCGAACTTGGTGGCACTTCATCAAAATAGCCGCGCATTGCTGCTGTTGCTTCAGGGTCTTGACCAGCAAAAACCGTTACTAATTGATCCGGTTTTACCTCCGCCACTGCTTCACGAGCAGCCGGACGTGCTAAGCCTGCCGCACAACCACATACTGAGTTAATGACAACAAGAGCTGTCCCCTTCGTTTCTGCCATGAATTCATGTACACTATCCGCCGTTGTTAATTGTGTGAAGCCCGAATTTTCAAGCTCTGTACGCATTGGCTGTGTTACTTGACGCATGTATTCATCATAAGCATTTGTCATTTTTCATAACCTCTTTCTGTTTCTTATCTATTCACAATGCCCATTATATCAATGATTTTCCGAGATGTACAAAGATTGGATTGTGTGGATATTCGGATTTCTAAATCATTTTCCGTTCTAAATTAATTTACCTAGATATGATAAATTCTATTACAAGTCAAGTTTGACCGATTGTTTGTCGAATGAATCTCCATTATTTGTTACAAAATTATGAAATGTACCTCCTCAAACACAATTCGACACCTGGAAAAATTTTAATAAGATACCATATAAATGTCATAATCTTATTTCAGCCACAATTCGCAGATTACTAATAATATCGATTGGAGAGTTTATGTTGAAGATTTACTTGTTAAAAAAATTGTTAAAACTAAGGATTGAATTAAAAAGAAAATATATGTATAGAAAAGCAAAAGATTTAGGTTACACACATCCACAGGTAGTCAATTGCAGTCAGGAATTAGATGAATTACTTAATAAGTATTCTGATGTAGCTGCTTAGTTTTTTATTTTTAATAAAGAAATAAGATGAGACCATTACCTTCACCACAATCGTAAGTGTGCGAGGATTTCAATTTCATTTAATTATTCCCGCGGGAAAAACCTGGGAAAGCGAACTAGCAATACATGTGTATAAGCTTTAAAATAAGGACACTTCTTTCATATAAGTCTAAGCAGTAGGCGGCTTAAACTATAGGGAGAGGCTGTCCTTCTTTGTGTTACGAAAGCGAATAATTAGTAGAGAAAAATACACAAACTATAAGCATTCCTTACAGCATGCCATTAATATGTTAAAATAATAAAAACAATATATAAGGTAGGAACACCATGAATATAGTACCGTATGAAATAAAGTATGCAGCACAAATTGCAGCATTATTAAATAATTATTTACCATTTGAAATAGAAACGGCTAATACAATTGAATTGGCTGGTGGCATACGCTTTTTAGCGATTAATGAGCTTGATGAGGTGATTGGCTATATTGCCGGATATGAAATTACTGATTTCGATAAAGACTTCCCTTATTTCCAGGATAAACTTCAGTTTTTAAAAGATCGTGTGGCATCGGGCATTACCTTTTATACAAGCCACTTTGTCGTTCATCCAAACGAACGGAAAAAAGGAATTGGGAAAGGACTTTTGCTCGCTTACCTCAATACAGTTGAACCAATAGCACAAACGATTATAACGGTTGGCTGGGTCCAGTCTGATACAAAGCGCTGGGCAGCTGAGCGGCAATTTGTAGAACAAGGCTTTGAATCGGTCATATATATGCCACGCTATTTTGAGCCATACAAAGTCGAATGTCCAAGCTGTAAAGGACTTTGCTACTGCGATGCCCATATTTTTATAAAATAAGCAATGCCTAAAGCGGGATGTTAATAAACTGCTTTAGGTTTTTTTTTGCTGTAATTTGCATTACTCCCTCTCGATGTACACCCTACTCATACAATTGCTCCCCTTAAACATACATACAAATTTCCATCTGTCACATTTTAGACACATCTATATATTTCCATAACCAGTTAATGTAAACGACAATTTTATTGTCTAATCTACAAATTTTCGGGAATAAAAAAGATTTATAGACATGTAATTTTCTTCTAAGAAAAAAACAACCGAATCTAATAGAATTTTCACTTTCAAGAGATAATTCTGAATTTTTTATAAAAACGGTTTTCAAGTAATTTCTTACTATACTTAAAAAGTTATTTTAAAATTGGAGGAGAGACGATGGAGAAAAAACAAAAAAAATCCTTAATCGATCGGTTTTTAAATGGAATCGAAATTGCGGGTAATAAGTTGCCTGATCCGATTTCTATTTTTGCAATTTTAGCAGGGATTGTTTTGCTTGCATCATGGTTACTAAATAAAATCGGACTAACTGCAGAAAACCCTACTTCCGGTGAAACGTTGGAAGTTGTAAATTTACTTTCTAAAGAAGGCTTACAACAAATTGTTACGAATATGGTGTCAAATTTCACCGGCTTCGCACCACTTGGAATCGTAATTGTAGCAATGATTGGTATTGGTGTAGCAGAGCATAGCGGACTAATAACTGCGATGATGAAGAAAACAGTATTGTCAGCTCCAAAAAACATGATTGTACCTGTTTTAATCTTCACAGCAATTCTTGGTAGTGTCGCAACAGATGCAGCATACATCATTCTACCACCTATTGCGGCAATGATTTTCATGAGCGTTGGTCGTCATCCATTAGTTGGTATGGTTGCGGCGTATGCAGCCATTGCTGGTGGATTTAGTGCAAATATTATTATTACGTCACTGGATGTATTACTTGTTGGTATTACGGAGGAAGCTGCACTATTAGTGGACCCAGAATATAAAGGGCTTGCCACTATGAACTACTACTTTATGGCTGTATCGACTGTATTATTAATTATCGTTGCATCATGGGTAACAGTAAAAATAGTCGAGCCTCGCTTCGGTAAATATGAAGGTAAAATGGAAGTATTAGAAAAAGTAACTCCTCAAGAAATTAAAGGGCTTATTTGGGCCATTATTTCTGCCCTAATTTATATTGGAGTGCTTTTAGTAACAATCTTTCCAGAAAACGGTATTCTACGTGGTGAGAACGGTTCGTTTTTAGATTCACCATTCATGTCAGGCATCGTTCCGTTAATGCTATTCCTATTCTTAATTCCAGGGATTGTCTACGGTATAGTTGTCGGCACAATCAAATCTGACCGCGATGTTGCGGGAATGATGTTTAAATCAATGGCAGACCTTGCATCATTTATCGTATTATCATTTGTTGCGGCACAAATGATTGCATTCTTCAGCTGGAGTAATATCGGCACAATCCTAGCTATTAAAGGTGCTGAAACACTTCAAACATTCAATATTAGTGGTGTCCCAATGTTCATCGGATTCATTTTCATTGCGGCATTAGTCAACTTATTAATGTCATCCGCTTCAGCGAAATGGGTACTGCTCGCACCAATCTTTGTACCGATGTTTATGTATTTAAATTACTCGCCGGCTGTTACACAAATGGCTTACCGCGTAGGTGATTCTATTACAAACCCAATCACACCGCTGCTTGCCTACTTTGCGATGCTACTTGCCTTCGCACGGAAGTATGATAAAAACATTAAGATGGGGACATTAATTTCAGCATTAATTCCTTATTCTATTTTCTTCGCAATTATGTGGGTGATATTATTCAGCCTTTGGTTATTATTAGGATTACCAATGGGTCCTGGTGAAAGCATACACATAAATAATTAATGCTACTAAAAAGCAGTTCAAAATTTACGTTTCGTAAAATTTGAACTGCTTTCTTCAATTTCCCGTGAAAAATTCTTAGAAATGAAAATCATCCTCGCAAATAACAAGTTCTTTCGGGTCGTATGGTTCAATATGAACAAGAGTTGTCGTATATTTACTCAATTGTTCCACTGCTGATTCAATTTGTTCGGTGATAGCATGTGAGTCCCTAACATTTAGATTTGGATTCACACGTACCGTAACATCGACCAAAATTAAACTCCCGTGTTGTCTGCCACGTACATCGACCACTTCGCGTACACGAGGAATTTGTGCTACACGTTCCTCTATCGATGAGATTAATTCCGTGTCAAATCCATCCGTTAAAGAGAAGACCGCTTCTTTAAAAATTTCTATTGCCGTTTTAATAATAATCAATCCAATAATAAAAGCTGTAATAGTATCGACTACTGGAAACCCTAGAATTGCTGCACTAATCCCTATCGCTGTCCCTATACTGACTAAAGCATCCGAACGATTATCGTAGGCTGCAGCTTTTACGGCTGAGCTATTAATTTTTGTAGCTAATTTTAAATTATATTTATACACTGCAAACATTACCACCGCGCTAAAAATCGCGACAATAATCGTGATGGCAGATGGTTCTTGATTAATAGGATTAACTATTTTCTCTCCTGCCGATAAAAGAACTTCAATGCCGACATAAATCATAATAAATGAGGCAACAAGTGAAGCGATTGTTTCTGCACGGAAATGTCCATAACGGTGATCATCATCTGCCGGGCGCTGTGAAATTCGCAGACCGATTAATACTGCAATCGATGCAATGATATCAGTCGTATTATTTAAACCGTCTGCTTTTAATGCTTCTGAACCTCCTATAAATCCTACAGTAAGCTTCAGTACACTTAAAAATATGTAGGCAACAATGGATAAGTAAGCCCCTTTTTCACCAGCCCGTAAATTTGTATATTGCTCCAAAATGTTTCCTCCTTGAAAAACTTCTTTAAACACGAAAGAGGTTACCCCTTTTCTAAAAATCAGAAAAGGAAGTAACCTCCAAAAATGCAGTTTAGAACATTATATCAAAAATATATTGAGCTGACTAATTTATTTTTAATTATTAGGTGGATCTATTACAGATTTATAAATATTTAAAATCTCTCCGGCTTCTGATATATGTAATGCATTGAGTTGACCGGTCATGTAGCAGCCACCGTCAATACCTATATATTTGGCATCTTCACTTACCCATACATCACTTGAATCATGAATTAAGTGCACAGGTGTATGACCAAACACATTGATATAGGGTGTGCGGTTTTGAGTCAAATAATGCTTACGAATCCAAAGAAAGTCTTCGGCACTTGTATTATCAATTGTTTCAAAATTTGAATCAAATCCGGCATGTGTAAACAAAACATTTCCAATAATCACAAAAATTTTGCTTGTTGTGATCATCGAAATTTCTCTCGCATACTTTTCCTTAATCATTTCAACTTGCATGACTGGATTTACTGTCATGAAATCATTCGGAAGTTGAGCTTGAAAATTTCGGATTGTGTCCAGACCCCCGTTTTTAAAAAATCGGTCTTGTTTTATATCCGGAAAGTTTAAATAATCGATAAACATGTCTTCATGATTGCCTAGGCAAACGATTACTTGATCACCGAATTCGTCTTTTAATGCCAGCACTTTTTGTATAACCTGTAAAGACTGTGGTCCACGGTCGATTAAATCTCCTAAAATCACTAATGTATCTTTTTTGTCCCAAAATGAAAGTACTTGAACAAATTGATCATAATGGCCGTGAATATCGCTTACAACAAATATGTTTTTCATAAGTCACCCACTTTTCAACCTGTTTCATTTTTTAGTTTATGTAGAAATTTCTTACATTTCCCTTATATATATATTTCCCCCATATTTTTATTTAAACTATGATTGCTTAAATAAATTCAATTTCATTTCCCCATATCCGATTTGCCTTAATGTCTTTACTATTAAAATCAATTTCATATACATCCGGATTGGATAGTTGTTTCCATTCATGAAATCCAAAATCACTATTATAGTGATTGATTAATAATGACATAATATTCCCGTGCGTAACAATTGCCACAGACGAATTATTACCTTGTCGCAATTCATTTACTAATTCAATCATTCGATTAACGGCCTCATTACTCGATTCACCGCCATCAAATTTTAAATCTTGATCGATATAGGTTTGCTGTAATTTTTCAAGCCAATCGGTAAGATTTTCACTACTCAATACCCTTTCCTTTAATCGTTCATCTACTTTAAAGGGAATACCGTTGTCCTGGACGAAGGTTTCTATTGTCTGTAGGGCTCTTTTATATGGACTGGAAATGACTTGCTCTATTTGATAACTCTCAAGACGCTTTCGTACTTCCATTCCCACTGCCGTCAGCATTGCTTCTGGAGCTTGCCCCTCTGCTTCACAATGTCGAATGATATATAGTTTCATGAAATGACATCCCCCTTATATTATAAAAAAACGCATCAAAAAGTTGACGCGTTAACAGTTAATTATTGATAATTTGCACTAATGTATTGAAAGCTTTCTTCGCTTCGGGAATTGGAAATACCGGAAATACATGATTCATATTCGGGTATTCGTAATAATGGATGGCTACATTTTGTTCTTTTGCTTTACTTCGCAGCATTCTTGCATCGACAAGTAAAAGCTCGCCCGTTCCAACAAAAACCGTTATTTGACCAATATCCTTTATCTCTCCATGTAAAGGGCTTACTTTATAATGTGTTAAATCCAGTCCGTTTGCCCACATACGACCGAGTTCCTGTGCCCCTAATACGCCAAGCATCGGATCTAGTTTTTCCAGCGCTTTATACTGAGGATCCTCTCCTCTCACATCCAGCCATGCCGAATGAAGTACAATATGCTGCGGCTGCTTTTTCGACAAGTGCTTTACATCTTGCGCGAATGCTAACGCTAACCCGCCACCAGCAGAATCCCCCATAAATATAAACGGTACGTTATAATCTTTTACTAATTGATCATACAAGCTATGAATTGCATCAAATGCTTCCTTAACTGTATTCCGGGGAAGTTTCGGATAAATCGGTACGACAATTGTAAAATTCGTTGCTTCAGCGAGCTTAACTAAATAGCGCCAATGGAAAATGAGCGGGTCATTAATATAAGCTCCCCCGTGAAAATAATAAATTACTTTTTTCGGAGAAGGCTGGTCATTAATTGTGTAATAGAGCATCCCGGCTATCTCATTTTTTCTGATCGAGTGCTTTTGCTGAAATTTCTCATCTAATACATAGGCCGTTCATTGTATTTGCTTGCAATAAAATTTTCCATTAGCCGTGCATCCAAAAATTTCTTTTTCGTTCCCCTAATCAATAAAAACCTTTCAAACAACACACTTTGCCAACTTCGCATCCACAGACCTCCATTTACTCAGTAAATTGTGCCATATAGCGTATGTAAAGAATTTGTAGATTATAATCGCAACTTACCACCGATCAACGCTCCAGCTTACTTTAATAATTCCGCTCCTGTCTTTCGGAACTATGAAATAGCTCGACCAACTTTTCAAATACTTCATCCTCCTGATTGACCACTTTATAAGCGTTTGGCATAAGACCCTCCCCACTTACACTTAATATTTTATGATCCAAATCTACTGCGACCGTAGGACCGTCTAAATAATAATATTGGGGACGAATAATCCAAAAATCATAATCTTCATCTTTTTGATAAAAATCTTCTTTATAAAGCTTCACTTCAATCGATTTTATATAATTCAACAACTCTTCTTGTTTTTCCTCTGATAATGTATAATCCGTTTGTGGATAAACATCCTCTCCTAAATTCTCATAATATGTAGCAAAAGCGATTTCACGATCATCAAACTGACCTTGGAAAATATTTTCAAGCTTGTTTGTGTTCTTTTTCATTTCCGCCTCCACTCGTTCAACTAGTGGTGCTTCTGTATCGATGACTCCTTGGCCCTCCATTTCATTTTGCTCACTACACCCAGTTAAGACGAACATGGTGAATAGGAATGGTAGTATCTTTTTCATAACAAGCTCCTTTCTATCTATGCTTACTATATTTACTCATTCGTAGATTCTGGTACACCTTTTCTCATGAGTTGCTCATATTTTTTTGTTTTGTACTTTTTTAAAATAAAGGAACCAATTACTCCGATATATAACGAGAATAAAAACACAATTTTATAATCTTGAACTTGCTGGCGATAAATATCAAATGCAGCTAAAATTAACGGGATAATTCCAAATAGTGACATGACAAAGAATATATTTTCGAGTGTTTTCAAATGTTTCATCTCATTACCTCCCATGTTGTAATTGACGTACTTTTTTATGAAATTTGTATAAACCATAGCTATACCATATAACTACTGGTATCCCCATAATAATAAGAGCATTTAACCAATCGTAATCAAAATAAAATGTTGCAATATATGCGCCAATTACTGCAGCAGTAAATCCAATTACATAAATAGACATTATATTACGACGTCTTCGTTCACGGTCAATGAGTGATAATTGATCTGAATAAATATCCTTTCCCTCAATTGAGATGAAAATATGTTTCATATAATAATGATTTTTTGCAATTAGCTCCCAGCCAGCTTCATGGAAAAGCTCCTTATAATCATCAAACTCTTCTTTATCTTTTAAACTTCTGAAATCAATTTTGTATCGCATATTTACAGCATCTAAATCAACTTGAAATACATAATAGTTTTCACCGATTTCTTTTTTATCGTAATCTACAAGGCGCCAACCGCTTTGGGCGAGCTCGTTTAACCATTGTTCTTCAGCTTCAAATGAATTAAATCTTTTATTCAATGTTCGTGTAATTGCCATCTTATCCCTCACCACTTAATTTGTATGTAAATGATAATAGCTTTTCATAACGTCGTTGTTCATCGATTAGCGCCTCTTTTCCTGCATCTGTAATGGCATAAATCTTTTTCTTTCGGTTGTCTAAATCAACACCAACGACTTCAATTAACTTTTGTTTTTCAATATTCTTTAACACACCATAAAGCGTTCCAGGTGCAATTTCATACTGCCCTTCGCTTACCTCTGAAATTGTTTTAATAATGCCATAGCCGTGCGTCGGTTCTTTTATTAATGCTAATAAAATTAAATACGTTGGTTCTGATAAAGGAATCATAAGCCCTCCATATAATGACTGTCGATATATCGATACACATATTTTAAAATGTATATATATCGAGTGTCAAGATATAAAATAGAATATATTGGTAATTTATCTTCTAAACCACTTTAGAAATTAAGTAAAAATTAGGTAACTATACCTAATTAATGAAATGCCTTTCTCTCTCCGATATAATGGATTTATAGAACCATAAAATAAGGAGGGCTACAGTGACTTTTCAAAACCTAATTGCATTGAGTCTCGTCATCCCTATTGTCGTCTCTTTTATTACTTTGCTTGGCTTTTACCTTTATTACAGAAAAAAACCGAAAGTTGATAAAGGCTTTAAGTTCGCTTATTATGCACTTTCATACCGCCGGAAATTTTGGCGTACTGTCTATTCGATGCCAATATGTATAATTTCAATCGGAGTCATATATTTAACGCTAGGATTTTCTAAGTTGTTTATTTTCATAACATTTTTCATCACCATTTTATTTGCTATACAAGCAACCTATAATTACGTCATGTGGCAAAGAGAATTAAAGCAATAATATGGCACATTGTTCATTCGAAATATTGAGCAATGTGTTTTTTAGTTCCTTTTTGATTTGTATAGGTATAAGTTCTGTCAACTTTCTCTTAAAAAAGTACAATAGATGATCAACTTATATTTCTTTCCTTTACTTTTACTTTGGAACGGCTTATACTCAATTAACAACCATATATTGTGTTTTTTTATCACGGTACTACTAAATGTAGTTTAAAAGGGAAGTTTGGTGCAAATCCAACGCTGTCCCCGCAACTGTAAATGCTGACTGAAGACTAAAATTGCCACTGTGCCACGTGCATGGGAAGGTATGTCTGACGGATGATGCAAAGCCAGGAGACCTGCCGTGTTAAAACTACGTACATTTCTTCGGGGAATAGGAAATGGAGGCGCAATTTTTCCATTTACGTTTCCATTTCAGGCTATCCTTTTTTCCCGGGATAGCCTTTTTTATATTTTCTTTAGAACGTACAGCACAGTAAATATCAATATAGCGAGGGATTCTATTAATGAAACTTTATACGAAAACTATTTGTCCAAAATGCCTATGGGTAAAATCTGAGCTTGATGCTGCCAATTTGGAAGTCGAAGTCATCAACATTGACCAGGATGAAAAAGCTAAGCAGAAAGTAATCGATGCAGGTTTTCTTTCCGTACCTTTATTTGAAGTAAATGGTGAATTTATTGCAGAGCCAACTTCCATTATTAACCGAATTTCTGAAATAACTGCATGATCATTTATGCTTCACGAACTGGCAATGTACGATACATCGTGCAAAAACTTGGCTTACCTGCGAAGGATATAGCCGATGTGGATAAAATCGATGCGCCGTATCTTTTATTTACATATACGGATGGATTAGGCTCTGTCCCCCCTATCGTCGACCAGTTCATGACTGCGAACTACAATCAATGCAAAGGAATTATCGTAAGCGGGAACCGTAATTTCGGTCATGCTTTTTTCGGCCGAGCAGGTGATCTTTTAGCAACAAAATACGGCATTCCGTTAATCGAGAAACTAGAATTACGTGGGACCCTATCTAATTACGAAACCATTAAAAATTACTATTATTCCATTTGGAAAGAGGTTTAATGATGAAACAATATTTAAAATTAAACAATGACATATTAAATCGTTACCGTGCTACCGGTGAACTAGACCTAGCAAAAGACAAAGAAGCAACACGCCGCTATTTCCTGGAAGACGTCAATGTCCGTTTGCGCTACTTTATCGATATTGAGGAAAAAGTACGCTATTTAGTTGATGAAGGCTATTATGAAAAGGAATTTCTTGAAATGTACTCTATGGACTTTATTAAACGGATGTACAAAAAAGCATATTCGTACAAATTCCGTTTCCCCTCGTTTATGAGTGCTTCGAAATTTTACGATAGCTATGCGATGAAAAGCAGAGACGGGAAAGAAATTCTTG
Organism: Solibacillus faecavium; assembly: GCF_014836905.1. GTDB lineage: Bacteria > Bacillota > Bacilli > Bacillales_A > Planococcaceae > Solibacillus > Solibacillus faecavium. The sequence goes on from NZ_JACSPZ010000002.1 coordinate 459,661, forward strand.
AAAAATATGAAGACCGAATAGTTATTATTGCCCTTTATTTAGCACAAGGTGATGAAGCATTGGCGGAAAAGGCCATTGAAGCGGTCATGACTGCCTATCAGCCGGCAACACCAACTGCTCTTAACAGCGGGAAAAAAGCGCGTGGCGAACTAGTATCATGCTTTAAGCTGACGATGGACGATACGATGAACTCAATCGCTGAAAACATCGGCTATTGCCTAGAGCTTTCCCGATTAGGAGGCGGTGTCGGAGTAAACTTAACCGATCTGCGTCCATTAGGTGATCCAATTAAAGGGATATTAAACCGTGCGAGTGGAGTTATGCCAGTTGCGAAACTGCTGGAAAACTCGTTCTCTTATTCGAATCAGCTTGGTCAACGAAATGGTTCAGGAGTCGTCTACTTAAATGTTTTCCACGGAGATATTGAGGCGTTCATCTCTTCCAAAAAACCAAATGCCGACGACAAAATCCGTCTTTCCACACTCTCAACAGGGATTATTCTTCCGGATATTTTCTTTGAACTGATGCGCCGCGATAAAGATATCGTCTTATTCAGTTCTTATGACATTTATAAAGAATACGGAAAACGCATGTCGGAAATTTCGATTACGGAAATGTACTACGAGCTATTGGATAATCCGAACATCCGTAAACTGAAACGATTAAATGCACGGAAATTATATACGGAAATCAAAAAAGCACAATTTGAATCGGGTTATCCGTTCGAGATATTTGATGATAATGTTAATAACGCTCATCCGTTAAAGGAAATCGGTCGTGTGAAGATGTCCAATCTCTGTACCGAAATACTTCAGTACCAGCAAACAAGTGTTGTTACCGATCAAAATGAGCCGAATGAATATGGCCTCGATGTTTCTTGTAACCTAGGTTCAATCGACATTCATGAAGCAACGAAAGTTCAAGATTTCGGTCAGCTTGTCGATACAGCGATGCGTCTTTTGACGAATGTTTCAACTATGACAGATATCGTCAACGTTCCTTCTGTATCTAAAGCGAACAAAGTAATGCACTCTGTTGGATTAGGTGTTATGAACTTGCATGGACACCTCGTACAAAGTGGAATCCGTTATGGTTCAAAAGAGTCCATCGAATTTATCGATGCATTTATGGAAGCATTGAACTATTATTCATTAAAAGCTTCAATGGAAATTGCGAAGCAAAAGAACGAAACGTTTTATCGATTTGAGGAAAGTGATTATGCGAGCGGTGTTTATTTTGAAAGCTATCTAAACAAAGAAGAAAAAGAACTTGCACCAGAAGTGATTAAAGCACTTGGGGCTACACCGATTATTACTCAAAATATGTGGCGGCAGTTGAAGTCTGACGTATTGGAGCATGGATTATTCCATTCTTATCGACTGGCAATCGCTCCAACAGGCAGTATCTCCTACATTCGCAGCTGTACGGCTTCTATCTCCCCTGTTACGGAACGTGTGGAAGTACGTGACTATGCGGACAGCCGTACAATTTATCCGATGCCATTTTTAACAAATGACAATGAGGAACTTTATACCGAAGCCTATGATGTAAATCCGTATGAACTGATCGACCTTTACGCAGCCGCGCAAAAGCATGTTGACCAAGGCATTTCCATGACGCTTTACGTAACGGACCAGTGGAACACAGAACAATTAGCAAAAGCCTACATTTATGCGTGGACGCGTGGAATTAAAACCGTTTATTACGTACGCCAACGTTTACTTACAATTGAGGAGTGTGTCGCATGTCAAATTTAACGTATAAAGCGGTCAACTGGAATACCCCAACAAGTGAGCTCGCACGCATTTTTTGGGATCAGCAATGGAAGCAAATCTGGTTTCCAGAAGAAATTGCGGTCAGTAAAGACATAAAACAATGGAAGGAATTCGAACACCAGGATACGTACAAAAAAGTGTTCGGCGGACTGACATTGCTTGATACGGTACAAACGAACATCGGGATGAATGAAATCGCTAAGTATACACCTGATTTTCAGGAAAAAGCGGTATTAACAGTTTTCGGATCGTTTGAAGCGATTCATGCGAAGTCTTATTCGTATATTTTCACAACACTGTGCACAAATACGGAAATTGAAGAAGTGTTCGAATGGGTGCAAAAAAATGAGTTTCTTCAATATAAAGCAAATCGCATTGGCGAAGTATACACCGCTATAAAAGAAGATGACCCGGAAAGCTTATGGAAAGCAATGTTCGCTTCGGTTATGTTGGAAAGCTTCCTATTCTATTCCGGCTTCTTCTACCCTCTTTATTTAGGAGGACAAGGTGTTTTAAGAAATAGTGCGGAAGTGATTAGTTTAATCTTGCGCGACGAATCAATCCACGGAGTAGCGGTCGGCTTTTTCGCACAGAATATTTTCAAAACGTTTACAGCGGAAAAACAGCAGGAACTTACTTTGTGGGGCTATGAATATTTACTCGATTTATATCAAAATGAAATGAAGTATACCGATGATTTATACGCAGAAACAGGACTTTCTCCGGAAGTGAAAAAATACGTACGCTACAATGCGAATAAAGCACTCATGAACTTGGGGCTCGATACGATGTTCCCTGACGAGGAAGTAAACCCGATTGTCATGAACGGGATTTCTAATACAGGATCCACGTATGATTTCTTCAGTCAAAAAGGATCTACTTATGCCGTTGCTAAAGTCGCCCCAATTACCGATGACACGTTTAAGTTCTAAAAAAGAAACGCTATACCAAAATTCCGGTATAGCGTTTCTTCCTATTTAATAAGTTCATTTTAGCCATTCTTTAAAAATCGGGTCATGTGTTGAAACTATCGGTTGGTAAGTCGCGCCTTCATGTATATATTGAAAGGCTGCATTAACTGCTTGCATTGCATCATGTGTTGCGCCGTGTATAAGCTTCAGTTTACCTTGCTCATAGCGGGCCTCACCTGCTACAAAATATCCGCGACAATTTGTTAAGCCATTATCTCTTTGCGCAATGCATCCTTTGAAATCAATGGTATATTTTTTTGAACCAATATGGCAAAAGACAGCCTCATATGCCTGGTCATTAAACTCCGAGAATTTATAAATTAGAATGTTATTGTTGGCAAGCCCATCCATTAAAATAGGCTGTATTTTCAGCTCTTGTTGGGTATATAATGTAACTTCATTTCCATAACCCATTAACTGAATTGCCCAATCTGCTGCCATCGGTGTATGTCCGATTACTGCAATTGGTCCCTCATATTGTTTAAAAGCTGGCTGATCATACTGTATTTTTTTAGAAATTTGCGCATGTTCGATTCTTTTTGCTTCACTAAATCCATTGCCGGTTGCAGCTATGATAGTTTTAGCTAGTATGGTTTGCTGTGTTGTCGTTACATAAAACAACTCGTCACTATTTTCAATTTTCTCAACGATTTCTCCAAGTAACAAATTAGACCTACTTACTTTTAACTGTTCAATCAGCGCTCGTTTATAATCACGCGCTAAAACGCCAAACTGACCAGGAATATCATAAATTTCATAGTCTAAAAATAAATTAAGTCGACCACCTAGTTCATGATTGCCTTCAATTAATACTGTGTTCATCCTTCTAGATGCACTATAGAATGCACTGAACATCCCGGCAGGACCACCACCGATTACACAAACATCGTAAATCATTGCTCTCCCCCATTATTACTGTACAAGAATATCTTTATGTATTTATTCACTATTCCCTTCTATTGAAAAACAAGCAGCACCATCCAACAAATAACCCCATAGCTGGTTGTATGGCTGTTTATGAAACGCGGTAATCAAACAGGCAATGGCAACACCGTGAGAAACGACTGCAATTCGCTCATACGGTAACTGTACCAAATACTCGTGAAATGCGAGCATTCGGTTCGTTACGTCACCAAAAGATTCCTGTGTCTTATTCATAAATAAATGCGGTGTATTCAAATAGCAATAATACTGTTCATCCTGTTGAAGGTCCTTAATGTAGCTGCCTTGCCAATGCCCCAAGTTAATTTCACGCAAACTTTCGTTTTTATGAATGGTGTGGTCCGGAAACATGAGACGGGCTGTTTGCACTGCACGCTTCAGGTCACTGGAGAATACGATCTCCGGATTCCAGTTAACGGACGTTGCCTGATCGATTCCTTTTGTCGTTAATTCCGAGTCAAGCCACCCTTGCAGACGCCCTTCTTTATTCCATACAGTTTCTCCATGACGGTAGTAGTTAATAATTTTTGACATAATCCATTATTTCATCCTTGCATTTAGTCCAGATTTCTTCACTTTTGACAGCGATTCGAAACCATGCGCCGTCCAGGCCGACATAGTTTTTTGTATGGCGTAATACGATACCCCGTTCTAATAAATATGTAAAAAAATCATCCGGATTATATTGTTTTGGTAATTGGAACAATAAGAAATTCGCTGCACTGTTTGACACTTTACAACTAATTAATTTTAAGTCCACCACCATCTGACTCCGTAATCTGCTGCTCTTTTCACGAGATCCCTTCACAAAATCCTTGTCCTGTAAACAGAGACAGCCGATTTCATTTGCAATCGCGCTCACATTCCAATGCGGCAAATAATGACGGATTTCTTCTGCCTGTTGCCCGATGACATAACCGAGACGAACCCCTGCCAGTGCATACATTTTTGTCATGGATCGTACGACAAATAAATTGGAATAGCTGTTTACCAATGAAACAATGCTCTCCGATTCATCGGTCCAGTCCATAAACGCTTCATCGACTACAAAATTGCAGTGGGGATACTCTTTAATCAACTGTTCAATCCAATGTTTTTTCAATAATACGCCTGTAGGATTATTCGGATTGCAAATATAGCAGGCATGGACATCTTTCAGCTGTTTCTCCAATATTTCCTCATTAAATCGATATGTTTCAATATCGTCAGCTAAAATAGAATGAATAACACAATTCTGCTGTTTTAGTGTTCTCGCATATTCCGAAAACGAAGGCTGTAACAGAGCTACTTCATATCCTTTAAAAAGCTGCGCCAAAGCCATTAACCCTTCTGCTGCACCGTTCGTAACGACAACGTGTTGTGCCGCCACTTCGTGTACATCGGCTGCTTGCGATCGAAATGGTTCTGCTTGTTCATCCGGGTAGCCAGTAATTTTTTCTAACAGGTTTGGCCACTGTTGCTCTACTAGCTTCGGTACCCCCAGATGATTGACATTTTCGCTCACATCGATGACTTGATCCGGCATTTTTAAATTCATCGCTTTATATAATACTGCCGCATTAGCCCCATGTGCAGGCAATTGCATACAATATTCCCCCTGTTATCACAACACACCAAGTACAAACATACATGTGCCGGATCGCTTTTTTAATATGTATTCTTTGCATCGTTTCGTACGGTTCACCCATATAAGCACGGAAGGATTCCACCCCGCCATAGCGATTAAACCCGCCTAAACGAATTCCTAACTGAACAGCAGTAGCTGCCTCCAAATATCCACTATTCGGGCTTGGATGTTTTTTAGCATCCTTTAGCCAGTTTTTATAGCGGTGTTTGAAAGGTTTTGCCGTCTCACATTTTGTAAATATAATAAGGAACCACCCGGAAATTCTGCTGGGCAGATAGTTCGCAACATCATCCAATTTAGCTGCAGCAAATCCGAAATCTGCATACCGTTCATTTTTATAGCCGATCATCGAGTCCAACGTATTAATAGCTTTATAGCACCATGCACCGGTTGCCCCGAAACATAGCGCATACATAAGCGGAGCCATCACGCCGTCACTCGTATTTTCCGAGACGGTTTCAATGACACCTCTTACAATTTCAGGTTCATCCAATTGATTCGTCTCACGGCCCACAATCCAGCTTAAATATTTCCTTGCTTCGGATAAATCATTCGCTTCCAAAGAATCGTAAACGAGCATCGCCGCTTCTTTTAATGATTTCTGGGCTAGTGCTAAACTAATCAAAAAGATTTCGACTACTAGCCAAATAAGAAGATGTACTTTCAGTGCAAGAATGACAATAAAAAAAACAGAGCCCGTTGTAATACTTACCGTGAGAAAAACTGTTAGATAGCCATTGATCCGTCTTCTATTGTCACTCCCGCTATTCCATTTCCTCTCAAAAAACGAAATCACGTTGCCAATATAAATGACAGGATGCGTCCATTTTTTTGGATCCCCTACAATGCAATCGATGAGCACTGCGATTACACAAATAATAAAATACATCGTGTCCATGCCCCTTTTTTATAAATATCTATCTATCCATTCACTTCGTTTCAATCTTCCTTTCCGAAATAAACGAATAAATCCTCTCCATATTTAAGTGAGAACGAACATGGTGATCCAGCATTTCATACGCTTGTTCGCGGCGTTCAAAATCGGATAAAACATCACTTAAAATAGGCTCCATCCCTTTTTGCCTACGGATTGTATTAAAATAATCGCGAGTGAACGGACGGTTTTGGAAAATCCCATGAACATATGTACCAAATACTTGCTCCGTAAAGACACCATCTGTCCGGCCGTCATAAAATTGAATGAAAGGCTTCAACGGTTTTGTTACTACACTGCGCCCTAAATGAATTTCATACCCTTCAATTTCATGACCTGTACAGCTCCTTCCGGAAACTTGCACTGTTTGCTTACTATTAATAAATGTTGTTTCAATCGGCAGCAAACCTAAAGTTAAATATGTGCCTCCCGTGCTTTCAACCGCCTGCTCATCACGGATAATTTCACCTAGCATCTGGTAACCTCCACAAATACCGATAATGCGGACATTTTGATGCGCTAACTGTAAAACCCCTTGCATTAACCCGGTTTGCTGAAGCCATAAAAAATCTTCCACCGTATTTTTCGTCCCCGGTAAAATCACGACATCCGGATTTTTCAAATCATTAAGTGCCGTAACAAAGCGCACACCTACATCCGGCTCTTCAATAAGCGGATCTATGTCGGTAAAATTCGAAATATGCGGAAACCGGATAACTGCGACGTCAATCGCAAATTCATGGTGCTGCGGTTTTTTAAAACGCAGGCTGGATAAAGCGACCGAATCTTCTGCTTCAATTTGAACATCAAAGTATGGAATTACGCCAAGCACAGGTATACCTGTATAATCCTCCAGCCAATCGATCCCATCATTAAGCAATTCTTTCATACCTCGAAACTTATTAATAACAATTCCTTTGACACGGGACCTTTCCGTATCATCTAATAGCATTAACGTCCCGACAATTGAAGCAAATACACCACCCCGGTCAATATCGGCAACTAAAATTACAGCAGCATCAGTTTCATGGGCCATCCGCATATTGGCAATATCCCGATTTTTTAAGTTAATTTCCGCCGGACTTCCCGCACCTTCCAAAACAAGAACATCATAGCTCTCCGACAAACGGGCAAGTGATGAACGAACTTCAGGCATCACTGCTTCAACAATATTTTCACGATAACTAAGCGCATCTATATTGGCATAATGTTTACCGTGGAGAATCACTTCCGATACCATTTCCCCTTTAGGCTTAAGTAAAATCGGGTTCATATCCGTTGTTGCGTCAATTTTTGCGGCTTCTGCCTGAACCCCCTGTGCACGCCCGATTTCTCCACCGTCTTTTGTAATATACGAATTAAGTGCCATATTTTGTGATTTAAATGGAGCCACACGATAACCGTCATTTGCAAAAATGCGGCAAAGTGCTGTACATAGTACACTTTTCCCCACATCGGATGCTGTACCTTGAATCATAATTGCCTGCACTTAAATTTCCTCCTTACTGTAAATATCTCCAAATAAAAGTTAAAAATGCCTGTACCTCTCATCGAAAAAGAGGTACAGGCATGTGAAATTAATTATAGGATAGTGTTTAAATACACAAAAACAATGACTAGTTTCGCCTATACTTTTCCCTCCGAAAAGTAAGTATCGTTTGAATAAGCAGGTTTCCTGGCTTAAGCTTCCTTTTACTTTCACATCTTCCCATCATTCCGACAGTGATTTGTTGTGAGTTCATCAGCTATTACAGTAGCGGGGGCTGCATTAGTCTTTCACTAATTTCCCTTTTACCTTACAAAAATCTGTAAGCACTTAATCAATTGCAAATTATTAAATTATTATAAAAATAACACAGTCTGTTAAAAAATGATAGGACTATTCCCGATACCGGTTAGTCGTTATTGAGCCTAATTATTTCCTTTACAGCATTTTCTATAGAAGCCACCGTAATAATGTTTATATTAAGCTGCTCATCTTTTTTACTTCCTTCTCCTCTTTTTCATTTTCCACAGGTAAGAAAATATGTGAAAAACAGCTTTTTTCAGCAATGAGAATTTTAGCTTTCATTGAGCCAATTTCCTTCACCGTCAATCGCACCTGTTACGTCAATCGGTACGTTATTATTAAAGCTGCCGTTTTCGCTAAGACTAATTAATACAGCGGCAAGTCCTGCACTGTACCTTCAATAAGGGAAATTTTTAATTTCAGTAGAAATGGATAGCTTATTTTAATTTGGGAATACTTTTATTAAAAATTAGAGGCTTAAATTAAGTTATCAAGCCACTTTTAAAGGAGAGAATAAAATGAAATTATTTAAATTATTACTTACAATGCCCTTATTGTTGGGGTTATTGTACGCATGTAACAACGATGATACAAAGACAAATAAGGATGTTACAGGTAACAATAGTACTGTTGATGAAACAGCGAATAACAAAAATACCACTAATAACTCTGAAAATGAAAATGAACGTACTGGAATTAAGGTCGCAGATGTAAATTATGCTTTTACTGAATTTGATTTAGACGTAGAATATGCGAATCGCAATTCATATGATGTTGAATATGAGAACGATGGAAACAATATTTATGCAGAACTAGATGATGAAATTAAAGGTATCGAGTATAAAGGTGATCAAGCGTACGAAAATTTTGTCGATGCGTTAAAACAGTTAACATTTGACGAAACTACAAGTGATGACGATGTTCGTAAAGAAGTACTAAAAGCATTTGCTCTCGATGAAAACTATAAGTCCTTTGAGCTTGAAGTAAAATTCAAAAACGGGGAAATAAAACATTATCATCATAATAAATAATAGTGGGTAAAGAGAGGTTAAATCTTCTCTAAAACTTCTACCATAATGCACAAAAAATCGATTAGCATGATGCTTTTCGATTTTTTTTGTGAACTAAAACTATTTTCTTCTTCTTAACTTAACATCTTTTTAATTTGTTTTAGTTCCTTTATTAAATAATCAATTTGCTTTTGTGTAGAATCCATCTGTTTTGATTGATCATATTGAGGTTGTGTACTTTGATTGTTCGATTTTTCCAATTCTTGTAGAGCAAGACCTGCAGCCAATGCTGCTAAACCATCTCCTAGCGTAGTAATGGTTGCTGCAATAAATGCAAGTCTAGCAATCTGAATATCTGTTGAATCAGAGGGTTGGTTGGATTTATTTCCATGATTATTAATCGGCATATCCTCCCTATATTAACGGTTGTAAAGTCACTTTAATTACAATATATGCATAGGATAAACGAAATTCACTAAATAAAAGATTCTTATTCAATTTGCCGTTCGATCTGTATGAACAAGTCGTTCAAAATCCATATCTTCACCTCACTTGACTATATAACGATTGTACATGCACTTTGGCTTTAAATTTATCCATTTATTTAAAATATAAGAACGCTATGGAAAAACACCATAGCGCTCTAAAGACTTACGTATTTAGCTTCTCTATTTCTATTACAGCACGATCAACCGTTGCCACTTCAATAATTCCGATGTTAAGTTGGTGTATGTCCTTTACTTCTCTCGCCTCTTTTGCATTTTCTACAGGTAAAAAAATATGCGAAAAGCCGCTTTTTTCGGCAATCAGAATTTTAGCTTTCATCGAGCCAATTTCCTTCACATTTCCTTCTTCGTCAATCGCACCCGTTACGGCAATCGGTACGTTATTATTGAAGCTGCCTTTTTCTGCGAGTCCGCTTAATACAGTGGCTAGTCCTGCACTGTCACCTTCAAAATCTTCTCTATTTAAAAAATCTTCAATAGCAGAAGAGGTTCCCGGCAGATAAGCCATTACATTTTCCTTCATCGTTTCAAAATGCTTCTCCGCGGGTCGTATATAACTTAATAACTCATCATTTTTCGAAGTATAACGAATTTTATTTGTTACCATTTCCGCTTCCAATACTTCTTTATCATTTGATAATTCTAGCGTCTTTATTAAGTAATCCAAATCATCAATATAGGCCGCTTCGAAGATATCCACTGACAGTATATGTATACCTGAATCTTCAACAATTTCAAAAGGTTCATTATATGACGTTACGAAATAAGTATAGATTTCATAATTAATCAAACGAGATTCAAACATACATATTAGACATATTACAAAAAAACTCCCAGCAAAAATCTGCCTCTGCCTATTATTGTGCCGGTAAAGATAAAATCCTAAAAGTGCCATTCCTAAGCCTATTATTATCAAAATAAAAAACAGATAAATATTAATCTTGTTGAAATAATAAAGCAGTAACCCCAATATGTATAAAATGAACGGCAAAACTATTAGTGTAGTTCGTTTCAACCTTTCATCTCCCTTCTGCTAAGCCTCAATAATCCAATTGGTTGTAAGTACACATTTATTTGTTTTTAATAAATGCCGTAAAAATGTGGCCTCAAACTTCTTCACATTCCATTCGTACCGGTATTTCGTATGCCAATCCTCTATTTCAATTTCATTTAAATCCTTTACCCACGCTAACAACTGTTCGTCTGTCAATCCTTTGTCTAGTAAAGCGTCAATTACCGGTAGCATGCGTTCTTCCTCATCGTCTATAAAAGCATAGTCCGTGTGCAAGCAGCTTTTTAAACTTTGCAATGCTTTATGACACAAATGTAAATCTTTCATAAGCGGATGTGCAATGGCTTCAGCTAATAAGTCACTCCCATGTGCAACCGTATGTGCCCAGCCTTTTTCATGGACGAACCCCCGGTAATCCTTCTCAAGCATTAAATAATCGACACTCCGTTGAATCGTCTCTAGAATAAGTGCTTCAGGCAATTTTCTGTTTTCACGATCTTTACCTAAAATAAGCGCAATAACAAGGGCTGAAAAAGATCGTGTAAATACATCATCTGAAGGACAGTTGTGCGTAATATTTAAGTAAAGATACTTGTCATCCATGCATGTATTTAATAGTACAATTAATTGTTCCACCGTTAGTTTTTCATTCAGAATTAATTCGCCAGACCCCCTATAAATTAGGTCATCACGCAAATAAGCATCCGGATTCCCGATATTTTGCATCATGAAATGGAGCAGTTCGTCTATATTAATTAGGTCTAAATTTATTTCTTCTTTTTTTACAATAGATTCCAGTGTCTCTTTCATACCTTGATTATTTCTCCTTTCAATAAGGTACCTCATCAAGTTGAACTAGTGTTATTTTGCAAGTTTTCCAGTCGTCATAAATAGCTGCATACAACAGGCTATCTACAACCGTGCCATCTTCATTTTCCCAGGCTTTTCGTAAATAGCCCTCTTTAACAAACCCCGACTTTGAAAAGCATTTTCGCATTGGTAAATTATCCGCTCTCGTATACGCTTCAATACGAATTTTCCCTTTTTCTCCAAATAAATAGTTTTGCAGCCAGCGTAAAGTTTGCGTACCAGCTCCCTTTCCTCTTGCTTGAGGTGTTAACCGGATATCGAATAATGGAATCGAATCATTGATATCATGAATGATTACAAGCCCAAACTTTTCATGATCGACTAGAATCCAAAATGTTTCGCGACCATCTTCATAATAACCATTCGCTACTTTTTCTTTTATTTCAGTAGGATTCACTATAGGATTCGCGAAAAACTGCCATTCGTTGTTAGTAAGAAAATCCGTTAACTCCTGAATTTCTGAATTAAATCGCTGAATTTTTATAGTCATCTATTACAATCTCCTAAACTATTTACTGCTTGTTTCAAAAAGCTTTTTCAACGGCTCCGGTATTTTCGCAACCTTTTTCTTTTCTAAATGATAGAAGCAGCCGGATTGTTTGCCGGTACAATGGATATGTTTTTCTGTAGTAATATCCAGTTCCATCTCCCAACTGGATTGCCCGATTTTCACCATCCAGCACCGTCCGACCGGTTTATCAAAAATCGTTAAAGGGGCTTTGTATTCTATTTCTGTTTTCATTAGAATTGGTGAAATTTGCCCTGCCATCATTTCTGCTAGTGGATAATGCTCATTTAAAAAAGCCATCCGTAGATCCTCGAACCACCGCACGTACACAATATTACTGACAATGCCCATTGCATCAATATCATAGGCATTGATTTGAATTGGTTGTTCTGCTAATAAAGTTCTCACAATATTTGTCCCCCTTATTTTTCCTCTTCAAAACGAATCATTGACCAAAAACCGATATCCTCAAATCCAATTCGCTTATAAATGCGCCCTGCAGCCGGATTATCATAAAACAAACAAATCGATTTTCCTTCAGCAAGCAAGTCTCGACAAAGCTTTAACATACAGTGTGTCGCATACCCTTTTTTCGCGTAACCCGGTCTTGTTCCAACCCCTACGATCATGGCGGATTGAGAATTTTCAGCAGTTGTCGATGCAGAGGACACCATTACCCCCAGTTCATCGTGGATAATATATGTACGTCCTGTTTTAAACTTTTCCGCGCGTTCTCTTCCTTCAATACTAAATGTCCCTGTTGAAAACTCAGGAATAGACTTGAGCATTTCAATATTTTCTTCATATTCATGCGGCTGTAAATACGTCACATTTGAAAAGTCCAAATCTGCAATCGGAACCGTCAATTTTGTACATTTTGCATAATACGTTTCACTATCGCGACGAATACCGCGATTAACCCATTTACGTAATGATGCGACTAAATGTTGCAACCCCGAAATTTCAATAGGACCTTTGTTTTTATTAATAATTTCTGCGAACCCTGCTGCATCATAGTCCCCTTCGCTATAGGGAATATAGTTTTGATCGTAGCGCAGTAAAACCGCAATCAGCTGATCATCTTCAAATTGTCCCCACAACTCCTGAATATCCGATTCCATTCCATAAGCCTCTATATCACCAATAATAAATAAGTTTTCTGCCGGCTTTTTTTCTACTAGTGCCATTGTTAGTTTGCGGTCATTATTTGTTAATTTTCTTATCATCATACTTACCCCCTATTTTATTAACTGCGTTTTCTAGCCTTTACGATAAACGTTGTAGGAAAGTGACTGGCTTTATGCAGTGAATAATATCTCTCGGAATACGTTACTTCTTCATTTTTTGCGTGTTCAGGTATATCACTTTCAACAATCTCTACAATTTCAAAGTTCGCCCGTAACAATGCATTAATAAAGGTCGCCATTTTATATTTAGGTATTTTCATTGGCGCATCTTCCCCTTTAAATGTCGTCGTTTCAATATATCCTTCACGCTGATAAGAATCGGTTAATAAAAACTGATGATCCCGACATTTTATTTGACTATAAAAAGGGTGCTCCCAACTGAAAACAAACTCGCCACCCTCTTTTAAGTAGCTATGTATGAGTTTAAACGTTGCGGACAAATCACTTGACCAGCCAATTGCATAAATCGAATACACGAGATCAAAATAGTTTTTCGGCAAGCCAATTTCCTGTTCCATTGGCGCTGTATGTAATGTTGCCTCAATGCCATTTAACGTCGTTTGCGCCAGTTCTTTTTGTGCACTCGAGAAATCAACACCCCAAAGCTCCTTAGCTCCATTGTGATTCATATATAAAAGAGAGTGGCCACTGCCAAATCCGATTTCCAGCACCTTCTTCTCTGCAACAGACCCGATTAAATGCAGCTCTTCCTCTGTTTGAGCTAAAGGCCCATAGCTCGGCAACGCGTCTCCCCCTGCAAAATGCTTCGCTACGATATCCCAGCTTTTTTTGTTGTTTTCAATGATATTGTTCAAGCGATTTCCCCCCTTTATTTTTAAGAGAATTTCAATTATTCTTTATTAACATAATTTTCTAATTTAATAGTGATTTTGATTTTATCACTGAATCATTATTTTTTCTATATACATATTTTCCAAATCATGTCACATTCGTAATTGCTAAATTGTCTTATGTTTATGAAAGGAGTGGTTGAATTGCAGCCAAAAACTATGATCATGACTAATGAAAAATTTTTAATACGTGAGATGGATGAACTCATTGAAGCGTACTATGACAAAATTTATAAATATTGTTTCAGCCTCTTACGAAATACATATGACGCTGAAGATGCCGTACAGGAAGTTTTTATAAAAGCGATGAAACACGGTAAATTAGCCTCGATTGAAAATCCGAATGCCTGGCTTTATAAAATTTCGTATTTTCATTGTCTCAATAAAATAAAACGGAAAAAATTAAAGTCTTTCATTCCCTTTAGTGAACAGGAAGCAACGCCAACAACCTTCGATCATGATGATGATGAGCAGCTCCAATCGATCCTAGGACATTTAAAGCCTGAAGAACGGTCGCTCCTGCTATTACGTGTTATTGAAAATTATAGTTTTGAGGAAATTGGTCAAATTTTTGAAAAACCACCAGCAACAATACGAAAACGCTATGAACGTTTAAAAGTAAAAGTGAAAAATCTATTATAGAACGGGGTTGGGTATATGAAAGATTTTGATAAGTTTGAGAAAAAATTCAAGGAACAATACGAGCAAATTGAAAGTCCAAACAAACAGCAAATTCTTCAAAAAATCTCATCTCATAAAGATAAAAAGATGAGACGATTTCCGACATTTGCTATGATTTGTTTCGGTTTATTTCTTTCCGTCGCAACAGTTGGGGCAATGAATTTCAATGGGTTGACATTTTTTAACAAGGATGCATCTTCTGTTATTGAGATAGAAACAATGACAGATGAAGAAATGATTCCCCATGATCGAGCGGATGACATTTCCATGAAAAATAGAAAGCTAATGGATCAATTAAGGAAAACAATTGAGCCAGGGACATTTTTATACTTTTTAGATGTAGAAGCTTATGAGCAATACGGTGAGCCCAATTTGTTCCATCTGTATAATTTTGATACGTTTCGCTCATTCGATTATTTACCTATTGACTTAGCAGCTAGATGGAAATTCCCAAAAACTTTATTAGAACAATACGAATTTAAAGAAGGAAGATTAACATATGATAGCCCTAAAACATCATACGAGGAAATGATGGAAATTGTAGAGCAGTTAAAACAGCAAGCGCATGAACAAAATCAACATTATGCGGTATTAGAAGGAGAGTTATTATCTTCGGTTCACTCGATATCATTAGAATATGAATATAATGAATTTCCAATTATTAAGTTATTTAATATAGATATTCAAGTTATCAATAAGGGAATAAAAACAAACGAAGACCTGGCTAGTTTTATCAAACTGAATAATGTGCTGGAAACGGATGCTTATTATAGTGAAGAGCAAAAAAAGTTATTATTTGTTAAAGAAACTGCGGAGGAAAATTATTTAATATCAGTTTGGGATCCTTGGACTCCTGTTGTACCTGTAGAAAATGTGAGTGTACAAACTTTTATTGAAGTCGCAAAAGTTTTTTACGATCTATAATTTCTGGCTTATTGTAAATTAACACCCCTGTTTTAATTAAAGGACAAGGGTGTTTTTCTCGATTCCATAGTCATTGGGCTTCAAACAGCTTTTCTCCAAATCAATGTTAGGAAATGTAATATTATTTTTTATTAATCGTAATTTCGGTAGTTTCAAGTCCTAATCGTTTTCTTAATTCTTCCGTTATTGAAAATGACATTGTTGTACCATTTTCTACATTTTCATATTTATGATGTACAGCGGTCACAACCGTACCATCAGTGACGTAGGTTTCAGAGGGATTTGCGTTCACTTTTAAATGGTCTATATAATCTCCACTTATTTGCCCTTGCATAAAAACTTCAGACGGTAAAATAAGATAATCCGACTGCTTTTCCATCAAAGAAATTTCAATCGTCTGATCTTGTATGTCAACTAAACCATTTGTCGGAACTGGTAACCCGTTAACTTCCAATTTATAATCCCATAAATCTATTGCTAAATCCTTTAATTCGGCATCACTATAATCTTTAATAAGGTCGTCAATCACTTGTTTATAATGCGCAGCTTCCTCTTCTTTGTAGTTAAAATCCGTTTGAAGATTATCCAAAGTAGCCTGCAATTCTTCGTTCTGTTTTTCTAATTTGTCGATTTGGGCGGTGTTATCTTCCAAAAGCTGAGTTGAAGCATTTACTTCTTCTACTGTGTCACTATTTGGAGAGTTTTCTTCATTCTTATTTGAGCACGCAACGAGAATAAACATAACACTTAAACATACTAGGATTCTTTTCAATTACACTCCCCCTTCGATATGATTACTCACATATAATACCATTAATTGCTAAATACACCTTCAATTATTCAACATAATTACCTATTTGAATTGAATAAAAAAACTGCATATCTAATAGCAAGATACATCTCTAGCCATTAGATTGCAGTTAAGTTAATGAAGTTATATAGCACTACTATTAGCGAGCAGTCCAACCGCCGTCTGCTTTTATTACATCGCCGTTTACAAAACTCGAATCTTCAGAAGCTAAGAATAATGCTACTTGCGCAATCTGTGATGCTTCAGCCATTGGGCTAAAACCTGCTGCTTCAAGTGCCTTAAATCCTAATTCACTTGGTGCAGTAATTGTTGCTCCAATATTTGTCTTTACGCCACCTGGTGCAATCGCATTTGCACGAACTTTCCCAAATGTACCGTAAGTTGCTGCAATATTTTTAGTTAAGCCAATTAAACCATGTTTAGAAGCAACGTAAGCCGCACCACCACGAGTACCAAATAAACCACCAACCGATGCATTATTAATAATAACGCCACCTGTTTCTTGCTTTTCCATTATATTGATTGCCGATCGAGCAGCTTTAAATGGGCCCGTTAAGTTAACAGCCATAAGTCTATCCCATAATTCATCTGAAACATCGCCAACTGGTACGAAATTATCCATGATTCCTGCATTGTTCACTAAAATATCTAACGAACCAAATGACGTAATTGCTGTGTTAATCATGTTATCAACATCTTCTTGCTTTACTACGTTTGCTAAAACGCCGACTGCTTTACCACCATTTGAAGTAATTTCGTTTACTACACCATCGATTGCTTCATTATTAATATCCGCTACAACTACGTTTGCCCCTTCTTTTGCGTATAGTTGAGCGATTGCTTTCCCCATACCTGATGCAGCACCAGTAATGACAGCTGTTTTCCCTGCTAATTTCATGATAATTCCTCCTAAAAAAGCCTTTTAATTAACCTTTTTAGTATTACGTTCCAGATTAAATGTATACAGTCATTACTGAAAATTTTGCACTAGTCACAGGAGCAATCATTAAACTAATGAAGGAAACGCTGGTTGAAAATTAAAACTTAGTTATTCACTAAGATTTAAGTTCCTTGCTTAAGAAAACAAGCCGTTCAATTTCTTCAAATCCGTTTTTCTTATAAAATGCTTCAGCTGGAATACCTCTATCAGTTAAAAGTGTGATGTTGCTTATATTATTTCCTAGCGATTTAATTAAATAGTCCAACAACGATTTACCAATTCCCCTATTTTGACGCTCCGTGTCAACGCACATTTCATGGATATAAAATTCATCCCCGCTCCACCATTTTCTTTGTACGCCCATTATAAAGCCAATCACTTCTTCATTTTCTATTACGATGACCCCTAAAAATCCAGGTGTTTGATAAAAATCTACTAAATAATTATGAGCTTTCGGAAATGTCCATTCATCATTCCACGGCTGAGCATTAAACACTTTAATAAAAGTTTCAGTACATTTAACTAAATCGGTTTCTTGAAAAAGTTTATATTCCAAAGTAAGTACCCCTTTTTATGATATTTAGAAGTTGAAGCATTATCGAATTTTAACGCTATAGTAGCGCATAGCCTTTGGGACCCCTTCCATATCAAATATACCATCGACGATTAAACGTCTGACACGATATTCTATAAATTGATCGCCCACAGATTGATCTAAATGACCAATTACTTCGCCGATGATTCTAGCTGATTTTATAAAGTCATTGTTCTTTTTCTCCTGATGGAGCTTCTTCACTGTCTGGATGATGTACTCATCGTAAAAAGTTTCGGAGACACTCATTATTTGATGACTTTCCCAAATGCGTAACACTTCTTTCCCCTCACAAAGTTTCTCCCATTGCTGTTCAAATGCTTTACGTTCCGTTTGCGTTAATGCATGACCCAGATTTTCGTTTTCATAAATTTGCTTTAATTGTTCAGACGAAAGTTCTCCCATATTTCGTGGTGTAAAATCGATTTCAGGTCTATCAACATGAATTTTATATGCCTCATTTGTATGCATGATATAGATATTGTTTGTTTTCTCTTTTAATAAATAGAGAACATATCTTAAACCAGTTTGTTCATGTGCATTTTCTCCGACCCAAATAATAATCTGATGTTGACTTGGTGTTTGTTCAATGTTTAATGAAGTCCGTTCAAAGTAATCTTCATAATCGAATAGCACGTCATCATCTATGTTTATATTTGTTCTTAACCATTCAAATCGATTAGTTATTCCTTGTGCGTTATGTAAATGCCAGATAGGCCCTATTGAAAACAAATCGGAAAAGGTAATAATCCTTTCCTGCTGATCTAGTCCTAATTTTTTTAAAGCAATTTTTAAGCTTCCAGTTGGTGAATCGCCAAATACAATATGAGTAGTATGAAATTGTGTGTGCAGTTCGTTATTTGCTTGTTCTTTTTTGTAAGCTAATAGTTCGTTGTATGTTTTTTTAATATCTAAAAAGAATTGCTGTTCTGAATACCCCTTTCTTTCTTCAACTAATTGCATACGTAAAAAGAATTGAGCTAATAAAGATCTCAGTTCTTCATCCTCCAAGTGATTTAGCATCTCTTTTATTTCATGAAACAATTAAATACCCCTTTTCATTAAATTTTACCATTATTTCAGTTCCACTAGCGGTAAACATTAATACTTAAAGCTATTTACAATGTTTTTTTGAGAATCGCTCGTTTTTCAATGCCCTAGCACAAAAGTGGTCGAGCGTTTACTTAAGCGCTTTTGTTCCTAAAAGGAGTGGATGATGAAGTAATGAGATAAATAGAGGAATGAATTTCCGTTATTTTTAAAATAACATAAAAAATAGTAAAAATAAGGGAAGGGATTTCCGTTATTGACCTAAAAAACATAAAAATTCATGATTTTATTGAAAATAACGGTAAAACGTTCCCTTATTTAACCTAAAAATGAGCTACCTCATTCAAATAACGGTATAATCTTCCCTTATTTGGCCGGGACTGAAAAACTTAATGAAGTACTTTCTATCTAAAAAGGGGTTTTGGATGTGCTACACTAAGTTGGATCAGTGCTTTATTGGCTTTATTGCTTTTGTTCCTTTATAAAGAGGGCAAAACTTTAGGATTGGTGGCCTCGCTAACGGCAATAAAGTCACGGGGTTTTAGCGGGTGTCTTGCCGTTACTCACCACCAATCAATCAAGTATAATTTTATTAGAAAATCTTCCCTATATTATGGTTAAATTAACTATTAAGAGGTGTATCTACCAATGGCAATACGAAAAAATTTAACAACAACACAGAGTGAACAATTACTATCAACTTTAAAAGCCCGATTCGAACAGCATATGGAGCGGCATCCGAATATTGACTGGGAAAATGTGCAGGCAAAACTGGAGGCAAATCCTGAAAAGCTTTGGTCTCTTCATGAAATGGAACGGACAGAAGGTGAGCCTGATATCGTTGCCTATCATTATGAAACGGACACGTATACTTTTATGGACTGCTCACCTGAAAGCCCTAAAGGTCGTAGAAGTATTTGTTATGACCAGGAGGCATTGGATGCGAGAAAGAAAAACAAACCGGAAGATAGTGCAATGAATATGGCGGCATCGATGGGCATTGAAATTTTATCAGAAGTCGAATATCGGTCATTACAACTGCTTGGAAACTTTGATTTGAAAACTTCCAGCTGGGTTTTGACACCACCGGAAATACGTAAACTTGGAGGAGCGATTTTCTGCGATCGTCGCTATGATACAGTTTTCATGTATCATAATGGTGCAGACTCTTATTATAGCGCGCGAGGATTCAGAGGGTCTCTTTCTGTTTAATTTACATTTAGCAGCTACAACCATTAAGAAAGCCGATGTCACACACAAAGCGACATCGGCTTATTTGAAATTCTACTACAACCTACACATCATAAAACTCCCGATACAACTCTTCCAAATTACGTTTTAACGGATTTACCGACTGAATTTGTATATTCTGCTTAAGTAACCATTGCAGATAGATTTCAATCGAGTATACCGCATCTGTAATCAGTCGATTTTCATTTACCTGAAATGGAAGTTCACTACCTTGCATTATTTGAGCAAGGTCATGATTAGGATCACACTTAATCTCATAAGGTACATCGACCTTTGACTCGAGCTGATTTGTATGAAGCTTTCCCTCTTTAATAAACCAGATTGTATCAGTCAAATCCTCCAGTATATCGAGGTTATGTGTGGAGATGACGATGCTGATCCCCTGTCCATGAAGTGTGCGGATCAATTGCTTTAATTCTATAGTGCTTGTTGGGTCCAATCCGTTAAACGGTTCATCCATTAAAATAATGAGCGGCTTTGTTAGAATACTTACCGCAATAAACAAATGTTGGCGCATCCCGTAAGAATAGGATTTCACAGGCTGATTCACATAGGAGCGAATTCCGACTAGATCTATAATATCCTCGATATCATTAGGGGGAATTTTATAGACATTGGCAATAAACGACAGATGATCATAACCTGTTAGCTGCATATACAAGTAATTATCACTCGGTAAAAAAGAGATATATTTAAAAAATTCAGGGCTATTATGAGAAATGTTATTTATTTGAACTGAGCCGCCATTTATTTCTTCCAGCCCTAATACTGAGCGCATTAACGTTGATTTCCCTGCCCCATTTGGTCCTACAAGGCCGATAATTTCCCCGCCTCCAATCGAAAAATTAATATTTTCGAGAACCGATTTATTTTTATACTTTTTTTCGAGCTGATGTACGTGCAATACCATTAAGATGCCATCCTCCTTCTAAATAAAAGACCGATTACGAACAAGAAGCTTCCGCTAATGAATAAAATGACTGTGCCACTTATAAAGTTCACTCGTCCATTATTTGCTTCAATGGATTTCCAACCATCTATCACATTCCAAGTATCAAAGTAGACAAATGGATTATAAAAACTGCTCGCTAATTCAATATAATAGTTTCCGACCATATAGCCTGTAATGACAATCAAGAACGTCACAATAATAGCTGCGTAATGGTTTTTCATCACTTTTCCTATGAAACTGAACAGGCTATTCAAAAAGTAAATTTGAGCGATGATAAGAATTCCGCTTTTCACAAGAAGTGCAGCCAAGCTTTCAAAGTAAAAATACGCATTATCGGCTGTTGAAAGGAAAAAATGTTCCTCTATCCTTTCCCTCGCATAAATCAAAATCGGATAATTCGCTTCCCCAAAGCCCCCAATAAGTATGGCAACGAGGAAAACGATAGCACTGCTAATAAGGAGTAAACTACCGGCAATCACGAAATTATAGAGCCATTTCGTTATATAAACGGATGTAAGTCGAATCGGCTTCGTTGCTAAAAAGTTAATCGTTGGATTAGGACTGCGCTCCTCAGCTATCGTTGTCCATAACAGTAATACAAATAGAAGCAATACAAACAGCATCATATTCCAATCCATAAATTTGTAGACAGTGAACAAACTGCTGTTGTCATATTTAGTATTTTGTTCCTGGAAAAGCTTTAACCTTTTAAAATGGTCATTATCAACAGCACGACTCGGATCATGAAAATTAGAAACCCATTTATGTCCAAGTGGCCATGGGGTAATCCCCTTGTCTTCCAGAATCATTTGCTGCTCTTCAGATGCCATATCTGTCAAAGTGCTTGTGCTTTCACTGTCTTTATATGAACCTGGCTCCAGCGACTTCATAACTTTACGAAAAGTTTCGGAAAAGTCAGGGGAATTAATCTCGCCTTTTAAACTTTCCACTGCATCATACCGATTTTCCAATTGTTTTATCATCAATTGGAACGGGTTTTGATCCAGTATTTCCATTTCTTCTCCGGCTTGCTCCGCCATTTGCTGTTGTAATGCCTGTTCGAGTTCAAATTCTTCCGCGACCATTTTCCAATGTGCCTGATCTTGAATAATTTGATTTTGATAACTTTCAATCGCTTTTAATGCTTTGTCAGGGAATGTTTGATACTGCTCATTCACTGCAATAACGACGCCGCCAATCATTCCGAATAATAAAATGATAGTAAAAAGAATATGTCCTTTGCGATTCTTTTTTAAATGCTCGAATTGCAGAAGCTTAAACTTCTGTGTTGATCGATACTGCTTTTTTGTTGTATTAAGTTGAGGTACTGTAAACTTGATATTTTTTGTTCGAATAATAACATACGCAATGATACTACTAATAATGAGCAGCAATAGCATGCCAAGTAAATACAGAACAAAACGATTTGAAGTCAACAAGTGCGGTTCATATGAAGCAATCAAGTGAATCGGGTTGCCTATTTGGAATCCAGTCTTTAATGAAATCATGTAGCTGATGAAAACCAGCATACTAATGACAAAGAACAGGACGCCTAAATTGGCTTGCTGCTTGAACAGGCAAATTGTTATAAGCAATAGAAATGAAACGAAAATCCCCCAGCCAATCGGAATAAAAACTAGCCACTTCCATACAGGTACCAAAATCATTTCTGAACCGACGGCTACTTCCAGCGGGTAAAAGATTGTATTGACATTCCCAGTTAATAAGGGAGGTAAAAATGATAGAATACTTGCTATTAAAATATACATAAATACGATACTTAGTAATGGAACTAAGTATCCGTAATAAATGGATGTATTGGATAATGAGTTTATTTTAAAGAAATCAAATAGCCATTTTTCTTTGTCAGCCATATATTTAAAACAAAATACAAGCAGGAGCATAAATATAGTAATTGGGCTAAAAAAAATCTGGAATAACTGCTTTGTAAAGAGGGCCGTTTTATAGGGAGTGATCTGCTCTGTATATGGGAGATCATATTCAAGTAAATGTTCGGCCATAAGTCGCTCAAACTTTAATGTATCTTGATTTAGGTAAGGTATAAATTTGGTTGTGGCGGTATATGTTTCGTACTCATTTATATAGGCAAGCTGTTGTTGTGCAATCTGGAGATCCCCTTCATTAATCTTTGCCAATATCTCTTTTATATGCTCTTCTTTCACCAAAAGAATGTCCAACGATTCCCGTTCATCAGGTGTTAGACCAATAACGCGGTCTTTCGTTAGCATACTGGAAATTAAAAGACGAACAGTTTCTTCACGATTGTCGAATGTTTCCTGCAACTCGTTCTTCGTTGCACCCGACTGCGTACTATTAATGCCCAGCAGTATACAAACAAGAAGCCCCATTGCAATCGGAAACAGGAAAATATACTTACTTTTTAGCCATCCCTTCATAAGAAAATGGATTATTTCTTTCATATATCCCCCTCCACTCATAATTTTGCAACTACTAAATTTAAATCTTATTAAGCTATTGTTCTTTTTTCATTTTAACATTTAAAATCCAAAATATGTATAAAGTGGTTAAATACCCTTCCGTAAGTTGGGGGTGACAAAATTGAAATAATAAAATTTTCTATTGAAGCCTGTCCTGATTAGACATAAAATGAATTTCTGCAAAAATGAAGAGATATAATAGAGTATTTCCCCGCCGCCTCGCGATAGCGTGGCTTGACTGGGGTTATTTACTCCACTCAATAACAAGGGCAAAATTTTGGATTGGTGGGCGAAAGAGGGGTAAAAACATTTAGTAATGGGTAATAAAAAAGGTAGCCTATTAACCTAGGCTACCTTTTCAAACTATTTCTTATTTGGTAAATTCATTTTACGCTCCAATAACTTGATGCGGTATTTATAAATCGCATAAATTACTGCTAAAATTATAATGAGAATAACAAATGGTTGTAGGTATTGCTTAAACAGCTCTCCTGCCTGTTCCCAATTTTCACCTAGCTTAATACCTAAATACACATAAAGCGCGGTAATTGGAAACATTGCTAAAAACGTGTAAATTGAAAACTTCCATACATTCATTTTTGTCATCCCGCACGGAACGGAAATCGCTGTACGGACGATTGGCATAAAGCGTCCGAAAAAGGCGACACCAGCACCATATTTTGCGAAAAACTTGTCCGCTGCATTTACTTGCTTTTCATTAATCAAGAAGAACTTCCCATACTTCAGTACAATCGGACGACCACCATAGCGACCTACCGCGTATAATGTCAATGGCCCAATTGTTCCACCTACAGTACCTGCAAGCACCATTAGCCAATATTTATATTCTCCCTGAGATATCCAAAACCCGGCCATCGGTAAGATGACTTCTGCCGGAATAAATTCAAAGCAGAGTGCTAATAATACACCCAAATAGCCTAACCCTTTAAAAAACTCAATCATTGGTAAAATGATTGTATCTAACAACAAAAACAACTCCAATCATTTGCAATCTCCAAAGTCAAAATCGACAGAAACCGATTTTACCCCTTTAGTCCACTTCTACATTCATATAGCATACAAAAACTTGGAACGTTTCACAATAGAAATTCCGAAAACCTACCACTTTTATGTATGTTCTCCTTTATAATAGAACGCCGTCCCGCCAATAATGTTGCCTTATTCATGATATTGCCCTATTAGAGTAGTGTATGTATATGCAAAAAGCGATATGTCACAACCACTTTGACATTTTCCTTTTCTTAACAGGCTAGAGTATTAGAGAGAAAACAGTAAAATTCAGGAAACTTTAGTTATCCTTTTAACGTATATATTATTAGTCTTACATATATTGGAGGTTTCAAATGAATAATCAACCTACGTTAAGAAAATTTTTTGTGCCTATTATTTATTTAGCTGAATGGTTTCTTTTCTTATTTGTTGCTCTTTGCATTGCTACTTTAAATATGATTAATTTAGTGAATATTATTACTGTCGACATGCCTTGGGAAGAACCACTTATTTTTACATCATCATTTATTTTTTCTTTGTCATTTGTAATAGGACTAGCAATCATTTGCTTTTTTTACAATAAGTTTTTAATGGGAAGTAAAGCGTATCAAAAATTTAAAAAGACTATATGGGGTATTCTTTTTGGATTGAACACAATTAGTTGTGTACTTTGTGGGATCCTTATTTATGGTTTCAATTTCTTTCATTCTGATGGAATACTACTGCTAATAATTACTTTATTAAGTGCTATAATAACAAAAATATTTATTTCTAAAAATTAGTATCATAGAAATTATAACTATTCTACATATAAATCCATACAAAATTTACTCTCCTATAAAATTAAAACGGATCTGGAAAACGATTAATTTTCCAAATCCGCTTATATATTCGGCTATAATACAATTAATTATCCTTTAACAGAACCCGCTGTAATCCCTGCAATGAAGTAGCGTTGCAGGAATAAATATGCAAGAATCATAGGAGCTGATGCTATTAAGACTCCAGTAAATAATAGTGGATAGTTCGTCGCATATTCTCCTTGGAATTCCAGCAATGCAAGAGGAAGCGTTTTATAATCATTATTCGTAATAAATAATAATGGATACAATAAATCGTTCCAGTGCATTACGCATAAGAAAATGGCTGTCGCTGCAATTGAAGGCAATGATAAAGGCAAGGCAATCTTATAATACATTTTAAATTCACTGGCTCCGTCAATTGTAGCTGCTTCAAATAATGATTTAGGGATAGATTTCATAAATCCAGTTATTATAAATATAGCAACGGGCATTGTGACAGCAATATTTACTAAAATTAAACCTAGCAAACTATTTGTTAAGCCTAAGTTATATACTAGCTGATAAAGCGGTATCATATTTACTTGAGCAGGCACCATCATTCCCAGCGTAAATAACGAAAAGATAATGACCCCAATCCATCCAAACATTCTCGTTACACTATATGCAATCAAAGTTGCAAACAATAGAGTAAGCGTTACAGAAAAAAACGTAACAATTACACTGTTCATGAAATAACGGGACATTGGTTGTTCCGTAAAAATGGATACGTAGTTTTTAAAACTAAGGCTGCTCGGTAATCCTAATATATTTGAAAATACCTCTGATGTAGATTTAAATGTTGTAAGAACGACAATCATCATAGGTATAATGACGACTAAAGCAAATAATGTTAAAAGTATGAACCTTATAAAACGCATGTCACTTCCCCCTATTCCTGTACCTTACTAGCTCTCAACATTCTAAATTGCAGTACTGTGATAATAGCAATAATAATCATGAATAAGACTGATTCAGCTGAAGCATATCCGAACTCAAAGCTTCTAAATGCAGTCGTATAAATGAGCGTTGCCAAAATTTCCGTTGAATAATTAGGGCCACCACGCGTCATTGCGAAAATCAAGTCGAAAGCTTTAAAGGACTGAATGGTCGTATATGCCATAACAATAGTCGCTGATGGTGCAATCATCGGCCAAGTAACATACCTAAAACGCTGCCAACGACTTGCGCCTTCTATATTAGCCACCTCATATAAATCTTCAGGAATCGCTTGTAATCCTGCTACAAAAATGACTAACATTTGACCTGTATGGAACCAAACTTGTGTTACAGCAACTGAATAAATAGCTATATTTTGATTACCTAACCAACTTTGCTGTAAAAACTCAAGATTTAAATAACCTAGAATCGTGTTTAATATGCCGATATTTGGGTCATAAACAAATGACCAAATAAACGCTACAGAAACTGAACTTAAAATTGTCGGGAAAAAATATAATGCACGTAAAAATACATTTGTTTTTGTATTTTTAATTAAAAACAGTGCAAACAGCAATGAAAATCCCGTTTGGAAAATCAAGACAAATAGCATAAATTTCAAGTTATTGCCCATAGCCTTCAAGAATATAGAATCATTTGTAAGTATATTTATGTAGTTATCAAATCCAACTATGTTAAAGTCTGGCGAAAGTCCGTCCCAATCTGTAAAAGAGTATATTACAGCATTAATAGTAGGAATGATAAAGAAAGTAGAATATAAAATTAAACCTGGAATTAAAAATAATAGTAAGGCCTTATTCCTTTTTAAGTTCATCCAATCATCCCTTTACATTAAATAGAGTGGGGGAAAAAATCCCCCTTCTATCAAATATTTTGATCTACAATCTTTTGAGAGTCTTCAGCTGCTTTTACCGGATCCGTTCCATTTAATACAGCTTGTATTGAAGCAATAACAGCTTTTTCTACATCAGCATTCGGAATTAAATAACGTGGTTGGAAGCGGGTATTTTTTTCAAACCATTCTTCTGCTGATTTTAATTCTTCAGATGTATACTCAACATCGTTAACTGTTACGTGCTGACTTGTTTTGTTTGCGTATTCCTCGGCGTTTTCTTTTTCAGATAAGAAAGATACAAACTTTTTAGCTGCTTCTTTTTTACTCGATTTCGCATTTACTGCAAGCATGAATGTAGTTGTATGAATCCCTTCCCACACAGCTTCACTTTCTGAAACTGTAATTGGTGCAAGTAAACCTAATTCAATATCTGGATTAATCTCTTTAATGCCGGCTACTGCAAATGAACCAGTTGCAAGCATAGCTGCATCACCGTTTGCAATCATGGCAATAGCACCTGGATGATTTGTTCCTAGAGCACCATTTCCTAAATAGCCTTTGTCGTTTAACTCTTTAAATTGTGTAAGTGTTTTTACCCACCATTCATCTGTAAGCTTAGCTTCCCCAGCTATTAGCTTGTCAAAAATATCTTCTTCAGGAGCATTGTTCATCATCATAGAATTCATGAACTGTCCCGGACCAATATCTGCACCTGGGAAGGCAATCGGAGTATGTCCTGCATCGGCTATCGCTTGGCAAAGGGCTAAAAATTCTTCCCAGCTTTTAGGGTTTGGATCTAATCCTAATTCTTCAAATAATGTAGCGTTGTATACAGGCTGATTAAATACAAGTTGCAATGGTACTGCATATTGCTTGTCATCTGCCTGACCAGCCAAAATTAATCGTTCATTATAGTTTTCAAGAAAATCTTCATTGGATAAATCCTCGAACAAACCTGCCTGTTTAATGATCTCAAAATGAGAACCCGGGTAGCTTGTAAAGACATCCCCAGTTGAGCCGTCACGTAATAACGTTTGCGCTGTAGATTGATATTGTTCTGATGGATAAATTGTCATGTCGACTTCAATGTCTTGATTTTGTTCTTCGAAATCAGCTATTAGACTATCAAAAGCCGCTTTATCTTCGCCTCGCCAATGAATGAAGCTAATTTTCGTTTTACCATCGCCTGTTCCACTATCAGAATTACTACTTGTACTTCCTACACAACCAGATAAAACAACTGACAATATTAAAATACTAATTAAAAACATCCTTTTCATACTTGAAGTCCCCCTTCTTCTTCCATTATTCAATTAAAATTTACATGACAACAAAATCGGTTCACTATGTAACATGCAGTTATAGCTATCTTTTTAATGTCCGTTTAAGAACTTATTAAATGACTGCATAATAAAAAGAATATTATTTATTTAGCTCTCACTCCTACTCTTTATTTATTATTTTTTAGCTTACTAATGGTGGTTGTAACAGGATTGCACTTAAAATTGGAGATGTTACACATGGGGAAATTTACTGGCTGAGACAAAACCAATAATTTTATATACCACTATAAAAAGTTAAGTAAACCTATTTTTGTAATATTTTTTGATTAATTAAAAATTACGATATTGATATGTTTTGGAGCATGTATTAATTTTTAATCATAATTTTCAATATTGATAAACTAAATTTTCTGAATTTTATTGCAATTAAAAATTTAATATATTACAATAACTAGAATTCAATAGAAAGCTGAGGTCACATCATTATGGGAGTTTTACAGAAAATAGGTAAGTTTGCGGGGAATACATTTGCGATTTGGGTTCTCGTTGCGGCTGGATTAGCAATTTGGATGCCTGAATATTTCACGTGGATTGGCAGTTACATTACTATTTTATTAGGGATTGTCATGTTCGGTATGGGAATGACATTGAAATTAGATGATTTTAAATTAATTTTACAGTACCCGAAAGGTGTTATTATTGGGGTTGTTTCTCAATTTGTTATTATGCCGTTGCTAGCATTTGCGTTAGCCAAGATTTTTAACTTACCACCGGAAATTGCGGTTGGTGTTATTTTAGTAGGTTGTTGTCCAGGGGGCACTTCATCAAACGTTATGACATTTTTGGCAAAAGGAAATACAGCTTTATCCGTTACGATTACATCATTTACGACATTAATGGCTCCGTTTGCGACGCCGGCTCTTATATACTTATTAGCAAGTGAATGGTTACCAGTTTCTTTTATGGCGATGTTTATGTCAGTGATCAAAGTAGTATTAATTCCGATTATTTTAGGAATTCTTGCTCAGTTCTTATTTAAGCCAATCGTCGAGAAAAGTATTGATATTCTTCCTACCGTATCTGTTGTTGCGATTGTTATGATTGTTGCAGCTGTAGTAAGTGGAAGCCGTGATAAGATTTTGGAAACTGGGTTAATTATTTTTGCAATTGTCATTTTACATAATGGGTTAGGATACTTGTTTGGTTTCTTATTAGCAAAACTATTTAAACTTCAGTACGATGATCAAAAAGCTGTCTCAATTGAAGTCGGTATGCAAAATTCAGGCTTAGGCGCACAATTAGCAATGGCCCACTTCGATCCAGTATCAGCCGTTCCGAGTGCCATCTTCAGTTTCTGGCACAATATTTCCGGACCAATTCTTGCGACGTATTGGGGTTCGAAAGCGGATAAAATAGCTAAAAACAGATAGATACTCAAGCTAAACAACGTAAAAAGTGGTACGAATTTATACTCGTACCACTTTTTTATTTCGGTAATTTCGGGAGAGTCTCATGAATACTACAAAGCCTTATCCGCATACAATCATACACTTCCGAAATTAACGAATCGTATGTGTCCATGGAAAACACTTACAAAAGCTCATTCATTTTAGAATAGCATAGGGTATACTGTTTCTGTAATAATTACATTCATCACCATAAGTTGGGGATGACAAAATTAAAAAATAAGATTTTCTAATGAATTGCGTTCTGCTGCGCTACGGGGAAAACGCGTTGAAGTAAGTTTTTGGACGGCTCACCCTTCGCTCCACGTCACTCTGCTTTGGCATAAAGTGAATTTCTGCAAAAATAAAGATTATAAAACATAGCATTTCCGCTCTCTGCCGCCTTGCGATAGCGCAAGCGGCTTGATTGGGTGTTTTTTAATTCACTTTATAACGAGGGCAAAATTTTCGGATTGGTGGGCCTCACAAACGGCAATAAAGACAGTGATAAAGACACGTATCACGTGGCTTTAGCGCTGTCTTGCCGTAGCCCACCAATCAAGAGGAATTTTATTAGATTTACTATCTTAGAGGGTCTAGTTAGGAGAATTAAATGAAAAAATTATTACTGATACTTGTCATAGTTGGTGTTATACAAATAACGAGTACGCTTTACTATGATGCAAAGATGCTGGATGAGCCGATTCCTGTGGCCGGTACGATTGATTTTGCAAACAAAACGATTAAATTTTCATATATAACGAATTCAATAGATCCGCATGAATTTCAATCGATAGAATTTAACGGGCACCATTATTACCCTGAACAGCCATTTTCGATGTTTAACGCGCAGCCACAGACTACGCTTGAAACATATGTTAAATATACGTATTACAGTATGATTTCACCGGTTATATGGCTATATGAAAATGAAGATTTAACTCCTTTAGATGGCGTTACAAAAGGGACAATTCATTTTAAGGATAGGATGACAACACCGATCTCACTTACAACTTATGAGTATGAGGAGATCCCGCAGCTAGAGTTCTTATCTAGTTCTGTCGGGACAGATGGCACATCCGGTTTTTATAAAGTATTAGAACCTTTTACGTTAAAACAAATAAATGTCGTAGATAATCGGGTTAACCTGCTAAATTTCAAAATAAATGGGAAGGTTGTACAGCTTCCACTAACTGCCCCACTTCAATTAAACAACGAAGATAAACTATATTTAGAAACAACAGACGGCGAGGCACAATATGAAATGGAACTGTTTAAACTGGAACTGCATATTGTGGATAATGTAGAAAAAGATAAGATTTTGACATTAACCCAATTTTTAAATACGAGACCAAGTGAGGACTGGGTAAACAGTTTAGTGAAGGAGCGTGGCGAGCTATGAACTTTCACAAACTTATTATAATCGGGGTTTTGTTTCAGTTTTTTGACATCAATTTTGGCAACTTTGATATTTTTCCGGATTTTATCGGCTTCATTATTATTGTTTATGCATTATCGAAAGTAAATGCCCAGTATACCAACCTAGGTATGTTCTGCGCTACGATACTTGCCGTAATGTCAATAATGGGAATAGTCTTGCCTGAGATGGTCGTGCCATCTGCAAATTTAGCGCTTCAAATCGTTGCTATATTAAATGGACTTCTTACAATTCTCTATCTTGCCTGTATTTTTTCTGTATCAAAGGAAATTTTACGTGGTGAAGAGAGTATGTTCCCGACGCTTTATATTAGCTTACAATTAATCTTTCTGCTGTTTAGTTCTGTCGGCATGCACTTTCCATTG
The DNA here is from genome assembly GCF_014836905.1 of Solibacillus faecavium. GTDB lineage: Bacteria > Bacillota > Bacilli > Bacillales_A > Planococcaceae > Solibacillus > Solibacillus faecavium. The sequence continues at coordinate 491,479 of NZ_JACSPZ010000002.1, forward strand.
GAAGTTTACGAGATCCTTGGCCTTTCAAGTACTGTATTGTTATTTTTCTTCTATATTTATTTCATTGTATTTTTATGGAAGCGTAAAAATAAGGAAAGTGCACTTTTTGATGAGGTAATGGACTATTGATAACAGGCTTTTTAGGAACGGTTTTGTAAATTGAATTGCGTAATGAATTAAATAGAGGAATGAATTTCCGTTATTTTTAAAAAAACTTAAAAAACAATAAAAATAAAGGAAGAAATTTCCTTTATTGACCTAAAAAAGATGAAATTCTACGGTTTTATTTAAAATAACGGTAAAACGTTCCCTTATTTATCCCAAAAATGGGCTCCACCATTCAAATAACGGTAAAATTTACCTTTATTTTGTGAGGGCACTGAAAATAGCGACCAACTGTATCTAAAAAAAGACAAATGCTATTATACTGCACTTGTCTTTTTTTAATTTATTTTTGATTTGAATAGTCACTCATTAATAGTTTCTAATCTCATATTCGTTCATTTTATGCGCTAAACGAATAGTTGCTTGTGCTAATTGCGCATACGTTACTTCACTATTTGGCTTCAGCTGATTATTTTCCGCCTCAAGTAGCCCTAATCCATAAGCTAATGCTACATGGCCACGTAGTTCCTGGCTAACTTGCGCTGCATCACTGTATTTTAGTTCATATATATCGCTAAGCTGCGCTGGTTTATCAAGCTTCAACATACCGATTACCCATTTCGCCAGTTCCTGATTTGAAAGAGTTCCAGTCGGATTAAACGTTTTAAAGGATGTATCCAACATCCCCATACTTAAGGCATGTGTTACAAATGAATATAATGGATGATCAGACGTTATATCGTTAAACGATTGATTTGACGTTTCATATTCATTATATTTAGAGCTGTAATACATATAGGTTACAGATTTCAGTAATACTTTTAACGCTTCCTCTTTAGTAACGGATGCATCTGGATTAAATGTTCCATCTACCTCTAAAATCCCTGCATGAATTAAATAATTTAATTCCTCTGCAGCTGTTGGATGCTTGATTTTCGGCTTGTTTGAACTAGCCATACCATAAACATCTAACCATTCCCCTGTTTTTGCATCAATGGTAGCAGACGAACCTTCTTTGAAGACCGGTTGATATGCTAAGCTATAATGCTGATCATTTTCCACATTTGAATGATTTACATATTGCAGCTTCAGTTTCAACTCATTTTTCAACAGCTTTGTTGCTTCCTGCTCTGTTAAAACTTCTGTTGCGGCAGGCCACTCTACATCATCAAATCCGTTTACACGCAAGCTTACTAAAGCGCCTGTTTTGGCATCGACATTAACTGAGATATTATCACCTACAACCATTAACCCATTTACAATACGTGGGAACGTAAAATAATAACTATCATTATAACTTTCGTGCTGTCCCTCATCTACTGGTAATGCATACTGGTGAGCATAAGATGGTACCCATTCTTTCACATATGCAATCGCCTTATCTAATGTCTGTTGCTTCGTGAATTTTACTTCCGTATCATTATCTTCATCTTCTAATTCAAGGCTATTTTTGATATCACTATAATTAATTACCTCTCCTGTAGCTTTATCAATTGTAATTGTAGTGCCTGTCCCACTGTTTCTATAGTGATACATATAATGAATGCTATATACTGCCTTACCAGCCTCTGTTGTTTCTTCAATGGACTCAACCGTTAATTTAACACCTTTTTGATCTGTTGCAAGCAACTTTTGTGCCATCGCCTGCGCCTTTTCTGCTGTTAAGTTCGCCTGTTTTGCTGCTAATGGTGCTGTCACAATCGGTTTAATCGCTTGAGCTGATAACGTTGAAGACAACCCATCTGATGTAAGCCATTCTCCGCTTTGAGCATGTACACCTGAAACAACCTGGCTATTCGGTTGATAAACAAGCTTTACTTTGTAATCACCTGTAGAATAATCTGTTACAATTTTGTATGACAATTGCGCCTTTAATGCATCCTGTAAACGGTTGGCAATGACAGATTCACTTTGTTTTTTAGCAGGATCATCAAACGTAAAATTATTTTTTTCACTTGTTGTTCTATAAAATGAGGATACTGTGCCATCTCCTAACACCCTAATATTGATCGATTGATCTAAAATCGGTATACCTGATTTTTTCTTTGCATACATAAATGAGTATTGAACGGGTTCCGTCAAAATAGAGGATGAATAATAATCATATTCATTTGGTACTAGTTCATACCCTTCACCTTCATTGAACTTTTCAAGAAACTTATTCGCTACTTTTTGCGCTTCCTCTTTAGAATACTTTGCCGGGAATAATACATCCTTAGAGTTTACTGGTTGATAATAAAATTGTTCTAACTCTAACGCTTCTCCTACAAAAGTAAAGTATCCACTCACATGTTGATTATCAATTTGCTTCATAAAGCGAAGTTCATAACGCAACGTGGAATCTTTAGGATGTGAGAAACCCGACCCCATACGAAAATCTTTTTCGGTTACATTCGGAAACTCATTTGGAAATAACTCTCGAACACGCTTCATTAAATCCTCTTTTGTTACCGTTGTATTCATTTGTGCGACTTGAATTGGCAATGTGTCCATACGCTCATTTCCTAACATTGAAGCACTTGCCATTGGTGCTAATAAACCTACAGATAGCGCTGTTGCAGATAACATTGCTCCTGCCTTTTTAAAAGTTACCATTCTTCATCCTCCTATCTCTTTGAGTAAACATTTGTTTACACTAACATTATACTTTACAAAAGACCATAAAGTTTCAAATATTCAATTATTTACCACCAAAAGTTTCTATTTTAGAGGTGAAGACAAATTAAAAGACACCGAGTAATATTAAACTCGATGCCTTAAATTATTATTTATACTATTGTTCAGCTACTACTGTCTTTTTTTTACCCTTTTCACTTTCTGCTACAAATAACGTACATGTCAAATCACCGAAACAATTGATCATAGTACGAGTCATATCCAGTAAACGGTCAATACCAATAATTAGTGCAATACCTTCTACCGGTAAACCTACTGATTCCAATACCATTGCAAGCATAATCATACCTGCACCTGGAACTGCTGCTGTACCGATAGATGCTAATACAGCCGTCATTACAACAATTATCATTTGAGACAATGATAAGTCGATACCATACACTTGAGCAATGAAAATTGTAGCAACACCCTGCATGATGGCTGTACCGTCCATATTAATTGTGGCACCAAGTGGTTGTACAAAACTACTGATCCCTTTTGGTACTTTTAATTTATTTTGTGCAATTTCCATAGAAACAGGTAATGTGGCACTACTGCTAGATGTACTAAAGGCAACTGTCATTGCAGGAAGATAAGCTTTAATAATATCGACTGGATTGCGTTTTGCTAAAATCTTTAACGCACTTCCATACACAAATAAGAAATGCACTAACAATGCCAATAATACTACCATCATATACCAGAACATTGCCTGTAATGCATCAAACCCTTGTTTACCAACTGCTGAAGCAATTAATGCAAACGTTCCGTACGGAGCAAATTTCATCACTAAAGTAACAAGGAACATCATTAATTCGTTCCCCTGTTCCATAAAACGTTTCACTAAATCTAATTTTGTACCTAAATAACTTATACCTAAACCAACAAAGATCGCAAAGAATATAATTTGCAACATGTCACCACTTGCAAGTGCATTAATAGGGTTCGCCGGGATAATACCAAGTAGTGTTTCGGATACAGGTGGTGCTTCAGCAGCCTCATAGCTTACTTCCTGTACATCAAATTCTCCCTTATTACCTGGCTGGAAAATTACTGCTAAAGTAATACCAATTGTAATAGCAATAGCTGTCGTTGTTAAGAAGAACAGCATCGCTTTACTTCCCATTCGACCTAATGCTTTCGGGTCACCAATATTTGCAACCCCTACTACAATGGAGAAAAACACTAACGGTACGATAAGCATTTTAATTAAATTTAAAAAGATCGTCCCTAATGGTGTGAAGAAAAATCGGTCTGCTTCAGTAAAGAATGAGGGCGCAGCAAGGTTTAATCCTATACCTACAATTGCCCCTAACCCTAACGCCCATAAAATTTTCGTTGCTAGTTTCATAAACTCACTTCCTCTTACTTAGATAATTTTTACGTATTTTAGAATAATAGATACTTATTGTAGAACAGAATTGAAATTCGAACCACAAAACTAGCTTTTTCTGTTTGATTTTTGACATTATTCTAAAAGAAATAAAGCATGACCTACAATTTTTATTAAAAATAAAATTTCACTTGAGTAATAGGAAGCCAACATTTTAGTATAAATCTCTTATGCTATTTTTGGTTTGCCGAACTCAACTTTCTATCTCTTTACCCAAATTATTCATAAAAATAAAACTACTATGAAAAAAACTTTTTATCGGGGTTCATCAACATGAGTTTGGAGATGACAAATTTTAATAAATTTGGGTCTTACAATAAGGATTTGGGATTTTTCCCACTCGAAGTTGGACGGGCCCCGAAATTAGTTATTAATGGTGGAGGGAGATTGAATTGCGTTATGGGATAAATAGAGGAACGAATTTCTCTTATTTCGAAAATAAAATGAGAAATGGTAAAAATAAGAGAAGGGATTTCCGTTATTGATCTATAAAACATGAAATTTCAGATTTTTAACTAAAATAGCGGTAAAACGTTCCCTTATTTATCCTAAAAATGAGCTACATCATTCAATTAACGGTAAAATCTCCCCTTATTTTAAAATGAAAAGTCCTAAATTCAAAAATAATCAAAAAAGATGTCCCTTTCTTCTTTCATTTTTGACATATGTATGATGAAGGGAGATGCAAATAATGGTATTCGAATATTTAAAAACATATCAAACATTTAACTCAATTAAAGAAATGGACGAGGCAGTAGCGGCTCACCTAGCTGAACATGAATTAACAGAAAGCGAGCGCAATGTAATTTTACGTATCGCACAATCTGCACTTGCGTATCCTGGCGCAGCGCATTTAAAGGCAAAGACAATTGCCGATAGTATCGGGATTAGCATGAAAACGGTTTATCGCGCTGTTAAAAAAGCAGCAGATCTCGGGATTTTATGTGTCGTAGCGAGCACGAAACTAAATGGAATAAAAGGTGCGAACATTTATCAAATTTTACATGTCCCATCGGAAATGTCCGATCGGGTCTCATCTGAAGAAGTGCATGAAATCGAGGTTAGTGAAGATATTTCGAGTAACGAAACTATTTCTTTTAATCTTTTTAAAACAAGCTCTTTAAAAGAAATATATAATAATACGCTCACACAGATGAATGAGTGGCAAAAAACATTGTATGAGTTTTTAATGAGTTTACCGTTAAACGATGATTTAAAGGACGGGTTACGGTCCGCTATTTTAGCTACACCGATTCAAAATATGCGAGAGTTTACGATAGCTAAAGATGCAATGTGGCGCATTATTCAAGATATTCATGATGGTAAATTAACGATTCGAACAACTTTACGTGCAATATATAAAGGGGCGTATGACAAGGCAGTAGCACGCCCTGTTTTGCCGGAAAAAGAGCAGCAACTGCATCCAAATACAAGACCTGTCCCTTTTTATGACTGGCTGACAGAGCGTTGAAAGAAAACCTCTTCAACTATCCATTTTCGAAGTACAATAAGTTAAGAGTCCTTCTTCATACGCTAAAATTACCTGTCAACGCGTTTTTTCTGCCTGTTACTGGCAAAATCAAGTATATAAAAATTCGAATGCTACAATGAAATCATGAAAGGAGCAGTGTATGAAAGTCCACTTACATATAGAAAACGACCGCACAGAAATCGAAGTTCATATCCATGCACCAAAATTTGATGAAACAGTCGAACAATTGATGAAAAAAATTAATAACTCAACACCTGAAAGTATTGCCGGCTATTCCAATGGAGACATTCATTTACTAAAATCTCGTGAAATTTATTCGATTTTTACCGAAAATGGAAAAGTATTTTTACAAACAGATGAAGAAGAATTTGAAGCAAAGAATAAACTTTATGAATTAGAAGAACGTTTTCACTCTAGCTTTATACGAGTCAATAAATCCATGCTCGTAAACATCGATAAAATTGTTTCCATCCAATCAAAAGTGCTTGGCAACCCACAAGTCATTTTAGCAAATGAAACAGTTGTCCCTGTCAGCCGAAATTATTTCAAACTGCTAAAGGAAGCACTTGGATTAGGAGGTGTGAGCAAATGAAAAACTTTTTAATTAGCTGCTTTGTCAGTGTTTTTATGTCTTATTTTATCATCGCACTCATTACGTACAATGACACGTCTATAACCTGGTCTGGTGCAGAGTTGTTACACCAATTTTTATTCGCCCTTTCATTAGGTGTCATCATTGGTTGTGCAAACAATTTATTTTTAATTAAACATTGGCCTTATGTAGCGGTTTTAGCACTTCATTACGTAATTGTCCTTTGCTCCGTATTTATAGTCGGGCTTTTTGGGAAATGGTTTTCTTTTGATGAACCGTCTACCTTCTTCCTTTTATTTATTCAGTCAACATCCATTTATATTATCGTTTGGTGCTTTATTTTCCTTTCGATTAAACGCGATATTAAACGAATGAATGATGTTTTAAAACAAAATCGAGGTGAATAACATTGACTTATGCCATTGAAGTCTCGAAATTAAAAAAGCATTTTGGTTCGATCGAAGCGGTAAAAGGGATTGATTTCCAAGTAAAAAAAGGCTCTTTATTCGCATTTTTAGGTAGTAACGGAGCCGGTAAATCGACGACGATTGAAATATTATGTACATTACTTGAAAAAACAAGCGGGGATGTAACGATTAATGGGTACCGACTTGGAACGATGAAGGATAATGATCGGATCAGGCAATCAATTGGGATTGTTTTTCAGCAAAGCCTGCTTGATAAAGAACTGACTGTGAAGGAAAATATTATCCATCGTGGTCGCTTTTATCAATTAACGAAAGCACAGTTAATAGAAAATTATCGTTTCGTTTGGCAATATTTAAAGCTTGGTGAAATAGAGAATAAAAAATATAGCCAATTGTCTGGTGGCCAGCGTAGACGAGCCGATATTGCCCGCGCAATAATCCATAAGCCTTCGATTTTATTTCTAGACGAACCGACTACTGGGCTCGACCCTCACACTCGAAAATTCGTATGGGAAACGGTTGAACGACTAAGGAAAGAGATTGGTATGACGATATTTTTAACAACCCATTACATGGAGGAAGCAACAAATGCGGATCAAATAGTTGTCATTAAAAAGGGAGAAATTATCGCTCAAGGCACACCTAATGAATTAAAAGAACGCTTTGCATCTGATCAGCTGGTGCTTTCCTTTAAAAAAGAAATAGATATTGAACATATTTCCGAACAAATTGGCTGTGAAATGGTGCAATTCGGTGATGTTTATAAAGTGAATATCCCATCTACTTTACATGCGATTCCGATTATCGAACGGATTCAACCTTCCCTTGCATCATTTGAGGTGATTAAAGGCTCGATTGATCAAGTATTTATTCAGATTAATGAGGAAGCAGGTGACATAAATGCTACTTAGTTTAGTCAGCCGAAATAACAAAGTATTCCTCAGAAATAAATTGCTCGTTTTCTTCTCTTTGCTTTCAGTCCTTATTTTAATTGGTCTTTACGCTATTTTTTTGCAGAATCTTCAGGTTAACTCCATCGCGGAATATGTTGCTGTCACACCTGAAATTGAAGTACTAGTCAGTGAATGGATGGTCGCTGGACTTTTATCAATAATCGCCATGTCGGCAACTCTCGGGGTATTTGGGATTTATATAAAAGATTTAGAATCAAAAACGACAGCAGATTTTTTAGTAACTGCTGCTTCGCGATATAAAATACAGTTAAGCTATGTAATCAGTTCTTTTATTATTGGGTTTTCCATGACTTTTATCGGATTTATTTGCTGTGAAATTTTCATCGTTTCCATTGGCGGTGAATGGCTTTCTCCCATCGCAATGTTAAAAGCAATCGGTATTTTAATTTTAGCGGTGGTCATGAGTAGTATGATCAATTTATTTATCGTGTTATTTATTAATACGGAAACGGCATTTTCTACAGTGAGCACAATTAGTGGGACAGTATTAGGGTTTCTATGCGGTATCTACGTTCCGATGGCAGTATTACCGAGCGCTGTTCAATCTGTCATCCACTTCTTCCCGGTAAGCCATATAACTGTATTACTACGCGATGTATTTACTGCACAATCCGTTGAAAAAGTATTTGCCGGAAATGACGTTTATGCTAGAACGTACAAAGTTGATTATGGTGTCATGTATGAAATAAACGGCTCCATTCTTTCAAGTATGACGAGTTTACTATTTGTACTTACTACGATTATTGTGCTTGGTACTTTGTCCACTTTATTGTTTAGAAGGAAGTATAAATAGCAAAAAAAGAGTGTTGCACCCTTCTCCGCAATACTCTTTTTTTAATTTACTTCAACCACTACAACATTAACAACCGGATAACGTTCGTATGCTTCGATGAACTCTTTTTTCTCTTCAACAGATAAATTTAAAGGCTCTGTGTAGGTTGTTGAATCTTCTTCAGACAATGAACCATACATGCCAATTCGGTATTGCCCTTTTTTTGTTATCACATCATTTTCTGCCGCTTTAAAAATTACGCCCCATTCAGACGTTTCCACGAACATTTTTTTAGATACGGCATGATTCTTATCTTGAATTGCTCCTACTAAAAACAACTCCGCTGAATTATCTGCTCTAAACATAGACAACTGAACTTTGCCGTTCCCTTCGAAGTTGTTGCCAAAATAAATATCTCTGTCATCCATAAATTGACCGTTTTCATAAACTTCTACAAACATTGTGACACTATGTTCTTCTTTCAGATCAAATGCTTGTTGAAGATTAAACTCAGCGGCACTCGATAGGATGTCTTCACCTGGTTCAGCTTCATCCGAACATCCTACTAGTGGTAGACATAATAATATTACTAGTAATAATCTTTTCATCTGTAGCAACACCCCTATAGTAGTATTTATAGATTTCTTGAACGCTGCCCTTCTGTAAGTTTTATATGGATATTAGACGAACTTCCACCATCAATATGCTTAGGAATACCTGTCACATCCAATAATTCATTGAATTGAATCGACTCTTTTCTGTTTGCTTCGATTGTCACATGAAATGGTCCGGCAACATTCATCAGAGACTGCATTCTAATTCCGTCCTCGTCATAGAAATGTGAATCTATAAACTCCAGTTGAAAAGATACCGTTTCATTACTCCGATTATGTAGTACAAGACTACATTCCCCATTTAATAAGTCCTCACTCATATAATCAAAATTGCAATTGCCGTTACCATCATACTTGATCGCATAAATACCTTCTGCAAATGTTTCTTGGAAAATTGTAATAAGTGCCCATGGTAGTAAGGCAAAAGCCAATATTACCAATACCAATGTTCTAAAATGATACTTTTTCAATCCAATTTGCAATAAAACAAGCGAAATAATGAATAACACTGAAGTGAAAATGCCAAGAAATACATAGCCTTCTTCATTTCGTATAGGAAACGTCATAAATGTTGACCGGGCTTTTATCATTTCGTTATTTGGAAACGGAAAATAAATAGACATACAAATCACTAAAAGAATGAAGGAAATAGCAATTGCTAATTTATTTTTAATCATACTTTCCCTCCTTGTGCTCATATTCGAAAAGAAATCTGTTAAATCATCAAAGCTCTATGATAGTATTACCATATACTAATTTTTTTGGGAAATTAATTTCCACCAAGATTTCAGGAGATGTTATTATGACTGAAGACAAATTTTTTAGCAAACCGATGATTTTTTTATATTGTATAGCTTTAATACTTTGGAGCTATTTACTAACCTATTTGGAAGTAAATATATATTTTATCATACTTAATCCAATAAATTTCGCATTATTCTTTAATATTGTGTATGGAATCATGCATCAGAAAAAAATCAAATCAGCTTCTTCCTTGTAAGAGGTAATTAAATAAGCGGAGCATTTACCGTTATTTGCATGAGCATGCTAGTTTCATGAGGAAATAAGGGGAGATTTTCCCCTTAAGTTCGAAAAAACGACCTCATACTGTGTAATTTTGGAGAATAAGCGGAATTTCTCCTCTTATTTTAGCCCAGGTGGTAGTATAAAAAGCCGAAACCCGATATCTAGGCTTCGACTTTCTAGGCTTATGCCAGCAGCTGCTTAGCAATTTCTTTAACATCTTTATCTTTCGCTTCTTTTGCATAACGCAAAGCAAGCTGTTCAATCTCCGTACCTTGCCAAGAAGATTTATTATATCTACATAATGTTTGCATCGCAATATATTGCAGGTGGTAGTCAGCCGTTTTTAAAGTTTTAATTAAAAATTTTAAACCAGCTCCGTCATACTGATCCAATTCCTCCAACAGGACTAATACGACCATTTTTTGATTCTCTGTTAGGTCATTGAAATCCCCAAATGAATCTGTAAATTTAATAAGCTGTTCGATAATTTGTTCATTTTCAGCAGTGAATAATGCCATGTAATACTTATAGTTTTCCGGGTTAGCCTTTATTTTCTCGAACATTATATTAGTAATATCAGCGTGATAGTATTGTGCTGTTGCGATTGCATAATCCTCATCTTCTACCCCATGATTTAATGTATCAATTGCCTGTTGCAAATACTCCGGATTTTTTGCTATATCCTCTATATTTTCTTCTACTGCTCGTTTTTCATGGGGCTTCCAGTTTGTTGAGAAACGATCATCCCATGTTTCTTCATCATATTGTAAATATTCATGAATTTGCGTTAGTATATAAAACTGCTTAAGTGTGCGGCAATGTGTTTTTGCATGATATGTGTAGCGCATCAGCACTTGACCTGCATATTCATAATCATCCATTGTTTGATAAGAACCTTCATATAGCAATGCTAAAATAATGGTACCGGCACCTTGAAATACTTTTTCAGAAATGGCAGACTCATGCAATTCTATATCAAGCTTTCCTTTATTTGCACATATTAAAGCAGACGCATTGCCTGGAACTGTATCCTTTAATCCTTCAAGCAGTATCCACTGACGGATGTCCTCATTAGTTGCATCTAAAAAGTTCAACGCCTCTAACTTACCCCATCCTGTTACATTTTTTGCAATATACCAAACCGCCTCATTGCTGCTTGTCGTTCCGTTTGTTAAGGCGAAAAGAGCTACCCCTGTAAATTCTTCGTGAAGTGCGATTATTTTAAGGCGCTCTTTCAGTTCTTCACAATTTCCTGTCCCTAAAATAACAAGCGCAAATTTCACCACTTCTCGATGTGCAGCGTGCTCAAGTAACCAAATTGCTTCTTCCTTTACCCGACTTTCCTCTTTTTCGATTCCAGAAAACTGTTCTAAAAACTCATAATAATAACTAATTACTTTTTCATCTTTTATTTTTTCGTAAGTAGCTTTCCGAGTTTCATCAGTTGGATTGTTTATCTGTTCTAAAAACAGTTTGATCAGCTTTTTAGTATAAAATGGCGTTACTTCTTCTGTATGAAGCTGATCTGCAAATCCAGGTGCATGTTTTGGATGAAATTCATCATATAAAAACGCATCATCCGGTAAATCTTTTGTTATTAATTTTTGGTTTGCATGAAATTGCTGTTCAATATATGGCACGATAAATTCCTTATTGGACCAGGGTAAAAATTGTAGTTTCATCGCATCATGTAAAAGCTCTTTTCCGTCTACTTTGACCGTTACGTTCAGTTTTACAAATCCGCCTATTTTGACAAATACTTTATGTTTCTTCCCACTACTAGAATGAAACGTCCCTTTCAATGTTGAAAACGGCAAAATATGTGACCAGATGGATTTCCGAACGTTTTGGGCAATAATTTCACCATCAACCTTTAATACTTCCTCCAGCATCTCATTAATAATCTCTATTTTATGTCCCTCAAAATCGAGGACCCAATATTTTTCAACCTCTTTTGCTACATCATTTTGTATATTGCGCATTTCTCGCTTAAACTCTTCTTTAAATCCCATTGTTACGCTCCTAATTTCTTATATATTACCCGTATATCATAACAATTTTTTCTATTTTTTTTAGTAAATAGCACTAAACAGACAAAATAATAGCAAAAGTATTCGAATTTCTTCACTTTAATGTCATTTTTCCCAAATTTAAATATAAAAAATATTCATCATCATAAGTTGGGGATGACAAAATGCCGCCTCGCGATAGCGCAAGCGGCTTTATTGGATGTTTTTTACTTCACTTTATAACGAAGGCAAAATTTTGGGATTGGTGGACCTCGCAAACGGCAATAAAATGGAATTTCATTAGAAAAGCAACCCCATGTTATCGTGATGAGCCATATAAAAAGGACTAGCATATTTACTAGTCCAAAATTTCACTATTGTGTTCGTACAACGACTTTTCCGTTATGCTCACCATTAATAACTGCATCAAATGCAACGCTCGCCTCTTCTAAAGGATAGCTATAACCGACTACTGGTTTAAGTTGCTGTTTTTCAAGCAATTTTGCTACTTCTTGAATAAGCTGCTGATGTTCTTCGGCCGTAACATTAAATAATACCATGCCTCGCACATCACACTCTTTTTGCATCATAAGACGGGGATTAATATTAATTTCCCCACGGTTTCCTACAATAACGATGACACCATGCTTTGCAATCATTTGCAAATCTGTTTGTAAATTCTCATTTGCCAAAAATTCAATAATCACATTTGGTCCTTTTCCATCTGTTTGCTCTAATACGGTATCAATCGTTTGCTCCGTAATATGATCAAGAACAATATCTGCTCCTGCCTCTTTTACAAGCTGTTTTCCGGATTCCCGACTTGCTGTTCCAATTACTTTTGCTCCTAATGCTTTAGCAATTTGAACAGCCTGTAAACCAACTGCACCACTTGCCCCGTGAATGAACACAGTTTGCCCTGCCTGAACATTTGCTCTTCCTACTACTGCCCGATATGCTGTTAAAGCTGGAATACCTAGCGCCGCGCCTTCTTCAAATGAAATATGTGCTGGTATTGGATGAACGAAGCGGCTTTCACAAACAATTTTTTCAGCAATCGTTCCAGTCGCTTGGCCATTTGGTAAACTTGCAATAAATACTCGATCTCCCACTTTTACATTTGTTACTTGCTTCCCAACCTCTTCCACAATACCTGCACCATCTAACCCTGGTGTATATGGTAATTGAGGTTTTATCGCATATGTACCTGTTGATGTATAGACATCACTTGGATTGACTCCAGCTGCATAAAGGTTTATAAGTACTTCATTTTCAGCTGGTCCCTGTATTTCGGTTTGCTCTACCAATAAGTTTTCTGATGTACCAAATTGATTGATTCGTATCGCTTTCAATAACCTCACCTCGAAATATATAGTATTTTAAGAATATTAGAAATTTTACTTTTTGTATAGCGATTGCCATTTAAAAATATTGCTCAGTTGTTTAGTAAGAGAAATATGGATTTATAACAAGAAGGAGTATACACGATTTTATGCAAGATAGAGAACACCGGTATTTGTATAGACTTATTCTAAAACATTGTCAATGAAGCTTAGCTTTTACACTTGTATACTAATCAATGATATGCACAGCGCCTGAAATAAAGGATTTATAAATGATTAAAATGGACATAATTGAATGAGGAAGGGGGTATTCAAATTATGGAGCATTATAATAATCATGGGCAACAAGGCGAAAATAACAATCGTAAAGTAATCATGTGGACGTTTTTACTCATTACATCATTTATGATTGTAGAAGTTATTGGCGGGTTTATGACAAATAGCCTTGCACTTTTATCAGATGCAGGGCATATGCTGAGTGATTCTGCGGCTTTAGGGCTTAGCTATGTAGCACTTATTGTTGGTCAACGTGCTGTATCAGGGCAAAAAACATTTGGATACCGACGCTTTGAAATATTTGCAGCGTTTATAAATGGATTAACGTTAATTGGAATTTCTGTCTATATTTTTTATGAAGCTGTAAAACGTTTTTCAGCACCTCCAAATGTTGCGAGTACAGGCATGCTACTAGTAGCTGTTCTCGGTCTAGTAGTAAATATTGTGGCAGCATTTATTTTAAATCGTGGTGATAATGACAATTTAAATGTAAAGAGTGCATTTTTACATGTTATTGGTGATATTCTTGGCTCTATTGGTGCTATTACAGCTGCATTACTTATTTTATTTTTCCAATGGAATATAGCCGATCCAATTGCTAGTATCATTGTGGCTGTTTTAATTATTTTTAGTGGATATCGCGTAACGCGCGACTCTTTTCATATTTTGATGGAAGGTGCTCCAAATCATTTAAATACAGAAATAATTGAAGAAAAAATCTTATCTGTAAAAGAAGTAATAAAGGTAACGGATCTTCATATTTGGTCTATTACATCTGATTTCCCATCATTAACATGTCATGTAAGCGTTGGACAAGATGTAGATGAACAGGTCGTATTGCGTAAAATTCAAACATTACTTCATGATGAATTTAACATGCATCATATGACAATTCAAATTGTAAAGTAATGGAAAACTCCCTAATTTGCGAACAAAATTTATTTTATTCAATCTGACCGTAAAATTCGAAGCCCTCTCTAATTAACATTTTTTAACATCAACCTTTAACAGAACCAATAAAATAAAAGTAGCACAAACCATTTTGTTGGTCTGTGCTACTTTTTAAGTGTATATTACTCTTATTTTAGGAAGTTTAAAAAGTTAGAGAATGATGTTACTAAGTTTTGATAGTAGCCAATCACTTTGTCTTTTAATGCGATTTTCTCAGCTTGCTTTTGGTCTGTATCTACACTAATTGCTTCCGTTTCAGTTGGTACCGTTTCTTCTACTGGTTCAGATACGATATTCTCCACTTCTTCAGTTTCTTGCTCTGGAGATTCTACAGTAGAAGGTTGTTCTTCATCTTCTACAACAGCCGGAGTTTCCAGGTTTTCATCAGTCTCAGCTGGTAGTTCTGTATTATCAACAGCATCATCTTGAGATGCATCTTCCTCTAAAGTTGTATCTGTTGTATCTGTTGTATCTGTTGTATCTGTTTCATCAGCATCTGCAGAATCATCAGTTACATCTTCAACTACTGGAACATTTTCAGTTTCTTCGTTTGTTTGATCAGATTCTAAGTCACTTAAATATTGCTCAATATGAATTTGGTAGTAGCTAATTAAGCTTTGATAACTATTATCGATAAATTGATAAGATTCATCTAACCAATTAATAAAGTCATCTTCTTCTGTTACCGGTGTTTCTGGCTCTTCAGCTCCATCTTCTTCAACTGGTTCTTCTTCCGATACCGGTGTTTCCGGTTCAACAACTACCTCTTCTTCAACTGGTTCTTCTTCTGTTACCGGTGTTTCTGGCTCTTCAGCTCCATCTTCTTCAACTGGTTCTTCTTCCGATACCGGTGTTTTCGGTTCTTCTACTACTTCATCTTCAACTGGTTCTTCTTCCGATACCGGTGTTTCCGGTTCAACAACTACATCTTCATTTTGGTCGTCTTCAGTTACCGGTGTCTCCGGTACTTCCGTTGCACCTTCGTCTATACCATCATTATTTGTTTCATCTATATTATCGTTATCATCTAATTCATTATTAGCTTTTTCGGCGTTAGTTTGAGCTACCTGACTAACGAGCTCCCCTTTTTCAGGAGATCCTGGCAAGCTTTTTGCGTATGCCGATACTTTCTGTCCATGATTTTTTGCGTGTTCAATAATTTCCGGATTTACATCTTTTGAATCTAGCTCAGATGCAGAAATAGGTGCTCCAGCCGCTAAAAATGATGCAGCTATAAATGATGTTGACATCACTAGTGGCGCTACTTTCTTAGATAAATTTTTATTTGCTGTTTTTGAGTCCATTTGTTTTTTAATCATTACTTGATCGCTCCTAATTCGTATTTTTTCTACTGATAGGATGGATTTTTCATTTGTTCCGGTATTTATCGTTTCACCTCTGATCAAATCGAGTAAATAACTACTCTAATTTTTTGGCAGCACCATCTACTGCCTGTTTAGAATATACCAAAATTATATTACAATACTGTTTTACTCAGGTTAAAAGAATTGAGGCTACCATTACGAATTCCTCGGATTTTGCAATATACGAAATAATAAAAACAACCCAACTCATACCATTTCCCAAAGATTGATTGCGCTTTCATATTGTCTCTCTATGATCTTTCATGAGATTTCCTTAATACTATTCTGGGGGAAATTATTTTACATATATAACGTTACAGTAAAAATTGTCTAAACATAAAAAGTCATTTTATCCGCTATTATTACCGAATTAAAGTTAAAAAAATTATATAATGCCCCTAAGTGTTGATTTATCTGGTGTTAGACGTTATTTATTATGTATCATGCATTATTACATCGTTGAAATACAAAGGACTTCTTGAATTGGAAACATATTAAAAGAGACATTTTAATAATCCAAAGGTGCAACTACTCCTTAGATATCAAAATGCCTCATCGACTATTATATTCATTTAAACAATCCTTTTGGTTGTACAAAAACCGTATTTTTTAAAGTCTTAATAGTAACTTCATAAAGGTGCTGCTTTAGGTCATCCCGATTTTCTATCCTAGTTTGCCGTGATGAATATGAAATGACAGGTTCAATCCTTTTTAATAATTGAACAATTTCATTTGGATCAAGATGCTCGACCATAGTTAACCTCCCCCCTATTTTTTACTCCTTTCATGGTTCACTTTAGTGAGGTCGTTTGATAATACGTCAATAGAACTTCGTAAAGAATCAATTTTGCCCTCGAATCTCATTAATAAATAAATCGCAATGGTTATCGGAAACCCGAAATTCCCCAATATTTGAAACAGCTGCCCCTCAATCATTCTCTTCCCTCCCTTCTCTTAATATATTTATTGATCTATGAATCATCTTAGAAATAGCCTGTTGTGATACGTTGTAAATCATCGCAATTTCTTTCTCAGTTAACTCGTTTACATACCGGTAATACAAAACTTGCTTTTGCTTAGTATTTAAACGTTTTAATAAGGTAATTAACAATTCATCACTCAACAAGCTTTCTAAGTCATTCTCAAAAATGTTTTCAAATTGGAGAAAAGAATTTTCATCTTGAACAGTATCTACCATTGCAAGGCTTTCATTAATTGGTGCATCCAAATTTAATTCATACTTTCTATTGTGCTCTCTTAACATTGAATCAAATTTTCTGGACTCATATATAACTGCTTTTTTTATATAGGCGATACGTATGATCTGTTTTTCAAAATACTTAAAATGTTCATTTAAGGTATCAGCATTCGTACTATTCGGATCTTCTAAATAGGCAGTGTACAGTTTGTTATACTCTTCTATCTCTAAAAATCTTTTAAATACATTACTATTCACAACATCAGGATTTAAAGTCTTCATTCGTCATACCCCTTATCTTTTTAGTCATAAAACATGAACTTCCGTTCGTTTTTACTTAAAAAGACCGAATAGAACTTTTGCTTACCTTCTTACTATATATAGGGGAATTTCTATCGAAAAATACAACCAAAAACGATTAATTATAATAATATTTTAATATTTTTATTTGTTTTATATAAATATTAGTATATTATTACTATTCTTTACCTTCGACTATGTAAAGCGGTAGCTCTATGAGCGTATTAGATATACAAGATAGGCGCCAGTCGTATTTTTCAGAGACTTTAATACTACTGGCGCCAACCTTTTAATGCACCTAAAGTAACTTCATTAAAAAATTATTAACCTCCCCCAATTCCTATTAGCCATAAATCTAGAGCGATAATAATCATATCCATCATCTTCTCACCCCCCCCTTTTTTACTTATTTTACATAAATTACACTATTTTATCTTATAATATTAGTAAAAGAATAAATTGGAGGATCTTATGAATAATTATGGAGAAACAGTAAAAAAAATAAGAGTCGGCAAAGGGTTTTCGCAAAAATATGTATCATCCAACATCTGTACTCAAGGTAATTTCTCCAAATTTGAGCTGGGGGAAAATAAAGATATTAAACATTCTACTCTTAGTGAATTTCTGGTCCGTATCGAAACTTCTTATGACGAATTTAAATATATAAATAATGGCTATTCAATGCCTTTAAGAGATGAAATTATTAACAACTTTTATAATCAATCGTATAATAATTCGGATGATTTATTGCAATTACAGCAAAGTTGTATTTCATATTTAAAAGAATGTCCTGAAGACAAACTGATTAATAAAATAAATATCATTATAAAAAGCCTATCAATATTAGCCAATACGAACGATATTCATCATGCAAAATTACTTGCTGAGCCCATTTGGACAGAATTATCTCGAAGGGACAATTTATACTTATCCGATATCTTTTTATTAAATGCTATCCTTTATATTTTTCCGGTTGAAACGGCTGAAGAAATGAAAAAATTCGCTTTCCGCCATATTGAAAAGTATAAAAATTTCCAAAATATAAATCGTATTAAGATTAACTTTTTAATTAATCTGTCCTTGTTATATTTAAAAAATAGTGATTATAATATGGCATTAAATCAATTAGAAAGCTCCATCGAATTATGTAAATTAGAAAAGCAATTTATTAACCTATCAATATGTTATATAAGGAAAGGCGTTTGTTTAAGTAATTCGGGTACATGCGGATTATTTTGGATTAATAAAGGGATGAATATGTTGGAAGTTTTAGACCAGTTCGATTTGCTATCTATATTAAAAGCAGAAGTTAAAAAATACTCGATTTAATGCAGTTTTAAAAGGACTTCTAACAGCTTAAATAAACTGTTGGAAGTCTTTCTTCAAATTTATATGCGTATTTTAAACACTTTGCTTGTAATGGGAGAAAGAAATTTAACTCCTTTTATCGTCATCATATCTCCTAGAATATGAGAAAGGTATGCCATAGTTGAAATGATCGCTAAATGTTCCGCCCCCGTGCTCATTTCCAACAGATAAGACATATAGCCCCAATAAATTACTGCCCAAATCGTATGAGTTTGCCCTCTATGTGGGAACCATCCTGCTGCCCCAATGTACAGAGCAAACATAACGAGCCACGACAGCTCATCCGTAATGGCATAGTACAGTAGGAATAAGCCTAAAATGCTCATCAAAATATTTTTCAACGTTTCCTGGCTTCTCATGGACAATGCAATAATAATTGCGCCCAACCCTAAAAACAGAAGTTTATTTTGTTGGGTAAGCCATTCGTCCTCTAAAAAAGGCAGGAAATTAATATTAAATATGTAGGCGAATAATGACAGAACAATCAACGCCACACCGACAAATTGTCCGCCCTTTTTTATTTGTTTCGCCGTCTTTGTTACATGCTTGTTTAACAGATTATTTCCGTCTAAATCTGGAGCAAGGGAAGCCACCGCGGATACAGCTAAAACGATAGGAATCATTTCAGGTGTTTGGCTGACAGACGCCACTGCCCCAATACCTAACCCTATTGTTAAATGTGTTCGACCTTTCATGTTGCCACCTCTTTGTTGTGATGTCTCTTACTTAACGGCATTTCCGTTAACCGATGAATTTGTAGCTGAGTTGCCATCTTCATTTCTTAAAAAAAGCAATTACCTTCTATAGAATATGGTTTCACGGGTTTCCCTATCACTAGTTATGTATTCAAAGATTTCATTGTACTGAAACTAATTTGATTAATCAAGTTTTACTAATTGTAAAAAGACGTAAGATATTCGAAGTGTGATTCTGAAGCGAAGGGAGGAATAGGTAAAGAAATAAGGGGAGATTTTACCGTTATTTAAATGATGTTGCTCATTTTGAGGTTAAATAAGGGAACGTTTTACCGTTATTTTAAATAAAATACTCAAATTTCATGTTTTTCAGGTCAATAACGGAAATTCATACCCTTATTTTTACTATTTTTTATGTTATTTTCGAAATAAGGGAAATTCATTCCTCTATTTACTCAATACGCAATGCAAGATGCCACACCTTAATCGCAAAGAAGGCACCTTCCATTAAATCCCGAATAGAAAGTGCCTTACGTCATAAAAAATATAGGTTTTTCAGCGCCATTCTTTAAGGCACCGCGTCTTTTTCATTCGTATAAAATGAAAGTCACAATGATAAAAGGTCAATTATAAATGATTCTTCCATAGGACCAGCAAATTCATGGATAATATTGCCTTTCTCGTCGATAAAAATTGTAGTTGGAATAGTAAAGGCACCATACGTCATACTAACGTCTCCCTGCTCATCCAACAAAACCGGAAAGGTCAGCCCGTACTCATTAACAAACTTTTGCACATCGTCCTGCCTGTCTTTCGTTGTCATGTTCACTGCCAATATTTCAAGCTGGTCATTATATTCCTCATACAAACGTTGCAAATGAGGTGCCTCCATTTTACAAGGTTCACACCACGAAGCCCAAAAGTTCACAATCGTCCATTTCCCTTGAGAATCCGACAGTGAGTATTGTTGCTCATCCAGTGCTTGCAATGTGAAATTAGCTGCTTTTAGAACACGTACACCTTCTTCATTAGTAGTTATAGTTGATGGTATCTTTTCATTGCTTGCCCTGCTACTTTCCCATATTAAAATTCCGATTAGTATTGTGATTATTACAAGTCCAATATATTTCTTCACTGGACATTCTCCAGAGATGTTAAAGTTAACCACAGTTGTTCTAACGTTTGACAATGGTAAGTAGTTAGAAGCGTTTGAATATTCCCTTTCGCAATTACTTCACCTTCATGAAGCATAATCACTTGGTCCGCAATTTCTTCAGCAAAGGAAAGTAAATGGGTAGAAAACAATACATGAGTCCCTTTTTCCTTTTCATCTACAAGCATTTTTTTCAATGTCGCAATCCAAAAGGGGTCTAAGCCATTCGTCGGTTCATCTAATATATATAAATCCCCATCGCCTATTAAACTTTGAGCTAAATTTAAACGTTGGCGCATCCCTTTGGAATACTCCGAAACCCGTAAATGACCTTTATCAGCTAATCCTACCTGTTCCAGAAGTTTTGGGATTTTATCGGAGGGCACTTTTTTCAAATTGGCTAATAAGGCTAATATTTCAGCAGCCGTTAATGTATCCGGAAAATTTAAATCATCCGGCATATATCGGAGTGCCTCTTTTGAAAAACCAATGATTTCCCCTTCATCTTGCATGAGTTGCCCGGTTAACAATTTTATAATAGTACTTTTCCCTGCGCCATTTGCTCCGACAAGTGCCGTAATTTCACCAGCATCAATTGTCACCTCAATATTGTGCACGCCCCGGTTTTTCTTATATGTTTTCGTAATGTTCAACAATTCCACGGTCATATATTTATCACCTTCTTTTTAATAAATATGTAGCTAATAAAAGTGGGCTAACTCCCCATAGTGCTGTAAATAAGCTGTAATAAAATAGTCCGACTGTTGAATCATAAAATTTCACCAACTCATAGAAAGCCGGTCCTAAAACAGCTGACTGATCCGTAAATACAAAATAACTAAAGCGCAACCATTCAAGTGGATTTATATGGATGGATAACGAAATGAAAGTTTTCAATAAATTTTCCGAAATAATGGTTCCTACCGCCATTAACACATACGATAAAATCAGTGTAATTATTGACCAAACACCTAAAGCAAGTGCTAGTGCGTGTAGCCTGTTTTTTGCTATCACACCTACGAAAATACTAAGTGATGTGAAAAGTAACAGCAAAATAAGAATAAATACGATGAACGGACCATTTAGTGAAATGCCGCCAAAAAAGCTCCCCATCATATAGGAAAGTGTAATGGCTAATAGTGTAATGAATAAGAATACATTAAATAAGCCGATCCACTTCGTAAAAATATACTTACCATTGGACATCGGATAGGTTTTCAGTAAATTTAACCATCCTGATTCACGGTCCGCCGCTAGACTCATTGAACCAATTGTCAATATAAATAACGGAAGTAAAAATAATAATACGTTTAACATTGCTGCTGATTGACGCGTAAATCCTTCTGCATCAGGCATTGCAATTTGTTGAATCATTAACACGGATGTAAAGGTAACAACAAATAATATGGTAACGATTTGAAGCCATTTACTACGGATTAATTGCTTCATCTCAAGTTGAATAAACTTTATCATTCGTGCGTATGGATTCCCCATTCAAAAGTTATTAAATCATCATATTTAAGCTGTTTACCTTGTCCATTTTCATTCATATAAGCCTCCACACTTTCTTGTGATGCAAATGCAAGTACGCCGTAGTTCATAGGTGTCCAGTAGTTCGCTTCGTAGATGTACACGGCCTCTTTAACATTAATCCATTTATTTGTTGATTCATCTTTAATATATGCCGCCCCAATCTCGCTCTCGCCATTAGCGATAATGTATTCCATCAAACAGCCTAAATCATCAAAAACGAGATGATCATTATTTTTAAACACAATTTGACCTGCGTAATCCATATGTGAAATTGTCATATTACAAATTTCACATACATCTGTTTCTGCAGAAATTTCTTTCGGCTTGTATTCTTTATTGCCACAGCCTGCTAATAACATCATTGCAATAATAGTACTTATAACTAATAGCCGTTTCATCTTAATTTCCTCCAAATACTAAATAATACGAATAAACTTGCCGTACTTCCCAATAGATGTAGCCAGTTCAGTTGAATGCTTTGTTCTTTTTTCTCCGTCGTCATAAGCGGATTTTTATCAACTAAGACCATATTTTGTGTATCGGAGAGTTGCTGATCCAATTTATTAAGTAATGTGACACTAGGGGATTCTACATAATACTGATACACGGGCTTACGCACCATCCATTGTCCAAAACTTGTGAATGAATGGTAGTCTGTATCGCCTAATCCATCAGCATTGAAATCATAGCCGTTATAATCGTCATAATGGTTACGATTTAACACAAAGCCAATTTCGTCTGACCGAGCCGTTAATATATTACCTTGAAACTCATTTTCAGTAACTGTTACGGTTGGTGACCTTCTACTGTGAATGACCGTTCCATTTGACTGAAACATATTCTTGCTAAATGCTGTATTCTTTACTTGATTCCAAATCGTCGCAGTCGTATTTTCCTTAAATATATTATTCGTGATTTGCGCTTCTTCAATATCATATAAATACATGCCGTTACTGTTTAATTGAAGCTGTCTCTCGATTTGGTTATGGGCAATATAAGCATTTTCAACGACCATAATCGTCATGCCCGATACATTATTCTTAACCGTATTGTGTTGCAGCTGTATATTAGTACCATACATGAAATGCAATCCATACCGCCCATCTTCAACTATCGTATGTTGGACGTCTACATTTTTTGTTTTCTCAAAATACATACCATCTTGAACATTTTGAACCGAAAGTTTTTTTACTGTAATTTGTTCCCCTTCAAATAGGCTAATCCCGTTAGGCTTTTTTGAAAAATGCCCTTCTTTTCTTCCTTCTATTTTTAAGTCGGAAAGAGTAACATTTTTTACGCGATAAAACTCCATACCGTTTTCATCAATAATAAGGTTCAAATTTTTAAATTCAATCTCTTCACTGTCTTCAACAAGTACAGGTGCTTGTTCCGTTTCAAATTGAATTGCTTGAAGAGTAATATTATTTGTATCCGCTATTGTAATTCCTGTGGATAAGGACATAATTTTTGTTTCTTTGTCGCCAATGATTGTAATAGGTTTTGTAATGGTGACTGGCCCTTCGTACGTTTTGTTTTTTAAATAAAGCGTACTATTGGGACTAGTTTCGTCTATTAACTGCTGTAAGCTTTCAGCTGCTACGCTATGTGAAACGTAGGGAAGGAAAGTAAATAGCAGCGTAAAAACAGCCCATTTCATTAATTTTTTCATAAGCAAAATGCACCTCTATTAACGGTGTGTATACAGAGATTAGTCGCTTTCAGACGAATCACCTGCTGATTATTCTCCATCATTGTGCTTTAGTTCTTCCCCTTCATGATGGACATGACCATCTTCAGGATCATGCTTGTCAATATTTTCTCCCGCTTTCATTTTTGCTTTACGGCGTTCTAAAGCTTGTTGACGTACTTTTGTATAGGATGTCAATTCCGATCCTTCATTTTCATCCATATACGTTTTGGCATCATCTTCATATTTAAAGAAAATATAACCCCAGTTCATCGGTGATTTTAACTTTGTTTTGACAATATAAGCTTGCTCTACGTTAAACCAATTTAATGTTTTATAATCACGTACAAATTTTTCATTTACTTCTACGTTGGCAAACTCAGCATTCAGTAAACAACCGATATCATCATAAAATGCAATGGACCCGTCCTCTTTAATTGCCTGAGCCGAGAATACACCCATTTCATGATCTTTTGTATAAACTTTCATATTACACATGGCGCATACTGTATCTTCTGTAGGCTCTTGCAAACGTGCATCCTGCGTCCAATCCTTCTCGGCAATTTGTTCAACTTCCTGCTGCTGTGCAGATTCTTCGTTTGAAACTGTTGGCTCATTCTTCTCTTCAGTTTGGTTGCAAGCTGATAATAACATTGTGATTATTCCTGCCAATAATATTTTTTTAAACACGTACATCACTCCATTTCTTATATTTCGCTTACTATGATAACACTTGGTTAGAATATTATATTTGACAAAGTAATCACAATATTTTGTGCTAATTGTGAAATTTTTATAATACCCATGTAGGTATAAAAAATCCCATAAATAAAAGCCGCTAAATTTCGCGGCTTTAAATGACTATTTTTTGTTTGTTATATCAATATATTTATCTACCTTTAATTCTCGAGATCTTTGACACTATATGATACCCATTTGAAAATTTTTTTCAAACGGTAGATTGAGGTGGAGCATAAACATCAATTATTCACTCAATAATGATTCATATTTTTTGATTAATTGGCGCAATCCTTCTTCACTTACCGGACCTACAATCCGTTCAAGCTCTTCCCCCTGTGCATTAAGCAATACCGTCGTAGGAATGGATTTTACTTGGAAAGCTTTTCCTACTGCATCATCCTCATCCCTTAAGATTGGATACGTCACGCTGTATGTTTCCATAAAATCTGTAAGTGCTTCTTCCCCGTTGTCACGTGCCGTTAAATTAATACCGATTAAAGCAACCCCCATAGGTAAGCTATCAGCAAAACTTTGCAAATGGGGCATCTCCGCTTTACATGGCGGGCACCACGTTGCAAAAAAATTAACAACCGTTAAAGATTGTTCCTGGTCAGACAGGCGATATTGTTCACCTGTCGTAGCTGGTAAATCAATCGCTGCACGGGTCGTTGTCGTTATGTTTTCTTCAACATCCATTAGCATCATTGCAACTAAGCTTAAAAGTCCTGCACCTGCTATATATTGAGCATGCTTCGTTCTAAAATAAACTGTTAGTAATACGGCGACATGAAAAAGCGTAAAGCTAGAAATAAAGCCGTCTAACCACATGAGCAGGAAAAATTGAACGAGCAAAACATGCTGACTTTTTATTCGTTCAATTAAAATAAGGGTAAAAATCCACAAACCTGCAACAAACCACTGTTCCTGAAAACTGTTAAAAATAAGCTGATAAATGGCGACAAGTCTTACCCAATACATCCAGCCAACTTCCCAATCAAACAATTCCCGTTTTCTATACAATAGGAAAGCAACAACTGCCAGTGCTAACAGATGGCCTTTTAAACCACCATCAAAATAAATTAGTGATAATGGTGCTTGAAAGAAATCTGAGCTTGAAAAAAGAATATAACTGAACTTCCAAATGAAAATATAAGTATAAAGCAAATGTTCAATTAGTTTAGTTGTTGCTCCATCCGAATGGCGACTACGAAAATCGCTATAAAGGATGGCAATGATCAATGCGAGCCATGCAATCGGAATATTTACTTGTCCCAATGTTAAATATGTCATGTTTCATTCCTTTCCAATCGCAGAGCTCCCAAAACGTTACTTAAAGTTATAAGCTGTGACAATTGGTTCACGATTGTTCACTTGATCTTGATAGTATTCATATAAGGAAATACCTAAAAATGAACCCGAGATATTCGCTACATTTGTATAGCCACTATTATTAAGTGCCATTACTGCATTATAGCTACGCTGTGATGAACGGCAATGTACATAAACAGGAACATCTGTCGGAATTTCTTCCATACGCTCACGTAATTCGCTCAGTGGAATATTTACAGCCCCTTTTAACGCCCCTTGCGCAAACTCATTTGCTTCACGCACATCGACAATAAAAGCATCTTCTTCTACTAAACGGCGTACATCGTTCACACGCACTTGCTTGAAGCGACCCGCCATTAAATTTGTTGCCACTAAAGCCGCTAAATTCACAACATCTTTTGCTGTACTAAACATAGGCGAATACGAAAGCTCCAACTCTTTTAAGTCCTCAATTGTCCCGTTCATTGTAATCAATGTCGCAATAACATCAATTCGCTTATCTGCATTACCTTTTCCGATTGCTTGCGCACCGACAATACGACCCGTAGGCAACTCATAAACTAACTTGAAATGAAGGGGGTTACTTGAAGGCATTAAACCGACTTTATCCGGTGCAATAATATATACGGCCTCCACTAATAAACCCATTTCCTTTGCAGTACGCTCATTTAATCCCGTAGACGCTGCTGCATAGTCAAAAACTTGAATGCTTGATGATCCGATGACACCTTTATTTAAGACCGGAATTCCATACATATGATCTGCTACCGCACGTGCCTGACGTTGAGCAGGACCAGCAAGAGCTAAACGCGTTTGTTTGTTCATCAGACGGTGATACACCTCGATGGCATCGCCAACTGCATAAATATTCGGGTCGCTTGTTTGGTAATTTTGATTAACTTTAATTGCACCCTTTTCTCCAATTTCTAAGCCTGCTTCTGTAGCTAAAGTAGTTTCCGGGCGTACACCAATTGCTAAAACGACAATGTCAGCAGCGACTTCTTTACCTGAATTTAACTTAATCAAATTCGGCGTGATTTCTGCTAAGCCATCACCGACGATTAACTCGACACCTTGATCAACCATTTCTTTGTGTAAAATTTGCGCCATGTCGTCATCAAACGGTGTTAAAATTTGTGGTGCAAATTCGACAAGCGATACATTTCTACCTGCTAAACGTAGATTTTCCGCTACTTCCACTCCGATAAATCCTCCACCAATTACCGCAATGTTTTGGGCGTCATTTTCTACAATTGCATTATGTAAACGCTCAATATCCACAACATTTCTTACGGTAAATACATGAGGCAGGTCGTTACCCGGCAATTTCGGTACGATTGGACTCGCACCCGGAGATAACACTAATTGATCGTAGCTTTCTGTTGTTCGTTCGCCTGTAACGGTATTTTTTACTGTCACCATCTTGTCTGCACGATTAATAGCAATAACCTCACTATTAATGCGGGCATCAATGTTATGCTTAGCTTCAAATGAATCCGGTGTCATCATTAACAGCTTCTTGCTATCTGCAACAACTCCACTTAAATAAAACGGTAATGAACAATTCGAAAATGATACATGTGGTCCTTTTTCAAACATCACAATTTCTGCCTGCTCGTCTAAACGACGAATCCTTGCTGCTGCAGAAGCACCGCCTGCAACCCCACCAATAATGACTACTTTTTTCATCTTGAACCCTCCCATAAATTACACTAACTATGTTTTTTCTTCTTATCCACATATTATACCCCTGTAGGTATAATGTCAATTTTTTTATGACGAATATTACCTTACTTGTAGCTTTTTAATAGATGTTCCAATCACACACCTAAATAAAAAGACGACCGACAAGTTGATTGTCGATCGTCCAAACTAATCCGTAAATAATAACCGTATAGACAATGACGATATTTTAGTAAATATAAGGTAATTTATTTTTTCTTAATTTTTAAAAATATAAAAGGCTAACATTGCTATTAACAAGCGAAGCTAGCCCTTTTTTGTTCTGTTATAGGATTATACTGGACTGACACCATGCTTGCGTTCTGTGAATGTCAGATTTTTTGTTTTGTACGCTTCGAGGCGAATCTCCAATGTCTTGCGCAGTTCGTTCGGTTCAATCACATCATCAATGATTAACTCCGATGCCAGACGATACACATCGATTTCTTCCTGGTACTCTTCCCGCTTCTGATCGATAAATGCGGCCTGCTCTTCTTTTGGCAAAGCTGCAATTTTATTTGCATATACCGCATTGATAGCTGCTTCCGGTCCCATTACAGCGATTTGTGCACCTGTTAAAGCAATGCATACATCTGGTTCAAATGCTGGACCCGCCATTGCATAAAGTCCCGCACCATAGGCCTTGCGGACAATAACCGTGATTTTCGGTACTGTCGCTTCACTCATCGCATAAATCATTTTCGCGCCATGACGAATAATTCCCATCTTCTCAACATTTGTACCAATCATAAATCCAGGCACGTCTGCTAGGAAAATTAACGGAATGTGGAATGCATCACATAAGTTGATGAATTTTGCAGCTTTATCAGCTGAATCATGGAATAACACGCCACCTTTAACGCGCGGTTGATTGGCGATAATACCGACAGATTGGCCATTAATACGCCCAAAGCCTGTAATGATTTCAGGAGCAAATAGCTTTTTCACCTCACAGAATGAGCCTTCGTCAATAATACGGTCAATTAAATCATACATATTGAACGGTGCATTTTGGTTTGCAGGGATGATTTCCTCAATCGACTTTTCAAACGTTTTCGGCAATTTTGGCTCTTCCACATTCGGCTTGTTTTTAAAGTTATCTGGGAAATAGCTGATGTATTGTCTTGCGTAAGCAATTGCCTCTTCCTCTGTTTTCGCTAGTACATCACCACAACCTGAAACTGAACAGTGCATTTTTGCCCCACCCATCGTTTCAAGATCGACCTTTTCCCCTATGACCATCTCCGCCATACGCGGTGATCCTAAGTACATGGAAGCATTCCCTTCCACCATAACTACTACATCACAGAATGCGGGAATATACGCACCACCTGCTGCTGAAGGTCCGAATAATAGACAAATTTGCGGAATACGGCCAGATAATTTGACCTGATTGTAAAAGATGCGGCCTGCTCCTCGGCGGCCGGGGAACATCTCCAGTTGATCCGTAATACGGGCACCTGATGAGTCTACTAAATAAAGTAGCGGGACATTAAGTTTTTCAGCCGTCTCCTGAATACGGATAATTTTCTCAACCGTTAGCTTTCCCCAAGAGCCCGCTTTTACTGTTGAGTCATTTGCCATTACACATACAGTTCGCCCATGAATTTTCCCGATCCCTGTGACAACGCCGTCTGCAGGTAGGTCACCTGCAAGTACATTAGCAAACGTTCCATCCTCTGCCTGTAACCCTTCATCAAAGAGGAGCTCCAAACGCTCTCGAACAAATAATTTTCCTTGTTCCTGATTTTTTTCATGATACTTTTCATGACCGCCCTTTAACACATTATTCTTCATTTCTTGGTGTTTGTTTTCAACTGTCAATTTTGTCATTTCTTCCATCCTCCTTTTATTTGCCTCTGTAAGCTGGTGGTCGTTTTTCTTGGAAAGCCTTCAATCCTTCTATCCGGTCTTCCGTTTGTAGTAATCGGCTATATGCCAATGATTCGATTTGGAGTCCGGTAGAAATATCTGTCTGCATCCCCTGATTGATCGCCGTTTTTGCCTGTATGAGTGAAAGTGGTGCATTTTTGGCGATTTCGTACGCAAGCTCCTTGGCCTGTTCAAGCAATTTTTCTGGCTGGGTAATGTGCTCAATCATCCCGTACTGATACGCTTCCTCCGCTGTCAGACGACGGGCAGTGTAAATTAGCTCTTTTGCCTTTCCTATACCAATTAGACGAGGAAGACGCTGTGTCCCGCCTGCTCCTGGAATAATGCCAAGTGCTGTTTCAGTCAAGCCCATTTTTGCCGTATTGCTAGCTATACGAATATCACATGCAAGTGCTAGCTCCAGACCTCCTCCAAACGCAACACCATTAATAGCAGCGATAACTGGCTGGGCAAGCGCTTCAAAATGATTCATCGTCTTTCCAATTAGTGCAATGGTTTTTCGAGTTTCTCCCTCATTCATCCCTTTACGTTCCTTTAGGTCGGCTCCAGCACAGAAGGCCTTTTCTCCGTCCCCGGTAACAATAACAACACGGATAGAACGATCATCGTGAATTGCTTCTAGTGCCTCATTGATTTCATGTAACATTTGAACAGATAGCGCATTAGCGGCCTCCGCTCTCATAAACGTGACCACTGCTACCCCGTCTTGCACCTCTACTTTTACGAAATTTGGCATGATTCCCCCTCCTCTCTTGCAATAGCAACTAGCTTTGAAGATAGTGTTTTGCCGATTATTCCCTCGACATAAAGGGCTGTTTGCTGGATTTTTTCCAAGCTGACACCTGTTTCGATGCCCATCTCATGCAAGAAATACAATAAATCTTCAGTTGCTACATTGCCTGATGCCCCCTTAGCATACGGACATCCGCCAAGCCCACCAATTGCACTATCAAATTTCGTAATTCCATGTGCAAGACTTGTCATGACATTAGCGATGGCCGTGCCACGTGTATCATGAAAATGCATCGCTAGCTTTTCACCTTTGAAGTGACGCAGCATTTCATGAAGTAGCGCATCTACCTGTGTCGGTACACCCACACCTGTCGTATCTCCAAGCGATAGTTCTGAAATGCCCATATCAAACAATTTTTCTGCCACATTTACGACCTGCTCCGGCTTTGTATAGCCGTCATAGGGGCATGCAATGACCGTAGAGATATAACCTCGTACGGTCTTGCCTGCTGCTAGTGCACCATCCACAACTTCCTTTAATATCGGAAACGTCTCATCAATGGATTTGTTTATATTCGATTTGTTGTGGCCCTCACTTGCTGACATAAAAATACTTACTTCATCGACACCGACGTCGAGTGCTCGTGCTAGCCCTTTACTGTTCGGCACAAGTGCAGCATACGTAATAGCGCTATTTCGCTTAATTTCTTTTAGAACCTCTACAGCGTCTGCCAACTGTGGAATCCATTTCGGATGTACGAAACTCGTGACTTCGATGTAATTGAGCCCGGACTCGCTTAAACGATTAACGAGCTGGATTTTCTCTTCCGTCGGTATAAAAGTCGTTTCATTTTGTAACCCATCGCGTGGCCCTACTTCTTTTATTTGCACTTGCTTCGGCAGTTGCATAGACTACACTCCCTTATCCGATTTCAACTAAATCGTTTGCTTCATCGATAAAATCGCCTTCAGCTACAATGATTCGCTTCACTGTCCCTGCTTCTTCAGTTACAATAGGAATCTCCATTTTCATAGATTCCAAAATAGCAACATCTTGACCTGCTGTTACTTGTTCGCCTTCTTTCACTAAAATCTTCCATACTGTTCCTGCCATACTCGCTTTTACTATTGTCATATATTATTCCTCCATTTAATATAAAGTGTAGAGAAGTGGCACGCAGTAGATACGATCTCGCCAAAGTTCAATCTTTTGCGCCTCTTCTCCTCTTATTTACCGACTGCTTTTGTTTTTGGTAAATAGTATTCCTCCACAAACTTAGTTGTAGTGCTACCTGCTAAAAATTGCTCATGTGTGACAGTTTCAAGCAGCATCGGTATATTCGTTTGAATACCTTCCACTACATAACTGCGCAATGCATCGGCTAACCTTACACATGCTTCCTCTCGTGTTGAACCAAACACAACAAGCTTTCCAATCATTGGATCATAAAAAGGAGTTACCTCGCTTCCTGTTTCCACAGCTACCTCATGTCGAATCCCTTCTCCTTCAGGTAATACTAGTTTCGTAATTTTCCCTGGTGACGGGAAGAAGGTTACGGGATGTTCCGCATAAATACGCACCTCAATCGCGTGCCCTTTTTGTTGAATATCCTCTCTTGTAAAGGCAAGCTTTTCGCCATTTGCTATCTTCAACTGCTGCTCAACAAGATCCAGTCCTGTAATCTCTTCTGTTACCGGATGTTCCACCTGTAAGCGGGTATTCATCTCTAGGAAGTAGAAGTTTTGATCACAGTCCACTAAAAACTCAATCGTGCCAGCATTTGTGTAGCCAATATGTTTTGCTGCATTCACTGCGGCATCTAACATTTTCTTACGTGTCTCTTCTGATATGAACGGAGAAGGAGCTTCCTCTACCACTTTCTGATTGCGACGCTGTATAGAACATTCACGCTCATAGACGGGAATAACGCTGCCAAATGCATCAGCTAGCACCTGCACTTCAATATGATGGGGTTCTGCAATGAATTTTTCGATAAACATCGTCCCGTCACCAAAGAAGCTTTGCGCACGTTTTTGATTTCCTTCGAATGCCTTACGCAGCTCCTGTTCATTGTTGACCAGCTGCATACCGATTCCACCGCCACCTGCAGATGCTTTTAACATGACAGGATACCCAATGTCCTCTGCAATTTTTGCAGCTTCATCTGTATCAGCGATTGGTTCATTAACCCCCTGCACAATTGGCACTCCAGCTTGCTCCATCGTTTTTCGTGCCTCTATTTTGCTGCCCATTGATTGAATGACCTCAAATTTTGGTCCGATAAACGTTAATCCTGCCTCCTCTACACGTTTGGCAAATGTTGCATTTTCAGATAATAAGCCATAGCCTGGATGAATGGCATCAGAACCTGTTTGCTTTGCCACATCTAAAATGGAATCTATATTTAAATAGCTTTGTGTTACTGGTGGTTTACCAATACAGAAGCTTTCTGTTGCCTCTTTTACATGCAGACTGTTCGCATCAGCCTCCGAATAAATTGCCACCGTTTCGATGCCTAATCGGTTACACGTTCTGATAATGCGGCGCGCGATTTCGCCTCGATTGGCAATGAGTACCTTTTTGAACATATTTCAACCTCCCTAATGCATTGTTTTCACTAAACTTGCAAACTGTTCACGAATTTTGAACTTCTGTATTTTTCCTGACGCGGTCATTGGGTAACTGTCGACAAAAAAGATATAGCGCGGTATTTTATGCCTCGATATTTTCCCTTTGCAGAAATCCCTTATTTCTTCTTCCACCGCTGTCTGCCCTTCTTTCAGGATAATCCATGCCGCTACTTCCTCGCCGTACTTCTCATCCGGAACGCCGGTCACTTGTACATCTAGCACTTTTGGATGTTGATAAAGGAATTCTTCTATTTCACGAGGATACACGTTCTCTCCACCTCTAATAATCATATCCTTCAATCGTCCTGTAACACGGACATAGCCATTTTCATCCATCGTTCCTAGATCGCCCGTGTGCAGCCAGTTATCGGTGTCGATCGCTTCTTTTGTCGCATCCGGATTATTGTAATAACCTTTCATGACGACATAGCCCCGAGCACAAATTTCTCCTTGCTCCCCTCGAGGAACCTCTTCATTTGTACCTGGCTTCATAATTTTCACTTCCACATTTGGTAAAGCACGGCCAACTGTCTCTACTTTCAGATTCAGTGGGTCATCTACTCGTGTTTGTGTTAACACTGGTGAAGACTCGGTCTGACCGTAGCAAATCGTCACATCTTCCATACCAAGTTTATTGATCACGTCCCTCATTACTTCGATAGGACAATTGGAGCCTGCCATCACACCCGTTCGCAATGACGAGACATCAAAACTCGAAATATTCGGTAAATTTAACTCACTGATAAACATCGTTGGTACGCCATGGAGCGCCGTGCATTGCTCCTTTTCAACTGTACGAAGTACTTCCTCAGGATGGAACTCCTGCACCGGTACCATCGTTCCTCCCACTGAAACGATCGCTAGTGTACCTATTACACAGCCGAAGCAATGGAAAAATGGGACGGGGATACATAGTCGATCTTCATGTGTCAGCTTCATGCATTCTGCAATGTTGATCGCGTTGTTAATTAGATTGGAATGCCGTAGCATCACACCTTTTGGAAAGCCCGTCGTTCCCGATGTATATTGAATATTAATGACATCATCATAATTTAAGGATTGTTTGCGTTGCTCTAGTTGTTCATCTGATATTCGGCTGCCATTCGCCAAAAATTCCTCGTAGGTGAACGTCCCAGGATATTTTTTATCACTAATTACGACAACGCTTTTTAAAAGTGGAAGTCGGGTACTTTGTAATTTACCTGGCTCACATTCTTTCAACTCTGGACATAAGTCATATAAAGTATCAATGAATGCATGATCCCGGTAGTTGTCGATTAAAATAATCGCCCTTGAATCAGATTGCTTAAGTAAATATTCCAACTCGCTTGTCCGGTAACTCGTATTCACAGTGACTAGCGGTGCGCCCATCTTCCCTGACCCAAATTGAAGTCCCGGCCACTGCGGAACATTTGTCGTCCAAACCGAGAAATGATGTCCTTTTTCAAGTTCAATTGCCATTAACGCTTTTGCGACTAAATCACTGTGTTTGTTAAACTGGGCATATGTCATGCGATAATCTCGGTCTGAATAAACTAATGCCTCCCGATTAGGGTATTGTGCAGCCTTTTCTTCCAGTAGCTCGCCAATCGTTTGATAAACAAGTTCTGCCATACGCATTCCTCCCTTTTGTCAAAAAACTAACAACCTAACACTCGTGAAATAACTACGCGTTGGATTTCAGATGTACCTTCTCCGATTTCCATCAATTTGATGTCACGCAAATGACGTTCTACATCGTACTCTGCCATATAACCGTAACCACCATGGATTTGAATCGCCTGATTACATGTACGGAAGCCCATTTCTGACGCAAATAGTTTTGCGAATGCGGCTTCTTTTTTAAATGGCTTTCCTTCATCTTTCAGCCACGCTGCCTTCATTACCATATTGCGTGCCAATTCAATTTCCATCGCCATATCCGCTAATTTAAACTGAATTGCCTGTAATTTAGAAATCGATTTTCCAAACTGTACACGTTCCTTAGAATATTGTAGTGCTTTCTCAAATGCGGACTGCGCAATGCCGACCGATAGTGCAGCGATGGAAATACGACCTCCATCCAGCGTATTTAAAAATTGACCAAATCCCTTTTTTTCGTCTCCCAACACGTTTTCTTTTGGTACTCGAACGTTTTCCAAAACAATTTCACATGTATTCGATGCACGCACACCCATTTTTTGATATTCAGAACGGATCGTTACGCCTGGTGTGTCAGTTGGAACGATGATTGCCGTTATAATATTCTTCCCACGCTCATCTTTTCCCGTAACAGCCGTCACTACAATTTGACGGGCATAACTGGCATTCGTAATCCAACATTTCTCGCCGTTAATGACCCACTCATTTCCTTCGAGATAAGCATTTGTCCGAGTACCCCCTGCATCAGATCCCGCATTTGGCTCCGTAAGTCCAAACGAACCGAACGTCTTTCCTTGCGCCATTGGAACAAGGTATTCTAGCTTCTGCTCCTCTGTACCAAAGTTATAAAAAGGGGTTGCGCCTAAGCTGACAGCGGCTGCATAGCTTAAGCCTGTTCCTCCACATGCACGACCGATTTCTTCCACGGCTAATGCAAAGGAAATAGTGTCTCCGCCTGACCCGCCGTATTCTTCAGGAAATGGAATTCCAAATAATCCAAGTTCTCCCATCTTATCGAAGCTTTCTTTTCTAAACTGATGCTTCTCATCCAGCTCACGTGCATGTGGAGCAATTTCAGCTTGCGCAAACTCACGTACCATATCACGAATCATTTCTTGTTCTTTAGATAATTCAAAATTCATTTTTAAAGCCCCCTTAGTTTTTGGATTAAAGACCGACTAGTCGGTTTGTATTATTTTAAAAAAAACCAGACTTTTAATTGCCTGACTGTTACTAAATTTACATAATGTACTTTTTCGCTTTAGCTTCCTCAAGACCTTGCTCTGTCAGAACACCTCGGAGAATCAAATCATTGAAATGATGTGTAATCTGCTCCATCGTTAAGCTACCGTTCTGCCGGTACCATTTATATGTCCAGTTCACCAATCCTATGATTGCCATTGTCGTAATTGTAGTAGAAATCTCGGGTCGAAATTGTCCACCCTCTTTTCCCTCCTCTATCACCTGCTCAATCAACTTTTGGTATTCCTTCCGCTTTTCTTTGATGATATTTTTATATTCTAGAGGTAAATAAGCGCTTTCATTATAGAACACCGTAATATGACGTTGATAAACATCAAATACATTGGTAAATGCAAATAACAGAGCAGTCACTTTATCGATTGGCGTATCATTTTCTTCATAGGCTTTTTTTGTTTCTTTTAATACGTGGGAGATGAACAAATCATGTATCTCATATAACAAGGCATCCTTCGATTTAAATTTATGATAAAATCCGCCCTTAGATGTTCCAGCTGTTTCCACAATTTCATCCACTGATACACCGTGGTAGCCCTTGTGCCTAAAAAGGTCAAGTGCTGTTTCAATAATCCGTTCTTTTAGCGATTTCACAACCAACTTCTCGCCTCCCATCAATCATCCGTTAAAATTAAGATGATTTTCTGCGAAAATACTCATATTTTCTGTTAATCTTCTTATTTTTGTATGATTATAGCATTCTTCGATTTCATCGTCTATTATTTATTTGCAAAATTTTATCGAAAATACAATTTTTATCTACTTCAAGTATATTTTATTAGATTTTCAGAAACCAAGAAGTCAGCTTCCGTTTTCTCTCTTATTTCCTCTACAGAAACGCCGGATGCTAATTCTATCAGAACCATTCCTTTTTCGGTAAAATCAAAGACAGCCAATTCCGTAATGAGACGATGAACAACTTTTTTCCCAGTCAGTGGCAACGTACATTCCTTCTTAATCTTTGATTCTCCGTATTTCGATACATGCTCCATGATAACGATAACTCGCTTCGCTCCTTGCACAAGATCCATAGCGCCACCCATACCCTTGACCATTTTTCCTGGAATCATCCAGTTCGCTAAATCACCTTTCTCAGACACTTCCATGCCTCCAAGGATAGCGACGTCGATATGTCCACCACGAATCATGGCAAAACTTTCAGCGCTATCGAAGAAGGATGCGCCGGGTACCGCTGTTACAGTCTCTTTTCCTGCATTGATTAAATCAGGATCTACTTCGCTTTCATCCGGATATGGCCCAATACCTAACAGTCCGTTTTCTGATTGCAATAGCACCTGATAATCACTCGGAATTTCATTTGCAACTAAAGTCGGCATACCAATACCGAGGTTGACGTTCATGCCGTTTCTGATTTCCTTTACCGCTCGTTTAACAATCCGCTCTTTTACACTCATCCAATAGCCTCCTCTACTTTTATTGTGCGTTTTTCAATTTTCTTTTCGTAGCCTTCACCTAGAATTACATGTTGAACGAATACGGCTGGCGTATGGATTTCATCGGGGTTCAGTTCCCCAACTTCGACGATTTCCTCAACTTCAGCAATTGTAATTTTCCCTGCAGTAGCCATAATTGGATTAAAATTTCGGGCCGTTTTACGATAGACAAGATTCCCTAGTTTGTCAGCCTTCCATGCTTTTACAAAGGCATAATCCCCTACAATTGCACGTTCCTCAATATACTCTTTGCCGTCAAATTCCTTAACCGGTTTTCCCTCTGCAATGAGTGTCCCCACTCCAGTAGCTGTGTAAAACGCCGGGATACCAGCACCGCCTGCTCGGATACGCTCTGCCAATGTCCCTTGAGGCGTCAGTTCAACTTCTAGCTCTCCGCTTAAAAATTGTTGCTCAAAAGTCTTATTTTCCCCTACATAAGATGCAATCATTTTTTTGATTTGCTTGTTCGCTAGTAATAATCCAAGCCCCCAATCGTCAACACCGCAATTATTGCTGACAACCGTCAAATCTTTGATGCCTTTTTGACGAATAGCCTCGATTGCTAGTTCAGGAATACCACAAAGTCCGAATCCACCGACTAATATGGTTGCACCATCTTGCACTTCTCCGACAATTCCATGTATGTTTTTCTCTACTTTATGCACAATATTCCTCCTTTAAGTAAAATTAACATCATTATAAACAGGTTATTTTAGAATAGCAAATTAAAATTCTGAATTTTCTAATACGAAGAATGCTAGTTTAAAAGCTAGCCCTGTTTTATTGACAGCACGCTCATAACATTTTACTTTTTTCTCCTAAGTCAGTAAAAAACCCCGTCAATCAACATTGATTAACGAGGTTGGATACTATTAATTACGCAGCATGTAAAATTAACATCTTAAAGCTTAAATTAAAGAAGTTAAATTTAAGTCAGCCTCTGTGCACGGTTATATATAAAAATACTACATAACATGATTAAGGAAATAATTGCAAACATATAATTGATTGAAGCTGTTAATAACCAGCCTCCCAGTATTGGGCCGATAAAGCCGCCAATATTTTTAAACTGGGAAGCACCAAGATATGTTCCCTTTTGATCTTCCGGTGCAATTTCTTCTATCACTGCATTCATCATAGGAAAACAGAAAATTTCACCGACCGAAAACACAATCATACTCGCGATGAACATCCACGAACTATCGGAAACACCAAACAAAAATAACCCGACTGCAAAGATGACTACGCCTATTTTTAGCGAAGAATAAATCGAAATTCTCTCACTTACTACGGTTAAAGGCAGCTGAAATGCTAATACCGTTATGGAGTTCGCGACGATCACATAAGAAAACAGCTTCACCCCATCTTCCACATTCATGTTAATAAATTGCGGTAGTGTCGAGTTAAACTGGGAATAGCCAACTGTAATTAAAATGCCTCCTGCGATAAACAGCAATAGCTTTTGATCATGAAAAACCGCGCTCAAAATCGTTCTAATTTGATGCTTTGAACTAAGTCTTTTTTGCTTCATTTCATAGCGATTTAAAACAATGATTAAAAATAAACCATATAACGCATACATAAAGCCT
The DNA here is from genome assembly GCF_014836905.1 of Solibacillus faecavium. Classification (GTDB taxonomy): domain Bacteria; phylum Bacillota; class Bacilli; order Bacillales_A; family Planococcaceae; genus Solibacillus; species Solibacillus faecavium. The sequence continues at coordinate 530,396 of NZ_JACSPZ010000002.1, forward strand.
GTAATCATAAACGGTGTTGCCGGACTTGCCAAGCTAGCGACCCATACTCCAAGCAGTGGACCCATAACAGCCGCAATATTAATTGCCGTATAGCGTACGGAAAAGAGGCGCCTTTTTTTAGCATCCTCCGTAAAATCAATCATTAATGCTTGTGTACCTGGTTCAAAAAATGAGCGACATAATCCATTAACTGCATTCAACAAAACGAAATAAACAGCAGAAGGAGCCAATGCAAAACCAACGAATGTGAGGCTCCATATAAAGACGGTAATAATAATAACTGCTTTTCGTCCAAAACGATCGGTTAAATACCCGCCGATTAAGCCGCCAAACGTTGAAAATAACGGGGCTATTCCAATTGTCACACCGATTAACAAAGGAGAGGCTTGAAGTTCATTATGTAAATATAAAGCTAAAAACGGGATAGCCATAAAACTGGCTGTTCGAACAAAAATTGTTCCGCTTAATATGATCCATACAAGTGGATGGAAATATTGAAAAATTCTTTGCATACATTGTCTCCTCTAGTTTTTCATTGGATGTAATTTCCATTATACATAACTTCCGTAAATAATATTTCACTAATGTGAATTTTCAATATTTTATCTCTTCATTTCCAGTAAAATGGTATAATTGCAGAAAATAATAGGTTAGGAGGGAAATTCAAGTGAAACTTACGAAAGAAGAGAAATCGTGGATATTGTATGATTGTGGGAATTCAGCTTATTCAATAGCCATTACAACTGCCCTGTTTCCAATTGTCTTTGGTATGTTTAATGGGGTAAATAATATGGACTTGGGGTACTTTAATTCACTTGCCAGTATATTTGTTGCTGTACTTAGCCCCATTTTAGGAGCATTTGCAGATTACAAAGATAAGAAAAAACGTTTCTTCACCTTTTTTGCATTAGTCGGTATTATTTCTACTCTTTCCTTTACATTTATTTCACCTGAAAGTGGACAATGGCAGCTATTAATTGTCATGTACATTTTATCCTGCATTGGTTTTGCCGGAGCAAATATTTTCTATGATTCTTTCTTAGTTGATGTTACGACAGATGAAAAGATGGATAAAGTATCCTCATCCGGTTTTGCATTCGGCTACATTTCAAGCGTCATCCCTTTTGGAATTAGTTTAGCCGTTATTTTCGTAATGGGAATGGATGAAGCGATTGGCTATCAAATCGGTTTTTGTATTACAGCATTATGGTGGGGATTACTGACAATCCCGATGATTCGTGATGTGAAGCAGCGTCATTATATCGAACCAGAACCAAATCCGGTTGGTAACAGCTTTAAACGATTAGGTCAGACGTTTTTAAACATTAAAGATTATAAAATCGTATTCTTATTTTTAATCGCCTATTTCTGCTATATCGATGGAGTCGATACGATTATTAAAATGGTAGTACCTTATGCAACGAGCGTTTTAGGACCAGATAGTTTAAATACATTTATGCTATTAGGAATTTTACTCGTCATTCAAATTGTTGCTTTTCCATTTGCCCTTCTCTATGGTTCTCTTGCTAAAAAATATTCCACACGCTCGATGATTATTGCCGGTATTACGACATATATGGTTGTATGTATTGCGGCATTTTTCATATCTGAAATGTGGCATATCTTTGTGCTTGGGATTATGATTGGCTCTGCGCAAGGCGGAATTCAGGCCCTTAGCCGATCGTACTATGGAAAAATTATACCGAAAGAACGATCGAACGAATTTTTCGGCTTTTATAATATTTTCGGCAAGTTCGCTGCGATTATCGGTCCCTTTTTAATGGCATTGACAACTACATTAACAGGTGAAGCAAGATATAGTATTTTATCAATTATTCCATTATTTATTATCGGTCTCATCGTATTCCTCATGCTTCCAAAAGATGTAGGTCAACAAACAAGAACAGTAAGGTGATTATATGACACAAAAAAGTAAATATGTCATCGTCGTTTCGTACGACGCTTTTTCCATCGATAACTGGGAAAGCGCAAAGTCGAAATCGAATTTGGCAAAGTTAATTGAAAATGGTGCTTCCACAAATTTAGTAAAAAGTGTGTATCCGACCCTCACCTATGTTATTCACAGTTCGTATGTGACGGGTATGTATCCAGATAAACACGGTGTATTTCATAATAATCCGTTCCAGCCTTTCGTGCCTGAAAGCGAACAAAACTGGCATTGGTTCAGGAAGGATATTCAAGCGCCAACTGTGTATGAGGCCGCTCATAAAAAGGGTCTTACAACAGCAGGATTATTATGGCCAGTAACAGGAAAAGCACAAATCAATTACAATATTCCTGAAATTAAAGCAGTCAAAAATGAAAACCAGGCATTAAAGATTTTGAAAAGCGGAAGTAAATTATTCACGCTCCAGATGGAATTAAAATACGGCAAAATCAGACAAGGAATTAACCAACCTAATTTGGATGACTTCACAACAGTTTGTGCAGTCGATACAATTAAAAAGAAAAAGCCCAATTTACTGCTTATGCATTTAATCGATTTGGATGATTCAAAGCACTTGCACGGTACACAAGGGGCACATATTGAACAAGTCATCGATCGTATGGATCGGCGTATCGGTGATTTAGTTCAGGCGACAAAAGATGCCGGCATTTATGATGAAACGACTTTTATAATTGTTGGGGATCATAGCCAGCTTGATGTTCAATATAAAGTGTATTTAAATCGGTTATTTTATGAAGAGGGTCTAATTTATGAGCAGCATGGAGCATGGCATTGGCGTGCCTATGTGCAAGGTGCTGGTGGCGCTGCCTATTTGCATGTGCAACCAGGAGATTCCGATGCGGAAAGAATTGCTCTTTCCATTTTACAAGATGCAAAGCAACATGAATCCTATGGCATAGAAGCCATTTTAAGTACACAAGAGCTGAACGAACTCCATGTAAATAATCAATTCCGTTTTATGATTGAAGCAAAGGAAGGCTACTCTTTTGGAGATGACCACTTACAGGAAGCGATTATTGATTTACATGCACAAGGTAAAAAATACGCAACACATGGTTATTTACCATCTAAAGCGAATTATACGAGTAATTTAATTATTTCAGGTAATCAGGTCATTGCCGGCACTGATATTGGTGAAGTAAGTGTTGTCGACATTGGTCCTACAATTGCACATATATTAAATCTTGATTTACCTAATACAGATGGCCGGGCGTTAACCGAAATATTTAAGTGATGACTTCTTTAAGCCGTTTGTCATTTTACTGATAGACGGCTTTTCAACTTAACCAAAATTGCGAGGTAACTAACTATATGTTAATAAATGAATTCAGTGATAATCTCTCTAAATACAAACTACCGGAAGAATATGACGAGACTTATAAAAATTACACAGCAGATTTAGATTTTATCAAGGCTCATTTAGGAGAAAACAAGAGCGCCATTATTGAACTTGCTTGTGGTACAGGACGCTTGGCCATCCCATTAGCAAAAAAAGGTCATATGGTTTATGGTGTTGATATTGATCAAGGTATGCTGGATTTCGCACGGAAAAAGGCCCTTAGCGAAGATGTTGATATTCATTTGAGTGTACAAGACTGCACACAATTGAACTTACCGATTACATCCAATTTTATTTATATGACCGGTAATTCATTTCAACATTTCTTAACGAATGAAAGCCAGGATGCTCTTTTTATATCAGTCAAAAAGCATTTAAACCCAGGTGGCGAATTTCTATTTGATACGCGAAATCCGATTCTCCATGAACTTGCGAAAGACGAAATTTATGAGGAATCTATAGAGAAAAATGGTGAAACATTCACCGTCGTAAATCAGGAAAAGTATGATCCATTAACACAAGTTTTACATTGTACTTCCACCTATAAATCTACACAAAACGAATATGTAGATAGTATTAATTTAAGATATACATATCCAATAGAAATGAAACGGCTTTTAGAGCAGCATGGATTTGAACTGATTCATCTTTATGGTTCCTGGACAAAAGCAAGCTTTAATGCAAATAGCATTTCGATGGTGATTCATGCAAAGTTAAAGGAAGTTTAATACGGGTGCCTAAACCATTATTCTCCTTGGGGGAAATGGATTTTTTTCGCTGGCATAAAAAATTTATTATCATTCCGGGACGCTATCCGCGGGCACGGCTTTACACGAACGTCTCAGGCGTCGGTGCTCCTGCGATTACTCGTCGCATAAATAATTGCTCCTGCGATTACTCGTCGCATAAATAATTGCTCCTGCGGTTACTCGTCGCATAAATAATTGCTCCTGCGGTTACTCGTCGCAAAATAAATTTTGCTGTTCCCGCAGGAAGCTTTGCTTGTAGCGAAAGGCGTTAGCCGTCAGCTATACTCGCCCTCCATTCCAATCAATTTTTAAAGTATCCGTTTTTTAATTGGTGCTGTTAAAAAAAATTTGAATTATATATTCCTCAAATAAAGTTTAATAATTAGGACTCACAAAGACTATTGCATCTGACTTTAATCTCCTCGGGTATTATTTAAGCGATGATTCTACAATTAATAGCATCCTCTACGTGTTTAGGAATCTCTATACGTCTGCTATTTTCTAAATATCAGAGCGCAAATTAATTTTTACAGCCACTCAATAATAGGTGGAGTAAACGTTTCGGGAATCATTGGAGAAGGCAAACTTCCAGTATGATTTGTTAAACCAAATGACGCACCATCTATATCAATCCAATCTTATTCTCTAACATTAGGGATTTCGCCAATAAAATGATAGTCATTACGCATCACGCGCATAGGTTTCTTCCATTGCATCAAACACGGTTCCGTCTCGAAAATCTGCTCGATCCATCTGTAATCGCTCGCATACGGCATATAAAAACCAAAGCCATTGTTCATCCTGCTCTATCATTGCTTGCTTTCCACCCGCTTCTAAAAATGGTGTGACGATTTGCTTTTCAAGTGTTTGAAAATATTGTACGGCGTCTTCTGCCCCTGGCCAGTTCAAATCTTGAAACAGTTCGACCATGTTTGGAAAAGCCGCGATATTGTAAGGGTAACCGATTTCCATCACGACTTTTACGCTATTTTGCCAGTAGCTTTTTCCGTACGTTGGAAAAACGCTGGCCAGTTGGTTGAGTGGCATATTTGCGACGAGCCAGTTTATTGCGTCCTGCTGTGTCTCTTCTGGTAAATGCCAATGCAATTCATTAACGTAATGCTTTATTTCCTCTCGATTCATGTTGTCATCTCCTCGTATTCTAGATGCCCATGCTGCGGGCATCCAAATAGCTGACATCCACCGTCTGGGTACATATCATATTCAAATGGCGGCACAACACCTTGTTCAAGTCGTAAAAGCAGCATTTCAAGCACTTTGAGCTGCTTATTACACTCAATTAGGCACTCATCACGGTCCTGCGCCGACCAGTGCTCATCTAGCTCTCTTTGTCGCTCCTCTACGATTTCTTCTTTTTTCTGCTGAATTGCTTGAAGAATGACCTTTTGGCAAGTTTTGAAATCTTCCAGTTGCCAGAGCGTATATGCATAGCGACTCACAATATAGGGCGTCACATAATATTGGTTCCACTCTTTTTCAAATTGCACACGTGCCTCAGCAAAGCAGCCTAACTCGATATACACATCAGCCATTTCAATTGCACCCGTATAATCACTCGATTCCTCATTCCAATTGTCTAAAAGTGCCTTGGCCTTCTCCGTTTGACCTGCATGAATCCAGCATACGACCTCATGTAGTTGGGTTAAACCCGAATCACCTTCGCAATTTGAAAATGTTTTGGCAGCTTGCTCGAATTCACCAAGATGAAAATATGTGATGGCTAAATTGTACGTCGCTTCCGCTGTTTGCTGAAAATGAAGTGCCTGCTGTAAATAGAGCTTCGCTTCCACGTATTGCTTGTTATGCAAAGCGATCTCTCCAAGCATCATGTACGGGAACGAAGACTGCGGTTGTAACGAAAGCACTTGCTCTAACAACTGCCTTGCTGCCTCTCTGTCTTCTTCCTCACGCAGTATATACCATGCTAAATTGTTTAAGCTCTGAACAGAAGGGCTTTCATTCGCTAAGTTTTTAATGAGCGCAAATGCCTCGTCATATTCGTTTTGCTCTAACAGAATGAGCGCTCGCGTATTTTCTGTAACGAGGCCTTTTATTATGTCGTCCAGTCGCTCAGCGTATCCGATTCGGTGCAAAGCTATGCTTAACTCGATTAAAAATCCAAGAACCGCTTTTTTAACTGTTCCCTCTGATAATTCACCTAGCTTTTGACGTCTAATCGGTGAATGGACGAGCACGCCTTGTTCCTGCACAAAAAAACGTAGCAACGCTTCGTCACAATCAATCGAATCATATGTAAAATCACTTAATTGCCCATTGACTGCCAAACGTAACCATTTCCCAAGCTGAATCGCTAACTCTACGATGTTGACATTCTTTTCAGAAAAATAGAGCTCACCATTTACGTAAATTTCTACATCACCCTCGATATAGCCGTTATCAAATGCCCATTGATTATTATTTAGATGCTCGCCTTCATGCTGGAATAGAAACTTCATCGCTTTTCGTCCCTTTCCGTATAGCAAATAATTACTTGCTCATCTTCTTCGATAAACTGCCGCCCGACCCAGTGGCTATAAGAAACTGGAAATGTGGCTTTCTCCTCACGCCAGCTCCCTGTTGCGATTTGCCTTGTGAAAAATTCATCATAGGCCTGCCCATACTCAAACACAATGATTTGTGAATACCACATTTGTTGTGGAAACAGTAGCACTACGATTTTATATGTGTCATGCGGCTTTTGTTGTAATAACGCTGTTGCACTGTTTAATAAAAATCGTGCTATACTTGCGCTTTCTTTCGGACGTAACGCTTCTATGAAAGCCTGACTAGCCGGTAACTTCATTACGTGCAATTCATTGTAATACGTCTGTGGAAATACACGTGTTGCCTCGATTAATCTTTGCTCAATCATACACAGCTTTCTTTTCTTACCCCTAACTTTTTTCATAAGTAGCTCCTTTATTCAAATAACGTCAATTGCTCCCCAGGTCCTGCTACGATTAACATGATATCATCGTCCACTTGCGCTTGTAATTGCCAGCCCTCAAATTGATCATTATCTCCAATCACTTCTAGCTGCATTCCTGATACAAATTGAAGGCAAAGATTGTTCGGTAGTAATAATTGAACTGACGAAACTTTCTGATGAGCGAGTGCAGTCAAATACAATAATTTATCGTTTGCCTCCCGTTTCACAACGTTTGTCTCACCATTTTGCGTCAACTTAAACGTTCCTTCAATTCGGAGTGTCACTTCATCATAGCAACTATTGCTTGTTGAAAACTGTATGACAGGTCCCCAAAAATGAAGACTATCGATTGTTTTATGTAGAAAGCATTTTTCCATTAAATGCTGTATATGTATATGTTCCGTCATCTTTAGTCTCCTTTTTAACAATCTCGAATTACTTAAAACAAAAATGCTTATAAATGGATGCATCCCCATAACATGCAGTGGCCGCCTAAAATAAGGGAAGATTTTACCGTTATTTGAAGGATGGGGCTCATTTAGGGGGAAATAAGGGACCGTTTTACCGTTATTTTAAATAAAATCCTGAAATTTCGTGTTTTGTAGGTCAATAACGGAATTTTCTTCCCTTAATTTGACCATTCTTTATGTCATTTTCAAAATAACAGAAATTCCTTCCGCTATTTATCTCATTAACAATTCAATCTCCAAAAGCTTTGTAGCCACATCGCCCGGAATGTTGTACAACGGACGCGAGCTTTAAAGACACTTGCTTCAACGCGTTTTCCCGTAGTGAAATTTATTATTTCAATTTTGTATCTCCAACTTATTCCATAAATAAATTGGATTTTGCTTACTTAAATGGTCCCACATAGGCAAAATTTCTCATCATCATATACCTTCACCACGCAAGTATAACATTATAAGAGGAAATTAAACGTGAACAGTCAAGAGCGGCGAAGCACTTGCCCACATATAACAACGCTTACCTATCGAAGAACCACAAGGAATTCAGAAATATCTATACATATCAAAATAGGACACACCTACAAGCCTTTCACTTGCATAGTAGTCCTATTTATCTTTCATTATTTTGAACGGATCGTTTTGACAAGTAGGGCAGTAGCAATTGCAACAATGACAAAACCGCTATACATAAATAGCTCTAAATCCAACACAGTTTGATACATAAGGAAAAATAAAATAATTTCTACCATCGTCATCACCCATCCTGCAATGGTTAATGGATACTTATTTTTCCTTAAAGCTATAATTAATTGTATGATAATGATATTTGGTGCGATCTGAATGCCTGCTGCTATTAAATAATTTTCTTTGCTTTTAATAAATCTTGTTTGCTAACGGAAGATCTCCATGTGTGAATAAGATGGGCAACAACTATCCATATTGTTGCTCATTTAAATGACCATACCATCATGTTAATTCAACTCTTCCACGCCATTTATTTTAAAAATAATGTTTATTCTTCTAACCGTCCATTCATCCAAAGCTGTTCATAATATGGATGTGTTTGCAAAAGTTTCTCATGCGTGCCTTGTCCAGAAAGTTTCCCTTCTTCGAATACAAGAATATGATCAGCACCTGTAATCGTAGATAAACGGTGCGCAATAACAATCGTCATCCGGTCCTTCGTTAAAGTATTTAATGCGAGCTGTACTTCACGCTCCGATTCGTTATCTAAGCTCGATGTCGCCTCATCAAGTAGTAGGATTCTCGGATTTCGTAAAATCGCACGAGCAATCGCCAAACGCTGTTTTTGGCCACCTGAAAGCTTAATGCCTCCTTCTCCCACTTCTGTATCGAGTCGTTTTTCGAGCTGCATGACAAAGTCGCACGCATACGCAGCTTTTAACGCCGCAAGCACTTCTTCCTCTGTTGCATTCGGTGTGCCGTACATAACATTTTCACGAATCGTTCCGTTTAACAGCGGCGCATTTTGACTGACATAGCCAAATAAAGCACGCCATTCATTTAAATCAAACGTCTCGATTCGTTCGTTACCATATAAAATTTGCCCCTCTGTCACTTCATAGAAACGTTCAATGAGCGAGAACATCGTCGTTTTCCCACCACCACTTCGACTGACGAAAGCAGTTGTCGCATTCGGCTCGATGGTAAATGTCATGCCGATTAACACAGGCTTCTCATTGTACCTGAACGATACATTGTCAAATCGAATTGGCAGTGAGGCTGAGGGTACAGGCTTCCCTTCTCGCACTTCACGTGTTTCATCTAATGCCTCCACAATACGCTCCGTTGCACCTAGTGTTTTTTGTAAATCCGTAAAGAACGTCGCCATTTGTGTAAATGGCATAATGATTTGCACTAAATAAATCATGATGGCCACTAACTCGCCTGACGAGATAGCTCCGCTTGCGACTTGTGAACCGCCATAACCAAAGATGGCGATTAACACGATCATCATAATGAGTGTCATAAGTGGCGTAAGAACCGCTACAATTTTCGCTTCTTTCATTCCAAACCTATACAATTGTTGAATTTGGGCTTTTCCACCCTCTAGTTCCTGTCGTTCAGTTTGTGACGCTTTCACAAGACGAATGTTTGATAAAATACGCCCTAATCGTCCACCAAAACTTGCAAGTTCATCTTGATTTGCTTTTGATAACTCATACATTTTATCCCCTAACGGATACATTACAAAAATCGTGAGAGGTACAGCAAGGAGTAATAGCAACGTCATTTTCCAGTCAATCCATAGTAAAACAATGACTGCTCCAAGGATGGTGAATAGACCCGACACAAACGACACAAGCTGTTCCGTTACGAACTCTTTCACAACATTTGTATCTTGTGTGATACGGCTCATCGTTTCGCCCGATTCATGCACATCATAATACGGTAGGCGTAAGTGTAGCATATGATCCCATACTTCCGTACGTAAGTTTGCTACAGCGCCCTCACCAACTCGGCGCATCATATAAAACGTAACAGCACTCAAAACGGCCTGTACAACCAATACACCCATGACTGGTAAAAGTGACGTAAACGCAAAGCCACTGTCTGAAATTTGATTAATTAGCTTCATCGTCAGTAGTGGTACTGCTAATCCCGCAGCTACCTCTAAAATACTAATGAAAAACAAAAATACGAATTGACTTTTCGCCATTTGGCTACGATTCATCAATGTATAAAGTTGCTTCACCTTCCTTTGCATTACACGTCACGACTCACTTTCGTCATAACCTTTTCAAAACGGAAAAATTCAAACTCATCAAAAATAGGGTCTTCCGCTTCCTCATTTGATCCTGCATAGCCTTTATGGTTAAATTCAACGATTTTAAAACCACATTTATTCACATAAAAATGAATATTGCGCTTTTCAAAATACGGTGTGTATAACTCCCACACTTTTGTTTCAGGGAAAGCTGCTTCAATCGCAAACCACGCCTTTGTGCCAATGCCTTTGCCGTGTGCAGAAGATAGTGTATAGAAGAAATCCACTTCATTACGACCTGATTTTTCATCTATTTGTAAGACAACCCCACCTATTCTTTTGCCATCTTGCATAAGCTGACGTACAACAGATTGTTTTCCAAATAATGACTGTTTATAGTCTTCTTCTGATGGTACAATCCCCATTTTTAACGGGTCCTCTGCATCTGGAAAACAATCGTGTAAACCTTTCATAAACGCATCTTGTATTTCTTTCTTTATAATCATTAGTTCTTCCTGTAGAGCAGGTGCTAAAGTAATCTCTGCTGTCATTATTAATCCTCTCAATCTTAAAAATCTGTCCTATCGTTAAAAATAGTAAACTCCAAAGCAATGCAATCGCTCCTGCATAAAGCGCATAAGTTTTAAGTGCCATATGTGAAACTCCGCAAAAATAGCCTGCGATATGTCGCATGCCTGGAATAAAAAAAACTCACAATAATTGCAGGCGCCCCATACTTTTCAATCCAATGCTCAGCTTTATGGCACAATTTTGTAGAATTTTCCCACCACTTTCCGAGCCAATCCATTAACGGACGACCTAGCCTTTTCCCTAAAACATAACTAAGTAGCATGCCAATGAATGAGCCACTAAAAATAGCGATTAGCGAAAAGCTATAATGCAATAAACCAATTTTTGTGAAATACCCCACTAGTAATACCATTACTTCATCTGGAATCGGCAGGCTAAATAAACCGAGCGCAAGGATAATAAATACCGCTGCATAACCATAGTTGCCAATAAGTTGATCAATGTAAGCCATGTACCTCTTCCTCATCTACTTTGATTTTTTTAAAGTGAGGAAATTTCGCATGACTCACCATTAGCCAGCTCAGTAAACATGTACTCAAAACGACAAACCACGGTGACATGAAGGCTACACTCAGTAGTAAACCAATCGCCGCCCCAGGTACAGGAAGTCCAATAAATGTCGGTAAGTCACTTTGTATCGCATTAAAACGTGCAAGGCGAAGAATCGCCCCGATACTGAAAAGTAATGCAACACCTAACCCGATTGTTCCTAGTTCGCTTAACACGAGATGATAGGCTAAAATAGCTGGTGCAACACCAAATGTCACAATATCAGCGAGTGAATCCAATTCTTTCCCGAACGTCGAAACGGCATTTAATTTTCGAGCTGTCCACCCATCAAACAAATCAAATAATAATCCAAAACATATGAATAATATTGCTATACTAAACCGTTGGGCGAATACGGCATAAATCGCTAAAAAACCACTCGCAAAATTACAAAGTGTTAGCATCGTTGGCACAAGCTTGTGTGGCATGAAATCGTCTCCTATCTAACCGTAAAGCAAGTCGAATATGAAGTTCGCTTGTCTTTTAACTACTACACAGTGTAAAGTGTGGAGTAAGTCCAGAGTAAAGGGTGAAATGCAAAATTATGATGAAATTATACGAAAAAACATTTTCAACAGGGGAATTCGCGAAGTTAGTAGAGGTCAATAAAGATACGCTTTTGTATTACGATAAAATTGATTTATTTAAACCTGCTGGTACCTTTGAAAACGGTTACCGCTATTACACCTATAGTCAGGTTGACCAGTTTTCAGCCATTCAATCGCTCCGTGCAGTCGATTTACCGATTAAAGAGCTGAAACATTATTTTAGCTCGCCTAACGTGGAAGATTTACAGCGCTTAGCAATGCAACAGAATGAAAAAGTCGCAAAAGAAATTCAAAAGTTACAACATATTCAACAGTTTCTTGAGCGTACAGTTGCCTTAACGAAGGAACTAGAGCAGGTCGTATTAAGTGAAGTAACAATTCAAGCATTACCTGCTGAGCCCGTTGTTTATAGTTCAGAGAGGATTGATTGGACAAAACCCATGGAAGAACTGTACGAACTGTTTACTCCTTTTCACAAAACGTTGGGCGTCAAAAGCACGGCAGCATATGGCGTTGTCTATCCGAAAGAAGAATACTGGAAGTCTAATAATTTTATGGAACCCGAGTCTGAAGCAGAAAGCTATCTGTTTTGTCATACAGATGCCCCTTCAGTTGTCATGAAGCCTGCTGGAGACTATGCAATTATTTACCATAAGGGGCCTTTTGAAGAGATTCAACGTACGTATAACATCCTCTTTAGCCATTTAAAGAAGAAAGGATTCGAGTTAGATGGGGATATTCACGAAGAATACTTACTCCACTCGATTGTCACAAAAGAAGAGGAGAATTATATTACGAAAATTAGTGTAAAGGTAAAGCAATAAGAAGGTTTTAATAATTCTACTTGCCCCTAATCATATTGAAAAAGTGTCTATTTTACAGATAGATGCTACCCATATAAAACTGAACGCTTTAATCGACTAAACATATCAAGATAATTTTAACAGGCATGTATTCAATCCGATATTGGCGCATGCCTGTCCAATGACCTAACATTTTTCCACTAAATACTGACACACAAACTTTAAAGCCTTGTTAATTAGTGCTGTTATAAATTCGAATTATATTTTTCTCTAATAAAGTTTAATAAAGGCAATAATTGCTCACTCTCTCGAACGTGCTTCATATAAATTTCTACAGGAAACAAATGCATATGCGGCTTTAATTCTAAAATTTTCAATCTAGCCTCTGCCAGCTCATCTTCTATGAGAAACTTAGGTAGAAAACCAATTCCTAAACCACCTAATACTAGTTGTTTCACGATATTACTTTCTTTAATTGTATTTTTCCGGGGAATTTTGTGTTCTTGTTCAATTAGTGTTAATAGCGGCTCTATTCCCTCCAAATACCCTACAAACATTGGATATTCCTTTAATAGTTCTGACAAGATAATTGATATTTTTTTATCTTCATCTTTGAATGAAGGCGGGTATGCTAAAACAAGTGGACTTGTTTGTAATTTTTCTGCATGAATATCTTTAAACTTACTGTTGCTTGTACCTATCGCAAGGTGGACCGTTTGTAAGCGAATTAAAGCATCTATATCATGTGATTCTTCTATTACGATATCAAGCTCGTAGTTTGTAAAATGGGACATAAATTCATACAAAATTTCGGGAAGTTTTGTTGTTACCAATATTGGAGATAGCGCAATGGATAATTGAATCTTTTCAGAATTTGAATACGATAACAATAACTGTTTATTTTCATTAGCCTTCTCTAAAATCTCTTTCGCTAAAGGATAAAAATACTCCCCTTCTCTTGTAAGTTGAATTTGTGTATGATTTCTTACAAACAGAGGTACCTTTAAATCTTCTTCCAATAATTTTATATGTACGGAAATGCTTGGTTGCGAAATAAACAGTCTTTCAGCAGCTACCCTAAAATTGCTGCATTCATAAACTGTCACAAAAGTTTTCAGCCATTTTAGCTCCATGATTTCACCTTCTTCTAATTAATAATATTAATCAATTTCATTAATTTTTATTAATTCTGTTAATTTAATATTTATTATACGATAAAGTCACTCAAAAGAAAGAAGGTATGAACATGGGAAAAAATCAAATTATCTCAACTTTTAATCGCTTTGCAGAAATGGAAGCAAAAGATAACAGCCCTCTATATGAATTTTGGTGCCATCGCATCGTTAAGGAGGATTTTCTGCTAGATTTAATCAAGCATATTCCTAAGACACAGCCTAAACCAAATCTCTTTTTTGCTTCGGTGCAATATTTAGCATTAAGATCAAAACGACCATTAGCTCACTGTTTTCTTCACCCGGAAGAAACCGAATTCGAAACGAGCTTTCATTTATTAAAGGATTTCTGTAAGGAAAATAAACACGAGTTAATACAATTATTCCAGACGAAAAAAGTGCAAACAAATGAGGTTCAACGAGCAGCCTACCTGTACCCCATTTTCCATGAAATTTTTAAACGAAGTAACAAACCATTAACACTTATCGAGATTGGAACAAGTGCAGGATTATTATTAAACCTTGATTATTATCAATACGAAATTCAACAATCTGATCCTATTCATTATGGAGCTAAAGGAAGTTCCCTTCAGATAAACGCGAAGAATTTAGGAGATACTTTAATCGGGATAGATACGTTTGAAATTAAAAACCGCTTAGGAATTGACTTAAACATTATCGACTTAAAAGAGGAAGACGACTATTATTGGCTCCAGTGCTTAATTTGGCCAGAACAACAGAAGCGAAAAGAAAATTTAAAAAAGGCGCGTGAAATCCATTTAAACTGTGAGAAAACTTTATTAGAAGGTGATTTCAGAAAGTTGATTCCAAAGTATATTGGCGAACTAAATGAAGAATCACAAATTGTCATTTTTCATACGCATGTTGCCAATCAGTTCCCTTTAGAATTAAAGGAAGATTTATTATCAATGATCAACAATTTAAGCAGCAAAACACCGATTTACCATGTTTATAATAATATGTACGATCAACATTTACATGTGGATTATATTAATTCGAATGAGACAACTAACTTAAAAGTATTAAAAAATACGGATGGGCATGGGCTTTATTTTTATTGGAGTTAATTAATCGGATCGGTAGTAAAATCGTACCGCAATAATTATCAAAAAAATCAATCATTTCTTCGTTATACTTAATTCTAGAGGTGGACAGCAATGTATAGTTTAATCGTGCAGGATATCATTACTACACTAGAGGATCATCTTTTAGAACATTGGCAACTAGAAGATTATGCAAAGAAAATCGGCTATTCTAAGTTTCATTTAACAAGAAGTTTTAAAAAGGAAACGGGTTTAACGATTGGAGAGTATATTCGGAAAAGGCGTCTTGCAATGGCTTCTCTATTCCTGCTTCATTCCGATTTAAGTATTATGGAAATTTCGCTTGAATGCCATTTCCAGTCTCAAGAAGCATTTACTAGAGCATTCAAAGAGCTATACAATATGCCCCCTGGAAAATACCGCAATCTAATGAAATCAATTATGCGAACGGAGGAACAGGAAATGACGACAACAAACGAAGTAAAAGGCTGGTTTTTGAGCGGGACAAATCCAGCAGCGTACACAATGAAAGCAGATACTGAAGTATTTCATACCGGAACAAAATCCGGTTATCTAGGTTGCACTGGAGCTATGGATGAGGGGCAATTTGGCACAATGATGCAATCTTTTTCGGCAAAAAATTGGGTCGGCAAACGTTTCAAAATGTCTTGCTTTATTAAAACAAAGGAAGCGGTGAAATGTGGTGCGTGGTGCCGTATTGATTCTAAAAACGGTGATTTACTCCAATTTGATAATATGGACAACCGCGCTATCCATGGTACTACAGATTGGAATTACTACTCGATTGTACTGGATGTACCCGAAGATAGTGCTTCTATTCATTTTGGACTTTTACTCTCTGGAGCAGGAGAAGCGTGGATTGATGGGATTAAATTTGAAGAAGTGGAGAAATCCGTAGCCACAACAAATATGATTGGTTCCGTTGGAGATCTCCCGTTAGAGCCGGTAAATTTAGGATTTGATGATTTCTAAATAAGCCAATTCAATATAATTGCTTGAAACTAAATTCCAGATTAAAGGCCTACTCCTTGTAATCTGGAATTCAGTTTATTATTAATAACTCCCTCTATTGATTACTCAAATACAGTTATTCTTCACATGGAGTCAGCACCAAATGCTTGCCAACGAATTTACTAAAGCAACATTACATTCAATTTGTCATAAAGTAGATACATCACGAGCTATTCCGATAAGATACCATTCCCCATCTCTTTCTTGATAGATGAACCGCAGTGATTGAAACAAATGCTCCGTTTCACCAGGCGAATAGTATTCTACGTATTTAGCATCCGGGTAATAATCATGGATGGTATTAAAAACACCTGCAAAATTCTCTGCTGGTTCATTGAATGTAATAATACTATAATCTACTTCTCTTCTCCCCCAGCTTCGTAAGAGGAACTGTTGAACATATTCATCTAGGGACATTTTAAATTCTTTATCTGATTCATCTGCTCCCCATAAATACTTTGTATCATTACTTTTACTTATCTCCTGCTTTGTTAAGTTTACATATTCTCCTCCATAGCCTTCGGGATTCCCAAAATCCGCATAGAATGCAAAAGTAACTCCATGTTCTGGTTCAACCTTTTCAGCTACTTTTTCGTAGTTAGACTCCTTTAACAGCGAAAATATTTTTTCTGACAATGCTAATAATTCTTTTTCAGTTTCTTTGTCTGGATTAATTTCTTCAGTGTTAATAGTAGAAACCGGTTGCTTTTCATCCTCATTACATCCAGAAAGCACTAGCAAACTTATGACTAAAATTAAAAGCCCTTTAATATTTTTCATTTTCCCTCCTGTTACCTTTTTCTGGTTATTTGAAATTACCCTAATTAGTATAACTTGAGTCCAGTAGATAATTCCCAGTCTTCTCTTTATCCTTAACAAATGATAAACCCCTAAAATTATGCACACTATCTCTCCTTGAACCATATAACCTCTAAACTCAAAATTGTTATAATCAAAGTGTCTCTTATAGGTATTTTATTTGAATCCCCATAAGAAATCGTATTATTCTCTTTATTAAGTTTTACTGTAGGGGCAAGAATTCCTTCTAAATATTCATAATCCTTGTTTATCATTGCACTTATTGCCCGTAGTGATAAATTAAGTGTTTCTTTTTATTGTTCATGCTGTGCTTCACTCAAATAACGGTTTTCTCCATTTCCTGTTACCGGAGCAACCAAATTTTCATCCTGGCTAGCCAGTAGATTTTCAGATTTAATGGAAGTAACACATATCAAATCATTGGAGGTATATATGAACCAATTAATCAAGCAGCTTGAAAAAAATAAAATTAAATTTAAAGAATATCTCTACTTTGCCCCCTATTTCCGTAAACGCTGGGAAGATGCTTTTGTTCACCATTTAAATGAAAGTGAAAAGGAAAAAATATATCTTTACGGAGATCGTTATTGCTGTGGTTATTTATGGCATGTTTTTAGCAATGAACGAAAATCCCATTTTGTAAAAGCTGCCGCAAACAAAGCCTTTGATATGAAAAAGAAAACAAAGTGCTACGTGTTTCATCAGCGATTACCAGAAGTTTTGTTAATTGAACGAGCAGACACACTAAAAGCTATTCATTTTGAACAGGAAGAAGATGTCTATATTGTAGACGAGCATTTTACATGGACATACGTAGTAACACATGAAAGTGACTTTGGTCCTTACTATAGTGAGGCAGACTACTTGAACTGAGTAGATAAAAATTATATATCATACCATTGCCGTGATGTTAGACGATTGGGAAGGAGGATCGAATATTAGATGAGAGGACTATCTTTTGAGATTCCAAACAGATATGGACAATTCTTGCTAGACATTTTAAATGCTTTCGATTTCAAAAATTATTTTTGGAAGACTGGTGGTGAGGAGGCTTATTATATTGAAAATGATAAATTAGGTAGCCCCCTATTCCCGAAACCATATTTATATACAGGAGACGCTTTTTATAAAAGAATTTCTGAAACGGATTATTATTTAATATTTGCGGACTTAAAAGCTTTTCCTGACCCTCTTCATGTGAGAGATTTCACTTCATATGAGCAGTTTTTGAACAGCCAATGTGAATTTGTACTTTTACTTGTGGATTGTTCCTATGTAACCATTTATGCAAAGGATCAGCAAGTCCTAAAAGCATTACACGATCAGGCGATAGCTTCGAAATATGAAAATGTCTCCTATATTACAGATGAAAATGACAGCCGAACTACTTTTGAAATCTTTTAAATTCGAAATAAAAAAGGAAAATGCTAGAGTTAGGCATTTTCCTTCAATATTGATTTAAACTGCATTGGAGAATCTTATGTTTTCTTTATATTATTCAACGACTTCTTTTGCTAGGTTTTCTTCTCTATTGTTTTGTAACGTATTAAATACAAAAATACCCACTACAATTAACCCACCAATTACATCCGTATAGAACTCAGGAACTATGAGTAATAATGCACCTGCTGCTAAAACGATACGGGTGATGACGTTCATATAGGTTTTGAAATACCCCTCGAGTGCCGCACCAATCCCCACTACACCCAAAATTGATGAAATCGTTACTGATAAAATATCAGGAATTGATGCCCACGGGAATTCAGTTGCGTTCATTGGTAGTCCTGTCGGATCAATTAAGAGCATAGCAGGAGCGTATACGAATAAATACGGGACAATAAATCCTGCGAGTGCTAAGCGAACGGATACGGCACCAGTTTTCATAGGACTTCCTCCCGAAAGCCCTGCTGCCGCAAATGAAGCAAGTGCGACAGGTGGTGTGATATTGGCAAAAATACCGAAATAGAACACAAACATATGCGCCACTAAAAGCGGAACTCCAAAATCCGCAAGTGCAGGTGCGACCATCGTAGCTGTAATAATATATGCTGGAATACTTGGAAGCCCCATTCCGAGAATAATCGAAGCAATCATTGTTAGGAATAATGTTAAAAATAAGCTGCCTGAACCAAGTGTAGTAATGGCAGACGTTAAAGTTGAGCCAAAGCTTGTCAAATTCACTACACCGATAATAATACCAACGACACCACAGGCAATAACGGTTGAAAGGGATTGACGTGCTCCGTCTTCTAACGCGAACAAAATATCTTTAAACGACATACGTGTATGCTTCCGCACAGCTGCCACAACAACAGTTAAAACAATCGTCCAAAAGGCAGCATGTGCAACTGGCATTCCTGAACCGAGTAGTGCCACAAGCGCCACAAGCGGAATTATTAAATGACCTTTGTCTAGTAATACTTCCTTTACACGCGGGAGGTCTGGCTTTGGAATCCCTTTTAATCCATCACGACCTGCTCGAAAGTGTACTTGCATGATTACACCTAAAAAGTATAAAAGTGCTGGGATGATGGCAGCAAGTGCAATCGTACCATAACTGATACCTGTAGTTTCCGCCATAATGAAGGCACTCGCTCCCATAACAGGCGGCAGGATTTGTCCACCAATGGAGGCACTTGCCTCAACGGCTCCAGCAAAATCTTTTTTATAGCCAATTTTTTTCATTAAAGGAATTGTAAATGCTCCTGTTCCGACAACATTCGCAACGGCGGATCCATTAATACTCCCCATAAATGCACTAGAGATAACCGATACTTTGGCAGGTCCTCCTTGTTTATGTCCTGCTAAAGCAAGTGCTAAATCGTTAAAGAATTGACCCATTCCGGATTTAGATAAAAAAGCACCAAACAAAATAAATAGGAAGATGAATTGCACGGAAGCTCCAATGGCTGTTGAAAATAATCCTTCCGTTTTTAAGAACAATTGACCGAAAATATCACCTAAATCAAACTCTCGTGTCATCATCATACGTGGCAACCATCCTTGGTGACTAAAGAATGGATAACTTAGGAATACCAAGGCCAAAATCGGTAAAATCCATCCTGTTACACGCCTTGCCGTTTCCAGTACCAAGAGTACAGCCATGATTGCAACGATAATATCTACCGTGTTCGGAATACCACCTCGTGTTGAAACAATATCCTGATATTCTACAAATAAGTAGCCACAAGCTCCAATACTTAAAGCAAATAATATCCAATCATAAAAAGGAATTTTGTCTCTACGTTGTTTATTGAAGGTTGGATAGATTAAAAACACAAGACCCATAGCAAAAAGTAAGTGAATCGAACGCATTAACAGGGTCGGAATCGGATTAAACGTAATATACAAATGAAATAGTGAATACAGAATGCCTAAAACACTTAGCAGGATGACCATACTTTTGTTACTGTATTTCCGTACTTTTGAATCAGTATCGTATTTTTCAAGAACTGCTTTTACTTGATCACTTGAAATTTCTTCAGCCAACACCGTTTCTTTTTTTCCTTCTGTCATAACTTTACCCCCTTAAATACCATATCCCATAAAGAGAGTTTCGTTACGGAAATGGTAACGACTTCATAATTTTTTGTCAGCTTATATAATGGTACTTCCTTTTCTTCTAACAGCAGTGTGCTTTCTACGTTCTCAGATACAACTAGTTGCAGAGATCGAAACATTCTGTCGATGTCCATTGTTACATAGCCGTTTTCAAGCACAGTATTCTTCCCGTCATTCGGTGTGCTGGGGACCCCTGCCCCGAACGTTTTAAATGATGTGTGTGTTAAAAGTAGTTGATCATTTTTTATTTCATAAAACTCCACCCACTCCTCTTTTTCCACTGAATGAATCCATGCCAGTTCAAATGCATCTTGCCAAGTCCAATACATTTGTTCATCGGCTTCGACAGTTACAACTGAAAAATTCAAGAAAAAAGAAGCGAAAAGGAGGGCGATTACTACCGCTCCTCCGATTGTAAAGCTCTTACTTCGCTTGCTCATCATAATAACGTTGTGCACCTGGATGAATTGGTGCTACAACGCTTTCTTGTGCAGCGTCTAATGTAATATCATTTGCAGCTTGATGTGAATTTTGAAGAGTAGGTAAACTTTCAAAGAATTGCTTCGTTAAATCATATACATCATCTTCACTCATATCTGTACGAACAACCAGTGCGTTTGGCACGGCCGCTGTTGTAATCGCTTCTTCATTTTTATACGTATCTACTGCGATATCATACGAAATAAAGTACGGATGTTCTTTTGCAATTTCTGCTACTTTTTCAGCGTTTACGGATACTAATTGGATACCTGTTGTTTCAGCTAACTCCATGACAGAAGCATTTGGTAAGCCACTCGTTAAAAAGGCTGCATCAATTGTTCCAGCTTTTAAGCCATCCGCTGCTTCCGCATACCCTAAGTAATCCACTTTAACATCCTCATATGTAATCCCGTGCCCATTCAGTAATACGCGGGCATTAATTTCTACACCTGAGTTTTGATCTCCAACAGCTATGCGTTTTCCTTTTAAATCTTCAATTGTATTAATTCCCGATCCTTCTTTTGTAATGATTTGTACAACGTTCGGATACAATGTTGCAATTTGAGAAACATTTTTTATCGGTTCATTAAAACTCACTTCTCCATTGATTGCCTGAGACAAAGCATCACTCATGACAAATGCCATTTCTGCTTTCCCTTGTTCCAATAAATTAATGTTTTCTACAGATGCACCCGTTGTTTGCGTACGAGAGTTCACATCAAACTCTTTCACGTATTGATCCGCAAGCGTTGTACCGATAATGTTATAAGGCCCACTCGCACCACCTGTTGCAATTGTTACGATGTTTGTTTCCAAACCTTCAGTTGCGTCAGTTCCCCCATTTTCTTTGTCATCACTTCCATTACAAGCAGCAAGTGCCAATGATAACGATAAAGCAGAAACTAAAAATAATTTTTTCTTCATGAAATTCCTCCTTATTTTTTATACTATACTGCTAGTTTAGCTATTCAGAACAAAAAAGGAAACCCTTACATTACAATTTATTCTTAAAATTACGAATAAATGCTAAAGTTCACGCATATCTACTGTTTATTAAAAATTCTAATTTCTTCATCGTGATATCTGGATATTGAGGAGAAAACAGTAATTATGGGATTTAAAAAGTCGAGCACTACAAATGTTATCAAACGTCGGTTTAGTACTTGTTTTACTTGTATTCAATAATCGGGTGATGCAACCTTTTATTGTAAAATAAGTCAGATTACAAAATCAGGTAATGTGATAGGGAGTGTTCATCATTGGAATTTCATTAATATTTTTAATGGTTGTTGGCATTATTGCATTTTTAACGTTTTCCATTCCTGTATTTATAGCTGTTAGAAAAGTTCAAAAAGGAAACCCACCTCGAAAATTTTCTTATGTAATAGTAGGACTGTTGGTTTTTCATTGGGTATTTTACTTAATTAGTGGTTACGCTCTTTTACCAACAAATATTGCGGATGCTGTGTTTATACCAGTATGGTTAGTATTATGCGTCGCAGGTATAATTACAGCAATCTATGAATTTAAAAACAATAAAGTTTTTGCTATTCCAGTTGCTGGCTTAACCATTATCAGTTTATTACTTTGTATTTTTATCTATGGTATATCAAAGATGTAAATTAGCAATCGAGCTCGATTTTTTAATAAGCATCGTTTTTCTTATTAAACTAACGAGCTTTAGGTGCAATAAGCATTTTGAAATTCGCCCAAAATTTGCTTTGGGAATGTTCTAAAGGTATTTTAAATAACAAATCGAATATAGATTAAATAACTATTATTGGGGGTGTCATATGAAGAAATGGATATTCTTAATAGCCTTTTTTGTTTTTGCTGGAGTCATTTTTTCTATTTGGAGTGAGCAAAACAAAGTGAATTACATAGGGGGAATATTAAATAACATTTCCTCAGTCGATTTAATCATCGTAAAAGATAGCGAAACAGAGAAACAAATATACGAATATACTCAGAACAATGATTTTTTTAACGATATGGTTAATATATATGACCAGCCCTTTTTTGAATTAAAAAAATCTGAAAAAAAATTATTAAATAAGGAGTCCACATATGTTATCGAGTATTTAAATGATAATACAATTCAATATAAAGTGAATATATACAAAGTAGAAGATAGTACAGAGGTATTCGTTGAAAAGGAATATACAACGGAAATTAATGAATTTGACTATATCTTTTCACCTGAAAGTACAAATCATAGTTATGTTTTTGTAACGGAGAAATATCATAATTTATTAGGTTTGAATGATGGGTTGAAACAGATTATAAATGATATTTTAAACTTGTAGTATTCATAATAGTTCAAAATAACGTCCCAAAATGCTACTTTCAATTTGTCTAGCTAATGGGTAGCATATCACAGCAGCCGAACTACTATTGAAATCTTTTAAATTAGAAAAAGGAAAATGCGCTATCTCAGGCATTTTCCTTTATAAATGGTTTGGAAGCTTGATTAACTGTATTAAAAAACCTTTATTTTTTTGAATAATAAACTGACTATGATATTTATAATAACGAGCACTCCCAAAAAGACGGTGAACAGGTTAAAGAACGGCGTATCGTAAAAGTTAAACCACTCTTTAAACAGCAGGGTATCTGTAAGGGTACCAAATAAATTCCCGTCTATTTCTCTTAAACGAGGAATCCAGCCTGTAAACTCCATTAATACAAAAACCACTTGTAGTAATAAAAAAGCAAAAATAGGAAGTAACCACTGTTTTTTTATTAGTTTCATAAAAACTTCTCCTAAAGGGATGTTTAAAACACTTTCTTTTCATAAATTCGAATTGATAATAACCAGGATAGAATATACGTAATCACCAAGATAAGGCCTGCATATAAAGTAAGCTGCGATTCCCCTAAATTCATTATTTTGGTGAAAATTTCCCGAATCTGATCATTTAAATTAGGGATGAAAAACATAATTATTGCCAAATAAAGTCCAAAGCATGTGAAGAATGTGATGTTCACATATTTACTAGTAAATTTATAGGCAACTGGATACATAAAAGAAACGACAAATAACGATCCGATTGCAATCATTAATAAATGAAACCCGTTTGGTAACACTTGTTGAAATAATAAACTACCACCAGTTATCGCCAATACGATTAATAAAATAAAAAATATTGCTGAAATGTATTTTGAGCTGACAATTTCTTTACGTGTAAAAGGTAATGAGCTTAATAACATTTGTGCATGTCGCTTTTCATCCGTTGAAAATAGGTTTAATGTCAATGTCATGGAAAATAATAGACCTAGAAAAATAATCGGAATATCGATGTACATATAAATAAGCAAAACAAGAAACATACCCATTAGCATTTTTTTATGAATGATTAAATCCTTTTTAACTAATTGATACACCCTTCTCTCCACCTTTCTTTGTATAGAACATAATATCTTCGAGCGTTGCTGTTTCGTATATAGCTAAGTCTCCAAATAATTGCATTACCTGTTCCTTATTACACGACAAACCTTCGAATCCTAGCTCTGTTTTTCTAACTGCAATAAACTCTTTCTCGGTGTCTTGATCAAGTAAATTCAACCCGCCTTTAACGAGGACGTATTTTTCTGCGATTGTATAAAATTCATGCATAAATATTAGCTCTCCATTGTGAAGGAAGATAATATAATCTGCAATCCGATCTAAATCGGATGTTATATGTGTTGAAAAGAATATGGTTTTTTCGCCATCCTGTACAATCTCATGCAATAAATTTAAAAACTCACGTCTGAACACTGGGTCCAGTCCTGCTGTCGGCTCATCCATAACAATCAGTTCTGCATGATGGGATAAAGCGATTGCCAGTGAAGCTTTCATCATCATCCCTTTAGAGAAGGTTTTGATTTTCTTCTTTAAAGGCAATTGAAATTGCTCTACATATTTATAAAAAAGCTCGTCATCCCATTGTGTATATACTGGCTGAATTAAATTCTTCATTTCCTGCAATGTAAGATGCTCATAAAACACATGTTCATCATAGACAAAACCGATCCTCTGTTTGATTTCTTTTTCATGTGTTTTATAATTTAAACCGAAAACTTTAACTTCCCCACTGTCAGGCTGCAGTAAATTCATAAGCAGCTTAATCGCCGTTGATTTCCCCGTTCCATTCGCCCCGACAAATCCAGTAACAAAGCCTTTTTTAATTTCAAAGGTAAGATTCTTAATCGCAAAATCATTAAAAGCTTTATTCACATTTGTAAATTGTATTACTGATTCCATTAATCCATCTCCTCATATAACAATGTCATAATTTCTTTTAGTTCTTCCAAACTTAATCCGATTTCCTTGCTGTTTTTTATCGCCTGACTCAACTGTTCTTCAATTACTTTTTGTTTTCTTTCGATAATCATTTCGATATTTTGCTCCGAAACGAAGGAGCCCTTCCCGACAACAGAGTAAATTAATCCGGCCTTTTCCAATTCCTCATATGCGCGCTTTGTCGTAATGACACTGACCTCTAAATCTTTTGCCATATTACGCATAGAGGGTAAAGCATATCCCGAAGGAAGTTCGTTAGCCAAAATACTTTTCTTTATTTGATTAAAGATTTGCTCGTAAATCGGTTCTTTCGAATTGTGAGCGATTAAAATTTGCATGCTTGTATCCTCAATCCATATTGTATATATACTTTATATACAATATATATAATAACCCCATTTATTGTCAATAAAATTATTAATTTATATTTCATAAAAGATAAACATAAAAAAACCCGCTCAATTTTATGAACGGATTTTCTCGGTTGGAATTATCTTACTGGAAGTTAATATCAGACATTAATTGGTTTCGTAATTGCTGAGACTTTTTCTGTAGTGTGAATAATTAAGACACATTGTCTAATCAGGATGGTTAAATTAATGTATGATGAATGAAAAGAATACATTTTTTTAATAAAGGAGCTGAACATCTTGAAGAAAAAGCCGATTTATGTGGAAACCGTAATAGACAGCTCGATTGAAGAAGTATGGCACTATACACAGCAGCCCGACCTACATGAACAGTGGGATTTGCGATTTACATCGATTACCTATATTGAAAAACAACATGAGGATGCTCCTCAAACATTTACATATACAACCAAAGTGATGCCGGGTCTGTCGGTAGCCGGTTGGGGGGAAAGTAAAGGAACACACGAAAAAGCAAGTGGTGTTAAAACCTCTTCGCTCCATTTCGGGACACCGCAACTGATCTCCCCTATTAAGGAAGGTCGCGGCTATTGGCAATATATACCGAATGGTGACCATGTAACTTTTCTCACCCAGTATGACTACGACGTCCGATTCGGTCAACTCGGACAATTATTCGATCAGCTGTTTCGCCCTGTAATCGGTTGGGCTACCGCACTTAGTTTTAATGTACTCGCAAGGTGGATTGAATCCGGAGAAAAACCGGCCACTCAATACCGACGATTTTTCAGCTATTATTTGCTCTGCTTTCTATTTAGTTTTA
Source organism: Solibacillus faecavium (assembly GCF_014836905.1). GTDB lineage: Bacteria > Bacillota > Bacilli > Bacillales_A > Planococcaceae > Solibacillus > Solibacillus faecavium. The sequence goes on from NZ_JACSPZ010000002.1 coordinate 556,693, forward strand.
CATGGATGTACCAAGGTCTCGTACCGAAAGTGCTGATGAAGCATCCGCTTGAGATTGATATGCTGATGAAACTGTCACCGCTATCATTGGGCCAAGCGTCCACGGCAATTATTTGGATTGGCGTTTTGGAAATGATGATTGGGTTACTTTTTTTGGTACCTAAATTGCAACAACTGCTGCTAAAGGCGCAAATTGTGTTGTTCCCTTTGCTGACATTAAGCGCAATCATTGCGGCACCCACAGTTGCAACGGCTCCATTTAATGTCGTCACACTGAATATTGGATTATGGTTTGCTTCCATCATTGCTTTACTACTGACAAAAGAATTACCGACTGCAAGATTTTGCAAACGAAAAAGAGGTGCTTAATATGATTTACGTAACATTGTTGGCAAATGACTTTAACAAGCTTCATCCAAAACTGCAGGAAAGATACCGCCTTCCATTATGCCAGCCTTTTTATGCACAAGGGACAATGCAAGTCATTCATTCCGGACCACGTTTTTTACGTCCGATGTATCATTTGTTTACGAAAACCGATTTTCTATTTCCCGAGTACGGCAAGGAAATTCCCTTTACAATTACGAATACAGCGAGAATGAACAATGAAAAAGAAGCCGAAGTCTATTGGGAACGTACTTTTTTCTTTGATCAGACAACACGCAAGTTCAATGCTACAATGACAGTCGATTTGGAGCGGCAAATCGTAAAAGATTATTTAGGGGATCCGGCACTGTTCTACTCGGATTTAAAAATGAATGTTACGAAAGACGGTTCCTTAATGATCCGTTCCGTAGACCAACGTGCTGTAATTGGCAAGACAGAGGTTGTCTTGCCCAGGAAGCTGACAGGTCGCGTAGTTGTGACAGAAGGATATGATGATGTGCTGGATGTGTATACGATCCATGTCTCCATTTACAATGATTTGTTTGGAAGGATGATGATGTATGCTGGTCAGTTTACGCCGTGTGCTCAGTAGACCTTTAACAAGCATCGGTCTTACTTGTATGGGTGCCCTACTGTTATTTAATGAGCCAACATCAATGTACTATTATTTAACATTAGCACAACTGATCTTTGTACCAGTCATACTGGAACAGTTAGTTTTACTGAAAAATTGGCAAAAGCTGATTATTATAATCGGTCAATTCGCTGTAACAATGCTGTATTTCACGCAACAGGATTTCCTCATCCTACTTTGTGTGCTTGCTTATTTGCTAGGTACACTTGTCATTGCTTCCCATGGGGTCAACCGATTTTTGAGACGGGGGTTTACGAACACGGCTGAAATAATGATTGATATCGGACTGATTTATATTGTGATGGGTGGACTATGGTTTTTGGCATTCCATTTGCAGTTGAATACAGGATTTAGTCCGATTATTACATGGCTAACTGCTATTCACTTTCATTATTCCGCCTTTTTACTATGTATTACAGTCGGATTGATTGGGCGTCTTCATATGACTCGATACTATAAATTTTGCTGTGCCGTTATTGCCGCAGGACCAATGCTAGTAGCTGTCGGAATTACCTTTTCAAGAATTATTGAAATCATTTCGGTCAGCTTATATGTACTTGCTATTTTCAGTATTAGCTTCTATGTCATGAAATGGCGGTTGCCGCATGTCCAAAGCCTTTTTACCCGGCTGGGCTTTATAACATTGTGTTTTACAATCATTTGGTCATTTTTATACGCTTACAGTAATTTAACTGGAAAAATTATTGTGGATATTCCCGATATGCTGGACTTTCATGGGCTTTTAAATTGTTTGGGGTTTGGTATTGCCGTTGTAATCGCCTGGAGTCTTTATATTCCGCCAACAAAGCATAACGATTACTCATTCCCTGTAAGCAAAATCCGGGGGCGATTCTCTCCAACAAACAAACCAGTGCGTGGATTGATCGATGATATGGCATCTTATCTTAATAAAGAGGAAATCCCTGTTTTAATCGTTGAGTTTTATGAACGAACAATGCAGTTTGAATTAAAAGCGTCTGTTCAATGGGAAACATGGTTTAAACCCTTTGCCTTTGTGTATCAGTTTATTAGCCGGAAAATGGGACAGCTGAATTTACCGTTCTCTTCAAAAACGATTGTGATGGACGGTAAAATTTTGGAAGTCGATTCGCAAAATGACGGGCGAGAAAAACCGCGAGTTTGGCAACGGTCGATTAATGGCGAACCCGTATTTAATGCGATTTATTCGCAGCATATTGATGCGTCCAATACTTATATGAATATTGCCCTACCCCTGCCCTTTTCTTCGATGCACGGTATCTTACAGCTTTCCGCAAAAGACGGCGTACTGTACTTAACGACTGATGGACAAGGCGATGCCGGTACGTATTTGGCGATTGGTTCCTATGTATTCAAACTACCACTACATGAGTATTTTGTGATAAAGGAACACAAAGGATTGCTTATCGCAACCCATGATATGAAACTGTTTGGAATGAAGTTTCTACATATTGATTATCACATACACAAAAAATAAAAATACCCGGCTTCCCTAAATGCAATAAAGGGGCCGGGTAAAATTTATTCAACTATTTTTGCGTTCACATAAACCAATTCAAGTAAAATAAAATTTACTGATTTTTTGCAACTTGTCTCTTAATTATAAAAGGAGCAGCTAGTAGTACAATAATAAGGATAATCCCCAAATAACCAATTAGAGGATAAAAATAACTAACTAGTCCAGTAAATCCTACATAGCTTGCTAAATAGCCAACAATCATCGTAATGACAAAGAATATTTTAAATTTCTGTGTTCCTGATTCTGCAAAGCGAGCTGAGAAAGAAAAGAACATTCCAACTGCTGTATTATAAATCATAGTAAAGATAACTAGTGACATGACAATACCTAGTGTTGGCGATAAGTTACTCACTATTCCCAGCATTGGCATGTCCAATGTGCCAACTTCTTCAATTTTGGAGAAAATAGCCAAATGGATTATGAGAATCATTATCCCTAAAACAAGTCCCCCTACTAATCCACCGATTGCTGCAGTTTTTGGACTTTTTTCAGCCCCGCCCATAACAATTGACATCGAAGCTCCAACTGCGATATTAAATGAAACGTAATTAATACTGGAAATAAACCAGTTTGGTAATGTTGTCGGTGTTGCTTGAGCTACTTCGTTTAAGGAAGCAAATGTCCCCTCCATAGTAATAAAACTGTAAATCGCAATAAATATAACGAAAATAATCAGAACCGGCGTAATGCTTCCGATGATTGAAACAACCCGATTTACTTTTAAAAATCCTGTTAACAGTACAAGTATTGTCATAAGAGTCGTACCTACAAAAATAGGTAACCCAAACTGCTGATTTAGGTTCGAACCAGCCCCGGCAAGCATAACGACCCCTACGCCAAACAACGTAAAAATAAGAATTAAATCGATTACAATTCCAAGATAACGCCCGCTAATTCGATAAATAACATCTTTATGTGATTTCGTTTTTGTATAACTCCCAAGCCATACTAAAAGCATACCAATACATGAAAATAGCACAGTCGATAAAATTGCTCCAAAAATCCCTAGTGTGCCAAAGCTAGTAAAGTATTGTAGTATTTCCTGTCCTGAAGCGAATCCTGCACCTACAATCACGCCAATAAATGCGCTTCCAATTTTTAATATATTTTTCAAACGCCTCACTCCCCTTTTTTGTATAACTACGATTCAATATGTATAAGAAAGATAACTTAGGTTATTCCTCACATAAGATTTTTCAGAATTCATATTAACTTGATTCATCCATTAAAATACTATCCTGCGATAATATATAAATAACCATTTTGCCCTGGTAATAAAGACCACAGCTCTAAAAGACTATAGTTTCCATTTAAGTTACTAAATAATTCCCCCTTTCCTTATTCTCATACAAGCTCTTGTTAATGTACAAATAATTCGATAACTCTCTTTGTCATGGAACTTTCATATTGGCTTTTATACCCATTCATAATATCATACTCTAGTAAACTAGCAATTTCACAGCAAAAAGTAGTGTAGCGTTTTTTTATTCAAATTACAAAGGCAAATATTATGGGCTAAAGAAAATAAACGTTGAAAATAATATTTCATGTGCAACAAAAAGACATTTTTCTCAATGAGAAAAATGCCTTTTTGAACTTTTTTATGCAACTTATTTGATTATATAAAGATTATCCCGTTGCATCTGTACGGTCAAAATGGCGGCCCATTTTTAAAGCATTAATAAATTCATCAGGCGCTGTTACAACACCCGGTGCATTTGCATACAATTTATCCATACCTTCAAATGCAATATAGCCTAGTGCTTTATAATGATTGAATATTTCATCTGCAAATCTTTGCATTTTACGATTTTGAACTACATCTGTAAAGCTTGCTGCCACAAATAGCCCATCGTAAAGAACAGGGTCTGCCGTATCTAATGTATGGTTAATTTCACGGTTATTGATCATGCCTTGTTTATCACTAATCAACTCAACAATAACCCCTTCATTTTCCAAACTTTGAATTAGATCATCCACATTGCTGTTTGTGTCGACAATAATACCAACCTTTTTTGCCTTTAAAATCGGTACTTGGTTTTTTAATATACTCACAGCATCTGATGGTGGCAAATCCGCTACCTGCTCGATTGACGCATCTGGTGCGGATACACCAATTCGCTGTGCAATTTGTTCAGCCATCGCACGGTCAACTCGTGCAAACATATCTACCGCTGCTTTACGGATTTCAATTGTTTCGACTTTTCCTAATTCAAAGCAGAAGGCATCAATAATATGCTCCTGTTCTACAGGCGTTTGGCTTAACCAGAATTGACGAGCCTGCGAATAAAAATCTTCAAATGACACGCTACGTGCACGTACTTTACGGCCTTCGATTTTTTCTTGATAATGAGCATAGCCGCCGTCTTTTTGATCCACTACATGCGGTGTATCGTTTTGTAATCCATTTCTTCCATAAGCAACACGTCCTTTATTAATCGTCATACGACCGTAACCATCACGCTGATTGTTATGGAAAGGACATACTGGACGGTTTATCGGCAGTTCATGGAAGTTTGGTCCACCTAAACGAATAAGCTGTGTATCTGTATATGAGAATAAACGCCCTTGTAACAATGGATCATTTGAAAAATCAATACCTGGAACAACATGGCCTACATGGAATGCAATTTGTTCAGTTTCAGCAAAGAAGTTATCAACATTACGGTTTAACGTCATTTTTCCAAGCTTTCGAAGAGGAATAAGCTCTTCTGGCCAAATCTTTGTTGGATCCAAAATATCAAAATCAAACTTGAACTCTTCTTCCTGTGGAATTAACTGTACTGCTAGCTCATATTCCGGGTAGTTCCCTGCCTCGATTTGGTCAAACAGGTCACGACGATGGAAATCAGGATCTTTACCTGCAATTTTTTGAGCTTCATCCCACACTAAAGATTCCATACCTTGTACAGGCTTCCAATGGAATTTTACGAAATGAGCTTCTCCATTGGCATTAACAAAACGGAATGTATTTACACCAAACCCTTCCATTTGGCGATAGCTCTTCGGAATTGCACGGTCAGACATATGCCACATTGTCATGTGCGCCGTTTCTTCATTGTTTACGACAAAATCCCAAAACGTATCATGGGCACTTTGCGCTTGAGGAATTTCATTATGAGGTTCCGGTTTTACTGCATGTATTAAATCAGGGAATTTGATCGCATCCTGAATAAAGAAGATTGGAATATTGTTACCAACTAAATCATAATTCCCTTCTTCTGTATAAAATTTCGTTGCAAATCCACGTACATCACGAACTGTTTCTGCTGAGCCCCTTGATCCTGCTACTGTCGAGAAACGTACAAATACAGGTGTTTGTCGACCCTTCTCTCCTAAGAAATGAGCCATTGTAATATCTGAGGCATCGCCATAGCTTTCAAATACACCATGTGCACCTGAGCCCCTCGCATGTACGACACGCTCCGGAATACGCTCATGGTCAAAATGCGTCATTTTTTCACGAAAATGAAAGTCCTCCATTATCGTTGGACCGCGCTCACCAATTGTTAAGGAATGCTCATCATTCGTTAATTTCAGTCCATGATTAGTAGTTAGCGGCTGACCTTCATCTTTTGTAGTAAACTGTTTCAATTGATCGACTTTTTTATTGTTATTGTTTTCCACGTCAAATCCTCCTCATACAAAATAGCAAGTTTCATAAGATAGATAGTTCACAACCATCTCTATTACTTTTCTACCCTATATCAATAAAAATAGTCCTTTGAAATATAAACGTAACATTTGAAATATAAGTGAAAAGTGTGTGGCAAATTCGAAAATCCTTATAACTATATACATAAAACAGCATCTCCCTATGAGGTCACTGTTTTTTCTTCATAATATTTTCAAGCATAAGAATGTAACCCAGCAATGACTAAGTTAACAAATATCTGATTAAAGCCGATAATTTCAAATTCAATTATGGTGGTTGGGGGTGGAGGCGGCAGATTGATTTGCGGAATGAGATAAATAGCGGAATAAATTTCCGTTATTTCTAAAATATTATAAAAAACAGTCAAAATAAGGGAAGGAATTTCCGTTATTGCACTAAAAAACATGAAATTTTAGGATTTTATTTGAAATAACGGTAAAACGTTCCCTTATTTACCCCGGAATTGAACTCCCCCCTCAAATAACGGTAAAATCTCCCCTTATTTTAGGAGGCATTCTCGGATTGGTGAGCCTCACAAACGGCATCTAATTCACAGCATATATATTATTTATAAAAAACTTGTAAATTTTTCAAATAAAAAATGAACTTACCTCTTTCCCCATTTGTATAGTTATTGAAAAGGAAATTAAAGGGGGCATCACCTTGTTAATTTTAGATAAAGTTCAAAAATCCTATCAGAACCACTCTGTTTTAAATGGAATATCATCAACATTTCAGTATGGCCATTGTTACCTGCTACTCGGTGATAATGGTGCTGGGAAATCAACATTGTTAAAATGCATTGCTGGAGATGAAAAAATCGATCATGGGTCTATCCGTGGAAACGAGCATGAAGATGTCTCAAATTTAGTCGCACTACAATATCAGTTTTTTGAAAGTTATTCTTTTTTAAAAGTGAAGGAAGTAATTCAGCTTTTCACAAAATTGATTGCTAATCCTTCCAACATTAAAGATCTTTACGAACTATTGGATATTACCCAGTACGAAAAAACATTAATTAAAAATACTTCAGGTGGCCAACGAAAAGCCTTATCCCTGTACTTAGCCTTTTTAATGAACAAACCAATCGTCCTTTTAGATGAACCATTTGCAGATTTGGATTTAAAAAAGAAAAAGCAATTATTCGGTTTTCTGCAAAACCAAGTAAACCTTCAAAATAAATGTTTGATTATTATTAGCCACGAAATTAAAGGGCTAGAAACGTTATTTGATTTTGTATATTTAATGCAGGATGGACAATTTATCGAACACGGTACGACAGAGGAGCTCGTGGAGAAATATAAAAACCCTACGTTTTCAGGTTTAGAAGCTGTGTATTTTGAAGTGACAGGACAATTATTAGGAGGTCGGATTAAATGATTATACAAGTAGCTAAAAGCTTTATATTGGAATCGATTCGTAACACTGGGGTATTTCTGGGTAATTTACTTCCTGCCTTTATATTTATCATTTGTTCATGGATATGTACGATCAGTATAAAAAGTAGTCCGGAAACGTTGGACTTTATGATTAAAGGTCAGTTTTTCCCAATCTCCATCATGCTTTTAGTGTTTGCCTTTGCATTTTCAAGTGCAACGATTTATTTGGCAGATTTAAAGGCAAATAATACAATTCATCTACTCAAACGAACAAATATTTCACCGGCAAAGTATTTTCTGGGGATTGGTTTAGGAGTTTTTCTAATGATGAATTTCGTGTTATTACTTTTATTGGCAGGCTATTCCTTCATTATTTCACTATCCATAACTGCTCTTATTTCCATCATTTTAATTTGTAATTTTGTTTTACTCGCGATTTATCCACTATGCTTTATCGTAGCTGGTATTGTAAAAAACGGGAAAGTTGCACAAAGTTTGCTTATCCCAATTATGCTTGTATTTATGTTTTCCATTACGATGACATCGCTATTTTTAACGATTAACGAGCAACAACCGCAGGATTATTATATTTACTTAATTTGGAATCCGATGCTATATTTAAGTGATACATTACAATTCCAGTTAAATTTAAATGACCATACATGGTTACCCCTTTATCAATATAGTATTATACTAACAATTCTTTGTATGATATTAAGTATATTTGCAAAACAAATTTATATAAGGCAGGACTGAGCAAAATGGGTATTGGATTTATTATTTCTCTTATCGTGGCTGCTATAGGGATCATTATTATTCTTGGTATCATGATTCCTTACCATAAAAAATATGTCATTAAAGAAAACGGCAAAATCAACTACAAAAAAACGAAAATTTATTTACGCTGGAATGTATTTGATACGCTTACCCTTATACTGGCTATATACACTATCTTTTGTGTTCAAGCATTAAATATGCTGCTTACTTTCGGTGGTGAAACTATTGAAAACCCATACGTTCAATTTTTTACAAATCAGGCCCAAGCCTGGGTCATTGTAACGATTTCCTATTTAGTGACAAGAATTTCTTCTACTTTAAAATGTATTAAAGCACAAATTGGTGAAGTCCATGACATTGACGAATGAAGAATTGATGCAGCAGGTTCAGACGGGTAATATAGAAGCATTAGGTGTATTATACGAACGACTTCATGAACCTCTATACTGCTTTTTATTCCGCTATACGAAAGAAGAACAAATTAGTATCGATACGGTTCAGGATGCATTTGAGATTTTGCAAAAGAAGCATCATCAGTACAATGCATCCCTCGGCACAGTGAAGTCGTTTTTATTTCAAATCGCCTATCGTCATTTAATTAATAAGCTAAATAGAAGAAAACGGTGGCAAACGCTGTTACCTTTTTTAGTTCCTATTCCTAAAAAAGCGCTGCAAACGGATGATAAACTTATGATTCAGCAGGCAATTGCAAAACTCCCGGACAAACAACGGGCGGTGATTTTACTTGCCTATTATGAAGATTTACCATTAGAAGAAATAGCACTTATATTAAGTATTCCAACAGGTACAGTTAAATCCCGTTTACACAAAGCCATTCAAGTCTTGAAAATTGAGTTAAAGGAGGCGTTCCAACATGAAAGAGGATTTTAAAAACGAAGAAGAACTTACAAACTTGTTGGACACTTACAAAATAGATGTACCAACAAAAAAGCTTTCTGTTAAACAATCACCTTTCAATCGTTTTATCCGTTATTTAGGTTCTCCTGCTAAGGATCCTTTAGAAAAGTTGTCAGACAGTAACAATGGGTATTTATTTTTAAAGCTCTTCCCATTAGCCAGCGGAATATTTTTGGCCATGATTCAAATCTTATTCCTTTTTTAAACATCAAAAGGCGTGTCCAATTATTTCAGACTCGCCTTAATCGCATGACTCTAACTTATTACTCATTCCAAATGTTTGCCATTTTTCGGTAGCGCAATCTTCTCGAAATTATCAATAAGATTTTTCAGTCCCTCGTTCAGTTCTGCCCCACCTATTGGCACACCATGCCCTGTAATTGCCACTGAAGGATTTAAAGCTGCTAGTTTTTTTACAGATTCAAAAGCTACATCAAAATCCTCTGTTAAATATTTTGGCGGTCCATTCATTTCTTTTTCCTGTGTGAATACTTTATACAACGATTCTTGCTTAACCGTTACAAAAGCATCCCCAGCAATTAGTGCCCCGTCTCTTTCACGATAAAGCGAAACATGCCCCGGTGTATGGCCTGGTGTATGAATCCACCGGAATCCTTCCATAAAAGGAACGGTTCCATCTGAAGGAAGTTCGTTAATGGCCTCTCCTAAATCGATCGCTTCATTAGGGAACATTGGTGACATTTTTGCGACTAGTCCACTATCTACACTTGGATCCGGCTTTGGATAATCTTTTGTGCCAGTTAAATACGGTAATTCCAAAGCGTGAGCAAAAACCGGAACTTGCCAGTGCTTAACAAGTTCAATGATTGCGCCTACATGATCAAAATGTCCATGTGTCAAAATGATCGCCTTTGCTTTTGCATTTTCACCAAATCTCTTGTCCGCTACAGAAATAATTTCTTCCGCGCTTTTCGGCATGCCTGCGTCTATTAAAACAAAGTCATTACTACCTGGACAACTGTAAAAAACAATATTTGCAATTTGAATTGTGTGTGCATACAAGTCTGGCAATAATTCCTGGCTCACCCCACTTTGTACGGATGTAGCAGGGATAAATTTATAATCATCGCCGTAATTCATTTCTTTTTCCATTGAATTGAAGACACTCCTTTTCAAAATATTTAACTGTGTTGATTACAGTTATTCCAATATACCCGTTTTCGTAATTTCTATATTTACCTTAGCGGAAATATCCAAATTAGAAAAATGCTCGTTCCAATCCTTTTTGAACCATTGCGGGTGAAATGCTCGAACACTACGACCAAGCCCTAACGCATCACACTTTGCTTCTTGTAATTTTTTTAATACTTCATTCATATCATGCTCAATCTTTTCAGTAAGAAATTTGTCCAGCTCTTTTCTATTGCTTACCTTATCTAAGTTATCCTGTGGAAATTCAGAGACCATAAAATCAATGTTAAGATCAATTTCAATTTTATTTTCTGAAATATTAAGCTTCCTTTTTAAGTTATCCACCCGGACAGTTATAGGACTATCTTTAAATAAATAAGTAATCCGTGTCGAAAACCCCAGCGAATCATTCATAATATTCAATAGTATCGCTTCAGTTGTATTTAAGGTTTTGCCGGTATAGTGCCTACCCGAAAATAAAGCAATACCATCCGCATTAGGACGGTCATCCTCCCCCATTTTCAAGTAGGGCAAGGCCAAATCTTGGGCATCTTCAAAAATTAAAGAAGTAGCGGTTTGTAATGTGTACGGAATAACTAAAGAGTTTTCTTCGAGACTTGTGATAAAGCGGTCATAATATTCTCCTGTCGTACTTTGCCTGCTTTCAGTTATTTCAAAAAATCGTTTCAGCTCTCCTTGAACAATGGCTAATTTTGAAGTAATTGGACTGTTGGCATCCCGAAAATAAATATCCAAATACTCATAAATATTATGCTCTGCGGTTTCCTCAGACATGAGAATTGTTGATAAAACAGATAAATCCATTGTCTGCTCAACTTTTACCTCTGCCTCCTGACGCACATCACGTGGTGAAATACCATTACCTGTAATAACTACTGTTTTCATTTCTGGTGAGGTAGCCTCCGGATAGGCATAATAACCAGTCAAATCTCCTATTGTACCTTCTATGCCAGTGAGCGATACTACGGATGAATTTTTATAAAGTCTCTCATCCCAACACCCCGCTAGAAAAAGTGGTGTAACGATTAAGATGATTTTTCCGATTCGGATAAAGTTCGCCCCCTCACTTTATTCAAAATAATAATAATAATCGGTAATAAAAAGGTGAAAAAAATAGTGCCATAAACTAAATAGTTCGTAAAAAATTCGAGTAATGAAAAACGAATCCATAAATTAGCCGTCACGCCGACTAAAGTAAAAAAAACAAGTTGCTTCATTATTGGTGATTTTATTTTCTTTTCAAAATATACAAGGCGCATGACAAGTACATAATTTACAATCGTCACTAATGACCATGAAAGCCAAATATATACAAAAAACAAATCCAACCGTTTAACGAATGTCACTTCAACAGAGTGTAAAATATACAAAATTGGTTCTGGAACGATTTTTATTTCATCTAATGCAAAATACATCAAAGTAAACGAAATCGCCAGTAAATAAAAGCTTGTTAATATTATGGAATAAATAGTAATTACTTTTTTAGATACTTTTTCATTTTTAAATAAGTACTTCCGCAGTATGATATACGTTTCTGCCCCCCCAAATGCATAAGTACTATAAACAAAACCCATAAACCAAGTATTTGACCGATCGTAAAAAAGAGGAAGTAGATTGGTCGGATTTAAACTCGGTACTGTTAAAAACATGAATATTAAAAATAGAAAAAGCATCGGAATCAATACAACGCCTATATTAACGGCAGTTTCAGGTCTACTAACACTTGCATATAGGCAAACGGATAAGAAAATGCCTATTAGCACAATCGTTGGTGTATTCGGGAATACCCAAGACGTTAATACATACGTAATATAACTTACAAAAATTGTAATATACAAAGTCCAATAAATCAGGTAAAGTGCTTTTGTAAAACTATTTAAGAAGAAATATTGATGCACTCGTTCAAAAAACAATAGTTGCAGGAAGAATATGAACGCAACAACTAGAAATTGAACGGTTGCATCTCGGTGGGCATGCTCAATGATCAGATTTTGTACCGATGTATAAACAAAACCTGTTTGCATAACGAACATCAGAAGAAATAATTGTACTTTCGTCAACTGAACAGTCATGCTTTATCATCCTTTTTGGGAGAAAAACTTGTTGGCTGTCTATGTGGTTCATAATAAGGGCCACGGAAAAAGATTTTTTTAATTCCTTTTGGATCAAAAGGAATTATTGGTGAAAAATATGGACGTTTAAATGAGCTTAAATTTAATAAATGTACAACTAATAAAAATGTCCCAATTACAATTCCAAAAAAACCAAAAAGTGATGCTAAAATCATAAATGGGAATCGGAGCATACGAATCGTTGTATTGAGTTCGATTGATGGTACAACAAAGCTTGAAATAGCTGTAAATGCTACAACAATTACCATTAAATTTGATACAAGCCCCGCGCTTACAATAGCATCCCCAATTACGAGTCCTCCAACAATACCTATTGTTTGTCCAATTGATTTCGGTAGTCGAACACTAGCCTCACGAATCAGTTCAATCGTCACTTCCATGATCAGTGCTTCAATAAGTGGTCGATATGGAATCTGGTTTATATCTGTCTTCACTTTATTGGCAAGTTCAAGCGGCAGAATTTCAAAATGAAAGCTTACAATGGCAATATAAAATGCTGGCAGAAAAATGGCGGAAAGGATACTGAATAACCGCATCAATCGATAAAATGATCCAACAAATACGCGCGCATTAAAATCATCCGGTGTTTGATAAAACGAAAAAAATGTAACTGGTCCAACGAGTGCATTCGGTGATAAATCAGACATTATGGCGATTTTCCCTTCCAAAATATTCGCCACAACACGGTCTGGCCGTTCTGTATTTAAAAGTTGAGGAAACGGAGACCACACTTGATCGTCTAAATAGTCACTAAGTTGCCCAATGCTATAAAACATATCTATATCAATCGCATTTAACCGGTCTTCTACTATTTTAAGTGCACCACGATCCACTACATTTTCTACATACAAATAATAAACGGTTGCTTTCGTCTCTTTTCCGAGTGTAATTTTTTTTACAACAAGCTTTTTATTTTTTATACGTTTTCTAATAAGCTGCATATTTGTTTCAAAGTTTTCTACAAACCCTTCATGCGAACCCCTTAATATTTGTTCATTCCCCGGCTCTTCTGGTGAATTATGGGCAAATTCTACATTGTTCAAACGAATCATCTGTTTGGACTCCAATAAGATGATTAGTGTCTCACCATTACAAACATAATCAATCAGTTTTTGCTGATTATATTTTTCTGTAGTAATAGTAATGGAATCTTCGTTCACAATTTGAGTTTGCATTTCACTTTTTTCACTTGCTTCTGTTTCATTTGAATTTTCTTTATTAGCATTCGTATCCTGTAGAAACGATTGATTCATTCGTTTCAGATTCCAAAGGTTCTGTTCTACATCCTTTTTATTTACAAGTGATGAATAATAGCACAAAATTACTTTCTCATCTTGACCGAGCGTAACCTCTTTCACAACGAAATCTGCTGAATGGAGGAATTCCTTATTGAGTCGTTTAATTTCTTGCTTAATTTCCGTTGTTTGTGTCAATACAACTCCCCCCCTTTTTTGACAAGTATAGGATATTTACAAAAGAGTTATTCACTTTTGTTAAAGTCAGGAAGATGTGATTTATTGAAGGAATTTTAAGAAATAATCGTTTGTAATTACAAAGTTTTGAATAAATATGTTTATTTTTCTGTAACAAGGTAATACATTTATTAGTTTAGGTTAGGGGGTCAATATATGAAAAATAGAGGCATTGTTTTTTGGAGTTCAATAACGCTTACATTAATAGCCGTATTAGTAGGCGTTTTAGCCCCAAATTTATTGGAGAATATAACGAGCAACATCCAGAATTTACTTACGAACACTTTTGGCTGGTATTATTTATTAGTTGTAGCTATTATTATTGCTTTTTGTGTATTTTTAATTTTAAGTCCTGTTGGGGCAATTCGTCTTGGTAAATCGACGGATAGACCCGATTATAGTAATGTCTCCTGGTTTGCTATGCTCTTTAGCGCAGGTATGGGAATTGGTTTAGTATTCTGGGGCGCTGCTGAGCCGTTATCACATTTTGCGATTAATTCACCAATAGCTCCCGAAGGCTCTCAACAAGCATTGAAAGATTCCTTCCGTTTCACTTTCTTCCATTGGGGTATTTCAGCATGGGCAATTTATGGGGTAGTTGCTTTAGCATTGGCCTATTCAAACTTCCGAAAAGGGGCGCCTGGTCTTATTAGCTCTACTTTATTCCCTATTTTCGGTGAAAAAACAAAGGGTCCAGTAGGTCATATAATTGATATTATTGCTGTATTTGCTACGGTAATTGGTGTTGCGACAACACTCGGTTTAGGTGCTCAGCAAATTAATGGCGGACTTTCCTTTTTATTTGATATTCCAATTAGCTTTACAGTCCAATTAATTATTATTGTTATAGTAACGATTTTATTTATCGTTTCAGCGTCAACAGGACTTGATAAAGGGATTCAACTGTTAAGTAACTGGAACATTTATTTAGCAGCAGCCTTGTTATTATTAACATTATTTATTGGTCCAACAGTAAAAATAATGAATGATTTCACGTCAGGACTAGGCAGCTATTTACAGAATTTTGTGCATATGAGCTTACGTACTGAACCTGGGAATGCAGATAGCCGGGCTTGGATTGATGGATGGACAATTTTCTATTGGGCATGGTGGATGTCCTGGTCCCCATTCGTCGGTATATTTATTGCGCGTATTTCAAAAGGACGTACAATTCGCGAGTTTTTGATGGGTGTTATTTTAGCACCAACGCTTGTCAGTCTTTTCTGGTTTGCCACTTTTGGGACAACCGCTATTGAAACTTATATCTCTAAAGATCAAAGCATTATCGACTTACCGACTGAGCAGATGTTATTTGGAGTTTTCGACCATATGCCATTCGGTTTTATCTTATCGATTATCGCTTTACTATTAATTACCTTTTTCTTTATTACATCAGCAGATTCCGCCACATTTGTACTCGGTATGCAAACAACATTCGGTTCAATGAATCCTACATTCCGAATCAAATTAATCTGGGGTATTTTACAAGCTTCTATCGCTGCTAGTTTACTGTTTTCTGGAGGATTAGCCGCACTTCAAAATGCCGCCATTATTGTAGCATTTCCATTCTCATTTATCATCTTACTAATGATGCTTTCTTTATATAAATCGTTAATGGAAGAACGGCAAAAATTAGGTCTTTACATTCGACCTAAAAAACAACCGCCCTCAAATCTAAAGAAATAAGGTGTACAAAATAAAAAGCGATGAAAATTTTAACTTTCTAAAATTTTCATCGCTTTATTTTTATATTATTTCTATACCTTAATCTCAACAGATGAATTTCTGCGTGGTTTTGCTGATTTGTACCATTGCCAGCAGAATATTATAATAAGCACTACTTCAATCCAATCCCCTGCATAATACATCACCATGCTACCCATTTCTGCCTCTTGCCGAGAAACTCCTGCTGGCGGGTTTGCATACATATATTTTGACAAAATATCATGCCCGGCTATTGCAGCAATTAATACGATTGCCCGAAATAGGTAGGAATACTGATGATAGACAGGATCAAAATAAATAATTGAAATTGTAAATACATAGCCAGCTATAAAGAAATGCAAATGAACAAATAAGGCAAAAAATGCATTTTCATGCATAAGCATATATAAATCTGTTGTATATAAAAGCCATAGACCACCTACATTTAATATTGCGGCAGTTATAGGATGTGAGACAAATTGGATGAACCGGCTTTTTAAAATTCTCGTTATGTTACGCGCTAATGACGTATTGACCGTTCTTAGCAATAAAGTCATCGGTTTAGCAATCGCCATAAAAATCGGTGCAACCATACCTAATAGTAAATGACTCACCATATGTGCCGTAAAATTAGTATGTGCACTGTTTGCCAATGGTCCGACAACTGAAACGAGTGCGATTACCATCGCCAACGTCCATAAAGCGGTACGATAAATCGGCCAGTTTTTATAGCGATTATTCGTCATTATGGCTGCGATAATATATGCCGTGCCCAATAATACAAAAAATAAGCCCAGCAAATATTGAAGGTTCATTCCCGGTAATGATTGACTATGTGCAACATGCCCATGACTTTGAAGCAAATATAGACTATTCATTTGCAGTCTTCTCTTTTAAAGTACTGTTTTTTGATGTACGGAATAATAGAAAAACACCGATTAGTAAAATGATTAACGCACTGACGTTCCAAACAATATCATAGACGATGACATTGTCGACGTAACGGATTTGGTGAATTCGCATCCATTTGTGCTGAATAATTCCGTCATATAACTGGAATACACCAATACCTAATAACATACCACCTAGCCACCGTTGAAAGATCAAGCCATTTCTACGACGTAAATCTGCAAATAGAAATAACCCGGCAATCGTTGCAAACCAGCTGAAAGCATGGAAAATGCCATCGGAAATCAAGCCAATATCGGTAGTTGATTTATCATAGAAATGATGCCATCTTAATAACTGGTGAAATACTGTTTCATCAACAAAGGCAATGAGACCGACGCCAAATAAAATTCCTGACCACATATTCCGGCGGGAAATTCCTTTTCTGTTGTTATTTTGCATATCACTATAGAGCCCCTTTCCTTGTAATTCGTTACATGTAATCTCTCCAAATTCATAACAACATATTCGATAGTAGAAATTCCCCTCTTGCTCGATTGACTAAAC
Organism: Solibacillus faecavium; assembly: GCF_014836905.1. Taxonomy (GTDB): domain Bacteria; phylum Bacillota; class Bacilli; order Bacillales_A; family Planococcaceae; genus Solibacillus; species Solibacillus faecavium. Next base: position 573,897 of record NZ_JACSPZ010000002.1, read on the forward strand.
CTCCTCGTAAATTTTCCTACAACCACCCCCTGCTCTTCGAATGTATATTTATTTAAAAATATTTTATTTCTTTAAACTTTCCTTACCCCTTCACCCGTCTTATAATTGTCGACAGAGAAAAAAGGAGCTTCAAGGAATGATGGAAGAATTAGAAGATGCATTTATTACATTTATACGCGCACACCAAAACTCGCTATATAGACTCGCGTATAGCTATACAAAAAGCGAGCAGGATGCGCTCGATGTCGTGCAGGACAGTATTCAAAAAGGCTGGCTGGCGCTTAAGAAACTAACAAATCGTGAGCAAATGAAAAGCTGGTTTTATACGATTTTAGTGCGTACGGCGATTGATTTACTTCGCAAGCAAAGGCGTATCGAACTTATTGGAGACGAATCCCTACTGCAACTATCCGAACTAGATACATATCAAAATCTTGATTTACAGCAGGCATTACATCATTTACCTCTACAACTACGTGAGGTCATTGTGCTGCGCTATTTTGAGGATTTGAAAATAGAAGAAGTCGCACACATATTGGCGATTCCTCTAAGCACGGCGAAATCAAGGCTTTATAAAGCATTAAAGCTATTAAAAATTGAGCTAGAAATGGAGGAGAATTAGGTCAATGAATGATGACAAGTTAAAAAAGCTACACGCACAATATAAGGATGTACCTATTCCCGAAGAGTTAGAGACAATCATTGATAAAAATCTACAGCGTCCACTTAAGAAAAGAAAACGCAAACTGCCTATTTTTTTAACATCAGTTGCTGCGGCGGCAGTACTATTCACAGTCGGCCTGAATACAAATCCAGCAATGGCAAAAACTTTGGCGGATGTACCAGTTATCGGTCAAGTCGTACAAGTACTTACATTTACTAAATATGAAATGGAAAAAGATGCATATACAGCAGAAATTCAAGTACCTCAAATTTCGGGCTCATCTGCTGATATCGAAGCATTGAACGAAAAATACGCTGAGGAAGGCAAAACACTTTATGAGCAGTTTAAGACGGATATAGAGGAAATGGAAGCGGGTAATATGGCAGTAAATAGCGGCTATGTTATCGAGACGGATACCGATGAATTATTGTCATTTGGTCGTTATGTAGAAGTCACTGTCGTATCTTCTTCTACTGTTATGCAGTACACAACGATTGATAAAAAGGCTGAAACGGTCATAACATTAACGAGCCTATTTAAAGATGATCGCTACTTAGACATTATTAGTCGCTATATAGAGGATGAACTACGTAATAGAATGATTGAAACAGAAGGGTCTGATATGTACTGGATCGGTGGTACAGAGTATCATGACGAAGCATTCGGTGTCTTTGAAGGTATTTCCCCTGACCAAAACTTCTATATTACCGAAGAAGGAAAGCTTGTAATGTCGTTTGATGTATATGAGATAGCACCAGGCTTTATGGGCCTTGTAACTGTTGAAATTCCGACAGAACTACTTCAGGATGTGCTGGTGAGTAATAAATATATTAAATAAGAAAATAATTCACCAATTTTAAACAAGCAGGTGTATCCTTTTTAAATGGTTACACCTGCTTTTCTTTTTACTACAACCTCAAAGAATTTTTATTCTGCTTTTAACCCTAATTTCTCAAATTCCTTTATAAGATCATTAACATAAATCGTCATTTCTTCTTCTGATGGAATTGCCTCTAGCAGCTGTCTTGTTGAATAAACAGCCCCTCCTTTTACTAGACATTCCATTTTCATTGTATTTTCAATTTGACGTAAAGGATCCTCAGCCAATATTAAAATATCAGCAATATAATCTTCCTTTATTTCACCTAAATTGTTTATTTTTAAAGCCTTCGCTGCATTCATTGTTGCTTGTTGAAGGGCCTCCAGCGGTGTAAATCCTGCGTCAACAAATAGTTGCAGTTCACGGTGCATTGCTAAACCGGGGTATGTAAATATCCCAGCCGGTGTATCTGTTCCAGTCACTACAGTGCCGCCCATTTTAAAGTAAATATAGGCAATTTTTTGGATCATTTTTGTTTGAATTCCAAATGATGACTGACCCGATTTTGTTTGTGCGCCAGGCAACCAATGCTTAAACAAATAGTCCATTTCTTCTATGTGCTGTACAATTTCATGATTTGTCGTCCAATAGTCTTCTGCCAATCTCATTTGATCATACAAGACCATTGTTGGACAAAGTTTAACATCCTTCTCCAGCAACTGTTTACACACGTTCGTTATTTTTTCTTCATCTGGGTTTTCCCACGCTATTGAATTCCATACCTCTGTAGGGGAATTCCAAGTCCATCCCGGATACATTGCCTGAATTATTCCAGAACTATGCTCAAGCCAGTCGATCCCCATATTTGCAGCATCTATTGCGTTTACCTTTTTGGAATGCAAAATATCACTACTTACTTCCAATCCATGTTTCTTCGCCTCTTGAACGACAACCTCCATGAACTCAGGATCAAGCCATCCGTATACTTTAATAAAATGTGCACCAAGCTGAACTTGTCGATCAACCTCTTGTTTAGCAAGTAAAACGTTATCCACATTAATATTGTAAGCTGTATCATCACCCCATAAGCCAGGCGGTCCATCAATCATGCGATCTGCCGATATAACACGAGGCTCATAGTCTTTTCCATCCGCATCAATAAACGGCTTCAATTCGATTATGCTCCCTGCTGTATTTCGAACAGTTGTAATGCCTGCCGCTGTAAAATAATTAGCAAAGTGCTTTTTTATATGTACATGCATATCAATCAGTCCTGGGATTAACCATTTCCCAGTACAATCAACGATTTCTGCACCTTCTATATGTAGATTTGAATCAATTTTTTTAATGATATTTTGTTCAATGTAAATATCCTGTATTTCATAATTGCCGGTTTCCATATTTAATAAATAACCATTTTTTAATAGTAACACTGTCATCAGCTTCCCTGTTTTTTTAAATTTTAGTTTACTTCCAATATTTTGTAAATAATAGAAATTCCTATAGTAAATGGGTTATCACTGTAACATGGGGAGAATTATCAAATAAAGATTTTTTCAGTGCCCCTCTAAAATAAGGGAAGCTTTTACCGTTATTTTAGGGGGGTAGCTCATTTTTAGAATAAATAAGGGAACGTTTTACCGTTATTTGAAATAAAATCGTGATATTTCATGTTTTTTAAGGCAATAACGGAAATTCATTCCTCTATTTATTTCATTGCGCATTCCCATCTCCCTCCACCTCTTTTGCGCTAGGGCATTGTTTGGAGGACTCAATTTTGTCACCCTCCTAGAAACTGTTAAACTAATAACAGGAAGAGCAATAAAAGCAGACACTATTTTTAAAGGAGCGATATGATGCTAATAAGACAGGCAGTTGAAAGTGATGCACCGAAACTTATTCCAGTTATGAAGGATGCTGAAGAATCTGGTTTTATGTTATATGGACCCGGTGAAAGGGAAATGAAGGTAGAGCCTTTAATTAAATTTATAAACACACTGAATAATGCACCCAAATCGGGCTTCTTTGTCGCAGAAGATAACGAAGAGATTTTAGGTTATCTTCTTCTCAAAGCAGAAAACTTATCAAGAACTTCTCACCGCGCCATGATTGCGATTGGTATACATAGTAATAGCCGCGGAAAAGGTGTTGGCTCAAAACTGTTCGAACATATTATAAACTGGGGAAAACAGATGCAGCTCCACCGGTTAGAATTAACCGTCATCGAAACGAATGAACACGCAATTAAGCTTTATCAGAAAATGGGGTTTGAGATAGAGGGAATTAAGAAAGACTCCTTACTAATTGATGGACAATATATAAATGAAATATATATGGCCAAATTGCTTTAACGACGTCTTTTGAATGCTGAATATAAATTGAACTAGCATGCGCAATAAGCACATGCTAGTAATTGGTAATTATCGAATTGTTTTTAAAGCTGTTGCCCAAGGAATTACTTGGTCTAACATTTGATTTACGGAATCTACTTGAACATCTTTCGGTTTGAAAGTAGTGCCATTTTCAAAATCCGTGAATAATGATAATGCCGGGTGTACGCGTACATCTGCAACTGATAATTCGCCTAAAATACCACGTAAATGTTCGGCAGCACGAGCACCACCAACAGAACCGTAAGATACAATACCTGCTGATTTATTGTTCCATTCCACGCGTAAATAGTCTAATGCATTTTTAAGTGCCCCCGTGATCGAATGGTTATATTCTTGAACAATAAATACAAATCCATCTTGTTTTGCAACCGCTTCAGACCATGCTGCTGTACCTGATGCGTCTTTGCCCGGTTCACCTAGTAATGGTAAATTAAAGTCCGCAATATCAATAATTGTATAATTTGCGTCCCCACGTTTATCTCCAAGCTCTTTTACCCATGCACCTACTTGTGGACTTACACGACCTTCACGAGTTGATCCTAAAATAATGCCAATATTTAATTTTTCCAATTTATTTCTCCTCCACTCTGTTGTCTAGCTACCAACAAATTTTGTTATTCAATACCCGCAACGATTATAAATATTCCCTTATTAACTAATAAATATTCTTATATATAACGTTTAAGCTGCAGGGTTTAATTCAAGCTCGACCTTAATTTTGATGTCTTTTCCTACTAATACGCCACCTGTTTCTAAAGCTGCATTCCACGTTAGACCGAAATCTTCTCGGTTAATTTTTGTTTCGGCTTCAAAGCCATAAACTTCAACACCCCATGGATTTACACCTTTACCCCCAAATTCAACGTCGAATGTTACTGTGTTTGTAATCCCCTTAATTGTTAAATCTCCTGTTACCTTATAATCGTCTCCGGCTTTAGAGATATTTGTAGAATTAAAAAGAATTTCTGGATATTCGTCTGTACTAAAGAAGTCTGGTGATTTTAAATGATTATCACGGTCTTCATTATTCGTGCTAATACTCGCTACATTAATTCCAAATTGAATCGATGCTGTTGTTAAATCCGTTAAATCTGCTGCCTCTACATCTGCAGTATAGCTATTAAAGTGCCCCTTCACTTTAGATACCATCATATGTTTTACTTCAAATCCAATTGTTGAATGTGATTGATCGACTGACCATTTTGTCATTTTATATTCTCCTCCATTTTATCTCGATTTCAAGATATATACTTAAAATAAAATTCCGAAATCTAATATCTCGAACTTGAGATAAATATAACAAATGCTTTTTAAATCGTCAAGTACTTATTTTTAAAATAATCAAAAAATGCTCAGACCCTCTTTTATCGAGATCAGCCTGAGCAATTTTATTCTTTTCTATTACACTAAAAACCTACATTATCCTTGGCGTTCAAAAGAAATATAGCGTGTACCTTGAAATGATAATAAACCAAGATCTTGCTCCACTAGCATCCCATACTCATTACCCTTTACATTTAGTTCCATTCGGTCTCCGCTTTGTACTTCAAAAGTTACATAATATGTAGTGCGCGAATGGTCGCCTTGAACATGAATCCGCTTTGAGGCAACTTCGGCTGGCACCGTAAGAAGCGGAGAATTATTATTTTTAATTCCCTCTTTAATATTCGAAAATAGGATGAAAATAATAGCAATAAATATAATTCCAAAAAATATCGGGAAAATCGAAAACATAATATCTCCAAAAAACATATGAACACTTCCTTTCTATTTTTTATACGTTCATAGCCTAAAAGAGTTTCAATAATTCCAGAAATTTCAGAAACCACCCCCACAAATAGTAACGATTACTATTTGTGTTGACAACAGTTAATATTGCATCTATAATCAATAATCGTAATCATTACTATTTATAAAAGAGGCAGGAAAATGAAAAGTGCAGCATTAAAAGGGTTAAGTGTTTTACTCCTAAGTTCGTTTTTAGCAGGATGTCAGTCTACTGAAACAAAGGAAGTGGAAAATACACCAGAAGCAGAAACGAAGGCAGTCACTAATGAATCATCTAAAAGCGAGCAAAATCATTCCCATACGCATGATGAAGACGCAGAAAGAATTTACTCTGGGTATTTTGAAGATAGTCAAGTACAAGATCGCGCACTTTCCGATTGGGAGGGTGATTGGCAATCTGTGTACCCATATTTACTAGATGGCACACTAGATGAAGTATTTGAACATAAAGCACAGCAGAATGGTGATAAGACAGCCGAGGAATATAAAGCGTATTATGACATCGGCTACAAAACCAATACAGAACGTATCGTAATCGAAGGAAACAATGTCACATTTTACGAAAATGGAAAAGCTTTCACTGGAGAATATGAAGCAGATGGTTATGAAATTCTAAATTATGAAGCTGGAAATCGTGGCGTACGGTTTATATTTAAACTAACAGAACTGGCAGACAAATTACCACAGTATATTCAATTCAGTGATCATAGTATTTCTCCTACAAAAGCGGATCATTACCATATATATTGGGGAGACGATCGAAAAGCATTATTGGAGGAAGTAACAAATTGGCCTACATATTTCCCTAGCGATTTGGACGGACATACAATAGCACATGATATGATTGCACATTAATTTTATAGAGCAGCAATAAAAGGAAACCTTCGAAAGTTGGTTTCCTTTTATTTTTTCAATTATGATTTATAAATACATTGGGGTTTGATAATGCACACATCAAGCCCCTTCCCTTTTTTAACTATTAATGTAATTAAGCACATCATCTATATATGTATGTAATGGATTATCTGTTTTCACAGTAAGACATGTTAGATTAGCAGGTTTTTTATTATTTTTTATCGTAGTATAAAAAATATCTTTATTTTCCACCTGTGCAATTTGGCTGATTTTTTTCATTCTACTTTTTAATCGATTATTAATTTCATCAAAATTGGCTAAATAACATTCAATATACTTATATTTCGCATTATAGGTACGGGATATTGCCATTCCCTTTTCTATCATCTCATCGTATAGGCACGGGCTATCAAGAATGACATTTTTCCCTTTACCGAATTCAGCAATGCAGATTTAACAATGTCATGATCGACTATGACACAATCTATTCTATTTGCAATTTCCAGTGCTAATGTAGATTTCCCCGAGCCTGGGAACCCGGACATTTGTATAAAAAACATTGCTCCTCTTCCTTACCTCCCTTGAATTTTTTTAATATAAATCTAATAAAGCATATTGTAATTTGTAAATTTTTACAATATGAATTTAAGAATTTTTTAAAGGAACCTCATTAATACTTGTCGAATATTCAGAATAAAAGTGAAAAGGTGGGATACTATGGTGAACAACGTTTGTGTTATAAGTATTTACGTACCCGATTTAAAAGAAGCAATTGACTTCTATACGAGTACTCTTGGGTTTGAATTAAACAAGCAATATGGTGCTAATATTGCTTCACTTGTAAACGGTGATTTACCGATTATTTTAGAAGAAAACACTAATACAATCTCAATCCAAGATCAAAAAGCTTCAAGAGTTGTATTAGGTTTGCGAACGGATAATATTTATGAAACGGTGAAATTTTTAAAAGATAAAGACGTAAATTTTATAATAGAGGAACCAACAGATTGCCCTCCAGGGAAATTTATTAGCTTCAGTGACCCCTTCGGAAATATATTGGAATACCTACAATTTGAAAATGTGTAACACTTTCAACTTCTATTAGATTAATAAAGGGAAACTTATCCTATTTGAAAGTTTCCCTCGCTAAAGGAGCAGATGATTGTTTACCTTGTTTCATTAAGTAATGTAATTCTACCTCCATTATTCAGATTGAGCTTATATCAAAATAAAATTTTCAAACCACATAGTCCCTTCAATCAAAAGCCGTATTTCTTTTTGGATATACTACATGTAAGATAATCTTCAAATAAGGGAAGAAGGTGCATTACTTTGAAATTTAAAAAGGTATTACTTCAAACAAATGATTTAGAAGTAATGAAAAATTTTTATAAAAATAATTTGGGCTGTACATTGGAAAATGAACTTGCAGACAGCTTTGAAGTGACATTTGGCTATACAACGATTGAGTTTAATAATCGCAATGTTAAAGGAAATCCATTTTATCATTTTGCGTTCGATATTCCGTCCAATCAATTTCTAGAAGCAAAAGAATGGGTTTTAAAGCGAGTAGCTTTATCCATAGAAGATGGTAAAGATGACGTTTATTTTGAAAATATTAAGGCTCATTCTCTTTATTTCGAGGACCCTGCAGGCAATATTTTGGAATTCATCTCCAGAACCAAAGACAATCCAACAAGTGAAACCTCTTTTTCTATCAACAATATTATACAAATGTCAGAAATGAGTTTAGTGGTTGAAGATAAAGTAATGGTTGCCGAAGAGTTGAAAAAAGCAGGCATTATTGAACGTAATGGGGAGAAAATTAAACACACTGGTTTGAATTTTATGAGCGATAAAAATGGAGCAGTCTTTTTACTGCTTGTCTCACCAAATAGAAGATGGTATTTCTCCCAAAAGGATGCTGTTATTTTTCCAATGACAATTACTTTGGAAAATGACGTAAAGCTGGGTATTGACGATAACGCTCAATTTTTCTTGATTTGAATGTTTAACAAAAATACGACGAGCAAAAGTAATGTCCTTCCTCTCGTAACTAGTTCGGTTGATGGGGACAGTAAATCCGCTATTATAAATAGCGATTAAAAATGCTCAGATTATTTCTGGGCGTTTTTTGATGAAATATTTAACTCTAATTGGAATTACTTAGAAAAATGCGGATTTACAACGATAAGGATATGCATGATTTTATACAAGAAAAACAATGACGCAGCATTCCCAAAAATACGCTCAAACCATTGTCAGTATTGACTTTTAGTAAAATTGTATAAAACAACGTATAAATAATGTACCAATAGAAATGGCAGAAACATTGATTTAACAATATCTCTGCCCTTTTTGCTTCTTCCCAAACTTGAAGTGACCCCTAAAAGTTAGACACGGTAATTTCAGGCAACCATTTGGGCATGAGTTCGATATTGTATCGGGCTCATACCTTTTAATTTTGCCTTAATCCGTTTGGTATTGTAGTAGTTGATATATTTTTCTAGTTCTCTTTTGAATTGCTCGATATTTTCAAATTCCTTTAAATAGAGAAATTCAGATTTCATGATGCCAAAGAAATTCTCCATCACGGAGTTATCGTAACAGTTACCTTTACGAGACATACTTTGCACAATGCCTCTTGTTTCAAGACTGTGTCGATATTGTTTCATTTGATAATGCCAGCCTTGATTCGAATGCATCAATAGCTGGTGGTCTTCTGGTAAGCGTTCTAACGCCTTTTTTAACATGGCTGAAACAAGGGAAAAGGTCGGTCTTGAACCAATTGTATAGGTAATAATTTCACCATTAAATAGATCTAAAACAGGCGATAAATAAAGCTTTTCTCCGAATAATTTAAACTCTGTAATATCGGTTACCCATTTTTCATTTGGAGCCTCTGCCGTAAAATTACGATCTAAAATATTTGGCGCAATTTTACCGACTGTGCCCTTATACGATTTATATTTTTTCATACGTACTAAGCACTTTAAACCTAGCTCTTTCATGATGCGTTGAACCTTCTTATGATTCACTTTTTGCCCACGATTCGCCAGCTCATCACGAATACGACGATACCCGTAACGGCCTTCATGTTCATTGTAAATAGATTGGATTTCGACCTTTAAATCAGCGTTCGGATCGGGTCGGTTCATCTTCTTCATTATATCGTAGTACGTACTGCGTTTAATTTCTGCGAATGCCACAAGTGCTTTCACCGAATATTTATGCCTTAATTCACAAATGACTTTTACTTTGTCTTTCGTGGTGATTTTTCTTTGGCTTGAACTAAGGCATTCAACTTTTTTAAGTACTCGTTTTCCATTTCAAGCTGTTTAATACGAGCTTGGAGTGCTTGAGTAGAGCCTTCTACTGGTGTTTTCTTAGATTGTTTTGCCGTTTCTTTTTTCATGGATAGACGCCCCTTTTTCTTTGGCTGAAGGGCATCCTTTCCTTGTGCTTCGAATTGTTTTTTCCAATTCCGTATCGTTGAAGCAGCCGCAATTTTAAAAATGGCAGCGGTTTCGTATAAGGACGTACCGTGTTCAGTCATGTAGTTAAGTACGTCTAGTTTAAACTGCTTCGTATAATTTGTATATCGTTTTACAAAGGCTTCTACACCGTTATGTTCATATTGTTTCACCCAGGTTAATAGGTAACGATGGGATACCCCTATATCAGCCGCTACTTTCCTTGAACTTTCTTTTCCATTTACATATCTTTGAACAGCTGCTAATTTTTCTTCTGCACTCATTTTAGCCATAGAAAAAAGGCACCTCCTTGTTAGATGTGTCTAACAAATGGGGTGCAGTTCACGTTTGGGAACCTTATCCTGTTTAAAACCAATCTTCAATACATGTAATGGATTTTTCAATTGTATTAAGTTGAACTTTCTTACCAATCGCTAATGGAAACATTGGATGCGTATGTGAACAGTCCACATCCGCTAAAATCGGAATTTTTCGCCGATCCACTTGTTCCAATAAAAAGTCTAAAGGTTGCTTGCCGGTACCAGCATCATCGTATTGCTCATGTTTTCCGAGTATGATGCCACCTACAAGGTCTAAAATGCCATGTAATTTCAGCATCGCGATATTTTTTTCGATAACGGAAGGATGTTTGATCGTATCCTCAATCAGCAGGATATCACCGTGTTTAATTTTAGGAAAGTAGGGTGTACCAATAAAGCCATACATTGCATTATTATTCCCATCAATTAATCGTCCTTCTATAATGTCAGGATTCAGACGTATCCAATCGTTCGGATACAGCTTTTTTTTCTCTCGAAATTTAACCAGTTCACCATTTCATCGGACCAAAATGAAGGACGTTCAATTTTGTAGGGAGCTTGCGGCGAACAAAAATAGTGTTCAAAGTATGTATACGTATTTTCTTGATTTAAATGTTTAAACAAAAATACACCGAACAAAAGTAATGTCCTTAATCTCGTAACGGGTTTGGTTGATGGGGATAAAAATATTAAAAACAATGTAAAGGACACGCTAATTAGCATATATTTAGACAGTAAACTCTCTATATAAATAGCGATTTAAAACGCTCAGACTATTTCTGAGCGTTTTTTAATGAAATATTTAACTCTAATTGGAATTACTTTGAAAAATGCGGATTTACAACGATAAGGATATACATGATTTTATGCAAGAAAAATAATGACGCAACATTACCCAAAGCTCAAACCATTGTCAATATTGACTTTTAGTAACAACATTTCTGCCCTTTTCGCTTTTTGCCAAACTTGCATTTGGGAATGTTTTTTAGGTTTGTTTTTATATGCTATAAATCAATTTCCTCTATCACTTCCTCGGTCGTGTTATTAATTAGTCTGATTTTACCTTCTTCTAAAGCAGTATCGATTTCAAAGTACCAAATGTATAATCCTGCTAATTGATATTCTTCAACAACTTCAGTAGGTAACATTTCTAAATTTAAGATTTTAGCACTTTTATCACCAAGTTGAATCAATAAGTCATCACTATCTTTAACTAATCCGAAAATTAGATTTTCACCATGCCCTTGGTAACCGTTTAAATTTTCATAATTTCTTTCATAATCCATAGGTCTCCATGAAAGAAACTCTGCTTTCCATCCGAAAAGTCCTTTTCGTACATATGTAGCTCCTAGATTATTCTTATCTTTTATGAAAAAGAAAAGTGCATTTCTATTTATTTTATAAGCTGGAATTAACACTAAATCATTTTCAACAGCAAATATAGCTTCTTGAGGTTCTGAATAGGAGTTAGATTTTCCGGAAATTATCCAAATAACAGTAATGAAAATTGCTATCACGGTAAAAGCGTTTACTGCTTTTTTAAAAGAGCCTTGTTTCATTTGAACACCTCGTTTACTTATTTTACCATGAAAATCTATTTCTTTAAGAGTCTATTTATACGTTACAGCCATTCAGGAAGTGAATCGAACAGTCCTAATTTCTCACAACGTCTCAGAGTGCTATTTACTTTAAAAAACAGCGACAAACACTCTTTTAAGTGCTACCAAACTTCATTTGGGAACATTAATTAGATTCTTTTTGTATATCTCATAAATCACATTGATTAAGGATACTATTTAATGAATGTCTTTATTTTTTTGATTTATTTCTTTGAGTAAAGCAATAATTTCTTTATCACGTTTACCATTTTCTTTTAATTTTGCATCAATAGATAAACAAGAAATGGCTATAATGACAACCCCGATAGTAATAATAATTTCCAATGTTTTAAACACCTACCTCTACACCAAATAGTTTTAACTTACTTTACCAATTTATAAAAGTTTTTAATAGAAGTAGAACTATTTATGGTTTCATTGAAAAACGCACCGAAAGCATTGTTTCGAAATGTTTCGTATATCTATATAAGTATGACACTCTTTGAATAACTAAATATCAGAACGTAAATTAATTTTTACAATCATCTCAATAATAGGTCGGGTGAACGTTTCTGGAATCATTGATGAAGGCAAACTCCCAGTATGATTTGTTAAACCGAATGACGCACCCTCTATGTCAATCCAATCTAATTCTCTAACATTGGGGATTTCGCCAATAAAATGATAATCTGCTACATAATAATAGGTACCGTCATTATTTTCACAAGCTCGCCATACTTCGGCTTCTTTCCTCGGGTCAATGCCAAACTGTTTAAAAAACTGTTGAATTGCTGGAGTTGTATGAACAATTGTTTTTGCGTAGTAAGTACAATCTGAACAGCCACAATGTTCTTTTTCAGAAACTAGAGGAAGTTCCTTATATAATGCTTTTGTTTTCTGAATATCTACATTCACAATTTCCCCATTTAAAATAAATTGTTCCATCTTGAACGCACCTTCCTTCTTTTAAAAATCCACTTTATTGTACTAATTATAGAACATTCTCAAACCAACCTGTGATTTCCAAAGGCAGTGCAGGTGTTTTCATGGTTCCGTTAAATTTAAAGGCTTAATCCAATTAGAACCTGTATTTATGCGTGCTAAAAAGGGGTATTAAAAGTTATGTTAAATCTAGTTTGATTTAATTATAAAAGTTAATCTAACAACAAAAAGAAAGACACAAATTCATATGCGAATTGTGTCTCTAATTACTATATACGAACCCGTTATTCAGCTCGTTGTTTTTTACTATTAAATTTCGTACTCTATCGCTACTTTTTTACTGTTACTAATGTTTGGCGATGGCTGAGAATTGTATACACGTGAATATGGAGGTACAGAATGAGTCATCCAAATATTACTTCCTAAAACCGTGTCATGGCCAATAGTCGTTTTTCCACCTAAAATCGTTGCACCGGCATAAATTACGACATTATCCTCAATGTTTGGATGACGTTTAATTCCTTTAATCGGGTTACCGTTCTCATCCATAGGAAAACTTAATGCACCCAATGTAACCCCTTGATAAATCTTCACGTTATTACCGATTGTGCACGTTTCTCCAATAACGACCCCTGTTCCATGATCAATGAAAAACGAATGCCCGATAGTTGCGCCTGGATGAATATCAATTCCCGTTAACTGATGCGCATATTCTGACATTATTCGCGGAACAATGGTAACATTCATTTTGTAAATTTCATGTGCGATACGGTGAATAAAAACGGCCCGTACAGATGGATAGCTCAGCATAATTTCTTCTGTGGATGTAGCGGCCGGATCTCCGTTATAGGCAGCTTGAATATCTGTTTGAATCGTCTCGCGAATAACTGGGAAAGAATCGATTAAATTCATAACTACTCGATCAGCTTTCTCCCGGCATTGACCATCACAATTATCAAAGTTTTGGTAAATTAGCACTGTCTCAATAATGTCCCGTAAATCTAAAGCTGATTTTCGTAAACTATTATTTACACTCATCAAAGTACGTGCTTCATCTACAACACCTTGGTTATTAATAGCCGGGAAAAAAATCTCATAAAAATTATCTAAAATTTCATGGATTTTATCTCGTCCAGTAAAGCCAATAGATTTTTCTATTTCTATATGTTTTTTGTTATATTCAATAAGCTTAGTAGCAATTAATGATGTTTCATTATTTAACCATTCTTCAATTTTCATCTTTTTGAACCCCTTATCCTTTTTATCATACATCTTATATGCGATTATACTACACACATTTAAAAGTGGTCGAACTTTCTATACTTTTAAGTAAAAGACTGTTTTTAATCCGGCATTACCACATTCGGGATAACTTTTATATAAATTAGTTCGCCAACTATTTCAACAATGGTTTGAGTAATTATGATTGCAGCGACTAGTATACTTACTTCGTTTGGCAATGCAAAAGCTAATGGTAATACAACTAGTGAATTACGTGTAGATCCGCTAAAAATTAATGCGCGGGTAGTCGGCACATCCAAGTCCATCCATTTTCCAACTATTTTCGAAATAAACGGCATAATAATCATAAACGCGATATAAATTGGGATCACTTTTGCAATCCAGTAAAATGAGCCAGATAGCTTACTAATTTGTGAAGCAACAACAACGAAAAGCGTTATGGCCATAAAAGGCACCGGTAACCATCCCGACAAATGAATTATCCTGCTACCAACTTTCGCGCTATTCCCCCATTTCTGAATGGCAACCGCTACTATTAACGGCAGCACAATTAACCCGAAAAATGCTTCAGCAAATGGTGTAACTTCTACTAGACTAGTTGCTTCCCTTCCTATAAATAACCATAAGTATAAAGGTAAAAGAAGCATTTGTGAAATGAAAAGAAACGGTGTCGCAGTTAAAATTGCTTTTTCATTTCCACGGCCAATCGCTGTAAAAACAATCACATAATCAATGCACGGCGTTAACAAAACTAGGTACAGACCTAATAAAAGCGGTGGATAATCTGGTAGTAATTGAGATAACAACCACACAACGATTGGCACGGCTATGTAATTTACAATACAAAGCGCAAGCATAAATCGCCGGTTTAATAATGACCCCTTCAAAGAATGAAACGGAATTTGCGAAAACATACTATACATTAATATGCCAATAATAATAGAAATCGTACTATCTAACTGAGTTGCTATATTTGGAGCGGTTAGTCCAAATGTTATGGCAACAACTAAAATAAATAAATATAGGAACACTTGATTTGCTTCCAATTTTTCTCTTGAAATCATATTTTAAGCCCCTCTAATTTCAACCCTTTTTACCGGTATAAGTTCTATTTACCGCTTACACTAATCATATCATTATCATTATTATTTGATAAAATAAAGGAAGAGAATTTCGATTACACAAAAGGAAGTTATAGCATGTTAACAAATGAAATTGCAAAAAAAGCGAATGTTCACCCTAATACCGTGCGACTGTATGAAAAGTGGGGCTATATATCTCCTGTTTCTAGAAAACAAAATGGCTATAGAATCTATACTGAAATACATTTGAAGCAAATGTATATCGCCCGGCTGGCATTCAATCAGGAATTTATTCAAAATAATTTACGCAAAATGGCGACAAACATTGTACAGCTCAGTGGACAAGGCAATTTTAAGGAAAGTCGGAAAGCAGCACTTACCTATCTCCAGTTTTTACAGTCAGAGTATGATTACGCTAAAAAAGCTATTCAAATTTCAACTAATATTATGCAAAGTAATACTAGCTCTCCCTTAATTTTTACACATAAAATGGTGGCAAATCATCTGCAGTTAACCGAAGAAACGATTCGGAATTGGGAGCGCAACGGCTTATTCAAAGTGAATCGCGATACACAAAACCGCCGACAATACAAGGAAGAAGATGTACAAAAGCTGCTCATTATTCGAACACTTCGAAGTGCTCACTTTTCATTAACGAGTATTCTCCACTTATTTCAGGAAATTGAAGCACTGGAACACGGGGCTGATATTCATACACTTTTAAACACGCCTAAATTTAAAAATGAGTTTTATCATGTTACCGATGAGTTAGAGCTCAATTTAAAACAAGCGATGAAGGATGTGTGCAGCATTATTGACATACTGGATCAGTTACAAACTTGACGCGCATTTTAAAAGCAAAAAAACAGCATCTTGAATCAAAATTGATCAGGTGCTGTTTTAGTGAGTTTTCAGTTAGCATTGCTAAATTTCTAATTTATTTCTAATATATTCCATGTTTTCAGAATCGACTATAATATGGTCCTTAAATTTAGTGAATTCTAGTGTAAAATCATCCACTTTTATAGTATATTTATTGTCATTTGTTGTAACTTCTACATTCTCATACTCTTCCATTACCGTACCACCAAGTTCTACACCTTTATTTAAATAAATTTCATCAAGTACACTTTTCTTATCTTTTCCAATTTCTCTACCAATAATCATCACTTTATCGTCTTTGAAATATAGTTGGTATCTTCCACTATCAAAAAAATAGCCGTCTAGATCCCTTTCATGAGCATCTAAATCTGATGCATAGTTATTTTCTTCTGAACATCCAACAGCTAGTAATACACACATAATTATTAAACTAAAAAATGAAACACTCTTCTTCATTAATCACACCACCTAATTTTTACTTTTTTATACGTATTTTCCATATAAAAAGTTCCAATTTAAGGCTATATACTAAATTTCCCTAAGCTCTATCGCTTCTCAGCAATTTTGAAGGATTAGAATGATCTATTAGCATCGTTAATTCATGCATGGCTCTTGTAGTCGCAATATATAAAAGTCCTTGGTCAAAGTCCGTTTCATATCGCCCGGCATCGACCAATGGCACAATAACATAATCAAATTCCAGACCTTTCGCATACTGAATCGTCGTTAAAAGGACACCTGTTTCAAACTTCTCTGTATGCCCATCCAAAATATAAAATGGCACGGTCATCCGTTCTTTTATAAATTGTAAATCCACCTCTGTTTTGCAAATAATCGCTGTTGTTCTCCAATGATTTATTAGCTTTCCCTGCAAAATTCCTATCATGTCATCGATTGAACGATAGAAGATTTCCTCTGGCTCTTTTCCATGTCTTGCAATCGGATCAAGTTCCCCGGTACGCATAAATTTTTTCGCATACATGCCAATCTCATAGGAAGAACGATACGTTGTTGTTAGTTCTACATACTCTAATTTTGGTAGTATCTCCTGAAATGCTTCTTTTGAAATCGTTTCATATGGGAGTAATGCCTGGCTAAAGTCGCCAATAATTGTTCGCTTACATTCAAAGACCTTAGCCAACACCGCATATTGAATCGGAGTATAATCCTGCATTTCATCCAATACGAAATGCTGTACTAATTCGTATGTTTTGATCCCTTTAAAATAAAGCTGAACATAAAGATAAGGATACACATCATTAAATTCGAAGTTTTTCTTGGAAAACTTAAATGCATTTTCGTCTAATGTTTTAATAAACACTTTATAAATTTCAAATGGATTTTTATACAAAAGTCGTTTTGTTAACCGATTTTTAATTTCACTTTTACTTGGTAACTTTCCTTCCCCACCTCTTTTTGACTTTAACACTTGAATAATATCATCGACCATTAACTCAATCCTCATAACAACGGGCTCATTGCGATACTGATTGAAACGCTGCTGTAAATAGTCGGCTTCAAACTTAACATCAGCAATGGAAATTGATTCATTTTTTAAGAGCCTGTTATTTAAATCCGATAAAAAACTCTGAAGTCGCTTAACAAATGCATAATTGGCTTTTTGCTTTGCCCGCTGTGCTAATGGTCCAGTCGGGTTAGATAGTATTTCCTTCATCTCAGTTTCAAAAGGTGTAAAAGTTACCGCTGCAGGTAATAAATTTACCGTTAACTCATCAATCGTAAATGAGCGAATCGGCTGTTCGCCAAGCTCTGGTAAGACAGAAGAAATATAGTCACCAAATACTTTATTCGGTGACAAGATAAATATTCGTTCTGCTCGTAATGTATCGCGGTACTTATATAAATAATAGGCGATACGGTGAAGAGCAACAGCCGTTTTTCCCGAACCAGCAACCCCTTGAATAATCATGTTATAGGCCGATTCGTTACGGACAATTTTGTTCTGTTCACGCTGGATGGAAGTAACAATTGTTTTCATCTTGTCGTTTGCCTGCTCATTTAACGTTTGCTGTAATACTTCATCTTGAATTGTTAAAGAACTGTCGATTACATACTGAATTTGTGAGTTTTCAATTTTGATTTGACGTTTATTTATTATATTCCCAACAAAACGTCGCTCCATTGCTTCATAGTATGCTTGTCCTAGTTCAAACTCATAGTACATATTGCAAACCGGTGCGCGCCAATCATAAATTAAATTCGTTCCTTCTTCATCCCTAAAACCATAGCGTCCAATATAAAACGGTTCGGCATCTTCCAAGGACTCGCCTTCATATACAAAGTCAAAGCGGCCAAAATAAGGTGAATAAATTAGCTTCTTTACTTGCTCAAGCTCCATTACTTGGGCATAACCTTGCTTATCAATCATGCTCAATGTTTGTTGGTAGTCGTACACTTCAAATTTATCAAGTTCACTTTTATAATCAATCATATATTTTTGTAAATCTTTAAAGCTTTTATCCTGTACCTTTACTTCATTATTTAATTTTTTATAAGCTTTTTTTAAGCTGGATAATGTTTCACTAAAATACGGCAGTTCTTTTTCTTTCATTAGCAATACCCCCATTTTTCACACAGTGCCATCTAGTATATCAACATATTTTTGGCTGGTGTTTAAGTGGAGGGTTTATAATTATAAAAGATTTCTGCACTTGATTATCAGCTGCTGAAAAGTGCTAATATATTTTCTGTTTTCTAATAAACTTGTGCGAAGTGCTAATAAACTGCTGAAATGTTCAAATATCACTCAGAAATGTGCTAATATCCAGACCAAAGTTTCTAATATCAGAGTTAAATATTCTAATAAAACCTCGGATGGTGAGCACCCTTCACTTATAGAGACTTGAAAACGAAAAAAGAAGGCTGTCCGAAATCGAATTTCAGGTAGCCTCCTTGTTCTATTCCATTATTGTTTTATGCGCATCAAGTATAAATTGAATTTCTTTCGTTATTTTAAAATCCTTTACACCATCCGTTGCGTATAAAATATCACGTTTTGCATTTTCCTTGTCACCAAGCATAAATTGGCACAGCGCACGCACTGCAAACGAACGATACATAATAGCCAAATCGATAGGATGCTGATTCCTACCAAGAATTTTGATATCCTTTAAATAAGTTAATGCTTCTTTATAACGACCGAGCATGTAATTAGCATACGCGTATTCCCCATTAAAGAAGAAATCTGCATCATAATAAATGTCTTCTAGTATATCAACTCGTTCGAATCGGGTTGCGATTGTTTTTTCATAATCCTTTTCAATTTGATTTGTATAGGTCAGCGTAAGAATCTGCTCCATCACGGTCTCAGCTGGCTCTTCCATGATCTCGACAAAGGCGCGCATCTTTTTCAAATAATAAAATGCCTTTTCTCCTTCTTCTTTTGAACAGTGAATAAAAAATAAAAATCGGTAAAATTCATTTAACCGGTAAAAGATTTTTTTCTCTTTAGAAAGAATAAAGGCCTTTTCAATATAGTGCTCAACCTGCGCATCATCATTTATCGCTGCAGACATCACCGTTATATTATAGTATAAATCTAATTTTTCTATGTCATCAATTAAATCCCCGTATTTATCAATATACTTCTCCCCTTCAAATAAATAGTGAAGAGCTTCCATATAATTCCGTTCCAAAAACTTAATACCTGCCATTCGATCAAATATCGTTAAAATTTTTGAATAAGCATGTACTTGTTCATACATTTGTACCAATTTTACAAAAGGCTTTTCAGATAAATCTATCTTTGCATGGTATCGCATTGATAAATAAGCATCATAAATACGAACGTCCTCAAAGGTCGTCCCCTTTAAACTGCCATTATCAACAAATGGCAAAATCGTATCATACAATTCGATTACTTTTTCGTTAAATTTCTTTTCATTATATTCTTTAAAAAGAGCTAAGCGCTTTTTTTCAACATCCTGATAAAGTTCTTTAATTTGGTGATGATTCTCTGTTTGCATAAGCTCTGACACGTCAATATTTAGCTGCTTTGCAATATGTTGCAGACTTTCCATGGACGGTTGGGCTTTCCCATTTTCAATTAAGCTTAGCATCCCTTTTGTAATTCGGTCCCCTGCTACTTGTGCAAGTGTCATTTTCCGCTCTTTTCGAAGTTCTTTTATTTTAGCTCCAATATTTAACACAACCTCACCTCATACAATACATTTTAACAAACCATATAACAAAATGAAAATAATTTAAATAAAATTAAACAAACTCAACATATAATCAAAAAATTATTTTTATTTTTTTAAATTAAATTAAACTTTTATATTGCAAAAAGAAAATCCATCTCATATAATAAGTTTAATAAAATTAAACAAAGGGGTTTTGAAAATGACGGAGCAATTAAAATTAAAAAAAGCAACCTATAATTTATACACTTTTTTTATTAGTAAAATGATTGGTTCACTTGGAGGAAGTGTTTACAGCTTTGGATTAAGTATGTATATCTTATCGTTAACTGGATCTTCATTAAGCTTTGCGACAGTAATTGTTTTGAGTTTTTTGCCACGCATCATTTTATCACCGGTTGCGGGCGTTCTTGGAGATCGCCTACCACGAAAATGGCTCGTACTTGGGGGGCAAGCTGGTGTCATTTTGACAATAAGTACTTTGTTGCTTTACACACATGAATTTGGATTATCATTACCGGCCATTTATATTACGACTTTCTTTAACGGGATTTTCCTGACATTTTCAAGTGTTTCATTTTCTGCATCCATTGCGAATATGGTTGATGAGGCTAGACTTCAAAGGGCGATGAGCTTTAACCAATTATCCTACTCAATTTCCGGCATTGCTGGTCCAATTTTAGGTGGCGTATTATTCGGGTTTGTTTCAATGGAAATGTTTTTAATGATCTTTATTGGTGCAGCTATTATTACACTAACTTTGGAATCGACAATGAATTTTACTCTTTATAAGAAAGAGCGTACGACGACAGAAGAATCACCAAAAGAATCGATGTTGGAAAGTTTGAAATCAGGCTTCCGATATGTAAACAAAAAACCGATTATTAAAGCAATTTTATGGACAGCACTTTGGCTAAATTTATTTTTCACAGCAATTAACGTTGGTGGAGATTTCATTTTATTAACAATCCTTCATTTAGATCCAAAGTTAATCGGTCTGACAGAAGCAGGCGCAGCAGTAGGTGTATTCGTTACATCGATCTATTTTGCTTCTCGCTCAAATGTTAAATTCCCTTTATTAATCGTTAAACGCTCAACTTTTGCAATGTCGGTTGTCGTAATTGCAGCAGCATTACCGCTTATTATTCAGTTTTCAACTATGATGAATTTCATTTATTATTTCATCATTATGCTCTTTTTTGGTTCACTTGGGGTAATTACAAACACTCCAATTGGTGTTATTATGCAAACTTCAATTGATGAGGAATATCGAGGACGTGTATTTGGCATTATCGAGATGATGGCTACTGCCGCTATGCCAATCGGTACACTTGGATTTGGAATATTATATGACATCATTCCAGCACAATATATTTTACTATTCAGCGGAACTGTTTTAATAGCAATTGTTTTAATTCTATTACGACGCTCAATTATTGAAATGGCCCATCCTGAGTTAAAAGCAGAAAGAGTAGAAGTGGAAGCAGTACCAGAGTAAGAACTAAATTAATGATAAAATAAGATTATTTTATTATTGCTTACTATAATCAAATAATAATTTTATAAAATTAGAGCTACTTTTTTAAGTAGTTCTTTTTATATTTTTGCTAAAAAATATAAAAATTTGATATTTTTATGTTTAATCTGTATAATATTACCATGAATTGATTCATTTTTTTAAGGAGCTGAGTTTAAACATGAAAATTACTAGTTATTATGTTGCTAGCATTACTAAAAAAAATGAATTTCAGGAATTACTGTTAAACAACAAATTTTTAGCTGTGCAATTGGAAGATTATAAACACGGGTATGCTTTTTATTATCAGTTGGTTTTTAATTTATATACTTTTTTAACGACGGATAGTGAAAAGTTATTAATGGATGATACTATTCGTTTAGACTATCCCTTTCAATCTTATATACATGAATTAATGATCAAGCAAACTGAACTTCTTAAGGTCAAACAGATAAAAAGTAATAATCATTTAATCTGTTTATTAATCGCTATTAACATTAAAAATAATTTAAAATCTGATCTACATAAAATTTCAAATGATATGGGTCTACAGTCTGAGTTGCCCCTTGAAATCATTAACTTTTATGTAAACACTCTTAATGACACACCAGAAGAACATACGGTCAATCAGATTCATAGACAATTTTTAAATCGATTAAAGGAACATGTTTTAGTCAGTACTTATTTCAATAAAATTATTAAAGATTCTATAGATTATTCAAAACGTTATTACAATCTACTGTTAAAGGAGTTTTAACATGTATAACTCTACCAATTCAATATTGGAAAATAACGAATATTTGTCTATCGAGTATTCTTTAAAGACGAGTATAAAACAATTCAAAACGTATTATGCTAAAAAGCAATTTGATGAAGCCTTTGAACAACTTCAGTTTATATTATCCATCATTGAAAGATGCGATAATCCAGTGCTTATTACAGAAGCATTAATTTGCTGCGTTAAATTTGCCTCTATTATATCGACCATTCCGCAAAGCGACATATTTATTCAATCTATTATTGCTTCTATAAATCCAGATAACAATCCTCAAAATCTATCGATGTGCTACTATTTATTAAGTATCCGGTCTCTTGAAGTCAAAAATGTTACTGAAGCTATTCAATATGCTAAAAGTGCATATTTCCATGCATTGGAAATCCCTGGTGACCGTCTATTTTATGAATGTAATGCACAGTTGCAACTTGTTACCTCTTTATTGGAAAATGATGACATTACCCATGCCGAAAAATATATTGAACAATTTAACTGGTATATAGAAAATTGTAAAAATGATGCCGATATTGTTTTTGTCCACTCAATACAAGCAAGCAAAAATTTTTTACAACAAAATTTTGAAATGGCTGTTTTCTCAATGATGTCCTTATTAAAAAAATTTAATGAATCCAATGAAGTTATGTACACATCATTTTTAGCACGGCATTTTTACCGTATTATTAGCAAACATCCCGATTCGAAAATACTTTTTAAAGATTTGATCATTCTTTGTGAGAAAATAATTAATCGCCAAAATCAATTTTTGCCTATGGATTTAAATATCACCCAGCATGTTGTTATATATAATTCCAAGCAGTTTTACGGACGCGCGATTGAAATTGTTGATTTGCATGTGGATCAAACGGCCACTATTGTCATGTCAAAGTATAAACTAAAAAGTGGAATGAATTTAAATAGATTGTTAAATATCATAAATTTTGAAACAAGAGGAAATCAACTGATTATCTATCCATATTGCGATGAAAAATTTCTACTGATCACAACGGAATCCTTTAAAAAGCAACTTGAAACGAATATGCTTTCAAAAAATAATGTTTCACTTATTGCTTCTGTTGCGAATACTCCAAAAAATAATTTTTATGAAATGTATAATGAACTTAACTTAAAAATAATAAGCCAAACGTAATCCCTACTAAAAACCGCCTAATCGCATTGATAGGCGGTTTTTAGTAGGGATTAGCAGGAAAAAGTTGTTCATGTTCATTGATTTGAATTGATGACTAGTCATCGTAAATATCCTATCTCACTTTATTTAAAGCGATGAATAAGTTGATTGTAATAGAGGGACCGTGACTCCACCGGGAAAAGCGCGTGCGGAAGATCCACTAAATTGTGCCTGCCGTTGTAGGCACAATTTAGTTAGCTGGAGCCGTGCCCGGGGAAAGCTTCGGTCCCGGAATGGAGATCAACGGTGTTCATTAGTTAACTTTATTTTAATAAAAAAGACTGTAGGCAATCCCGAATTTCTTCGAGTTTATCTACAGTTTGAAACCGCCTATCGTATTAATAGGCGGTTTTTTACAGGCAATTTATTCTATTAGCGAGATTCCTTTGGTGGTTGGCATACTTCGCATTTTTGCTGTTTGTTTTCTTTAAACTTTTTCCATGGCTTTTGGAACGTGTTCCCGCAAGCGCACTCGAAATCTAGCTTTTGTGAAAACCCTTGGAATTCTGTTGATAATAATTTTGTATCTGTATTCTTTTCTACGTATTCACGAATTGAATGGATTGTCCATTTCTTTGACATTATTTACACCTCCACAAGCTCTTTATTATAGCATGAAAGTATCCGTTTGCCTTTAATTAAATAGCCAATCGAAGACAAATCCAATACCTTTAAAGGCAAAATATAAAAAAAGTATGCCCAATACAACAAAGCCTAAGCAGCTAAATATCCCAGAGAATAAAAACAACTTAATATTTGGCCCTTTACGATTTCCCCATTCCTCTTTCTTATCACTCATCACATAATTGATTGTGTCACAGTGAGGACATTTTTTTATATATGTCCGTTTTCGTTGCTTCTTACCATTAAATATTTGAATTTCGGACGAAAATTGATCCGTTGCAAAATCAATGATAAACGGTTCATGACAATTGCTACAATTAACATTAACCTTTTTAGCCTCCATTTTAACAACTCCTTACGTTACCTTTTTCCATTCTACCTTGTCTGCTGAGCTAGAAAAGTTAATCCCGATTAAATAAATACTTTCTTGAATCTGCTTCTATGCGACGTTCGCAATCATCGCAGGAAAACTTCCTTCGGCGATTTTCTTTATATTGTTGGTATTTTTTAGTACCTTCCACTAATTTATATAATTTACCGCAATAACGGCAAGTTGTTTCATAATAAAACATATCGAACTCATTCCTTTCAATAAAATCACACTTTTTATTATAGTTCAAAACAAAAAACCTATTGCGGTATTTTCGCAATAGGTTTCAATTTATGATTTCAAGACTTTTACAGTGACTTTTTTACGGCCCCATTGGTTAGCATTCGATTTCTTATTCATAAAGAGATCGATTTTGTTTCCTTTAATTGCTCCGCCAATGTCACCCGCAACAGCAATTCCATAACCTTCAACCCATACTTTAGAACCGAGTGGAATGATTTTTGGATCTACGGCAATAACTTTTAAGCCTGGATTTTTACGTAAATTCAAACCTGTTTTAGTTATACCTGAACAGCCTTTACAGTATGCTGTGTAAGCAGTAGCTGTCATTCTAATTGTCTTTTTAACATTACCTGGGTCTGTTGCTGATTTTTTAGTATCCTTTTTTACAGCAGTTTTATTTTGAATATGGCTAGGTAGCTTAATGACTTGCTTTATTTGAATTTTAGTTGTCTCTAAATCGTTTAGCTTCATCAGCTCTTTTACCGTAGTATCATATTTCTTGGCAAGCACTGTTAAGTTCTCGCCTTTTTTAATTGTATGTGTAGCAGCCTGTGACGTTCCAACAAAAATAAATGTACTTGCGATCATAACCGCAAATAATGATAAAACTTTCTTGATCATACTTGAATATTTCCCTCCAGATAGTTGTCGTGAATAATCTTTTTGAATCAACTTTACTAGCATAACCGCGAAATATTTCACTGAGATGACATCTCGGCACCACAGACATTACAATTTGATTACAGGGAGTCGATTTTTGTCGACTAATTATTACGAATAACTGAATAAATCAATTTTTTAATATCCACCAGTAATTTTATTTATCTGTAAAAAAATAGACACAATTTAAACGAGGCAATATTTGCTCGATTTAATATTTTCAATCTCGAAACGCCATAATTTTTCTATAATTTGCCTTTATCAATTAAAGAGATGATAAAAAGTTACCAATATCACTAAATTAATCTAGTTATTCAAACTACCTTACCTAATTCTTTTGTGCTAAGATATTTTTTGTTTTGATAATCTATATGAAAGAGTGAAGTTTTTGTCACATAATACAAAAGATTTAAGTTTATTCAAGTTAACTTGGCCATTATTTTTAGAGTTGTTTCTATTTATGCTCATGGGTTTGGCTGATACGTTCATGTTAAGTGCTGTATCTGATGATGCGGTAGCCGGGGTAGGAACAGCTAATCAATATATTCAAATTGCCATCCTTTTATTAGGTGTGATCGGTACGGGGGCTTCCATTGTCGTTTCTCAATATTTAGGCTCTCGCTTACTGGCTGAAGCATCAAAAATTGCTGCTTTATCTGTATCACTTAATTTAATTGTTGGGCTTATAATAAGTGGATTGTTTATATTGTTTTCAGATGCAATTATGAAAATGATGAATTTACAAGGTGCCGTATTGGAAGCAGCACAAAACTATTTAGTAATTGTTGGGGGCTTTATATTTGTTCAAGCATTAATTACTTCCATGTCGTCCATCATTCGCGTTCAAGGCTGGACGAAACAAACGATGTATGTCTCTCTTGGAATGAATGTAGTGCACGTAATTTTAAACTATATTTTGATTTTCGGTAAATTCGGTATACCAGAGCTTGGTGTAGAAGGTGCCGCTATTTCTTCGGTTATCAGTCGTGTATTAGCAGCAATCGTATTTTTCTGGCTTTTATATCAGGCATTAGAAGTCCGCATTGAACTAGCTGACTACTATCGTCTGTCCAAGAACTATATTTCGAAAATATTAAAAATCGGTATTCCATCTGCCCTTGAGCAGGTTCTTTATCAAACAAACCAAATAGTCCTCCTCTTTTTCGTGACTTTTTTAGGTGCAGAGGCATTGTCAGCGCGTCAATATGCCGTCAATATTTCCATGTTCACCTATCTTTTCGCATTAGCGATTGGTATGGGGACGGCCATTATCGTTGGACGTTCTGTAGGTGCAGGTGAAAAAGATCTTGCTTATAAAAATGTTTGGTTTAGTGTCAAATCTGCGCTAATTTTCACTTTAGCAATGGTAGCGATTATCACAGTTTTTAGAGAACCTCTCATGCGTATCTTTACAGATAACGAAGAGATTGTACGTATAGGAGCGAGCGTCTTACTATTAAGTGTCTTATTGGAAACAGGGCGTTCAATAAATATTACTATTATTAACTCTTTACGTGCTTCAGGTGATGCTTCTTACCCAGTTCGAGTAGGATTTATTTCAATGATCGTGATCGGTTTATCGCTTGGCTATTTCTTTGTATTCGTACTGGATTTAGGACTTGTCGGTGTATGGCTTGCGATTGCCTGTGATGAATGGATTCGTGCCATTTTAATGATTTTCCGTTGGCGCAGTCGAAAATGGGAACGCTACGCCATAGTGGAACAACAATACGATGTGCCTCAACCCATTACAAAGCCTGAAGCAGTTCAAACTTCATAAGAGGATACCACCTCACCACATTTTTTAATAAAACAAAAAAGAGAAATTGCACCGTTGAAGTGCAATTTCTCTTTTTACGTGAACTGGAACTACTCATGCTCCAGCTTTTATCTATTTTGCTGTTTCTTCTGTTGTTTCTTCTGTTGTTTCTTCTGTTGTTTCTACTGCTGTTTTATCTTCTTGCTCTTCTTGACCTTCTAGTAGTTCTGCCGCTTCTTTTTCAGCTGCTTCTTCCGCAGCACGACGTTTCGATTCTTCAGCTGCTTTTTTTGCAGCTTCTTCGATCGGTTTATTGACAACTCCTAGGCACCATACAAATTCTTCCCAAGCCATGTTCCAGCCTTTGAATACTTCTTCCGAGTCATCCCATTTTACAGAATAAGCTATACCGTCTTCTGTTTTAATAATGGACAACGTTAAATCCGCTCCAACGCGGTCGCTTACTAGTTTGATTTTTCCTTCTTCATCAAATCGTTCGTCGATATTATCCTTCTCTGTAAATGCACGGCTTTGAGCAATTTCAAGTAATGTATTGCTATGAACTCGATATTTGTTTTTTTGCATGTATTTTCCCAACTTCCATCTTTTAATTCTTTACTTTAACTATATTACAACGTTTCTAAAAAATTATCGCGATTTTTTTCAGAATAAGCGCTTTTTATTATATTATCACAAAATCCTATGCTTAAACACTATTGATTACATAAAACAGAACGTATATTCCTATATTAATCTAAAAACCCCGTGAAGTGTTTAAACTTCACGGGATAAAGGATTATTTAATAATAATACATGCCGCTATTTCTTTTTTCAGCTATTTCATAGGCTAGCTGGATAATGGATTTCGATAATTCGGCATATGTGACTTCTTTTTTCGGCAAGAACATCGATTGATCTGACTTTTGTAGGCCAAGTGCATTGGAAAGTGCAACATATCCAATTTTATCTGGATCAACATCAGCAGCATCTTTTATCGGTAATTGATAAATATCGCGATGCTTAGCTGCCTGTTCAAGTCCTAGTGTACGAATAAACCATACAGCTAGTTGCTCATTTGTTACCTTTTGATCAATGTTCAGTTCATCTTCATTAGGATTTAAAATACCGATACGAGTCGCATTTTCCACTACTTTATAGTATGGATGATCCGCATCAATTTGTTCAAATGATACAGGAGGCTGCTCCTGGCGATACATATAATAGTCTTCATAGAAATAAGTTATCGATTTAGTAATCATATTTAATGCTTGTCCTTGTGTAATTGCAACATCAGCATTAAATGTTTTCGCATCCTTCACCTCAATAGCACCTGCTTGAATTAAATAATTTAATTCTCTTTCGGCTGTCGGATGACTAACTTTCTCTTTTTCCAATTGTTCATACTGATTAATAATTTGTCCGCTGTTTGCATCGAGCTGATAGTATTCTTGCCCTTTTACTGTCGGGAAATAGACAAGCTCATATTTCCCATCTTCATTTTGCAGGCGGTTATACACTAACTTAACGTCCAATGCTTCCGTGAATATCTTTTTCGCTTCATCATTCGAAATTTTTGCTTCAGCACTTGGCCATTCTTCAATATTTAATGGGTAACGGTAGAAGGATTTTAATTTTCCTTCGTCATCAATAGCTACTGATACGTTATCTCCATTTACAATCAAACCATTTTTAATGCGTGGGAAACTTACATGATGCACTTGTGATTCTTTATCGTATGAAGGATCGGTATTTGCCTTCGCATACTCATGTACAGTAGTTGGAGCAAGTTCCTTCACATATTTTTCTGCTAATTCCATTACTTTCTCTTTACTCAATTTCGGTGTCGTATTTTTTGGTGCCTCTTCTTCATCAAACGGAATTGGACCAAAGAAATCAGAGTACGAAACTAGTTCACCTGTATTTTTATTAAACTCTATCGATGAACCATGTGAACCGTTTCTATATCGATACGAGTATGAAACACTGATCACTGCCTGATCATTTGATTCATATTCATATGCGTGATCGATCGTAAATTTAGTAGTGTTTTCCTGTTGATCAACTAATTGTTTTGCAATTGCTTTCGCCTCTTCAAGCGTAATCGGTGAAGGAGTCTTTAATTGGTTTGGTGCAAGTGGCTGCAATGTAGCATTACTCTGTAGTGAATCAACCTTACCTGAATACGTTGCCCACTGATTCGAAGTTGCATGTAGCCCAATCACATTCGGTGCCGGTAAATAAACCAATTTCACAGAAGGCTTTGATGAATACGGTAAATATTCAATTGTATACTGAAGGCTTAAATTTAATTGCTCCTTCATTTTGTTAATAGCCGCTTCTTTAGAAATAATATTTTTTGATTCTTCAAATGACATTCTCTTTGGCATTGAATTTTGGTAGAAAGATTGAATTTTGCCGTCACCTAAAACACTTACCATCATAGATTGGTCCGGAATTGGTATATTATTTTCGTTTGGAGTAAAAGAAAATGAGTACGTAATTGGCTCTGTAATTAATCTGCTGCCGTAATAATAGCTAGGCACATTATTCGATAAACTGTAATTGCCCGAAGCAGAAACCTTTTTAACGAAATCTTCAGCTATTTTACGCGCTTGATCTTCCGTTATTTTCCCAGGAAATAACGCATCTTTCAAATTGGCAGGATTGAAATAAAAATGTTCTATTTCAAGGTTGTCCCCTTTGAAAGTTACACTTCCACCCTCTGTTTGTTTATTTACTTTTTTATTGAACATTAGCTCATAGCGGATTGTTAAATCGTCTGCATAATGGTGACTCATCGATGACATTTGAAAATCATTGTTAGAGTATGTACTAAACATCTCCGGCAATTTCGTTTTCAAAATTTGAATAAGCTGCTCTTTCGTTACCTGTTCATCAGTCACGGCCACATAAATTGGCACACGTTCCTCTTGTGTTCCGACAGAAGCTTCTGTAATGCCCGGACTAGCAAGTAATCCTAGTGATACAATTGACATACTTAACGCGGTTGTCCATTTTTTCATTTAAAATTCCTCCTTTGTTTTTCTCTATATTATACGCTTAAAATATGGGAATAGTTTCAATATATTGAATAAATTATAAATTCCATCTTTTATCCTATCGTATAATCTATGCCATTGTATTCCTTAATAAGTCATGTTAGAATTTTTCAGAGGTGAATTACGTGAGTATTGTTACAGCTGGATTGTTAATATCTTTTTCTGGCATTATTGTCGTATGTTTAGGTCTATTTGATGTAATTCCCAATTCCACACAAACTTTGAATTATGTATTTATAGGAATCGGCTGGGTATTTATTTTATTAGGGATTGTAGTACGGATTGTTGGAATGAAGCTAGAGAAAAAAATAAAGTGAAAAATTCCGAGTACCAATAATCATGTACTCGGGATTTTTTTATTCGTCATTCACCAATTGGTATTCGGCCATACGAGCGGTTGCACGCCAGTAATGATATATCAGACGGTCAATCCATAGTAAAGCATCAACCTTTGACACTGCTAAATCCAATTGAGTTTCATTTGCTACCGAGCGTTCAAAATATAGAATGCGTTTTTCACGACGTTCTTGCGCTACTTTTTGAGATGTCTCCTCTAAAATGATTGAAATATCCATCAGCTTTTCGTCTTCGCTTAGCCTGTTATTGATAATGGACAGCATTTCCTGCCAATCTAGCATCAATTTTTCTTGTAAATAAAATGCTTCTACATTTTGCTTTTCACGCAAAACTTTTATTAAACGGTGTAAATGATCGAGTGTATGTAAAATTGAGATTAGCTTTAAATGTTCACGTTTTGAGGTGACAAGAATGCTGTCAAGAAACTTCCGGGTAATTTCGAGAGCTTCTTCAACTTTTAGTATTTTTTTTTCATATTCCATCGTCACTTTTTTGGAATCCATTAATAATTGCTGTGCAGTTGTTAGTTCTACCATGATATCACGCATCGTTTTAAACGATACTTCTATTGCTACAGACGGCATTTCTTTTAAACTATCATCCAAATCCTGCGTCAATACGTTTTCACGCTCGGGTACCAACTTTATTAATAAATTGGCAAAGGGCTGAATTAGCGGAATAAAGATCAATGCGCCCAATAAACTGAATAGCGTATGGAAAATCGCAATACCTAATGTTTGGTCAAATTCTCCTGAAATAAGAACAGTCAGCCATTTCGTAAATTGAACAAAATAAGTAAATATAATAGTTACAAAGAATGCAGTAATCACGTTAAACAATAAATGTGTAATGGCTGTACGCTTGGCAGAAACAGAAGCTCCTATTGCTGCGAATAAAGCCGTAGCTGTTGTTCCAATGTTTTGCCCAATAACTAAATATGCAGCCTGTTCAAAGTCAATCGCACCTGCAAATAAGGCCGTTAAAGTAGCCGCCATCGCCGCGCTTGATGCTTGCATAATAACGGTCATGACAATACCAATTATGATGAGCAGAAAAATGGATATGAACGAATCTGCCGGAATCGAGTCAAAGGCAATTAAATCCTGGGCAGAACCCATCCCTTGCTGAAGTGTATCAATTCCTAAAAACAGTAAACCAAAACCAGCAACAACATTCCCGAACCGCTTCACATCCTGAGGTGCGATTAATGACATAAATACACCGATGCCGATAATTGGTAAGGCCATCGTTTGCAAACTAATTTTAAAACCGATAAGCGAAATTAGCCAACCGGTACTCGTACTTCCTATATTAGCCCCTATTATGACACCAATTGATTGAATGAACGTCAGCAACCCGGCACTTACAAATCCAATCGTCAATAATGTTGTAGCCGTCGAGGATTGAATGAGCATAGTCATGACTGCACCGGACACTACTGCACTAATACGGCCCTTTGTAAATGTATTAAGCCATCTTTTTAAAGCATCCCCAGCAATTTCCTTCAGTCCGTTGGTTAGCATTGTCATTCCGAGTAAAAATAAACCGACACCGCCAAAAATCGTAAGCATTCTATCACCACCAAATTGAAGTCCTCATTAAAAAGTAATCGTAACACTTAATACCCGAAATATTAAGAATAATTTTACAATTTAGATGGAAACAGTTTTATGAAAGTGTAAATTTAATGAACTTTAATATAGTTCCTGCTCAAGTAAATAATATTTTTCCCCGTAAATCGTTACCTCATATGTTATTGCGCCATTTTCGCTAATTTGAATATTTGTTATTTCGCCACCTTTATTTATTATATGCGGTTCATAGTACTTTCGATAATGGTGTGTCTCACTATCAATGTGTTCTTCTATCAGTTTTACCTTTACATGATCCATAAGCTGAAACTTTAGCTCATATTGTTCCTGCTCAACTTCAAATAAATTTAACTGCACCAAAAAAATCACCTGCCACAATGTACTAAAAAATACATTCGACAGATGATTTCCATTTCCTTTATTATTTTTAAATATTTATATCAAGTGGTTTCGGCAGGACCGTTTCGTTCTTTTTTTGCTCTGGTTTTAAATAAATTACAAGCTCCTGCTGGTAAGTCCCATCTTCCAGCAAATAATGGTCGAGTGTATGGCTGTCATATTGATATATGCCAAATGGAAATGATACACTGTCTCCTTTTACTGCCGCAAGTAGACCAGCAATATCATTACTTACCATTTGCAGCACTTCTTCAGCCGTCTCTGTTAATACAAACACTACATTCATCTTTCTACTCTCCTATACACCAATAAACAATGTCGCTTGAGCTATCGCGATATAAAAAGCGACATTTTGGATAGGTGCCTCATCTGAAAGCTCAAACGTCATGTTGAATTGATCTTTTTCTTCATTATAAACCGCGACCCATCTAGCCACGACTGTTTCATTGACGATAAAGTTTGACCAATCTTCCATTTCTTTATCGATTTTCATTTTGAAGTCTTTACTTGAAATGAATAATTCCGGTACACCAATTCGCCAGTTTTCATAATTGATTATATACTTTTCATCTGAAAGTAAGTCTTTCCCTTCAAACCATACTTTCCCGCGACGAAAAATTTTTTTCACTTCAAATACTGTCTGACCGCTATTATTGTGTATAGCATACTTTAAAAAATAACGATGATCAAAATAACCATCCAACAGTTTTTTTAAGCCATTATCATAAATCCGTTGAACAAAGTATATTTGTTCGCCTGACTCATTGTAAATGGGCTTTTGTACAGTAGATTTAATATCGCCATCTACTTCATACGTAATAATTTGCATATCTTTCCCCTTAGTAAATAATCGTAATTTTATTTAGAATACGTCGTATAAAATGCTTTTCTTCGTTGAATTCCTGACGTATTGAGAGTGCTTCATCAGGTTGATCGGTAATGATTCCGTCTACATTTTGCTCATAGAACTGCTGCATATCACTCTTATCATTTATCGTCCAAACAAACAGTTCCTTATGTTGCTCTTGTACTTGTTTCTGAATATTACCTGTTCCAAAGGACTGTTCTACAGAAATAAAATCAGACTCGTTTACAGGTAACTTACCGTATGCAATAGAGTATATATAACCCGTATGAATACGTGGCTCCATCTCTTCCAAAAGATCCATTACTGGTATATCCGGAGACTGTACATAATGTAAATCGAGCGCATCATACTTATCAAGCAATGCTACAAATCTTTCCAAAAAGTCATCTGTCTCAAATCCATGTGTCTTCATCTCAATAAGTAATTTTATATTTAATGTACGACTTATTTCAAGTACTTCCTCGAAAGAAGCAATTGTATCAGAATAACCATTTGCGAGTATAGTCGTTTCCGTTAATTCATCCAATGTAAGGTCATATGTTTTTGTAACTTCATTCGATAAACGTGAAAGGGTTTTGTCATGAAATACAACAAACTCCCCATCCTTTGTTTGTTGAATATCGATTTCCACCATATCTGCCCCGGCTTTTTTAGCAGCTTCAATTGCAGTAACTGTATTTTCAACACCTTCATCCATAAACCCTCGATGCGCAATTACAGTTGTGTCCGGTGTATAAATATTTTTTTCCAAATTAACAATATTAATGGCACTTACTAGGAAAAATGTATAAACCGCGATTATAAAAGTCCACTGTTTAATTGTTTGTTTAAACGATTCTTCCTGAACAATCAGTGGCTTTTGGCGTGTATGCTGGAAAGCTACCATGACGAGAAGCTGCGAAAATACAATTTGTAAAATAGAAAAGAAAATCAGGATCGCACCCTGTGCAAGTGTCAACGTAAACCCTGCTGCTACTAACCCCCAGCTTGGCTTAACCATTTCAATAATAAACAAAGGAATGAAGATAACGATTAAAGTGAGAATTAAAAGGGTTATATGTATGATTACCATTAGCCCTAACATACCGATCGTTTCAATCAGTTTTCGTTTTGAAAATTGCCAGCTCTTTTTTAATGCTCCATAAATCGAAAGTTCCTGGTGAACCGTAAAGAATGGCCAAGTAAAAATAAACCGTAGTCCGATAAAACCTAAAACTAGCAACAAAACAATATATAATAGCGTTCCTTTTGTAGAATTTAGTAATTCATCTACTATAAAATTTGGAATATGTAAATTTTGTAATAGTGAAATCGGTAAAATCGCCGATACAAGAGGTATTAATAAAGCGGTATAAACAACTATTAATAATGTTTGTAAGCTAATAAAATATACTACTTTTTTGCTGAGTCTTTTTAAAAGCCCTTTCCACGTATAGGGTATGGATCGCTGCTGATGATAAGCAAGCAGCATTAAAAAACCAATTTCAAAATATATGAAAATTATACCGATAAATAAAATAAATGCTATGCCAAATATAGCAAATGGGTGCGTTAATAAATAAGGAATACTATCTTCAGTTACCACCTGCACCCCGGTAATATCCATAATAATAGCGATCATTAGTGAAATGAACGGTAATACGATAAACGCCTGAACTATACGCAAAATCGCAAAGTTCCGTATATAGTCCACCCTATAATAATATAAATTTCGAAATATTAATTGAATAACTCTTTTTACTCTATCCAAAAGACTTCCCCCGACTGTAAAATTGTTTGTTCTATCGTTATATTAAGATAACAAATGTCCTTCTTAATTTTTTCATTCCCTTTTCTAGATTCCATTTAAACATTATTCTTTCAATGCTTTTGCTTGAAGTAGTGTTTTCGTGAACACTTCTAGAGGTTCAACCCCTTGTATCCCGTATCTGTTTTCAAATACGAAAAAGGGTATACTTGTTATTTGAAGTTGCTGTGCTTCATAACGATCCATTGCCAATTGTTCCGAATATTGCTCATACTCCATCACATTATGCGCTTCATTACGATCTAACCCTATTTCTTCACAAATTGCCAAAAGCTCTTCTTCATCATTTAAATTAAGACCTTCTGTAAAATAACGATCCATCACTATTTCTACAAATTCATTTTCCTTGCTGTACGTTTTCGCTAATTTACTTAAGCGATGAGCACTTTTTGTATTCGCAAGTTTTACTTTTTGGAAGTTAAAAGTAACGCCTACCTCATTTCCATGCATTGTAATCGACTCCATTATTTCATCTACCTTTTGCCGATTATTATTTTTCTTTTCAATTAATGTTTCAACATAAGGGAATGCTGTCGTTTTTGATGCTTGAGGATTTAATTCATAGGCTTTATATTCAATGACCACTTCTTCTGTTAAGTTTAGCTGTTCGATTGCCTGGAATAATTTCTTTTTGGCAATATAACAAAATGGACAGGAAAAATCCGAAAAAACTTCAATTTGCATAAAAACTCCTCCAATCAATTACACTTAATACAACAATACCCCAAAACCAATAAAAAAAGCCGAACCCGTTAAGGATTCGACTATTTAATATACTTTCAAGCTGTAGGAATGGCTGCGAAGAATTCCTCGTAAAGCCCTTTTAAAATTTGATCTTCAAATTCTGAACGAACGCCAAATACTAAGCTTACTTCCGATGAACCTTGATTAATCATTTCGATATTTGCCCCTGTACCTGAGATGGCTGCTGCTGCACGCGCTGCCAAGCCCGTGTTATGGCGCATACCTTCTCCGACAATGACAATCATCGAAAAGTTATGACTAAAGTGTACATCGTCTGCACACAATTCATTTTTCACACGTTGAATAATGCGTTTTTCAATTTCCGGAGAAAGTTGACTTGATCGCATAATAACAGAAATATCATCTAACCCTGATGGTGTATGCTCATAGGAGATATTCTCTTCTTCTATTATTTGAAGAAGCTTGCGACCAAATCCAACTTCTCGATTCATTAAATATTTTGATACGTATAATATTGAAAAGCCACTGTCTGCTGAAATACCTGTAACAGGACGATTCGATTGTGTTCTTGTTGGTAAAATGCGTGTTCCTGGTGCAGTTGGATTATTTGTATTTTTAATATTGACTGGGATACCTTGTTTATACACTGGCATTAATGCTTCATCATGAAATACCGAAAAACCTGCATATGATAGCTCACGCATTTCGCGATATGAAATTTCCTTAATGTCCACTGGATCATTGACAACCTTTGGGTTAGCAGCAAATACACAATCTACATCAGTAAAGTTTTCGTAAAGATCCGCCCCAACAGCTGACGCTAAAATAGAGCCTGTAATATCAGACCCACCACGATCAAAAGTACGTAAAATACCTTCTTTTGTATAGCCAAAGAAACCTGGGAAAACCACAATTTCTTCCGTATCTTTTAAAACACTTAAGTTTTCATATGCTTCCGGCAATGCGTATGTGCGTTCCGGAATATCATTTAAAATTAACTTATCTTTTGGACTAACATATTGAGCAGGCATTCCAATTGCATTAAAATAGCTGGCAATTAGTTTAGCGTTGTTATCTTCGCCACTTGCCTTTATATTATCAAGAAATATATCTTTATTTGTGTATTCTTCCGCGACACGGCCACGTATATCTTGTTCAATAATATCGGAAATTAGATTGTCTAAACCAAGTTCATCTGCAATATCACGATAACGATTAACTACAGCTCTAATTTTCTCTTCCACATTACCTTTCATCATTACGGTGTTGGCTAAGTCTATTAATAAATCTGTCACCTTAATATCATCGCTTGAACGCTTACCAGGCGCAGAAACCGCGACAATCTTTCTTTCAGGATTAGATTTCACAATGTTTGCTACTTTTTTGATTTGTTCTGCACTTGCGACAGATGTGCCGCCAAATTTACATACTATCATCTCATCAGATCCTTACTTTAAAAATTGATGTTTGTACTCACCGAAAAAACATTTGACTTTACACAGTGTACAAATTTATTCCATTCCAGTCAAGACTATTCAGTA
This sequence comes from Solibacillus faecavium, assembly GCF_014836905.1. Lineage (GTDB taxonomy): Bacteria > Bacillota > Bacilli > Bacillales_A > Planococcaceae > Solibacillus > Solibacillus faecavium. The sequence goes on from NZ_JACSPZ010000002.1 coordinate 611,577, forward strand.
AATTCATTAATCTATTTAGTCAAAATACGGATATTTCGAGGTTTTGTCAATATATAATATGAGATTTTTATAAATAATTGATGATATTCGTTTATTTCGTGTCAATTTTACTCCTAAAAACATAAAAATAGCATTATTATTACTACAATTACTTTTGCACTCTAGTATGAAGGTTCAAAGGGTCGAAATGTATGGATGTAGGTCAGGCATTTCATAGGACTAAAAATAGACAGATTGTGATATTATTACAGGTGATTATTTACATAAGGCAACAGTAACAAAGAGTGCTATTGTCTAAGATTTATCCCATTGTCACTTAGGAGGTTTTAGTATGGGGCAATTTTTAATAATAGCTGAAAAACCAGATCAGGCAGCAAAATTGGCTGCTCCCTTTTCATCTACGAAGAAAGCCGGTTATTTCGAAGTAAAACCCAACACATACTTTCCGGATGGTGCACTCATCACATGGGCGATAGGACATCTATGTGAATTAAAAGCCCCTGAAGAATATAATCCATCATGGAAAAAATGGACGTTGGAAGCATTACCAATCATTCCGGACCGATTTGAATATAAAGTGACAAAATTAAAGTATAAACAATTTAATATAATTAAAGCTTTAGTAAATAGAGCGGATATTCAGGAAATTATTATTGGCGGGGATGCTGGACGTGAAGGTGAATTAATTATCCGGACTATATTAAAGTTATGCAGAGCCAATAAACCAATGAAACGATTATGGATATCATCTTTAACTGAAAACGCTGTGAAAAATGGTTTTGCAAACTTATTACCAGAAGAAAAAACGAGAAATATTTATTACGAAGCATTAAGTCGATCTTGTGCAGACTGGCTAATAGGCATCAATACATCTCGTTTATATACCGTCCTTCTAAAGCAAAAAGGCGTAAAGGATGTTTTTTCAATTGGTAGAGTACAGACACCTACACTAGCATTAATCGTTAAACGAGAGCACGAAATCGCCAATTTTAAGCCTGAGCCTTTTTGGGAAGTAGAAGCGGAGTTTAATTTTGAAGGAAAAAAATTAAAAGCTAAATGGCATAAGGAGAATAACTCGAGAGTGCTGGAGGAACGGCAAGCTATTGCCATTGCAAATTTCTGCATGAATAAACAGGTTGAAATTACGAGTATTAAAGAAGAAACAAAGGAATTCGCTCCCCCATTGTTATTTAACCTTTCTACATTGCAGGCAACAGCCAATAAAGCTTTTAAACTTTCACCTCAGCATACACTTGATATTTTGCAAAAACTTTATTTGAAAGGTTTAGTTTCCTATCCCCGATCTGATTCACAATTTTTGACGAACGAGGAAGCAAAAACATTGCCGAACATTCTGGAGAATTTAAGTAAAATTGATCAATACAAAAATCTCCTTCCACCACCTGTAAAATCTATTTTGACGAGTAAAAGGTTTGTGAATCCCCAAAAAGTTACGGATCACCATGCCATCATTATTACAGAACAGTTGCCGAATTTATCAAAGCTCAGCTCGGAGGAATTTAAAATATACGACCTCGTTGTGAGACAAGTTATTGCGGCTCACTACAATAATGCTATTTATTCATATACAACGATTCATTCTCTTGTAGAAAAACGGGCTGAATTCATTTCAAAGGGAAAAGTGCAAATTGAAGAAGGTTGGCGTAAAGTAATTTTCCACTCTAATACCAATTCACCAGCAGACAAAGATGAATTGCTTCCATTGCTTCGTGAAAATGAGCAAGGTATTGTAACGAAAGCAAAGGAAAGAAAGAGCGAGACACAGCCTCCAAATAGATATTCTGAAGGTAACTTAATTACTTTAATGAAAACTGCAGGAAAGCACCTGGAAGATACGGAATTGGAAAAGGTACTATCCAAAACTGAAGGATTAGGTACTGAGGCAACACGCGCCGGAATTATTGGTACGCTAAAAGATCGTCAATATATTGAGATCAGGAAAAACCAAGTATTTGCTACAACGAAGGGAATGCTGTTAATTGAGGCACTAGGGGAAAGCATTTTAACGTCCCCTTCCATGACAGCCAAATGGGAGCAAAGACTGTCTGAAATCGGTGAAGGGACCGCTTCCCCAAACGCCTTTATGGAACAAGTTAAAAAGCTTTCCTACAAACTGATAACAGATGCGAATGAACGAGAAAAGGAATGGGCTTTCAATCAAAGTGCAGTAGAGAAAATCACAGCCAATAATCCTTACAATAAAAAATATAAACGAGAAAAAACAGTTGTCGGAAAATGCATGCTTTGCGATGGATCCATTATTGATCATGGAACTTTTTACGGCTGCTCCAATTATAAAGCCTCTAACTGCAAATTTTCCGTTTCTAAGAAAATTTTAAGAAAATCGATTACGCAGCCTAACATAAAAAAACTACTTGCTACTGGCGAAACCGCGTTAATTAAAGGCTTTAAAAAAGGCGCGAAGACTTTTGATGCACATCTTATATGGGACAATAACGCACAAAAAGTAACCTTTAAATTCGATAAATAGCAAAGTAATTAAACAAACAGTGGATTTCATTTTTTGAAATCACACTGTTTTTTTAATAACTGCCAATCAAATAACCGAAATAAGCAAATATTATCCCCAGTCCATAGGTCAATGCAGTGTAAAGCAACAATTTCCTTTTATTTTTATGTACGTACATTTCGGTCATTTCAAACTTTAACGTAGAGAAAGTTGTAAACGCTCCCATAAATCCTGTTCCAAATAGAAGCACAAACATGACATCGGCTTTTGCTCCAATCAAAATTCCTAAAAGAAATGAACCAAGCAAATTAACAGTAAGTGTACCGATTGGAATTGGATATTTTGTTTTATTGTTTAAATATTTACTTATTGAAAATCTGGCTATTGCTCCAAAGAAACCCCCAATTCCAACGAGTAATAAGTTCGTAATTGCCATCATTTCAGTTCACTCCCTGCTCCTTTGAAATCCTAGGCTACTCATTAAGAGTCCCCCACTAAAACTTATAAATACATAAAGGACAGCCAACAACACATTACCCGATTGAAACATGGTGACTGTCTCTACACTAACAGCCGAAAATGTAGTAAAGGAACCTACAAAACCTGTACTAACAGCAGTCCTTATCATTGGCGAAAATGAAAAACGTTTAAATAAACTTGTTGTGAACCAAGCTAGCAAAAAACAGCCAATTAAATTTACAATTAATGTTGTTATTGGAAATGAGCTATTCGTAAAAAATAAAATACCTACTGCATATCTTAAAACCGCGCCAATTGCTCCCGCAGTGCCAACTAAAAAGTAGATCATGCGAAGTTAAAACCTCCTCCTATGTAAAATTCTTTGATTCATCACCAAAAGTTGGGCGTGACAAAATTTTCTATGAAGTCCGTTCGAGCGGTGTGGCTCCAAAACTTTTGTAATGAGATAAATAGAGGCATGAATTTCCGTTATTTTTAAAATAACATAAAAAATAGTGAAAATAAGGGAAGGAATATCCGCTATTGACCTGAAATACATGAAATTTCACGGTTTTATTTAAAGTAACGGTAAAACGTTCCCTTATTTAACCTATAAATGAACTACCTCATTCAAATAACGGAAAAATCTTCCCTTATTTTAGATGGACACTGAAAAACTTCACGTATCACGTGGTTTTAGCGCTGTCTTGCCGTAATTATTTTGAAAGCCAATTTTTTTTTACTAAAGTGTATAAAAAATAATAATCGACCTATACTATTAAAGATTTCACTTCCAATCCAACTGACTAGGAGGGTTAACCCGATGAGTGCGAATGATCGTCTCTAAAGGTTCTTCAAAAAAACTGATTACAGCTTAAGCACAAATTTTCTTTTGAAAATTAATGTGAAAGCGAGGCAGCGTGTCATGGAGGATGAAAAGTAGTAATCACAAGACCTGGAATTTATATTCCAGGTCTCTTTTTGCATATAGTGATGGCTGAACGTTTATTAGGATAACCAATAAAATATTCGATATGATCCGTAATTAGTTCTAATTGTACAATCCTTACGTAAATATTAAATAAAGATTATTTTTGTTCTATTATTACTTGAAGGAGTGTAATACATGAAAACTGCCATTGTGACAGACAGCACAGTCTATTTACCGACTGAAGAACTTAAACAGCACAATATACATGTTGTTCCTATTAATGTTCATTTTAATCATGCTACTTTTGAAGAGGAACTCACACTCAGCGTAGAACAATTTTACGGAATTGTACATACTACTAAGCAATTTCCTAAAACTTCACAACCCTCTATCGGAAAATTTGTTGAACTTTATGAAAGACTTGGAAAAGAATATGATGAAATCTTGGCAATCCATATTTCAAGCGGTGTGAGTGGCACATATGAATGTTCGCTGCAGGCTGCCCAATTGGTCGACAATGTGAAAGTCTATGTATTCGATTCGGAGGTTGCTGCCGGTCCATTGGCGTCATATGTTATTGAAGCCTCTAAATTAGTTGAAAATGGTGCATCTGCCCCACAAATTATAGAACGGCTGAAGGATTTACAAAAAACGTTGGAGGCTTATTTTATTGTGGATGATTTAATCCATTTACAAAGGAGCGGACGGTTATCTGTCGCATCATCCGTCATCGGCAGCTTACTGCAAATCAAGCCTATTTTGCACATAAAGGATAAAAAAATAGCTGTGTTTGAAAAAGTTCGGACGAAAAGAAAAGCAGTTTTGCGAGTAAGAGACTTACTACAACAGGCAGTTGAAACCTATGGGGAATTGCAGGCTGTCATTATGCACGCCAATTGTGAGCAGCAAGGCCGCACATGGATGGAAAAGCTGCAAACCACGTTTCCGACTGTCCATTTCAAACTCGCCTACTTCGGCCCATCACTCGTAACACATATGGGCGAAGGAACCCTTGCCATTTCATGGATGAAAAAATAAAAAATAGATAAAGCTGAAACAAAGCTCATCTTTAAAATTAAACGAGCCTGGACAAAACGAAAAACATCCATTTTTTCAAGAAAAAATGGATGTTTTTCTGCTTCTGCCAGAATTAATTTCCGTTACGGGGACGCTTTCCGGGGGCACGAGGTCAACAGGATGTTGATCACAAAAGCGTTGCCACAGGACGTGGCGTTTTTAGCTTTTGTTCCTTACTTCTCTCCCACGTGCTTGTCCCCTGGGAGTCGCCGCCTTCACTCCGAACAACTAATTTCCCATCTATATCAAGTAAATCTTTGCATAATTCCAGGTAATAAAAAGAGATACCCTTTTTATAAACTTAAGTACCCATAAGACTAAAGTGAATAAATAAATCAACTTTACGATAAAACGTGAAAATGATGAAAGAATCACACGGTTGCCTTATAGCACCCACCTTTAAAGAAAAATCTAATATTAACGAGTTATATATTATCCCAATGTAGAAAATCATAACTTTCAAATGTTATACTACTAATAGAAAAAGGGGGTTTTGTTATATGGAAAAAAGAAAGCGAACAATTTTTTGGATTATACCAATTGGAGTTATTGGTGTCTTCTTTTACTTTTTTGGTCCGCAAAAAGCAGTTACTGATAATGACTATATTACATACATAAAAGCAACTCCAGTCACAGAGAATAGCACTATTAATACTGGAGATGCCTTTACAAATTATTGTGAAAAAAGCCGCTGGGAATATTTCCAGACGAAAATGATGGAACATGTCGTTGAATTTAAAGGTGAATGTGAATATGAAAATACGGTTCAGCCAATCAATTTACAATACGTTGTTGAAAAAGGACAAACAGATTACCGCTTAGGTGCTATGTTAGTCAATGGAGAGCAGCAAACTGAAGAACAACGAACGACTTTTTTAAATTTATTGCAATAATAGGTCAAGTGGATGCGAAATAGCCTCCACTTTTTATTATGCCTCCTATTTTCTCTGATTCACCATCGTCCTAATTTTTGTAAATAGACGCTGTCGCCTCTTTTTCAGTGCCTCATAAGGAAGATCATATTTTTCCGCAATTTCCTTCAAATTTAAGTTTTCAAGAAACAGGGCTTTTAGTAAAAACTGTTCCTCTTCTTTTAAATTATTGAACCATTCCGGCCATTCAAGACAAGGCTGGACAATTGACTGTTCCTCTATATTGGAAAACACCTCATCCTCCACAGCAATCTCATTTTGACTCACATCATTTGATTTAGATAGTTCACGGGCAATTGCAAACTTGACTGTCATATAGGCAAACATAGCAAAATCCCCTTTCGTTTTATCGAAGTTTTTAACCGCCTTCCATAAAGCGATTCGACCTACTTGCATATACTCATCAAAATCACGATAAATTTTCAGCTTAAAAATCGCCTTTTTTATTAGCTCTTCATGATCAAGAATAATTTGCTCGATTTCCTGCACAATTTCCAATCCTTTAAGCTGTGCACAACCAATATTCCTAGGTAGTACAAACTTAAAAAATTTCGAGCAAATGGGCAAAATGCAGTTTTTAAAGGAAAACACACAAAATAAATATTAAATTGGCCAAAAATGCAGTTTTCTTCTAATAAAACCTTCTAAAATTATAATTTCGGCACATTTTTAAATTTGATAATCTGCGATGGTATTGACAAAAAACTACCTATCATGCATGATGCTATTAGAAAAAGTAAAAGCATATTGAAGACGAGTAAGTGGCACTTGGCTAAAAAAGAGAGCACATTCCAAAGGCTGAAAGAATGGCATAGCAAAACCTACCGAACCTACTTCAACAAGCTCCTAAAAAATAGGCGCCGACTCAGCGTTATGAGATTAAGTGGGATGTATGACTATACATTCAATTTAGGTGGTACCACGGAAACTGCACTTTTCGTCCTAATTTCTAGGATGAAAAGTGTTTTTTATTTGTATGTTATTGGAGGCGCTTTTATGGAAAGAAAACGTATTGTTGTAAAAATTGGAAGCAGCTCATTAACGAACAATAAAGGTGAGCTCGATTATGAAAAATTTCAGGATCATGTAGCGGCACTCGCAGCATTAAAACATGCCGGTCATGAAGTGATATTAGTATCTTCCGGGGCAGTCGCTGCCGGATTCAGAAAGCTTGGCTATTCCTCTAGACCTGTCACATTAAAAGGTAAGCAGGCAGCTGCGGCAGTTGGCCAAAGTGTGTTAATTCAAGCTTACTCAGATGAATTCGACACGTATAAGGTAACACCAGCACAAATATTATTAACGCACTCTGACTTTAGCGATAAACAGCGCTATAAAAATGCGTATGAAACTTTAACAGAGCTATTGGAACGTTCCATTATTCCGATCATTAATGAAAATGATACCGTTTCTGTTGCTGAGTTGACTTTTGGTGATAATGATATGCTATCTGCTTTAGTAAGTGGGTTAATTCATGCAGATCAATTAGTAATTCTGACGGATGTCAACGGTTTGTATACAGCCAATCCCCTAACAAACCCGAATGCTATACGAATAGATCTGATTGAGGAAATTACGGATGAAATGTTAGGATTTGCTTCCGGTTCTGGCTCAAAGGTTGGAACAGGTGGTATGCAATCAAAGCTGGCGGCAGCAAAATTTGCTACTAATGCCGGTGTAGATGTGTTTATCGGTACGGGATGCGGATCTGAAAAATTAATTGAAATTTTAGAAAATAAAGGTGATGGCACTTATTTTAAATGTAATGAAAAAGCCATCCCTACGAATAAACAATGGGTAACGCTAACAAAATCTTCGGGTAAGCTTTTTATCGATGAAGGTGCTGTACAGGCGTTACAACATGGAGGAAAAAGTTTATTGCCAGCTGGTGTATATGCATTTGAGGGCCAGTTTGAAAAAGGTGATGTTGTAGAAGTTTTTGACCGCCATACATGCATTGGACGCGGCGAAGTAATGTATTCATCATCTGAATTGGAGCTCGCGATGGGTAAACGTACCGCTGAACTTATGCATGTACCAATCGAGGTCATTCACCGGAACCAATGGGTAAAAATATAGGGAGGTAGGAATATGACACAAATAATGGAAAACGAAGTAGTAGCAAAAGGAAAGCGCGCAAAAAAGGCGAGCTATGAGACAAATGTAAAAAGTACTTCCGAAAAAAATAAAGCGTTGGAAAGTATAGCACATCAGCTATTAACAGATATGGACATCATTCTATCTGAAAATAATAAAGATATCATTTCCGGGAAAGAAAACGGCTTAGATGATGCCACATTAGATCGTATTCTATTAAACGAAATGCGTATTAAAGCGATGAGCGATGCCATCATCCAGCTCATTCAACTGGAAGATCCAGTCGGTGAAGTACTAGAGGAAATTATGAAAGAAAATGGACTTCGCATTATTAAAAAACGTGTACCACTCGGTGTTATCGGCATGATTTATGAAGCAAGACCGAATGTTACAGTCGATGCTGCTACCCTTTCACTAAAGACAGGTAATTCGGTTCTTTTACGCGGAAGCTCATCAGCGAAATATTCGAATATTGCACTAGTCGCATCCATTCACCGCGCTTTAGAAGCAGTGAGCTACCCGACAGACGCTGTTTTACTCATTGAAGATACGAGTCGCGAAACTGCAAAAGCACTATTTACATTAAACGATTATTTAGACGTACTCATTCCACGAGGCGGTAAAAAATTGATTGACTTAGTCGTTCGCGAATCAACTGTCCCGGTTTTGGAAACAGGTGCAGGTAACTGCCATATTTATTTGGATGTTGCAGCTAATATTGAGATGGCAAAGTCCATAGTAAAAAATGCAAAAACACAGCGACTTTCTGTATGTAATACCGCGGAAAGCCTGCTTATTCATCAAGATTTTTTCAATATTTACGGGAAAGATTTTTTACATTTCCTGCATCATGAGCTTGGCATTAAAGTCTATGGCGACAAGCATGTGTGTGAAATATTGGATAGCGCGATTCCTGCTGAGGATGAGCACTATGCCGAGGAGTTTCTTGACCTGACATTAAGTATAAAAGTCGTCGAAGATGTTTTCGAGGCCATCCATCATATAAATCATTACGGAACAAATCATTCAGAAGCCATCATTACCGATAATATACAAAATGCTAACATATTTTTAAATTCTGTTGATGCTGCTGCCGTTTACCATAATGCTTCTACCCGCTTTACGGACGGTTTTGAATTTGGATATGGGGCGGAAATCGGTATTTCAACCCAGAAATTGCATGCACGAGGACCTATGGGACTACCTGCATTAACTTCTACTAAATATTTCATTCATGGTAACGGTCAAATTCGACAATAATGGCTGTTTACAGAAAGTAGGTTCCCCACTATGAATGTCGGCTCAATGATTAAGCTCACTATTTCTATGGCTATTTTCGGTTCCATTGGATTTTTCACTACTCAGACAGGCTTACCTGCTGTGGAGCTCGTGTTTGTCCGTTGCATTTGCGCAACAATCTTTTTAGGAGGACTTTGGCTTCTAACTGGTGGACATAAAACAGAAGTATGGGAAAGAAAAGAAGTATTAAAGACTGTATTATGCGGTGTATTTATCGTCCTGAATTGGGTGTTTTTATTTAAGGCATTTGAAGTCATGTCTATATCGATTGCGATTTCCATCTATAATCTGGCACCTATATTTGTGTTAATGTTAGGTTCCGTCTTTTTGGCGGAAAAGATGGGAATACGGTCGATTTGTGCAACAGTTATTTGTTTTTTAGGAAGCATTCTTATTGTTGGCATTGATAGCTTTACGAGTATCGCCCAATTTTTGAATTCCGGGTTTGTATGGGCGCTGCTATCAGCGATATGCTATGCATTAACGATGTTTACGAGTAAAACGATTCAAGGTATGTCTTCCTATGCATTAACCTTCGTCCAAACAATGGTAGGGATCGTCTTACTGTTTCCATTAAGCGACTTTAATGCATTTACTAATTTAACGAATACGAATTGGCTCTATATACTCGGTACAGGATTTATCCATACTGGCTTTGTCTACTATTTGTTTTTTGACAGTATACGAGATTTACCTACTGTAATTGTATCTGTACTCGTTTTTGTAGATCCTGTTGTAGCTATTTTACTCGATGCCATCTTCCTGTCATTCCGACCAAGCTTTTTGCAAGTAGCTGGTATTATACTGATTTTCGGCAGTATTTTATATACTGTTTTTTATCCACCACAACAAGCTGAAACAGTGAAATCAAATAGTTCCTAAAAATAAAACTCTAATTAGTAAGGTGCACATTCCCCATACTAATTAGAGTTTTATTGTTAACTGAATTGAGCCAATTGTTTTGGGACTAATATTTTATCTGCAAACCAAATATTATGCAGCTTCGATTTATCCCCAATATAAATAACAACAATTTCAATCATTTTCTGTTGTTTATACTGTGTAACAGCTACCCGCCATTCTTCTTCCTGCGGGAAATTTTCAAATAACAGTTCATTGCATAACAAATAAACTTTTCCGCCACTGCTATGTGTTAGCCCAAGTTTTAGTAACGTAAAGGCATAATTGATTACACTTTTAAAATCAACTGGATTCATTTTACTATCGAAACTATTATTAAATCCAACATAATCATTAAAGTCTATCTTCCCATTTAAGGCTATCATTTCTTTGTCGATATTCTCTGCAAAAGGCACATAAACAAAATTATGTTCATTTTTTTTCGAGAATTCTGCCACGGCAAGTGCCAATGCTGTTTGTAAGTTAAAGCTTCTTTTCATTGAGATATCTTTTTGGACGCAAAACACATATGTACTATTGGGATCCAGACCAATTTTCAAAAATTGCTCCGACTGAAATTTCGATTTCCAAAATAACACTTCTGTAAAATGTTTCGCTTCCAGAAAGTTCATCATATTCTCGAGATTATCATTACTTATTGTATCCCATACTTCTTCGCCAAACAATTGTTCAACCGCTTTCGTTTCTTCTAATATTTCTTCAATAATTCGATCATACACTTTGTTAAATTTGTATAGATTTATGTACCAATTACTTTGGACTTTCAGCAGTACTTCCTGCTGAAATGCATGCTCCCCGGTTATAGCAATATCAACGTTCGATGAGTATTCCTTTTTTATCGTTCTCAGCTTCAGAGTTTTACCGAGTACTGTAAAATAATCTTTTGCAATTTTTTTTACTATATAGAGAGAAATAAGAAATTTCTTGACCGAAGAATTGGTTAAATATTCAAATTGCATTTTTTCCAAATTTCGCGATGCAAAATACTCCAGTATAAATATTCTCCAATCCTTTAATCTCACATTTTCTTTAACAATATTCTGCTTATACGTTTGGCCAATTTCGAAAAGCGACCATAAATCATGGAAATATAAATAAAAATCTTTGCTTTTTAAAAAAATACGATCTTCAAAGTTAGTGGAATACAGTAATTTTAGTAGTGCTTCCTTTCGCTCATTCTCTAAACCGCTTGGATTTTCCAGTAATAATTCCATATAGCATATATCACCTTCCATTTTTTATAATATTAAATATATAACAAATACTCAAAAATTTCCATTTTATCTATAAAAAAACATCGCATCAATTTAACTAATACCTACAAATATACTATGAAAGACACTTCAGCGGGCTAAATTACAGTGTGTTAAAAACAAAAAAGCGCCGCAACAGTGCGACGCTCAATTATTGGATACTATGCTTTTCGACTCTCCGTCATTTGTTTCCAGACAGAACCTTTTGCCTCTTCCCCGCCTTCAATACGGGCTAAAGCCATTTTTGCCTGTAACTTTACTTCAAATTCCTTATCCTCACTCGCTATTTTTAACGCTGCAATTGCCTGCTCTGTGCCGACTTCATATAAATACATTGCAGCACGCCAGCGTACAAGTTTATTTTTGTCACCAAGCGCTGCGATCATTGCCTGTTCAAATTCAGGCAATCCTAAATCACTCATACAGTCACCTGCTGTACGGCGAACCGCTGCACTTTTATCATTCAGTGCTTTCGTTAATGCCGGTACAACCGCTATATCTTCAATCATTCCTAAATAAACAGTAGCAAGACGGCGAACAGACATCTGTTCATCTTCCAATGCCTTTTCCAATAACGGAATATCCTTCACTTCTGGATCCGGGAGTTGATCAAGCAGCTGGAAGCGTTGTTGCCAATCTTCCACTTGCTCATATTGCGCCAATGTCACTTCTTTACGCTCTTGTGCGGCTGTCACGACCTGTTCATTAGCTGACTGGACGATTGACTCAACACGATCTTGCGGATAAAGTGCATCAACTTCTTTTAGCACTTCTTGTGCCACTTGTTCTTTGTCTCCGTAGCGAACTCCGAAATCAACCCATTTCCGTTCAAAAATATAGTTTTCATCAGTTACGCTAAACTGCAAACGTTTGAATGCCGTTGTAAAACGATCGCCTGCACTTATTCGAACTTCTCCTTCTCCGTCAAATGCTTTAATTTGTAATGGAATCGCTTTATACATTTGTACATGCACGTTCACTTCTCCATAATGCTCATTGATCTCATACTCTGTGCTTTCCGTAGCCTGTCCACCAATTGCGCGTCGAATATCAGCCAATATATTTTCCCACGCATATTTAGCGTTACGTTCTACCGCCAAAAAGTTTGATACATGATAAATCCCCTTTACACCTTCTACGGCAAAAATAGCCTGTAATTCAGGTGAAGCGTCCGAAATATTATCTTTCGTATAATTAAAGCTTTTGCCGAATGGTAAATCCTGATCAATTACTACTTTCATTGTATTTGGACTTGGCGTCGGTTCAATTGATAAAATTTTCATAGTTAGGCTCCTATCCATTTACGATTTCGTCTAAATAGCTCCATCGCTCAATTAATTGTTCGTATTCTAAATTATACTTTTCCAAATCTGACGTCAATTGCTGAAGTTTTGTAAAATCAGAGCCAGCAGTCGAAATCTCTTCTTCTAACTGCATTATCTTCTCTTCCATTTGTGCAATGGATTCAGCTATTGTTTCCCACTCTTTTTGTTCTTTAAACGATAACTTTTTCTTATCATTTTTTTGCTTTTCTACTTTCGGTTTTTCCTGCTTCAATTCCTTAGCTTCCTGCTGTAGCTCGGACTCTCTTTTCGCTAGATAATCAGTATACACATCCAGACTTTCCGATACACCGCCCTTGCCATCTAAAATCCAAAGTTTTTTGGCAATCCGGTCTAAAAAGAATCGGTCGTGACTAATTGTAATAACGACTCCCGGGAAGTTTTCGATAAAATCTTCCAGTACGCCTAATGTTTCGATATCCAAATCATTTGTTGGCTCATCTAATAGCAATACGTTCGGCTGCTCCATCAATAGGCGCAATAAATGCAGACGTTTTCGCTCCCCTCCTGATAATTTGCTTATCGGTGTCCCGTGAGAATTAAGGGGAAACAAGAACCGCTCCAGCATTTGAGAGGCAGAATAGCGCACACCTTCAGAATCCGTGATGTCATTGGAAGCTTCACGGATATAATCAATCATTCGCGCATTTTCATTCATCGGAGGCAATGCTTGCTTAAAGTGAAGAAGCTTTACTGTAGAGCCTACAATAACTTCACCTGTATCAGGTGTAACTTCGCCTGCAAGCATATTCAACAGTGTAGATTTCCCATAGCCATTTGCTCCAATTATTCCTATTCGATCACCATGCTGCAATAAAAACTGGAAGTCTTTAATAATGACACGATCTCCGTAAGCTTTGGAAATTCCGTCAGATTCCAATACTTTCTTTCCTAAACGGGTTGTCGCCAGTCCTAACTCTAAATCGGTTTGGTCATTTGAACGGTCAATCGATTCGTCCAACGCTTCAAATCGCTGAATACGGGCTTTCTGTTTTGTCGTACGCGCTTTTGCACCACGTCGAATCCATTTAAGTTCGGCACGATAACGATTTTGCATTTTTGCCTGTGATGCAGCATTCATCTCTTCACGAATTGCTCGTGCTTCGAGGAAATCCCCATATGAACCAGTATGGCGATATAATGTTTTATCTGCTAGTTCGTATATATGAGTAGCCGTTTCATCTAGGAAATAACGATCATGGGTAATAAATATAACCGCCCCTTTTAATCGAGACACCATATCCTGCAACCATTCTGTAGAAGCAACATCTAGATGGTTTGTTGGCTCATCCAATAAATAAAGATCTGCTGGTTCAATTAATACTTTAGCTAGTGCAACACGCTTTTGCTGACCACCGGAAAGTTCCGTTACATTTTTATCAAACATATCGATGCCAAGCTTTGTTAACGCCTGCTTTGCTAATGCGTTCACATCCCATGCATTTTCAGTGTCCATTTGTTGCTGAAGACGAAATAGTTCATTTTGCAATTTTTCGGATTGCGGATTTTGTGATAATGCAGTAACCGCATCTTCATACGCACGGTTTAATTGCAAAATGGGAGAATCTCCATCAAAAACCGCCTGTAATACTGTTATATCATTTGAAAACTGAGGATCTTGCTCCAAATAAGCTATGCGGTATTTATTCGGATGGTCAAAGTCCACTGTATCCGCATCCTGCTTTTTTGCCAAGATGGATAATAATGTAGATTTCCCTGTTCCATTAATACCAATTAAGCCTGCACGTTCTCCTTCATAAATAGTGAATTCAATATTTTGAAATAGCGTTTTATCGCCTACTGTTTTTGTTAAATTTGATACGATTAAATGACTCATAAAATCCCGTCTCTTTCTTTTTTTAGCTGATCTAAAAATTGTACCATATAGTTGTGACGCTCTTCAGCCATTTCGCACCCTTTTGCTGTTACCATTAAATCTTTTAATAATAATAGTTTTTCATAAAAATGTGTCACACTAGCCGTTGATTGACTACGATACTGTTCTTCAGTCATTTGAAAGCGCACTTCTTCTGAATCATCATACAACTTGCGCCCTTTTGCACCACCATAAGCAAAAGTACGTGCAATTCCCACGGCACCTATAGCATCCAAGCGATCTGCATCCCGTACAATTTTAGACTCTATCGTTGTCGCTGGTAACTCATTGCCCCCGTTAAAAGACACTTCCGCAATAACTGTTTGAATATGTTTTCTCTCATCTGCAGTTAAATCCAGTTCATTTAATATCCGTTCTTCATTTGATTTGTCTGTCGTATATTTTGAATCACTTACATCATGCAGCAGTACAGATAAGCAAACTATTTTTTCATTTGCTGAAGGTTCGGTTTTTAAAATTGCCAAAGCGTTATTATAGACGCGCTCAATATGCTGGAAATCATGACTTGCATCCATTGATTCATATATCCCTTTAACGAGCTTTTCACAACGCTGTATCTGTTCTCTCATAATATCATTCACCATTTTCAATTAGATTCTTTTACCTTTTCATTTTAACATGTTACACAATCGGTACAGAAGTTATTAGCATGCCATTCTATAGTTCCACGTTAAAACTCGTTTTCGCAAATATAGGACTTCATGAAACTTTTTGTCAAAAGTGTGAACATTTCTATTGAATTATACAAAAATTAAACATATAATAGCATTACAGAAACATAAAACAGAAGAAAAGGATGTGTTATTTATGGAAAGAATAATGCAAGCGGTTACACCAAATATGAATGATAATCAACGAAAAGGTCTAATCGTCATTTCTCCAATACTAATCGGGTCAGTAGCCTATGGTGCAAGCGCAACTTTTATGATTGTGACTAACCTATTCCAAATTATGTTTTAAAGGACTAAAACCATTGAATACTAATAATTTTCAAAACAAAAGAAACGCATTCGCATAATATATACGAATACGTTTCTTTTTTAGGATTTTTAATTAGAAAAGACCTACAGCACTGCCATCTTCCGCAACATCCATTCTTAATGCTGCCGGCTGTTTAGGTAAGCCCGGCATTGTCATAATATCTCCTGTTAGACATACTAAGAAGCCTGCACCAAGCTTTGGTATTATTTCACGAATTGTCACAACAAAATCTGTTGGGCGCCCTAGTAAGCCTGGCTGATCAGATAATGAATACTGTGTTTTTGCCATACAGATCGGCAAGTTATCCCAGCCGTTTTTCTCAATAGCAGCCAATTGTCTTTTCGCCACTTCTGTTAATTGTACTCCTGCTCCACCATATACTTGCTGTACAATTTTCACTAACTTTTGTTCCACTGTTTCCTGAAGCTCATATAAAGGCTTATAAGTGCTTGGCTGATTGATTACTTCCAGCACGTGTTGAGCAAGTTCAATTCCACCTTTTCCGCCTTCTTCCCATACATTCGTACGAGCGATTCGAACTTCATTAGCTTCTGCCCATTGTAAAACAGCTTGCAGTTCTTTTTCGGTATCTGTAATGAAGCGGTTTAATGCAATGACTGGCTCAAGCCCGAAATTACGGATATTCGCAACATGCTGCGCTAAATTGGCAATACCATCCTGTAAAGCCGCTACATTCTCTTCTACTAAATTCGCCTTTGCCACACCACCATGCATTTTTAGGGCACGAATTGTTGCAACAATTACAACAGCACTCGGCTCAAAGCCTGCTTCGCGTGCTTTAATATTTAAAAACTTCTCTGCCCCAAGATCTGAACCAAATCCAGCTTCCGTTACAACGATATCCGCAAGTTTACGTGCTGTTTGTGTCGCAATAATCGAGTTACATCCATGGGCGATATTTGCGAAGGGACCTCCGTGTATTAAAGCAGGAGTACCTTCAATTGTTTGAACTAAGTTTGGATTCATTGCTTCTTTTAAAATTAAAGTTAAGGCACCTTCTACTTTTAAATCTCCTACTGTCACAGGCTCACGGTCATATGTATAACCAATGACGATACGTGCCAGGCGCTGTTTTAAATCTTTTATACTTGTCGCTAAACAGAAAATCGCCATAATTTCCGATGCTACCGTAATATCAAAACCATCTTCACGAGGTACCCCTTGTAGTGGTCCGCCTAAACCGACTGTAACATGACGTAATGCGCGATCATTTAAATCAACAACACGTTTCCAAATAATGCGGCGAGAATCAATATGAAGTTCATTCCCTTGGTGGATATGATTGTCAATTAATGCCGATAACGCATTGTTCGCAGTAGTTATCGCATGGAAATCACCGTTAAAATGAAGGTTAATTTGTTCCATCGGTAAAACTTGTGCATAGCCGCCACCTGTCGCGCCACCTTTGACACCCATTACCGGTCCTAATGACGGTTCGCGTAAAGCAACCATTACACGCTGATTCAATTGTTGAAGAGCATCTGCCAAGCCTACTGTTACTGTAGATTTTCCTTCTCCGGCTGGTGTAGGACTAATCGCTGTAACAAGCACCACTTTTGCATTGGCCGTTCCACTAATTTTACTCGTATCAATCTTTGCTTTGAAGCGACCATATTGTTCCACTGCATCTAAAGGTATTTTTGCATTTTCAGCTATTTCTACGATTGGTTTCATCGTTGCCTCATTTGCTATTTCGATGTCTGATTTCGGTTTTTTCGTAGTTGTTGACATATCTCGCCCTGCTTTCATTTATATAGTCTTTCTTATTATAGTCTGTTTTATCAGAATCGATAAATAAATTTAAACGCATAAATCGACAAATTATTGACATTCCTTGTTGGTTTAGTATATAGTTTATTCGTAATATTCTGTACTCTTAATGTTTCATCAATTGAATTTGACAGTATCGGAGGAGAAAGCGGATGCACCAAGGCACTGTAAAATGGTTTGATAATGAAAAAGGTTACGGATTTATAGAAAGTAATAATGGTGAAGATGTTTTTGTACACTTTACTGGCATAAGAGAAGAAGGATTTCGTTCACTTGATGAAGGACAAGTCGTTGAATTTGATGTAATTGATGGCATTCGTGGTCTTCAGGCATCGAATGTTATTAAAAAATAGAAAAAGCTGTAAACGAATTGCGAAAACATCGTTTACAGCTTCTTTTTATTTTGCAGCTTTCAAAATTTCGTATCGTGCACCGTCAATTGTAATCGTTTTATCCTCCAACGCACCGGAAAGTACAGCCTTTTTTATGCCATAGCCATTTTCTATCATATAATTCCAAGCTATACCTTCACCAATCGGCTTTACAAAAACGAGCTTTACGTCTCCTAACACAACAATCCTGTATTCAGCATTTTGTTCTAAATCTTCCTTCTTAACAATTTCCGCTTCGCACAGTTTAGCAATTTGTTCTACATCATCAAAGTTCAGAACGACGAAATGGATGGCATCGAGCAATAAATCCCCTAACGGATGCTGTGCTAATATACCACGCTCTGTTAGTTGCTTACGGCGAATCGAATCCTCCTCATCCCATTGAATGAAAAATGGCAGCTCAATTTTGGCGTTTGGGTGGCCAATATACAATAATTGCCAGCCTACTATTGAACCGTCATCGCGCTTTCTTGTAAAATGTTCAGGACCAGAAACTTCCAAGCCTGCTTGTTTAAACTTTTTCGCATCTTCTTCAATCGTTTGTGTACGAATCGCGAATCGTGTTAATCCATCTTTACGTCGATTTTGTTCATAGCTGGCATGTAAAGTATATTTCTGTTTTGCCGCTTCTTTGTACTTCTCTTCATTTTCTATACCGATTAATTCAATGTAGGATAAATCAAAATAACTCAACGTATTATATGTACCCCATGCTTCATGGCTTCCACCAGAAACAACATGGAATCCTTCCTGCTGAAGTTTTTGCAACGTTTTTTCTGGTTGTTCCACAAAATGAACTAGGTGATCGAATTGATACATATTTAAACCTCTTTTCAATTTCAAATAGCTAGAATATTCTAATTATAACATTGTCCTTGAAATTGAAATAGGTAAAATCATCTATGAGAATAAATCGATTAGAGCTGTAGCGGCTGCTTGTTTACCATCTACCTTTACGACCTTACCTGAACGGTGAATAATATAATGCGGCTCCATCGCACCGTATAGTGATTTCGAGCTATTCGCGACCATATAATCCGCTTTTGCCGTTTCCATTCGTAATGTTGCTCGATCCATTAAAAACTGTTCGTCATCGGTTGCTTCCAGTTTAAACCCTACTAGCGTTGTATCCGGTGACCAGTTTTTTATTTGCGCCAGTATTTTTGGTGCCTTTTTGAAATGGATAATCGGCGGTTCATCAGACGGCATCTTCCCTTTTTCAGTCAGCTCGTTTCCACTTTGGTCAAACACTTTATCTATTAGCCAATCAGATCCGGCTACCGCCATAATGACATAATCAATTTGCTCTGATTGCAATAAATGTTTCAGCTTTTCCCCTAAATCTTCAATGCCTTCAAATTTAATAAGCTGCATTTCATCTTTATGCTCTGGCAGCTGTGTAAAGACACCATGCATGTACGTAATGTCCGCACCTTTTTCATATGCGGCTTCTGCTAAATAGCTGCCCATTGTCCCTTTAGATAAGTTCGTATGACCACGCACATTATCCCACTTTTCAAATGTGCCACCACTTGTTATTAAAACCTTTTTTCCTTTTAACATAGTTGTTCCCCTTTTGATTCTACATTTACTAGCCAATTTTTTAGAATTTCCACGAATTTTTTTGAGGCAGGTGAAAGCTTTTGCTTAGTTGATAAACCGATTGTCCGGAAACTTTCCTGAGCGAGCGGCAATGCTTTAACATTATCCGGTAACATGGAAATCGCCATTTCCGGTAAAATGCTTATGCCCACATTATGCTCCACCATTGATACAATCGCCTTCTCATCATACAGTTCAAAGCGAATATTCGGTTGCACACCGTATTTCTCGAATGTGGTCATTACATCATTTGTTCCTTTATAATAAGGCATAATTATTGGTGTATCCCCTATCTCCAATAAATCTATCTCTGTTCTATCATATAGTGGACTATGTGACGACACAATACATAATAACGGATCCCGTTTTAAAGGCATAAAGTCAAATTGTTTGGAGCTTGTACGATTCAAAAATCCACAGTCTACTTCTCCTTTTAACAACCACTGTTCAATTTCATAGTAATCCCCTTCACGTAGTTCGATGCGAATACCTGGATACTCGGAATCCATAATATGAATAATATTGGGCATCCAGTGGGTAGAAATTGTAGAAATCAGTCCAATACGCACCGTACCTTTACTTACCCCTAAAATATTGGAGGCTGCTTGCTGTAAATGTTCCTGTGCCGATAGAACTTTCCGCATTTCATACAGCATTTGCATGCCATCCTCCGTTAATGTTACCCCGGTCCGATTCCGATGTATTAAATTAAATCCAAATTCTTTTTCCAAACTAGATATCGCATGGCTTACAGCAGATTGCGTTAACCCTAAACTTGTAGCCGCTTTAGTAAAACTGTGCACTTCTGCTACTTTATTTAAAATTTCATATTTAACTAGACTCATTATATTTCACTCCACAAACACGATTTCATCATGAATTTTTTTCATAATTACCATTATAAACATTCGTTTTACTAATAACAATATCCTGTTTTATACTGTTTTATAACAGTGATATATTTATACTTTGGAAATGTGGTGACATCAGTGAGTTTACAAGGGAAAGCAAATATTTTGATGGTAATAGTTACAATGTTTTGGGGCATCTCCTATACCTTTATGGTAATGGGATTGGAAGTTTTGGAAGCTTATAATGTTGTAGCATTACGTTGTTTAATTGCATTTATAATCGCAGGGTTAATATTTTTACCGAAAATGTTACGTGTGAATATAAAAACGATTCTGTACGCATCCATCCAAGGATTTTTATTATTTTCAGTTTTCGCTTTATCATTATACGGATTAAAAACAACATCTGCTGGAAATGCAGGCTTTATATTGAGCCTAACTGTCGTATTAGTACCGATTATTACTAGCTTAATGGAAAGACGCCTACCATCACGTGCAGTTAGTTTTGCTGTTGTAGCAACAATGATCGGCATTACAATACTGACATTTAATCCGTCTCTCACTTTTCAGATTGGTGATATTTTAGTTGCGATTGCGGCCTTATGTTATTCCATTTACATAATCTTGAATAGCACATTTACAAAAAATGTGGAGTCAATCTCATATGGAGTCTATCAATTAGGTGTTGCAGGTTTGTTTGGAGCATTCTTTACGATGATGTTTGAATCTCCTAAACTCCCTTCTACTTCATCAGGATGGATCGCTATTTTAGGATTAGGTATTATATGTACAGCATTTTGCTTTATTGCACAAGCTGTTGTACAACAATATACTTCTCCGACACATACTGGTCTAATTTTTTCACTGGAGCCAATTTTCGCTGCAATTTTTGCATTGATTTTCCTTGGTGAAGGGTTAACTTCCCAGCTTGTTATAGGCGGTGCCTTTATCTTAATCGGAAATACTGTTGCTCAACTTGAACAATTTATATTTATGAAAAAGTTATCTACAGCACCACACTCTGAAACAATGATATAATATGAAGAGACATAGCAAGAATGCTTGCTTTTGTCTCTTTTTTTTATAATCTATCTATTATTGTTCTATTTTTGCATATAATTTAATATAATCTAAAATGCAACAATCTTTCTGATAGTTCAAAAAAGATAATCAGTTTCAATAATAACAATCTGACGTTATTATTAATAGTAGCAATACTGCGGTATTAGTATTTAAAAGTTGTATTAAAGGAAGTGTTACAATGATTGGACGTAATGACCCATGCCTATGTGGTAGTGGAAAAAAATACAAGAAATGTTGTGAAGGTAAAAATCAAGTAACTTCGCAAAACGTTTTCCAGGAAGAGATCGAAAACGTATTACAAACTTTCTATAGTAATTACCCAGAACGAAAAGATATCCGTGAATTTATGGAGCTAGTTCGAAAATGGGCACCGAAACTTGAAAAAAAATTACACAAAGAGTTAGTAGAAGCTGTTGCATTGGATGAATATTTTTTCCATCAACGACCTGATATTTGGCAAAACTTTTTAGCAAAAACAATGAAAAAGACGCTTCGCCCATCAATGATTGAACTGTTAAAATCATGGGAACAGCCAATTTTCTTCATCGGGACTGTTGAGGAAGTAGAAAACGAGTACTTTACAGCTATTTCTGCATTAGATGGTACGACTTATCAAATTCAACGAGAAAGCCATAAATCGATTCCATTAGGTATGCGCGTATTCGCATTTTTATTACCGGATGGCTCGAACGAAAAGAATCACGTACTAGCTGTATCAACATTGATTTTCTTCCACAAAGAACATGCAATATCATTTGAACAGTTTACAAATGCATTTAAAGCTAGTAAGTTAACTGTCGAACAATTTGCAAAAGAAAACCATCTATTATTATGGGAAGGTTTAGTGGAGAATGGCTATGAAGGCGAAGAGTTTACACCTTTCGAACAGGAAGTAGTGGAACTGCTTAAAGAATTTATGGTGGACAAGGGCATTAACAATGAAGACTTTGTAATGGTTGTAGAAGATTATTTAATTGAAAAACAGCCTTCTGCACGTAAAGCCGGTGCGATCGCTGCCGGTGCTGTACGATTCGGTCAGGAACATGACCTATTTGAACAGAAATTCACTGTTAAAGAAATCGGTGAGAGCTTCAGCGTATCACCATCTTCTTTAAATAAATATTATCAAGAATTAACAGTTTTCTATAAAGAAAAGAAATAATTCAAAAAAGCTACTTTCGAGACGTCGGAAGTAGCTTTTATTTTGCTTTGAATTATACCCTGCTTTCCGGGCGGCGTGGCTCAAAAGCATTTGTATATTGAATTAGGTAATGAGATAAATAGAGGAACGAATTTCCGTTATTTTTAAAATAACATGAAAAACAGTAAAAATAAGGGAAGGAATTTCCGCTATTGACCTAAAATACATGAAAATTTACGGTTTTATTTAAAATAACGGTAAAACGTTCCGTTCCCTTATTTAACCTGAAAATGAGCTACCCCCTTCAAATAACGGTAAAATCTACCCTTATTTTTAGGAGGGCACTAAAGAATGTACTTAATCACGTGGCCTTAGCTCTGTCTTGCCAAAGCCCACAAATCAATTAAGAAAAAGAAAGCAACCCCATGAAATGGTGATGAGTCCAATATTTTCATGATAACCTTATTTTTTAAATATAAGGGTAAAATTACTATTTAAATATAATAAAAAACAATTTGCAAATAGGCTGTTATGCGCAGCTCATTGCAAATTGTTCCTTTCCCTTTTTCATAAAAGGGATAAAAATGAAGAGACTTTTCAACGGAAACCACTCCGTTGATTGGCTTTACCTACTTTGCATAAATCTGTACCAGAGATTTATAATAGGTAAATAAGAAATACTTATTCATTATATCAAAAAAACATTATCATTCAATAGTACGATAGCAACAAAATGTTATTTTTCATAAATTTTCATCATTTCTTGCCCTAGAAATTGAAGTTGTTCCCCAACTGTACAAGACTCGATACAAAAACGATGTGCACCGTGTTTTCCACGTTCCTTACGAAGGTCACGAATGACTAGACAGTCTGAACAATAAGTATCCATTAATTCATCAATGTCTTTCATCACATCCACTTTATTCAATTCATGTACCTCCTTTTAAATATGATTTTCTATTGTACGCTATTTTTAATTATTCTCCAACTTTCAAGTGTTTTGCTATACTAAATATAAGCAAATTAAAAAGGAGCGGTTTTATGCTGGAAGTATATATTGATGGTGCAAGTGCCGGTAATCCTGGACCAAGCGGGATTGGCATTTTTATCAAAGGTGAAGGTCATCATATAAAAATAAGTGAACCAATAGGTATGACGAATAATCACATAGCTGAATTTACTGCGCTAATAAGAGGATTGGAAGAAGCGCTGAAAATTGGTGCTACCTTCGTATCAATGCGCTCGGATTCAAAGATTGTAGTGAGCTCCATTGAAAAAGAATATGTTAAAAATGAAGAATTTAAACCGTTTTTATTGGAAGCACTGTCACTTATTGAACAGTTTGAGCTTTATTTTATAAAATGGATTCCTGATAAAGAAAATAAAGCCGCAGACGCCCTTGCACGTGAAGCAATATTAAAAAATACAGACCAATAATAAAACGATTCATTTATCCAGCTAAGGTGTAAATGAATCGTTTTTTGTACTATTCCGATTGATCTTGAAGTTTTCTATGTGTCATCATATAAATCACTAATACAAAGAAAACTAAAGCCGCTGAACTCATATAAACGGTCTTATAGCCTGCAGCTACTGCTACAACCCCAAAAACATACGAGCCAACTGCTATCCCTATATCGAACAACGTAAAGTACGTAGCTGTTGCATATCCGCTTCGCATAGGTGAAGTAGACTGGATGCATAAAGATTGAAAACTCGTTGTTAATGTCCCATATCCGATCCCTATAAAGATGGCAGACAATAAAAAAGGTATTGCCTGCTGAGCATTGGCAAGTATTACTAAACCAATACTAAAAAGGAAGAACGATGGAATTATAACGTATTTTGCTCCAAATGTATCATAGATTCTCCCTGTAAACGGCCGAACTGCAATCATCGCAACTGCAAACACAGCATAGAAATAACTCGCTACTGTAAGTAAATTTCGTTCTTCTGCATATAACGATAAAAATGACAAAATGCTGGCATACGAAAATGCGATTAAACACGCTATGGCAGCAGTCGGCAATGCTCTTTTTTCAAATAAATCATTAAATGAAAATTTGAATTTACTCCCCTGTACGGGTGTTACATAATTTTCTTCTACCGGTAATGTTAATGCCAGCAAACCGCCAGCCGCAACAAAAGCAGATAACACAATAAACAGCACATTGAAGCTTGCGTATTGGATAATAAG
Source organism: Solibacillus faecavium (assembly GCF_014836905.1). Classification (GTDB taxonomy): domain Bacteria; phylum Bacillota; class Bacilli; order Bacillales_A; family Planococcaceae; genus Solibacillus; species Solibacillus faecavium. The sequence continues at coordinate 636,315 of NZ_JACSPZ010000002.1, forward strand.
TAACCCGATAAATGGCCCGAATACTACTGCCAAATTCGTTGACATTGTAAAATAGCCTAAGCCTGTTCCTTTACGTTTAGCAGGAATAATATCTGCTGCCAACGAGCCCGATGCTGTTGTAGCAATACTAAACCATATTCCTTGGAAAAATCTTAGTGCCAGCAATAAAATAAATGGCTTAAAGAAAATATATAGTATAGTGCACGCTAAATAAAAAGCTAGACTGACTATAAGCAGCCTCTTCTTCCCAAACACTTCTAGTAATTTCCCGCAAAACGGTCTGACAATTATTGCCGAGATTAAAAATACTGTAACGAGTAATCCTGAATCATCATCCGATTTCCCCAGCACGCCGATTGCATATAGCGGCAAAGTCGTAATTAAACCGTAAAATACAAAGAATACCGCCATATTCGTAAAAAATAAGCTAATAAATTGTTTAGTAAAAATTTTGTTCTGTTGATTTTGTTGCTCCATTTCCATTAACCTTCTATCTTTTTAAGTATTCCCTTTAGGAGTTCCTGATCTTCGTATGTTAACTTTTTCTCTATTTCCTGTTCAAACGATCGAACAGACGCTTCAATGGGCGGAAACTGTTCCAATCCTTTCTTTGTTAAGAAAATCATTTTTTCGCGCTTATCCATCGCATACAGTCTTTCAACCCAGCCTAGAGATTCCAAACGATTAACCGTTCTTGTCACAGTTGGTGCTTCCACATTTAAATATTTCCAGATTGAAGTGAGTGACATTGGTCCATTTTGGTGCAGCAAATAGAGGATTGACCATTGTGAACTATAAAGACCATGTGGTTTTAATACTTCATTTAATTTATTGACTAAATAACGATTTTGTTGAAAAAACATGTGAAATAACTCATTCAACATATTTACCCCCGATTTATTTACCTAATTAAATAGTTTACTCATATGTTACGCCTATGTAAACATTATGTAAAGTAAGATTAAAAAAAAGCATTTAAACTATTTTACTAGCTTAAATGCTTCAAATTATATTTTATGGTGCTCACGAATATTTATTAGTGCACCAATAGCACCTGAAAATCCGCAATCTTGTAAAAATATCGGTTTATGCTTTTTTAAAATAGTATAATGCTCTATTACCTTTTTTAGCTGTATGTTGTCTATTAATGTCGAACCAATATATACAATATGATCCGTATTATGTTGCTCTGCTAGCTGTATGCTTAAAGTTGAGATTACTTCGCCAATCAGTCCTTGAGTTGTTGCCAAAACATCATTTTGGTCAAATTCACGTTGCTCTGTAATACCAACTTTACCGAAGTTGCTAGCTGTTAAATTTCCGTCGATCGGTGTATCCATTCCTTGGTATATATCCTTCACAAGTAAATCGATTCCATCACGGCTACCTTCAAAAGCATTAGATTTAATCTCATCAAAATCAGAAATACCTGTCATAATTGTGGCAAGTCCAATTAACGTACCCCCACCTACACCAGTACCTCCAACACGCTGATGGGAATTCCCATCCATATAATGAATTGATGTCCCCGTACCGATATTGGTAATAATACTTTGAGAGATGGAATGACCTTCTTTTTCCAGTAAATAGCGCACACCTTTTAATGTTGCTTCAAACTCCACAATATATTGAATCGATTTCATCGTTTTTAAAACATCTCGTAATTGCTCAGTACGGCCTCCTGTCAAGCCGATTTCTTCTACTTGAGGATGTTTTTCCAACCATTCTCTAACTAAATGCATTTCATTAGATGGAAAGACTGTCAATGTAAGCTCCTGCTGATCATTCATATAGGCAAGCTTTGTCAACGTACCCCCTGTATCAATTCCAATCCATGTTGACATAAAATAATCTCCTTTATCATTCCAACGAGTAATTCGTACTACCCTATCATAACTTAATGGACTTCTGCAATAAAGAAAAATTCTCCTACTATCGGAGAATTTATTATACTTGAATTATATCCTTTTCGATTAAAGCACGTTTATGAAACTCTTCAACAAATACATGTTCATACTTGCGCAATAAGCGTAAAATTTTTGCCTCGTAGGAATGCGTAGATTCTTCTACTAAATGGAATTTAGCGATAATCTCTTCTTTTTTCAATAGATTTGTTAAGGTCATCACTTCTGTTTTTGGTAATGCCACATTGTGCAGCTTTAAAATTTTGGACATAGACCTAAGTGGTGTACGTGAAATTAATATTTTGCCCATTGCATCTTGTGAAATTTGCTGCAACAGCTGTTTTGCCTGCTCATTTGGCTTAATACTGATTCTTTCTATTGTTGTAACTTCCCCATCTTCATTTTGTTGTTCCACTGTATAAACTGTAAAAGGAAGTTCATCTCGAAATGTTTGCATGGATTGTATATGTACTTGCTCGTCCTCTACTTTGCAATATGTAGTCGAAATCACTAATTCATATGTTGTTTCAAGCATGCGTAAATTCGTTAATACTAATAAAAAATCGTCTGTTTGCTGCTGTTCAATCAATTTTTCCCCGTCGACTTCCATAAAGATTGAAAGAAGACTAGCTGCATCTGCTAAAGCGCGATGCTGTGTTTCATTTTCCAAACCGAGCTCTGCCATTAATCCACCTAATGACGGTTGCTCTTTTATACCTTTAGCAATCATATACTTTTGTTGAAAATCAATCATTGGATATAGACAATCATTTTTTATGTAATTGCGTGAAAGCTCCTCTTCTAGCACTTTCCGATCAAATTCCCCGAATGTCAAAAATATATAATCCTGTTTACACCAGCGTTTGAATTTATAAAACGCTTCTTTAAATGACGGCGCATCCAGTAATTGTTCTGTTGTAATACCCGTTAATTTTTGAATATGTACATTTAGCCTTTTAAACTTGTATGGTTGGATTAACTGTGTAAAAGTTTCGGTCGTACCATCAGGCAACCATTTAACTGCACCTATTTCGATAATATATTGCTTCCCTCGAATCAGGGCGGCTTCTATATCTATACTTATATATGTTTTTGTTCTTCCCAAATTTTTCACCTACTATTTTAATAACCGATCCTATTCAAAAGAAAATAATGCTCTTTCTATTGTATATGAAAAAACAGCGTCTGACACGGTATGTTCGTATATTCTGCATTAATAATGCTAAAAGATAAAAAACATGTATTTTATGTTGGTAGATTATCTATCTCCCATAATAAAATTTCTTCTATATTAATAGATTTCGTCTCACGGATTTAATAATTCCTGAGTAAACTTTGCCTTCACCTTTTCCCACTCTTCTGCAACTATGCTATACATGACAGTATGGCGAATTGTCCCTTCTTTTCGAATCATATGATTGCGCAAAATCCCTTCTTTCACTGCGCCAATTCGTTCAATTGCTTGTTGTGAACGAATATTTTCATGACCTGTTTTAATCTGAATTCGGTTCAACTGGAGTTCCTCAAAGCCGTACTGAAGCAATAAAAACTTACAATTTGTATTAATTGCTGAACGCCACACACTTGGTTGGTACCATGTTGAACCTATTTCCACTCGTTTATGAGGGAGTGATATATCAAGAAAAGACGTACAGCCAACGATCCTATTCGTTTTCTTTTCTATTACAACAAAAGTATAGGTAATACCTTTTTCACGATCTGCGATAGCATTTTTTACATAGCTTTCCACCGACGCAAGATCAAGTAAACTAACCGACATATGCTCCCAAATCCGCTCATCGTTAGCGGCTTTACTTATGCCTTCGATATCCCCGATTTCAATAGGTCTTAATAAGACAATGTCATTTTCTAAAAGAATATTTTTCATAGGATCTACCTTCCTTTTCGGGGATCTAGATTTCTGCAATTTTAAACAATTGCTCATCAAAATCGAATATTTCATTTTTCTGTATCGTGTCTTTAAATAACTGTGTAACTAACTTGGCAGCTGCCATAATGTCGGAGCTGTCTGTTGTTGACGGATAGCTCCTCTTTAGTTGTTTTACAAAGTCTTCTTCTAACGTATGATATGCCTTAAATTGATGTAACTTCTTTTGTTCATTTAATATTTGGACAGTTAAAGTAAGCTCTCGCAGCATCTCCAGCATTTTCATAGCAAAGATGTCATTTCCACGCTGAAGCTCAATGCGCAACTTTCTTAAATAATAGGCAAACTCAAAAGCTATATCGAATTTTTTTATATAAGGCTGTTCTAGCTTCTGAAAATTTTCGTGTTCCTCTAGCATTTTCGGCAGTACTTCCCCGTTACGATCAAATATTAACTTCCATAAAGGTGATTTTACGTTTAAAAATGAAGTTGGTAATACTGAAATATTCATCTCTAAACCGTTTTCGTAAAAAGGAATGAGCAAAAAAATTTGATCACTGAACTTGCCTTCTTTAATGAAAAATGACCCCAAATTTTGTAGCTCGGTCTTAATTAAATCTTTAGCTACATCCACTTGTTCTGTAGTTGCTACCATTAAATCAATATCGGAAAATTGATCACTGTAGCCTATCGTTCCTGAACCTAGTTGAATAATTCCTTCTACCTCATTAATCGCCTGTATTTTTATAATAACGTCTTGAAAATACCGCTCTCTATCAGTTTCCATATACATATAGCTGTACTTCTATTTTAATTTTCAATTTCAACTATTTGGAACGCCCTGAAAAATTTCCCGAACAAATTCGGCGAACTTTTCATCTACCTCAATACAAGAGCCTTTAATTTTAAATATTCAAATAAATTTTCGCACAGAAAGCTTACTTACACAATGTTAATTGAAAAAATACCCATTCCCCCTTTTTAAATCCTAATAAAATGGCCCCAGCAAATTTGAACTGGGTGCCTTTTTCTTTACATATTTTCCGGAGATTGCACCCCTAACAGTCTCATACCATCCTTCAAAACTGTTGCCACAGCAAAGCATAATACTAAACGGCTTTCCAACTTTTCATCTTCAACTAATATTTTTGTATGAGCATAATATTTATTAAATACTCGTGCTAATTGCAGTACATATTTCGCCACTATGGAAGGATCCGCCTGCTCAAGGCTATCTGAAATAACCTGTGGATATTGCTGGAGCAGCAAAACGATTCCCCAAGCTGATTCCTCCAGCTCCTTTACCGTTACTTCTTCATTAAGCGTTAATTGAACTTTCTTTAAAATGGAACAAATACGAGCATGCGTATATTGCACATATGGCCCTGTTTCCCCTTCAAAATTCAACATTTGCTGTAATGAAAACTCAATATCATTTAAACGATAATTTTTTAAATCATTAAATATAACTGCACCAATTCCAACCTGCTCGGCAATCTCCTGCTTATTTCGTAAACTCGGATTTTTCTCTTCAATATTTTTAGAGGCCGTTTCCACTGCTTCCTTTAATACATCTTTTAGAAGAATCACTCTACCTTTACGTGTAGACATCTTTTTGCCGTCTTTAAGCATCATGCCAAATGGGACGTGCTGTAAATTTTTTGACCATGAATAGCCCATTTTCTCAATAACATTAAATACTTGTTTAAAATGTAGTGTTTGTTCATTTCCTACTACATAAAAGATTTTTGATGGCTTATAGTTTGCCTGTCTATAAAAGGCAGCTGCTAAATCCCGTGTTGCATATAATGTGGCCCCATCTTGCTTCGTAATTAAGCAAGGAGGCATATCTTCTAGAAGGACGACATTCGCACCATCCGATTGTGTTAGTAACTGCTTATCTTTTAATTCATCGACAATTGCCTGCATTTTGTCATTATAAAAAGCTTCTCCTTCATATGCATCAAATCGAATATTAAGTTGGTCATAAATTTGCATAAACTCCTGTAAAGAAGCGTGTTTAAACCAATTCCATAATTCTAATGCGCTTTGTTCATTTTCTTCCAGTGCTTTAAAGGCGGCTCTTGCTTGATCATTTAATTCTTCATGTATTTCCGCTTCGTCATGGAACTTTACATATAACTTTAAAAGTTCCTCAATCGGTGCAGCTTCCACTTGTTCTTTTTTGCCCCATAGTCGGTATGCGACAATTAACTTTCCGAATTGTGTTCCCCAATCACCTAAATGATTGACACGTATCACTTCATAGCCATTTTTCTCCGCTATGTTTGCAAGTGCATTCCCAATTACGGTAGAACGTAAATGTCCCATTGAAAATGGCTTGGCAATGTTAGGTGATGAAAAATCGATTACAATATTTTCATTATTACCTTGTTTTTGACCATACGTTTCCTTTACTAATGTAATTTCTCCTAATACCTCTTTTGTTATTTCTAGTTTATTTACAAATAAATTAATATAGCCGCCAACAACTTGAACCTTTTGAATAAACGGATCGTTAATGTTGCTGCCTATTCCTTCTGCAATGACATTCGGTGATTTTTTGAATTTCTTTGCCAATGTAAAGCATGGAAACGCGACATCTCCTAGCTGTTCATACTTCGGTTTTTCTAATAACGTTTCGATTTCAATTAATGTGAAATCATGTTCTACTGCCTGCAATAAAATTTCTGCAATTTTTCTGTTCATCAGCTATTCCCCTCCAATATAAAAAGCCCTCGTCTCCAATATTAGAGACGAGAGCGAGGAATCCCGTGGTACCACTCTAGTTGCCACAAAATTGTGACCACTTTCCATTGCTAACGAGGTGACTCCCCGGCTTCCGTACTTCATTTCAGGTTGCTTCTCCAAAGTGCGTTTCATTTACATATTTTGCACCAGGCTTTCACCTTCCCTGGCTCGCTAATCAAAATTTATGTAAATTACTGTCTTTTTCATCGAATTTAATTTATAGAATTATATCCATTAACTCAATGCGGTGTCAATCTAAATTTGTACTATTCAGATTAATATACACCTCAAGGGAATGGTACAATGATCCACCCAAGTAAAAATATACTAAAGAAGAATATTGTTAAAAACAGAATAATCCCTAATGCCCATACACCTAAAAAACGTGATTTCTTTGAAAAGATGGCCGGCCAAGCAAATATAAAGCCAATTCCTAAAATAAGGCTGAAATACTCAAATAAAATAGAATCATTTGTTAGCATACTTATATTTAGTAATAATAATGTGAAAAGCCCACTAGCAACCGAAATCCATCCTGCAATTACCGGTATTTGCAGCTTCTTTAATTTGTCCAGTTCCATAATTTCACCTCACCTAACTTAATTTTACGGATTAAGTTTATATCCTCTAGTTTTTCAATTTCATTTTTGGGTCCTGTTACAACTACCCCATAGGTTTTAATCCCGTTTTTATTAATGTAGTCAATTCGCTCAGCCAGTTCTAAATTTTTATGGCTCGATACCTTTGTAGCTAAGTCCTCATATTGCACAATATAGTTTAATATATCAATAAACACCTGCTCATTACTGTAAGCATCTCTAAAAGGTGACCAAGTCGTATTATCGACCTGTACGGGATAACCGATTGGTGATACGACATCGCCATCTTTACTCAGATTTTTCTCCTCTACACCCGTATCAACTGCCGCCCAAACAACATCTACATTCCGAAAGCTGCTTCGGATTTCATCGACTGTATGCAAATCATGGAAGGAAATATAAGCCTCCACAACCGTTTCATCCGGCAAACCTCTTAAAACTTCCCACTCCCTCCACGTATCTACCTCAGATTGATTTTTAGGATGTGTGAGCCACGGACTTGTTTCATTTGGGTTTTTCCTTTGGACACGCTCCAATTGGGAACTCACTTCTTTTTTCGTTAAATTCCCTAGTGTATAGCGCATATCGTAATTATTAACTTTATAATCTTCCTTCCCTATACGCTTATACTGGTCAAACTGCAGCTGCATCGAAAATGGGAAAAATTCCATATCAAATTCTATTTCCTCAAGCGATGTATTCGGCTCCGTCACATATAAAGTTTGACTCGTGACATCCATTAAAGTTGTCGATTTTGTACCAAATGCATAATAAAGAAAAGTAAAAATATAGCTGACAGGAAGAATCATTAAAATAATGGTAATGGTTCCTACCATCAAATTCATTTTAGAAAGTGAAACAGAACGTCTCATCTGTTGATTTAGCTTTTGTTGCTGCGAATCGGACAATTGCTGTTTTTTTGAGTTCGCAATTAATTTTTCATACTCATCCATTTTTAATGCCCCCCTTTTCGATAATAGATCTCATTTTTTTTCGCCCTCTTAACAAATGACTTTTTAGCGTATTAAGCTTCAAGTCCAAAATTTCTGCTGCCTGTTCATTCGTACAATCCTGTACATCACATAACAAAATCGCCTGCTTTTCAATTGGTGTCAGTTGGTCCAATAAATTTAAAAGAGTTGTAAAACTGTCCTCCTGCATATAAATCGTCTCAGGTGTTGCATGATCGATGCGTACAATCTCCTCATACGGCTCACTACGTTTTTCTTTGCGGCAATAATCGATATACGTGTAATATGCGACTTTAAAGAGCCAAGGCTTGAGTTCTTTAATCGGCTGAGCAAGTAATGTTACATGGGCTTTATAAAATGTATCCTGCAATAAATCCTCAGCCGTCTGCGTATGGCGGCAAAGAGAGAATAAATAATTGTATAAATCTTTTACATACAACGAATAGATTTGTTCCAGCTTCATTACTTCCCACCTTTCACTCTATCCTCGATTAATTGCACAATAAAGTTGCAGTTTATTGTAAAATATTTCTATTAATTTGCCTCATCACCATAACATGGGGTTGCTTTTCTAATAAAATCCCACTTGATTGGTGGGCTACGGCAAAACAGCTCTAAAGCCACGTGACGTGTCTTTATCACTGCCTTTATTGCCGTTTGCGAGGCCCACCAATCCCAAAATTTTGCCCTCGTTATAAAGTGAAGTAAAAAACACCTAATCAAGCCGCTTGCGCTATCGCGAGGCGGAAGAGAGCGGAAATGCTATGTTTTATATCTTCATTTTTTGCAGAAATTTACTTTATCCCAAGTAGAGTGACACGGAGCGGAGGGTGAGCCGCCAAAATACTCACTTCAACGAAAAGAGTTGTGCGAAGTGTAGGGGCGGACTCCTTGGCGATTAAGCGTGCGCGGAAAATAGTTGCTCCTGTCGCTGCCGCTTTCGTCGCAAAGCTTTTGAAAAAAGCTTTGGAGCCGCGCCGCCCGGAAAGCCTGCCCCGGAACGTAGTACAACGGACGCGAGCTTCAAAAACACTTGCTTCAACGCGTTTTCCCCATAGCGTAGCAGAACGGACTTAATTAGAAAATATTATTTTTCAATTTTGTCATCCCCAACTTATGGTGATGAACCATAAAAATGGAATCAAAAATCCTCATCTATGATAATAACAAATTTTTTCCCATGCAAAAGGTCTCAAGAGAAAAACTCTCGAGACCATTAGCAGGAATAAGTTGGTTTAAGTTCATTGATTCGAATTGATAACTAATCATGGTAGATAGTTTATTTCACTTTATTTAAAGTGACGAATAAGTTGATTGTAATGGAGGGACCGTGACTCCACCGGGAACAGCACGCGCGGAAGATCCACTAAATTGTGCCTGCCGTTGTAGGCACAATTTAGTTAGCTGGAGCCGTGCCCGGGGAAAGCATCGGTCCCGGAATGGAAATCAACAGTTCAAGGTTAATGTAAATTTTAAACAACACTTTTTAAGAATTTATCTAAAATCTCAGGGCACCCTCCAAAAAAGAAGGCACCCTTAAATCAGCTTTATATCATAATAAATTCTCTATCTATTTAATGGAATCCCCAGTATCTCCTCATTATGTGTCCCTGACTTCACACCGGTTGCTGTATAAGTTGCTTTAAAAATATCGGACTTAATCGGGCAGGCCATTTGCTTTTGTGTAGTACCATCTGGCTTTGCCACATCTACAAACATTTCGCGTTCTACGAAAAGTGGATGGTTTACTGCTTCTTCAAAGCTTAAAACCGGCTCTACACAAGCATCTACTTGCGTGAAAATCGTTTGCCATTCATTAAACGTTTTCTGTAAAAATACTTGTTGCAGCTGCTCTTTTAACTTCCCATCATCAGCTGGCTTAAAACTCATCGCCAATGGAAGCAAATCCGGACGGTCAATCGCCTCGCATAACTGCTTTCTGAATTTCGGCTCGAGACTGCCAACAGAAATGTGGCGGCCATCCATCGTTTCATAATAGCCATAAAACGAGCCACCGTTTAACAACAGTTCTTCACGCTGAAGTGGTTTTCCTTGTACTAAGTAATCCTGTGCAAATAACGCATTTAACGTTAAAGCACAATCCGTCATGCTAATATCAAGATGTTGCCCGATTCCAGTACGGTTCCGGTAAATGACAGACGATAAAATGCCGATTACAGCATGCAATGACCCACCTGCCAAATCAGCCACCTGAATGCCTAAATTTGCAGGGCCACCTTCTTTTGTCCCCGAATAGCCTTGGATACCCGACATCGACACATAGTTAATATCATGTCCAGCCCGATCGCGGTATGGACCTGTCTGGCCGTAACCGGTAATGGAACAATAAATTATCCTTGGATTCACTTCTTTAAGCACTTCGTAACCTAGACCAAGGCGTGTCATAACACCTGGTCGGAATTGTTCAACGACAATATCGTATTCCTTTACAAGTTCTTTTAACGAAGCGATTATTTCCGGGGATTTCAAATCAACAGCTATTGATTTTTTAGAACGCTGTAAATAATCATCTTTGTCCCATTGCTTTCCGTCTTCTGCAGGTTTTGTGACATGCAAAACTTCTGCTCCGAGATCCGCCAACATCATTGTTGCAAATGGGCCAGGCAGCATTGAGGAGAAATCCAATATTTTCAATCCTTGTAAAAGCATCGTACTATCATCCTTTCATTATCCGAGTCATTTTGAGTTCCACTAAAAAGCAGGGCCGTAATGAAAGATAAACTTTCAAAACGGCCGCACATTTGTCAGAGCTATTGATTTGTTACTGGCTTCAAAAAATTGGCAGGGCGTTTTTCAAAGAATGCACGGATGCCTTCTTCTACCTCACCAGTTGTAAATGTTTTTGCAAAAGCTTCCCGTTCAACTAATAATCCTTGTTCTAACGGTAATTCCTCTGCAGCTAAAATACTTTCTTTTATTAGCCCAATTGCCCCTACTGCACTTTGAGCTAAAGTTGTCGCTAATGAGATTGCTTTTTCTTCTACCTCTTCAGGTGATACCGCTTCTGTAATTAAGCCAATCGCTGCCGCTTGTTCCGCCTTTAAACGTTTGCTTAAATACATTAACTCCCGCGCTTTCGCTCCACCTACTAATCTCGTCATACGCTGCGTCCCACCAGCACCCGGCAACAGACCTAACGACGCTTCTGTTAATCCAATTGTGCCTTGACCCATTATACGAAAATCACAAGCTAGCACGAATTCACAGCCACCACCTAAAGCATGGCCATTAATAGCTGCAATGGTTGGTACTCTCAATGCTTCTAAACGATTGAAAATATTCTGCACATGTTTTGAGCTTTCTGCAATATTCGCGCTTCCTTCTGTGGCTCCCATTGAACCTAAATCGGCACCTGCAATAAAGATTTTCGGATTCGCTGATTTAAACACCATCGCACGGATTGCCTGATTATTTTCAACTTCTTCTAGCAGTTGCAGTAAATCACGTTGAATTCCTGCACTTAATGTATTGGCTGGCGGATTATTAATCGTTACGACATGTACACCATAGTCCAACTCTTCTACCGTCATTGTTTCAAGATTCATCTATATTCCTCCTTACCTCGGGGCCATACGAATTGCTCCATCGAGTCGAATCGTTTCACCGTTTAACATTGGATTTTCAAAAATAGCTTTTACTAAATGAGCAAATTCAGTAGCATCACCTAAACGTTGTGGGAAAGGAACTTGCTTGCCTAAAGCATCTTTTAGTTCCTGTGGTGCTCTCCCCATTAACGGTGTATTGAAAATCCCCGGTGCAATCGTCATGACACGAATACCATAGCTTGCTAAATCCCTTGCTATCGGTAAAGTCATCCCTACAATTCCGCTTTTCGACGCAGAATAAGCAGCCTGACCGATTTGCCCATCGAATGCAGCTACAGAAGCAGTGTTAACAATGACACCGCGCTCTCCATCATCATTCGTTTCATTTGTCATCATGGCAGCCGCCGCTAAACGAATCACATTAAATGTGCCAACTAAATTAACTTGTATAATATAGTTAAATTCATCTAACGGAAATACGCCTTTTTTGCCAACGACACGTGTTGACGTACCTAGACCTGCACAGTTGACAACACCTTGAATTGATCCATATTTTTCTACAGCACCATTAATCGCCTGTTGTACATCTTCTTCGTTCACAACGTTCGTTTTGAAAAATAGGCCATTTAGTTCCTCTGCGATTGCTTGCCCCTTTTCTTCATTTAAGTCCAATATAACAGGATAACCACCTGCAGCTGCAATCGTGCGTGCAGTAGCTTCACCTAATCCCGATCCACCACCGGTAATAATAAATGCCTTTTGGTCAAAATTCATTTTTTATCCACTCCTCGTTCCTGTTCAATAATTAACCCATTTGTCATTGCTTGGCCAACGCTAATCGCGATTAGTCCATAACGACATTATCTGCGTTCTAGTTCATGTACTGAAGCTGTAGCTAAACTATATGAACCCCAACCAAGTAGTTTTAATTAGGCAGTACATTTTTATCTAAATCTTTTAAAGCCGTTTTGAGGATTTTACCTGTTCCGGATTTCGGGATTTCTTCGATAAAGCTTACATAATCCGGTACTTTGTATTCGGCTAACTTTTCTTTGCAGTAGTCTCGAACTGCTTCTTCTGTTAGCTCGGCGTCCTTCGATACGACATAGGCAACCGTTTTTTCACCGAATACCGGGTCGGGCCTTCCGATGACAGAGCATTCTACTATAGCCGGGTGCTGATATAAAAGCTCTTCTAATTCCCTAGGGTAAATATTAAATCCGCCTCGAATAATAATGTCTTTTTTACGGTCTACAATGAAGTGATAGCCTTCCTCATCACGGTACGCCAAGTCACCTGTATACAGCCAGCCATCTTTAATAGCATTCGCTGTCTCATCCGGTTTTTTGTAGTAGCCCTTCATCATGTTTGGACCTCTAAATAGGATTTCTCCTACTTCATGATTTACAACCTCATTACCTTCAGGATCTACCAATTTCAAATCAATTCCCGGTAACGGCATACCGACAGAATTTACTTTCTTCGGTAAGCTTCGATGCGTTGTCATAAGCATCACCGTGCTTTCTGTTAAACCGTACCCTTCAGAAATACTTACACCGAAAGATTCATTCGTTTTATGCAATAGCTCTGCTGGTAAGCTTGCTCCACCAGAACCGGCAGTACGTAGTTTTGAGAAATCCAGTTGCTCCACTACTTGAGGAACTTGGGCAAAAAACGCATACATTGTTGGAACACCTAGGAATATCGTAATTTCATATTCGGCAATCGCTTTTAACGTTTCAACAGGATGGAAGCGTTCCTCTAAATAGATCGTACAGCCATGAGCGATAGGCGCCAAGAAACCTTGAAGCTTTGCATACGCATGGAATAATGGCAATACACAAAGAACCCGATCACTTGGCACAAACTGATTGTAGACAGCAGCAGTAATAGCCATCCAGTTTAAGTTCCCATGGGTAATCATGGCACCTTTCGGATTACCGGTTGTACCAGACGTATAAATAATTTGTGCTACATCAGATTCATGAAGTGGGGTGATTTCGGAAATAGGGGAAGATGTCTCCAGTTGATGCCATGATAAAAATCGGTCATCTTCTGTATCGCTGTAATTAATAATCTTTCCGACTGTTTTGAATTGGGCCATTGCGTTTTCTACTACTGGCTTGGATGCGTCTTCTATAATCAATAGTTCAACATCGGCGTCATTTACGATATAGGTCACTTCTTGTTCCTTGAAGGTGGGATTGATCGGAACAACCGTAGCCCCATTTGCTAAAATAGCAAAATACGTAATGATGTACTCAGGACGGTTTGTCATCATTAGCGCAACATTCGTCCCTTTTTTGACACCTTGATCTTTTAAACCGCCTGCAATATTGTAAACTTTATCTTGTAATTCTTTATAAGTAAGTCGAGCTCTTTTGAAGTGGATAACAGGTTGATTTGGCAAACGAGAAGTTGTTGAAGTAAGCAATTCAACAATGTTCATAATGTAACCTCCTACTTTCAATTTATAAATCATAGGAAAGGAGGAATCCTCCTCTCCTTAAGAGCGCTTTCTTTAAATTAAATACTTACCTTAGAACTAATTACTTCTTGAGACACATTTACAATGACATCCTCAGGAATTCGGAAGCTTAGTGAAGACGGGTCATTTTGAACAGCCGGTACAAGATGCGGAATCTCAGCTGCATCGATATTAAACTCGTCAAAGCTTGCAGGTAAATTGACAGCATTTCGTAATTCAACAATTACATTAATGCACTCATCCAATGTTTCCTGCGGATTTGCCTCATTCGGAACTACTCCTAACGCAGGGGCAAATGCATTAATTTTCGGTAAATACACGCCAGACAGGTTTTTCATTACACTTGGCATTAACACAGCATTTGCTAAACCGTGTGGAATGCCGTATCTCGCACCATACGTATGCGCTATATTGTGGATCGGAATATTAGCCATTGCTGATTGGAAACTTGTGATTGCCATTGCACTTGCCTGAAGCATATTCGCACGTGCTGCAACGTTTTTCCCTTCATGCACTGCTGTTGTTAAATTTGCGACAATGATTTTAGCAGCATGCAGGGCAAACGCATCCGAAAAATTCGTCGCTTTTGTTGAGAAAAATCCTTCCACTGCATGTGTTAATGCATCCATACCAGTAAAAGCGGTTACTCTTGGCGGTAAACCAACCGTTAAATCCGGATCTAAAACGGCAATATCAGAAGTTAAATACGGATTCATTAAATTGCATTTTAAGTTCAGCATTTCATTGAATACTACTGAAATGCTAGAGATTTCAGCACCCGTTCCGGCAGTTGTCGGAATCGAAATATGCGGAATCCCTAACGGCTTGGCATTTGGCCAAACTTCCAAAACATTCCCCGTCAGCACATATTCCACCTGATTCACCTTATTATAGAGGGCCCATTTCACTGTTTTAGCTGTATCTAAAACACTTCCCCCGCCAATCGCAATAATGGAGTCACCATTACATTCTTTGAAATACTTTAAGCCTCTATTAATATTGCTCGATTTAGCATCTTGCTGAATATCATCAAATACACCAGCAAGCTTTATGCCCGGTACCATATCAAATAAGCTCTTAATTTTTTGCGTTAAGCCTGCATCCGTTAACCCTTTGTCAGAAAATAATACAGGGCGTTTTCCGCCTAACCCTTGAATTAAATCCGGCACTAAAACGTGTGAACCTGCGCCGCTTCGGATTTCAGGGCGATGAGTGAATTCAAAATAGGAAGTTGTTTTCATCAAATCTCTCCATTCTTTTTGTTAATCAATTTCTCCTTGGCGTAATCTGATTAGAAAATTAAACCTAAAGCCGGGCGCTGTGAATTTTCAGTCGTTAATGACGTACAAATATTTTTCAGCTCTGTGTAGTCATCAAATACTTGAGCTCCTTGCTCACGACCAACTCCACTTTGCTTATAGCCACCAAATGGAGCATCTGTACGGAAAATATGCCAGTCATTAATCCAAATTGTTCCGGCCTTAATTTTCGTCGCAATTTCATTTGCTTTTGTCACATCACGTCCCCAAACGCCGCCTGTTAATCCGTATTCTGTATCATTTGCGATAGCAATTGCCTCTTCTTCTGTTGAATATTTAATGACAGAAAGAACTGGACCGAAAATTTCTTCTCGTGCAATTTTCATATCATTCGTAACATCCGCAAAGATTGTCGGCTCGATAAAGAAACCATTCTCCAGTCCCGGCTCTGTTGCACGTTTACCACCACAAACAAGTCTTGCTCCCTCATCGATGCCTGATTGAATATAATCAAGAATTTTATTCATTTGTGATTCAGAAATGACTGGTCCCATTCCTGTAGCCATATCAAGCGGTTGACCGAGTTTAATCTTCTTGCTCGTTTCAGCTAGCTGATGAACGACGATATCATAAATGGACTCATGGACAATTAAACGTGTACTCGCTTCACATACCTGACCTGAATGGAAAAATACTCCGAGCAGAATTCCTGGAATCGCAACCTCAAGATCAACATCTGGAAGCACAATTGCAGGAGCCTTGCCTCCAAGTTCAAGCGTAACTTTCTTCACTGTACCTGCAGCTTGCGCCATAATTTTCCGACCTACTTCTGTAGACCCAGTAAACGCCACCTTCGACACATCCGGATGGGTTACAAGTGCATCACCTACTTCAGCCCCTGGACCTGTTACGACATTGATAACCCCCGGTGGAATACCCGCTTCAACTGCCAGCTGGGCAAGCTTTAATGTACCTAATGGTGTATTTGAAGCCGGCTTAATAATGATGGAGTTCCCCATTGCAATGGCCGGTGCAATTTTCCACATTGCTAATACTAATGGGAAGTTAAATGGCGTAATAGCCGCAACTACCCCTAGTGGCTCGCGAACAAGCAAACTGCGATTTGCCCCTAATTGTTCATTAACTGGCAGTGCAGTTACCGCTTCATATTTCAGAGATAAATCCGCCGTCTGTGTAAGAGACAGTATTAACTGACGGATATCCGCCCCTCCTAGTTTACGCAGAGTCGCTCCGGTACTAATGCCTTCCAAAAAGATGATTTCCTGTGCGTGCTGTCTTACCTTCCCCGCAAATTGCATCATAATTTGGGCACGTTCTGCCTGAGTTTTCCCTGACCAAACACCGGATTCAAACACTTCTTTCGCATTTTGAACTGCCATGTTCACATCGTCGGCATTTCCTTTTGAAACTTTCGCTACTACTTCTGATGTCGCCGGATTGATTACATCAAAGAATTCACCTGAAGCTGATGGTGTCCATTCACCATTAATAAACTGTGGAAAAATCTTTACTTGTACTTCTGTCGTCATCTTTCATCCCCCTTTAAATAAAAAACGATATTCAGTAATGCCTCTTGCCTGAATCTTTTACACTTCTTCAAAAATAACTTCTGTATCGTAGATTTCTTCCAATGTTTTTCCTTTTGCACGTGAAAGAACCATTAATCGCGCCTGCAATTGTTTCATCGCAAACTCCATTGATTTTCCTGCTTCAATTCCAAGGCTTGTTACTGTTTCGCCTTCTTTTCGTTCTGTTAGCATCATTGCAATCGGTAACAGCTCCTGAAGTCTTTGCTGTACACGTTCAAACAAATCCAGTTCAGGATTTTCACTAATCAAACGCTGAATAAGGAAGGTACCAAAGCCGATATGGCGTCCTTCGTCACGCTTTACATTTCGAATTCCTGAAATAAACCCTGGGAACAGATTGACCTTTGATAATGCTTCATGGAAGAACCAGTAACCTGTTTCAGCTAATACGCCTTCTGCAAAAATATTGTAAGTAACCGCTGCATCTACCATCGCTTCAGGTGATTGATCGTCAATTAACTTCCCCATAACATCCGGCAATGTTTCATCAAATAACTTGCGATAGCCTGGAGATAGTAAATGCGTCAAATCTTCGGTAACACCGATTTCTTCCAAGAACAGACTGAAAAACTCAGCATGCTTTGCTTCTTCAAAAAGGAATGTCGTTAAATAAGACTCTTCTTCAAACCAGCCCTTTTTGGAAACTGCCATAATCATTGGCAGGATATCTTGTGTTACCGCTTCTTCGCCACCAATGAATTGAGCAAATTGCGTCAAAACCTCTAATTGTTGCTCTTCCGATAGCTTCTTCCAGTCTTCCTTATCTTGGCTAAAATCGATATCTACCGGATTCCAAATACCGAATTTCTTCGCCTTTTGATACAAATTGTACGGAAGTGAATTTTTGTTAATTTGCTGTTTTGTCGTAACATATTCTCTCATTGCTTTGTCCCCCTTAAATTTATGTTTTGATGCATTCTATTAAAAACGCATAAAAAATAGAGATTTTCACTGTAAATTAGTAGTTACCACACCAACTTTTACGAAATGAATCTCTCTGTCTGTCTAAGAAGCCTAAATTAAAGCCTTTATTTCTTAATTTCGAAAAACGCTTTTACTTTTACTTCTGCATCTTCATTTATTGCTTCAGCCTCACAAATCCAGCGATCATCCTTTTCATCGACAACCCGGCCTTGCACCGTTATTTTCTCACCTGGTCTTGTCATCGCTTTAAATCGTGCTGTAAATTTTCTCAGATCCTTCGCCTCAAACCATTGTCCAATTGCCTGACCGACGAAGCCCATAACTAACATGCCATGTGCAATGACCCCACCTAAACCAGCTGCTTCCCCATAAGGTACAACGGTATGGATTTGGTTGAAATCTCCGGATGCGCCTGCATATCGAACAAGCTGTGTATGCGTTATTTCTTCCTTTTGTAAAGGTTCAAGTGTATAGCCGATCTCCATAGAATCCCTCCTAGTGCCTTTCAATAATTGTAGAACGACTAATTAGTATCGTTTCACCCTGTTCGTCCAAATAGTCCTTACGTAAGACAAAAAAGTTCATGGAGGCTTTCGTATATGCTTTTTCAATAACGCCATGTACAGTGATATTTTCATCAGGTATGATTTCCCTGAAATATTCATACTCCTGCTCACCGTGCAGTACCTTCTTCATATTTAAATTTAAAAGTTCAGATGAGGAGGAATCCCCGCCCCAAAAATCAATGACTGTTGGGAAGGTAGGTGGGACAGCTTCACCATTCAAATACTCTTCCTTCAAATCTCCAATCGCTAATGCTAGTTCTCTGATTTTTCCTTTTTCTACTCTAAAGGTATAGGACTCTATTTTCATACCAACTTTTTCCTCAAGCTCTGTACTCAAGTAAACTCACCTCCTTAAAAGTTATTAATAGGTAAATGGAGTTCCATTATTTGATGTGTGCTGGCGATGCCGTTTTCATATATTCTTTATGAATTTGAGCAGCAATAATATTTTTCTGAATTTCGGATGTGCCTTCATAAATTTTGGTAATACGTGCATCACGATAATATCGTTCAATCGGGAAATCTTTCATATAGCCTATACCACCATGGATTTGGACAGCTTTATCCGCTATGCGGTTATAAATTTCTGACCCGAGAAGTTTTGCCATCGCTGCCTCTTTGATGACATTCATATCCTGATCCACCATCCAAGCTACCCGATACGTAAAGGCTCTTAATGTTTCAATATCCATTGCCATTTCTGCCAAGTAGTGTTGAATGATCTGCTGCTCAAAGATCGGTTTACCAAACTGTTCACGCTCATGCGCATATTTGACGGATAACTCAAATAGCTTTTGCGATGAGCCCAAATTCCTTGCAGCTAGTCCTGCACGGCCATTTGCCAAAATTTTCAGGGCATTGACGTAGCCTAAGCCTTCTACGCCCAGCACATTTTCGACCGGTACTTCACAATCCTCAAAAAAGATTTCAGAAGAATGTGATCCACGAAGACCCATCTTTTCTTCTGTTTTTCCTATGATAAAACCTGGAGAGTTTCTATCTACAAGGAAGGAAGTAATTCCTTTTGCGCCTTTACTTGGGTCCGTGACAGCCATTACCGTAAAGAGATCTGCAATGGATGCATTCGTAATATAATGCTTTGAGCCATTAAGAATATATTTATCACCTTTGCGAACGGCAGCCGTTTTTAACGCCACCGCATTGGAACCTGCACTCGGTTCAGTTAAAGCAAATGCACCAATAATGTCACCCGACGCCATGCCCGGTAAATATCTTCGCTTCTGCTCTTCCGTTCCCATATCTACAATTCCGACCGTTCCAATACCTGTATGTGCACCGATTACAGTTGTGTATCCGTTGGACGTACGCCCAATTTCTTCATAGATACCGCATTTGCCGACCATATCAATGCCTGTACCACCATATTCTGCAGGGATACTTAGGCCAAATAATCCAATATCCTGCGTCATTTTCATAATATGTTCCGGAATGTGATCATCTCGATCAATTTGTCCAGCAAGTGGATCCACTACATTGTCTATGAAATCTCTAATGGATTTTTTCATTTCCATTAAATCCGGCGATAGCTGAAAGTCCATTTTTCTCCCCCTTTTCAATTTTGCTGTTAATTCTTTTACACTAATGGTTCATATGGGAAAACGTCTGCACTGACTTCAAGAGGTGTAAAACTTGATTGAAGTGAACCTTTAATTGCACTTAAACTGTCGACGGACCAACCGTCTGCATTGAATACCGAACGGACGGGACGCGGCTGCGAAAATACCATAATTTCCTTCCCTCGTACACCAAAAATTTGTCCGGAAACATCGGCTGCCTCATCCGAACTTAAAAAACCAACTAATGGGGCAATATGGGCTGGCGAAAGCTGTTTAAGCCTTTCAACTCTTAGTTTTTCATCATCTGTTTCTGCAGGAATTGTCCCAATTAAGCGGCTCCATGCAAATGGGGCTATCGCATTAGACGTTACATTATAGCGAGCCATATCCAACGCTGTACTTTTACTCAACCCGACAATTCCTAACTTGGCAGCTGAATAATTCGCCTGGCCAACATTTCCGATTAAACCTGAAGTGGAAGTAAAATGAATAAAGCGCCCACTTTTTTGCTCTTTAAAGTATGGGGCTGCAGCTCGGGTCATATTAAACGATCCTTTTAAATGGACTGCAATGACCGCATCCCATTCTGCCTCACTCATTTTAAAGAGCATCCGGTCCCTTAAAATACCTGCATTGTTTACAACGATATCCAATCGTCCAAATCTTGATAAAGCTGTATCAATAATATTTGAAGCAGATTCATAGTCAGCAACAGAATCATAGTTGGCAACAGCTTCTCCGCCCAGCTCCAGTATTTCCTGAACTACTTCATCTGCAATTTTTGAATCATTTCCTTTACCGTCTGATCCCCCACCTAAATCATTGATTACAACTTTTGCTCCTTCTTTTGCTAGAAGGAGAGCAATATCTCGTCCAATCCCTCGGCCAGAACCTGTGACAATTGCCACCTTATCCTTTAAGTTAGCCAAAATAACACCCTTTCTCGTTTAAAAATTAGTAGGTTAAAGAATTCTACCGTTGCAATTGTTCTAACTCCTCGTATAGAGCAGTTCGGAATTTTGGGTGAGCAATGGCAATTAAGTTTTTTGCTCTCTCTTTTAGGGATTTCCCAAACAATTTTGCAATGCCATACTCTGTGACAACGTAGTCAACTTCAGACTTTAACGATGTCACATACTGTGTATGCACCTTTATACGCGATACCGTCCCGTTTTGTGCAGTAGAGGGCAGAGCAATAATTGCTCTGCCACCAGGAGAAAGTTTTGATGCCCGGATAAAATCCATTTGTCCGCCAACTCCTGCTACTACATGGCTTTCATCAAATTGTTCTGCATTTATTTGACCCGATAAACTGACTTCCAGCGCCGAGTTGATAGAATAGAAATTGCTAATTTTCGATATTATGGCTGCATTGTGTGTGTAATTTATCGGGTAAAGTTCAATATGTTCGTTCTGGTGACAAAAATCATACAACTCATTCGTCCCAGTAAGGGTTGTACAGACGGTTCGATTACGGTTGATTTCTTTCCGCTCGTTTGTAACGACACCGACCTTTATCAAATCCACAATATCGTCAGTAAGAGAACCGGAATGCACACCTAAACCTACTTTCGAATGAAGTGATTGAACAATCCCGGCAGCAATTTTGCCAACACCGACTTGGATCGTTGCATAATCAGGTATGAGTGTTGCAACGTACCGGCCAATTTCTAAGTCCTCCTCAGAAGTCCGGCTATTACGAATTGTAAGTAAAGGCCGGTCGGAAGGAACAAAATAACTAATGTTTGATACATGAACGAGCGTTTCCCCGGCTGTTTCAGGAAGATTGCTATTTACTTCTGCAATTACAATCCTCGCCTCTTTTATCAATGTCTGCACTACATCTACAGAAATTCCGAGATTACAAAACCCACTTTCATTAGGTGGTGAAACCTGGATGAGAGCAACATCGATGTTCTCTTCATTGATCCACCGAGGAATTTCAGAGAAGTTCACCGGAAGATAATCACATATGTTATTTTCATAAGCCTTTTGCAGTAAAGGTGAACTTAAAAATGTCCGAATGCTAAAGTGAGGATGACAGGCTACATCCGCATATTTACATGGGCTGCCTAAAACGATGGAATATAGTGAAATCCCTTGCAAACGCGCCTTTTGACGTATTAACTCTTCAACAAGTGCTTGAGGTTCATTGCACATTGGCGCCAAAAAAATCGTTTGAAAGGACTCAATTTGATGGATTGCTTTCTCTGTGGTGGTACACTTTTCTTTATAGGTTTGTTTCCAATCTGATTGGACCATCTTGATCAACTCCGGCTCGTTCTACAACTGCATATTTTCAATAATTGTCGTAATACCTAGACCGCCGCCAATGCAGAATGTTGCTAAACCATACTTTTCTCCGCGTCTTTCCATTTCATGAAGCAGCTTTGTCATTAAAACTCCGCCCGTGCCGCCAATTGGATGACCGAGGGCGATCGCTCCACCATTTACATTAACGCGGTTCATATCCAGACCAAGTTCTTTAATAACCGCTAAAGATTGTGCAGCAAAGGCTTCATTCAATTCCACCAACCCGATTTGATCCAGTGTTAAGCCCGCCATCTTTAACGCTTTTCTCGTTGCTGGTGCAGGGCCAATCCCCATAATTTCCGGTGAAACTCCTGCCACAGCCTGCGCAATAATTTTCGCTTTAGGCTTTTTATCATACCGAGCAGCCGCTTCTTCTGACATCAGCATGATAACACCCGCGCCATCATTTCGACCGCTAGTATTACCAGCAGTAACGGTGCCGTTTTCTTTAAAGACAGGCTTTAACTGGGCTAACTTTTGATAAGTTGTTTCTCTAGGATGCTCGTCTACTTTAAATTCGACTGTTCCTTTTTTCGTCTTGACTTCGAAAGGTACAATTTGCTGCGTAAACAAACCTGATTCAATAGCTCTTTTCGCATTTTCCTGGCTTCTTAAAGCAAACTCATCCTGTTCAGAACGAGAAATGGAGTACTTTTCAGCTAAATTTTCCGCTGTCATCCCCATCGTTAATGCTCCGTACGTTTCAATAGGTTGTGCCCGGGGCTGACTTTCCGTGTTTGAATCCAGAATTTCACCGTTTCCTGCACCGTAACCGTAGCGGGCATTTCGCAAATAGTACGGTGCTGTGCTCATACTTTCAGCTCCACCAGCAATAATGATGTCCGATAAACCACACATAATTTGCTGTGCACCGCTATTCATTGCCTGCAGACCTGAGCCACATTGCCGATGAACTGTGTATCCTGTAATCTCAATCGGAAAGCCGGCACGTAAAAGCGCCAAGCGAGCTAAATTTGGCGAGTCTGTACTTTGCTTCGCCTGCCCGAGAATGACTTCATCGATTTCACTTTTACTAATACCGGTACGGACGACGATTTCATCCAACACTTTTGCCGCGAGATAATCAACCTCTACATTTTTCAATGTCTCTCCCATCCGGCCAACTGCTGTACGAACAGAATCTATTATTACGGCATTTTTCATTTTCATCTCACCTCGCAAATTCTTACTCTTTGGTACTATTACAGCCCCATATTTTTAGCAATAATAACTTTCATAATCTCGTTGGAACCTGCGAAAATCGGTGTAACAGCAATATCTCTAAATCGTCTCGCAATCTTGTATTCTTCCATATAGCCGTAGCCGCCATGTAATTGCATACACTCTGCAGAAATTTTCCGGGCCATATCCGTCACCCACCACTTGGCCATCGATACTTCCGTCACAATTTCCTGTCCGGCTAAATGGCGCACAATTAAATCATCCACAAATGTTTGACCGATTTGTACTTGCGTCGCAATTTCAGCTAATACAAACTGTGTATTTTGGAATTTGCCAATTGGTTTACCAAACGCCTCTCGCTCTTTAACATATTGTAAAGTGAGATCCAACATATCCTTAGCAGCCGTAATAGCGCCCACTGCAGTAAGTAGTCGTTCTTGTTGTAATTTTTGCATTAAATACAAGAAACCTTTTCCTTCTTCTCCAAGCAAGTTTTCTGCAGGAACTCTAACATTCTCGAATATTAATTCCGCTGTATCTTGGCTATGCATACCAACCTTGTCTAATTTTCTGCCGCGTGAAAATCCTTCCATCCCTCGTTCAATAATCATTAAGCTTACCCCGTTATGGGCAGGTACCGCTTTTGGATCAGTTTTGCAGGCGATGATGATCACATCTGAAAGAATTCCGTTTGTGATGAAGGTTTTTGTACCATTAACAATATAGTCAGAACCATCTTTAATCGCTGTAGTAGTAATTTTCTGCAAATCGGATCCCGCACCAGGCTCTGTCATTGCAATAGCAGAAATCCATTCACCACTAACAAACTTCGGCAAGTACTTCATCTTCTGCTCTTCTGTACCAAATGACGTGATATAAGGTGTTACAACATTACTATGCAAACCAATGCCACTTAAGCCGCCGCCAACTTTAGACAGCTCTTCTGATAGAACTACATCAAAAATAAAGTCTAGCCCTGTTCCACCATACTTTTCCTCAACGCTTGGACATAAAAATCCTTGACTGCCTAGCTTTGTCCATAATTCACGGGGAACAATGCGATCTTCTTCCCATTGTGTAAAATAAGGTTCAATTTCTTTTTCTATAAATTTTTTAAGAGATTCCCTAAACATAATATGTTCGTCATTCAAGAACGTCCGTGATTCTTTTCTTGATTTCGTCATTGTTTTATTCATATTCTTCACACTCTCTTCTTCATGTTATTTTTTATAGTTTTATCTATTTGAAAGCGATTACATAACTTATGGATATTCTATTAACTATGAAATTAATTCTTATATTATTCCTAATTTTATTAATACTTTTGATCTATATTTTTTCTATAATTGTGGCATTCGCCATACCCATTCCTTCGCAAATCGCAAGTAAGCCATAGCGTTGGTTATTGCGCTCCATCCGATAAAGCATCGAAGTTAATAGCTTTGTCCCTGTTGCGCCAAGTGGGTGACCAAGTGCAATCGCACCGCCATCTGGATTTAATTTGTCCAAATCTGCTCCAAGCTCTTTTGCCCAAACAATCGGCACAGGGGCAAATGCTTCATTTACTTCATAAGTATCCATATCTTCAATCGTTAAATTCGCTTTTTCAAGTACACGTTTTGTCGCTTCAATCGGACCAGTTAGCATAAGTGTAGGATCAGAGCCTACGACTGTGCGTGCAATGATTTTTGCCATCGGTTTCACACCAAGTTCCTTCGCTTTTTCACTGGACATTATGAGTACAGCTGATGCCCCATCACTCATTTGTGAAGAAGTTCCCGCAGAAATTAATCCGCCTTCCTTAAATACCTTTTTCAAGCCTTGCAGTACCTCAACTGTTGTTCCTGGTCTCGGTCCTTCGTCGGTATCCACGTCCCCAACAGGTACGATTTCGTCTTTGAAGTTACCCGATTTAATCGCATTGATGGCCCGTTCTTGGCTGAGCACAGAGTATTCGTTAATTTCCTGTTCTGTTAACTCCCATTGTTCTGCAATCCGCTCTGCTGATAACCCTTGATTAATAAGCTCGTATTTTTTTATACGTTCGCTTTTGCCTCTCCCTTGAACATTCGATCCCATCGGTATACGGCTCATGCTTTCAATCCCACCTGCAATGACAATATCCATATCACCTGCTAAAATCGCCTGTGCTGCAAAATGAACTGCTTGCAAACTCGATCCGCATTGCCGGTCTATCGTCACACCCGGCACCTCAATTGGAAAGCCAGCCATCAGTGCTGCTACACGTGCAATATTTCCACCCTGCTCTAGTGTTTGTGTCACACAGCCAAAAATAACATCCTCCACAAGCGCCTTTTCAATTCCCGCTCGTTTAACTACATCCTCTAGTACATCTGCTGCTAAGTCATCTGCTCTTACCTCTGCTAATACTCCATTTCTTCTACCAACTGGTGTGCGCGTTGCAGCTACAATTACCGCTTCTCTCATACACTCATTCCTCCTTTGAAATTAATTGGCTGATACTGGTTTCGTTCTATCTCGTTGTTTAAAATGGTCGAACCCTTTACTCCAAATTCACTATATGTTGCATAAACTAAAAAATTACAACCTACTAAATTAATATTTAAAAGTACTCTTATCTTATATATATAAATTCCGCTTAAATTATTCTAAATATAGAATATTTTTAAATAATAAATTCCCTAAAACTTCAGCAATTATTATTGAAACAATAACATCATGAAGAATACATCGAAATGTTAATATAATATTTACAAGCATTTCTTGAAACTGATTTTAATTATTGCGGAAGTTAAAGAACACGTTAGAAACAAGAATAGAATGAACACCAATAGAATTTACTTGAACATATTCCTCATGAATATTTCCCTTTCTAATACTTTCAATACAATAGGAACTTATAACCACTTCCACATACATTGAAAAGTTTTTTCTTCGTTTAGATTTTTTGGCATTTTAATTTAAAGCAAACAAAAAGCAAGTACTCCGTATTACACGAAATACTTGCTCCTTATCTACTTTGGATATACTTTTTCAAATCTGTCACACACGGTTAGCATTTCTTCTGTAAACGTTAACTCATATTCAGGCAGTATTCGGCCAAAGAAAGCGATATGCGCTTCTTTCCATTCTTCATACGACCCTTCTCCTTCAGCTAATGCGAAATCAACAGGCACTTCGTTGAATGGATAAACTTCTATTGAATAGGTTTTTATAATGGCAACCGGTTCATCCTGACTATTTAATACAATTTGATAGTCACCTACTTTTGGTAATGGCTCCCCTTCCAATTCGTACAATGGAAAGCTTGAACAAGTCGCCGTTTTAGTGCCTGCAACAACAAGGCTAGCTAACCAATCCGCTTTCGCTCCAAATTGAAATGCTTCCGTGTAGCGGATATTTGATAAGCCTTCCATCTCACAATACCGATGCCAATATGTATCAATCTTATTCACCTTTTCAACTCCCTCTTTCAATCATATAATTTCTAAGTATTTCCTATAAAAACTTAAAATACCTATTTAAACAAATTTAACATATATCATTACTTACCAATACTAAATATGTGTTAGGATTTAGTTAATTGCGATAAAGGAGTGTGAAACTACTATGGATTACATTGAAACTTTACGACAATACGTTGGAGAAAGACCTATCATTGCACCTGGATCTGCCGTAATTATTTTTAATGATAACAACGAGTTATTGTTACAATTACGGGAAGATACTAATGATTGGGGTCTACCCGGTGGTGGCATGGAACTTGGTGACAGCTTTGAAGAAACTGCCCAAAAAGAATTACATGAAGAGACTGGTTTAAACGCCGAGGAATTGAAATTAATTGGCATAGCCTCCGGTAAAGAAACCTATTACAAATATCCAAATGGCGATGAAATTTATAATGCAACCGCTATATATGAAGCAGTAAAAATTACTGGGAAACTTAAGGAAAAGGAAGAAACGAAGGACCTGCAATATTTCCCTTTAGATAACCTTCCCCATTTGAATTACATTTCAAAAATCTTTCTCAAAAAGGTTGGATATATTTCATAAGAATAAAGTTGACGGAAACGCTGCACTATTTGCGTTTCCGTTTTTTTAAAATCATACTTACGCCTTGTTCATTTATTTGCAGCACTGTTTTAAGTTAAAGTTTTAAAGCATCTAGCTGACCTTGTGTATTTGCTTTCTCTTTTCCAACGAGGAGTGTTTCCAGTAAGAATCCGTCCACATTAATCATAAGAGTAGCAATCGTATATAGCGGCTGTATAGGTTGAAAAGATAGAGAGATATTCATTTTAAATGGAACTATTTACCAACTAATACGTCAAACTTAAAAATGATAAAGGGAGCGGTTTAATGTTCATCTTGTTTCTGATTGTTGCAATTCTTTGTATATTCCCTATAGTAATTCTTTATTACTGGGGAAGTGATTCAGGAAAACCATCAAAATTAAGTATCATTTTCTTAGGTTTAACTGCTGCTATTTGGACCAGCTTTTTGACAGGAGTTTTCACCACTTTTCCCTGAGAGACTGACAAATGTATTATGGGAAGGTAGCTGGATTGGAATACTGATTTTAGATTCCATAACGTTTTTATATGAATTTAAAAAGAATAAGGCATACGCATTTTCCGCGTTAATTATTTGCTTTATTAATGGTAGTTTTTATATGCTTGCAAGATTATTTTCGAGTATGTAAGTTAATGCTGATAATTTCTCTGTTTAGGCAGGATCGGTTTATATTAAGACGGGAACTTTCTACTTTCCTGGCGGAGGGTTCTACTTTTCCCTATAACTCCTACTTCCGCCACTCCCGTTCTACTTTCAGAACGAGTTGTTCTAATACTTCGCCCCTGTTCTACTTTAGGCCGGAAACGTTCTACTTTTTAGGTGAAACGTTCTACTTTTGCCCACACTCATTCTACTTTCCGCCGCTCCCGTTCTACTTTCAGGGCGAGACTTTCTAATTCTTCGCCCCTGTTCCACTTTAGGCCGGGAACATTCTACTTTCCTGGAGGAGGATTCTACATTTGCCCAGAATCATTCTACTTTCCGCGGCACCCGTTCTCCTTTCAGGACGAGATCTTCTAATTCTTCGGACCTGTTCAACATTCATGCTGAAAACTTCTCCTTTTCAAGTGGAGCATACTACTTCCCCCTACACACTTTCTACTTTCCACTACCTCCGTTCCACTTTTAAACTAAATCTTTATAATTGCCTGCTCATGTTTCATTTTGGGACAGAACTTTTATTTTCCCTTTTCACAAATTTGCGTTACGATAAGAGGTGGATGCAATTTAGATTGGAGGATGTCTTCCTTATGACAACGAAACAATTACAAAAAGATGCGATGCGCGTTCTAAAAGAGACGAGCCGTACATTTTATATCCCCATTACCTTTTTAGAAAAAGAATTAAAACTAACGGTTGCAGCAGCATACTTAGCGATGCGTGCCATTGACGAGATTGAAGATCATGAAGAAGTATCAAATGAAGTAAAACATGCAACACTTTTAAAGGTTGCAGACCTATTAAAGGCCCCTTCTTTCGATAATAATGCTTATTTAGATGCATTGGCTCCTGTAAAGGAAAAAATGCCGGAAGTGACACTTCGTTTAGCAGACTGGCTACAAGTATGTCCACAAGGTGCATTACCGATTGTAACGTCTGCAACAAGTGAAATGGCTGAAGGTATGGCGAAATGGGCATTGGCAAACTGGCAAGTACATACAAAAGAGGATTTAGATGACTATACGTATTACGTAGCTGGGTTAGTCGGTGTTATGCTTTCAGAGCTTTGGGAATGGAGTGCAGGTACGAAAACAGACCGTGAGCTTGCGATTGGCTATGGTCGGGGATTACAGGCAGTCAATATTTTACGAAACGAGCAAGAGGATTTAGATGAGCGTGGTGTAAGCTTCGTTCCAGACGGCTGGACTCGTACCGAACTATTTGCTTATGCAGAGGAAAACCTGGCAAAAGCCGATCTTTATATGAAAGATTTAGACAAACGTTCGATTAAACTATTCTGTAAATTACCTTTAGCATTAGCGCATAAAACATTACAAGCAATGCGTGATGGCCGCGATAAAATGTCACGTGCAGAGGTAGAAGCAACCGTTGAAGAAGTACAGGCAGACTAAAAATATGAGCTGGAACATAATTTTTTTTTAGCTCTCGTAAAAAGGAGAGATTGCACATTGCAATTTCTCCTTTTTACATTTCATCATGAAAATATATGGTACAAAGTAATTCCCTCACACCTTATCCCCCTCTTTCAATAGCAACCTTCAAGAGAATATCATTTTTATGTAACCTTCTTTCTAAATCTAGGGGAAAATAAGTTGATTCACTCATAACCATCAAACAAATTTCACAGATGCTGCGCTTTGTAAATGTTCCCCTTAGATGGAATGGAAAAAAGTTGTTCGGAGTGAAGGCGGCGACTCCCAGGGGACAAGCACGTGGGAGAAACTACAGGCTCGAGCCGTGGCCCAGGAAAGCGTCCGCCGTAACGGAGAACAACGGCTTGGATGTAGACACAAAATAAAGTCTTTCAAATTTTACTCATCGTAAAATTTGAAAGACTTTTGATTTTAAGGCGATTTTTGTCCCAGCCTCTTCTTTTTACAAAATCAATGCAATTGCAACACTGATTATTGCACAAAGCCCAACATATGTGAACGAAATAATATGTCGTCGCTTTTCTCTTCTAAACCAAAACTCCAAAAGACCACGAACCATAAATAGCAGCATAATAAATGCAAATAATAGCGAATATAGCGTAATTTGATCAAATAAGTTTACTGTAACGAATGATAAAAATAAGAAGCAAAGTACAATTTCTAATAGGAAATGCCAAATACCGACGTACTGATCCATAAATTTTTCATTTTTTTCGATATTAAATTTTTTACGTAAGTTTAAATCCAGCAAACCTGCTCCTATAAATGCTACGATGATTATTACAATTAGCACAAGCGACTTCCCCTCTATATCTCTGTTTGTAAATAATGCTGGCGTGATTCTTCAGGTACTAAATCGCCACCCGTTGACCAAATGATATGTGTTGCATTCTCCATTTTATCTGCAAGCCCATGCTTTTTAATATACGAAGTACCTTGCATCATCAATTCAATCGGTCCATAAACACCGGCATGTGCTGACGGTTCCATAAAAATATTTTCCGTTTCAAACATGCCTTTTAAACTTCTAAATAAAAAGCTATCATCCACAGTATAGCATCCACTAATTACGGATTCCATCAATGTCCCGACAAAACGTGAAGGACGACCTACCGCCAACCCGTCCGCTTCTGTCTGATTTGTTAAACCGATATCATTCACACTAATGTTGTCATGCAAGCCTGTCATCATACCTAAGAGCATACTTGGAGACGCAAAGGGCTCTGCAAAGAAAATATGAACATAATCTCCGTATATTTGCTTTAGGCAGTATGCAATACCTCCCGGAGCACCTCCGACACCACAAGGTAAATAAACGAATAACGGATGACCTGCATCCACTTTAATTTTTGCCTGCTTAAGTTGTTCTTCCAGGCGCAGACCCGCTACAGCATAGCCTAAAAATAAATCCATTGAATTTTCATCATCTATAAAGTGGCAAGTTTCATCCTGCTCTGCAGCTTTCCGCCCATTTTCAACTGCTGACGTGTAATCTGATTCATATTCAATTACTTCAACGCCTTTTTCTCTCAGCAAATCTTTTTTCCATTCTTTCGCCTCGCTGGACATATGCACAGTTACTTGAAAACCGAGCTCTGCACTAATAATACCTATACTTAACCCTAAATTACCGGTAGATCCAACTGCTACTTTATAACGACTGAAAAATTGACTGAATTCTTCACTATGGAACTTTTCGTAATTGTCATCTTCTGTAATGAGACCGGCTTCTAATGCCAGTTTTTCGGCATGGCTTAGCACTTCATAAATTCCACCGCGCGCTTTAATCGAACCGGCAATCGGTAACGCATGATCACATTTTAAATATAATGTACCCGGTATGTTAAAACCACGTCGACCTTCAATCAGCTTTTTCATCGCTGCAATTTCTTTTAATTCGGATTCGATAATACCCTTTGAAAACTTTGTTATTGGAAATGCAGCCTGTATATAAGAAGAAAAGCGCTGTAGTCTTTTTTCCGCATCACGTATCATATCCATTGTAATGTTTTCGTTCTCTTGTTTTTTACTCGTCAATTTTTCATTTTCCCAGAATACATATTGTTCTGTCTGTAGTTTTTCAATAAGTGGAAATTGCATTAATAATTCACTTATATTTAACTTTTGATTGTTCATTTAATTATACCTCCCTATGAAAAATTGCTCGTTCACAAATTTGTCGAAATTTATGTTCAAACTCTAAATTATTTTCTTCTGTACGTTTTTTAGTCCCTTTCGTACGACCTCCTGCACGTCTTATTTTCGCACTTTCAAAGCGATATGCCAACAGTTGATCGATATTGTCAGACGTCAGTTCTTTGCCGTTATGATTAACAACAATCCCGCCCTTTGCAATACACATCGCAGCAAGCCCATAATCCCCCGTAATGACAATATCTCCTCGTTTTAATACACTTAAAAGCTTAAAGTCGACTGAATCAGGTCCTTTGTCGACAATAATTGTTTTTATATTTTCACGTTCTATACGATGTGATGTATCGCAGAACAAGATTGGTTCAATCTCATATTGAGATGAAATAAATAGCGCCAAATCAACAACGGGACACGCATCTGCATCAATTAATAGGTGTAAAATAATTTTTCATCCTTTCAGAAATTGGTTAAAATAAATTATTCTAATATAGTATTTTTGTAACATTTATTCTTTCTAACATCATTATAACAAGGTCATGTCACATAAAATGTAATTGAATTGTCCGACAATTCGTACTAATGTATACTTATTATTTCATTTGGAGGTTACACAATGACGACAATTTCAACTAAGACAAATGCACAGCAATATGTTGATGGTGTATTTTTAAAATTAAAAGAGAAGAACGCTCATCAAATAGAATTCATCCAAGCAGCAGAGGAAATTTTTATTTCATTAGTACCTGTATTCGAGCAACATCCTGAATACATTCAACATAACATTTTAGAACGAATTATAGAGCCTGATCGCATTATATCATTCCGCGTAGCATGGCAAGATGATCAAAACCAAGTACAAGTAAACCGTGGCTACCGTGTACAATACAATAACGTAATCGGACCGTATAAAGGCGGCTTACGTTTCCACCCAACAGTAAACGAATCTATTATGAAATTTTTAGCGTTCGAACAAATATTCAAAAATGCTTTAACTGGTCAGGCAATCGGTGGTGGTAAAGGTGGTTCGGACTTTAATCCTAAAGGAAAATCCGATGCAGAGATTATGCGTTTCTGCCAAGCATTTATGACAGAATTATACCGCTATGTTGGTCCAGATGTCGATGTTCCGGCTGGGGATATTGGTGTTGGCGCGCGTGAAATCGGCTATTTATGGGGCCAATACAAGCGTATTCGAGGTGCATATGAAGCAGGTGTTTTAACAGGCAAGAAACCTGGCTATGGTGGTTCTTTAGGTCGTAAGGAAGCTACAGGTTATGGGTTAGTCTATTTTGTTGAAGAGATGTTGCGAGAGGCAAAACAATCCTTCATAAACCAAAAAGTCGTTGTTTCCGGTTCAGGAAACGTGGCAATTTATGCAATTGAAAAAGCGCAGCATTTCGGTGCAAAAGTCGTTGCTTGCTCAGACTCTTCAGGATATATTTACGATCCAGAAGGTATTGATCTAAAAATTGTAAAAGAATTAAAAGAAGTCCAAGGTAAGCGTATTAAAGAATATGTTACACATCGTCCAAACGCAACTTATACAGAAGGATGTGACGGGATTTGGTCAATTCCATGTGATATTGCCCTACCTTGTGCTACACAAAATGAAATTAACGGCGAACAGGCACGAACGTTAATTGCAAATGGTGTGAAAGTAGTAGCAGAAGGTGCCAATATGCCTTCTAACTTAGATGCTATTAATGAATTTTTAGCTAGCGATGTATTATTTGGACCTGGTAAAGCTGCAAATGCAGGCGGCGTTGCGGTATCTGCACTAGAAATGGCTCAAAATTCAGGACGTAATTATTGGTCTGAACAAGAAGTAGACAGCAAATTGCATGACATTATGAAGTCAATTTTCAATGAAAGCTCTGAAGCTGCAAAGAAATACGGCTATGCAGGAAATTTAGTTGTAGGATCAAACATTGCCGGCTTTATTAAAGTAGCAAACGGAATGCTTGTAGAAGGCGTATATTAAATAGCAAAAACCCGCAAAATGCATTTATTTTGCGGGTTTACTATTTTAATTAACGTACGACTAATACATCACAATTAGCATTGCGAACAACGCTTTCTGAAACAGAACCAAGTAAGAAACGCTCTGCACGGTTAAGTCCCGTTGCCCCAACAATAATTAAATCTGCTGTAGTTAAGCTAGTTAATACATTTTTAGGAGAGCCTTCTTCGACTACAATCTGAACGTTTGCTACGCCGGATTGTTCTGCTTGAGTTTTAAATTCATTTAAATGATCAATTGCTTTATCCTTTAGAGCTTTTGCATATTTCAAATCGTAAGCCTCTACTGATCCGAAAGAATGTGTATCAATAACACATATTAAATTTAACGTAGCATCTGTCAATTTTGCAATGCGTACTCCGCGCTCAAAGGCGATTTGTGCTTTTTCCGAAAAATCTACAGCAACCACTACATTTTTATACGTTTCAACCATTTTGATCACTCCTTTGTCTTAAAAGTAGTATAACAAATGTTACCACCACTTTTAAACTAAACCCCTATAAACGAAAAGAAGTTAGACGTCCTTCTTTAAAATACGAACGTTATTTTATATTTACGCTTTAAATATTCGTGTTATAATTTAATGGAATACATATTGGAGGTTTTAAGACGTGGAATTAATGTATAAAGGCAAAACAAAAGATGTTTACAAACTTGAAAATGAACTATATTTATTAAAGTTCAAAGATGATGTAACCGGAGAAAACGGCGTATTCGATCCAGGTGCAAACACGGTCGGTTTAACAATCGATGGAGCCGGTTTAGCTGGACTGAAATTAACATCTTTCTTCTATTCAAAACTAAATGAATTGAATGTACCGACTCATTATGTAGAAGCAAACTTTGAAGAAGCAACATTGACAGTAAAACCTGCCACTGTTTTCGGTAAAGGACTTGAAGTAATTTGCCGCTTTAAAGCAGTAGGATCTTTCTTACGACGCTATGGTGCTTATGCACAAGAAGGTCAAGATTTGAATGCATTTGTAGAGGTTACAATTAAGGATGATGAGCGTCTTGACCCTCCTATTTCAGAAGATGCTCTAGCAATGCTGAATATTTTAACACATGAAGAATATGCCGTTTTAAAGGAGCGTACAATTGAGATTTCAAAATTCGTCGCTTCCGAATTAGAGAAAAAAGGGTTAACACTTTATGATATTAAGCTAGAATTCGGCCGCGATTCAAAAACAGGTGAAATTTTATTGATTGATGAGATTTCAGGTGGAAATATGCGTGCCTATAAAGGTGATACATATATCGAGCCTTTAGAGTTAGAGCGTATTATGTTAGCTGAATAATTTCATTCTAGGTACAAATCGATATTAAGATTTGTACCTTTTGTTATGTTCCTCTTCCCTTTTTTTGTTTAAAATGATACACTTACTTTCGTACTTCGACGCGTTGAAGTACGAAACTATGTAGCGAGGTATTTCATCATGAATTCAAAGCAACATGTAAAACCGCATTTACTGGAAGCTCTTATTCTTATCATTTTCATAATTGCACTAATATCTTATTCCATTATGAAGCTTGACAGTGTGCCACATATACCGATTTTAATATCGATTGTTGTACTTTTTGGTTATGGTGCGATAAAAAAGGTACCTTACCGTACGATGGAACAAAGTATGATTACATCTGTTTCAACAAGTATCAGCGCGATTTATATCTTTCTATTAATCGGCGTTTTAATTAGTAGCTGGCTAATAAGTGGAACGATTCCTACATTGTTATATTTAGGTATTTCAATTATTTCTGCTAGCTTTTTTTATGCGATTGTCTTTATTGTTACAAGTATTATCGGTACAGCAATTGGCAGTTCCCTTACGACAGTTGCAACGGTAGGAGTAGCGATGCTGGGGGTAGCTAGTTCGATCGATGCTTCAATTGCCCTTACAGCAGGTGCCATTGTTTCAGGAGCCTTTTTTGGAGATAAAATGTCACCCCTGTCCGACACTACCAACTTGGCAGCGACGGTTGCGGGTATTGATTTATTTACACATATTAAAAATATGATGTACACAACAATACCAGCTTTCATCATTTCACTTATTATTTACGCGGTGCTGTCACCAAGTAGTCAGCATATGGATACGACTCTAATTACAAATTATAAAGAAACCTTAATAACAACAAATTTAATTCATTGGTACTCATTGCTGCCGTTAGTAATATTGATTGTTTGTACATTCTTCAAAATACCAAGCCTTGCTACATTAGCCATTAGTGCCATTTCCGGAATTGTTTTATCGTATTTCCACAGTACGATTCCGCTTAATGAGCTCTTTGCAATTTTATACAACGGCTATTCAATGGAAACAGGTATAGCAGCAATTGATTCTTTATTGTCTCGCGGCGGTATGAACAGTATGCTGTTTACGATTATTTTAATCGTACTGTCTCTTTCAATGGGAGGTTTACTGTTTGCACTCGGCATTATACAAACATTACTTGAGGCTTTGCAAAATCAGTTGAAATCAATTGGGTCAGTTATTAGCGGGGCGGCATTAACTGCAATTGGCATTAACTTTACGGTTGGCGAACAGTATTTATCTATCCTATTAACTGGAGAGGCTTTCAAAGAGAAATTCAAATTGCTTAACTTACATCCAAAAAACTTGGCCCGCACAATTGAAGATGCAGGTACAGTAATCAATCCGCTCGTTCCATGGAGTGTCTGCGGTCTATTTATTGCAACTACTCTTAACGTTTCTGTAATAGACTATGTACCGTTTGCGTTTTTCTGTTTACTCAGCCCCGCCTTGACGATTTTGTTTGGCTGGTTGAACATTACGATTACAAAGGCAAGCTAATTTTAATTACTGCTTTTTCGATTAAAGTTTGAATTATATTCCCAAAAATTATGTTACTTATTTTAGCCCTCCTTCGTATATCACAAAAATTACCCATTTAAGAAACCGACTACCTAATTAAACTTTAAATTACCTATTTTCTCTCAGGTATTAAATTCGTCTCCTTGTACATTCTAATGTCACAAGGAGGTGAGCACACATGGCAAACAACAATAGTTCTTCAAACAAGTTACGTGTACCTGGTGCACAACAAGCGCTTGACCAAATGAAATACGAAATTGCACAAGAGTTTGGTGTTCAATTAGGAGCAGAAGCATCTTCTCGTGCAAACGGATCTGTAGGCGGAGAGATTACGAAACGCCTAGTTCAGATGGCTGAGCAACAATTAAAATCAAAATAATTAAAAAAGGAAACGTTACAGTAAAATGTAGCGTTTCTTTTTATTTTGTTCTTCCTAATCTCATTTGATTCAAAGTTACAATATATCCATATTATAAAATTTCACCATTTTGAAAATGGCTACCTAATTAAACTTTAAATTACCTATTTTCAATGTGGTATGAAAGTTGCTTCCTTGTACAATCTAATATCATAAGGAGGCGAGTTACAGATGGCAAACAACAACAGTTCAAACAAATTGCGTGTACCTGGTGCACAACAAGCAGTTGACCAAATGAAATACGAAATTGCACAAGAATTTAATGTGCAATTAGGATCTGAAGCAGCATCTCGTGCAAACGGATCTGTAGGCGGAGAGATTACGAAGCGCCTAGTTCAGATGGCACAACAGCAAATGAGCGGAAAATCAAATCAGTAATAATAAAAGGAAACGTTACACTTAAAAGTAGCGTTTCCTTTTTAATGTGGTCCTCTTTGAACAAAGTTATGTCATCCATATGTTCTTAAATTTCAATTCCCGCTATTCCATTTCATCATATCGTAAAATATACCCATTAATGATTAATTGATTTATATTTCACTTCTGCAAAAAAGCACAAACCAGGACTCCGGTTTGCACTAATAATGTAAATATATTCTTAATGACTAACTTGAAGAACTACCCTCTGTCCTGCTATAAATTTCATAGGCAAAATACCCGACTAACATCCCTATTCCACCGCCTATACTAACCGTATTTAACATAGACATCGGGAAAAGAAAACTAATTATCCCCCCGATAAAGATGCCTAAAAATGTCCCCCAAGGTATTAAGCTATCCAATAAAAATTGAGCACCTTGTGTTTTTTTCTTTCCTAGCTGATTTTTTTTATGTTTATTTTGAAGTCTTAAAATAACAAATATACTTATTGCGCCTACGATAATTAACGGAAATACAATACGCATTATTTCTGCCAAACTTTCCATAGTATTGCCTCCCTTCAACTTTTTATATTAGTCTGTAGTCAGCACTATCAATTACAATTTGTATTAAGCTATTAAACAGTTTTTGTTGGGCAGGATTTTGCCAGTCCTCTTCATATTCAGCCATTAACCACATGACTTCATCAAGAAAAACATGCTGCTTCGCCTTATCCCAAAAATGTTTTTCCTGATCGGTTAAAGCACTGTATTCTTTATATCCTAATAAAAACTGCTTCCATTCATCTACGGTGAAAACCCTGTTTGGAGCTTTTTCATGTTCATTATGAAAGAGCAGTAAGACTAGCGCCAGATCAAAGATTCTTGGTATCCAAGTCGCATTATCCGGATCAATCAAGTACGGTTCCGGGGTTAAAACAAGGTTATTTGCTTTAAAATCGTGAGGTGTAGCAACATGCGGTAAACCCGCTCCGTTAAGTTCCTGCTGAACTGCAACACTTTCCAGTAATTTCGTTTTTAATGTTGAATCAATTTCAATCCCAGCTTTGTGAGCATGCTGAATAATGGCTTCCATACTCTCTTCTACTTCCTGTTTGTTAAAATCGTAAACATCATAGTTAAGAAGATCGTAAGCATTTGTATTTGGTGAAAGACTATGTATGTGACCTAACATCTTTCCGGCTTCATAAATTTCATTTTCTTGACCAGAGTATTTCGTGCCTTCTATAAATGGATAAACAACAAAATTTGTCCCCTCAAAATTTTGCGGATTATCTACATGAAGCTTAACTGGTGTTACAACATTTACACCTTTATTCTTTAACATATTCGTATAAGACATCACATTCTCTGCTCTTTTTTGTGTACGTTTTACCACAACATCCTTATCGCCGTATTTCACCCGGTAGACGGGTGAATACGGGTAAATACTTACAGGCTCTTCTTTAGTTTCAAATCCAAATATCGCTAAAATTTCTTTTCCATTTGTCATTCATTTAATCTCCTTTCACAGAGGGAGGGGTGTACCTTTTTGGATTCCTAAAAACTCTTTCAACTCAGGCATTTGCTTTAATGCCTGTTCATAACCGACTTCATAATTAGCTTTCATTTGATCAACTTTACTTTCGAAGCTCTTTATTGCACGGTCCGGCTTGAAAATAAAAGCTTCATTATTTTGCTCTAATTCTTCAATATATTGCATCGTAGTATTGTACATTGAAGCACGCTGATTCATTGCTGCAGCTAGTCTAGGGTAGCGCTTTTGAAAGAGCTTAGTTGCCCATTTGTTTGTCTTTGACGGTTGTTTAATATAGCCCGGTTCTCGTGTCAGGATGAGTAAATGTTTGGAATACCCTTTTTCAATCGCACGTTTCACGGGAATGGAATCCGATAATCCCCCATCATAATAAGGGATATTATCAATTTTAATCTCCGGAAATAACACTGGGATCGCACATGTAGCCTGCAGTATATCACATGTTCTCGTCATCGTATGTGCACTCTTATATTCCACCTTACCGGTATAAGCATTTGTCAGACCAAATTCTACTTCGCCTGGATAGTTGTAATATGTGTCCCAATCAAATAGGTCGAGCTGATTTGGTACAATATTGTAGGCAAAGTCTAAACCAAAAAGGCTTTTCTCCTTCAAAAAGTTCCGCGCACCCATATATCGGGGATCATTACGATACGTTGTCAATACCCGCATTGTTCGTTCAGGCTGATTTGACATATACGAAACCGCATTTATCGCCCCAGCCGAAATTGCCGCAATATATGGCATAACTATTTGCTGCTCCATTAGGGCATCCAGTACACCAGCTGTAAAAACGGTTCTAAATGTGCCCCCTTCTAAAATTAAACTGCAGTCCTTTACTTCATGCATCTACATCACACTCTTTCCGTCATATACACGTCTTCTATTTTATTATACGTTTTAAATCTCAAGCATACTTCCTAAATTTTCAGAAATATGTTATTATTTATTTCGAATATCGTAATATTAGGAGGTAACTAATGTCAATGTTGAAACGTAATGAAGTACCAGTTGAGGAAACATGGAATTTAAATGATTTATTTTCTTCAGAAGAAGCTTACTTAGAAGCAATTGAGGAAATGAAACAGCTTGTTGAGATAAGCGCCAAGCAATTGCCAGGCACAATTACAGATGCAAAGGGTGCCATCGCAGCTATAGAAGCGACTGAAAAAATCCAACTTAAATTAGTACCAATTGGAACGTACGCTAGTCTTTCACACAGTGTAGATCAAACGAATACAGAAAATCAAATGCGTTCAGCTCAATTTGGATCATTAGCTGCGAGCATCGCTACAAAGCTTTCTTTTGTAAAAAGTGATTTATTGGCATTAGACGAAGCAATTTTAAAAGAAGCTCAACTATTAAATCCATCATATGAAAACTATATTAATAAACTGCTTATTCAAAAACCGCACCAACTACATCCTGAAGCGGAAAAAGCATTGGCTGCTTTCGGTGCAACATTTAATGCACCGTATGAACTTTACAATACAACTAAATTAGTAGATATGAATTTCCCTAATTTTGAAGTAGATGGTGAGCAATTCCCTCTTAGCTACAATCTATTTGAAGGTGACTGGGAATTAGAAACAGATACGAAAAAACGCCGAGCAGCATTTGATGCATTCTCTTCAAAACTGCGTGAGTATCAGCATACAACAGCGAAAACGTATAATACACATTTAAAAATTGAAAAAACCGATGCAGATTTGCGTGGTTATGAAACAATTTACGATGCGCTACTTGAATCTCAGCAAGTAGACCGCTCTATGTATGACCGTCAAATCGACTTAATTATGAATGAACTAGCACCGCATATGCGTCGCTATGCAAAATTACTACAAAAAACGCATGAACTGGATAAAATGACTTTTGCAGATCTTAAAATTTCATTGGATCCTTCATACGAACCTACTATTACTGTAGAAGAATCCCGTCAATATATGAAAGACGGTCTATCCATTATGGGAGATGACTATATTAAAATGATTGACCGGTCATTCGATGAGCGATGGATTGACTTTGCCCAAAATGCTGGTAAATCAACAGGTGCATTCTGTTCAAGCCCATACGGTGTACACCCATATGTATTAATTTCGTGGACAAGCCGGATGAATG
Organism: Solibacillus faecavium; assembly: GCF_014836905.1. Taxonomy (GTDB): domain Bacteria; phylum Bacillota; class Bacilli; order Bacillales_A; family Planococcaceae; genus Solibacillus; species Solibacillus faecavium. Next base: position 677,544 of record NZ_JACSPZ010000002.1, read on the forward strand.
AAGTATTTGTCCTTGCTCATGAATTAGGTCATGCTGGTCACTTCTATTTAGCAAATGACGCTCAAAATATTTATAATGCACGCCCATCTTTATACTTTATTGAAGCACCATCTACAATGAATGAAATGCTTATGGCCAACTACTTATTACAAAATTCAACGGATGCCCGTTTCAAACGTTGGGTTATTTCATCCATTATTAGCCGTACGTATTACCATAACTTCGTGACACATTTATTAGAAGCAGCCTACCAACGCAAAGTGTACGATATTATCGATGCTGGTGGTAATGTGAATGCTCCGAAATTAAATGAATTAAAACGCGAAGTACTGGAGCAATTCTGGGGAGATACAGTTGAAATCACAGAAGGTGCTGAGCTTACTTGGATGCGTCAGCCACACTACTATATGGGCTTATATCCATATACTTATTCAGCGGGTTTAACAATTTCAACACAAGTATCACAACGTATTTTGAATGGTGATGAATCAGCTGTTGGTGAATGGATCGAAGTATTAAAAGCCGGTGGTACGAAAACACCTGTCGAGCTTTCAAAAATGGCTGGTGTCGATATTACGACAGAACAACCATTGCGTGACACAATTGCATTTATCGGAAATTTAGTTACACAACTAGAGCAATTAACAGAAGAACTACAAACAGTTTAAAAAACTTGGATGTGCAGAAATATTTTTGCACATCCTTTTAGTTTTTTAGCTACAGACTTCTTGCAACTTTTAAATCGCAATCGATTGCTTAACAACATCTACTTGCTGGAATAAGTCGGATACTCCAGATTCAATTGCAGCTGACCCAACTGCCTTCGCAACTACCCCTGCAACACGTTCATCCATAGAGCTAGGAATAATAAAGTCTTCATGAAGTTCCTTTTCAGTTACAAGAGAAGCGATTGCCTCAACCGCCGCCAGCTTCATGGCCTCATTAATATCTCTTGCGCGCACATCCAGCGTGCCGCGGAAAATACCCGGAAATGCCAGCATATTATTAATTTGGTTCGCATGGTCGGAGCGCCCTGTCCCAATAATTTTAACGCCCCATTTTTTTGCATTCTCTGGGGTAACTTCCGGATCAGGATTCGCCAATGCAAATACGATTGGATCTTTCGCCATTGATTTAATATGAGCTTCTTTTAAAATATTCGCTGCTGATACACCAATAAATACATCAGCTCCCACTAAAGCATCATCCAAACTTCCACGTAGTTGATATGGGTTTGTTAAATTAGCGACTTGATCTTTTACTGGATTCATTCCTTCAGGGCGACCTTCATAAATAATCCCTTTCGTATCACACATAACTACATTCGTGTAACCCATTTGAATTAGTATACGTAAAATGGCAATACCCGCAGCCCCTGCTCCATTAATGACAACCTTCATTTGCGCAACTTCTTTATTCACAAGCTTTACGGCATTAATCATCCCTGCACCAACAACGATTGCGGTACCATGCTGATCATCATGAAATACAGGAATTGAACATTCTGCACGCAGCCGATCTTCAATTTCAAAGCAGCGTGGTGCTGAAATATCCTCTAAATTGATCGCCCCATATGTAGGAGAGATTGCTTTCACTACGTTAACAATTTCATCAACATCTTTTGTGTTTAAACAAACCGGTACAGCATCAACATTCGCAAATCGCTTTAACAATAAAGCTTTCCCCTCCATTACAGGTAATGCTGCTTCCGGACCAATATCCCCTAAACCGAGCACAGCAGTACCATCTGTAATGACTGCTACTAAATTTCCTTTCATCGTATAGTCATATACAGTGGAAGGATTTTGTTCAATTGCTAAACAAGGAGCTGCTACACCAGGTGAATACGCCAAACTTAAATCATATTTATCCTGCACCGGTACTTTTGCACGAATTTCCATCTTCCCCCCAAAGTTTTCATGCATCTCTAACGACTTCTTCATTAAATCCATTTTTACCAACCCTTTCTAATTTTAGGAATTTTCTTTATATTTACGTATGTTATTCCTTTTGATTTCTTTTGTCAACGATAATATTTAATTTTGTTTGAAAATTCAAATAATTATCGATAAACATTGATATATCAACACTTTAAGAGGTTAAATACGAATATTCAACATTGTGAATTCATACACAATCTATTATATAAATAAAATTAATGTAAGGGCTGTCATTTTGAAAACGGCGCTTTATCAGCCTAAAGTATGTGATAGATTGCACGAAGTATTTTCTAATGCTTAATATGAAACTTTTCACAAACTTACATAAAAAAAATGTCACAAAGCTTTTCACCGCAAATTTTTCACATTTTTGTTAAACTTAATTTATCGGAGGGGTGAAAATGACAGATAAAAACACCGAGCAACTGACTGAAGAGGAATTTTTAGAGCTTGTTTTAGAAGAACAGGAAAAGGCACTGGCAAAAGAGCGGGAGGCACGTCTAAATCCACAGCCTAAAAAACCAAAAAGGCAAAAGCCTGTTGTGCGGATTATCGTATGGTTGATGGCATTGACACTTGTTTTTAATACTTTTGCAGTAATTTTCAATATTTATTCCATTCCGGCAATTGAATTTTTAAAAGTATCAACGAAACTTTCAAGTCAGGAAAATATTCAAACATATAAGCAATCGATCGTCACAATAAATACTGACTCCGGAAAAGGAACAGGATTTGCTGTAACGGAAAATGGTTACATATTAACAAATGAACATGTGATTGATGATGCTTTAACGATTACCGTAGTATTTCCGGATGATTCACTTTATAAAGCGGAAGTTATAGAAGCATATGAGGAATATGATTTGGCACTATTAAAAGTTGATGCGGGGAACTTACCGTATTTAACACTAGCAGAAACAAGCGAATTCCGTCAAAATGAGCCTGTTTATTTTATCGGTAATCCACTTGCATTTAGCGGTATTGCAAATGAAGGAAAAGTAATAGGCTATACGAATGCTGTCGATATTCAAACAGAAATTATTATGATGAACGCCCCTGTTTATCGAGGGAATAGCGGAAGCCCGGTGATCAATGAGCAAGGACAAGTAATAGGTGTTGTCTTTGCAACCGGTACACGTGAAGATCATGGAAAAGTCGGTTTATTTATTCCGATAGAAAATGTCCATGAGCAATTTCAGGAATATTTAGCGCAATGATTTTCAGATTTAACTTATTAGAATAGTTGTCGGGGATATTAGAAGAGTAGGCTACTATTTTAGAACATTTACGTAGTTTATTAGCATATTACACATCTATTTTAGAACAAATGTTCCCTATATTAGATAACATAAATTTTATTAGAAACTCTTCAACCGTTATTAGAACATTTTATTTTTTATTAGAAAAAGTGACCACCGATAGCATAAACCAACTCCGAATATACAAAAAAACGGCTGCCCAAACATAAACATTGAGCGCCGTTTTTTATATTAGAATAGTAGACTAAATAATAAGTAGAATACACCAGCCATTACTGCTGAAATCGGTAAAGTGATGAACCAAGTAATAACGATTTTACGCGCCATTCCCCATTTAACACCTTTCACACGCTGTGCTGCACCTACACCCATAATGGCAGATGAAATAACGTGCGTAGTCGATACTGGTAATGCGATCACTGTCGCACCAAAAATAATCGATGCAGAAGTTAAGTCTGCCGCTACACCATTAACTGGACGGATTTTCATAATTTTGCCGCCCACTGTTTTAATAATTTTGTATCCACCAACAGATGTTCCTAGACCCATCGCCAATGCGCAGGCAAAACGTACCCAGTCTTGTACTTCATCTGTCGATTGCCAGTTCGCTGCGATTAAAGCCATTGTAATAATACCCATCGCTTTTTGCGCATCGTTCGTACCATGAGTAAACGATTGTAAAGCTGCCGTACCGATTTGCGTTAATCGGAATGCTCTCGTTGTACTGTATAATGGTGAACGCTTGAATATAAATTTGAATAACTTCATTACAATAAATCCTAGCGTTAAGGCTAAAATTGGTGAAATAATTAATGCCTGTAAAATTTTAAAGAAACCTTCATAATTTAAAATATCCATACCGGCTGAGGCTACTGCTGCCCCTGCAATTGAGCCGATTAATGTATGTGAAGAACTTGATGGTATACCGAAATACCAAGTTAACAAGTTCCAAGTAATCGCCGAGCTTAATGCCGCCAAAATAACAACAGATCCAGTCACATCACCTTCGAATGCATTTAACGAGAAAGGATCCACAATTCCCGATGCAACTGCTTTTGCTACGCCTACAAAAGTCATCGCACCAACGAAGTTCATCACTGCAGCCATTAAAACAGCTACTCGCGGCTTTAACGCACGCGTTGAAACAGATGTTGCTATAGCATTGGCTGTATCATGGAAGCCATTAATAAAATCAAATGCTAACGCAAAAATAACAACGAGTACGGTAATGATTAATAACGTTTCCATAGTCTACTCCTTTTTCAATTATGCATTACGCATAATAATTGTTTCAATTGTATTCGCTACATTTTGGCAATAGTCGGCAATTTCTTCTAATTGCTCGTACAAATCTTTAAAAATAATTAAGCGAATTGGATCTTTTTCAACTTGGAATAGTTCTGTAATAGACTTACGGAAAATCTCATCACATTCGCGCTCATAATCTTTTATTAAAATGGCGTGTTGACGCATGCCAATTAAATCTTTTTTATTTAATAATTCCATTGCCTTTACTGCTTCATCAGATGATTTAGCGATAAAGTCAACAAAGTCTCTCATATACTGATTCACTTCTGTAAATGCATACATTTCAAAATGGGCAATCGTATTTTCAATACCATCTAAAATATCATCTAATTTAATTGCCAATGCTAAAATATCTTCACGTTCAATTGGTGTCATAAAGGACTCATTTAATTTCACGATCAAATCATGAATTAATTTATCACCAGCTGTTTCATAAGACTTCATTTTAATTTGAATTTGTTTTAAGTCCGATACTGTAGAAATTGTTGATTCTTTTGCATAGTTGGCACCATTTTGTACATTTTTTGCAATATCTAATAATCCTTCAAAAAATGGATCTGGTTTTTTTGAGCTGAACATGGAATAAAATCCCCCTAAAATGAAGTATGTAAATCAAAACCTAGGTTATCATAACACCTATTTTTCATTTTCTTCAACATTAATTTAAGTTATTTACAAAACCTTTACAATCGAAAAATAAATATACGTTATAATCTTGCATCAAGTCACCTGATTATATAACGAAATTTTCAGAATCCACTAAAATTCTCTTGTAAATAAGCCTTTTTCGATAGGTAGGAAAGAAAATCTTATAGTAATTCCCTTTTATCGCATTTTTAAACCGCTTAAATTATTAAGCAATTGTAAATTTAATATTACAAACCATTTTTAATAAGTGAGACTATTTTCTATAACAAAACAATAAAAACTGCCTAGCAAGTTCCCCTCGCTAAGCAGTTAGTTATTGTATATTCTATTTTTTAATACGGATGTTACGATATGAGCTGCATCCCATTCCCCTAATGATAACTTTGTTATTGGATATTTCTTATCAAAAAGTTGTTTCGTTATCTCAGAGGGTGTCATTCCTTTTTCAGCCATCAGTTCTATTTTGCCGCTTAATTCTTTTAAGTTATTCAACTTCCGTTGTAAAGCTTCCTTTCCATTTTCAATATACCCTGCATGGTTGCAGTACATTTCCTGGAAATCAAGGGAAAGTGCTAGCTCCAATGAACTTATAATTTGCGGAATACTTTCTTCACGCAGCACAACTTTAGTTTTAGGTGTAACATACAAGTCCCCCGTAAAGAGTTGTCCTGTCTCTTCATTTAGAAAAGATGAATGGTCATTCGTATGTCCAGGGGTCGGAATTACTTTCCAGCGACCGGTCCTCGAAGTAAAATTATTTTCCAAAGGCTGCGCTTCAAAGGGTTTTCTCGCCCCCCAAAACAACTTCCTATATAAAGGATAGTTTGCTTTGTATTTACATTCCTCTATTCTTGTTTCATTCATAAATATAGGTAAATTGTATGCTGTCTGCAAAAAATGCGCCCCACCGGTATGATCTTCGTGATAGTGGGTTAACATCACCTGATCAACATCCATCGTATTGAAAAACGGTTTAAATTCCTCAAGGAGTGATACCGCGCCAGTATCAATTAAAACACCATCAACCTCAAAGCAATATACATTCAAACGCACCGATTGGAATTTGACAAAACCATTAATCATTTTCACATCGGATTTTTCGCTTATTTCCGATTTCTTCTCAAATAACATACCTATTACCTCCCTCTATAAATGTTGATATATCAATGGCCCGCGCCATTTTTGAGTGCCGAAAAAAATTTTTTTGACACGTAC